>NZ_JAUCCU010000001.1:0-1208781 GCF_034675845.1 Castellaniella sp.
TGTGGTTGAAACCAGCTCACGTGATCACTCGACTTGGAGGCGTAAACGGTATCCCAATGTTCCTTTGACTGCATGGCAAATCCTCTCATCGCACATCTACTCTGCGCGATACGCTTGATGCCCCCACAAGGCTTCTTCCAGCTCACCCCCTCAGTTTATCCTTATTTCGACCAATATCTGCGGCACCAATGACACACGGCCTCTCAACAAACTGACCAACTCGCGGCACGGGAAACAACACGGATAAAATTACCACAACCTTCAGGCCAACCAAAGCAACCACACAACATAGAACTTCGAGTACTGTGTGGTGATTATTTTCAGAATTAAACGTAGGGCAAGCGGAAAAATGACGCCATTGACGACCTGCGACCCTCCTGTCAAAGCGGTCAACGCCTGGAAAGTGTTTCTCATTTTTCTTCGGCTCGGGCTTACGTCGTTTGGCGGACCCGTTGCCCATCTTGGCTACTTTCGAGAGGAGTTCGTTAACCGCCGGCACTGGCTCAGCGACAACAGTTATACCGATCTTGTCGCGCTTTGCCAGTTTTTGCCTGGCCCTGCCAGTAGCCAAGTTGGTTTGGCGCTTGGGCTATCTCGTGCAGGATATGGCGGTGCGCTCGCAGCATGGATGGGCTTCACCCTTCCGTCGGCGGCCATGCTCATACTCTTCGCGCTCGGTATTTCAACGTGGGGCGAAGCTGTTCCGAGCGGAATACTGCAGGGCTTAAAGATTGCGGCAGTCGCCGTCGTTGCCCAAGCGGTATGGGGGATGGCGCGTAACCTTTGCACGGGCACCCTACGAGTGACCATTATGGCAATCGTGGCTTGCGTGGTACTGGCATGGCCAGGCATTTGGAGCCAAGTAAGCGTGATTATCGCAGCAGGATTCGCCGGTTTGTTTTTATTTAAAGCAACTGGAGAATTGGTGCATGAGCCGCTCGATATCACGGTGAGCCGTCGTACCGGTGCCATTTTCCTGACGCTATGCATTGCTCTGTTGATTGGGCTGCCTGTGCTGGTTCAGACCTGGCCAAGCCAAGCCTTATCCATGTTCGATGTGTTTTACCGGGCCGGATCCTTGGTTTTTGGCGGTGGGCATGTCATCTTGCCTTTATTGCAAGCCGAGGTTGTGCCTAACGGCTGGGTGGCCAATGACACGTTTCTGGCTGGCTATGGTGCCGCTCAGGCCGTGCCAGGCCCTCTCTTCACGTTTGCCGCCTTTTTGGGTGCGTCAATGACGGCATCGCCAAATGGCTGGCTGGGCGGCCTGCTTTGCCTGGTCGCCATCTTTGTGCCCTCGTTTCTGATTGTGTTGGGCGCGCTGCCGTTTTGGGAGCAGTTACGCACCAACTTACGCATGCGAGCTGCGCTGATTGGCGTGAATGCCGCAGTAGTTGGGCTGTTGTTGGCTGCCCTTTATGATCCGGTCTGGACCAGTGCGATCCATCGGCCCACCGACTTTGGACTGGCGTTAATGGCTCTTGTTGCCTTGATGTTCTGGCGCCTTCCGCCCTGGCTTACTGTGTTGGGGTGTGGACTAGGCGGCTGGTTACTCAGTATTGCCCTATAAACTCACCGCAAATATAACGAATAGGTATCAATGCTTGTGTCGATGGTGAGCGTCTGGAAAATGCTCGTGGGCATGAGTTAACGGCTCATGGCGATGCCAATGGCTATGCGCTGTACCCGGCGCGACAGGCACATCGTGCGAATGCTGGTGATGCTCGTCATGGGTATGTCGGTGCTCATGCTCCAACGCCTCATGGGTATGGCTATGGCTATGGCGCTCAGTCAAGTGCAGCCAAATCCCGACGGCCATCAAGGCCCCTGCGACCAGCAAGGGCACGGTGACCGATTCGCCCAGAGCAATTGCCAATACAGCACCAAAGAACGGTGCGACTGAAAAATACGCTCCGGTACGCGCTGTGCCCAGATGGCGCAGGCTGACCACGAACAACGCGAGGCTTACGCCATACGCCAAAAAGCCCACCACCATGGCACCAGTCAAGCTTGGCCATGTGGGCAGCGAAGCACCTAAAATAAACGCCAAAATCAAATTCACAATGCCGGCGACCAGCCCTTTCATCGAAGCAATCCACGTGGCATCAGTAAGCGCGACCTTACGCGTCAGATTGTTATCGATCCCCCACGCCAGGCAGGCCCCGAGCACCGCCAATGCAGGCCAAACTCCGGCAAAGTGCGCTTCGCCCGGCCAACTCAACACCAGCGCCCCTGCGACGATAGCCACCATGCCGAGTGCAATGCGGCGATCAAAATTCTCTTTAAAGACAAACCACGCCAAAAGTGCCGTAAACACGCCTTCAGCATTGAGCAGCAAGGAGGCGCCCGATGCGGGCATCCCTGTTAAACCAACCATGAGCAAAACGGGACCGACCACGCCTCCAGCGCCAATGGCTCCGAGCAACCAAGGCACTTCGTAGCGCGGTAGCCGCACTGCTGGCGCGCGCGTCAAGCGGCGATAAAGCGTAAGCCCAATGCCCGAGCCTAAATACAGCAGGCCAGCCAGCAGCCAGGGGCTAACACTCTCAAGCAATAATTTAGCCAGAGGTGTCCCTGCTCCGAAAAGCAGCGCCGCCAGTAAAGCGGATATCACGCCCGGTTGACGTAGATTCTGCTTCCAGTGAGGTGTAGACATGCGAACTCTATAGAGATTTGGTGAGATATTCGCTTGACTCGTGCAATGCTGAAATCAGCGGACATTTGACTGCATTGTGCGCTGAACCGCATTGGGCCACGAGTTGATCCAGTGCCCTTTCAATGCGCTGCAGATCAGCGAGTTTTTCGCGTACGTCTAGAAGTTTATGCTCGGCGATCTCACGCGCTTCCTCGCAATGCATGCCATCGTCAAGCTTCAGCAGTTCGCCTACTTCGGCCAGGCTAAAACCCAGCCGCTGCGATGCTTTGATAAAACGCACCCGATCAAGGTCAGCGTCGGTATAGTGGCGAATACGGCCATAGGCGCGCTCTGGTAGAGGCATCAGACCCTTGCGCTGGTAGAAGCGAATAGCCTCGACGTTAATTCCGGCCGCCTGCGCCAGCAGACCCACCGTCAGCGTTTTTGAGGTTTTTTTCATTGATTGACTCTGTACTTAAGTACAGAAGTAAGCTTACACCATGCAAATAGATTCCACGAGCAAAAATACGACGACGACAACACAGGCCAAGCATCCCGCATTGCTTGCGGGCGGTATCGCTGCCGTCCTGGCGTCGACCTGCTGCCTGGGACCACTGGTACTGATCACACTGGGCTTTTCAGGGGCATGGATTGGCAATCTGGCAGTGCTCGAACCATATCGGCCTGTCTTCGTGAGCGTGGCTTTAGTAGCGTTGTTCTTTGCTTGGCGACGCATCTGGCGACCTGTCCTGGTCTGCTCATCTGGGAATGTTTGTGCCACACCGCAAGTCAAGCGTATCTATAAATTGTTATTCGGCACCGTATCCGGGCTAACGCTGAGCGCACTTGCGTTCCCCTACGTCGCCCCATGGTTCTACTAGAAGGAAGAAGTCATGAAAAAAATGCTTGTAGCCGCCGCATTGAGCATACTGACCGCTCCAGCTTGGGCCGTTCCCACGACTGTTACTTTATCTATACCGACGATGGATTGTCCGGTATGCCCTATTACGGTGAAGAAAGCACTCACTAAGGTGCCGGGTGTCAGTCAGGCAGAAATAAGCTTTGAAAAACGGCTGGCTACCGTGACGTACGAGAGTACTAAGACCTCCGTGGATGCCCTTGTGCAAGCTACGACGAACGCAGGCTATCCTTCGATATTGATGGAGCATGCAAAATGAGTGTCGTTATCCTGGAGTCGATGTTGACCTGCCCGGAATGTGGGTACGCCAAAAAAGAATGCATGCCGACCGACGCCTGCCAGTGGTTCTACGAGTGTGAACAATGCCATACCGTACTGAAGCCTAAGCCTGGCGACTGCTGTGTTTATTGCTCCTACGGTTCGGTGCCATGCCCACCGGTTCAGGAGCATGGCAAACAGCGTGGTTGCTGTGGCTGACATTGACCTCATTAACGCCGCAGGTTCATAATTCAACCACTTGCAGATCTCCGCTCACCATGCCTTCATCTAGTCTCCGTACCCACCGATCGTTAATTTTAGTGTTGCTCATCACAACGCTACTGTTCTCGCGTGTGGTGCTCGCAGGCTACGCTTGCCCTCTGCCTCAGCTACAGGCTGAGACCTCAGCATCTCAGATGAATGGCACCGACTGCACTCAGCCAGCCGATCACTCAAAGATGATCGACGAAGCACAGCCTTCGCTGTGTGCACAGCACTTCTCAGACGAAAAACAAGCCACGAATGCCGTCGCACAACCCTTGGCGTCCGAGCCTGTTCTTTTCTTTGCCTATCCCCTCCCACTTCCCCTTGCGCTACAAGTTTGGCAGCCAGCCGCCTTTGACTCTACGTCAGCTTCAGGCGGTGGCGATGACCCACTCTTTCTCCTGACGCTTCGACTGCGCATTTGATCTAACTCCGATTTTCGTTGCCAAGGCCACGGTGACCACCGTGCCTTGTTTTCGTTCGCCTATTCGGAGTTAATTATGCTCGAACCTCTACGCGCACTCGTGTTCTGTGCGCACTACTGGCGCTCGCCAGCACAACCGCCTACGGCCAAAACGGCGGCCTGACGCTCGACACCGCCCTCTACCAGGCCACCAATCGCTCGGCAGCCATACAGGCTAGCCAGTCCTCTGTACTTGCCAGCACCCACGCCGCCGTCAAAGCCGATCAATTGCCCGATCCTATGCTCAAGGCCGGGATTGATAACCTACCTATCAACGGTCCAGATCGCTACTCGCTCACACAAGATCTCATGACCGCGCGCTACGTCGGCATCGAGCAGGAATGGGTCTCTTCTGGCAAACGTGAACGCCGCTCAAATCTAGCAAATCGCATTGTCGACAAGGATCAGGCGGCCACTCTGGTACAGCTCGCCAACACGCGCCAACAGACAGCAATCGCGTGGCTTGACGCGGCGTATGCACAGCGAGCCCTTGCGCTCTCCAATGCCTTGATCGAGCACATGACCCATGAGCTTGCAGCGACCCGCGCCTCCTATCGCGGACTCAGCGCGAGCGCAGACGATGTGACGCAAGCACAAATCATGCGCTCCCAGGTCAAAGACCAGCTGCTGAAGGCACAGCAGGCGTCACGTTCAGCGCTGATTACGCTCAGTCGATGGGTAGCCGCCCCGGTGACTGCGATCGCAGGCGACATACCGCCATTGGAATCCCACGTGGCCACGCTTACGCAGGAGGAACTGAACCAGGTTCAACCCGAGCTCCTTGCGGCTGAGCGTGATATTTACGTAGCGGACGCCGACACATCGGTAGCCAGCAGCAATCGAACGCCGAACTGGACCTGGGGGGTGACCTACCAGCAACGGGGAAGCCAGTACTCGAACATGGTGTCCGTTGGTGTAAGTATCCCGCTGCCCATTTCTCGGGCGAACCGACAGGATCAAGAGGTCGCTGAAAAAGCGGCTCTTGGCAACAAGGCGCGTTTGATGCTGCGAGAAACCCAGCGTCAGGTTCACGCCAATATCCAAAACCTGTCTACCTCGCTTGCCAATGGGCGCGAACGAATCGCCGGTCTGAACAGCACGCTGTTGCCCGCAGTCGCCCAGCAAGTCCGACTCGCGACAGCCGCCTACAAAGCGGGCTCAGGATCACTAGCCAGCGTATTCAACGCCAAACGCGCGCAATTGGAGGCCCAACTCCAGATTGTGGATCTAGAACGCGATGTGGCCCAGGTCTGGGCCCAGCTTGAATACCAGATCGTCCCTAGCAACAATCCACTCGGCCAAAAGGAATAAACATGCGACAAACTCACTTGGCGCGCCCCTTATTTGCGCTCGTTGTCATCGCTGCACTGCTTGGTGCCGGCTATATTTTTGGGTCTCGCCATACCCTCAGCACCCCCCTCGATTCTGCTATGGCCTCTACCGCAAGTGATCAAGCAGATAGCAAATCAGATCGAAAAGTCCTGTACTGGCACGATCCGATGGTCCCGAGCCAACATTTCGATAAACCGGGAAAATCGCCCTTCATGGATATGGCGCTGCAACCCGTCTATGCGGATGAAGGCGGCGGCACCGGCATCAAGGTCGATCCAACGCTCCAGCAGAATCTCGGCATTCGTTATGCGACCGCCGAGCGGCGCCAAACCAAGAACGGTTTCGATGCGGTGGGCACAACACAGTTCGATGAGTCCCGGGCAGTCGTGATCCAGTCCCGTGTGACGGGCTATATCGATCAGCTGTACGCGAATGCACCGATGCAGCGAGTCGCCAAAGGTGCCCCGATTGCGTCCTTATTCGTCCCGGACTGGCTTGCACCACAGGAAGAATATCTTGCCTTAAAGCAAAGCCATGCCGACCGAGGCATGCTCTCAGCCTCGCGTGCGCGTATGCGGGCAATGTCGATCCCGGAGGACATTCTCAATACGCTTGATCGAACCGGCAAAGCGCAAAGCCACATGACCTTGCGCACGCCGCAGGCAGGCGTTATCGCCGAGCTCAACGTGCGTAACGGTGCGATGGTGTCACCGGGACAAATGCTGGCCAAGGTCGCTGGCCTGAGCAAACTTTGGCTCGTGGTCGAAATACCGGAGTCAATGGCTCTTGAGGTGCACCAAGGTATGAGCGTGAACGCCGTATTCGCGGGAGACTCCACACAGCATTTCACAGGACACATCCGCGAGATTCGATCATGCGCTTACCCTCCGGCCTGTCGAGTCGATCACCACTTCCCCGTCCTCCTTGGAAAAGGCACCTCGCTGGGGAGAAGGCAGAATCTCAAGCACGAGCTCTGACGGCCGGCATAAGCGCACCCCAAGCTCTGTGATAACGAATGGGCGATTAATCAGGATCGGATGCGCCAACATAGCGTCTAATAATTGATCATCGGTCAGATCGAGGTTATCCAGACGGAGCTCCGCATAGGGCGTGCCTTTTTCTCGGATCGCCTGGCGCGCCGATAGACCCGCCTGGCAAATCATGTCTTGCAGTTCAGCGCGTGTCGGCGGTGCGCTCAGATACTCGATTACTTGCGGTTCTATGCCCGCATTGCGAATCATGGCCAGCGTATTGCGAGAGGTGCCGCACGCAGGGTTGTGATAGATGGTTGTAGACATTGTCAGTCCTTAGCTTGCCTTAGCTTCGTACCAAGGGCGTGAGCGATTAACGATGCGAACCACGACCAGCATGATAGGCACCTCGATGAGCACACCGACCACGGTGGCGAGTGCCGCACCTGATTGGAAACCGAACAGACTGATAGCCGTAGCCACAGCCAGTTCAAAGAAATTACTGGCACCGATCAGAGCCGATGGGCCCGCTACACAATGGGCTACGCCCAATCGGCGATTCAGGTAGTACGCCAGACCCGAGTTCAGCACGACCTGAATCAGGATCGGAATAGCTAGCAATAGAATAATCAGCGGCTTTTCAACGATCGCATTGCCCTGGAAGCCAAACAGCAGAACCAGCGTAGCCAACAGTGCAGCGATGGAATACGGGCCCAATGCGCTGACCACACGCTGATACGTCGCTTCTCCCCTGGAGAGCAGCAGCTTACGGATCACCTGCGCGATGAATACCGGGATGATGATGTACAGCACGACTGATGTAATCAGCGTATCCCACGGCACCGAGATCGAGGAGAGCCCGAGCAATAGCGCGACGACTGGTGCGAACGCCACGATCATGATGGCATCGTTCAGTGCCACCTGGGATAGTGTGAAGTAAGGGTCACCTTTGCATAGCTGCGACCAGACAAAAACCATCGCGGTGCATGGCGCGGCTGCTAGCAGAATTAGCCCTGCCACGTAGCTATCCAACTGGTCAGCGGGTAACCAGCCTGCAAACAGGTGGCGTATGAAGATCCAGGCCAAGAGCGCCATCGAAAAGGGTTTCACCAGCCAGTTTACGAATAGCGTCACGCCGATGCCGCGCCAGTGGCTGGTTACCTGCCCCATGGCGGCGAAATCGATCTTGATCAGCATGGGGATGATCATGACCCAGATCAGCAGGCCCACTGGCAGATTAACTTGTGCCACCTCCACAGCCGCGATGCCTTGAAATACCCCTGGCATGCCTTGACCGAGCAAGATGCCCGCGATGATACAAAGCAGCACCCAAACAGTTAGGTAGCGCTCAAAGAAGCTGATACCGCCGCCCTGCGGGAGAGCGGCTACTTGCGCGACTGAGCTCATTCCTTGGGCTCCGCGATTCGTTGACTGCTAGCGCTATAGGCCCGAAGGCAATCTTTGCCCAGCACATTGAAAGTTCTGTCAGACATGATCGGATAGTGATTTGAAAGGTTGGGTCATTGAGCCCTAGCAGCAAGCTGAGCCAGGCTTACAGCACGCATTTTCTGCCTTGGGCGCCATGTCAAAGGAGTTCGAGACAGGTGTGCAGCACACGCCACCGCTGTCTGTTGCCTGGCGAGACTGGCCATAGGTCGGTGCGCTCTCCAGCGTCTGGAATGACTCCCAGGCCACGCCTTGAGGATCAACAGACCAGTACTTGTCGGACTTTGCATAGCAGCAGGTCATATTGCTTTGCTCCTGCAAAGGCAGGCTCGCACTTACCAGACGGTCTTGCATCTCTGCTAGCTCTTCATTGGTTTCCACCTGAATTCCCAGGTGATCGACACCGAGCTTGTCTGGCGAAGTGCCTCGGGCGGAGATCGCAAAATTCACCCGTGGGTCGTCGAGCGCCCATTTCGCATAGTCTGATTTGACCGTTGTGGGTTCGGCTGCAAAGAGTGCTGAGTAGTAGCGGATGCTGGCCGACAGGTCGGCTACCGCGACATGGACATGAAAGCGCTTCATGATTTGGACTCCAATGAGGTGTCACAGCTGGTGATGGGAGAGCACGGATTGCCGCCACAGCAGTTTTCCGTGAGGTAACCAAGCAAATCGTTCATCGTCTCGTAGCGTGCTGAATAAATAATCGACCGCCCATCCTGACGACTGGCGAGCAATCCTGCCCGGTGTAGCTCTTTCAAATGAAAGGACAATGATGAGGCGGGTATCTCCATCAACTCGGCGATACGCCCTGCGGGCAGGCCCTCTGGCCCGGCTTGCACCAAGAGGCGATAGACCGATAAGCGAATCGAGTGAGCTAGGGCGGCAAGCGCTTCAAGAACTGAATTTGTTTCCATATTTCTACTATAGTCGAACAATTGAGCACTTGCAACCAATTTATGGAGCTTTGGTCGGGAGTATCTAGCTCAGAGGCTCAGCAGTAATTTTTCTCGAAAATATCCCGATATTTCCACTGAGCCGGTCGAGTAGATGCTGTAAGTTGTGCGCCATCCCATGCTGCAAAGGGATGACGCCTCTTTCGCCTATACGAGCCTAACTATTTAGACGTAGACGAGGACGGTGCTTCAAGTTTATCGGCATATTTCATCATAATCTCGCCCATGGAGCGCATCATCTCGCCATGCATCTGCATCATGACTTTTCCGTTGGGCCCTCCTTCTGAGCCCATCATCGGACAACCGCCCATCATTCCCATCATGCCACCACCCATCATGCCGCCCTCGCCCATGCCACCACGCATCATATGGCCCATTCTGGGTGTATTGCCGTCCTGCGTCATCCCTGACGCATTGGGCATGGTCACGGTGCTATCACCGCTAGGTGTCGCTGCAAAGGCTACGTTCCCCATACCCAACAAAAGAACGGTAAAAGATGTAATAAGCAATCTCGTCGTATTCATGTATATCTCCTAGATTCAATTAACTCCACGCGCGGCCCTGCGGATTACGCAGGCGCCAATTCGGAAAAACTCGTTAAATAAATATTCTGTGCGTACGCGGAGGCGGAGGCATAACATCTGGAAGAAACTGATCGGGAAGAAAATTGCTGGGCACAGCATAAGCCATCAAAACAGCTATAGCTGCCAATTGAAGTCTGTCAGGTAGTACAGCCACCATGCATGACAATGACATGCAAGCCCCGCTGTGAAACCCCGGCAGGGCCGTGGCAATAGGCATTTGCCCATTGTGCAGGTTTTCATGAACATCTCGACCGGCCACTACCTGAGCCTCTGTAGACATAGTCATCATCGGCATATCAGGGCATACAGTCGCCTGTGCGATGGATCCGAATAGTGATATCCACGCGATCAAAATGCACACAAAAGCTTTGATCCAGGTCATTTAACTAGTATAGGTTAACGGCTGACATACTGCTATAGCTAGTCCTTGAGGAGCCTGTGTGTTTATAGCCAGCCAGCTCTGTAAAACATTCAAGTTAGTGACAAGTGCAGCAATTCGTTCTGATCTCAATTGCTCGTCACTCCTAGCCTGTACTGAAGCGGCAATTGGGGTCTTGATAAATGGTGATTGATTTGCTTGCCGCTTGCGCTAAGGTTGTCGTTGTCATAAATATTGCTGCCAAAATCACCTTTTTCATCTGAAATTTTCCTTTATAAAAGCTGTACTACCCAATCGCCCCAAGCGCCGGAAAGGTCTTCAGTAGCCAAATTGCAAACCGCACCAACTGTCCACTGGCTACCGCAATGCCCATCAGCACCAGAATCGCGCCGGTGATTATCTGAAGGTAGCGACCCGCACGGCGCAACGAACCCAGTCGACGCATAAAGGGGGTCATGAAGTACGCGGAAAGAAGGAACGGCACACCTAACCCCAGTGCGTAAATACCCAAAAGCAGTACGCCCTGTCCAAGACTCTCAGAAGTGGCACCAAGTATGAGGATACCGCCGAGCACCGGACCGATACACGGCGTCCAACCGAAACCGAACGCCATACCAAGCACGGTAGCCGACCAGGGTTTTCCGCCGCCTGCACTGGGCTCGAAGCGGTAGTAACGCTGCATCCACATGGGAGCACGTATCACGCCCATAATCATCAGGCCGGCGATGACAATAACGCCGCCCGCTGCAATATTCAGTTCATAGCGATACGATAAGAACAAACGCCCGATTGCGGTGATGCTGGCTCCTAAAATCAGGAATACCATGGAAAAACCTGCAACGAAGCATGCACTAAGACCTAGTGCTCTCCATCGAGCGGAGCGCCCCTCGAAATCAGAGGTGCTTAACTGAGCGGATCCGCCCGCAATGTAGGAAAGATAGCCTGGCACAAGTGGCAAGACACAGGGCGAGAGAAAGGAAGCAATACCGGCGAAGAACGCTGTTAATAGCCCAATGACAGTTAATTCAAGCATAGCGTAGCCTCTGTGAAATAATCGATTCCAATGTCATTGCTTGTCACCTCTCATCCAGAGTAGGAGTGTGCAGCAGTGCACCATCAATCAAGGCTTCAACTTGCGGGCTATCCCAGGCCGCAGGCCCCATCGCCCGGCCGATTTCGCGACCTTCTTGATCTATCAATAGCGTTGTTGGCACACCCGGCGCACGCAGCGTGTCTGAAACCCTTGTTGTCGGGTCAACGTAATGCTTTAACGTGCGAATGCCAAAATCCTGATAGAACGGCTTGATCAAATCGGGATCTCGATCGATCGACAGCGCAACGACTTCAAAATCGGGGCCACCACGCTTGGCATTTAGCCGATCCAGCGATGGCATCTCCTCCCGGCACGGAGGACACCAGGTCGCCCATACATTGAGCAATATGACACGACCTTGAAAATCGGCCAAGGTCACGGTCTTACCCGTCGTATCCTGAAAGGCGATCAAAGGCAGTTTGCGTGGAGTATGCCAGCGCATGAAGCGCTGTCCACCTATGTCCACCGAAACATTAAGGACACCACTAAGGAGGCTTTTCGAGGCATTATTACGTTGATAAAAAAATAAAACCATCGCGATGGCGATCACGCAAATTAACACCATCGCCGCCCATGCAATTATCTTAAAAGAGTTCTTCATGACTAATATTTAGCATCCATCAGTTCTCGGCAGTCACTGTTTCGGTCTGCTCTTGGCGGGTCCGCTCTATGGTGTTTGCAACAGCCCGCGCGGCGTCAGAATCAGGCGGAAGCTGCCCGAGCAATTGTCGCCAGTAATCGATAGCTGCCGGATAGTCTTGGCGCCCAAGCGCCGCAGCTCCAGCCAAAGTCAGGGCAAATGGCTCGTTAGGATTGAGTGCTAGTGCGCGCTCCAACAATTGCGTTGGTTCCCCTTTGAATCCTGCAGGGCTGATTCTGGCGAGTGTTTCAGCATATTCAGACAAGGCCAAAGGATCTGTCTGGATGACGCTAGCCGCATTACTAAAGGCCTCCGCTGCGTCGGCATACCGCTCAAAATAGCGATAAGAACGTGCCAGCATGAGCCAGCCATGCGCGTCGTCGGGATTGCTTGCCAAGCGTGCTGCCAGCGAGTCCACCATGGCCTGTACATCGGCTTGTGTCACGGCAGAAGCGCTTTGCGCAGATGGCGGCGTAATCGCTGCTGGATTGCCCAAGGACAGATAGCTAAGGGTTGCCGCCACAGGCAGGACAATAGCCAGTGCTATGGCTGCTTGCTTGCTGCTCCGACGTCGTAGCTTGGTATCATGGGCTGGCGTTGCCTCTTCGAGGACGCGTCGTTGCAGCTCTTGCTGGGCTACAGCATGATCCTCTAAAGACAATATACCGTTGTCTCTATCCTGTTCCAGCTCAATCAATTGGTCGCGCAGTACTGCCGCATTGACGACGTGATGCTCGACGCTACTGTCCAACCTGGGTCCACGCCACAGCACTGACGCCAGCCATAAGGTGACACCGGCAAGTAGTAATGCTGCAATCAAGGTAAAAATTAGATTCATGGTGATGTTCCTGTTTCTGTGGTTTGGGCTAGCAGCGCCTGCGCTCTTTTGCGCTCGTCGTCACTTAACACTGTGTCAGCCACGTCGCTTTTGCGGCGACGCAATGTGAGCGCCAGAACAAGGAAGCCAAAACCCAACAACAACATGGGGCCAAACCATAGCAATAGCGTGGTGGGCTTTAATGGCGTGCGATACAGCACGAAGTCGCCATAGCGATCCACCATATAGGCTCTGATCTCAGTATCGCTTCGGCCTGCCTGAATCTGCTCGCGTATCTGCTGACGCAAATCCACGGCTAGGTCGGCGCGCGAAGCCGCGATTGATTCGTTCTGGCACACCAGACAGCGCAGCTCGCCAGCAATATCCAACATGCGCCTTTCCGTCGCGCTGTTATCCGCCCACGATGGCAAGGCGATGACCGCACACAATAATGTCAGCCACCAACGTTTCATTGCTCAAGCTCCCGTATCAGCGGTAGTATCGTGTCGCGTACCGCACTATCGGTTACTGCACCGATGTGCTTGTAACGAATGAGCCCATCCTTATCGATAACAAAGGTCTCGGGCACGCCGTAAACGCCATAGTCGATACCCACGCGCCCTTGCGTGTCGGACACGGATAACACATATCCGTTGCCATGACGTTCCAGCCAGGCAATAGCTTCTCCACGTATATCCTTGTAGTTCAGGCCGACTATAGGCACTCCGTGTGTTTTAGCTAAAGCCGTAATCACGGGGTGCTCTTCAAGGCAGGCGTAGCACCAGGAGGCCCACACATTGAGCAACCACACTTTGCCTTTCATCGCTTCCGGTGAAAACGTCTCCTCTGGGGACGCCAGCTGGGGCAACGTGAAATTAGGTGCAGACTTGTTAATTAAAGGTGAAGGGACCTCGCTGGGCTTAAGGGTCAAACCGAAACCCAGGAAGCCAACCAGTACGACAAAACCGACCAACGGCCATATAAAGCGACTCATGCTGTGGCTCCTCCTGCCACCAAGGCGGCCTTTCGTTCTCGACGCTTAAGTCGATAACGACGATCACTGATAGCTAACAGCCCACCCAGCGCCATTAAAATACAACCAATCCAGATCCAATCAACGAATGGTTTGTAGTAAACACGCACGCTCCAGGCACCGTCGGCGAGTGGCTCACCCAGCGCGATATACAAGTGACGCAGCCCATTGGCATCAATGGCCGCTTCGGTCATGGGCATTTCCGAGGAGATGTAGCTGCGTTTTTCGGGATGAAGCAGACGCAAAGTCCGACCATCGCGTGACAGCTCGATGTCACCGACTTCTGCGACATAATTAGGCCCCTGGGCCTTATTGACGCCTAGAAACTTCAACTCATAGCCTCCTGTACTTACCGTGCTACCAGGCGTCATACGCACATCTTGTTCGGTCTCATAGCCCATGACGAGCGTCACTCCCGCTACGAACACAGCAATACCTAAATGAGCCAGATGCATGCCTAGCCAACTACGCGGTTGGGCACGCAGCCCAGTGCGCGTTGCCCGCATACGGTCAACGATGCCCTTAACCACCGCAGTGGCAATCCACGTGGCCAGTGCCAGACCTAACGCCACCAGCGCCGACCAGCGCCCTAACATGAACGGTGCGCCAACACCGATCACAAGCGCCACCGCAGCTGGGACATGCAGGTGTTTTATCAGAGCGCTTATCTTGGCCGACTTCCAGTTAGCCACCGGGCCTACCGCCATGAGAAGCAGGGCGGGCACCATTAGCGGTATGAAAACGGCATTAAAGTATGGCGGCCCCACGGAAAGCTTGCCTAACCCGAGTGCATCAATGAAAAGCGGATACAAGGTTCCGAGAATGACAGCCCCTGCTGCTACGGCCAACAATACGTTGTTCACCAGCAAGAGAGATTCACGCGATATCAGTTCAAACCGCCCGCCCATGCCCACCTTGGGCGCACGCAGCGCAAATAAAACCAAGGACGAGCCCACCACCACGGCAAATAGCATCAAAATGAACACGCCACGGCGCGGGTCGGTGGCAAAGGCGTGTACCGATGTCAGCACGCCGGAGCGCACCAGAAAGGCTCCAAGTAAGGACAGTGAGAATGTGCTGATAGCAAGCAGTACCGTCCAGTTCTTGAAGCTGGCGCGTTTTTCGGTGACTGCTAGGGAATGAATCAAAGCTGTACCGACCAGCCATGGAATAAAAGAAGAGTTCTCTACCGGATCCCAGAACCACCAACCGCCCCAACCCAACTCGTAATAGGCCCACCAACTTCCCAGGGCAATACCCAAGGTCAGGAACAACCACGCTGCCGTTGCCCAGGGCCTAGACCAACGGGCCCAGGTCGAGTCGAGCTGCCCGGCCAGCAACGCGGCGATGGCAAATGCAAAGGCTACTGAAAATCCGACATACCCCATGTACAACAAGGGTGGATGGAATATCAACCCTATGTCTTGCAGCAGAGGATTCAAATCCATCCCCTCTATGGGCGCAGGAACCAGGCGCTCGAACGGGTTGGAGGTGAGCAGCACAAAGAGCAGGAATCCAGCAGTGACCAGGCCCAACACCCCCAATACGCGTGCCACCATGACATCAGGCAGTTGCTTTGAGAACACACTTACTGCATACGCCCAGCCTGTTTGCATCAGTAGCCACAGTAAGAGCGATCCTTCGTGACCACCCCAAACGGCGGCGATACGGTAAAGCAAGGGCAGTTGCGAGTTGGAGTTCTGGGCGACGTAAGTCACCGAAAAATCCTTAACAATGAAGGACCAACCAAGCGTCGCGAAGCTAAAAATAATTAAAAGAAACTGCGCGCGCGCGGCGGGTCGAGCAAAGGCGATCCAGACAGCATTGCCACGCGCCGCGCCGGCGAGGGCTAAACAGCCCTGCGCAAGCGCTACGAATAGTGTCAGGATGAGTGAAAAATGACCGAGTTCAGCAATCATGAGCGTTATGGCCTCACAGTAATCATGTTCTTGGCGGCCTCATCCAGCGCATGCTGCGCTTCAGGGGGCATATAGTTCTCATCGTGTTTGGCAAGCACCTCTTCCGCCCGGAACAACCCATCGGCCCCGAGCTTGCCTTGAGCCACCACCCCTTTGCCTTCACTAAACAGGTCGGGCAATATTCCCGTATAACTGACCGGTATCATTTTGGCGGTATCGGTGACAACGAACTTCACCGTTAGCCCATCACTTTGGCGCTGCACACTGCCGGTTTGCACCATGCCGCCGACGCGAAACGTCCGCTCCTGGGGGGCTTCACCAGCACTCACCTGCGTAGGCGTGAAGAAAAATACGAGGTTGCTCTGAAAAGCATTGAGAACTAACGCTGTGGCGATGCCGAAAGCCGCCACGCCACCAGCAATGAGGGCGATACGTTTATGGCGATTTTTCATCGAGATTCCTCCTTTCTCAGGATTAACTGGCGCTTTACTTGCGATAAAGCCGCTAGTCGGCGCTGACGCAACAGGAGCCATTCGGCGCACAGAACGACAATGGCGACTCCGAATGAACCCCATACGTACTGTCCATAACCGCCCATGGCAAAAAATTCAGCAGGATTCGTCCAATTCATTGCTTTACCTCCTTCAATTCGTCCAACCATCCAGCATGGTGTTCGCGTTCCAAAATGATGCAGCGCACGCGCATCAGCACGATCGCCACCGTATACATCCATGACGCCAAGGCCATAATCAGCATGCCGACCAGCATGACCATTGCCATCGAGGGCGCTTGCGTCAGCGAAACAGATGCACCTTGATGCAGGGTGTTCCACCACTGCACCGAGAAATAAATAATGGGGATATTCACCACGCCGACGAGAGCAAGGACAGCACCGGCCTTATCCGCGCGCCGTGGCTCATCAACCGCTGACTGAAGCGCCATAAAACCGATGTACAAAAAGAGAAGAATCAGCTCGGAGGTCAGGCGCGCATCCCAGACCCACCAGGTCCCCCACATGGGCTTGCCCCACAAGGCGCCCGTCCAGAGTGAAAGAAACGTGAACATGGCGCCGGTGGGGGCCAAGGCCGAGGCCATCATGGCGGCTAAACGATTGTTAAATGCCAGCCCTATCGCAGCCCAGAACGCCATGGCCAAATAAATGAACATCGACATCCAGGAGACCGGCACGTGCAGGAAGATGATGCGATAGCCCTCACCTTGCTGGGCGTCGGTGGGCGCCATGAAGAAACCCACGTACATCCCTATGATCGCCAGCATCGCGGCGGCGACGGCAAACCATGGAATCAGCTTGCCGGCCAGGGGATAAAACATTTTGGGCGATGAATACTTAAACCAATTAATCATTCATTTACTCATTATTCCAACGCAATCCGTAATGCCACGGTTGTGGCCCATGGTGCAAAAAAAGCAGTTAAAACCAGCACGGCGCCCAGCAATGACAGATGCGCCGTAGCCCCCAGACCGACAGCGGCAGCGTCTACGGAACCCGCGCCAAAGATCAGGACCGGCACATAAAGCGGAAGTACAAGCAAGGCGACCAGGACGCTGCCGCCTCGCAGGCCCAGGGTCAAACTCGCTCCGATCGCGCCAATAAAACCAAGTACAGGGGTACCAATGGCCAGCGACGCAGCCAGCACCAGTAACGAAGGCGTTGGTAAATCGAATTGCAAGGCCAGCAGCGGAGCCAGCAAGGTCAAGGGCAAACCCGTCAATAGCCAATACGCGACCACCTTGCCCAGCACCAGCATCCCTAGCGGAGCGGGAGAAAGGGCCATTTGCTCCAAGGTGCCGTCGGCGTAATCCTGCTCAAACAGCCGGTCAAGCGACAACATAGACGCCAGCAGTGCCACCACCCACAAAATGCCTGGAGCGATCTGTCGCAAGGTGTCGCGCTCTGCTCCTATGCCCAAGGGGAACAGGCTCACCACGATGACAAAGAAAAAAAGCGGCGTCAGCACATCGGACTTGCGTCGCATGGCTAGCCTTAAATCGCGTTGAATCATGCCGCACAGCACACTCAGGCCAAATGCGTCGCTCATGGGCCTACTCGTAGAAGTTGTGTTTTACCGCTTAGTGCAATGTTCTGATGGCTAGTCAAAACAACCATCCCGCCACTGCTGAGATGGCAGTCGATTTCACTGATTAGCCACAGGCTTGCTTGTGCATCCAATGCTGTCAGAGGTTCATCGAGCACCCACAAGGTACGTTTCTGTAGCAGTATCTTGGTCAGATTGGCACGACGTTTTTGTCCTTGTGACAGGGTGCGCACAGGCAGATGCTCCCTCCCCCGCAATCCAGCATGGCCCAAGGCCTGATAGGCAGCTTCCAGGGTGACGGCTTCATCAGCCAGTGCCATACTGAAAGTGAGGTTTTCTATGGCGCTTAGATCGTCCTTCAAACCTATGGGGTGACCGCAATACAGCAGCGCGCGTCGGTAGTCATCGCCTAGCGTCTTGATCGGATTGCCTTGCCAATGAATGGCGCCGCCAGCCGCAGGCGTTAATCCTACCAACATGCGTAAAAGACTGGTTTTGCCGCTGCCGTTTTGGCCGTGCACCAACAGGCATTCGCCAGCCTTAAGCTGAAAGTTCAGATGATGAAATAGGCGGCGCTCACCACGCACGCAGTCCAAATTGATGACTTCAAGCACCGTCGACCCTTGTCCACAAATATGTTAGTAACCAGGTGACATCGGTATTTGGGCCCAGCGTCGATATGCAATGTATCGTCCGTTACATACGAGGCTAAGCGCTACCGTAGTGAATTGCTGGGTTCGCGCCCAAAGTTAATTGAACGCGACGACGCTGAAGACGCAGGTGTAAATCAGGGGGGAAGTCGGATCAGCGGCTCGCCAGCTTAGGCAAGAAAAAGCCACTGGGGCCGCTCGGGCCGTTCAGAGAAGGTTGGTAAGCTCAAAGGCGTTTCTTGAAACCGAAGGATCGAGCTAGAGGATATCGAGGAAGTAGTTTGATTTGAAGATGAAATAATCGAAACCGCTGGCGCGTGACATGTATGCTCGTACTGATCCAGAAGCACCGAGTTCGAACTGGTTTGCTGAGTCTCGTCGCTCGAATATACACGCTGCTCTTGATCGTCGCTATAACAAGCCTCGACGCAAATTTCCCTATCCGGCTGGCAATATTCGCTCACGACGCCCCACGAGGCCTGGAGCGGCAGCATAAGCAGCATAAAAATAAGGAGAAATTTCTTCATTGCACTAGCGATTGTACTGGGTGCCGGTATCCCTCGCAAATGAGCGTAAAAAACCACCTTCGCCTTGAGGGCAATGATGCCGTTAACAGTCTTCACAACAATAAGTAACGAAGAGAGAACGAAAAGATCCCTGGCATGCGAGCGACTATCCTTGCCCTCCCCTCCCTACCGTGGTGGCGCGCGCCACAACCTCCCCATCAACCTTGCAAGAGCTCAAGGGCTCAAAATCCGATTCGCCGTATGAGTTTTTGCTCTTGACCTTCCGGTAATGGTAAGCAATATGCTTTTTCTTAACCTATTGGAACCAAACGACAAGGAGGTGCAAATTGAACGCACTGACACTGCCAAAGGACGTTTTGACGACTGCGAACAGCCTGTCGATCGAAGGCCTGGTTCGTACATCGTGCGTGGGCCTAGTCGAACTCGCACTCAAAGCTGTTCCCGGTGTTACCGAGGCGACGACGAGTTTGGCAACCAAGTGGGCCGGCGTGCGCTGATTTCACTCACCGCCGGCAGTGGCCGAATCCCCGCATCACACAGAATTTGAGTAAATGCAAAGGAGGCATCAACATGAATATCGGGCGAGTGGCGAAAGACTCCGGCGTTTCGACGAAGATGATCCGATACTATGAACGGATCGGACTGCTCCCTCCCGCGAGCCGCAGGAAGTCGGGTTATCGGAGCTATTCTCTGTCTGATGTGCACGTGCTGCGGTTTATCCGCAGGGGGCGTGATCTTGGCTTTTCGGTAGCAGATCTCAATGAGTTGTTGAGCCTTTGGCGTGACAGCTCACGTCAGAGTGCTGACGTAAAACGAAACGCTGCGGCTCATATGGCTGAATTACACGGGAAAATTAACAGTCTGGAACAAATTGCTAATGCGCTTCAAACGTTGATCGAATGTTGCTCTGACGATAATCGCCCATCTTACCCAGATATGGCCGACCCTGAGCACACCAATTAACGCAAAAAAACAGTCAAGAAACCGGTAAGGCCAAGTGCATTAAACATTAAGATATTCAAACGTTGGCCGACCATGCTGCTCGCTTTGAGTGAGTTTAAATAAGCTTTTATGATGTCTATTTGGATCAGCTGCCCAAAACCATGCCATAGCACTATTAAACGCATGGTCATCACACATGCTTTGATCGGCGGAGTGAGATAGCGTACGCCACTTCTCGCAAATTTTTTTGTCCAAACTTGTTATTTCTGGGCAAAGAATCTGAACTATGCCACTTCTGACCTCTAAAGTGGACCCCGGAATCGAGACAGCGGTTTAAGCTGTAATCCGAGGAGGAAAGCAGCGTGACAGAGGTTAAGAAACGCAAGGTTCACAGCGCAGAATTCAAGGCGAAGGTGGGCATGGAAGCGATCCGCGGGGAGAAGACGCTCAACGAAATAGGACAACAGTACGGTGTGCATCCCGTGGTGGTCAGCCAGTGGAAGAAGGCAATCCAGGAACAGGCAGCCACGCTGTTTGCCAGCAAGCGTGGCCCAAAGCCTGCAGAGCACGCCGACGAGGACCGCTTGTACAGCGAGATCGGGCGCCTGAAGATGGAATTGGATTGGCTCAAAAAAAAGTCCGGACTATGAACGCAGACGTACGGATGAACTGGGTCATGCAGGACACGTCCCGTAAGCGGTGCATCTCCCCCATTATTCCCAGGCGGCGAGATTCATGGCTAAATCTTGGTCATGAGTATTCCACGGCAACAGCGCCTCGATTTCGTCCACTGTTTGGGCCATCGGCAGGTGTTCCAGCACAAAGCGCAGCCACGCATAGGGCTCGCGCCCGTTGGCCTTGGCCGTTTCCAGCAGCGAATACAGTACCGCGCTGGCGTGTGCACCCGCCGGGGTATCCGCAAAAAGCCACGCTTTTCTGCCAATCACAAACGGCCTGATGGCGTTTTCTGCGGGGTTGTTATCGATGGGCAAATCGCCGCACTCGGTATAGCGGATCAGGCGCGGCCAGACCTTGTGCAGATATCCCAACGCTTCGCCCAGCTTGCTCCTGGGCGTGACCCCCGGCAGGGTTTCATCCAACCATGCACGCAGCTTTTGCAGGATCGGCAGGCTGTGGGTCTGGCGCGCCTCGAAGCGCTGCGCATCGCTCGCTGTTTTCAGCTTGGCCTCGATACGATACAGCCGGGCGAACAGATCCAGCGCGTGGTCTGCGCGGGCACTCTTGCCTTTGGGGCTGACCCGTTTGGCTTCGACGAACTTGCGCCGAGCATGGGCTGCGCACGCCAGGTGCTCCACACCGGGCAGGCGCGCCACCGGCGCGTAGCCTTCGTACCCGTCGGTCATCAGGTAACCCTGCCAGCCTTCGAGCAGGCGTACCGGTATCTGCCCCGAACGGCTCGCCTCGTAATCAAACAACACCACCGTGCGCCCCGGCGGCCCGCCGCGCTGCACCCACATATAACTTTTAGAGGTCGGACTTCGCCCTGGTTCTTTCAACACTTGAACCGTGGTTTCATCCATGTGGATGACGGGCGCATCCAGCAAGGTGTCGCGGGCCAGATTGTGCAGCGGCTGCAAGGCCTGGGCGAGCCTGATCATGGCCCGCGTCATGCTCTGGCGTGGGACGTCCACCTGGTGGCGGGCCATCACCTTCTCGAAGCGCGCCAGAGGCAGGCCGTCGACATACTTCACCACCGCCATCATCGCCAGGAACCCGGCGCTGAAGTTGCTGCGCGGCAGGACCTGCGCCGGTGCCGGCTGCTGTACCGGTGCCTGATCGCCCTTGGGGCAGGCGTAGCGCGGGCGCACCGTGCGGATCACGCGGATTTGCATCGGCACGATGTCCAGCTGTTCACTCACGTCTTCGCCGATACGCACCATGGGGGTGCCGCAGGCGCATTGGCGTTCTGCTTCGGGGACATCGACCAGGAACTCGACGCGGGGCAGCTCGGGCGGCAAAGCGCGGCGATGACCGCGCTTGGGGCGAGGCGTGTTGTGCGCGGGCGCGCCCTCGTGTGCGTCTTCGAGATCAGCGGCCTGCTCGGCCAAGGCTTCCACTTCGTTAAACAGCTCGCCCTGGTGCGACTCGCTACTGGGGCCGAACACCTGATGCCGGGCCAAGCGCCATTGCTCAAGGATGCGTTGCACCGCCTCGGCGACCCCTGTGGCGACGCCGGCGGCAATCCCTTCTTGCAGTTTCCTCTCGAACTCGGATTGCATCGCCGAACGCAAGGCGTGAAGGTGGGTTTCGTTCTGCGCCTGCAGCGTGGCCCGTAACTCGGCCAGCGTCTTTTCGCGCTCGGCTTTCAATGCCGCCTGGAAGGCTTCAACCGAGGTCGGCACAGCGCCGATTTCGGGGCTGTGCTCAGGGGGGAAGGATGGGGTGGCTGCAGGGCGATCAGACATGCATAATTATACCAGAATTATCACATAACTGACTGATATTTCAGTGTTTTATGAGGATGATTCGCCCATAAATCAAACCCTTCCAACAGCCACTCCAACTCTTTGGGGGTGAGTGTCACGGTCGCTTGCGCGCCTGGCGCGGGCCAGGCAAAGCGCTCTTTCTCCAGCCGCTTCTGCCAAAGGCAAAAGCCGTTGCGATGCCAATACAGAATCTTGATGCGGTTGCGCTGGCGATTCACGAACACGAATAACGTATCGCCGAAGACATCCAGTTCCAGCTCGCTTTGCACCAGCGCGGCCAGCCCGTCGATCTGCTTGCGAAAGTCCACCGGCACGCAGCACAAGTAGACCTGCCCAATCGCCACTCCCGGGTGCATCAATGCACCTGCTCAGTCAGCGCCTGACGCACCTGCGCCAGCCACTGCGGGCTGGGCAAGCCGGGCAGCTCCAGACGCAGGCCAGCGCCCAGCACCAGTACATGGCGATCCGCCGCGACAGGGTGATCGACAGCGGCGAGCGGACCCACGTTGACCGGCACAAACTGGCGCGCAACCGGCGCAGCCACCGCCTTGACGGGCACCTGAGCCTTCCGCTCCAGGGCTTTGAGGCGCCGGCGCCAATAATACAGGCTTGAGACCGGCAACCCCTCACGCTGCGCGTAGGCCGTGGCGCCAATGCCCTCGCGCGCTATCGCGTCAAGGTGCATTTCCCACCAGGCCTGCCCTGGTCCTCGACTCGTCGACATCCTCGGTTCTCCTGTTTGCTTGCAGAACCGATACGATGCCCCACAGAGCGGGCGCGAACAATCATGGGAAAAATGGAGCGTTTAGTACGCCAGTCAAAGCTGGTGAGTTGATAGTCGGTGAAAGTCCGATATAGGAAAGAATGGCACATCATCCTAACCCCGAGTCATGCGTCGCCCATCGCGAGGTGGTCGGTGAAGTGTTGACAGGGGAAACCTGCGGGCCAGCCATCGAGCCGCGAAATCATAAATCCGGGACGCCGACGCTGTTAAGCGAAGCGGAAGGCCACAGTGAACATGACGACAAGTGCAAGCCATGCTCACGTCCCGCGCGGTCGCAGACCCTGAGCACGCTGGGAAGTCACTCACACGGAAACTGGGAGGTCTCATCAATGTCCGATCATGTGGTACCGGACGGGGCAGGCAAGGTCATAAACCGTAATCCTGCCGTCTACGTTGGTGAGAAGTCGGATACTCCCGTAGTATCGAAGAAGCTGCCGAACAAAGGGAAACCTGCGGAGGCGGTGGAGAAAAGGGGAGTAGCCAAGGGAAATGTCAGCCAGGAACCCGCACGCCGGACTCAGAGCCGGGTAAGTGCGTCGATGTCTCTGGAGGGCATACGTCAAGCGGCACGCAGGGATAAGCGTGTCCGGTTCACGTCACTGATGCATCACCTGACCGAGGAACGACTGTACGAGAGCTTCTATGCCCTCAACAGGAATGCCGCGACAGGTATTGATCGGATGACGTGGGCAGAGTATGAGCGGGGGCTGTCCACTCGACTACCCGAACTGCACGATGAAATTCATGCTGGACGGTATCGGGCAACAGCTTCCCGGCGAGTTTACATTCCCAAAGCGGATGGTAGTCAACGACCGCTTGGGATCGCAGCTCTGGAAGATCGGCTGGTTCAGCATGCGGTAACTCAGCTGCTGAATGCAATTTACGAGCAGGACTTTCTGGGGTTCTCTTATGGATTCAGGCAAGGCAAGGGCCAGCACGACGCCTTGGATGCACTGACGGTTGGAATACAGACACGTCAGATAAGGTGGGTGCTGGATGCGGATATCCGTGCATTCTTCGACATGATTGATCATGAATGGATGATGCGTTTCCTTGAGCATCGGATTGCGGACCGTCGTCTTTTGAGACTGATTCGCAAATGGCTTGTGGCAGGTGTATTTGAAGAGGGTCGCCGCATTCCATCTGAACGCGGATGCCCCCAAGGGGCTGTCATATCACCCGTATTGGCAAACATTTACCTGCACTATGTGTATGACCTCTGGGTTGCACAATGGCGCAGGCGGATTGCCAAGGGTGAAGTCATCGTTGTGCGCTACGCGGACGACAGCGTGATGGGTTTCGCTTACGAGTCAGAAGCCCGGCAGTTCCTGAAGGCACTCGCAAAACGCCTTGGTCAGTTCGGACTGGAACTGAATGTTGCCAAAACCCGATTGATACGGTTTGGGCGGTACGCCGCCGAAGACTGTCTCAAGCACGGTGAAGGCAAACCCAAGACGTTTGACTTTCTTGGTTTTACTCACATCTGTGGTAAGAACAAGAAGGGCTTCTTCGAGGTCAAACGCCTCACTGTCAAGAAGCGAATGCGTGCCACGCTGAAAGCAGTAGGCCAGACATTGCTGCGCCGTCGCCATGAGCCCGTCCCCGTGATGGGTAAATGGCTTGGGCAAGTGGTGCGCGGCTACTTTGCTTACTTCAATGTGCCCGGTAATGAAAAGCGACTGGATCAGTTCTACCAAGAAGTTTGTCGTCACTGGCTACATGCGCTCAGGCGCCGAAGTCAGCGGCATCGAATGACGTGGGAGAGGCTGAAAACGATCGCTCGCCGTTACCTGCTGTACCCGCGGCAAGTTCCGAAGCATCCCTATCCCTCGGTTCGTTTTGACGTCACAACCCAAGGCAGGAGCCGTATGCGGTAATTCTGCACGTACGGATCTGTGCGGGGGGCATCGGGTAACCGGTGTCCCTACCGCGACCATATAAATCGCATTAGAGTTCACTTCAGACTCAGCATAAGGCGAGTGCTGTGGTGATTGAGCACAGACAATCACAGTCAAGGGGCCACCACTCAACACTTTCGTGGTGATTGAAATCGAAGTAGGCCCGCAGCAGCATCAATTTGCCAACTTTAGTTCCGATGCCTACCAGCATCGATTGAATAGGCGATTAAAATGGAACTAAAGTCGGCTAGAATTTATATAATCTAGATTAAGATGTGTCTGTTAGCTATTGAAATAAAAGCACATACCACATTGTGAAATTATCCGCGTTTAGTTCTGCGCACTAGGTTACCGCCTGCTGCCTTGAAACAGACCCCAGCTCAGGCGCTGGAGGCAGATTGGCTGGTGGCGCTGGCGTCCAGCCCCTCGGACTCGGCCTGGCTGCTGGGCTGAGCCAGTGACTTGCTGGCGGCTGCGTGGTTGAAGACCATGTTCAGGATAATGGCGACGACGGCAGCGGAACTGATTCCGGATTGGAAAATGGTGGAAAACCATTCTGGGAAATCCTTGTAGAAGTCAGGCGCGCCAGGATTGCCGCCCATCGCCCAGAAGGTAGCGACCGGCATCAAGGTCAGCCCAATCGTGGTGATGACGATACCAGTGACCAAGGGCGGAAAAACCGGATGACACGCGCAAAAACAGGGATAATGACCAAGCCCAGAAAGGAGGCTGCCATGACGGCGCCAAAGATGGCTGGCAAGCCTCCCCCTGTGTTCAGGATGGCAATCATGGTGGCCACTCCGGCAAATGAAACGCCTTGTACCAGGGGAAGTTGGGCGCCAAAAAATGGCACGCCCAGCGTTTGCAGCAAGGTTGCCAAGCCCCCCATGAACAAGCAGGCGGTAATCAATAAGCCCAGTTCGTCGGCAGGCAGGCCGGCTGCTTCGCCAATGATCAAGGGGACGGCGATGATGCCCCCATACATGGTCAGCACGTGCTGCAATCCAAATGCCAGATTGGCACCCAATCCGGGATTCTCGTCTTCCGGTCGCAACGCCGGTGTGCTGCGATTGACGGATATTTTGAATGTACTCATTGCTTGGTCTCCTGGGAAATGGGGTTGCCAGCCCCCTGCCCTGTCCGGTCTACGCCGGATCAGGGTCTGAATCGTACGATGGCTGCTACTTAAGCTGATGGATGTTTAGTGAGTGCTGGCGCGCGTGAACAGCGTATGAGCAAGCTGGCGGTGTCGTTCCAGCACCTGTGGCAGATCGGTCGTCAGCAATTGGCCGTCTTCGACCACAACGCGGCCGTTGATCACGCTGGTCGATACCTGACCGGGCGTGCAGAAAACCAAGGAAGCCACGGGATCATGAGCGCCGGCGTACGCAATCGCGGATAGATCGAAGGACACGAAATCAGCGGACATGCCTGGCGCCAAGGCCCCTATATCGTCACGGCCCAGGACGCGGGCGCCGCCCAAGGTGGCGATTTCCAGGGCTTCACGCGCACTCAGGGCAGCCGGGCCATGACCCACCCGCTGCAGCAGCATGGCCTGGCGGACCTCGCCCAACATATGCGCCCCATCGTTGGAGGCGCTGCCATCCACGCCCAAGCCGACCGGCACTTGTGCGTCCAGCATCGCGCGCACCGGGGCAATGCCCGAGGCCAGCCGCATGTTCGAGCATGGGCAATGGGCGACCCCAGTGCCGGTACGGCCAAACAGCGCGATCCCGGCTGCATCCAGCTTGACGCAGTGCGCGTGCCAGACGTCATGCCCAACCCAGCCCAGGTCTTCTGCGTATTGTGCCGGTGTCATGCCAAATTTCTCTTGCGAGTAGATGACGTCATTATTGTTTTCTGCCAGATGGGTATGCAGGGAAACGCCATAATGGCGCGCCATCTGGGCGGATTCGCGCATCAGATCGCGTGATACCGAGAAAGGCGAGCACGGCGCCAACACGACACGCAGCATAGAATGGCGGGTCTCGTCATGATAGGTTTCGATAAGACGCTGACTGTCGCGCAGAATGACGGCTTCTTCCTCCACGACCGAGTCGGGTGGCAAGCCACCCTTGCTGCGGCCCACACTCATAGAGCCGCGAGCAGCATGAAAGCGCATCCCCATCTCCTGGGCGGCGGCAATCGAGTCATCCAGCCGCGATCCATTGGGGAACAGATAAAGATGATCGCTGGTGCTTGTGCAGCCAGACAGCATGAGTTCGGCCATGGCGGTCTTGGTGGATATGCCAATCATTTCCGGGGTCAGGTGCGACCACAGCATATACAGATTTCCCAGCCATGTGAACAGTTCGGCATCCTGGGCAGCCGGCACGGCACGCGTCAGGGACTGATACATGTGGTGGTGGGTATTCACCAGGCCTGGGATCAGCACGTGGCCGCGCATATCCAGCTTTTGCGCAGTCTTGTTGTCCAGCGCCTGGCGATACTCTGATGGCAGGCTTGCGCTGGGGCCCACCCACTTCACGACAGGGCCATCGGTGACCAGCGCCCCATCCGGAATTTCGCGCCGGTCGGCATCCATGGTCACCAGTACATCGGCGTTCAGAGCAATCAGCATTGTGTCAGCCATCCCGTCAATCAGATCAAGGTAAGATACTGTACTTCTCCTGCGATACCAACCAAGCCCACCGCCATGCGCATGAATCCTTCCACTTTGATTGGCATCGTGGCCAGCATCTTATTGCTGGCCATCGTTCTGGTGTTCTCCACCGAGGACCCGCGCCTGTTTGTCGACTTCCCTGGATTGGGAATCGTGTTGCTGGGCACGGCAGCGGCAACCTTTATTGCATACCCCTTGCGCGAGGTCATGCGCATCTTCGGCCTGATCCGCAGCGTAGTGCATCATGAACAGCTTTATGTGGATCGGGATCTGGAAGACTTGGTCAATATTGCCAAGATCTGGATGCAAAGCGATATCCGGGCGGTGGAAAATGCTTTGGAAAAGGTCTCGAACCCGTTCTTGCGCAGTGGCGTACAACTGGTGATCGATAATGTCCCCGAACAGGACATCCTGGATTTGCTGCAATGGCGCATTGCCCGCATGAAAGCCAAAGAACACGCCGAAGCCCAGTTATTTCGGGTGATGGCGGGTTTTGCCCCGGCCTTCGGCATGGTGGGCACCCTGGTGGGCCTGGTGAATCTGCTGTTTCTGTTGGGAGGCGGTGACATCACTGCCATCGGGCGGCAGATGGCGCTGGCCCTGATGACCACATTTTATGGGGTGCTGCTGGCCAACCTGCTGTTCAAGCCCATTGCCGTCAAGCTCGAACGCCGCACCGAGCAGCGTCTGGTGCTGATGAATACCATCATCCAGGGCATTTCGATGATGAGCCAAAAACGCAGCCCGGCCCTGATGCGCGAAACCCTGAAGGCCTTTGTGGCCGATGTGCGTGATGAAATCAAGGACAGCGACATGCTGGCCCACCGGGAATCCGCTGCATGAGATCCGGCCCCGTCGAGCTGCAGCCCGCGCGCGAGTTCATCCAGCGCATGCATGCGCTGGAAGCCGAGCTGCAACAAGCCCGTCAACAACAGCGCCGTCAGCGCTCGAACCCAGACGCCGCCGCCCGTTGGGGCCTGGAGGGCGGCACCCAGCCCCAGCAGGAAGAAGGCTGGTTTCTGACGTATCTCGACATGATGACGCTGCTGCTGGTGGCCATGATCGTGATGCTGGCTTTTTCTGGCTCGCTGAGCCAACAGCGCGACGGCATCGGCCATTCTTCTTCCACGGCCACAACGCCAGACCAGCAGCAGGCGCTGGTGTCGCCCCCCCCCTGCTGCCCTGGCCCCCCCGATGCTGTCCATGGCAGCGCCTATCAGCGGTGGCCTGATTCCCACTCCTGATTATTTTTCTCCCTACCCGGCCGCCCCGGCCAGCGACTTCCAGGATGCGGCCTATCCCGCCGCCAGCCTGGCGGCGCTGGCCAGCGCATATCCAACGCCGATGGACCTGGCACCGCCAGTTCCCGAGCCTGTCGCGGCACCGCTGGTCCCCGCCCCTGTCCCTGCACCATCGACCCCCACCATGGCCGTTGGCCCAAGCAACGACCCTGCCCCTGCCCCCACTGCTCCGCCTGCCGCCAGTCAACCGCTGATCGCCGGCACCGCCCCCGAATTGCCTGCCGCGACGGCCAATGCCGCAGAGCCCATCGCAGTCACCTCGGCGGCAGCACCAATATCAACGCCTGCTCCTGCTCCTGTGCCTGCGCCCGTGCCAGCCAGCCCCGCCCCGCCCGACATCAATCCGCAATCCGAGGGAGAGTCCTTGGCGGCCGACTTGGCTTTGGGCAAGTTGGGCAGCGAGGTCGAGGTCGTCGTCAATCAACGCTCGGTCAGCCTGCGGATCAATAGCGAAATCCTGTTCGGCACGGGCCAGGCGGATCTGAGCCCCCACGGCCAAGACGTGCTGAAGCGCATGGCTGCTTTGTTAGCCAGCAAAGGCTACGACATTGTGGTCGAAGGCCATACGGACTCTATCCCGGTGCGCAGCAATAGCCGGTATCCATCGAACTGGGAACTTTCTACCGACCGAGCCGGCAGCGTGGTGCGATTCCTGTTGGCCGGCGGCATCGACAAGGCCCATCTGCGGGCCGTCGGATTTGCCGATACTCGTCCGATCGCCACCAATCAGGATGCTCAGGGTCGGGCGCGCAACCGGCGCGTGGAATTGGTGATCGAAAAGGGCCAGACCGCCCGCCCCGTTGAAAGCGAGACTGTCGCAGCGACAGACAAACCTGTCCAGGCGGCTGATATCCAGGAGGCTCAGGATTCAGCCGCCCCCTCGGAAACCGATTTGATTCTTCAGCAGGCCCATCAGGGCCAGCCAGGGGTTCAGGACAGCCCGATGAATTCACCCACCGAATAATCAGTCTTTGGAAAAGGCCTGACCATCGAAATCCACAGTGACCAGATTGCCGTCCAAAGCTCCCATGCCAGGGGAATTCAGGGGCATGCCGGGGGCGGATACCCCGCGGATCTGGCTGCTGGCCAATAGCTTGCGCACAGCCGAAGCGGGCACGTGGCCTTCGATGATCTGACCGCTGGCTTCGATCCTGGCGGTGTGACACGAAGCCAGTTCCATCGGCACCCCCAGGCGGGCCTTGATCGCCGCCATGTCGGTTGTGGGAATTTCCTGTACCTCGAAACCCTCGGCCCGCATGTGTTCAGCCCAGCCATGGCAGCATCCGCAGTTAGGGTCCTGGTAGACCGTGACCGCCTGGCCACCGGCCAAAGCGCTCAGGCTGACGCCCAAGGTAGCAACAAACAAAGCAGAGCGAATCAAAACATGCATGGGGAAATTCCTGTGATGAACAGCATGGTGCAAATGAGACGCAGGCCCGATGATTTGGTTCCGGCCCATGACGGGCTGATCATAGCGTAAATCGGCTTTCGGCCCTTGAATCAGCGGCCTATCCTCCGGGCTGATCCCAATATAAGCAAATCTGACAAATCCCTACAATGGCGCTGCAATTCCCGGCACTGATCAGTGCCGTCTCCATATAGGTCACATGCCATGCGTCTACGATCATTATCCATCCGTGCCAAACTCGTCCTGGCTTCTGCGCTGACCGTGGCCATCGCCATGGTGCTGCTGGCCACCGCCAATGTCCTGTCGGCCCAGCTCACCGTCAAGGACTTGGTGGGCCAGCAGACCAGCAGCCTGATCAAGAGCAACGCCCGTGAAATAGAAAGCTGGGCGCGCGACAAAAAGGACATCCTGAGTTCGGTGGCTCCGGTGGCCATGAATGAAGACCCCGTGCCTTATCTGCAGCAGGCGCAACAATCCGGGCGCTTCATGCAGACCTATATTGGCCGTCAAGCCACCAAGCAGATGCTGACCAATGCCCCCCTGCACCTGCCCGATGGCTATGACCCCACCACCCGTCCCTGGTATATAGATGCCGTCAAGGAAGGCGGGCCCATCCTGACAGCCCCCTACCAGGATGCCTCATCCGGCAAGATCATACTCAGTGTCGCCACGCCAGTGGCTTCAGGCGGCAAGGTACAGGCCGTCATCGCTGGAGACATCACCCTGGATGACGTGGTTGCCAGCACCCGGGCATTGCGTCCGACCGAAAACAGCTTCGCCTATCTGGTCGCGGGCGACGGCAGCATCATCGCCCACCCGGACCCCGCCCTGACCTTGAAACCAGCCACGGATGTCTTTCCACGCTATAACCTGCAACGCTTGCAGCAATTGGCGGACAACCCCGGCGAACTGGGCGACACCATTATCGCCGGCCCGGTCTACTGGCTGACTGCCCACCCGATTGCCGACACCGGCTGGATGCTGGTGGTGGCCTTGAACCAGGATGATGTGCTGGCCGGCGTGCGCCAGATGCGCTGGCAGGCGGTGATCACCGGGATCATCATGATCTTGCTGGCCGCCACGGCCCTGACGCTGCTGGCACGCACGCTGCTGCGCCGCCTGGGCAGCCTGAAGGACGCCCTGCAGGACATCGCCTCGGGTGAAGGCGATCTTACCCTGCGCCTGGACCAGACCGGCCACGACGAACTTTCCCAGGTCGGGGCGTCGTTCAACCAATTCGTGGGCAAGATCGCAGGCACCTTGCGCAGCATCCGCCAGACCACGGACTCCGTGCATGTGGCTTCGGATGAAATCGCTGCGGGGAACGCCGATCTGGCCCGGCGCACCGAAGGCAATGCCGCCAGCCTGCAGGAAACCTCCAGCTCTATGGAAGAACTCTCCAGCACCGTCAAACAAACCGCCGATGCAGGCAATGCCGCCGTGGTTCTGGCCAACAGCGCACGCGATGCTGCCAATCAAGGTGGTGTCCTGATGGGCCAGGTGGTGGAAACCATGCAGGGCATGAATGACAATGCCAGCAAGATCGGCGACATTATCGGCGTCATCGACAGCATTGCCTTCCAAACCAATATTCTGGCCCTGAATGCAGCCGTCGAGGCCGCACGTGCCGGCGAGCACGGCAAGGGCTTTGCCGTCGTCGCCTCCGAGGTCCGTGCCTTGGCGCAACGCAGCGCGCAGTCCGCCCGCGAAATCAAATCCCTGATCGACACCAATGTGGCCCAGGTGGCCCATGGCGGCGACCGGGTCCGTCAAGCAGGCGAAGCCATGGACAAAATCGTCTCCGAGGTACAACGCGTCACCGATATCATCAACGAGATCAAAGTCGCCACCAACGAGCAAAGCCTGGGCATCAGCCAGATCGAAATCGCGGTCCAGCAACTGGATGGCGCTACCCAGCAAAACGCGGCGCTGGTGCAACAATCTGCTGCAGCGGCCGATAGCCTGCGGGATCAGGCACAGGCGCTGGCGCAGGCAGTGGCCGGCTTCAAGCTCGATGAGCACGCGCCGCAGCAGCATGCCCACGATCAGGGCAGTGGCCGACGACCTGCTTTGCCGGCGCCCAGAAAATAGCCTTACGGCGGGGTGGGTTTTTGTTGAAATTGGTCATATCGACATAGCCCATCCATTGTTCTCATTATTAAAGAGGCTCTCTAAAATCGCTGCATTGCCTACCAGTTATTCCTATCTGCGGCGCAACCGATCCACCAGAGGCCCTCATGAGCACATCCGCACCCACTCGTAAACACACTGTCGTGATCATTGGCGGCGGTACTGGCGGGGCTGCCGTTGCCGCCCGTCTGCGGCGCAATCAGCCGCAACTCGACATCGCCGTTATCGAGCCGTCATCGACCCATGATTACCAGCCGGCCTGGACACTGGTGGGCGGTGGCGCCTATCAGGCCAAGGATACGCGCCGGGCCTTGCATGACTGCCTGCCGACCGGCGTGCGACATATCGCCCAGCGCGTCCAGCGCCTGCTGCCTGATGAGCGCCAGGTCGAACTCGATGACGGCGCCCGGATCGTCTATGACTACCTGGTGGTGGCGGCTGGCATCCAGATCAATTGGAACGCCATCGACGGCTTGGCCGATGCCCTGGGAAAAAACGGCGTGACCAGCAACTATCGCTACGACCTGGCCCCCTATACCTGGGAGCTGGTCCAGCAGTTCCAGGGGGGAACGGCAATCTTTACCCAGCCAGCCGGTGCCGTCAAATGCCCAGGCGCGCCGCAAAAAGCCCTGTACTTGTCTGCGGATCATTTCCGTCGCCACGGCATCAAGTCCGCCAGCTTGCAGTTTCGTTCAGCCTGCCCCACTGTGTTCGGTATTCCGTTCTACGCTCAGGCCTTGGACAAGGTCATGGACTCGTATGCCGCCGATACGCACTATGGCAATGCCTTGGTGCAAGTGCGCGGCGAGGAAAAAATCGCTGTTTTTGAATCCACCGTGGATGGCCAGACCGTGCGCGAGGAAGTCGCCTACGACCTGCTGCATGTGGTGCCGCCCCAGAGCGCGCCGGATTTCATCCGGCTAAGCCCGCTGGCCGACGCCAACGGCTGGCTGGAAATCGACAAGCACACCCTGCGCCATCCGCGCTATCCCAATATCTTTGGCCTGGGCGATTGCACGTCCACCCCCAACAGCAAGACCGCAGCAGCCATCAAGAGCCAGGCGCCGGTCCTGGCAGGCAATCTGCTCAGTGCCTTGCGAGGGGCAGGCAATGTGGAATCCTACGACGGCTATGCCGCCTGCCCGCTGACGACATCGCGGGGCAAGGTTTTACTGGCCGAATTCACTTACGGCGGCACCATTACGCCCAGTTTTCCGGTCGACCCGCGCGTCCCACGCCGATTCTACTGGTGGCTCAAGCGTTCTTTCCTGCCCTGGTTCTACTGGAATATCTTGATCAAGGGCCGCGGGCTGCCAGTGACCCACAAAACCCGAGAATTTCCGGCTGGGGCGCCTTCGGTACAGCCATAAGTTCTGCTAGGATGGCACTTTGCCATCCTATTTCGTTTCAAGGCCTTCCATGTCCAAAATTGCTCTGGTGACCGGCGCCTCCGCCGGCTTTGGCGCCGCCATTTCGCAGCGCCTGGTTGCAGACGGCTACACCGTGATCGGCGCCGCCCGGCGCCTGGATCGGTTGCAATCCCTCAAATCCGATCTCGGAGATGCCTTTTTCCCCTTGGTGATGGATGTCACCGACGCCGCCTCGGTGGACCAGGGCTGTGCCTGGATAGAACAACAGTTCCAGGGGCTGGACTTGCTGGTCAATAATGCCGGCCTGGCGCTGGGGGTGGCCCCGGCGCAAGAAGCCTCGATGGTCGATTGGGAACGCATGATCGCCACCAACATACTGGGCCTGACCCGCCTGGTGCACGTCGTACTGCCCGGCATGGTCAAGCGCAACCAGGGCCACATCATCAATATCGGCTCTACGGCAGGCGACTATCCTTATCCGGGCGGTAACGTCTATGGCGCCACCAAGGCATTCGTGCGCCAGCTCAGCCTGAATCTACGGGCCGATCTCTTTGGCACCCGGGTGCGGGTCACCAATATAGAACCAGGCCTGTGCGGCGGCACGGAATTTTCCCTGGTTCGCCTGGGCGATGATCAACGCGCGGCAGCGGTCTACGACGGCGCAGATCCCTTGACCGCCGATGATGTGGCCGATGCCGTCGTCTGGGCAGCCACGCGCCCGGCCCGGGTCAATATCAACTCGATTGAACTCATGCCGGTGTCGCAGTCGTTTGCCGGCCTGAAAATACACCGCGAGCCCTGATTCAGTTTCGCACCAGCAACAGCGTCATAGACGTTGGCTCGATGATAGTCGCCCCGGTAAATGGTCGTTCATAGGACGCAATCAAATACATGGTGGCCCCGAACCCCAGCGTAAAAAGCCCCAAGGCCATCACCAATGCCCGGCGTTGCGTCAGATGTATCTCGCAAATCACGCACGCCGCCACAAACAGCAGCACCAGCACCGTGGTCCACTTGGTGGCGGCGACCCGGCTGTGCGACACCAGCAGGCGGTGATTACGGGCAACGTCCACCTGCTGCGTGTAGTGGCGCAGATCTTTGGCGGACTGTCTCAAGAGAATAGCTGGTGCGCTTTTGGCCTGCTCGGCCAAGACCTCGAGCTGAATCGCCATATACGCCAGTGCATCCAATGAGTCATCGGCCTGGCGGCTGGCCTGGCCCTTGGCCATCAGGGGCCATTCGACTTCGACCACCTCGCGGATATAGTCATCCGTCAGGCCAGTCAGTTGCTCGCGCAGATCGGTCGGCAAATGCTGGGCAATGCGCAGAATATCCCCCACCGCCATGGCTTCCTGCTCGACGGCGGTCTGGCCCTTGGCTTCGTGCTGCCAGATATCGGATGCCACAAATGCCACCACCATGCCGGTGGGCAACAACACCCCTGAGAGCATGGTGCTGATCATGGTGGTCTTATGGCGATTTGGCCAGATCAGACGCAGCAGCCACATGCTGGCTGCTGCCGATACGACCAGTAGACCCGTCAGCAGGACACAAACAAGAAACAGCATCCAGTTGGGCAGGTCATACATAAAATCAAGCATGAGGTCTCCGGTCTTGCTGCAAAATCTGCATCATTATCGCTGAATCCCTCCGGGGTATTCGAGGATAGTATCTGGCACAGGCTTGCTCGATACAGTAGGATATAAATTGTTGATGCCAGGAAACCCGATGATGCACCCACCGCGCTTTGCCTATTCCAGACTGTACCGGCCCCTGCTGGCCACCACCATGACGCTGGCACTGGCCGCCTGCGCCAGCAGCCCGCAAGGCGATATTTCCCTGGTGCCCGCCCAATTGGACCAGCAAACCAGCCAATCAGGTTTGTTCTCCCAGCCGATTCAATGGTCCGGAGAACGCCCTGGCTGCAAGGGCGAATGTCCTAAATTAGTGATTGATTCCCTGGCTTTCCCCGGCAATCCCCGCCTGACCGGCCTGGTGGACCATGCCCTGGCCACCATGACCTGGCTGGATACCAGCCGCCCTGCCCCTTACGATACTTTGCAGGCATACCAGGCTTACTACTGGAAGACCGCCGCCCCTCGGGACGAGGCCAATCTGATCGCCCGCAACCGCTATCGCAATGCGCACTTGACGGTGATCGAGCTCAACGTAGGCCAATATCAAACCGGCATGGCGCACGGCATAACAGGCACCCAGTTCATCAACTGGGACAATCAAAGCGCCAAGGCCCTGACCATAGACCAGTTGCTGCAGCCTGGGGCGCGCCCTGGCTTTGATGCAGCCTTGCAGGCAGTGCATGACAAGTGGGTGCTGGCCCACCGCGATGCGATCCAGGACCCGGATAGCTTCAGTCGCATGTGGCCCTTTGCCACCAGCGATAACGTCGCGATCACCGACCAGGGGGTGTTGGTGAAATATCAGTCCTACGAAATCGCGCCTTACGCCTGGGGCCAACCCGAACTTTTGATTCCCTATACCCAGTTGCAGGGTATTTTGCGGCCCGCGTATCTGCCGCCCAATCTCTGATGGCTGCTACCGGACGCATGGCCACTGCCTAAGCCATCGACATGCGCGTGCTGGTGGGACTCCGGTCTGGACATATACCCATATTTCCAGACCGCATTATGCGCATCCCTCATATCGTTGGACAAAACGATTCGTTCGGCCTGACCTCCGATGCACGTAAGCTGATGCCTTGACTCATTCAATGACAAGGCATTCAGTTTATGCGCTTTCGATTGCTGCCCTGGCTGACGACAGCCGTGCTGGCCCTGGGGACGGCACAGGCAAGCAACATCAGTTTGCTGAATGCTTCCTATGACCCGACCCGCGAGCTATATCAGGCATACAACACCGCATTTTCCCGGTATTGGCTGAACAAGACCGGCGATCATGTCCTGGTCCGGCAGTCTCATGGGGGTTCAGGCAAACAGGCGCGTTCAGTGCTGGATGGCCTGCCCGCCGATATTGTTACCCTGGCGCTGGCGCCGGATATCGACATTCTGGCTGCCCGAGGCCTGGTCCGGGCCGATTGGCAGCAGCAATACCCTCAGCACAGCGTCCCCTATTACTCCACCATTGTCTTTCTGGTGCGCAAGGGCAATCCGAAAAACATCCGCGACTGGCCTGACCTGCTGCATCCCGGTGTCCAGGTGATTACGCCCAACCCCAAGACATCGGGGGGCGCCCGCTGGAATTATCTGGCCGCCTGGGGCGCGGCATTGCTGGGCAGCGCAGGAGATGAAAAACAGGCGCGCGACTATATCCGGCAGCTTTACCGTCATGTGCCGATGCTGGATACCGGCGCGCGCGCCGCCACCACCAGCTTTGCCGAACGGGGCATCGGGGATGTGCTGATTACCTGGGAAAACGAGGCGTTTCTGGCAATTCGGGAACTGGGGGCGGATCGTCTGGAGATGGTCATCCCCCCCATCAGCATTCGCGCCGAACCCCCGGTTGCACTGGTGGAGCAAACCGTCGCCCGACGCAATACCAGGGCTGTGGCCCAAGCCTACCTGGAGTACTTGTATTCCCCAGAGGCGCAAGAAATCGTCGCACAGCACTACTACCGCCCTACCCTGGCGTCGGCGGCCCAGCGCCATGCAGCGCAGTTTGCCCCCTTATCCTTATTTACCATCCGAGACCTGGGGCCAGACTGGGCCAGCCTGCAGGCGCAACATTTTTCCGATGGCGGCATCTTCGATCAAATCTACCAGCCGGAGAGCCACTAAACCATGGCCACTTCTGTCTTGCAAGACAGCCCGAGCGCACGCGTGCTGCCCGGACGCAATCTGACCTTGGGGTTAAGCCTGGGCTATCTGTGCCTAGTGGTGTTGCTGCCCTTATCGGCTGCCTACCTGACGGCGGCCAACCAGAGCCTGGAGGCATTTTGGCAGGCCGTCAGCAACCCTCGGGTGCTGGCATCCTACCGGCTGACCTTCGGTGCGGCCTTGCTGGCCGCGATGGTCAATGCGGTATTCGGCGGGATTGTGGCCTGGGTGTTGGTCCGTTATCCGTTTCCAGGTCGACGGCTGCTGGACGCCTTGGTTGATTTGCCCTTTGCCTTGCCCACGGCGGTGGCGGGGATTGCCCTGACCGCGCTCTATACCCCACGGGGCTGGCTCGGGGCCTGGCTGGCCACGCTGGATATCCAGGTGGCATTTCAACCTTTGGGGATCGTCGTTGCCCTGATTTTCGTAGGCTTGCCATTTGTCGTGCGAACAGTGCAGCCCGTGCTGGAAGACATGCCGGCCGACTTCGAAGAAGCCGCCAGCAGCCTGGGGGCCTCGCGCTGGCAGGTATTCACCAGGGTCATCCTGCCGACGCTGCTGCCATCCCTGATCACTGGGTTTGCCCTGGCCTTTGCCCGTGCCACGGGCGAATACGGTTCCGTGATCTTCATTGCCGGGAATCTACCCATGGTGTCGGAAATCACGCCCTTGTTGATTGTGACCAAGCTGGAGCAATACGACTATCCCGGTGCGACGGCGATTGCCGTCGTGATGCTGAGTCTTTCTTTTCTTATGCTGCTGGCCATCAACCTGCTGCAAGCCTGGGTACGCCGCCGCACGCTGGGCCAGACCCTTTAACTGGAACCCCATTGATGAACAGCCTGACAATCCCATCGCCACTCGCCCAAGCCCAGCCAGACCTGGAGGGGCGGCTGACGCGCGGCCTGTTGACGGGGGTGGCCTTTATATTTTTACTGCTGTTTTTATTATTGCCGCTGGTGACGGTTTTTTATGAGGCGCTGGGCAAGGGCTTGGCGGTCTCCCTGCAGGCCATCAGCGACCCGGATGCCCTGGCCGCAATCCGGTTGACCCTGCTTGCGGCGGGCATTGCCGTGCCGCTGAATCTGGTGTTCGGGGTGTGTGCCGCCTGGGCGATTGCACGCTTTGATTTCCGCGGGAAAAACCTGTTCATCACCCTGATCGATCTGCCGTTTTCCGTATCGCCCGTGATTGCCGGGCTGATTTATGTTTTGCTGTTCGGTGCCCAGGGCTGGTTTGGTCCCTGGCTGCAAGCCCATGATGTGCAGATCTTGTTTGCCGTCCCGGGCATCGTGCTGGCGACGGTATTTGTCACGGTGCCTTTCGTGGCCCGCGAACTGATTCCCCTGATGCAGGCCCAGGGCAGCGATGAAGAAGAAGCGGCCATCGTGCTGGGCGCATCCGGCTGGCGGGTATTTTGGCACGTGACGCTGCCCAATATCCGCTGGGGCTTGTTCTACGGCGTGATTCTCTGCAACGCCCGAGCCATGGGTGAGTTCGGCGCCGTTTCGGTTGTTTCGGGCCACATTCGTGGCTTGACCAACACCATGCCGCTGCACGTAGAAATTTTATACAACGAATATAACTTTGCCGCGGCTTTTTCGGTGGCTGCCTTGCTGGCCCTGCTGGCGCTGCTGTCCCTGGCCCTGAAATCCCTGGTGCAATGGCGCTTGCGCGTGCAGACCGCCAAACCTCATTCGGAGACCTGATCATGAGCATTGAAGTCCGCCACGTCCACAAGACTTTCGGCAACTTTACCGCACTGGGCGATATTTCACTGACATTTCCCGACGGACGTCTGACCGCGCTGCTGGGGCCTTCGGGCTGCGGCAAGACTACCCTGCTGCGTATTATTGCCGGCCTGGAGCAGCCCGACGGGGGGCAAGTGCTGCTGGAGGGATTGGATGCTTCGCATACCCATGTGCGCCAGCGCCAAGTAGGTTTTGTCTTCCAGCACTATGCCTTGTTTCGCCACATGTCGGTGTTCGACAACGTCGCATTCGGTTTGCGTGTGAAGCCGCGCAAGCAGCGCCCCAGCGTACGCCAGATCCATGACAAGGTCATGGGATTGCTGGAACTCGTCCAGCTGGATTGGCTGGCCGACCGCCGACCCGGCGCCCTGTCCGGCGGGCAGCGCCAGCGCATTGCGCTGGCGCGCGCCTTGGCGGTAGAGCCGCGCGTCTTGCTGCTGGACGAACCTTTTGGGGCGCTCGATGCCAAAGTCCGCAAGGAATTGCGGCGCTGGCTGCGCCGCCTGCACGATGAACTGCACATGACCAGCCTGTTTGTCACCCACGACCAGGAAGAAGCCCTGGAGGTTGCCGATCAGGTGGTCATCATGAATCGAGGCCAGGTCGAACAAGTCGGCAGTCCGCAGGCGGTCTACGATCAGCCTGCCAGCCCCTTTGTCTATGGTTTCTTGGGGCACGTGAATTTATTCCATGGCCGGGTGCAGGCGGGCTGCCTGCATACCGGTGGCGCCACGCTGGGCCGTTTAGGCATCGATCTGGGTGCCAGCGGCCAGGGCACCGCCTACGTGCGGCCCCATGATATCCAGATTGTGCCGCTGGGCACCAAGCATACAGACGCGCCCTCCGAGGGCCTGCTGGTGAATCTGCAGCGGGCTCATGCCTTTGGTCCGCTGGCGCAGCTGGAGCTGCGCCGCGAAGACACTCAGGAAATCATCGAAGTGGTCATGCCCAGCCAGGAGTTCGATCAAATCCGGGCGCAAGGCCACCAGCGCTTCATTGCGCACCCGCGGCATGCGCGGGTGTTTTTGCAATAGCTTGCTGCCTGTGCGATGCCCAACTGGCCCAACCGGGAGTTAGCCTTTTGCATGTCTCTCTGAGCGATTTGCGCGGAAGCTTATTTCACCGGCTCGTCGAAGCGATCCAGATCGAAGTAGCGTGAGAAAGAAGAGGCGTCCTGCGCATCCTTGGCGGGCGCCGGGCTTGGCTCGGGCTGCGGTTCCGGCAGGCCGGCCGCCTGTCTGGCCCGCTGGCTGCGAACCTGGTCGGCTGCTGCTTTTATGCCTTTCGCCATCGACGTGTTATTGCGTTTCAGGGCCCAGTCGACCGCAGTCTCGCCAGTTGCAGTGACCATGGTCGGATCCGCCCCGTGGTCCAGCAGCAATTGGGCCATGGCTGATTTTCCAGACAAGGCCGCCATCATTAACGGCGTCGTGCCATCCGGGCCGGGGGCATTGATGATGGCGCCATGCTTGATCAGCATGCGGGCGGTGTCTACCTGGCCTTTGGACGCCGCATAGTGCAAGGGCGTCCAGCCCAGACGATTAAGCTGGGCGCCTGCCTGGATCAAGGCGGCGGCACGGTCGGTCTCGCCCAAAATGCAGAGGTACATCAGGGCGGTTTCATCCTGCGCGTTGGGCTGGTCGATCTGGATGCCGGGGGCCAGCAGCAGCACATCGTATACCCGCCAGGATTGTTCGCGCACAGCCTGCGTCAGGGCAGGATTGCCGATCTTATTCAGTGCGCTGGTGTCCGTGCCGCGCAATAGCCGGGCCTGCACCGCACTGACATCGTCCCGGCGGATAGCCGACCACCAATCGGAGTCCGGGGCGGACTGCGCCTGGGCGCCAAAGGCCAGGAAAAGCAAACCCAGCACCAGACCAGCCAACAGGCTGGGCAAACGAACAATGGCCGGACGACCCCGGGAGCTTGTAAGTATAGGCAGCATAGGGATTTTGGCCTCAGGCATGGTTGATCTTGCTGAACAGACGAAAGTAATTGTCGGTGCTGGCTTGCTCGATCACAGAGACCGGCACCCCGCGCAGTTCGGCGATTTTTTCCGCAACATGAATGACCTTGGAGGGGTCGTTGAGCTTGCCCCGATAAGGCACAGGGGCAAGATAGGGGGAATCGGTCTCGATCAGCAATCGATCCAAAGGGACTTTCTGGGCCACCTGCTGCAGATCGACTGCGCTTTTGAAGGTAACAATCCCGGAAAAAGAAATATAAAACCCCAGATCCATGGCATCGCGCGCCATCTCCCAGGTTTCGGTAAAACAGTGCATCACGCCATGGTCAGCGTGCTCTTCGCGCATCAACCGGATGGTGTCGGCGACAGCCGCCCGCGTGTGTATGATCAGCGGCAGGCCAGTCTGCCTGGATGCCTGGATATGCATCCGAAAGCGCGCGCGCTGCCAGTCCAGGGGTTCGGCCAACCGATAGTAGTCCAGGCCGGTCTCGCCGATGGCGACGACCTTGGGGTGGACGGCACGCTGCAGCAGATCGTCCAGGACGGGCTCGGCACCATCATCGTCTTCGGCGTCGTTGTCCGGATGCACCCCCACCGATGCGTGCAGGCAAGGCTGGGACTCGACCAGCGCAATCAGCCCGGGCCAATCGCGCAGATTCACGCTGACCACCAGGGCATGCCCGACATTGGCCGCCTGCATGCGGGTCAGGATGTCGGGCAATTGAGCCTGCAGTGCGGGAAAGTTCAGATGACAATGAGAATCAACGTACATAATAAAAATTCGTCAGTAAAAGCTGCTGAGGCACGTCACCATGGTACGCCACATCATGTGCTTATTGCCTGGGTAAAACAGCTTGCAAAAGGCGCTGGGCGGCGTGGTCGGCCAATAGCTTAGGATTCAGGGGGTGGTGTGCCAGGCGGCGCTGTTTGGCCAGCCACTGGCCGGTTCGCGCCAGCAGGGCCGGATCAGCCGCTTCAGCAATGGCCTGGATTTTATCGGCTCGATCGGGGTAGTACCGCACCGGCAAGCCCCGGGCCGCCAGGCTCAGGTCCAGCCAGATGCGTTGAAAGCTATCCAGCCACTGGGCGGGCTCGGATGCCAGCAGGACATCGGCCAGCGGCGCAGAGGCCTCTGTGGTGCCAGCCTGCCGCAGGAATTGATCCACACAATCCGGCAAGGCAGGCTGCTGTAAACGGGCCTGCCGCAGGGCGGCCAGCGGTGCGCCACCGGCTGCGGCCAGCCGGGCGCCCGGCTGGTCCACCCCTTGGTCCTGCAGCCAGGCCAAGGCCTGATCCGCACCGGGCGTTGCCAGCGGCAGACGCCGACAGCGGGATACCAGCGTGGGCAGCAAACGGTCCGGCATATCGGCGACCAGCAGAAACACGGTATGCGCCGGCGGTTCCTCAAGGATTTTCAGGAGCGCGTTGGCCGCTATCGTGTTCAGGGATTCTGCCGGGTATAGCAAAGCGACGCGCCACCCTCCCCGATGCGTGGCCATATTGAACCAAGGCAGCAAGCTGCGGATTTGTTCAATACGGATGTCCTTGGAAGGCTGTTTTTTATGGCCGGACGCTTCGGTCTCGTCGATGGCGGCGCCTTCTTGGGCGGCCACGGCATCCGGCCGGATGCGGCGCAAATCAGGATGGTTGCCCGCCCGTACCCAGCGGCAAGCCTGACAATGATCACAGGCCAGGCCCTGCACAGGAGATTCGCACAGCAGGCTGGCTGCCCCCGCCATGGCGAATTCGACCTGGCCGACACCGGGCAGGCCATGGATCAACCAAGCATGGGCGAAGCGCTCAGGAGTGGCCAGCCAGGACTGTGCCTGCGCTTGCTGCCAGGGGAGAAAACCGATGGCGGCAGTCATGGGCGGCTTTGCCAATGCTGGACCAAGGCCTGTAAACAGGCATCCAGGCGGATGCGGATTTCCGGGATGCCGTGGCTGGCATCAATATGGCGAAAGCGATCCGGATCGGCTGCCATCCTGTCGAGATATGCCTGACGGGTACGCTCGAAGAAAGCCGCATTTTCTTGTTCGAACCGGTCTGCCGTGCCGCGCCCCTGCTGGACTCGGGTGCGTGCCACCGCCAGCGGTACATCAAACAGAAATGTGCAGTCCGGCCCATGCCCCGGCTGGGTCCAGGCATCCAGTTGAGCAATCGCGTCCGTCCCCAGTTGTCGGCCACCGCCCTGATAGGCATAGGACGCATCGGTGTAGCGGTCACACAGCACCCACAGGCCCTGCGCCAGGGCGGGCTGGATATGCGTGCGCCAGTGTTCGTTGCGGGCCGCGAACATCAGCAGGGTTTCCGTGCGCAAGTCCATGGCCTGATGCAGCAGTATTTCGCGTAGTTGTTCGCCCAGCGGCGTGCCACCCGGTTCGCGGGTGCAGAGCAAGGAAATGCCTGCCTGGCGCAGCCAATCCGTCATCCAGGCCACATGTGTGCTCTTGCCGGCCCCATCCAGGCCTTCCAAGGTAATGAAACAACCGCGTTGCGCCATGATGATGTCAGTTTCGCTTAAGAATGTATTTTCCCACCGCCCGGTTATGCGCGGCCAGGTTCTTGGAGAATTCGCTGGTCCCATCCCCACGCGACACAAAGTACAGAAAATCATGCTGTTCCGGGTGCAGGGCCGCCATCAGGGCGGCCTTGCCCGGACTGGCAATGGGGGTGGGTGGCAGGCCTGGACGAGTATAGGTGTTCCAGGGGGTATCGCGTTCCAGGTCTTTTTTGCGCAAGCGCCCCTGGTAATCGGCCCCCATGCCATAGATCACGGTGGGATCGGTCTGCAGCGGCATGCCGATGCGCAGGCGATTGATGAATACCCCGGCAATGCGGGCACGATCGGCACCATGGCCGGTTTCTTTCTCGATGATGGAAGCCAGAATCAGCGCCTGATAGGGAGTTTCCAGGGGCAGATCGCGGTCGCGCTGCTGCCAGGCGGACGCCAGGGTCTGCTCGCCGGCCTGGGCGGCCCGACGCAATATGTCCAGATCCGAGGACCCAGGCGTAAACACATAGGTGTCAGGATAGAACAAGCCCTCGGGCGCGGCCGGCTCCAGCGCCAGACGCTTCAAGATGTCAGCCGCTTCCATGTCTTTGGTATCGTGGCGGACCTGCTCGTCGGCATCCAATGCGGCGCGAATCTGGGCAAAGGTCCAGCCCTCGGGAAAGGTAAGCCGCGCCTGGGTCATATCGCCATTGGCCATGCGCTCCAGCAAGACCCAGGGGGTATCGCCGACCCGTGCCTCGTAAGCACCGGCCTTCAGGAGCTTGTCGCGACCGCTGAGTCGGGCCAGCCAGACAAAGGCCAGCGGGTCGATCTCTATGCCGGCCGCCTGCATGGCCTGGGCCATCTGCCTGGGTGTGCTGCCGTTGTCGATCAGGTAATCCACCACATCGGCCCGCATCAGTACGGGCCGCTCCCAGCCCCACCAGGCAGCACCACCCACGCCTGCGCCCATCAGCGCCAAGCCGACAATCAGCAGCCAGAGGAACAGTCGCAGAGTTTTTTTCATGGACGCCAGTTTACCTGAGGCTTGTAGGGGCTTGGCTTGGTCTTGGGGGAAACGCCCGCTATCATGGTGCGTTTAGTGGCAATGGTTTTAATGTGGCGATGAAGAACGCATTTGAGATAGACGGGCAATGGCCCCTGGACGACTTGGCTGTGATTCAGTTGCAGGGGCCGGATGCCGCAGAATTTTTACATGGCCAGCTCAGCAATGCGGTGCTGGACCTGCCCCCCGACCAGGCTAGGCCTGCCGCCTATTGCACGGCCCAGGGGCGCTTGCTGGCCAACGGCGTGATCTGGTCCGATGCGCACGACCAGCGCATCAGCCTGATGGTGTCGCGCGACCTGGCAGATGGCCTGCTGCGTCGGCTGCGCCTGTTCGTCCTGCGGGCCAAGCTGGATCTTTCGTTGGCCGAAAATCATGTGATTTCAGGCGTCCAGGGACCAGCCCTGGTGGCTGAAGCACTGCATGGCCTGCCGCCCTGGTCACGCCAAACTCTGGACGGCGTCGATTGGATCGTCGCGCCGCACACCAGCGCCGCCCGGCCTGCCGCCTGGCGTATACAGCCTGCGCCTCGCTTACCCACAGACGCGCATCTGGCTACCCCTTGGCATGCGGCGCAGATCGCCAGCGGCTGGCCTTGGATACGCCTGGCCAGCCAGGATATGTTCTTGCCTTCTACCCTGAACATGGATGTGAATGGCAGCATCGATTTTAAAAAGGGGTGCTATCCGGGTCAGGAAGTCGTGGCGCGCAGCCATTACCGAGGAACCGTGAAGCGACGCCTGGCCTGGGGGACGGCCTCCTGGCAAAATTCGCTGCCTGTGCCCGCCGCAGGGACGGATCTTTATGCGGCAAATCACGCTGCGCCTGCCAGGCCCGTCGGACGACTCATTGCATGTGTGCTGCTGGATGGACAGCTGTATGTGGCAGCCGAAACTACACTGATAGACGGCCCAGAAGCACCCTGTGTCATCGGCAGCGCCGATGGCCCGATGCTGATGCTGCGCTTGGCAGACCCAGGGCTATCCGCATAAGCCCCGGCGATTTCGACCCTGAACACACAAGCTGCCCCCCGAAAAACCAGGGGGGCAGTACGTCGTCAGTGCGGCTGGTGATACAGCTTTAGAATGCTGGAGAAATCCAGCTTGCCATTACCCTGCGTGCTATGCAGGGCATATAGGTTGCGGGCCAACTCACCCAGGGGCGTGGTTGCGCGGGCTTGCATGGACGCCTCGGCTGCCAGGCCCAGATCCTTCAGCATCAGATCCACGCCGAAGCCGCCCTCGTAGTCGTGCGAGGCAGGCGCCTGTGCCATCACGCCTGGCCAGGGGTTGTATAGTTCAGTCGCCCAGTTGCGCCCCGAGCTTTTGGCAATGATGTCGGACAGCGTCTTGGGGTCTAGGCCATTGGCCACGCCCAGCGCCAGGGCCTCTGCCGTGCCTGCCATCTGAATGCCCAGCAGCATGTTGTTGCAGATCTTGGCGACCTGCCCTGCGCCGGCCGCGCCCGCATGAAAAATATTTTTCCCCATGACCTGCAGGTACGGCATGGCGGCGGCCAGGTCGTCATCGGTGCCGCCGACGATAAAGGTCAGGGTGCCGGCCACGGCCCCCCCGGTGCCGCCTGACACGGGCGCGTCGATCATGCGGATGCCCTGCTGGGCGGCGGCCACGGAAACCTTGCGCGCCGATTCAGGCGCAATGGTGCTGCATTCCAGGACCAACGTGCCCTTAGTGATGGCGGTCAGCAAGCCGTTTTCGCCCAGGTACAGGCCCTCGACGTGGCGGCTGGCCGGCAGCATGGTAATGACCACATCAGCCCCGACGACCGCCTGGGCTGCTGAATCTACCGCCGTGGCCCCGGCATCGGTGGCCGCCTTCAAGGCGGCAGGCACCAGGTCAAAAACCCGCAAGGTATGGCCGGCCTTGATCAAGTTCTGGGCCATCGGGCCACCCATATGTCCCAGGCCGATGAATGCAATTGTGCTGCTCATGGTGATGTCTCCTGCAAAATGTATTGTTATTTAAAGATCTGCCAATGGATGTTCTTGGCCTGCGGGCCAGGGGTGCACCAGGAATCGTCTGACCCAACTGGCAGAGGCCTGCTCGAACGTGGCGGGATACCAGCGCGGTTTTTTGTCTTTGTCGATGAGCAAGGCGCGTATGCCTTCGCGGAAGTCAGGTTCGGCGCAGCATTGCAGCGCCGCCACGTATTCCATGCGGAAAGCATCGGCTAGAGACAGATGGCGGGCGCGATTGACCAGCATGTATCCCAACCGAGCTGATCCGGGTGCGCCTGCCAAAAAATTGGTGGCAGCCCGCGCCATCCAGGGGTCAGGGTGACGCTTCCAGGCGGCCAACGCGGTAGCCGCCTGCATAAAATCAGCACGGCTGCAGGCGCGGCGGATATCAGCGGCATGCGTTTGCAAGGGGCCTGGATCGGGCACAGCCAGTTGCAAACCATCCAGGACCGTATCCAGCAATGCCGCCTGCTCGTCTGGGTCCGTCGGCCATTTTTGGGCCGCCAGCGTCGCCACCAGGGTATCCAGGCCATCCACCGCGCAATAATGATCGGCCAAGCCATAGTGCAGGCAATCGGCCGCCCCGAGCTGGGCGCCGGTCAGGGCCAGGAATTCGCCGATGCCGCGTGGCAAACGACCCAGCATCCAAGTGCCTGCCACGTCTGGAAATAGACCGATGGTGACTTCAGGCATGGCAAAGCGCGTGCTGGACGTGACCACGCGATGGCTGGCCCCCAGCATCAAACCTACCCCGCCGCCCATGACAATGCCGCTACCCCAGCAAATCATGGGTTTGGGATAGCGATGAATGCGGTAGTCCAAGCGGTATTCGATCTCGAAAAAACTGCGGGCATGCAGATTGGCCCAGGCATCCCGAGGACTATCCAGCATGCTTTGATAGAGCGCATGCAGGTCACCTCCCGCACAAAAGGCCTTGTCGCCCGCCCCGTGCAGGACCACAGCCACGATACGATCATCGTTTTGCCAGGCGTGCAGGCGCTCATCCAGCAGCCTGCACATAGGCAGCGACAAGCCATTGAGGGTGTCGGGACGATTCAGGGTGGCCATCCCGATACGCTTGCCATCCTGGGTCGGGACTTCGCGAAACAGGACAGGATCAGGCTCGGTTTCCTGAGAAACATCGACGATATCAGTGGTGCTCATCGCAAATCGGCCTCTTGGGTAAGAATATGCCGCGCCACAATGACGCGCATGATTTCATTGGTGCCTTCCAGAATCTGGTGTACGCGCGTGTCGCGCACCAAGCGTTCCAGGGGATAGTCTTTCAGGTAGCCATAGCCGCCGTGGATCTGCTGGGCATCCAGACAAGCCTGGAAACACAGATCCGTGGCAAGGCGCTTGGCCATGGCGCAATAGGCGCTGGCCTGAGGATCGCCTGCGTCGAGTTTGGCAGCGGCCAGACGCACCATCTGACGCGAGGCCACGATATTGGTCAACAAATCCACCAGTTTGAATTGCAGGGCCTGGAAATCCGCCAGGGGGCGGCCAAATTGGCGGCGCTCGCCCATGTACCGACGCGCGGCCTCGTAAGCGCCTTGGGCAGCGCCTACGGAACAGGTAGCGATATTGATGCGTCCGCCATCCAGCCCCTTCATGGCAAAGCGAAAGCCGTCACCCTCGTTGCCCAGACGATTGGCCACTGGCACACGGGCATTTTCAAAGGTGATGGGCCGAGTGGACTGGCTGTTCCAGCCCATTTTGTTTTCTTTGCGGCCATAGGTGATGCCATCGGTATCGGCCGGCACCACCAGCGCAGAAATTCCGCGTGGGCCCTCGCCCCCGGTGCGGGCCATCACGATCAGTACATCGGTATCGCCTGCGCCGGAAATAAAGGCCTTGGCGCCATTCAGGACATAATGATCGCCTTCCAGCCGGGCGCTGGTGGATAGTGATGCTGCGTCTGACCCGGCGCCTGGCTCGGTCAGGCAGTAAGAGGCAAGTTTTTCGCCCGTGGACAGCAATGGACCCCAATAATCGCGCACCGAGGGCTGCGCCCAGCTGCCTACCATCCAGGTCGCCATATTGTGGATGGTGATGAAGGCCGTGGTGGAAGGGTCCACCGCCGCCATTTCCTCGAATACCAGGGTGGCATCCAGCCGGGGCAGGCCCAGCCCGCCGATGGATTCCGGCGCATACATGGCGCAAAATCCGAGTTCACCTGCTTTGGCGAAAACCTGGCGGGGAAATATATGTTCCTCGTCCCAGTGCGCTGCGTGGGGGGCGAGTTCGCCCAGGGCAAATTCTCGGGCGGCCTGTGCAAAAGCCTGTTGTTCTTCGCTGAGGCGAAAATCCATGGTGTATGTCTCCGGATTTATGGTCGTCACGGTCGCGAGACGCTGATGGCGTCATCTGACGTGGCCGGTCTGATCAAGACCGGCCGCTGCTTCGCTGATTACTTTAGCACTTGACGCCCGCGTCTGTATCATTTGACCCTCCTAAATCCATCCAATCATGATGGGGTTTAGAGGGTCCCTAGCACGATCTTGCGGGTTGGTGCTTTTGCGAATCTTGGGGTCTACCGGATGGACGGAGACGGCTGCGATCGACACAAGGTGCGCAACATGCCACTAGGGACAATACTGATGTCGTACGTAGTGACATTCAGTATTATCTTGGCTAGTATTAAAAAATAACTAATATATTAATAAAGTAGTGGCTAAAGTATTTTTTGATCGAAGCTTCATGTGGAAGCTCAAGCCTGGCCAGAAGCTGCTTGCCAGCGTCAGCCTATTGCTGCTGATTGTGGCCTTGGCGGCCTTTAGCCTCTGGCACATGGTGAAAGCACGAAGCTTCGAGGCTTACGCCCAGCAGCACGCAGAGGCTGCCTCCCTGGCTGATACGCTGGCCCAGCAGATCGAATACGGTCATAGCCAGGCCCTGGCCTACGTCATGGTATCCGAGGACTCAGCCCGCAGTTTTTACCAGGCCGGACTGGAAGAGCTGGCCGTCAGCAATGCCCAGTTGCGATCCCGCATTGAGCCCTTGAGCACCGAGCCCAAGGCCTTTGCACTGTACCAATACCTGCAGCAGGCCCGTCTGCCCTACGTCGCCTGGCGAGAGGCCGCCCTGGAATCCCTGACCACCGACCAGGCCTATGCCAAGCGGCTGATTTCCAGCATCGACATCAACACCTTGGTCCAGGACTATATCGATAGCATCGAGACCCTGGCCCAGTATCATCATCGGCAGGCGGCTACGATGGGCATCCAGGCTGCGGCCACCAGCCAGTTCAGTCTCTACGGCTTGATCATCAATAGCTTGCTCGCGCTGGCCTTGGCCACGGCCATTACCTGGCGACATATCCGACTGGTGGATATCCGACACCGCCCGGTGCGCCGTCGTCATCCTCCCCCCGCCATCGGAGGCCCTACCCGCCCCGACGCAGACAGTTCGCAGCGGCGCGCGCATTTTCGGGTTCGCACGCCCCTGATCAATGCGGCGTCCTTTGCCGTTCTGGACCCCAGCGTGGATGTCTTCAACTGCGTCTTCCCGTTGTTTGACATCAGTACCGGAGGCGCCCGCCTGATCGACTTGAAAGGCCGCTTGAACAACCATACCGACAAGATATTCCATGGTCGACTCGACCTGCCCGGCGCCCAGTCGGTACAGCTAGACTTGAAGATTCTGCGCGTCAATGAAACGCAATTGGATGGTCAGAAAATTTTGCTGACAGCCGCTGGAAAATTCCACGAACAAGACCACCAGCAGCACGTGGCCATCCAGCAATATATCGATCTGCTTGATCGCAAACTAAACCAGAACCAGAAAAAAGAACTGCCTGATCGGCCGGGTAAAACCTGAAGTCTGCAAACTAGCCAGCGCCGGACTTGTGCTTTCCTGCCCGGTGCGCCACGCGGCGGCGGCGGGACTCCAGGGGATCAAAGACCAGGGGGCGGCAGAGTTCGACCCGGTCGTGTTCATGCAGCACACGCTGGGGATCGCAACGTTCGCCATAAATCGCCATGGTCAGGGGCTGATCGGTATATTCTGGAAATTCCAGTGCAAAATCACTGTCAGCCACCGCCTGCGCGGCTGTGCTGCCTGCAGGCACGTCCAGCGTCTGACGCCATAAGCGGGTGGCGGCGGCAAAAACAATGGATACCTGCATCCCTAGCTTCCGTAGACGGCGTGAGCGCGCTGCGTGAAGGAATCGATGAAACTGCTGGCGATGCGGTTAAAGACGGGGCCGACCACCGCAGACAGCGCGCGGCTGGAGAACGCGTATTCCATGGTGTAGAGGACCTTGCAGCCATCTTCGCCCAGTGGCTGGAAAGTCCAGTGTCCGGTCAGATTGGAAAACGGCCCATCCACCAGGTGAAAGATGATCTTATGGGGATAGTCGTGTTCATTGCGGGTGGTGAAGCTTTGGTGGACACCGGCAAAGCGTATCTGCACGCTGGCCTGCATGCCGGTTTCGTTGTGCCATTGCACAGTCGAGCCGCCACACCAGGGCATGAAATCGGGATAGCGGGCAACATCGGCCACCAGATCGAACATTTGGGCACAACTGAAGGGAACGAGGACAGAACGTTGGATCGCAGGCATCAGCAGGACGGGAACATAAGAAAACGATAGAATGAAAGGATTTTATCAGGGCATGCGGGGCTACCCAAAATCCCAGCCTTTTTGTTGGGGATAGCACCCTGATTCTGCCAAACAGAGCCAAATCCATGAGTATTGTCGATAACCGCAAAGCCACCCACGATTACTTCATCGAGGAGCGCTTTGAAGCCGGGCTGGTGCTGGAAGGCTGGGAAGTCAAAGCCATCCGCGCGGGTCACGTACAGCTAAAAGAAAGCTACGTCATCGTGCGCGATGGGGCCTTGTGGATTCTAGGCATGCACATCAGCCCATTGCCCACGGCGTCCACCCATATCCACCCAAACGCCACCCGAACCCGTAAACTGCTCTTGCACGCCCACGAAATCAGCAAGCTGATCGGCAAGGTCGAACAGCGCGGCTATGCCTTGGTGCCCTTGAATCTGCACTATAAAGGCGGGCGCATCAAACTGGACTTCGGCCTGGGGCGCGGCAAGAAACTGCACGACAAACGCGACACCCAGCGTGACCAGGATTGGGCGCGGGAAAAAGAACGTCTGATGAAGCACGATACGCGGGCGCGACCCAACTGATCGTCTAGCCTATGATCAAGCTTTCCAGTTGCATCTAATCTAGCCGATGACCAGACCTTCCAGCTGCAACAAGCGGATCTTGCGGCCCAATCCGCCCCCATAACCATTCAGGCTGTGGTTGTGCGCCAGAATACGGTGGCAGGGGATGATGATGCTGATGGGGTTGCTGCCCACTGCCGTGCCGACGGCGCGACCATGCCCGGTACCCAGGCCTGCCTGTTCGCCCAACTGGCCATATGACAGGGTTGCCCCACAAGGCACAGCCAACAAAGCCTGCCAGATTTTTTGCTGGAAGGCGCTACCCTGGGGAGCCAAGGGAATATCAAACGTCTGGCGCTGGGCTCGCCAGTACTCATTCAGTTCTGTCTGTGTCTGCTGCAAAACCGCCAGCGCACCGGCAGGCGTGTCTTCTTGCAGCAAGTGCAGCGACATCCGGGCGGGGTCGGCCATGGCAGGTTCGGAGGCCAGCGCCTGCGTATCGAACAGTTCACCGCCCCCAGGCATCGAGCCGGGCAGGCCGTGCCTTCAGGGTGCGCAGCGCCCGACCCTGCAGAGTAGTGCCGGCGCCAGGCTGAGCAACCGTGTCGTGTGCGGCGCACAAGCCCTGGACCTGGGGGCAATCCCGCTGATCGGTGAAATGTAGTCCGGTCAGATGAAGTTCATCGGCACTGAGCAGGATATCCCCCAGCGGGGAAGAAAGAGTGGCATGAAACATGATGGCTCCGGTGACGCGAATCGCTGAACCTATACGATACGCCCGTCTTGCAGGGATTAAAAACCCACAAGACGGGCGACGCAACAAGCAATCAGGCGACGGTGCGGGTATCGGCCAGACGCTGCCAGGTGTCCACCACCGTGTCCGGATTGAGCGACATGGACAAAATGCCTTCGTCACGCAGCCACTGAGCCAGATCAGGGTGGTCGCTGGGTCCTTGGCCGCAGATACCGACGTATTTCCCGGCCTTCAGGCAGGCCTGGATGGCGCGGCGCAGCATGAACTGGACGGCAGGATCGCGTTCGTCAAAATCGGCGGCCAGAAGCTCCATGCCGGAATCCCGATCCAGCCCCAGGGTCAGTTGGGTCATGTCGTTTGAACCGATGGAGAAGCCGTCGAAGAACTGCAGGAATTCCTCGGCCAGGATGGCGTTGGTGGGGACTTCGCACATCATGATCAGGCGCAGGCCGTTGTCGCCGCGCTTCAGGCCGTGGGAAGCCAAGAGATCAACCACGCGCTGTGCTTGGCTGAGGGTACGCACAAAGGGCACCATGATTTCGACATTGGTCAGCCCCATGTCGTCGCGGACCTTTTTCAGGGCCTCGCATTCCATGCGGAAGCATTCGGCAAAGTCGTCCGAGACATAGCGCGATGCACCGCGGAAACCCAGCATGGGGTTTTCTTCCTCGGGCTCGTAGCGCGAACCGCCCACGAGCTTGCGGTACTCGTTGGATTTGAAATCGGACAAGCGCACGATGACGGGCTTTGGGTAGAAAGCCGCGCCGATCGTGGCAATGCCTTCGGCGAGTTTTTCGACAAAGAAGGCGCGTGGGCTGGCATAGCCCCGGGCAGCGGACTCAACGGCTTTTTTCAAGTCGCCATCGACATTGGGGTAGTCCAGAATGGCCTTGGGGTGCACGTTGATGTTGTTGTTGATGATGAATTCCAGGCGGGCCAGCCCTACCCCGCCATTGGGAATCTGGGAAAAGTCGAAGGCCAGCTGCGGATTGCCGACGTTCATCATGATTTTCAGGCCGATTTCCGGCATTTCACCCCAGCGGACTTCCTCGATTTCGGTCTCGATCAAGCCGTCGTAGATGTGTCCCTCGTCGCCCTCGGCGCAAGACACGGTGACCTCGCGGCCATTGGTCAGCACATCGGTGGCATCGGCGCAGCCCACCACGGCGGGAATGCCGAGTTCGCGGGCAATGATGGCGGCATGGCAGGTGCGTCCGCCCCGGTTGGTGACAATCGCCGCAGCAAGCTTCATGACCGGCTCCCAGTTCGGATCGGTCATGTCGGTCACCAGGACATCGCCTGCGCGGACTTTGTCCATTTCGGAGGCATCGGCCACCACGCGCACGGTACCCGAGCCAATTTTCTGGCCGATGGCCCGGCCACGCACCAGGACTTCGCCAGTGGCCATCAGGCGATAGCGCTCCTGGACATCGTTGTGCCCCTGTTGGGATTTGACGGTCTCGGGGCGTGCCTGCAGGATGTAGAGCTTGCCATCGATGCCGTCACGGCCCCATTCGATATCCATGGGGCGCTGATAGTGGGATTCGATGATGGTGGCGTATTGGGCAAGTTCGATGATCTCGTCATCGGACAGCGAGTAGCGGTTGCGCTCGGAGGCCGGGACTTCGATGGTGCGAACGGCATGGCCGGTGGTGCGATCGGCGTCGAATTCCATCTTGAGAAGCTTGGAACCAATGCGTCGACTGATGATGGGATAGTGGCCTGCCGCCAAGGTGGGCTTGAAGACATAGAATTCGTCGGGATTGACAGCGCCCTGGACCACGGTCTCGCCCAAGCCATAGGACGAGGTGATGAAGACCACGTCCTTGAAGCCGGATTCCGTATCCAGGGTGAACATCACCCCCGCGCTGCCTTTGTCGGAACGCACCATGCGTTGGATGCCGGCCGACAAGGCGACCTCTGCGTGGGCGTAGCCCTTGTGGACCCGATAGGAAATGGCACGGTCGTTGTACAGGGACGCAAAGACCAGGCGGATTTTCTCCAGGACTTCGTCGATGCCGACCACATTGAGGTAGGTTTCCTGCTGGCCCGCAAACGACGCATCGGGCAGGTCTTCGGCGGTCGCCGATGAGCGCACGGCAAAAGAGCCGTTGCCATCGGCATCCAACTGGGCAAAAGCGCCACGGATGGCCTGTTCGAAAGCGGCAGGGAACGGGGTCTCGATCACCCATTGGCGGATTTCGGCCCCGGCATTGGCCAGCTCGCGGACATCATCGGCATCCAGGGTATCCAGGCGATGATTGATCCGCGCATCCAGGCCAGTGGACTTCAGAAACTCGCGAAAAGCATCGGCCGTGGTGGCAAAGCCACCAGGCACTCGTACGCCGGCATCGGCCAGCTGACTGATCATTTCACCGAGTGAAGCGTTCTTGCCCCCTACCGAGTCCACATCCGTCATGCGGAGCTGCTCGAAAGATACTACATATGACATGGTGTCACCTTTAAGATAGAAAAAGCGTGTTTGCCCGACATACGCGACACACCACCATGCCACGGAGGTGAAACAGCGGGGGATCCTGCCTGTTCTGGGTGGCAGAATCCGCATACGTCTGGCAAACCAGCCTTGCCTGAGCAGCAGGTGACTGGTAATCTTCGCGGATTGTACCGTTTCTGACGCTTGGTGGCTCAAAATCCATGACCGACACCGTATCTGATCGCCCTGTTTTTATTGTTTCCGATAGTACCGGGATCACCGCCGAGACCTTTAGCCACGCCGTGCTATCGCAATTCGAGGAAATCGCCTTCCAGGCAGTGCGCCTGCCATTCATCGATTCGATGGAAAAAGCCGATGCCGCAGCGCGCCGCATCCAGCAACGCGCCGACCAAGGCGGCCCGCCCCCGCTGGTGTTCAGCACCCTGGTGGATTCGGAGATTGCCGATCGCATCCGCCAGGTGCCCTGCATCTTTTTGGATTTGTTCGGGGCCTTTGTACAAGAGCTAGAAGACATCCTGGGGGTAAAGTCCAGCCGCTCGGTGGGCCGATCACACACCAATGGCCTATCCAAGCAATACAACCGTCGCATCGAGGCCATCAATTTCAGCCTGGCGCACGACGATGGCCAATATATTCAGGGACTAGAGCAAGCCGACGTCATTCTGGTGGGCGTGTCACGCTGCGGCAAAACCCCCACCAGCCTGTACCTGGCCATGCAGTACGCCGTCAGGGCTGCCAACTACCCCCTGATCCCGGAAGACTTTGACCGAGGCGCCCTGCCTGCGACCCTGCTGCCTTTTCGGCGCAAGCTTTTTGGCCTGTCCATCCAGCCCGAACGTCTGGCTGAAGTCCGCAACGAGCGCCGCCCCAACAGCACCTATGCATCCCTGAAGCAATGTCGTCAGGAAATCGCCGAGGCAGAGCGCTTGATGCGGATGGAAAACATCCCCTGGCTGTCCACCACCACCCGCTCGATCGAGGAAATCTCCACCAAAATCCTGGACGAGGTCGGTCTTGATCGCACGACCTATTAAGACCTGATGGCCAATGACCGGGGCTAGACTCCGGCGAACTGACGACGCTGCTCGAACAGACAAATCGCCGCTGCGGCAGCGACATTCAGGGACTCTACGCTGGCCGATTGGGGAATATGCACCCGCCAGTCGGCCAAGGCCAGCAGATCCGCCGACACCCCGCGTCCCTCGTTGCCAAACAGCCAGGCACAAGGCTGGCGCAGGTCTTGTTGATACAAAGACTGGGCCTGCTGCAGCGTCGTGGCGGCCAGGGGCACGCGCAGTCGGCGATGCAGGCCCGACAAATCAACCTGGGCGTAAATATTCAGTGAAAAATGCGCCCCCTGGCCACTGCGCAAAACCTTTGGCGACCAGGCTGCCGCACAGCCTGGCGAGAGATAGGCAGACTTCAGACCAGCCGCCGCCGCCGTGCGTAACAAGGTCCCGAGATTGCCCGGGTCTTGTACCCGGTCCAGCCATAGACAGCCCTCGGTGATCAGCTCAGGCAGCATGACCGTAGGCGGCTCTACCAGAAAAAAAACCGCAGGGCCGTTTCCGACTTGTGACAAGATTCTGGCCAGGTGATCTTCCAGCACGATCCGGCGGGTGTGTTCGCAATCGCGCCACAGAGGCTTGATCCAGCCGGGCGACTGGGCCTGGATCGCCTCGCTGACAATCAGAGCCACGGGTGCGCCATGATGTTCCAGCCAGGTCTGGCACAGGTGTTCACCCTCCAGCAAAATACGGGTTTCACGATGCCCTGGTCGGCCTTGGGCCAGCCGTAGCCACAGGCGATAGTCGGGGTTGTCGCGCGAAGCGATATGGCGTACGGGAGTGGTAAATGTCATGTGGGCACTGCTTGCAAAAGCCGCCGGACCGGCGCAAAGCTGCACCGATGGGCCGGACAGGGACCATACTGCACCAGGCGCGCCAAGTGCAGCGCCGTGCCATAGCCCTTATGCCGATCGAAAGCATACTGTGGATATTGCGCATGCAGCGCCAGGCAGTATGCATCCCGTGCGGTCTTGGCCAGGATAGACGCGGCTGAAATGGCGGGCTCTAGTGCATCCCCGCCGACAATGGATCGTGCCGGGCATGGCAGCCCGGTCGGCAGACGGTTGCCGTCCACCAGAATCAATTCAGGCACCTGCGCCAGATCCTGACACGCCTGGCGCATGGCGATCAAGGTCGCCTGCAGAATATTCAGTTCGTCAATCATCGGCACATCTGCCTGGGCGATTGCCCAGGCGAGTGCCTGTTCGCGGATCTGTGTGGCCAGTGCCTCGCGGCGGGCGGCACTGAGCTTTTTGGAGTCAGTCAGACCCGCAATGGGCCGAGCAGGGTCCAGGATGACGGCCGCCGCAAATACCGGCCCAGCCAGCGGCCCCCTGCCCGCTTCGTCCACCCCAGCCACCAGGGCGTCGACCAGCAGGGATGGCGCAAACAAATCAGCCTGCGTTGCCATGGCAAACCTCTAGAATCGCCTGGGCAGCCAGGCCCGGCGTGTCCCGATTCAGGGTTTCGTGCAACACCGCAAAGCGCTGGGCAATCCGATCAGCATGCGCCTGATCGCTAAGGGCAGTCCAAGTGGCGGCAGCCAAGGCATCGGGTGTCGCCGCTTCCTGCAAGAGTTCGGGGACGACAAAATCACGCTCTAGTATATTGGGCAGCCCTACCCACGGCAAGCTGGGTGCTTGTTGGCCGGATTTCCAGGCCATGATGCGCCGCATCCAGGGGCTGAGCACATAGGAAATCACCAGGGGCCGCTTGAACAAGGCGGCCTCCAGGGTGGCCGTGCCGCTGGCCACCAGGACGGCGTCGGCGGCCTCCATGGCATGCCAGGCAAGCGGCCAATCCCGGGTATCCAGCCCGTCGCAACGCGTATGTTCCTGGTGGGGGGGAAGTTCTGGCATGGCTGCCAGAATCCGGCAATTGGGCACAGGGTACTGGGCCAACATGCTGGCAAATTGCGCATGGCGCTGGGCATTGACGACGGGCACGACAATCTGCAGGTCAGGGTCTTGCAAACGCAGCTGTTGGGCTGCCTGCAAAAAACGCGGCGCCAGCAAGCGGAGTTCGGATTCCCGGCTGCCGGGCATCAAGGCCAGCACCCGCTGGCCTTGATCCAGGCCCAGCAAGGCACGCGCAGCGGCGCGATCGGGCTGCTTGGGGATGAGTTCGGCCAAGGGGTGACCCACATACGTGACCGGCACCCCCTGTTCCCGATAGAGATCGACCTCGAAGGGAAACAATACCAGCATGTGCGAAACCGCCCGGCGAATCTGATGAATGCGCTCAAAGCGCCAAGCCCAGATCGAAGGCCCGACAAAATGCACCGTGGGGATGCCGGCCGCCCTGACTTTTTCTTCCAGGCGCAGATTGAAGTCAGGCGCATCCACCCCGACAAATACATCGGGGCGTTGCTGGATGACCCGCTGGCGGGTATTGCGCCACGTGCGAATCAGGCGCGGGGCCTGGCGCAAGGCATCGACATAACCAAAAACAGACAAGGCATCCATCGGATGCCAGGCTTCAAAACCGGTGCGCACCATCGATGGGCCGCCAATGCCCGTGGTCCGAATACCTGGACTGCGCGCCTGCAATCCTGTGATCATCCTGGCTGCCAGCAAATCGCCGGAGGGCTCGCCGGCAACAATGGCCGCGTGCATGTGCCGGGTATTCATCAGTGGATCATGGGCGGGCAATGCCGCGGCTGGAGGCCTGCAAAAAATCCACCAGGGTCTGCACGGCAGGCGCCTGGTCGGGTTGCTGCAACTGCAAGTCCAGCAGTGCCTCGATGGCCTGTGGCATGTTCAACTGGCGGCGATAGAGGATTTTATAGGCGTCCTTGAGGGCCTGCACGTCGGCGGGCGTGAAGCCCCGGCGACCCAGGCCTTCGGCATTGATGCCCACCGGACGGAAAGAGTCGCCTGCCCCGATCATATAGGGGGGGACATCCTGTCGCACCGAACTGGTGCCGCCTATCATGGTGTGAGCGCCGATGCGCACGAACTGATGGATGGCCGACAAACCACCGATGATGGCCCAGTCGTCTATGTGGATATGGCCACCCAACTGCACACTGTTGGAAATGACGATATGGCTGCCCAACTGACAGTCGTGGGCAATGTGCACATAGGCCATGATCCAGTTATCGTCACCCAGGCGAGTCGTGCCAATATCCTGAACCGTGCCGGTATTGATCGTCACGAATTCACGAAAGGTATTACTGGCGCCGATTTCCAGGGCAGTAGGTTCACCTGCGTATTTCTTGTCCTGGGGCATGCCGCCGATAGAACAGAAGCCGTAAAAATGGTTATCTGGACCAATGGTGGTGTGGCCTTCAATGACGCAGTGCGAACCGATGCGGGTATTGGCACCAATACGCACGTTTTCGCCGATGACGCTATAAGGCCCGACACTGACGCCGGGGCCGATGATGGCCCCGGATGCAATAATTGCTGTCGGATGGATCTGGGACACCGACATTATTCTTCCAGAATGCGCACCGCGCACATGATCTTGGCCTCGGCGGCAATCTGGTCACCTACCTTGGCCACGGCGGTGTATTTGCAAATTGAACGGCTGAGTCTGTCAGCGGAGACTTCCATGCGCAACTGATCCCCTGGAACGACCGGGCGGCGAAAGCGCGCCCCGTCGACCCCGACCAGGTAATAAGCGACTTTTGTGCTGACCAGATTGGGCGCCCCGGCATCGGCAAAGGAAAACAAAGCAGCCGCCTGGGCCAGCGCTTCGATGATGAGCACACCGGGCATGACGGGATGGTGCGCGAAATGCCCTTGAAAAAACGGTTCGTTGTAAGTGACATTCTTGATGGCGACGATGCTTTTGCCCGGATCCATTTCAAGGACGCGGTCCACCAGCAGCATCGGCTGCCTGTGCGGCAGCCTTTCCATGATGTCTTTGATATCGAGTTCCATTATTGTGTGTCCTGCTTGTTGTTCGCCGACTGCCTGGCCGGTTCGGTCATCGCCTGTCGTTCGATTGCGCGGAGTCGCCTACGCAGTGGAGCCAATTGTCCAAGCACGGCAGCATTGTGCTGCCAGGTGTTATGTTCGGCCATGGGAAACACCCCTGTATAGCGCCCGGGCTTCAGAATATCGGCAGTCACGGCTGTCCCACCCGAGATATGAACATCATCGACCAAGGTGAGATGTCCACTGAACATCGCCGCCCCCCCGATGACGCATCGCTGTCCCATGATAGTGGACCCGGCCACCCCCGTGCAGGCAGCGATAGCAGTATGGTCACCAATATGGCAATTATGACCGATCATGATTTGGTTATCGAGCTTTACCCCATTGCCCAGCACGGTGTCTTCCACTGCGCCGCGATCAATCGTGGTGTTGGCGCCGATCTCGACATCATCTCCCACCAGGACACCGCCCAATTGGGCGATCTTCGCCCAGGCACCAGGGACGCGGGGGTCCGGCGCAAAACCAAAGCCATCAGCCCCCAGAACAGCCCCTGCATGCAAGATGCCGCGCGCGCCTATACGGACCCCGTGGTACAGCGTGACTTGGGCGTGCAACAAGCAGTCCGTGCCGATATCACAGTCAGGACCAATGACACAGCCAGGTCCGATGCGCGTGCCAGCGCGGATTCGGGCACGGGCCTCAATGACCGTCAATGGCCCAACGTGTACGCCATCCTCGAGAATCGCATCGTCGGCAATCACGGCGCTGGGATGTATGCCACGCGGCAGATCCGCTATGCGATGGTGGTCAAACCACTGAGCCAGCAGCGCATACATCAGATATGGCTGCTCGCAGAGCACAACCTGCCAGGCTGGCGGCTGAGGCTGGATTGCCTGATAGGCCTGCCAGTCCTTGGGCTGCAGAATGACAGCGGCCGCCCGACACTCCAGCAACTGCTCGTGCAGTTTTGGATTGGACAGAAAGCTGATTTCGGTGGGCCCGGCCGATTGCAAAGAGCCGATGCCCGTGATTTTCAGGGTCTCGGCGCCAGCGGTGTCAGTCAGCGTACACCCCAGCCCGACCAAGTCGGCCTCCTGTAGCAGCTGTCGCAGCGCAGGAGCCCGCTGGAGCGTAAGCAACACCGCCATGGATGATCAACCGCCCAGGGATTTGATGACCTGATCCGTGATATCCACGCGTGGGCTGACCGTGACGGCGTCCTGGATGATCAGATCGTAGTTTTGGTCTTCGGCGATTTTCTTGATCGCCGTGTCGGCTTTTTCGACAATGGTGGAGAACTCTTCGTTGCGGCGGCGATTGAAGTCCTCTTGGAATTCACGGCGTTTACGCTGCAGATCGGAATCCATGTCCTGCAACTGGCGCTGGCGTTTGATGCGCTCGGATTCTGATAATACAGGGGCGTCCTTATCGAGCTTCTGGGCTTGGTTGCGCAGACTATCAGCCAGTTTTTGCAGATCCTGATCGCGCTTTTTGAATTCGGCTTCGATTTTGGCCTGCGCTGCCTTGGCGGGCTTTGAATCGCGCAAAATGCGTTCAGTGCTGACAAAACCAATTTTGGTCGCCTGAGCATAGACCGGAGCGACGAACAGCGTTCCCAGGCCGATGGCAGCAGCCACGGCCAGCGCACGGTGACCCGATACGGCGCGCTGCGCCAAAGTTGAAACATTCAAACCTGAAAGAGCCATGATGACAAAACCACCTGCGAGTGAACGCTGCAATAAAAACGATTATTGTGCCATTAAATTGGCAGAATCAGAAACCCGTGCCAATCTGGAATTGAAACATTTGCTTCTGGTCGCCTTCTTTCGAATTGAGGGGCCGGGCAACCGATAACTGCAAGGGTCCCAATGGAGATTCCCAGGACAGCCCGATACCGGCGGAGTATTTCCAACCGCAGGGATCAGCCACACGATTATCCTGACCTTGCGGGCAACCTGAATTATCCGTGGTGGTGACCTGGCCTACGTCGGAGAACAGGAACCAACGCAGGGTGCGGTCTCTGGAGGCGCCAGGGAAAGGCATGTACAACTGGACATTGCCGACAATGCGCCGTGAGCCCCCCAGGAAGGTATCGGTCAAGGTATCGCGAGGCCCCAGTGAGGCACCTTCGTAGCCGCGCACCGAGCCGATGCCCCCAGCATACATGTTTTTGATCACCGGGAAGGGCTTGCTGTCGCCGCCGTAGGTTTTGGCCCAATCGACCTGACCATTCAGTGCCAGCGTGAAGGCACGCCCCAGCGGCAGGAAATACTGCTGTTGACCGGAGAGCTTGTAGTAGCGCAGGTCCAGCGTGGAAATATCCGCTGCCAGGCGCGTATAGCCACCCTTGTGCGGCGCCATGGCGTTATCGCGGGTGTCCTTGGCCCAGCCTATGCTGAAAATACCCGCATTCGTTGTTTCGCCATATTCGCGGACAAAGTTCTGATACGCCAGCGGGGCGGGGTTGTTATCCAGATTGGTCCCCATCACCATGTCGCGCAGAGAGTTCCGCTCTAGGGTAAATCCGGCGAAGACACGATCAACCTCGGAGATAGGCACCCCGAAGTTAAGCCCTAAACCCATGGATTCATTGGAGTACCAGCCCAAGGAGCCACTGTCCGACACATCGTAAGGTGTCAGTCGACGGTAGTAGATCGAGGTGGTTTTGCTGATGCCGTCCTGCGTCCAATAGGGATTGGTGTGCGAGATGATTGCCGCACGGTTGGTCTTGCTGGTATTGATATTCAATGCCAGGGAGTTGCCACTGCCAAAGGCGTTGTCCTGGCTGATCCCGGCGGACAGCATGAGCTTGTCGGTGGTGCCGTACCCTACCCCCAGGTTAATCATGCCGGTGGGCTTTTCTTTGACATTGATATTGACATCGACCTCGTCGGGCGAGCCCGGAATCGGATCGGTCTTGACGTCCAGTTCGCTGAAATATCCCAGGCGGTCAATGCGCTCCTTTGAAGCCTGGATACTGGAGGAGTCGTACCAGGCGGCTTCTTGCTGGCGCATTTCGCGGCGCACGACTTCGTCGCGCGTGCGGGTATTGCCCCCGACATTGATGCGGCGCACATAAACACGGCGACCGGGATCAACATAAAACGTCAGTTGGGCCACATGGGTGTCGCGATCCAACGAGGGGCTGGGGTTGACGTTGGCAAAGGCATAGCCCAGCGATCCCAGATAATCATTGATGGATTTGGCAACCGCGTTGGTCTTTTCAGCCGAGAAAGTTTCGCCTTCCTTGATGGTCAGCAAGGGCTGCAGATTATCCTGCAGGCCCAGCAAATCGCCGGCCAGATCCACCTGACCCAGCGTATAGGGCTCGCCCTCGTGCAAAGAGAAGGTCAGGTAGATGTGCTTGCGATCCGGGGATATCGTGACCTGGGGCGGCTCCATGGAGAATTCCAGATAGCCGTTGTTCAGGTAGTAGGATCGGATGCGCTCGACGTCGCCTTCGAGTTTTTCGCGAGAATATTTATCGGTACCGGTATACCACGTCATCATGCCGCCGGTGGTGAGCTCCATCTGGTCTTCGAGCGTACCGGCGGAAAAAGCCTTGTTGCCGATAAAGTCGATGCGCTCGATGGTGGCGACCCCGCCTTCGAAGATGTCAAAGCTGACGCCGACGCGATTGCGCGGCAGGGGCGTGATGACTGGGTTGACCTGGACGCCGTATTTGCCCTTGGCCAAGTATTGCTGCTTCAGTTCGAAGACAGCGCGATCCAGCATGGCCTGGTCAAACACGCGCCCCTGACCAAAACCCACCTGTGCCAGGGACTTGGTCAGCGCTTTGGCGTCGAACTCACGCATGCCATTGAAGGTAATGGCAGCGATCGTAGGACGTTCGGCGACCGATACCACCAGCACATTGCCGCGCGCATCGATCTTCACATCACTGAAAAACCCAGTCGAATAGAGCTTCTGGATGGCAGTAGCGGCCTCTGCCTCGGTGAAGGTCTGGCCGACCTTGACGGGCAGGTAAGTGAAAATCGTACCGGGATCAACCCGCTCGACGCCCTGGACCTGGATATCCTGCACGACAAAAGGCGTGAATGCCGCCGCCATGGCAGGGGCCAGCAGCGCCGCCAGCACCATGGGAATGGCACGCTTGATGAGACGAGAGTTCCGAAGAGACGACATCCTGGCAATCCTTTTCAGCCGTAGCAGGGTCAAGAGACAAGTAATGCGCGATTGTAAGTCACAACGCGATCACCTGAAAAGCCGTGAAAAATCATTGAACAAGGCAAGAAACATCAGGGCGAGCACAAGACTCATGCCCAAACGCGTTGCGTGGTCACGCACGTGTTCAGGAACAGGCCTGCCGCCGCGCAGGGCCTCGATCAGGTAGAACAGCAAATGCCCACCATCCAGCATGGGAATCGGCAGCAGATTCAGGACGCCGATGCTGATGCTGATCAGCGCCAAGAAGCGCAAATAGGCCTCCAGGCCGATGCGGGCGGTCTGGCCTGCATATTCGGCAATCGTGACTGGCCCGCTGATATTACGCCATGAGACTGCTCCCATGATCATCTGGCCCATCATGCGCACAGAAAAAAGACTCATGTCCAGCGTATTGCTCAGACCAGTCCACAGGCTATCCAGCGGCCCCAGGCGCACCAGCACCATGGGTCGATAGGCCATGATTTGTGCGCCAATGCGGCCGATGGGCTGATTTGCCTCCAGCACGACGGCGGGGGTGATGGTCAGATCAAAGCGGGCGGATTGCCGCTGAACAGACAAGATGAGCGGCTGCTCTGGATGCTGCTGGATGGTCTGCACCAAGTCCTGCACAGAGGCCTGCGGCTGGCCATCGACCGCCAGAATGATGTCGTCAGGCTGCAGGCCAGCGGCCTGGGCTGCCCCACCGGGGGTCAGCTCGCCCACCTGTGGCTGCGCCGACTGCAGAATCAGGCCGGCCTCGGCCAAAGGATCAATGCCTTCAGAATCGGGCAACTGGCTGCGCAGATTCAGGGTCAGGTGCCGTGTATCCTGGCGCGGCCCCACCAGGGCCAGGTCCACTTGACCGCCTGCGGTGATCGGCCCCAGCAACTGCCAGCGCGCTTGGGGCCAGGATGCCACGGCCTGCCCATCGACGGCGGCCAGCGTATCGCCCGCCTGGATGCCTGCCAAGGCCGCCGGGGTATTGGCCGCCGGCGCGCCCAAGATCGCGAGTGGCTGCTGGGTGCCCCAGAGGTTGAGTACCGTGTAGATCAAGGCGGCCAGCAGCAGATTGGCGATGGGGCCGGCGGCCACGACGGCCACGCGGCGCGACAAAGGTTGGTTGTTGAATGCAGCCCGGCGCATCGCCTCGTCCGCCCCAGCGGGCGCATCATCCAGCATCTTGACGTAGCCGCCCAAGGGAATGGCCGACAAGGCCCACTCGGTGCCATGCCTATCCTGGCGGCGCAACAATACCGGCCCAAAACCAACGGAAAAGCGTAAAACCCGGACGCCGCAGCGCCGCGCCACCCAGTAATGGCCGAATTCATGAAAAGTGACCAGAAGGCCGAGGGCGACAATAAAAGCGGTTAAGGTCAGCAGCATCGTGTATGAATTCAGGCAAACTGGCAGTAGCCTGCCGCCGTGCGCCGGGTACGGGCATCCAGATACAGAACCTCGTCCAGCGATGATGGGATGGAGGAATCCAGGCGCGCGGACTCATTCAGGCAGTGCGCAATAATCTCTGGAATCTGCGTATAGCGGATCTTGCCTTGCAAAAAACCCGCCACGGCGATTTCATTGGCCGCATTCAGGGCAATGCAAGCCCCCTGCCCCTGCTTCAAGGCGTCCAGCGATAGACCCAGACACGGAAAGCGCTGCAAATCCGGGGTTTCAAAATCCAAATGTCCCAGGCGGGTCAGTTCCAGCAGGCCGACTCCGCTGTCAATCCGATCCGGATAGGCCAGACCATAGGCAATGGGGGTGCGCATATCCGGCTGCCCCAGCTGCGCCAAAATGGACCCATCCGTGTATTCGACCATAGAGTGAACGACACTCTGAGGGTGTATGACGACCTGGATGCGTTCCATTGGCATGGCAAACAGCCAGTGCGCCTCGATGACCTCCAGGCCTTTATTCAGCATGGTGGCCGAATCCACCGAAATTTTTCGTCCCATGCGCCAATTGGGATGGGCACAGGCCTGATCGGGCGTCACGTGTTCCAGCTGATCCAGTGCCGTGCGGCGAAACGGCCCGCCCGACGCCGTCAGCAGCAATCGGCGCACCCCGGGGGCGGGCTGGGTCGGCGCATGGGCGCGTTCGGCTGACTGGGGCAGGCATTGGAAAATGGCATTGTGTTCGCTGTCGATCGGCAGCAATTCGGCGCCATGGTTGCGTACCGCCTGCATGAACAGGCCCCCTGCCGCCACCAGGGCTTCTTTGTTGGCCAGCAACACGCGCTTGCCGGCGCGGGCCGCAGCCAGCGCGCCAGGCAGGCCGGCAGCCCCCACAATGGCCGCCATGACCGCCGTGACGTCGGGATCTGCCGCCGTATCCGCCAAGGCCTGCGCCCCCACCCGGATTTCAGGCACGGGTCGGCCAGCGGGCCAGGCGGCGAGAAACCGCTGACGTGCAGCGTCATCGGGCACCACGACCACGCGGGCAGCGTGCCGGACAGCCTGGGCGGCCAGGGTTTCGATGCGGCTATGCGCGGTCAAAGCATGGACCTTCAGGCGCTCTGGATGCCTGGCCACGACATCCAGCGTGCTGACCCCAATGGAGCCTGTCGATCCTAAAATACAGAGGTGTTGCACAGCAGACATGGCTTATCCGAATATCAGCAAAAGAACAGCAGCCGGCGCCACGGGCAAGACGGCATCGATGCGATCGTATACCCCACCGTGCCCAGGCAACAACTGGCTGGAGTCCTTGACCCCGGCACGCCTTTTGAGGAGAGACTCAAAGAGATCACCGATAATGGACCAGGCAGCCAACACCAGGCCGACCACAATCAGGCCCGACCAACCCAGGCGCGGCAGCAGCAAGGCGCCATAGCTATCGGGCCACCAGGCCGCACAGGCCAGCAGCCACAGGGTCGCAAAGATCACCCCGCCCACTGCACCTTCCCAGCTTTTGCCGGGGCTTACCTTAGGAGCAAGCTTATGGCGCCCCAGGCTGCGACCCACGAAATAAGCAGCAATATCCGCACACCAGATCAGCGCCCAGAGGGAAATCAGCGCGGCTGCGCCGTGCTGGACAAATAACCAGGCCAAGGCATACCAAGTGGCCACCAGAGTGACCAGCCCGGCCAGCGCCAAGCCTATAGTAGGGCAATGCGCAGGGACTTGGGCGCGCAGCACCATGAACGGCGCGGCCAGCAGCCAGAACAGCAGTGCCAATGGCAGGATCAAGGTATTGGAAAGGGTCATCAGCCCAGGCTGGCCATCCACCAATAATCGCGATGCGACGCCCAGCACACAAACCACCAGCACGGCGCCTGCATTGCGCGCCAAAGCGTTGGCCCACACCAGACGCCACCATTCCCATAGCGCGCAGCCTGTCATGATGCCCAGCAGCGCCAGCATGGGCCAGGGTGTAGACGCCGTCACGGCGGCAGCGACGATCAGTAAAAGAACGATCGCAGTCAGAATGCGTTGACGCAGCATGTAATCCCCTGTCAAGCCGGGCTGCGCAGCTGTTCGCTGGTGCGCCCGAAACGGCGTTCGCGATCTCGATACCAAGCAAAGGCCTGGTCGATTTCAACTGCGCCGAAGTCCGGCCAAAAACAATCGGTGAAATAGAGTTCGGCGTAAGCCAGTTGCCAGATCAGGAAATTGGAAATGCGCTGTTCGCCACCGGTCCGAATAAAGAGATCCGGCTCTGGGGCGTAGGCCATGGCCAGCCTGGAAGTCAGGGCAGCCTCGTCCAGGTGTTCTGGATGCGCTGATAATTCGGGGTGATCCCTGAGTAATGCCTGAGCAGCCTGGAGAATATCCCAGCGGCCCCCGTAGTTTGCTGCAATGGTCAAGGTCAGCGTGGTTTGCCCGGCAGTCTTGCGCTCGGCCTCGCGGATCAGATCCTGAAGCTTCGCATCAAAGGCACTGAGGTCGCCGACGATGCGCAGGCACACCCCCTGAGCGATGAGTTTGTCGACTTCTTTTTCCAGGGTGCGGATAAAGAGCCGCATCAGCACCGAGACTTCGTGGGCCGGCCGCCGCCAGTTTTCCGAACTGAAGGCAAACAGCGTGAGATACCGAACCCCCCGATGTCCGCAGGCCTCGACTGCGCGCCGCACGGCTTGTACGCCGCGCACATGACCTGCCGTGCGGGGCAAGTGACGTTTGGTGGCCCAGCGTCCGTTGCCATCCATGATGATGGCAACGTGGCAGGGAACCTGTCCGGTCTGGGGAATGCTCAGGGTTGAGCTGGTTTGGACCATGCGGTGCGAGATTGGAGGGACTGACGGTCAGACCGTCATGATCTCGGCTTCTTTTTGGGCGATGATCTTATCGATGTCCGCCACGTAGCGGTCTGTCAGCTTCTGAATTTCATCCTGGGCGCGACGATCATCGTCCTCGGAGATTTCCTTGTCCTTGAGCAGTTTTTTAAGCGTGTCATTGGCATCGCGGCGCAAGTTACGCACGGCGACCTTGGTGTCCTCGCCTTCGCCCCGCACGACTTTGGTCAGGTCGCGGCGGCGTTCTTCGGTGAGGGCTGGCATCGGCACCCGGATATTGTCACCCATGGCGATGGGGTTAAGACCCAGGTCGGATTCGCGGATGGCCTTGTCGACAGCGGCGGCCATGGTTTTTTCCCAGACCTGCACACTGAGGGTGCGGGCGTCCATGACAGAGACATTGGCGACCTGACTGATCGGTACGGGCGAACCATAGTATTCGACCTGGACATGGTCCAGAATTCCCGCATGGGCGCGGCCCGTGCGGATCTTGCCAAGACTGGTCTTCAGAGATTCGATGGACTTACCCATGCGCTCGTCGGTCGAGCTGCGTACATCGGAAAGAGACATGACGGTTTCCTATACCTGAACCAGAGTGCCCTCGTCGTCGCCGCAGACAACACGGCGCAGGGCACCAGGTTTATTGATCGAAAAGACCTTGATCGGGAGTTTCTGGTCGCGGCACAGCGCAAAGGCGGTGGCATCCATGACCTCGAGGCGACGGACGATCGCCTCGTCGAAACTGATACGTGAATAGCGTGTGGCGTTCGGGTCTTTGTTGGGGTCTGCGCTGTAGATGCCATCGACCTTGGTGGCCTTCAGGACGATTTCCGCCCCGATCTCGGCGCCGCGCAAAGCCGCTGCGGTATCCGTCGTGAAAAACGGATTGCCGGTACCCGCTGCAAACACCACGACCTTGCCTTCCTCGAGGTAGCGCAGGGCCTTGGGGCGAATGTAGCGTTCGACCACCTGATCAATGTTCAAGGCTGATTGCACTCGGGTATCAACACCATGATTTTTCAGCGCGTCTTGCAGGGCCAGAGCATTCATGACGGTGGCCAGCATGCCCATGTAATCGGCAGTGGCGCGGTCCATGCCCTGAGCGCCAGGTGCTACGCCACGAAAAATGTTGCCTCCGCCGATCACCACGGCCAGCTGCACCCCCAAAGACACAATGCCGTGGATTTCCTCGGTCATGCGTAGGATGGTTGCGCGGTTGATGCCGTAGGCATCCCCCCCCATCAGGGCCTCTCCGGATAATTTCAGGAGGACGCGCTTATAGGCTGGATTTGACATGCACCAGGTTCCTGGAAAGGCAATAAATATTAAAACGGCGGGCTTTGACGTGAAACGGCACCGCGCACACGGCGCGATGCCATCGTACCTGAATCAAAGAAAATCAGGAACCGCTGGCAGCAGCGGCGACTTCAGCAGCGAAGTCTTCTGATTTCTTTTCGATGCCCTCGCCCACCACGAACAAGACATAACGATTGATGCGGGCGCTTTTTTCCTTCAGCATCTGCTCGACCGACTGCTTGTCGTTCTTGACAAAGGGCTGGGACAGCAGCGTGACTTCCTTGAGGAATTTCTGCACCGCGCCATCCACCATCTTGGTGACGATTTCAGCGGGCTTGCCCGATTCTTCGGCCTTTTGTTCGGCCACGGAACGCTCGGCGGCGATCAGTGCGGGATCCACACCCCCCGCATCCAAGGCACGCGGCTTGGTGGCGGCGATGTGCATGGCCAAGTCTTTACCGACTTCGTCGGCGCCGGCAAAATCAACCAGCACGCCAATGCGACCACCGTGCACATAGCTGTTCAGGCCATCGACGGTCTCGAAACGCTGAAAACGGCGCACGGACATATTTTCACCGATTTTGCCAACCAGCGCGGCGCGCGTGCTCTCGACAGTGCCATCGCCCAGTGCGCAGGCGCTCAGGGCGGCGATGTCAGCCGGATTCTGTTCGGCAACCAAGCGGGCGAGTTCATTGACAAAGCCGATGAAGTCGTCGTTCTTGGCGACAAAGTCGGTTTCGCAGTTGACTTCGACGAGGGCACCGAGCTTGCCGTCAGCGGCAATATGCAGGCCGACCAGGCCTTCGGCCGTGACGCGGCTGGCTGCCTTCGAGGCCTTGCTGCCGAGCTTGACGCGCAGCAGTTCTTCGGCACGGGCCAGATCGCCATCCGATTCCGTCAAGGCTTTCTTGCATTCCATCATCGGCGCGTCGGTCTTTTCGCGCAGTTCTTTGACCATGGCAGCGGTAATTTGAGCCATTAGATTCTCCTGTTCGATCAATGCAGATACCGGCGCATGCCGGTATCGAACTACCAGCCCGCAAGGGCTGGCCTAGGCGGCATGAAAGAGGAATTAATCCTCTTGGTGGTCTTGTTCGACCTCAATGAATTCTTCGCCCTCGGCGAGTTCTTCGACCAGGCCATTGATGCTTTGTTCGCGGCCAGCCAGCACGGCATCCGCCATGCCGCGAGCGTACAGCGCGATGGCCTTGCTGGAGTCATCATTGCCAGGAATGACATAATCGATGCCTTCGGGCGAGTGGTTGGTATCCACCACGCCAATCACCGGAATACCCAGGGTATGGGCTTCAGCCACGGCAATCTTGTGGTAGCCGACGTCAATCACAAACAGCGCTTCGGGCAAGGTGTTCATGTCCTTGATGCCGCCGATGGATTTATTCAGCTTGGCGAGTTCACGTTCGAACATGAGGGTTTCTTTTTTGCTCATGTGCTCGGTGACGCCTTCAGCCTGCTGGGCTTCCATTTCCTTGAGGCGCTTGATGGAGGCTTTGACGGTCTTGAAGTTCGTCATCATGCCGCCCAGCCAACGGCTGTCGACATAAGGCATGCCGCAGCGCTGGGCTTCGACAGCGAGGATCTCGCGCGCGGAGCGTTTCGTGCCCACAAACAGCACATTGCCGCCGCGAGCCGCCACCTGGCGCACAAACTGGCTGGCTTCCAGGTATTTCTCGACTGTGCGCTCGAGGTTGACGATGTGAATTTTATTGCGTTGACCGAAAATGTATTCGGCCATTTTCGGGTTCCAGTAGCGGGTCTGGTGACCAAAGTGAACACCAGCTTCCAGCATTTCGCGCATGAGACTCATGTAGATTTCTCCAAAGGGTTGGGTCTTGTACAGGGCCAGCATCCGGGACTAACATTGAATGTGATTCAGTGGCGTCCGCAAACACCCATGGATGGCCCTGCACGCTATTTATAGCGAAGCCTATAATTCTACTATTCTTAATACATTTTCGGCAAGCTTCCTCATGATTCCTCTTATCACAGACCCTCAGGACCTCGATCAGATGCGTGCTGCCTGCCAGGCCGCCGCCAGCATTCTGGACTATCTGGAACCGCATGTGCGCCCCGGCATCACCACCGGGGAACTCGAGCGTCTGTGCATGGATTATCTGACCAACGAGCTGAAGGTCAAATCCGCCACGGTCGGCTATGCCCCTCCGGGCTACCCTCCCTACCCCGCCTCGATCTGCATTTCGGTCAATCATGTCATCTGCCATGGCATCCCCGGCAACAAGGTCCTGAAAAACGGCGATATCCTGAACATGGACATCACCATCATCAAGGATGGCTGGTTCGGCGATACCAGCCGCATGTATTACGTGGGCGAACCCACAATATTGGGCCGCCGCCTGGCCGAGACCACGTACGAATGCATGTGGCTGGGCATCGCCCAGGTGCGACCGGGGGCAACGCTGGGGGACATCGGCCACGCAATCCAGAAACATGCCGAAGCCGCTGGCTTTTCCGTGGTGCACGAATACTGCGGCCACGGCGTGGGTCAGCGTTTTCACCAAGACCCCCAGGTCCTGCATTATGGCAAACCCGGCACGGGGGTGCGCCTGCAGGCTGGCATGATCTTCACCATCGAGCCCATGATCAACGCCGGACGGCGCGAAATCCGTACCCTGGCGGACCAATGGACCGTGGTCACCCGCGACCACAGCCTGTCGGCCCAATGGGAGCACAGCATCCTGGTGACCGATGACGGCTACGAGGTTCTGACCGTCTCGCCCGGCATGCCGGCACCACCCGCCTTTATTCAGGCCTCAACGCCTGCATGACCTCTATGTCGCAGGACGGTGTTGCCGCCTTGCGCAGCCAGTTGCAGGCGCAGCGGGCCCAAGCAATCGCAGCCTATCGCCAGCATCTGCGCCCGGACACTCTCCTGAGCACCCTGCGGCGGATCGCCGATGGTGCCGTCCGTAGATTGCTATCCATCCACCCGGCTCCGGATGGGGCCTGCGTGGCGGCGGTCGGCGGCTATGGTCGCGGCGAACTCTACCCAGGGTCCGATCTGGATATCCTGATTCTGCTGGAGCACAGCCCGGATGCGCAAGACCGGGAACGCATCGAAGCGCTGCTGGCCGCCTTATGGGATATCGGCCTGGAACCTGGCCATAGCGTGCGCACACTGGCGCAATGTCGGCATGAATCCGCCGCCGACATCACCGTACAGACCGCCCTGCTGGAAGCCCGTTGGCTGGTGGGTGGCCGCGCCTTGTTTCAGCGCTTTCGCCAACAGATGCAGGCCGACCTGGACCCCTGCGAATTTTTTTTCTGGCCAAACGCACAGAAATGCAGCAGCGCCACGCCCGCCACCAGGACACCCCCTACGCGCTGGAACCCAACTGCAAGGAAGCCCCCGGCGGACTGCGCGACTTGCAGGTCCTGCTGTGGCTGGCCCGCGCCGCGGGCCTGGGCAGCACCTGGAAGGCTGTCGCCGCCACGGATTTGCTGACTCCGACCGAATTTCGCTCGCTGCGCCGCGCCGAACAAGCCTTCAGGCGCCTGCGCATCGAACTGCACCTGCTGTCGGGACGTCGCGAAGACCGGGTGCTATTCGATCTGCAGCCCCGTCTGGCACAGGTCTACGGCTTCAAGGACCAGACACACCGGCGCGCCAGCGAGCTGCTGATGCAACGCTACTACTGGGCGGCACGCGTCGTCTGCCAGGTCAACCGCCTGTTGATGCAAAGCCTGGAGGAACATATTTTCCCCCAGCCCCAAGCACCAGCCATCGATCTGGATGACGATTTTTATGCGCTGCGCGGGCATCTGACTCTGCGCCGCGCCGATGCCTTCGAGCGCAACCCCGCCTTGCTGCTGCGGGTGTTTCTGGTGCGCCAGCAGCACCCTGAACTGCAGGGCATGGCAGCCGGGACATTGCGGGCCATCTGGCATGCCCGGCGCTTGATCGATGCACAATTTCGTCGCAACCCAGTCAATCGGCATCAGTTTTTGCAGATTCTGCAGCAACCCCAGGGCATCGTCCATGCCCTGCGCGACATGACGATGTGGAATATTTTGCCGCGCTATCTGCCCGTATTTCGGCGCATCGTCGGACAGATGCAGCACGACCTGTTTCACGCCTATACCGTAGATCAGCATATTTTGATGGTGATTCGCAACCTGCGGCGCTTTACCATGCCGGAACACGCCCAGGAAAACCCGCTGGCCAGCCAGCTGATTGCTGATCTGGACGAGCACTGGCTGCTGTATGTCGCAGCTTTGTTCCACGATATTGCCAAAGGTCGCGGAGGCGATCATTCCCAACTGGGTGCGGACGAAGTACGCCGATTTGCGCGCCAGCACCAGTTCAGCGCCACGCAAATCGATTTTCTGGTGTTCCTGGTCCGCGAGCACCTCAGCCTGTCGCAAGTCGCCCAAAAACGCGACCTCAGCGACCCTCGCGTGATCCACGGCTTTGCCGCGCTGGTGGGCTCACAGCGCCGCCTGGATGCGCTTTATCTGCTGACCGTTGCCGATATCCGCGGCACCAGCCCTAAAGTCTGGAACAGCTGGAAAGGCAAGCTGTTGGAAGACCTATACCATCAGACCCTGGCGGCGCTGGGGGGGGCACGCCCCGATACCGGCACAATTCTGGCGCAACGCAAGGAAGCCGCCACTGCGGAAATCCGCCGCCTGGGCCTGCGCGACGAAAGTCGCAACGCATTCTGGTCCCAACTGGACGTAGCCTATTTTCTGCGCCATGAAGCCCACGAGATCGCGTGGCACACCCGTCATCTATACCATTGCTTTGAAGGACCGGACCCGGTAGTCCGCGCCCGGGTACTGGGCCAGAGCGAAGCCCTGCAAGTACTGGCCTATGCTCCGGACCGGGCCGATCTGTTCATGGATATCTGCACTTATTTCGACCGCCACGGCCTGAGCATCCAGGATGCCAGAATCCACACCACCCGCCAGGGCTGGGCGCTGGATAGCTTTATCGTGCTGCTGCCGGATGCCGATCGGGATTATCGTTCGCATGCGACCTTGATCGAGCATGAGCTACTGGAGGCGCTGCAAACACGCCCCACGGATATCAAGGCAGCATCGACCCTGCGCCGCAGCTCCCGGCGCTCGCGCGTATTTCCCATCATGCCGGTCATCAGCCTGCAGGCCGATGAGCCCGGAGGGGCATGGCGCTTATCCGTGACGGCAGCCGACCGCGTCGGCCTGCTGCACGACCTGGCCCGCGTATTCACCCAACATGAGATCAATCTGAAAATGGCCAAGATCATGACCCTGGGTGATCGCGTAGAGGATATATTCATTGTCCAGGGCAAGGTTCTGGAGCATCCGCGCACGCAGCGGCAATTCGAGCGCCACTTATTTGACGCCCTGACGGGTACTCTCTGAGCATCTTATTTCTTTATTTTCACCACCATCACACTCATGAAAATCACTTGCGCCGATAAAATTTTGCAATTCGTTGCCTTTCTGTGCCTCGCAGCGGTGGGCTTTGCCCTGGTATCCCAATACGCCTTCGACATGCGGCCCTGCGCCTGGTGCGTGTTGCAACGGCTGATCCTGCTGGCCATTGCTGCCGTGTGCATACTGACCGGCACGGGCTGGGGCTCGGCTTGGGTACGCCGCCTGGGGGCTGCCCTGGCTGCGGCGCTGTCGATCTCGGGCATTGTCGCCGCCTGGTATCAGTACACCGTGGCATCCCAGGCGTTCTCGTGCGCCCAGACCTTTGCCGATACCTTCATCACCCAGTCCGGCCTGGATGCCGCCCTGCCCTGGCTGTTTGGCATCTACGCCACCTGCGCAGACGCCCGGGTCAGTCTGCTGGGCATGGAGTACGCCCTGTGGGGGCTGCTGCTGTTCGTCGTCAGCGCCATCCTGACGCTGTGGGTGCTGCTGCGCCGGGCGCGCGCCTGAACAGGCCACCCACTTGGGGCAAAGACGTTTGATTCAGGCGTCTTCGGCGGGGGCCACCATGGCCCCTGAACGCAGGGACTGGCCTTGGCTTTGGCTGAGACGCTGCAAATAAGCGGCATCGATATCACCCGTCACATACTGGCCGTTGAAACAAGACGACTCAAATGTCTGCAGGGCCGGGTTCAAGTCGCGCAAGGATTGTTCCAGATCGGCCAGTTCCTGGTAGACCAGACCATCCGCCCCGATTTCCCGGGCCACCTGCTGGGTGTCACGGCCAGTCGCGATCAATTCGGCCTGGGTGGGCATGTCGATGCCATAGACATTGGGGTAGCGCACGGCGGGGGCCGCCGAGGCAAAATAGACCTTGTTGGCGCCCGCAGCCCGCGCCATATCGACGATTTCCCGGCTGGTCGTGCCACGGACAATCGAGTCATCGACCAGCAGCACGTTTTTGCCGCGAAATTCCAGGTCGATGGCACTGAGCTTCTGGCGCACGGATTTTTTTCGCACGGCCTGACCCGGCATGATAAAGGTGCGCCCTATATAACGGTTCTTGATGAAGCCTTCGCGATAATTCAATCCCAGGTGGGAAGCCAGTTGCATGGCCGATGGGCGGGAGGAATCGGGGATAGGCATGACCACGTCGATATCCCCCAGACGCAGGGATTTCGCCACATTGTCCGCCAGATATTCCCCCATCTGCAGACGTGCGTCGTACACCGAAATGCCATCCATGACGGAATCCGGGCGCGCAAAATAAACGTATTCGAAAACGCAGGGGGTTTGTGGCTGGCCAGGCTCGGCGCACAATTCGTGGTTGAGTTCACCGTCCTCGGTAATGACCAGGGCCTCGCCAGGCTCGATATCACGCACCAGACTGAAGCCGCTGCCGGTCAGTGCGACGGACTCAGAGGCCAACATCCATTCCGGGCCGGCATCCGTGTCATGGCGCCCCAGGCACAGGGGCCGGATGCCGTGGGGATCGCGAAATGCCACCAAACCGAAATGACTGATGCGGGCAATCACGGCATACGCGCCCTTGGCACGACGGTGCACGGCGCGCACCGCCTGGAACACCGCATTGGCATCCAGTGTGACGCCATCGGAAGCCTGCTGCAGCTCGTGGGCAAAAACATTGAGCAACACTTCGGAATCCGAGTTGGTATTGATGTGACGCCGGTCGTGCTTGAATAGGGCCTCGCGCAGTTCACGCCAATTGGTCAGATTGCCATTATGCACAAAGGTAATGCCAAACGGTGCATTGACGTAAAACGGTTGGGCCTCGTCTACACTGGCGCTAGAGCCTGCCGTGGGATAGCGCACCTGGCCCAGCCCGCTATTGCCAGGCAGCGCACGCATATTGCGGGTCCGGAATACATCGCGCACCAAGCCATGCGCCTTGTGCATGCTGAAGTAATCATCATGCGCGGTGGCAATGCCAGCGGCGTCCTGCCCCCGGTGCTGCAACAGCAGCAGGCTGTCATAAATCAGCTGATTGACGGGCGCTTTGCCCATCACACCCACAATTCCGCACATGCTAGTTGGTATCCGTAGAAGACTGATAAGGAAGTATCTGCGCCACATCGGGTGGCAACATGAGTTTGATTTGCTGAAAACCTTTGACCAAGGCTCCGACCGTGCGGGACTGCTGCCACCAAGGCTCTTGGGGCAGTTCGGTGTAACCCGCCAGCCCCACCAGCGCCAACACCAGCACCAGCCCGCGCCCTGCCCCGAAAACCGCGCCCAGACCATGATCGGCGGGCGTCAGGCCAGTGCGATCCACCAAAGCGCCCAGCGCCATATTCAGCAGCCCCACAGCCAACAGGGTCAGGATGAAGACAGCACCATACGCAGCCAGCGTGCGCAAGAGCCCATTTTCGATCAGGCTGGCCAGCCATACCGAGGCGCTGGGTCCCCACCAGATCGCAGCCACGAAAGCGGCCACATAAGCGACCAGGGATAAGACTTCGCGCAAAAATCCGCGCAGCAAGCCAATCACGCTGGAGACCAGCACAATACCCAAGACGATGTAATCGAAGCTGGTCACTTGTCGGAAATCAGGCCATTTTGATAACCCAGCGCACGCAGACGGGTCTGAGCAGCCTGGGCGGCCTCGTGCGAGCCAAATGGCCCGACGCGCAGCCGGTAGACCGTGCGTCCGCCGGATTGACCGGGCTCGACGTAGGCATCTGTGACGCCGGCCTGGCTTAAGCTATTGCGACGCGCCTGAGCGTCTTGTTCCGTCGTATAGGCAGCCACTTGCAGGTAATAGCGTCCCTGGGCTGCTGAACTGCCCGTACTGCGGGGAGTATTTGGGGCCTTGCCGGCCAACAGGGCCAGGGCCACCGACCCATCGTCCGTGCGGTCCGCAGGTTTGGGCGCAGGTTTTGGTTTTGGGGGCTCAGGGGTGGGTTTTGGAGCCGCAGTCGGCGGCGTAAGCTGGGCCTGTGGCGCGGGCGGCGTGCTGGTGGCCGACTGCGCAGGCAGGGGGGATGGCACAACAGTGCCGCTGGTGACTGATGCCGTTGGGTCCGATGCTGCGGCCAGGGGGCTAGTATCAGCAGGCAAACCACTGACGGCAGCAGAATCCGGAGATACCTGCCCACCGGCAACAGCAGCGCCGGGCAATGCCGTGGCATCGGCCAACTGAGGCGACAAGCCATCGGGCGGGGCCGGAACGACAATGGGCGCCTGAACGTGTTCTGGGGCTGGCGGTTCGTCAAACAGCCAGGGGACAGCAATAAACGCAGCCAGCACCAAGGCCAAGGCGCCGATCAAGCGGCGGCGAGCCTTGGTGCGGAGTTCTTTAAGCTGGGTGGCACTACCGGCGCGTGAGGTGGCGCGTTTATCCGAGTTGGACCCGTGACGAAAAAACATCGTGCAGCTTACCCATTAGCAAAGGCAGGCCGACGCGCCCACCCAATCAAGAAAGCACGTCCCTGCCTTCGAGGCGCAGAACCTGCAACACCGGGCCGACCGTCGCAAATGACCCGAATACAAGAATTCTATCATTGTCGGTGGCCAGTTGACGGGCCTGTGCAAAGGCTTGTTCCGGACTGTCAAAAGTGGATACTTGTACATCCCGGGCCTGGATGGCGGGCCGGGGCGCGGCCCTGACACCGGGCTTGCTGTCGCCGCGCTTGAGTTCGGCGGTTTGGGCCACGAAAGTATCGACCGGCGCCACATCGCCAGTGATGCGATGCACGATGTCTGCAAGTTCCTGGGCGCTGGTCCCGCGTGGCCCGTCCAGCGTGGCGCACAGCCAGCGATCCACGCGTCGTGTCAGGCGCGACAAGGTGGCTTCGATTTCCTTGTCGTGCAGCATGCCCACCACCGCGTACGTGTGGGGGTAATGTCCCATGCTGTCCAGGTTCTGCCCCAAAGCGGCAGCCGCATGAGGGTTATGGCCGACATCCAGAATCGTGGCTGGCAGGCCAGGCAGGATCTGCATACGGCCCGGCAGGCTGACATGCAGCAGACCCTGGCGCACGTTTTGCTGGGTGACCACCAGACGATCACGCAGGCTTTCCAGGGCCGCCAGGGCGGCCGAGGCATTGATCAGCTGATTGGCGCCGCGCAGCGCCGGATAGCCCAGGGCATTGCGTCGCTGACCACGTCCGCCGTAAGCCCATTGCTGGCGGTCGCCGGAATAATTGAAATCCAGTCCAAAGCGCCAGAGATCCGCGCCGATTTCCTGAGCATAATCCAGCACGGTCTGGGGCGGAACAGGGTCGGCACAGATCGCGGGCGTGCCCGGACGGAAAATATGGGCCTTTTCCCAACCAATGGCTTCGCGGGTATTGCCAAGATAAGCGGTGTGATCCAGATCCACACTGGTCAGGATGGCACAGTCCGTATCGATCAGGTTGACAGCATCCAGCCGTCCACCCAGGCCGACTTCCAGCACCAGTGCATCCAGTGGCGTCTTCTGAAACAACAGCAAAGCCGCCAGCGTCGTCATTTCAAAGTACGTCAGGGTCGTGTCCCCTCGGGCGGACTCGATGCGCTCAAGCTGAGCGACGATGTCTTCGTCCGAGGCCTCCTGGCCATTGATGCGGATGCGCTCGTTGAAGCGCAGCAGATGGGGCGACGTGTATTGACCCACCCGATAACCGGCATCCAGCAAGATGGCTTCAAGCATGGCGCAGGTAGAGCCTTTGCCATTGGTGCCCGCCACCGTGATCTTGACGCAATCCAGCGATAAATCCATGCGTTCGGCCACGCGACGGATGCGATCCAGGCCCAAATCAATGGCCTTGGGGTGCAGCGTTTCCAGATAAGTCAGCCAATCAGCCAGAGGAGAACCAGATGCAGGAGCAGAAGTAGACATAAGTATGCAAACCACAAGTAAAACGGCAGGTGCCGATAGTAGCACCTGCCATTCATAAAGCCGCCGATTACCCCCATTGCAAATGGCCCTTCGCCGCCGGGCCGCCCCAAGGCGAAGGCGCCCCCTCGGGGGGCAGCAAGCCAAAGGCGCAGCGTGGGGGTCCCCCTTACTTGCGTCGGGCGGGCGGTACGTCCGTGCAATGTCCGTCGGCGACCTCGGCGGCCATGCCGATGGATTCCCCCAAGGTGGGGTGCGGGTGGATGGTCTTGCCGATATCCACGGAATCCGCGCCCATCTCGATGGCCAGCGCAACTTCACCAATCAGGTCGCCTGCGTGAGTGCCGACGATGCCGCCACCCAGAATGCGACCGGTCTCGGCGTCGAACAGGAGCTTGGTGAAGCCCTCGTCACGGCCATTCGCGATGGCGCGTCCCGAAGCCTGCCACGGGAACAGACCTTTCTTCAGGGCAATGCCGTCTTGCTTGGCTGCTTCTTCGGTCAGGCCAACCCAGGCGACCTCGGGATCGGTGTAGGCCACCGATGGAATCACGCGGGCGTCGAAGTAGGCTTTTTCGCCGGCAATGACTTCGGCGGCGACATGGGCCTCGTGCACGGCCTTGTGGGCCAGCATGGGTTGACCCACGATGTCGCCGATGGCGTAGATATGCGGCACATTGGTGCGCATCTGCGTATCCACCGGAATGAAGCCACGGTCGCTGACCGCCACCCCGGCGTTTTCCGCACCGATGGACTTGCCGTTGGGCGCACGCCCCACGGCTTGCAGCACCAGATCATAGCGCTGGGGCTCTTTGGGGGCGGATTCGCCCTCGAAGGTGACCCAGATGCCATCTGCCTTGGCCTCGGCGCCCACGGTCTTGGTCTTGAGCATGACGTGATCGAAACGCTTTGCGTTCATCTTGTCCCAGACCTTGACCAGATCACGGTCGGCGCCCGTCATGAGGGTCGGCAACATCTCGACCACATCCAGGCGTGCGCCCAGCGCGGAATAAACCGTGCCCATTTCCAGGCCGATAATGCCCCCGCCAATAATCAGCATGCGCTGTGGAATGGACTTCAGGGTCAGTGCGCCCGTGGAATCGACAATCCGGGGATCATCGGGCAAGAAAGGCAGCTTGACCGACTGGCTACCCGCCGCAATGATGGCGGAGGCGAACTTGATGGTGGTCTGCTGGCCATCAGCCGCCGTGACGGTGAGGTGATGCGGATCAGCAAAAGCGCCCTTGCCCCGGACGACCGTGACCTTACGCGCCTTGGCCATGCCGGCCAGGCCGCCGGTGAGCTTGCCCACCACGCTATCCTTGTAGCCGCGCAAGCCGTCCAGGTCGATTTCGGGCTTCCCGAAACGAATGCCGTGGGCGGCAATGGCCTGGGCTTCTTCAAGCACAGCAACGGTGTGCAGCAAGGCCTTGGAGGGGATGCAACCGACATTCAGGCAGACCCCGCCCAAGGTAGCGTAGCGTTCGACCAAAACGACCTTCAGGCCCAGATCGGCTGCCCGGAAGGCAGCCGAATAGCCGCCAGGACCAGCACCCAGCACCAGCACATCGTAATCGGCATCCGCCGCGCCGCTGAATTGGGCGGCAACGGGAGCCGGAGTCGGTGCGGCTGCTGCCTGAGCGGCAGCCGGGGCAGCCGAGGCCGCAGGCGCGGCAGCCGCTTTGGGGGCGGCATCCTGCGCCGGAGCGGCTGCGGCTTCGATCTTGAGAATGGTTGCGCCCTGGGCGACCTTGTCGCCGACCTTGACGAGGATCTCCTTGACGACCCCGGCCTGGTCGGACGGAATTTCCATGGAGGCCTTGTCGGATTCGACGGTGATCAGGCTTTGTTCGGGGGCGATGGTATCGCCCACTGCCACCAGAATTTCGATGACATCGACCTGGTCGAAATCACCGATATCCGGCACATTGACGTCATTGATGCTCATGCATGCCTCCTTACAGGATGATGCGGCGGAAGTCCGCCAGCAAGCCGCCCAGATAGGCATTGAAGCGGGCCGCAGAGGCACCGTCGATGACCCGATGATCATAGGACAGCGACAGGGGCAGCATCAGGCGGGGACGAAAGTCTTTCTTGCCATCCCAGACCGGCTGGATGCTGGAGCGTGACACGCCAAGAATAGCGACTTCGGGGGCATTGATGATCGGGGTGAAATCGGTGCCGCCGATGCCGCCCAGAGACGAAATCGAGAAGCAACCACCCTGCATCTGGGCCGGCGAGAGCTTGCCGTCACGTGCCTGCGCGGCCAGTGCGGAGGTCTCGGCAGCAATTTCCAGCACGCCTTTCTTGTCCGCGTCACGAATCACGGGAACCACCAGGCCATTGGGCGTATCCGCCGCAAAGCCGATGTGATAGTAGTGCTTCAGGACCAGGTTGTCGCCATCCAGCGAGGCATTGAATTCCGGGAACTTCTTCAGCGCGGCCACCACGGCCTTGATCAGGAAAGCCAGCATCGTGAGCTTGACGCCGGCACTCTTGTTTTCGGCATTGACCTGCTGGCGCAGGGCTTCGAGATCGGTGATGTCGGCCACGTCGTTGTTCGTGACGTGGGGAATCATGACCCAATTTCGATGCAGGTTTGCCCCGGAAATTTTCTTGATGCGCGACAGCGGACGTGATTCGATTTCGCCGAACTTGGCAAAATCGACCTTGGGCCAGCCCAGCACGCTAAAGCCCTCGCCCCCTGGCAGGGTGGAGCCCACCGGGCTGGTACCGCCGGTGGACAGCGCCTGTTTGACATAGGCACGAACGTCGTCAGCCGTGATGCGATTTTTATCGCCACTGCCGGTGACCTGGGCCAGATTAACGCCCAGTTCGCGGGCGAACTTACGTACTGAAGGCGACGCATGCGGCAGATTGCGCAAGGGTACATCCGCCTCGGCAAAGGCCGCAGTGGGCGACGCACGATCCGGCGCGCTAGACGCCATCACCGGCGCCGGGGGGGCGGCCGGAGCCGGGGCGGCAGCGGGCGCTGGCGCAGCCGCCTTAGGCGCTTCTGGCGCAGGGGCGGGTTCGGCCTTGGCCGCCGGCGCGGCGGCGGCCTCGGAGGTCTCGGCCTCGAGGATGACGGAGCCTTCGGTGACCTTGTCGCCGACCTTGATCTTGATGGATTTGACCACCCCGCCCTGGGAGGCGGGAATTTCCATCGAGGCCTTGTCGGATTCGACGGTGATCAGGCTTTGCTCGGCGACGATGGTGTCGCCCACAGCCACCAGGATTTCAATGACGTCGACCTGGTCGAAATCACCGATATCGGGGACTTTGATTTCCACGGTTGTGCTCATGTTGTCCGTCCTCCTTAGGCGTGATGCGGGTTGGCCTTATCGGCCTCGATCCCGTACTTGGCAATGGCTTCGGCGCACTTGGCGATATCGATCGTGCCTTCGTCGGCCAGGCTGCGCAAAGCGGCCAGAACGATGAAATGACGGTCGATTTCGAAGTGCTTGCGCAGTTCAGAACGGAAGTCGGAGCGTCCGTAGCCATCGGTACCCAGGACCTTGAAGTGGCGGCCATCCGGAATGAACGGACGGATCATGTCGCCATAGGCCTTGATGTAGTCGGTGGAAACGATGATCGGACCCTTGGTGCCCTGGAGCTGCTGCGTGACGTAAGGCACCTGAGGTGTCTCGGTCGGGTGCAACAGATTATGGCGTTCGACATCCAGACCGTCGCGGCGCAACTCGGTGAAGCTGGTGGCGCTCCAGACGTCGGAGGTAATGCCCCAGTCTTTTTCGAGCAATTCCTGGGCTGCCATGATTTCACGCAAAATCGTGCCGGAGCCCATCAGCTGGACATGTGTATCCGCTGTTTTTGCGCTGGACTGAAGCTTATACATGCCCCGCAGAATACCGTCCTCGTCGCCGGCCTTCAGGCCCGGCTGGGCGTAGTTTTCGTTCATCACGGTGATGTAGAAGAACACGTCTTCCTGGTCGTGCATCATGCGCTGCAGACCGCTGCGGATAATGACGGCGACCTCGTGGGCAAAGGCGGGGTCATACGCGATGCAGTTGGGAATCAGCGAAGCCTGAATATGGCTGTGGCCATCTTCGTGCTGCAGGCCTTCGCCATTCAGGGTCGTGCGCCCGGCGGTGCCGCCCAGCACAAAACCACGGGCCAGCATATCGCCTGCTGCCCAGGCGTGATCGCCAAAGCGCTGGAACCCGAACATCGAGTAATAGATGAAGAACGGGATCATGATGGTGTTGCTGACGGAATACGACGTGGCCGCGGCAATCCAGGAACTGAAGCCACCGGCTTCATTAATGCCTTCCTGCAACAACTGACCGTTTTCCGCTTCGCGGTAGTACATCACCTGGCCCTTGTCGACAGGCACGTACTTCTGGCCTTCGGGGGCGTAGATGCCGATCTGGCGGAACAGACCTTCCATACCGAAGGTACGGGACTCATCAACCAGGATAGGCACGACGCGCGGTGCCAGGGCCTTGTCGCGCAGAATTTGGTTCAGCACCCGCACAAAGGCCTGGGTGGTGGAAATCTCACGGCCTTCGACGGTGGGTTCCAGCACGGCCTTGAAGGCGTCCAGATCGGGCACAGGCAGGGACTCGTCGGCCTTTTCGCGGCGGTGCGGCAGATAGCCACCCAGCGCCTGGCGATGTTCGTGCAGGTATTTCATTTCCGGCGAATCAGCGGCCGGTTTGAAGTACGGAATCTGATCGACCTGATCGTCGGGGATGGGGATATTGAAGCGATCGCGGAACTCGCGCACGGAATCCACATCCAGTTTTTTCTGCTGGTGGGTCGGGTTTTTGGCCTGACCTGAATGACCCATGCCATAGCCCTTGATGGTCTTGGCCAGAATCACCGATGGCTGGCCCGTATGGCCGGCAGCGGCGGCAAAGGCAGCATAGACCTTATGCGGATCGTGACCGCCGCGATTCAGGCGCCAGACGTCTTCGTCGCTCATGCGGCTGACCATTTCCAGCAGCTTCGGATGCTTGCCGAAGAATTTTTCGCGCACGAATTTGCCGTCATTGGCCTTATAGGCCTGGTATTCGCCATCGACGGTTTCTTCCATGACGCGGCGCAGTATGCCTTCTTTGTCACGGGCAAACAGAGGATCCCAATAACCGCCCCAGATGAGCTTGAGCACATTCCAGCCGTTGCCCCGGAAAGCGCCTTCGAGTTCCTGGATGATCTTGCCGTTGCCGCGCACGGGACCGTCCAGGCGCTGCAGGTTGCAATTGACCACGAAGATCAGGTTGTCGAGCTTTTCACGCGAGGCCAAACCAATGGCGGCCAAGGATTCGGGTTCGTCGATTTCGCCGTCGCCCAGGAACACCCAGACCTTGCGGCCTGCCGTATCGGCCAGACCACGGGCATGCAGGTATTTCAGGAAGCGCGCCTGATAAATCGCCATCATGGGCCCCAGGCCCATGGAAACCGTGGAGAACTGCCAGAAGCTGGGCATCAGCTTCGGGTGGGGATAAGAGGACAGACCCTTGCCCTTGCCGCCGACTTCCTGGCGGAACCAGTCGAGGTTTTCCTCGGTCAGGCGGCCTTCGAGGAAGGCGCGTGAATACATGCCGGGCGAGGAGTGCCCCTGGAAGTAGACCAGGTCGCCGCCGTGATCGGGGGATTCGGCGTGCCAGAAGTGGTTCTGGCCGCATTCAATCATCGTGGCCAGCGAGGCGAACGATGCAATATGCCCGCCCAGGCTGCCGCCGTCGGCGGGTTCGACCTTGTTGGCCTTGACGACCATGGCCATGGCATTCCAGCGGATGTAGGAACGGATGCGTTCTTCCAGCACCATGTTGCCGGGATGCGGGGGTTCCAGCCCGGGGGGGATGGTATTGACGTACGCAGTATTCAGCGAATAAGGAATATGCGCACCAGAGCGGCGCGCCAGATCAATCAGGTTCTCGATCAGGAAGTGAGCGCGATCGGCCCCTTCCCGGTCGAGGACGGCTTCGAGCGCATCGAGCCATTCCTGGGTTTCTTGTTGGTCTGTATCCGCTACAGCGGCGTTGGCTTGTTCAAGAGAGGACATAGAGGTGTGTCTCCTGGGGTGTGGTTCGGGGACGCGACCACACATCGCGCCTGCCTGGAAATACGCGCCGGACATGAGGGTCTGGAGCATGATGGCATCCAGGCGTCCGGCACCTGCAGCCATTCTAGGAAAGACCGGGCATTAGCACAAGTGAAATTTCATCTCGTGGTGTGAATTTTTATTATGTGAAATATTGAATATCGATTTCACGTCTAAAATGCGGTAATCGCAAGACCAACAAGGCCATGGCAAATCCTCACCGCAAGTCTATGATCCCGACGACGTTCTACGAGCATGCTCGCCGTAGCCGTCGGCTGTACTGGTTGACGCCAGCCGGCGTGCTGGTGCTGTACCTATGCGTCATGGGAGCGTTCGTCTGGCTGCAGCGCCTGCAAAGCGACAGCGTGATGTTTGTCACCATCGATCAGGAAACCCGCCAGCAGCGATTGATGATGGTGGTTTTTGCCTTGTCGGTGGTCATCATCTTCAGCCTGCTGGCGCTGTGGCGCTATACCCGCTTTCGTACCCTGGCCGAATCCGCCCTGATTGCCGAGACCGGCTTTCGGCGCGCCATGGAAAACTCCATGTCCACCGGCATGCGGGTATTCGATATGCAGGGCCGCATTGCCTATGTCAATCCGGCCTTCTGCCGCATGATAGGCTGGAACGAAGCCGACCTGATCGGCCGCACCGCGCCCTTTCCTTATTGGCTGCCCGGGCGGCACGATCACCACCGCGAAACCTTGGCCCAGCTGTTGTCTGGCCGCACCCCCAGCAGCGGACTGGAAATCGAGGCCCAGCGCCGCGACGGCTCGCGCTTTACGGCACGCATGTACGTGTCCCCCCTGCGTGACCCCAAGGGCGAACAAATCGGCTGGATGACCTCCATGACCGACATCACCGAGCCCAAGCGCATCCGCGAGGCCCTGACAGCCGCGCACGAACGCTTCATGACGGTACTGGAGGGCCTGGATGATGCGATTTCGGTAGTCGCCGACACCCCTGAAGGTCTGGAACTGCTGTTTGCCAACCGCACCTATCGCCGCTTGTTCGGCGCTCAGACCAACGGCCACGCCCAGTTGCTGGGCGGCCGCACAGGGCGGTTTACGGATGAATCCATGGAGATATTCTCGTCCAGTGCCGAGCGCTGGTTCGAGGTCCACCATCGCATGCTGGCCTGGACCGATTCGCGCCGCGTCCGCCTGCAAGTCGCACGCGACATCACCGAGCGCCGCAAACACGAAGAGGCCTCGCGGATGCAACAGGAAAAGGCTCAACTGACCAGCCGCCTGACCACCATGGGTGAAATGGCATCCTCTTTGGCCCACGAACTGAACCAGCCTCTGACCGCCATCAGCAACTATAATATGGCGGCTGTTGCCATGGTAAAGTCAGGCAAGGCATCCACCGAATCCTTGATCCAGGCGCTGGAAAAAGCTTCTCAGCAGGCCGAACGCGCAGGCAAGATCATCAGCCGCATCCGGGAATTCGTCAAACGCAGCGAGCCGCGCCGCCAGGCTGTAGGCTTATCACGGATTGTGGAAAACGCCGTGGGTTTTGCCGACATCGACGCACGCAAGCGCCAGATCGAAATTGTCCAGAGCCTGCCCGACCCCATGCCAGCCGTCCTGGCTGATCCCATCCTGATCGAGCAAGTGCTGCTGAACCTGCTGAAAAACGGGGTTGAGGCCATGGAGGACAGCGAATACCGCAGCCTGCATGTCAACATCACCGACCAGAGCCCGCAAATCGAAATCGCCGTGATCGACCGTGGTCACGGCCTGCGCAACCCAGACCGTCTGTTCGAGCCTTTTTACAGTACCAAATCCGAAGGCCTGGGCATGGGGCTGAATATCTGCCGTACCATTATCGAATCCCACCATGGGCGTCTGTGGGCCAGCCCGAACCCCGAAGGCGGGACTATTTTCCGCTTTACCTTGCCCAAAGCGCCTGACGGCGTACCGGCCCCGGAATCACCAGAGGAAACGCAAGCATGATAGACCCTCAAGTCTCCAGCATTATCTATATCGTCGATGACGACGAAGCCGTCCGCGATTCACTGCGCTGGCTGCTGGAAGCCAACGGCTACGCCGTCCGCAGCTACGCCGGTGCCGAGGAGTTCCTCGAAGCCTATAACCCGGATCAGATCGCTGTCCTGATCGCCGACGTGCGCATGCCCGGCATGAGTGGCCTGGAACTGCAGGAAACCCTGATCGCCCGCAAGGCGCCCCTGCCCATCGTCTTCATCACCGGGCACGGCGATGTCCCCATGGCCGTGTCCACCATGAAAAAAGGTGCCGTCGATTTCCTGGAAAAACCCTTTAACGAAGCCGACCTGCGCCGCATCGTGGCCGGCATGCTGGAACAAGCGACCGAAAAAGTCCGCGATGCCCTGGCCCAGCGCAACCAGGAAGCCGTCCTCAGCCGCCTGACGGCTCGCGAACAGCAGGTGCTGGAACGCATCGTCGCCGGACGCCTGAACAAGCAGATCGCCGGCGATCTGAACATCAGCATCAAGACCGTTGAGGCCCATCGCGCCAACATCATGGAAAAACTTGAAGTCACCACGGTGGCCGACCTGATGAAAATCGCCTTGACGCGCCCCGAAGAGGCCCACTCATGAGCGCCCGCCTGATCGACGGCAAAGCCCTGTCGGCCCAGGTGCGCGCTCAGGTTGCCGAACGCGTGCGCCACCTGAAAGCCCAAGGCGTCACCCCTGGACTCGCTGTGGTCCTGGTGGGCGAAGACCCTGCGTCACAGGTCTATGTGCGCAACAAGGCCGCCGCCTGCGAGGCCGCCGGCATGCTGTCGCGCGTGATCCCCCTGGGTGCCGATACCCCCGAAGGCGAGCTGCTGGATGTGATCGAAATCCTGAACGCCGACCCCGCCATCCACGGCATCCTGGTGCAGTTGCCACTGCCCGGCCACATCGACACAGGCCTGGTCATTGAGACCATCAGCGCCAAAAAAGACGTCGATGGCTTTCACATCAACAATGCCGGCTTGCTGATGACCGGACGCCCGCTGTTTCGCCCCTGCACACCGTATGGCGTGATGCGCATGCTCGAAGCGGAAAACGTGCCGCTGCGCGGCACCGAAGCGGTCATCATCGGGGCCAGCAATATCGTGGGCAAGCCCATGGCCATGCTGCTGCTGGCCGCCGGCGCCACCGTGACGCTGTGCAACTCCAAGACCCGCGACCTGGCAACCCAGGCCCGGCGTGCCGACGTGCTGGTGGTGGCCACCGGCAAACCGGGCATCGTCAATGGCGACATGATCAAACCCGGCGCAGTGGTGATCGACGTCGGCATCAACCGCCTGCCCTCGGGCAAGCTCACGGGCGACGTGGATTTCGAATCCGCCGCGGCTGTGGCTGCCGCCATCACCCCGGTTCCCGGCGGCGTAGGCCCCATGACCATCGCCATGCTGCTGGTCAACACCACGGAAGCCGCCGAACGCACGCTGCAATCTTGAATAACGGGGCATGCGCCCCCATCTGATGCCCATGAAGCAAACACCCCACGCCGCAGACAACCCGCTCCTCGTTCCGGCCGAGGCATATGTCGACTATGCGGCGGTCAGGCCCGAGCATATTCAGCCTGCCATCACCGCCTTGATTGCCGACACCCGGACAGCCATCGAGACCGCCACCAACCACGCAGAGGCGCCCAACTGGGAGAACCTGATCGAGGCCATCGACGACCCGTCCGAGCGCCTGCACCGGGCGTGGTCGATTGCCGGGCATCTGAATGCCGTGGTCAATACACCCGAACTGCGCGCAGCCTATAACGACTGCCTGCCCCTCATGAGCGAATTTTCCACCTGGGTGGGTCTGCACCAGGGCTTGTTTCAGCGCTACCGCATCCTGGCCGGCAGTCCTCTGTATGCCACGCTGTCGCCGACCCGCCAACGCATCATCGACCTGGCCCTGCGCGATTTCCGCCTCAGCGGGGTCGAACTGCAGGGCGAGGCGCGCGAGACCTACGCCCGCAATGCAGATTTGCAGGCACAGGTCGCGCAAAAATTCTCCGAAAATGTCATGGACGCCACCGATGGCTGGTCCTTGCTGATCACCGACGAAACGCGCCTGCGCGGCCTGCCCGAGAGCGTCGTCGCCCAGGCCCGCCAACTGGCCCAGTCGACCAGCGAGGACGGCTGGAAGCTGAGCCTGCACATGCCCTGCTATCTGCCCGTCATGCAGCATGCCCAGGATCGCGAGCTGCGCCAGACAGTCTATCGCGCCTACGGCACCCGGGCCTCCGACCAGGGCGACGTGGCCTTCGACAACTCTGAATCCATCGAATCGCTGCTGGCCCTGCGCGCCGAGGAAGCCTCCTTGCTGGGTTACGCGGATTTCGCCGCCCTGCGCCTGGAAACCCGCATGGCCGATAGCGCCGATCAGGTGCTGAGCTTCTTGCGCGAATTGGCTGCCAAGGCCCGCCCCAGCGCCCAGCACGATCTGGACGAACTACGCCGGTTCGCCGCCCAGCACCTGGGGCTGAACTCGCTGGAACCCTGGGACGTCGCCTATGCCTCCGAGCGTCTGCGCGAGCAACGCTACGCCTATTCCGACGAAGAACTGCGCCCCTACTTCACCGAATCCCAGGTTCTGAAGGGCCTGTTCGAGGTCATCCACACCTTGTTTGGCGTGCGCCTGCAGGCCTGCGATGCGCCCGCCTGGCACGCCGATGCCCGTATTTATCAGGTTCTGGATGCCCAGGGTCAACAGCTTGGCCGCCTGGGCATCGATCTCTATGCCCGCCCCGGCAAGCAAGGCGGTGCCTGGGTCGATAGCGAACGCAGCCGCCGACGCCATGGCGAATCCCTGCACTGCCCGCTGGCCTGGCTGACCTGCAATTTTTCCGCGCCCCATGATGGCGGCGAAGCACAACTGACCCACGACGAGGTCATCACGCTGTTCCACGAAAGCGGCCACGCCATGCATACGCTGCTGTCACGGGTGGATGAACCCGGCGCTGCGGCTTTTTCCGCCGTCGAATGGGATGCCATCGAGCTGCCCTCGCAGTTCATGGAAAACTTCTGCTGGGAATGGGGCGTGCTGAAATCCCTGACCCGCCATGCGGACACGGGCGAATCCCTGCCCCGTGCGCTTTACGATAAGCTGACCGCCGCCCGCAATTTTCAAAGCGGCTTGCAGACGCTGCGCCAGGTCGAGTTTTCACTATTCGACATGCTGATCCATACACAGAATCATGGCCTGTCGATCAGCGCCGTACTGGACACACTGGATCTGGTGCGCCAGGAAGTCGCTCTGCTGACACCGCCCGCCTGGCATCGCTTCCCGCATGCATTTTCACACCTGTTCGCCGGTGGCTATGGGGCAGGCTACTACAGCTACAAATGGGCTGAAGTCCTGTCTGCCGACGCCTTTGCCGCCTTCGAGGAACAGGCCCAGGATCAGGATGACGGGACCCGCAACGTCTTTGATCCCGAGACCTGCCAGCGCTATCTGGATGAAGTCATTGCCGTGGGCGGCTCCCGGCCCGCAGCCGACTCCTTCCGCGCTTTTCGCGGCCGCGACCCCGCCCTGGATGCCCTGCTGCGCCACAGCGGCCTGACCGAGGCCTGAGGCCATGGGGATGACCGGCTACCTGCCTGGGCGGCTGCGCTGCCTGGCCGTCACCCTGGCGCTCTTGTTGCTGGGGGTCGGCGTTGCGCACGCTGCCGTGCATCCGGTGCGCGGCTTCCTGCCCGACCTGAAGTTCAGCCTGCAAGGCGCCAACGGCACCACGATTACCCAGCAGGCCTTTGAAGGCAAGGTCGTGCTGATGTTCTTCGGCTATGCCAGTTGTCCGGACATCTGCCCCACCACCATGGCCCAGCTGGCTCAGGTGACTGCAGCCCTGGGACCACAGGCCGATCAGGTGCGGATTGTGTTCATCAGCGTGGACCCGCACCGCGATACGCCTGATATTTTGCAGGCCTATGTCGATCTGTTCGATCCCCACGCCATCGGCCTGACAGGCAATGAACGCGAAATCGCGGATTTGGCCCGGCGCTATCGCGTGGCCTACCAGATCGAGCGGCCCGACCCCGACAGCGCAAGCTACGAGGTCGCCCACAGCCGGGGGATTTATGCCTTCAATCAGGTCGGCCAAGCCGTCTGGCTGGCCTCGGACAGCGAGGCCCAGGAGGACCTGCTGGCAGCGCTGCGCCCACTGCTGAAATAAAGTCTACGGTCAGGCGGCACCTTTCAGGGCATCCCGCAAGGCTGTCCGAACGCCTTCCTGGATGGTTGGATGATAAAACGGCATCCCCAACATCTGCGGCACGGTCATATCCATCTGCAGGGCCCAGGCCAGCAGATGCGCCACATGCTCGGCATCCGGGCCGATCATCTCTGCCCCGATAAAGCGCTGGTCCGCCTGACGCATATACACGTGCAGCAGGCCCTGGTTGCGCAGCATGACCCGGGAGCGACCCTGGCGCGTCCAGTCCACCGCCCCGACCCGCATGCTGGCGGGATCATAGGCGCCAAAGCCACCGCCCACCTGCATGATCTGAGGATTGCTGAAGACGATGGCCAGCGGCGCCCGGCGCGCACCCGCCTGCACATCGGGCCAGGCAGCGGCATTGCGCCCCGCCAGGCGGCCATCATCCGAGGCCTCGTGCTGGATGGCATGCCGCCCTGTGACGTCCCCGGCCAGGAACACTGGCTGGCCACGCACCTGCAAGGTGGCCGGATCGATCTCCGGCATGCCGCGATCATCCAGCGGCATGCTGGTGCGCTCCAGGTGCAAGGCCGCCAGCGCGGGCCTGCGTCCGGCCGTCAGCAATACCCGATCAAAGGATTCCTGGGTTTCGGGCCCATCCCCGACCGTCCAGCCGACCCAGGCCTGCTGACCTTCCCGACGCACCGTGGTGACGCGGGCATCCTGCACCAGATTCAATTCCGGCGCCAGCACATCGACTGCCGCCTGACGCACCGCCGGATCCGCCAGATGCGCAAAACTGCCCGAGCGATTCAAGACCCGCACCCGCACGCCCAGGCGCGCCAAGGCAAGGCCAAGCTCGACCCCGATCACGCCCGAGCCGACCAATAGCACGCTGCGCGGCAAGTCCTGCCAATCGAAGACATCATCATTGACAATCACCAGCTCGCCCAAGGGGCGATACAGCTCGGGTACCACCGGCTGGGTGCCCGTGGCGATAATGATGCGCGACGCGTGGATCTCGTGTCCCTGGTCGCTTTGCAGCACGCCATCACGCAGAAACTCCACCCGAGCATCCAGACGGTGTTCCGGCGGCATGGCCTGGACGTCATCCACCACAAAGCTGACAAAACGGTCGCGCTCGCGTCGAACCCGATCCATCACCGCCACCCCGTCGACCTGGGGTTGACACGGCACCTGCACCCCGAAATCCGGTGCATGGCGCACCGCAGCGGCGGCTTCGGCAGCGGCAATCAGCAGCTTCGAAGGCATGCAGCCCACCCGGGCGCACATGGTGCCGTGCGGGCCGGATTCGATCAGCAAAGGCTTTAGCCCAGCCTTGATGACTTCACGGTAGGCGGGCAAGCCGGCAGAACCGGCACCGATAATCGCCACATCACAGTCGATACGGGTATGCATAGTGCCTCTCTGGTCAGACCGGCTGTACGTCGTAGCCTTCTTCGGCAATGGCCGCTTTCAAGAGGGCGGCATCCACCGCTGCCTCGATGCTGACCCGGTGGGTACTCAGGTCAATGTTGACACTGGCCCCAGGGGCGGCAGCCTGCACGGCCTGGGTAATAGCCTGCACGCAGTGATTGCAGGTCATGTCGGACACAAGAAATTCGGTTTTCATCAGAGTCTCCATAAAAGGCTTGCAGATATGTTAAACCTTGACACCATGTCAGGCACAAACAGCCTTGACCTTACCATAAGGTCAAGGCTGATTCTGTGATCTACTGCATCAACCGGAACGACCCCATGACTGATACATCCCTCCCCGGCATCGACCTGGATATCGACGGCATGACCTGCGCATCCTGCGTGCGCCGGGTCGAAATCGCATTGAAATCCGTCCCAGGCGTGGCCCAGGCCAGCGTCAACCTGGCCACGCATCGCGCCCATGTCACGCTGGCCCAGCCAGATACCACCCTCCAGGCGCTGATCGAGGCCGTTGATAAGCGTGGTTATGCCGCCCGTTTGGTCGATACCCAAAAAGCCACCACCGCCGACGACCCCGCCGACGAAGACGCTCTGGCTGGGCGGCAGTTTGCCTGGGCGCTGATATTCACCCTGCCCGTCTTTGTGCTGGAAATGGGCAGCCACCTGATCCCCGCCCTGCACCACTGGGTGCAGGCCAATATACCCGGCCAGGCACTGGCCTGGATACAGCTGATTCTGACAACGTTGGTGCTGGCAGGGCCGGGGCGCAACTTCTTCAGCCGGGGTTTCAAGGCGCTGGCCCATGCCGGCCCCGATATGAACACTCTGGTAGCCCTGGGGGCAGGCAGCGCCTGGCTGTATTCCACCCTGGTCACGCTGGTGCCGTCGATTTTTCCCGCTGAATCCCGTCATCTGTACTTTGAAGCCGCCGCCGTGGTCGCCACTCTGATCTTGCTGGGGCGCTGGCTGGAGTCCCGCGCCAAGGGCCGGGCAGGCTCGGCCATCCGCCAATTGATGGGCTTGCAGCCGCGCACAGCCTGGGTCCGGCGCGCAGGCGAATGGACGGAACAGCCCATCGACAGCCTGGTGCGCGGCGATGAAGTCCGGGTGCGGCCCGGCGAGAAAATTCCGGTCGACGGCGGCGTGATCGAAGGCGAGTCCTGGGTGGACGAATCCATGATGACCGGCGAGCCCATGCCCATTGCACGCCGCGCCGGGGACCGCCTGATCGGCGGCACCTTGAATACCCAAGGCAGCCTGGTCATGCGTGTGACCGAGGTCGGGGCGGATACGGTCCTGGCGCAGATTGTGCGCCTGGTCGAACAGGCCCAAACCAGCAAGCTCCCGGTTCAACAGAAAATCGACCAAGTCACCGCCTGGTTCGTCCCGGCGGTGATGCTGCTGGCGCTGCTGGCCTTTGCCGCCTGGTGGGCCTGGGGGCCAGAACCAGCCCTGGCCCATGCCCTGATCGCCGGGGTGGCCGTGCTGATCATTGCCTGCCCTTGCGCCATGGGTCTGGCGACGCCTATCTCGATCCTGGTGTCCACGGGACGCGCCGCGAACCTCGGTATCCTGTTTCGCCAAGGTGATGCCCTGCAGCGCTTGCGCGATGCGCAGGTCATTGCCTTTGATAAAACAGGCACGCTGACCCTGGGACGCCCTGCCCTGACGGATCTGTTGATCCAGGATGGCCAGCCTTACGATGACACCCTGCGCGTCCTGGCGGCTGTGCAAAGCGGCTCGGAGCACCCGATTGCCCACGCCATCCGCGCTGCCGCCCAGGCCGCCGCGCTGGAAGTCCCGGCAGCTACCCACTTCGAAGCCATTACCGGTGCCGGGGTGCAGGCTCAGGTCCATGCCGACGCCTATCTGATGGGTTCGCTGCGCTTGATGCAGGATCGTGGCGTCAGCCTGTCCGATGCCGTCCTGGCGCAGGCCGAAACGCTGGGCGAAGCGGGCAAGACCCCGTTTTATGTGGCGCGCAATGGCCAGTTGGCAGCCTTGGTCGGCGTCGCCGACACGTTGCGTCCATCCGCCCGCCCGCTGATTGCACAATTACATGCCCTGGGTCTGAAGACCGCGCTCATCACCGGCGACCATCAGGCAGCGGCGCAAGCCGTCGCCCAAACCTTGGACATCGATATCGTCCACGCGCAGACCTTGCCGGAAAACAAGGCCACACTGCTGAAAGAATTGCAGCAATCCGTGGGGCCGGTCGCCTTTGTGGGGGATGGAATCAACGATGCTCCGGCCCTGGCCAGCGCCGATGTAGGTATCGCCATGGGCCACGGCACGGATGTCGCCATCGAATCCGCCGACGTGGTGCTGATGAACGAAGACCTGGAGTCCGTGGCCCGTGCCATTACCTTGTCACACAAGACCTTGCGCAACATCAATCAGAATCTGTTCTGGGCCTTTGCCTATAACGCCGCCCTGATTCCTGTAGCGGCCGGCGCCCTGTATCCCTGGACCGGCTTGCAGCTCTCGCCCATGCTGGGTGCGGGGGCCATGGCCTTATCCAGCGTGTTTGTCGTCACCAACGCCTTGCGCCTGAAGACCCAATCCCTGACGCCCAAGACCTAAGGAGCACGCATGCATACCATCGGCGACGCCGCCCGGCTGACCGGCTTGAGCCCGAAAATGATCCGCTACTACGAGGCCCAGGGCTTGTTCAGCCCCCAGGGCCGCAGCAGCGCGGGCTATCGGCTTTATAACGAAGCCGACCTGCATGCCTTGCGTTTTATCCGCAGCGCCAGAGAATTAGGGTTTTCTTTGGCGCAAATCGGCGAACTGACCGACTTATGGCACAACCACCAGCGCACCAGTGCCGAAGTCAAAAAACTGGCACTGGCGCATATTGACACTTTGGAAGCCAAGGCCGCCCTGCTGCAGGGCATGGCCAATACGCTACGCACCTTGGCGCAGCACTGTCACGGCGACCAACGGCCCGAATGCCCCATCCTGGAGGGCATCGAGGCTCAGGCGTGCCACTCGCGCACGAACTCCCGGTAATCCGGTCGTACCACGGGCACGAGTGGATCGATCGGCGTGCCGATGGCCAGATAGCCCATGAAATGTTCGTCCAGGGGGTCAAAGCCCAAGGCTGCCCCCATGCCATCCAGATAGGTTCCTAAGCCCGTGCTCCAAAAACCCTGAAAACCCTGCGCATGCGCGGCATTCAGCATGTTCATGACGGCAGCGCTAACGGACAGATGGCTTTCTTCGGGACGGATGCGGCCAGCCGGATCAGGCCGGCAAGCCAGCAGAATCACCAACGGCACCTGAGACAACCACTTGCGTGCCCCCGCGACTTTATGCTCGGGCAAGGGCTTGTTTTCATCAAGCCCCACCTGGACAGCGATGTCTACCAACGCAGGCACATCCGAACCACTGACCAAGGCAAAGCGCCAGGGATGCACGGCGCCATGATCCGGCGCCCGCATGGCGGCCTGCAGGATCAGGTCCAGCTGGGCGGCATCAGGCCCCGGCGTCTGGACGAATTTGACGGATTGACGAGTCAGCAGCACATTCAAAAAATCAGGCACACCAGGCTCCCATGGGTGGACAAGAATCAACAGGCAGATGCCTGGCGGATCAAGGCTTTCATGCGCCGGATGGCCGGTTCCCAGCCATCAAAGACCGCGCGGGCGACGATCGCATGGCCAATATTCAATTCGCTGATGCCCGGCAAGGCCGCCACAGCAGACACATTATCGTAGTGCAGGCCATGGCCGGCATTGATGCGCAAGCCCAGGCCTACCCCCACCGCAACGGCGGCACGCAGGCGCTCTAGTTGACGCGTCTGTTCGACCTCGTCGGTGGCATCGGCAAAAGCCCCCGTGTGCAGCTCGATAATGGATGCCCCCGCCCGCGCCGCAGCCTGGATTTGGTCTGCATCCGGGTCGATGAAGAGCGACACCCGAATACCGGCATCCTGCAAATGCGCGACTGCCGACTGGGTTTCGGCATAACGGCCCAACACATCCAGCCCGCCTTCGGTGGTCAGTTCCCGGCGGTTTTCCGGCACCAGACAAACATCCTGGGGCTGGATTTCGCAGGCAATCGCCAGCATTTCCGGGGTGATGGCGCATTCCAGATTCATGCGGGTGCGCAAAATCGGACGAATGGCACGCACGTCCGCGTCCTGGATGTGCCGCCGATCCTCGCGCAGGTGCAAGGTAATCAAATCAGCGCCGGCATCCTCGGCACGCACGGCGGCTTCCAGGGGATCGGGATATGTCGTCAGGCGCTGTTGGCGCAATGTGGCGACGTGATCGATATTGACACCGAGTTCCATTACTTATCCTTCGTCGACAAGACATCATCCGCAGACCAACCCCCGCCCAAAGCTTTGTAGAGTTCGACCCGATTGAACAAGGCGGCGGTTCCTAGCTGGATGAATTGTTGCTGTACACCATAGAGATTGACCTGCGCTGTCTGTACCTGCAAGAAACTGTCGATGCCGGTTTCATAGCGGATCTGGGACAGATTCAAGGCCTTCAGGGCCGAGGCCTCAGTGGCGCGCACGGCATCCAGCTGGCGGCTGTAGGTGGCCTCGCCCGCCAGCCCGTCGGAGACCTCGCGAAACGCGGTCTGAATGGCTTTTTCGTAGCTTGCCACGGCAATATTGTTGCGCGCCTTGGCCAGATCCAGGTTACCCCTGATCCCCCCGCCGGCAAAGAGCGGCATCTGGATCTGGGGACTGAACTGCCAGTAGCGGTGGCTGCCGCCAAACAAGGCACCCAGTTCGGGGCTGGCAAAACCCAGCAGGCCAGTCAGGCTGATGCTGGGGAAAAACGCGGCCCGGGCTGCCCCGATCTGGGCATTCGCGGCCATCAGCGCGTGCTCTGCGCCGATGATGTCGGGACGGCGCTCCAGCAACTGGGACGGCAGGCCCGCAGGCAGCGCGGCCAGCAACTGGTCGCGCCCGAACGGCAACGCCTTGGGCAGGTCTTCAGGCACAGGGGTGCCTAGAATCAGTTGCAAGGCATTATTGGCCTGCTCGATACCACGCTGCGCAGCCACCAGATCAGCGCGCACCGTATCCAGCTGAGCCTGGGCCTGAGCCAGATCCAGATCCGAGGCCACACCGACATCGAAGCGCGCCTGCACCAACTGCAGCGAACCTTCTCGGGCAGTCAGTGTCTTGTCCATCAGCTCGTGCAGTGACTGGGCGGAGCGCAGGTTGAAATAAGCCTCGGCAGTCTGGGCAACCAGGCCTAACTGCACCGTGCGGCGGGCCTGCTCAGTAGACAGATATTGCTGGTAAGCAGCCTCGCTGAGGTTACGCACCCGGCCAAAGAAATCCAGTTCGAAGGACGTCATGCCAACACCCGCCATATAGGTGCGGCTGACTGAACTGCTGTCTGAGCCGGCGCGCATGTTTTCCGGCAGCCGGGTGACTTGACCGTTGCCGCCAACCCCCACCGTCGGAAAGAGATCGCTGCGAGCGATGCCGAATTGGGCGCGGGCTTCTTCGACGCGCTGAATGGCGATGCGCAGATCGCGGTTATTGTGCAAGGCAAGTTCGATCAGAGCTTGCAGCCTGGGGTCTTGAAACACATCGCGCCAGGCGGGCAAATCGCCCCCCGGCTGGGCGCTGGCTGCAGCCCCGGCCGCCACAATCGGGAACTGATCCGGCACCGGCGCAGAGGGCCGCTGGTAAGTGGGCGCCAGAGAGCAAGCCCCCAACACCAGGCTCAAGACAGTCATGGCTCCCAAGCGGGCGGATTGCGTCGGCGACATCATGAGCGGTCTCCTGTGCTGGATTCCTCGGATGACGGAATGACGGGCGCCTGATGGCCCAGCAGTTTTGGTTTCGTCTTGAACAATTTCAATACCACAGCAAAAAAGGTCGGCACAAACAGCACAGCCAATGGCGTCGCCGCCAGCATGCCACCCATCACCCCCAGGCCGACCGCATTCTGGCTGGCAGCCCCGGCGCCATTGGCCAACACCAGGGGCAGCACGCCCAGAATGAAGGCAAAAGAAGTCATCAAGATGGGCCGAAAACGCAAGCGGGCAGCCTCGATGGCGGCTTCCTTGAGGCCGGCGCCGCTGGCATAAAGGTCTTTGGCGAATTCGACGATCAGGATGGCGTTTTTGGCCGCCAGCCCGATCACCGTCACCATCCCCACCATGAAGTAGACGTCGTTGGATTTGCCCATCAGGCTGCTGAGCAATACGGCCCCCAGCATCCCCAGCGGCACCGCCAGCATGACCGACAGCGGAATGGCCCAGCTTTCGTACAAAGCAGCCAGCACCATAAAGACCACCAGAACCGACAGCGCCATCAGGATCGTGGATTGGTTGCCTGCCTGGATTTCCTGGTAGGACAAGCCGGTCCATTCGTAGGCCAGGCCGCTGGGCAGCTGAGCAACCAGGCGCTCCATCTCGGCCATGGCCTGGCCGGTGGCATAGCCCGGCGCGGCAGCGCCCCCGATCCGGACGGACTCGTAGCCGTTGTAGCGCACCACCTGGACAGGCCCCGAGCCCCACTCGACCGAGACGAACGAGGACAAGGGGACAGGTTCGCCCTGATTGTTGATGGCATTGAGCTGCAGAATATCGTCCGGGCTCATGCGGGCGGATTGTTCGGCCTGCACCCAGATATTTTGTACCCAACCCTGGTTAGTGAACTTACCCACATAGGCCGAGCCAATCGCGGTACTGATCAGGCTGGCCGCTTCAGAGAAATCCACCCCCAGGGCGGCGGCCTTGGAACGGTCGATCTGAACGTGCAGCTGTGGCCCTGCCCCCAGGCCGGTAATGCGAGTCCCCGTCAGAATCGGGCTTTGCGCCGCCAGTTGCAGCAGCTGTTGGGCGGCCGCCTGCAGGGCATCATTGCCGACGCCGCTGCGGTCTTCCAGACGCAGGTCAAACCCTGCCGCATTGCCCAGCGACGAAATGGCCGGCGGGATGATGGAAATCACCATGGAGTCCGGCAGGCCAAAGAGCAGCTTGCCCATGGCCTCGCCAGAAATTGCCTGGGCGGAATTCTCCGGCCCCTTGCGTTCGGCAAAGTCCTTCAGGGTGACGAAGGCAATGGCGGCATTCAAGCCGTTACCATTGAAGCTGAACCCCTGCACCGCAATGGTATTGGCCACCTGCGGCAGATTCATGAAGTATTGCTCGACCTTCTCGATGGTTTCAATGGTCCGATTAGAGGTGGAACCGGACGGCAGCTCGATGTTGGCGATCACATAGCCCTGGTCTTCCTCGGGCAGAAAGGACGTAGGCAGACGCAGATACATCCAGCCCAGTACCCCCACGATCAGCAGAAACACCAGCATCATGCGCAATGGCCGCCCCAGGCTGCGCTGTACCCAGCCCGTATAGCCGTTGGTGCTGCGCTCGAAGAAGCGGTTGAACCAGCCGAAAAAACCACCCTTTTTGGCATGTTCGCCTTTGGCGATGGGCTTCAGAATGGTGGCGCACAGCGCCGGGGTGAAGCTCAGCGCCAAAAAGGCCGAAAATAAAATGGAGACCGCCATGGCGACCGAAAACTGGCGATAGATGACCCCCACCGAACCGGACATGAAGGCCAGCGGCAAGAACACCGTGGTCAGCACCAAGGTAATGCCGACGATGGCCCCGCTGATCTGCGGCATGGCTTTGCGGGTGGCTTCTTTGGGGGACAGGCCTTCCTCGGCCATGATGCGCTCGACGTTCTCGACCACCACAATGGCATCATCCACCAGAATCCCGATGGCCAGCACCATGGCAAACATGGTCAGGACGTTGATGGACAGCCCCATGGCCATCATCACGGCAAAAGCCCCCAGAATGGCCACCGGCACCACCAAGGCAGGAATCAGGGTATAGCGGACATTCTGCAAGAAAATGAACATCACCACGAACACCAGGATCATGGCCTCGAACAGAGTGTGAACCACTTGCTCGATGGACAGTTCCACATAGGGCGCCGTGTTGTAGGGGATATCGTAGGTGATGTTGTCTGGGAAAAAGGCCGCCAGTTCATCCATCTTGGCCTTGGCCAGGCGTGCTGTTTGCAGGGCATTGGCCGTTGGCGTCAGGGATAGGGCGAATGCGGCGGTTGGCTTGCCGTTCAGGCGAGCGCCAAACTGGTAATTGTCAGATCCGAGTTCAACCCGCGCCACATCATGGATGCGCACAGAAGAACCATCGGCATTGGCCCGCAAAATGATATTGCCGAACTCTTCAGGGGTCTTGAGTTCGCCGTTGACGACCAGCGGTGCAGACACGCGCTGGCTGGCCGGGTTGGGCGGAGCCCCCAGAGAACCGCCTGAGATCAGCATGTTCTGGCGTGAAATCGCATCGTTGACCTGGGACATGCTCAGCCCAAAGCCCACGAGCTTCTGGGGATCGACCCAGACACGCATGGCCCGCCCCGAGGCGAACAGCTGGAAGTTACCCACGCCCTGTACCCGCGACATGGGGTTCTGGACGTTACGCGTGATGTAGTCGGCCAAGGCGGTCTGATCCATGGAGCCGTCTTTGGACGAGAGCGTAACCACCATCAAAAAACCCGAACTGGTCTGAGTGACCTGCAGGCCTTGCTGGATGACGGCGGCGGGCAGCTTTGCCGTGACGTTGGACAGGCGGTTTTGTACGTCCACCTGAGCCATGTCGGGGTCCGTACCCGGTGCAAATGTCACGGTGATCTGGGCCTGGCCGTAAGAGTCACTGACGGACTCGTAATACAGCAGCCCCTGGGCGCCGTTCAGTTCATTTTCGATGATACTGGCGACGTTGGTGGCGACTTCGGCCGCCGAGGCCCCTGGATAGGTGGCACTGACGTTGATCGTGGGTGGCGCGACCTCGGGGTATTGCGCCACCGGCATATTCGGCAGGGCCATGATACCGGCCAAAGCAATGGCCAGCGCCACTACCCAAGCAAAAATCGGCCGTTCAATAAAAAACTGTGGCATGAGAGCTCGCGTGTAAACCGGGTGAAGGAGAAGGGGCGCTGCGTTTAGTCGGCCTTTGCCGGGCTGCCTGTGGCAACATCAGCAGGCGCCTGTGCTGCTTCATCGCCAGCCGCCGCATCGGCGGCGGATTTTGCCGCCTGTTCATGGGCTGAAGTGTCTGCTGCTGCGGGGGGCTGAGGCTGTGTGGAGGCAGCACCTGCACCCTGCGCTGTGGGTTTTGCATTCGGCTGCCAGGGCATGGGCTGCACTGGCGCGCCTGGGCGGATTTTCTGGAAGCCGGCCACCACCAACTGATCGCCGGCCTGGATGCCTTGATAAATAATGTAGCCCTGCCCCACGCGCGGCCCTACCTGAACCGGCGTATAGGCGGCCTTGCCGTCTTTGACCAGCACCAGCGTGCTGTTGCCATCCGCCGTGCGCTGAATGGCTTGTTCTGGGACCACCAGGGCCTTCGGATCGGTGCCCTGGATCAAACGCACCTGCACGTACAGGCCCGGCAGCAGAATTTGCTCTGGATTGGGGAACAAGGCACGTAAGTTGACCTGGCCGGTGCCGGGGTCTACCGCCACCCCGGAAAACAGCAGCGTGCCGTCATGGCGATAGGTGCTGTTGTCTTCGAGCAGGACTTTGGCCTGGGTATTGCCCTGGGCGTCCGGGGTGATGATGCCATCGGCAATCTGCTGACGCAGGACGGAAATCTGGGCAACCGGCTGGGTGATATCGACATAGACCTGATCCAGGCGATGGACCGCCGCCAATTGGGTTGCCTGCGTCGCACTGACCAGCGCCCCCACGGTGACCAGGGATTTGCCGATCTGGCCATCGATGGGCGATGTGACCCGGGTGTAGCCCAGGTTGATTTCGGCGGCTTCCAGGGCTGCCTGCGCAGCCGCCACCGCCGCATCCGCCTGGCGCGATTGGGCCTGGGCGTTGTCGTAGTCCTGCTGGCTGATGGCGTGCTGGCCGATCAGCTTGGCAAAGCGCTGGGCCTGCAAACGTGCTGTCACCGCAGCAGCCTGGGCGCTTTTCAGCTGTGCCGCCGCCTGATCCCTGGTGGCCTGATAAGGCGCCGGATCGATGGTGAACAACAGTTGGCCGGCTTTGACCTTGCCGCCTTGGGCGAATTCGATGCCCTGCACGATGCCGGTGACCCGGGCACGGATTTCAGCGTCTTCGATGGCCTGCACCCGGCCAGGAAGATCGGTGTTGACAATGGCTGACTGGGGCTGAATCTGGATCACACTGACGGGGACCTTCATGCCCTGCATGCCTTGCTGGGGCTTATCGCCGCAGGCGGCCAGCGTCAGCAGCAGTGCCAACGCCAAGGGGCGCAAAGCCCGGTTGGCAGGCAGATGCAATGAGGACATAAGGAGACTCCCGAATAAATAGTGGTGTGATGATCAAGAATAAGAAAGCAAAGACCTGGAACCCTGGCAACTGCCCGATGGCATTACCTGAGCAAGTGCGCGCAAAGCAAAAGTATAAAAGGAATATGCGTTCTACCGACAGAAAGTATCACGATGGCGAGCTCAAGGCCGTGAAGCCGAAAAATGGTCAATCAAAATCTGGATGCGCCCAACCAGCACTTCTTTAGTGGGCCGATCGGCAAACAGGCCTTCCATGGACAGCAAAAACACCCTGGAAACTTCTGGATCGCCCAGCGCGGCCACCACGCATTCCAGGGATTTTTCGCGGTGACTCCAGGCCACCCGGGGACGTAAGCGCTCGTAGACATCCTGAAATTCGCTGGCCATTGGGGCATCCACCATTTCTGACCAGGAATCCAGCACCAGAGACTGACACACCCGCGTCAAGCGCTCTTGTGTCGTCCCTGGCTGGGCTGCAGCGCATAAAGCCTGGTCCACACGGGACAAAATCCACTCGTCGAATACTTGCACGAAGATGTCTTCTTTGTCCTTGAAGTTGCGGTATAGCAGCGTACGGGAAATCACGGCGCGCCGGGCGATATCTTCCAGCGAGGTTCGGGAAAATCCGAAATTCAGGAAGCACCAGCGCGCCGCATCCAGGATACGGAGACGGCGCTCGGCGAGGGCTTGCTGGGTGAGTTTCTGCGACATTTCGTCATTTTGACAATATATGTATTTTTTGTCAAAGACAGATCAGCCCAACAGCAGTGTATCGTCAGCGAGTTCCTCGCCGCGCACACGCTCGAACATGGCCAGAAGGTCGGGGACCTCCAGACCGGCCCGGGTATCGCCCGACACATCCAGCACCACCCTGCCCTGGTGCAGCATGACGGTACGGTCGCCGACATCCAGAGCTTGCCGCATGCTGTGCGTCACCATCATCGTGGTCAAGCCATGTTCTGCCACGATGCGCGCCGTGAGTTCCAGCACAAACAAGGCCGTGCGAGGGTCCAGCGCCGCCGTGTGCTCATCCAACAGCAAAATGCGCGATGGGCGCAAGGCCGCCATCAACAGACTGACGGCCTGGCGCTGTCCGCCGGACAATAGGCCAATGCGGTCGGTCAGACGATTCTCAAGCCCCAGACCCAATACCGCCAGACGTTCACGAAACAGCACGCGCATTTCCTGGCGCACGGCACGGCGCAGGCTGCGAAACTGTCCGCGCCCCAGTGCCAGGGACAGGTTTTCCTCGATCGAGAGGTTTTCGCAAGTACCGGCCATGGGGTCCTGGAAAACCCGGGCGACTTTACGTGCCCGATCCCAGACAGGCTGGCGGGTGACGTCCTCGCCATCGATCAGAATGACGCCGCTATCGACGATTTGTTCGCCCGAAATCGCATTGAGGAAAGTGGACTTCCCCGCCCCGTTGGAACCGATGACCGTGACGAACTGCCCGGCCGGGATCTCCAGTGACATGCCACGCAAGGCCTGGGTTTCGATGGGGGTGCCGGGATTGAAGGTGATCTGCAGGTTTTGTGCGCTTAACATGGCTTAGGCCCTTTTCTTCGAGAGGCGCTGCTTGGCCAGCGGGATGACCAGGGCCAAAGTGACCAGCACCGCAGTCACCAGGTTCAGGTCCTGGGCCTTGAGGCCGATAAAGTCTGCATTCAGGGCAAGCGCGATAAAGAAACGGTAGAGCACCGCGCCGATAATCACCGCGAGGGTAATCACGATCAAACGGCGCGAGGGAAAGATGGTTTCGCCAATAATCACCGCCGCCAGACCGATGACGATGGTGCCGATGCCCATGGAAATATCCGCGCCGCCCTGAGACTGGGCGAACAAGGCCCCTGCCAGGCCACACAAGGCATTGGAAATCGCCATGCCCAGCAAGATCATGCGCCCGGTATGGATGCCCTGGGCACGCGCCATGCGCGGATTGGACCCCGTAGAGCGCATCGCCAGCCCCACCTGGGTGGAAAAGAACCAGTCCAGCGCGAACTTGACTGCAATCACCAGCACCAGCAGGATCAAGGGCCGCGCCACGTAATCTTCTATGTTATCGGGCTGCAGCACGCTAAAGACAGTGGGGTCAGTAATCAAGGGAATATTGGGCGCATCCATGACGCGCAGATTGATCGAATACAAGGCGATCATCATCAGAATACTGGCCAGCAAATCCATGATTTTCAAGCTGACATTCAGCCAGCCGGTAATCATGCCGGCGACGCCGGCGGCAAAGGTGGCCATCAGCGTGGCCAAAAAAGGGTCCATGCCATTGTGGATCAACACGGCGGCAGTGGCCCCGCCCAACGGAAAGCTGCCATCTACCGTCAGGTCGGGAAAATTAAGAATGCGAAACGAGATCAGGACACCCAGGGCCACCAGGCCGAAGATCAGGCCGATCTCAAAGGCACCCCACATGGAGTAAATGGACATGGAATTCCCTGGAAAACCGTGAAGTTCAAATGGCCCCGCCAGCATGGGGAAAATATCCCCATGCCCCGGTAACGACGGTCAATGCAGGCTTATTTGACGATTTCGGCAGCGGACTTCAGCAAGGCATCGGACAAGGTCACGCCCTGTTTTTCAGCTGCGGAGGGATTGACGAACAGCTGCTGTTTGGCGCTGGTCTCGGAAGCGATATCGCCTGGCTTTTCACCCTTGAGGATACGCACCACGATATTGCCGGTCTGTACGCCCAGGTCGCGATAATTGACCCCCAGCGCGGCGATGGCACCGCGCTTGACGCTGTCGGTATCCGAGGCAATCAGCGGGATCTTGGCCGAATTGGCGACCTTGACCAGGGACTCGAAGGCCGAGACGACGTTATTGTCTGTGCTGGTATAGATCACATCGACCTTATCGACCAGGCTGCGCGCTGCCGCCCCGACGTCCACGGTACGGGCAGCCGTGGCTTCGACCAGCGACAAACCGACCTTGGGCAAGGCTTCGCGCAATTGCTTGACCACCACCACCGAGTTGGCCTCGCCGGGGTTGTAGACAATGCCGATGCGTTTGGCATCGGGCACGATTTTCAGGATGAGTTCGATCTGGGTATCCAGCGCCAGGGCATCGGACACGCCCGTGACATTGGTGCCCGAAGGGCCCCAGCCGGGCACCAGCTGGGCAGCAACCGGGTCGGTCACCGCCGAATACACCACGGGAATGGTCTTGGTGGCTGCAACGACAGCCTGGGCCGAAGGCGTGGCGATGGCCACGATCACGTCAGGATTGTCGCCGACAAACTTACGCGCAATCTGGGCGGCAATGGCGGTATTGCCCTGAGCCGTCTGGAATTGCCATTTCAGGCCTTTGGCTTCGGTGTAGCCCGCTGTGGTGAGGGCGCTTTGGATGCCGTCCTTCACAGAATCCAGTGCGGGGTGCTCGACAATGGAGGTAACCGCAACGGACTGGGCCTGTACCTGGGGAATGGCCATCACGCCAAGCAGCGTGGCAACACCAGCCAGGTTACGCAAAACAGGGTGCAGATTCATGTAAGGCTCCTTTGGGGGTTTATTTTATGAATTCTATGGGGCAGGCCCAAGTAAGGCATGTATTTTAACCAGGGGATGACAAAACATGGGTTTATTCAGGCACCGCCAGTTCAACCGCCCGAACAAAGGCGCGCATGCGGGCGGGGTCCTTGATGCCAGGTGCGGTTTCTACGCCGCTGCTGACATCCACGGCATAGGGCGTCCAGTGCAGAATATCATCGGCCACGGTTTCGACCCGCAGCCCGCCGGAAAGCACCATGACCGGGTCGTCTTCGCGACGCGGCAACTGCTGCAGCAAGTCCGCATCGAGACGCTGACCGCTGCCGCCGAATCCGGCGCTATAGCTATCGAACAGCCAGCCGCTGGCATCGGAATATTGCAGGCAGCAGGCCGCCAATCCGGCGGGGGTGTCCTGGCCGGGCGCCCCGACCCTGAATGCCTTCAGATAGGGCAGGCCAAACTGCCGACAAAAATCGGCGGACTCATCGCCATGGAACTGCAACAGGTCCGGGTGCACCAGATCCAGCACCTGATGCACCTGATCCACCTGCGGATTGACGAACAGGCAGACCGTGCTGACAAAAACCGGCACGGCTTGGCGCAGCGATGCCGCCTGCAAGGGCGTCACGTAGCGCTTGCTGTCCGGAAAACACACCAGGCCAATGGCGTCAGTCCCCGCCGCAATCGCATCCCGCACATCCTGGATGCGGGTCAGGCCGCAGATTTTGATCCGGGTTCGGGATGGCACCATCACTGAAAACCCCCACTATCATCAGCGCCATAGCTATCCAGCCCATAGGCGCTGTCTTGGCCAAAAGTGACCGAAGAGGGGTTGATGGTCGGGGCATCGCCCTTGTAGTGCGTCACCAGGCCAGGGAAACTGAGCACCAGAACCACCATCAAAATCTGAATGATGATGAAGGGTATCGAGCCCCAGTAAATCTGAGCCGTCGTGACCTTGGCGATGAGCCGGCCCGTGACCCGGTCGCGGTAGTCTTCCTTGGGCGCCACTGAACGCAAATAGAACAGGGCGAAACCAAAGGGCGGGTGCACAAAAGACGTCTGCATATTCACCGCCAGCAGCACACCGAACCAGATCAGGTCTATGCCCATTTTGTCGGCGACCGGCCCCAGCAACGGCACAATGATGAAAGCCAGTTCGAAGAAATCCAGGAAGAATGCCAAGAAAAAGGTAATCAGGCTGACGACGATCAGAAAGCCGAGCTCTCCGCCCGGAATATGCAGCAGCAGCTGTTCAACCCATATATCGCCGTTGATGCCCCGGAAACTGAGGCTGAAGATCGTGGAGCCAACCAGGATAAAAATGACGAAACACGTCAGGCGCGCCGTACTCTCCATCGCCTGACGCAGCTGAGGCATCGAGAACCGCCCACGGGATACCGCCATGATGAGCGCACCCATGGCACCCATGGCACCACCCTCAGTAGGGGTAGCCACGCCGATGAAAATCGTGCCCAGCACCAGAAAAATCAGGGCCAGGGGCGGGATCATGACAAACACCACCTGTTCGGCCATTTCAGATAGCCAGCCCAAGCGCAACAAACGATTGCCCAAGGCCATTGCCAAAGCAGCCACGCCCCAGATCAGCAGCACAATGACGACACGCTCGTCCATGGGGATGTCGGTGTGCGAACGAAAATAATAGTCCGAGCCGAAATAAGCCGCCGCAGCGGCAATCAGGGTCAGCACCAGCAAGGACCGCAGTCCGCGATGGCCGTGCTCGTCGATCGGGCCGCGGGCCTCGAGCGGCAGGGCGGGCGCCTGGCTGGGACGGAAAAACGCCACCAGAAAGACGTAAGCCATATAAGAGCCGGCCAGCAACAGGCCGGGCAGCATGGCGCCCCGATACATATCCCCGATGGAGCGCCCGAGCTGGTCGGCCAAGACGATCAGCACCAAGGAAGGCGGGATGATTTGCGATAAAGTCCCCGACGCGGCAATCACCCCCGATGCCAGCCGCCTGTCATAGCCATAGCGCAGCATGATGGGCAGGGAAATCAGGCCCATGGAAATCACCGAGGCGGATACCACCCCGGTGGTGGCAGCCAGCAATGCCCCCACGAAAACCACCGCGATGGCCAAGCCGCCCCGTAGCGGCCCGAACAAGCGCCCCACCGTGTTCAGCAGGTCTTCGGCCATGCCTGAGCGTTCAAGAATCAGGCCCATGAAGGTAAAGAACGGCACCGCCAGCAAAGAATCATTGCTGACGATGCCAAAGATGCGTTGGGGCAATGCCTGAAACAGCAGCGGACTCATCAGGTCGAATTCAATCGCGACCAGACCATACAGCACGCCCGTGGCGGCCAGGGAAAAAGCCACTGGAAAGCCCAACAGCAAGAATCCGATCAGGTTGAAGAACATGATCGGTGCCAGATTATCGACAAGAAACTCCATGGTCAGCGTCCCTGTGCCGATTGATCGGGGTTACCAGCCTGCTGCGCAGCCAGAATATCTTCGGCCAGTGCTTCCTCGGAAGACTTGCCGTTGGAAACAGTCATGGGGTTATTGCAATTGCCGCGCAAAAACCCGATGCATTTGATGAGATGCGAAATCCCGGCCAGGATCAGCAAACCAAAACCGACAGGAATCAGCAATTTGGCGGGCCAACGGATCAGGCCATCGGTATTGGAGGATAATTCATGCGCAATGAAAGAATCCCAGAAAAAGGGGATGGACAACCAGAGCACCAGACAGGCGGCGGGCAGCAGAAAAAACAAGACTCCGAAAATTTCTATGCCTACCTGGGTACGTTCTGGCAGGCGCTGCGACAGAACATCGACACGCACGTGTTCGTTGCGCAAAAAGGTATAACCCGCCGCCAGCAGAAAAATCGCGCCGAACAAATACCACTGCAGTTCCAACCAGGCATTGGAACTGAGATTGAAGAGCTTGCGCATGACGGCGTTGCCTGCACTGATGACGGCCACGATCAGAACCAGCCAGGTGACCCCCCGCCCCACCAGGGAATTGAGCGCGTCAATGCCGCCAGCTACCTTCAATAGTATTTTCATGGCCCGCCTATACAACATGAACCGCCAGGGCACAAGCGCGGCCTGACTGTAGTGAAACACACAATTCTAGCTGATATGAGCCGTCGATTAAGTCAGAATGTCTTGGGGAATTCACCAAGGCAACCGGATTCCCATGTGCTGCGCCAAGGCCTGGGAAGCTGTCAACAAGGGGAGTTCCGGCGCGCGCGGATAAGTGACATCAGCCAGATAGAGGCCGTCTGCCATGAAGGTTGCAGCAGCGCGGCGGCGATCACAGTCGGCCAGAACCTCGGCCACCCAGGCAACCGGCCGCCGCTGGCGCCCCACCATCAGCAGCGTCCCCATGAGGTTGCGCACCATATGATGTAAAAAGGCATTGGCGCAAAAGCGAAACACCAGAAAATCGCCCTGGCGCAAAACGTCGAGCCTATCCAAGGTACGCACGGGGCTGTGGGCCTGGCACTCAGCGGAACGAAAGGCACTGAAATCATGCTGACCGAGCAGCAGATCGGCAGCATCCTGCATGGCGATTTCGTCCAGCGCATCGTGCACCCACCCCACCCTGCCATGCAGAATGGGCGAGCGCACCGGCGCACAGTGCAGCACATAAAAATACGTCCGCGCACGCGCATCGAAGCGCGCATGGAAATCAGCAGAAACAGGGCGCGCCCACAATACCCGCAAGCTAGGCGGCAAATGCGCGTTCAGGCCCCGCACCCAGGATTCATCGCGCCGCACCGCGTCGGTATCCAGGTGCACGACCTGTTGCAGCGCATGCACGCCAGCATCCGTGCGGCCTGCACAGACCGTCGCCACGCTGGGCCTATCCAAAAACCGGGCCAGCGCCGCCTGCAGCGTATCTTGCAAAGTGTGCCGATGCACCTGGGTCTGCCAACCATGCCAGCCTGAGCCGTCGTAGGCCAGACCCAGTGCAATCCGCCCTGTGTCCATCAGTACCTGGTGGCTGAATCGGATGTCTCACGAGGGGGCAAGTCCAGATCCACCCCCTGCAGTCTTTCACGCACCATGGCATCGGTGATGCCTTGCCCGGCATCGGCCTCGTCGCGCGTGGTATTGGCCCGCCGCAAAAGCCATGCAATCAGGAACACAATGATGACCAGCAAACCGATCAGAATCGCCAGCAAGTGTTCTTGTATCCAGGAGACACGGCTTTGAGTCTTGGGGGACTCGACAAGATCCGCTGCCTGCGCCTGGGCTGCTGTGGCGGCAGAAGCCGGGCCGGGTTCTCCGGGCAAGCCCAAGCCGCCGACGGACGCAGTGGATGCTGCTGCGTTGGCGGATGTACTGGCCTGCGCGGGCGCGTTGGCGCGCGTGTCTGCCACCGCATTGGTGCCCTGGGCGGCACCGCCATTACTGCCATTGGACTGTGCAGCGGATGATGATGAACCGCCATTGGACAGCGCGGCGGAGGGTGATGGCTGCTGGGCAGCCGTTCCGTCCGGTGCAGCAGCCGAGCCAGCAGGGGCAGCCTCCGATCCCGCCTGGGTCGCTTGTGCATTCAACTGTGCATCCGCCTGTGCGGCTGCCTCGCGGCTGGCCTCGCTGATGGCACTGGCGACCTTGCCGATCGAGGCCGTGACCGCCTGCGCACCATCCGCCACCACATCACGCGCGGCTTCGCCCTGGGCCTGCAGGGCCTGATTGAGGTGCTGGACATTGTCCTGTAGCTGGCCGACGCGGGATTCGGCGTCCTTCAGGGCATGGCCCTGAGCCGCCTGGGCATCGGCAGCCGATTGATTCGTCTGGCTGAGTTGCAAACGATCTGCTGCAACGGGTTTTTCAGCTGCAACCGGGGTTGCCGCGACAGCCACATCCCCCGCACCGGCCTGCCCTGCCAAAGGCGCATCAGCCGCCGCCAACCCACCGCGCAAGCGATTGAACGCCGCCGTCTGGGCCACAAACTGTCGGCGCGCCTCGGCGTCGGAAATGGACAGCATATCGTCAATGCTGGGCACGGCCAATACCGTATCCGAGCGCAGCAAATTGATATTGTCATGAATGAAAGCCTGAGGGTTGGCCCGCTGCAAGGCCAACATCAGCTGGTAGACGGAGACCTGATCAACGGCATGACGGCGCGCCACGGCAAACATGGTGTCGCCACGGCGCACAGTGATCGTTCCAGCCGGGACACGCCGACTGCTGGTGGCGGCTGAAGCCGCCCCCGTGGCAGGCGCAGAGCGCTGCGTGGCGGCGACAGCTGCACCGCCTGCAGGCGGTGCGACCGCCGTCACGGGCCCGGGCACCAGCAAAGAGACCTGATGACGCTGTTGGCCGGAAGCCGTCTGTACATCCAGCAGCAAATCGGCAAGACTGCCGACAAAGGGCTGATTGGAATGAATACGCAGGATACGGCTGGCCCCTGGCCTGGGGCTGGCGGCCACGCTGACGATCAGGCTATCCAGCGCGACCGGCGGGGTCAGACCCGCATTGGCCCAATCAGCGGCTGGTGCTGGCCGCGCCGAGAGAGTCTGCAAATCGGCAGGCGTCAGGCCAGTGATCGGCAGCGTGATGAGCAGCGGCGCCCCCGCTGTGGACACCAGACGCGCATGCCCAAAATCGGCCGCATGGACCGGGCTGCCCACCAAACAGGCAAGCGAGAGCAAGCCGCCAATCAGACGGGCAGCGCCGACCATCAGAGTTCGCCCAGCGCGATGCGCAGCATGCGACGCAGCGGCTCGGCAGCGCCCCACAACAACTGGTCGCCAACCGTGAAGGCGCTGAGGTATTCAGGCCCCATGGACATTTTCCGCAGGCGACCCACGGGAATATCCAGGGTGCCGGTGACCGCCACGGGAGTCAGAGCTTGCATGGAGGCATCCTTTTCATTGGGAATCAGGCGCGCCCAATCCGTGCCGGTACGCACAGCATCATTGATCTCGTCCATGGGAATATCCCCCCGGAGTTTGATGGTCAATGCCTGGCTATGGCAGCGCATGGCACCAATGCGCACGCACAGGCCATCCACCGGCACGGCCGGGGCATCAAAGCCAGCGCCGCGGCCCAGGATCTTATTGGTCTCGGCACCGCCCTTCCATTCTTCGCGGGACATGCCATCGCCAAGGTCCTTGTCGATCCAGGGGATCAGGCTGCCACCCAGGGGCACGCCGAAGTTTTCGCGCGGGAGATCCGGGCTTTGTTGGGCCTTGAGAATCCCACGGTCAATATCCAGAATGGCCGAGGCCGGATCGGCCAACTGTGGGCCAACCAACTGATTGAGAATACCGAACTGGGTGAGAAGTTCTCGCATGTGGCGCGCCCCGCCGCCCGAAGCGGCCTGGTAGGTCATGGAGCTCATCCATTCGATCATGTCCGCCTTGAAAAGGCCGGCCAGCCCCATCAACATGCAGCTGACAGTGCAATTGCCCCCGACGAAATCACGCACGCCGCGCTGCATGGCAGCGTCAATCACAGGGCGGTTGACCGGATCGAGCACAATCACGGCGTCGTTATTCATGCGCAGAGTGCTGGCCGCATCGATCCACAGACCGTTCCAACCTGCTACACGGAGCTTGGGGTAAACGGCAGAGGTGTAATCGCCCCCCTGGGCCGTGACAATGATCGGCAGTTTTTTCAAGGCGTCGATATCATGGGCGTCTTGCAGGGGCCCTGCCCCTGATGCCCATTGCGGCGCGGCTCCGCCTGCATTGCTCGTGGAAAAAAACACCGGATCGAAAAGAGCGAAATCATTTTCGTCCCGCATGCGTTGCATGAGCACCGAGCCCACCATGCCACGCCATCCAACCAAACCTACTGCCTGCGCCATAAAACCCGCCCGAAACTGATTAAAAGTGGAGAGAATTGCTTATTCTAATGCCTTCAGCACCGCATCGCCCATTTCGGAGGTCGAAACGCGCACGGTGCCCTCTTCGAAAATGTCCGTTGTGCGCAATCCCTGCGCCAGCACCGCCTGAACGGCAGCTTCGATGCGATCCGCCGCCGCCCCGGCATCCAAAGAGTAACGCAGCAGCATGGCGGCAGACAAAATCGTGGCCAGGGGGTTGGCAATATTCTGCCCGGCGATGTCCGGCGCGGAGCCATGGCTGGGCTCGTATAGGCCCTGGCGGCTGGCATTGAGCGACGCCGAAGGCAACATGCCGATGGAGCCTGTCAGCATGGCGGCTTCGTCGGACAAAATGTCGCCAAACAGGTTACCCGTGACTACGACGTCAAAGGCCTTGGGTTCGCGCACCAGCTGCATGGCGGCATTGTCCACATACATGTGGGACAGCTCGACCTGAGGGTATTCACGGGCCACATCGATCATGATGTCACGCCAGAACTGCGAGGTTTCCAGGACGTTGGCCTTGTCTACGCTGCACAGCCGTCCCTGGCGCTTGGCCGCTGCCTGAAACGCCACATGGGCGATGCGGCGGATCTCGGTCTCGGCATAGTGCATGGTGTCAAAACCCTGACGCTCGCCGGCATAAGGGCCATCGTCCAGCGTACGCACGCCACGAGGCTGGCCAAAATAAATATCGCCAGTCAGTTCACGCACAATCAGAATATCCAGACCGGCCACGATTTCAGGCTTGAGCGACGAGGCATTGGCCAACTGCGGGTACAAAATCGCAGGGCGCAAATTGGCGAATAAGCCCAGGGCCTTGCGCAGGCCCAGCACAGCTTGTTCTGGGCGCAGGGCGCGTTCCAGGCTGTCGTATTTCCAATCGCCCACCGCACCAAACAGGATGGCGTCGGATTTCAGGGCCAGATCCAGGGTGGACTGGGGCAAGGGATGCCCCTGGGCGGCATAGGCTGCCCCACCCACCGGCGCTTCCGTGAATTCCAGGCCCAGGTCCAGGGCACGCAAAACGCGCACCGCCTGTTCGACGATTTCCGGGCCGATACCATCGCCAGGCAATACTGCAATACGAGTAGTCATGAGAGTTTCCGATCGACAGAGGCCCGGCTCCTGGCGCAATACCGCCGCCAGGCGCCGGGCCGGAATATTCAGATTGATTCAGATTCAGGGCTGAGCCGGCACATCTTTGATCAGCCAGGGATGCTGCGCCAGGCGCCGGGATTCGAAAGCGCGGATCTCATCGGCATGCAATAGCGTCTGGCCGATTTCATCCAGGCCCCTGAGCAGCGACTGTTTGCGATAGGCATCGATCTCGAAGGACCACTGGCTGCCATCGGGGGCGATGACCAGTTGGCGATCCAGATCCACAGCCAGTTGATAGCCTGGCGTGGCATTCACGGCCTGAAACAGCTGATCAACGACAGGCTCGGGCAAGATAATCGGCAACAGACCGACCTTGAAGCTGTTGTTGAAGAAAATATCGGCATACGACGGGGCAATCAGGGCGCGAAAACCATATTGCTGCAAGGCCCAGGGCGCATGTTCGCGGCTGGAGCCGCAGCCGAAGTTTTCGCGACACAACAGTACCGAGGCCCCTTGGTAGCGGGGGAAATTCAGCACGAAATCCGGGTTCAGTGGCCGCGTACTGTTGTCCATGCCGGGCTCGCCATGATCCAGATAGCGCAGCTCATCAAAGAGATTAGGCCCAAAGCCGGTGCGTTTGATGGACTTCAGGAACTGCTTGGGAATGATCAGATCAGTATCAACGTTATCCCGGTCCAGGGGGGCAACCAGCCCTTGGTGTGTGGTGAAGGATTGCATGATCGGGTCCTATTGGAAAGTACGCACGTCGACAAAATGGCCGGCGACGGCAGCCGCAGCGGCCATGGCTGGGCTGACCAGATGGGTACGGCCACCCTGGCCCTGACGTCCTTCGAAATTGCGATTGGACGTAGAGGCACAGCGCTCGCCGGGTTCCAGACGATCGGCATTCATGGCCAGGCACATAGAGCAACCCGGTTCGCGCCACTCAAATCCGGCATCCAGGAAAACCTGGTCCAGGCCTTCGCGTTCGGCCTGGGCCTTGACCAGGCCGGAGCCGGGCACCACCATCGCCAGACGCACATTGGCGGCGACCTTGCGGCCCTTGGCCACGGCGGCGGCGGCACGCAGGTCTTCGATGCGGGCATTGGTGCAAGAACCGATAAAGACCTTATCGATGGCAATATCGGTCATGGCGGTGCCTGGTTTCAGGTCCATATACTGCAAGGCGCGTTCCATGCCTTTGCGGCGCACGACATCAGACTGCTGGGCGGGATCTGGCACCCGGCCACCGACATCGGTGACCATCTCGGGAGAAGTCCCCCAACTGACCTGCGGCTGGATTTTGGCGGCATCAATGTCGACCACATGATCGAACTTCGCATCCGGATCGGAGTGCAGCGTGTTCCAGTACACCATCGCCTGCTCCAGGCGCTCGCCTTCGGGGGCGTAGGGGCGGCCTTTGAAGTAATCGATGGTGGTCTGGTCGACGGCAACCATGCCCGAGCGCGCCCCGGCCTCGATGGCCATATTGCACATGGTCATGCGGCCTTCCATGGACAAGGCCTGCACCGTGCTGCCGCCGAATTCGATGGCATAACCCGTACCCCCGGCAGTGCCGATCTGGCCAATGACATACAGAATCAGGTCTTTTGCGGTACAGCCAAACGGCAGCTGACCGTTGACGCGCACCAGCATATTGCGGCTTTTTTTCATCAGCAGCGTCTGCGTGGCCAGCACATGCTCGACCTCGGAGGTGCCGATACCAAAAGCCAGGGCGCCGAATGCGCCATGAGTGCTGGTATGGGAGTCCCCGCAGACCACCGTCATGCCCGGCAGGGTGGCGCCTTGTTCAGGGCCGATGATGTGCACGATGCCCTGGCGCCGATCGTTCATGCGAAACTGAGTAATGCCCCAGTCTTCGCAATTTTTGTCCAGGGTTTCTACCTGCAAGCGCGAAATCGGGTCCTGGATGCCCTGAGAGCGATCCGTGGTGGGGACGTTATGGTCGGCCACCGCCAGGTTGGCGGCAATGCGCCAGGGCTTGCGTCCGGCCAGTGCCAGGCCCTCGAATGCCTGCGGGCTGGTGACTTCGTGAACAAGATGGCGGTCAATATACAAAATACAGGTGCCATCGGGGCCCTGATGCACCACATGGGCATCCCAGAGCTTGTCATACAGGGTTTGGGGCATGGTCGTGTCTCGGCGGTTAAATGGATGGCCGCCCGTTTGGGTGGCAGCAGAAAACCATTATGCCAGCATGGCAGAGCGCGACAAGACCAGCACTGATCCTAGTGTTGGAAGTAACAGGATCAGCCGCACTGCCCCCGCTGACGCAAGGCATGATCCATCAGGACGATGGCCAGCAAGGCTTCGGCGATGGGGGTGGCCCGAATGGCCACGCAGGGGTCGTGGCGGCCCAAGGTCTGAACCATGACGGGATCGTTGTCGCGATTCACCGAGCGGCGCTCGATGCGGATGCTGGAAGTGGGCTTGATGGCCAGGGAAACCAGCAAGGGCTGCCCTGAAGATATCCCCCCCAGCACGCCGCCCGCATGGTTGGCCATAAAGCCATCCGGGCCCAGTTCGTCACCGTGTTCGGACCCGCGCATGGCAATGCAGTCAAAACCCGATCCGATCGCAATGCCCTTGACGGCATTGAGCCCCATCATGGCATGCGCAATGTCGGCATCCAGACGGTCGTAGATGGGTTCGCCCCAACCGGGAGGCAGACCATCGGCCTGAACCTCGATGCGCGCCCCGATGGAGTCGCCATCATGACGCAATTGATCCATAAAGGATTCGAGTTGCGGCACGATGGCGGCATTGGGCGCATAAAAGGGGTTTTCTGGCACCGCGTCCCAGCTGTCGAAGGGAATGGCAATCGGCCCAAGCTGGCTCATGTAGCCACGAATCCGCACGCCGTGTTCCTGCATCAGCCATTTGCGCGCCACGGCCCCGGCGGCCACCGTGGGAGCCGTCAGACGAGCGGACGAGCGCCCGCCGCCGCGTGGATCGCGAATCCCGTATTTTTTCCAGTAGGTGTAATCGGCATGTCCGGGCCGAAACGTATCGGTGATCTTTGCATAATCACGGCTGCGGGCATCGGTATTGCGAATCAACAGGCCAATCGGCGTGCCGGTGGTGTGCCCCTCGAATACCCCGGAGAGGATTTCCACGGTATCGGGTTCTCGGCGCTGGGTGACATGACGCGAGGTGCCGGGCCGACGGCGGTCGAGTTCGATCTGGATGTCGGCTTCGGAAAGCGCCAATCCCGGTGGACAGCCATCGATCACGGCGCCAATGGCAGGTCCATGAGATTCGCCAAAATTAGTGACACGGAAAAAACTACCCAGAGAGTTGCCGGACATGGTCGATTTGCGGTGGGAAAAGTCGGAGGGAATGGGGCTGATTATGGCATAAGCCCGACCAGGGGATGCCAGACCGCGTCAAGACGAGCAACTGACCACGAGCGCCGGGGCATCCGCCGATGGCGGCCGGGCATAGGACGCCAAACCGGGCCGTTCGGTGTATGGATGCTGCAATAAGTCCATCAAACGATCAATTTCAGACGTGTCCCCCTGCTGGGCTGCCTGGATGGCCTGCTGTGCCAGATGATTGCGCAAGACATAAAGTGGGTTGGCCTGATCCATGCCGTCGCTGCGCTGCGCTGCGGGCTGCGACGAGTCGGCCAGCCTGGCCTGGTAACGGGCCAACCAGGCCCGCGCCGCATCCGGCTGGGGAAACAAGGCCAACCAGTCGTCAAGCCGGGTATCTACGCGGGATAGATAGCGAAACGCCAGGGTGAAATCCGCCTGCTGCGCGTGCAGCAAGGCCCACCAGTCGTCCCCCAGGACAGCGTCTTCCGGGCGCCAGTCAGGCAGGCCGAATTTTTGCGCGAGCCCGGCATGATAGGCCTGCAAGAAGGTGGACTCGAAACCAGCCAGCGCGGCTTCCAGGTCGGTGGCCGCACAACCCAGGCACAAGAGGCTCTCGGCCAGGCGAGTCAGATTCCATTGAGCCACCGCCGGTTGCGTGTTCCAGGCATAGCGGCCCATGGTGTCGGTATGATTGCAGATGTGGTTTGCCTGAAAGGCATCCATGAATCCATAGGGCCCGTAGTCCAGCGTCAGGCCTAAAATCGACATATTGTCGGTATTCATCACGCCATGGCAGAAACCCACCAACTGCCACTGCGCCATCAGGCGGGCGGTGCGCTGGGATATTTCCTTTAGCAGGCGACAGGCGGTGGCAGGCCAATCCGGCTGGCTGGCCGTGCCTTCGAAACAATCCGGAAACCAGTGCGACACCACATATTCCAGCAGTATTTCCTGCTGCGCCGCAGACCGCGCCCAATGCTGAAAATGGCCAAAACGCACAAAACTGGGGGCCAGGCGGGTCACCACGGCCGCCGTTTCCAGGGTTTCGCGCGCGACTCGGTCTTGCGACCCCACCAGCGCCAAGGCCCGCGTCGTGGGGATGCCCAGCCCGGCCATGGCCTCGCTGGCCAGGTATTCACGCACGCTGGAGCGCAAAACGGCCCAACCATCGCCCATGCGCGAATAAGGCGTGCGGCCCGAACCCTTGAGCTGGATTTCCTGCACCCCCAAGGGGCCCTGCACATCGCCCAGCAAGTGGGCCCGGCCATCACCCAACTGACCGGCCCAGACACCGAATTGATGACCGCTATACACCGTGGCCAAAGGCGTGATGCCCGGCAGCTGTGCATTGCCCGCGCACAAATCCAGAAATTCTGCCGTGCGCAAAACAGATTCAGGCAGGCCCAGCAAGGCCGCCGCAGCCGGATTGGCATGCAATAACTGCGGCTGAGTCAGGGGCCGGGGCGCAAGCCGCGTGTAAAACCCTGACGGCAAGTCCGCAAACGAACAATGGGTCTGATCCGCAGCAAACAGATGGCTGGTATGCAGCATGGTCTGCCCTTAGTGCGAGCGCTGGGCGCGGGAAGCGCGTTTCGCCGGACGCACATACAAAATGGCGCTGAGATAAAGACCCAGCGAAAGGAGGATCTCTGCCCAGGCCAGGGTTTCAGACAAGGGGCTGAAATCAGACCAGGCCCGCACGGTGCCTTCCATCAGGTACAACAGGCTGAGCATAGCCACCCACTGCAGGGTATACAAGCGTGCCTGCAGGACCCCGCGCACTCCAAACAGCAAGGGCACGACCTTCAATGCCAGCAGACTGCCCCCTGGGCGCAGCGGCGCCCACCAGAGTTCCCAGCCCAGGCACAGCACGATCAAGCCCAGCAGACAGACGCAGGCCAGTCGATGCAGGCCCTGATTGAGTTTTGCTTCCATGTTGCTATTATGGCTTGAAATCTGACTGCTGACCCATGACCCACCCCTCGACCTCTGTCCCCCCTGCCCCCAAAACCCGGGCCAACATTCTGGAAATCCTGCGTTTCACGCTGGATTTCGCCGGCCACCGCAAACTCACCCAGGTCGCATCCAGCCTGACGTTCACCACCGTGCTGGCGATTGTCCCGCTGCTGGCCGTGGTGCTGGCCCTGTTTACGGCTTTTCCGCTGTTCGCCCAGTTTCATCAGGCGCTGGAGACCTTTCTCAGCGAAAGCCTGTTGCCGCCGTCGGTGTCGGACACCATCATGCGCTACCTCAACCAATTTGCCGCCCAGGCATCGGGCCTGACCGCCGTGGGGGGCGGGTTTTTGGTCGTCACATCGATTCTGCTGATCATGACGATAGACGAGGCCTTCAACGAGATCTGGAATGTGGCGCACCGGCGCCTGTTGCGCCAGCGTCTGCTGGTGTACTGGGCGATTATTTCCCTGGGACCCATTCTGACAGGCGCCAGCCTATGGGCCAGCACCACCCTGGTCCGTGAATCCCTGGGCTATATCGGCAATCTTCCCGAGGGCCTGGGCCTATTGCTGGGGGTGGTGCCGTTTCTGATGTCGGTGCTGGGCTTTACCGCCCTGTTCGTGTTTGTGCCGAACTGCCGGGTGCTGTGGCGCGACGCGCTGGCGGGCGGGCTGGGCACCACCATCATCCTCACGCTCATGAAGGTCGGATTCACCTGGTATTTGACTAAATTCCCATCCTATACCGTGATTTATGGCGCTTTTGCCATCCTGCCCATTTTTCTTTTATGGATTTATCTATCGTGGCTGGTCGTCCTGCTCGGAGCCACGGTCGCGTCGCTCTTGCCCGCTCTGCGACTGCACCGCTGGGTTGCGCAACGCCACCCCGGAGGCCAGATCATCGACGCCCTGGGCATACTCCGGATGCTCTGGCAGGCGCGCGACACCTTGCCACCTGGGCGCAGCATGGCATTTTTCGAGCGCCACCTGCGCGTCCATCCAGATACCCTGCACGACATCCTGGACGTGTTGCGATCCCTGGGTTATGCCGTCCCCACCGCCGACAACGACCACTGGGTACTGGCCTGCGATCCTTGCCAGGTCAACCTGGGGCCCCTGTGCGACCAACTGCTGATCCAGCGCGAGCAACCAGGTCTGGACACAGCCATGGTCCAGGCCGTGGCCCAGACCCTGCAAGGCCAACCCCCAACGCTGCAGGCGATCTTCAGTCAATCGGCTACCGAAATTTCAGCCGATGATGCACAATAAGCACTTGATCAGCCAGAGGGGCACAAGACCCCCCGGCAACTTGTCGCCTGTGTGACCCAAAGGACACCCTCATGCTTAAAGTCAACGAAATCCTGCGTGTAAAAGGCCATACGCTATACACCGGCACCCCCGACATGCCCGTGCGCGAGGCCATCACCTCCATGAGCCAGCTGGATATTGGCTCGCTGGTCATCATGGACCACGGCCTCCTGGTCGGTATGCTGACCTTTCGCGAAATCATCAACCATCTGAACCAGCACGACGGCCAGGCGGGGGATTTCACCGTGCGCAGCATCATGGACGATGCCCCTGTCAGCGTCACCCCCAACACCGACGCCGATGAAGTCCAGCGCTTGATGTTGGACAAGCACGCCCGCTACATCCCTGTGATGGACGGCCCCACCCTGATGGGGGTGATTTCGTTTTACGACATGGCCCGCGCCATCGTCGAGGCCCAGCAATTCGAAAACGACATGCTGAAGGCATACATCCGCGACTGGCCCAGCGATAGCGGCGACAGCGCCCGGAAATAAAACCCGCCCTGTCAGCCTGCCTGCAAGGTATCCCAAGCGCGGCGCAGCAGGGCCGGGCCACCTGCCCTAAGCGCAGCAGGGTCAGACAACTGGCGGCGCCATTGGCGAGCGCCCGGCTTGCCCATGCGCCACCCCAATAAGCCACGCACCAGGATATGCATCGGCACGCCGCGGGCGTACTGGTCTTCGGCATACGCCATGAAACCATCCAGCACCGCCTGGTCCACCTCAGGCTGTTCAGCGGCCAGGTCCGGGCTCCAGTTCGTTGCCTGGGCCGTCAAATGGCGATTCAGCTGCGCCAGAATATCGGGATGGTGCCAGGCGGCCCGCCCCAGCATCACGCCATCCAGATCCTGCATCCAGGCCAAGCTGTTGGGCCCATTGGCCAAGCCGCCATTCAAGACGATGACGGCATCGGGGAAGTCCTGTCGCAAACGCAAGACCTCGGCATAGCGCAAGGGCGGTTTCTCACGGTTGTCCTTGGGGGAAAGGCCTTTCAGGACGGCATTGCGCGCATGGACGATAAACACTCGGCAACCAGCCTCGAACAACACCCCGACGAAGTCCCGCACAAAATCATAGGATTCATCGTAATCCAACCCCAGACGGTGTTTGACGGTGACCGGCACGGATACCGCGTCCTGCATGGCCCGCACGCAATCGGCCACCAACTGCGGCTCGGCCATCAAACAGGCCCCAAACGCCCCGCGCTGGACCCTTTCGGAGGGACAGCCACAATTCAGGTTGATTTCATCGTAGCCCCAGCGGGCCCCCAGGCGGGCGGCCTGCGCCAAGGCGTCGGGTTCGCTGCCCCCCAACTGCAAGGCCACCGGATGCTCGGCGGCATCGTAATCCAGATGACGCTCGGCATCCCCACGCAGCAAGGCGCCAGTGGTGATCATTTCTGTATATAAGCGGGCCTGGGGGGCCAGCAAACGGTGGAAATATCGACAGTGGCGATCCGTTACATCAATCATCGGAGCCACGCATAAACGCCAGTCAGCCATTATTCACTCATCCTGAAACAGCAGTGATTTTACTTTGGTCTAAAATGCCGCGTTGACCTAACCCTAAGGCACGCCTGTCCACAGGCTGCTCTCATCATGGCCGTATTCACCTCAGTCTCCGAAGACGACGCCCGGTTGCTGCTGCAGCGCTACGACCTGGGTGACCTGGTCACCCTGCGCGGCATCACTGCCGGGATAGAAAACACCAACTATTTCCTGGACACCACACGCGGGGCCTATGTCCTGACCCTGTTCGAGGTCCTGACCGCCCAGCAACTGCCGTTCTACATCGAATTGATGCACCACCTGGCGGCACAAGGCGTGCCTGTCCCCCAGCCGCAGACCCTGCGCGACGGCACCCGCCTGACCAGCCTGAACGGCAAGCCCACGGCCATTGTTACCCGCCTGAAGGGCGGCTACGAGCCCGAGCCCGGTCCGGCCCACTGCGCGCTGGCGGGCGCCACCCTGGCGCAAGCCCATCTGGCCGCCCAGGATTTCTCCTTGCAGCAGCCGAATTTGCGCGGGCTGCCCTGGTGGCAGGCCACCGCGCCGAAACTATTGCCTTTTCTCGACGAGGCCCAAGCCACACTGCTGGACAGCAGCTTGCAAGAACAAAACGATTTTGCGGCGGATGGCCGATTGGCCGCGCTGCCTGCCGGCCCGGCCCACTGCGACCTGTTTCGGGACAATGTCCTGTTTGACGGCACCTTTGATTCTCCCCGCATGGGCGGCTTCATCGATTTTTACTTCGCTGGCTGCGATACCTGGCTATTTGATGTGGCCGTCAGCGTGAACGATTGGTGCATCCAGCGACAGACCGGGGCGTTTACGCGCCAGCGTCTGCAAGCCTGGCTGCAGGCCTATCACGATGTGCGTCCTTTTACCCCCGCCGAACAGGCCGCCTGGCCCATCGTGCTGCGCGCCGCCGCCTTGCGCTTCTGGATTTCCAGGCTATATGATTTTCACTTGCCGCGCCCGGCCCAGACCCTCAAGCCCCATGATCCGCGCCATTTCGAACGCATCCTGCGGCTGCGCAGCACACAGACTGCACCCGCATTGCCACAGGCCAAGGCATGAACCCCGTTAATCTGCAAGCAGCCGTCCTGCCGACAGGCGCCGGCTGGGGCTGGATTATCCAGGGCTATGCCCTGTGCCGTCGCCAGCCCTCGGCCATGTTGTTCTGGAGCGTCGCCACCAGCTTTCTGATCAATCTTGGGGCCATTGTGCCGATTCTGGGCCAGGCCATCCTGGTTATTTTGACTCCATTATTGACCTTTCTGACCCTATGCGCAGGCCGCCACCTGAGTCAGGGACAAAGAATGCTGCCGGGCATGTGGCTGGCCCCCGCCCAGACCCCAGGGACCACCCGCACCCTGCTGCGCCTGGGGTTCGTTTATTTCGGCTGTTCGGTGCTGACGGCCTTTGCCGCTGTGCTGCCATTCATGACGCAATTGCTGGCGGCCATGGGCACCCAGGATCAGCCCGACTACACGATATTCGCCCAGGCCATGACAGGCCCGTTGATCCTGTTCGGCATCTTTTACGTCATTTTATCGGCCCTATTCTGGCACGCCCCTGCCTTGATGGGCTGGCACCGCCTGCCATTGCGTCGCGCCTTGTTTTATTCCATGGTGGCGTGCTGGCGCAATAAATGGGCCATCCTGCTCTACGTCTGCACCTGGGCCGCCGTGTTTTATGGCCTGCACTTATTGCTGACGGCCCTGGCAGGCACCGGCCTGCCCACCACGATACTGGTCTGGGGGTCCTTGTTGCTGGATATTGTCGTGACTGCGCTGCTGTACAGCACTTTTTACCCGATTTACGCCACCATTTTCAGAGACGCCCAGGCCGACTGAACCCGAACCTGCCAGCCAGACTGGCGACAATACCCAGGGGGCAGTTCGATCACAGCATCAGCCCCCCGGCAGGCTGCCAGGCGATTGGGTGCCAACTGGTGCACCACCCGCAACAACACCCCCTGGCGGCTGATGAACACCACATCCAGAGGCTGCGCCAGCCATCCCGCATGCACCATCTGGCACCCGGAGAACACCAAGCCCCTGGGCTGGTCGCCCCAAGACTGCCAGGCATGCAAGCCCAGCAGGCGCTGCCTGAAACCCAGCGCCTGGTACAAGCGCAGCACATGCGGCTGAGCACACCAGAGCGGGCTATCCCGAGGCCCGCCTCCCGGCAGTTGAAGACGACACGGCCATCGCATCGTCAAAGCCCCGCATGCATGAGCTTGACCGCCACCGGGAACCCGATGACCAGAAACGTGCAGGGAAAAATACACAGCACCATGGGAAACAGCATTTTCACGGGTGCCTGCAACGCCAAGGTTTCCGCCCGCAAGAAACGCTCGCTGCGCTGGCGCTCGGCCTGTGCGCGCAGCACCGGACCCAGGCTCATGCCCAGGTGATCGGCCTGAGCCAGGGATAACACCAGGCTATGCACACCCGGTAAATCCGTCCAATTGGCCCACTGGGCCAGCCAGTCGGCACGTCCCATCCCTGTGCGTTCCAGCGCAAAGGCATCGCGCAGGCTTTGGCGCAAAGGACCATCAGGGGCATGCCGGGCGACCTGATGCAAGGCCGCCTGCAGGCTAAGCCCTGCCTCGACGCACAGCGTCATGAGATCCAGCATAAAAGGCAGCTCGCGCAGCATGCGTCGGCGGCGAATCAGGGCACGATGGCGCAGACGCGCATTGGGCCAAAGAAACGCAAGCAAAGCAGTCGATACCATCAAGAGCGGAATAAAGCGCCAGGAAAGATCGGCCAACAGGGCGGCAAATGCCGCAAACACCAAACCCAACGCCGCCAACAGCAAACGCGCTGCCAGCCAGTGTTCAGCCTGCCAGGCATCGGACAATCCAGCCCGTGGCCCCCAGCGCTGCAAATGACGCCGCATGCCCCAACTGACCCAGGGCGCGCACCAAGGTGCCAGTGCTTGCACCCAAGGCCACCAAAGCGGTGCGCGCACGCCAGCAGGACGCGCAATACTGGCCCACGGCCCGCCCAATACCCACAGGCCCAGCCCCACCGCCACCACAGCCAGAATCAACCCCGTCCAGAACCAGCTCATCTCACCCCCATGGGTTCACACGTCAATCGCCACCAGCCGCCGAATCCAAAAAATACCCACGCATTCCAAAGCGACAATCAGCAGCAGAACCAACCAGCCATACCAGGTCTGCCACATCAGCGCCATGGCCTCGGGCTCCAGTTGGCTGAGGACCAGCATCAGGCATACCGGCAAGCCCGCCATGACTTGGCTTTGCATCCGGCCCTGCGCCGTCAGCGCCTGGACCCTGCCCAGCCAATGCTGTCTGGTCCGCAGCGTGTAGGCAATGCGCTCCAGGGTTTCCGCCAAGCCACCACCTGTTTGCGCGGCCACCCCCAGTGCCGACACCACCAGATCGCAGGACTCGGTTGGCATGCGCGTGCGCAATTGTTGCAAGGCATCCTGAAACCCCAGGCCCAGGCGCTGCTCGCGCAGCATCAGGGAGAATTCCTGCGACAAGGGGGGCTGTGATTGAGAGACGATGTGCTGCAACGCCGACTGCATGCTGGAACCGGCCCGCAAGGCACCGGCCAAGGCCTGCATGAGTTCGGGCAGTTGCGCATCAAAGGCCCATGCGCGCCGCCGTCGCATCTGCCGCAACACCAGCGACGGCGCCCACATCAGGCTCAGCAAGACCGGCAGCGCAACCCACCAATGCCCCACCAGCCACACCATCAATACCAAGGCCAGCCCGCCCGCCAGCCACCAGGCAGGGCGCAGCTGGGCCACGTCCAGAAATAAAAAACTGGCGTCAAACGCCTGGCGCGTGTCTTCCTGCAGACGATCCTGATAAGCCTGCCAAGAACGCCAGACCCGCCCCAGCAGCAACCAGGCCCCGATGGCCCACGACAAGCCAATCAAGGTAATCAGCACACTAGCCAGCATGGGATCCTTCTCCGTCCGCCAAAGCCGCATGCCCCTGACGCACGCTGCGCTGGCTGAACAGCTGCAGATCCAGCGCCGCATCCCCCACAAAACCTTCGGGCATCAAACCGCAGCCCGTAAAGACGGCCGGTGGACCGGCCTGCCCCGCAAACAGCGCTTGCAACTGGATGCGCCCGCCCTCTATGCCGGTGACTTGCACAATGGCACTGATCAGTCGACGGCCATCCGCCGCACGCACCAGTTGCACAATGATTTCAATGCTGGCTGCGATGTGCTCGCGCACGGCTGCCAGCGGCAAGTCCATGCCTGCCATCAAGATCATGGTTTCCAGCCGCCCCAGCGCATCCCTGGGATTATTGGCATGCAAGGTCGTCAAGGAGCCCTCGTGCCCGGTATTCATGGCGGCCAACATATCAAAGGCCTCGCCCCCCCGGCATTCGCCCACCACAATGCGATCCGGGCGCATCCGCAAGGCATTGCGCACCAGATCCCGGATCTGCACCTGGCCACGACCTTCAAGATTGGCCGGCCGCGCCTCCAGGCTGACCAGATGGCTGTGGTTCAGACGCAATTCGGCAGCATCTTCGATGGTGATGATGCGCTCTCCGGCAGGAATGGCATTGGACAGGATATTCAGCAAGCTGGTCTTGCCCGAGCCTGTTCCGCCAGACACCAGCAAGTTCTTGCGATGCCGCACGCAATGCGCCAGAAAGTTCGCCATGGCGTCGTCCAGCGCCCCGACCGCCAACAGATCCGGCATCGTCAGCCGCCGTTGGGGAAACTTGCGGATCGTCAGGCTGGCCCCCCGCAGGGCAATCGGCGAAATCACAGCATTGACGCGTGACCCATCGCGCAACCTGGCATCCACCATGGGTGCACTATCGTCAATCCGGCGCCCCAGCGGCGCGACTATGCGCTCCAACACCCCCAGGACAGCCTGTTCGCTGCTGAAACTGGCCTGATCCCGCACCAGGCAACCTGCTCGTTCGACGAAAATTTCGTCATGGCGATTGACCATGATTTCCGTGATGCCTGGGTCCGCCAGCAACGGCTCCAACGGACCCAGACCCACCGCCTCGTTGACTAGTTCGCGCACGATCAAATCGCGATCCAAACTCAGCGGCAAGTCGGGTTCGATGTCGAGCTGCTGCAGCAGTATCCGGGTGGCCTCGGCCCGCAATGCCTCATCGCTCATGCCGGCGATATCCCGGCGGCGCAGTTGCAGGGCCTGGATCAGGTGCTCGTGCAGGCTGCGACGCAGGCTGCCCCAGGCCTGGGGCAATACCAGGCCTGCGGCCTCTGGCCCATCCGCCAAGACAGGCGCTGCGCAGCCGCCTTCCTGTGGCAGGCTCTGCAGCGCCACAGCATCAGCGTCAACCCAATCAGGCCCGCAGGCATCTCGCTGCAGCGCAGGCGCCAAACCCTGCGCCGGGCCAGGCTGCAGCACGCTGGCTCTGATCAGGCAAGGCCCGATCACCAGCTCGTCGGTGGGCAGCAAAGGACCATAGGAAGCCACCCGTTTGCCATTGATCGTGGTGCCGAACAAAGATCCTTCGTCCTCCAGCCAAAGATCGCCTTCCCGGAGCAACAAGCGGGCATGATGTCGCGCTACCCGCCAGGCCTTCAGAATCAGGCCGCAATCAGTCTCCCGACCAATCAGCAAGGGCAAAGCACGCTGTTGGCGCTGACGTCGGCCATCCTCGTAGTGCAGGTCCAATTCAATGTCGGCCATGATCTACACCCTTTTCGGCTGTTTGAGGCACAGGCAGCACCACCCCGGTCGCTGCGGATGATGGCAACTCGCCTGTCCAGGCGGACGTGGCCTGATTCCACTGAGAACCGGGACCGTCCGCCCGCGGGTTCCAGCCGCCACGCGCGATGGGCTGCTGCCGTATTGCCGGGCCAATCGGATTCATCAGCTCTGCAGGGCGCGGAAAGGCCTGCGTCAAGATGGCCTCCGTGCGGCCAACCCGGGTACGGATGTCCGGATGGTTTGCAGTGACCAGTTGCGGCGTCACCAGCACGGCCAATTCGGTTTCGTTGCGTTGGAATCGAGTAGAACGGAATAAGGCCCCCAGTACCGGCAAGGCCCCCAGGCCGGGCACCAGATCTACATTGTCCGCCGTGTCGCGCGACAAAAAACCGGCCAAAACCAGGGTCTGCCCAGAGCGCACATTGAATTCGGTCGCCGTGCGCCGGGTCTTCAACGAGGGCCCGCCGGGCACGGACAAAGCCGTATCAATGGAACTGACCTCGACCTCGATGCGTGAGCGCACCGCCCCGCTGCGCTCGACCGAAGGGGTGATGCGCAAAGAGACCCCGTAGGGCTTGAATGCCGTCTGGGTATTGCCATTGCGATCGACTGTGCTGTAGGGCACTTCTCCCCCCGCCAGGAATTCGGCGGTGGCGCCGCTACGGGCCAGCAACTGCGGCTGGGCCAGCACGACGGCGCGACCTTCCTGGGCCAGGAGGTTGATCTTGGCGGACAACAAGGCATTGACCCCAAAATATCCTGCTGCCTGTGCTGCCGGAAAAGCCAGCGGCAGCACAGATTCGCCGGGTCGATCGGCAAAGCGGCGCGACCCGCCATCCCAGCCCAATCCTGTCTGCAGCCCGCCATCGGGCTGGGTCCCCCAGCGCAAACCCAGCTCTCGCACCAGGCTTTTGGGCACTTCGACAACCTGAACATCCAGCAATACCATCTGGTCCCAGCCCACCGAGCCGGTGAAATCCAGTAGCTGGGGATAGCGCCGCCCCAGTTCGCTTAAGCGTTGGCGATCCGCATCGGAGAGTTCGTCGCCTTCAATCAGCAGTTTATCGCCCAAGGTCGTGATTTTCGCCCCCGGTATGCGTTCGATGACCGAACGCAATTCATCCTGCAGCTGCCGGTTGCCCTCGGGGGCGACCTCTACCGCATAGCGCAGCACCTGGCCGTCCGCCGTCCAGGCATGCAAAGTGGTAAAGCCGGGCTTGCGGGCAAATAAAATGACCTCGCGATCGTCGGTGCTGACGGCATTGATCAGCTTGCCATCCCCGACTGCGACGCGGGCCACCCCGGGAATCCCCAGTACCCGGACCTCGCCCACCTGCAGGGCAATCAAGGTCGCGGCGCTGGTTTCAGCCTTGGCGGATAGCGTTTGCAGGCCGATCAGCAACAGCACCAAAACCAGGCGCAAACCATGACAAAATAGTCTTTGAGGTCCACTATTCATGGTGTTCATCCTCTTGGTCGATTACTTCGTCTCCCATGGCTGTGATCATGTTTTCTGCAGAGGGCGATGCCAGCATGCCTGCCATCGCTGTCTGCGCATCCGCCGCCAACCAGGGGAGTGAGGCTTGCCCTGCAGCCATGGACTGAGCCCAGGCGGAACTGAGAAACTGTTCGATGGGCAGATTAAAAAGCCCATTGCCCGGCGACATGGCGGGTTTTTGGGCCAAGGCCCAGGCAGGCATGCCACGGGCGCCGGCCTCGCCGTACAGAATCACAGCCTTGCGGGCAGGTTTCGGGGCTGGGGCGCTAAGCCCCAACAAAGCAGCCAAATCCCCACGCGATGCCCGGCGATCGGCCTGAGCGTCTTCCGGGTGACGCATGATGGCCGTCAAAGTCCCAGCCTGGCGCGCCGCCACCAGCTTGACGACATCCTCCGGGGCTGCATCCAGTGTGACCGTCGAATAGGACTGGCCCTCGTCGCCCACGCCAGCCAGGCGGGTTTCACGGCCCGTCGCCAACACCAGTACGCCTTGCAACAACGGCGCAGTCAGTCGCTTGCGCTGATAATCAAAGGACACATACAGGTCAATCAAATCCCCTGGCTGCAACAGGCCGGATAAGGAATTGACCTGATCAACCGGCAAAGTAATGGCCCGGCGTCCAGGCGCCAACTGAGCCGAAAAGCTGGCCTGGGGCTGACGCACATGGGCCCGGACAAAAGCGTCTCCTGCGCGCAGGTCTGTGGTCAATAAGCGGCCTTCGAGTTCGGCATAGCGCGCCGCCGACAAAGTATCCTGTCCCACCCATTGGGCCGGAAAGCGGCGCACGGCCAGATGCTCGGAGAGCAGATGCGTGCCCATCGGCAGATCCCGGGCCGCCACGATGCGCTCCACCATCGGCAAGCGCGCTTGATCCTCGGCTTGGCGCACGCGTTCGCGCACATGCAGCGCCAAGAAAACAGCCGCCAATAGACCAGTGCTCAAAGCCAGAGCGCCCAAAATCAGTGGGCGAGGAATCCGAAACAAGGTGATTTTCATGGGATTTCCTTAGGGCGATGCCAGAAAGTCAAGGTGGTGGAAGCAGACTTGGCCAGCAACTGGACGGTCAAGCCGCCTGTTCCTGGGTGGCGCCATTCGGAGGTCAGCGCCTGTCCCGGCTGAGGATGCTGCGGCTGCCAACCCGCCGCAGACAGAGATCGCCGCACCTGTGCAGCCACCTGAACCAGACTGCCGACACAATCAAAGCTGCTGAAGGATTCAGCCTCACGGTCGTCGCCACCCATGAGATGCAAAATCCGACGAGCACCGGGAGGCGCCAGCCGGGCAGGATTGAAAAGATTGATGGAAACAGGCATGGGTGACAGACGTGAAACCATGCCGACCGCGCCCTGACGAGCGGCACGCAACTGCACCAGCCAATGGTCTTTCTGGTCCATCCCGGACAAGAACAAGGCTCCGGGTGAAAACTGCAGGCGCGTCAAGCGCGTACCCGCTGCAGCACTGAGCTGGGCGGCCGCCCGATCCAGCGACAGGGATACGCTGAACTGGCGCATGAATATCTGGGTTTGCGGCAAATGGAACTGCTGTATGCCCCCCCAGCGCCAGTCAGCCAATGTCGCATCGGCAGCCGGGTCCCAGCGGATTGGCGTCGGCATGGCCTGCCCGGCACACGCCAGGCCCAGCAAAACGCAAGCAATCTGTTTTTTCATGGCGTGGTCCTGGCGCTAAGGTGATGCTCGGGCACATCCCCGGCCCAAGGCTGTAACCAATCCCAATCCGGGCGTGCGCGCCCCCATGCGGCATCGACTCCCTGCAAGCGCAGGTCCAGCACCTGCCCCTCACGAATCGATGCCTGGGCCCAACGGCCCCAGGCATGGGGGCTGCCCGCCAGCACAGACTGCACAGCGACGTCATCAGAAGCCGCGCCAGAGCCGCGCATAATGGCTGTCTGACGCTGCCAGGACAGTGCCTGCCGATCAAAATCCTGCAAACGCGTGGCTGCCTGTTCTTGGCCGCTGGTCCGCACAACGGCACCCGCACGCCAGACGGCGGCGTCACCCAACTGCAGTTCAGCCCGCAGCGCCCCGGTATCCGGGACGACATCGCCCGGCTCTCGCAATGGCACGACTGCGGTGGCCTGCAGCCCCACCTGCGCCGCCTCTGCCAGAAAGCTCTGCCCCCGTCTGGTCTGCCAGCGTTGACCGGGGGCCGACAGTTCAAGCGCGGTATCAGCCGCCAGGGCCTCAGCGGACACGCCCTGATGCGCAAAAGCAAAGGCCGCCCGCCGGCTGGCATGCAGCAACTGCAGGTCAATATCCTGCAGCCTGCCCAACCAGACTACGGCCAGCCATAGGCTTGCGAGTACACCCGTCACGACCAGGGCTTCAGCCAGCGCCTGGCCAGTCTGCATCCGTCTGCAATCGTCCATATCAGTCTCCGGGCAATGACATCAAAGGCGCAGCCAGACGCGCATGCCAGTAAGGATGAAAAAGATTGGGGGCCTCGTCCAGGCCGTCGCGACGGCGCTGTGGGCGCGAAAACAGGCTCTCGGCCGCGCTGCGGGAGCGGACTGCCATGCCTGCCTCATCAGGCAAGTCCAGCTCCAGCACAAACCCTGTGGCGGCCTGCGGGCCTTTGCCTGGTTTTATATCGAGATAATCCGGCAGGCCTCGGGAGGGCCACCGCTGTTGCTGCGCCAAGGCATAAGAATTGGCCAAAGGATTATCCGCACGCCCCAGTAAATCCCACGAAGTCGCCGACTGCACCCAGCGCCAGAAATCTTGTTCGGAAAAATTCTCTGGCGGATCACTGACGTGATCCCCCGCCATGACCTGCCCGTCTTGAGAAGGCAGCCAGGCCCAACCCATGACATATTCGCGGTAGTAACACCCTACCCACTTATTGGAGCGCAAGGCGTGGAAGGACTGCGTGTCGCCTGATTGCCAGCGCCCCTGGCTGTCCATGCTCGTGCCCCCTCTGCGCCTTAATTCGTGGCGCAAATGAGGGCACTGCGGAAACACCACCCAGGGGTTCTGAACCGTATCGTCACGGGGGTCCAGGAAGCGATACAGCCCAGCCAGATCGCGCACCAGGGAAAACAAGGCGGTATCGGCTGGTCGTACCTGCAGGAGATCGGGCCAGGCGTCCTCGGTCAGCGTCGGCTGCAAGGCATGCGCCGGACGTTCCGGGTAATGGGCTTCCAGGACGGCCCTGATTGCCGCCATGCGCGCTGCAGGCAGGTCACGCATCAGCGTGCGCGATAAACCCCGGGCATAGTCATGCACAAAAGATTCGTGGGCAGCATAGGCTTGGCCCACCGGACTATGGATCCCGGCCTGAAGGTTCAGCCCCGTCGCGGCGGCGGCCGACAGATAGGCCTGACCGTGGGCAGGCCCAAACAGCATGCCGACCAAGTAGGCCGGCGGATTGCCCTGGGCCAGGCGCGTGGCCTGGGTGCCGCCATAGTGTGCCCAGCTGCCCAAGGTGATCAAATGCGCCATGGCCACCTGATGGCCCAATTGGGCCCGATTCAGGTAGGACAGAAAGTTCAGCGTGCGGGCCTGCACCAAGGCACCGCTGTAGGCTGCCGCGTCCAGGCCATGCACCATGCGCGCTTTGGCCGCCACGACCTGGCCGCCCGCGAAATAGCGCAACCAGGCTAGGGCCAGCAAAGCGGCCAGCAACATGCCCAGCACCAATACCTGGCCGCGCTGCGTTGGATGGGCAAGCATCTTCACTGCCCTGTGGCCGCATTGCCGGTAAAGGACTTCAGGGTTTTGGCCGCCGTCTGAGCCGCAGCAGATTCAGCGGCGGTCTGTGCCATGCGGGATTGCTCGGTGCCGTCTTCGCCGGCGATCTCACGCGCCATGGCGGCGGTCTGGGAGCGTATGACCTGGCCCAGCAACTGATAGACGGCGATGGCCGCCACCGCGACCAGGGCAACCACAATAATATATTCGACCATGGCCTGGCCACGCTGGCCGATGGTACGCCCCCTGGGCCGACAAAATCCTAATAGACCCGCCTGACAATATCGGAAGCGGCGGCTGGCGCGGATGCGGGGGGCTGGCATCTGTTTGCCCGTCAGATGAAACAAGGAATAGCGTAAAGACATGGTCGGCTCCAGAGGTGAAGAATACGAGCCCAGTGTGCCGTTCCTTGTTGCCCCCGCCTATTCGCACTTTCCGTGTTGGACGAAAAAGGCCCGACACCTTGCGGTGCGGGCCTTTTTCAGGTGAGTCCAGTGTTGGGTCAATCGATGCGCACGCGCAAAGCCCCCAGCCCCTGGATTTCACCCACCAATTGATCGCCCGCCACGACCGCCCCGACCCCTGCGGGGGTGCCGGTGAACAGCAGATCGCCTGGGTGCAGTTCAAACAGTGTGGACAGATACGCGACTGCCTCGGGGACCGACCAGATCATGTCCGAAAGATCGCCGGTCTGACGCGTCTGACCATTGACCGACAGCTGAATAGTCCCGGCAGTCAGCACGCCAGTGTCGGACACCGGATGCAGAGGGCCTATGGGCGCACTGTGATCAAAGCCTTTGGCCGTATCCCATGGGCGGCCAGCCTGCTTGGCCTGCGCCTGGAGATCCCGGCGCGTCATGTCCAGGCCAATCGCATAGCCCCACACAGCCTGTGCCGCCTGAGCCTCAGTCAGGTTGCGTCCACCGGCAGCCAAGGCCACCACGAGTTCGATCTCGTGGTGCAAGTCCTGGGTGGCAGGCGGATAAGGCAGCACCCCCTGGGCGTCCTGCGCCACATTCAGAATAGCATCGGCAGGCTTGCTGAAGAAAAAAGGCAGTTCGCGGCCAGTGCCGCCCATTTCGCGGGAATGCTCGGCGTAGTTGCGCCCCACGCAGTAGACGCGCCGTACCGGAAAGCGGGCGGTCGTGCCCTGCACAGCCAGAGAAGCGGCGGACGGCCATGGAATGACGGATTCCTGCATGGTGATCAGACCTCCTGGCCCTCGTAGCGCGCAACGGACGAACGGATTTCGTGCTTGGCCGCGTCCAGGTCGGACCAGCCTTGTACCTTGACCCACTTGCCTTTTTCAAGGTCTTTATAGTGCTCGAAGAAGTGCTGAATACGCTGGAGTTCTTCGACGGGCAGATCGTCTGTGGACTGGATGTGACGATACGGCGGGTAGAGCTTGTCGACCGGGCGGGCCAGGAGCTTGGCATCCTTGCCCGCTTCGTCTTCCATATTCATCACACCCAAGGCGCGGCAGCGGATGACCGCGCCGACCTGAATCGGAAATGGAGCAATGACCAACACATCCACCGGATCACCGTCTTCGGAGAGGGTTTGAGGGATATAGCCGTAGTTGCAGGGATAATGCATGGCGGTCAGCATGAAGCGGTCAACAAATACAGCCCCGCTTTCTTTGTCGACTTCGTATTTGACAGGGTCGGCATTCATCGGGATTTCGATGACCACATTGAATTCTTCTGGCAGCTTATCGCCAGCGGGGACACGATCGAGGCTCATGAGATTCCTTAGGAGAGTGAGTCTGAAAAAATTATTTTCTGGGGCTGCCGTCTGAGGTGATCGACATGTCGACGCCTGGAATGGGGGCGGTATCGAAGTACTCGTCTTCGGGGGCGGCATGAGCTGCCGACGACGTATCGGCGACAGGTGACGAGCGGACAGCCAGCGGCTGGGTGATCTCGTCGGAGTCCTGCAGATAGGCGCCACTGGCTGCGATCGGCGCAGCGCCGGACACCATGGAAGAGCCTTCCAGACCATCCGCGATAAACCGTGGATCACCCCGGGTATCGGCGGCTGGCAGGGGACGGTGAATGGTGGGCACCTCGGCATCGGCGGCCTCGCAGGCGCGACGCCAGTAAAGCAATGCCTGGTCGGGATGTCCCAAGGCATCCTGCAAATTACCCAACAGCGCATAAATGTGGATATCGGCCCGCAAGGCCAGGCTGCGTTCCAGATAGTGTGCTCCCTGGCCCCATAGCTGGGCTGCCAGACAGATCTGCCCCAAGGCCGCCAATAGCCCTGGATGATCTGGATTCGACTTCAGCCAGAGTTCGGCATGGCCCAGACGCTGCCTGGCCTGATCCGCATCGCACTGGGCATAAGCCCGCAACAAACGATCGTCCAATTGACGATTGAGGGCGGCCTGCAATATGCGGGCGGCCTGGACCGGCTGGCCAAACCGAATTTGCGCTTTGGCCCCCGCTAACGCCACGGGCGGCGCCATGCGTTCGTCGGCATTCAGATCACCCCAGATATCGTCCCAGGCCGCGATATCGGCGGCATCCAGCCGTTGGGCCGCTGTCTGGGTGATGAAGCTGCGCGCCTGCGTCTCGTCGATCGCACTGCGACGCAACAGCAGACGCGTCAAGGCATAAACCTGATCAGCATGCCCCAACTGCCGGTGCGCCCGCAACAGCAGGCGGGTGGCATGGAGAAACCGCGACGAGGCATCCTGCAAAGGCTCTAGTAATTCCAAGGCTTCCTGAGGGCGATTCTGATCAAGCAGCATCTCGGCCTTGACAGTGTCCACCGTCTGGCGCAAGCGCGTGTCCTGCCCGGCTGCGTCCTGGGCCAGCTGCAAGCTGTGGTCGCGGCGGGCGTATTCACCCAACAGGTGCAGGGCTCGGGCGGCACTCAGGCCAGCCAGGACCTTGCGATCGGCAGAACGCGTGCGTGACAAAAGATTGGACAGGTCTTTTTCGGCCTGTACATAACGGCCTTCGAGCACATTGATCCAGCCGCGTTCGAGGAGATCAATATCGCGACGCTGCGCACGATGGCCGCGCCAAGTGCGCAGACGCCCCGGGCCATTGCCCACCCACCCCAGTAGCTGCAGCAGCCAATGCAGGGCCAGAAAAGCACCCAGCACCAGAAGCACCATCAGGGGCAGAGAAAGTTCGATACGCCAGGGCGGCGTGACGATGATGACATTGCCGCCATAGTTGTGTACCAACAATGCCAGGGCCACCGCAGCCACCAGCAGCAAGAGATTCCAAATCCAGGATCGCATCATGTCTCCTTAGTCTGCATCAGTGCCTGACGGCGTCTGAGGCGCATCGGATGCAGAGGACTTGGAGCCAGGCGCAGCGGAATCGACCGACCCGGATACGGTTGCGGCAGTCTCTGGGGTATTTGCCTCGGCCTCGCGGGCGGCAGCAATGGCGGCCAGGCTGTTGTCGACAGAGGGCAAGGTGGTTTCGATCGGGGTGTCGTGCAGAGCGCGGGCCAGATTCAAAGCCTGGCGCGAAGTTTCTTCCTGCATATCGTAACGCTGGGCGATGGCCTGGGAAATCCGGGCAAGCTCGGCCTTCCAGATGCGCGACTGGTGCATCATCAAGGCCAACTGTGCCGTGATGGCGCGCTGCTTCAGACCCTCGCGAAACTGCTGCGCCTGATCAGGCGACATGAGCAAGGCTGCGGCATCATCCACACGGCGAACCTCAAGCAGACTGCGCAGGTCCAGGGCCAGTTGCACTGCCCCGTTCTGAACCCACTGCCAACTATCCTGAGCCAGGCGCTGCCATTCGGGCTGATCTGCCGACTGGGCGGCGGCCTCGGCGGGCTGAGGCGACGGGCCAGAGGCAAGCGCCACTGATGTCGAGCCTGCATTCGCCTGGGAAGGCCTGTCGGCAATCAACAGCGGGGCAACGCCCAGCAGATCTGACAACTGGTCGATCTGGGCAGACAGTGCAGGCAGATTGATCGTGGCGACCGCACGCAGGCGATCCAGATCGCCATTGATGGACTGCTGCAAGGCAGCCAGGCTGGGCCGGTTGGCACGCGCCAACTGGGCCTGGGCGGCCTCTAGGGAAATAATGGCATTGGCGACATTGCCACCCAACGCCAACTGCTGTTGCGCAATGGTGACCAGGTGATCGATGTCGTTAAGCAATAAAAGATCCGTGCCGCTATCGGTCATCAACTGCAGCGCCTGATCCAGGTCATTCAGTTGGCCGCTGGTGGCATCCAGCGCGTTGCGCAAGCTGAGGATTTCAGCAGACTGTTCACGCACTTGGGCAAGCGCCTGGCTGGCCTGCTGGCGGGCGCTTTGGATTTGCTGGATGTTTTCACTGCTTTGGCGCTGGAAGTCTGTCTGCAGTACCTGGTATTGGCGGTTTTGCTCAAATAGAGCAGCGGCCAGCACCAACGCCAGCAATAAGGGCACCAACCACAGCATCCGGGCGGCGCTGCGCCGGGGGGCGGGCAGCGTGCCGGATTCAGATGAATTGGATGGTTGGCTATGATTGATTTCACTCATGACGGCGTTCTGATCCTTCGGGAAGGCTGTCGGGATGCTGCCACTATAGCCTGAAACAATGCGGTCTCCTGGGGGGGGCTAAGCGCAATGCGCAAGGCATGATCCGGCTGGTCAGCGTACAGGTATTGTAAACGCCGGGCGATACGTGCGTGTAGCGTGACGGCCTGCAGGCACGACGGCCAGCGCAGCCGGTGCTGTCGCAAGCTGGCATCGATGGCGGCCAATGCGTCCAGACTGGTCAACAGCAATATCCGCAACCCATCATCCGCGCATAGCTGTCGGCAAGTGGCCTCGTCCCAGACGCATGGGTGCCGGGCATACAAGGCATGGCAATGCACCTGCCAGCCCAACTGGCGCAACTGGGCTGCCAGCCAGTCACGCCCTTCCCCCGCCCGCAGGATGTGGGCCTGGGCGGGTTGCAGGTCCAGCGCCATGATGATGGCCAATAGAGACTCGGAGTCAGGCGCAGCATCGGCGGCGGGGGCCAGGATACAGTCAGCCGGCACGTAGTCCTGCAAGGCCTGGGCAGTGGCCTGGCCAACTGCACAAGCCCAAGCCCCTGTTGGCCAGGGAAAGGTCAATCCCGAGAAAAAGGCCGCGACTGCCTGACCGCTGACAAAGATATGCAGATCCCCCGCACGCGGAACAGGGCGTGGTGTGTCCAGCCAATCGATCTTCAGGGCAGGCGCCACCAGCACCGACAAACCGGCCTGACGCAAGGCAAGCGCCAAGGACTCGTTGCGTCCCGCCGGGCGAGTCAGCACCACCTGAGCAAGCGCGTCCGCAAGCGCCATGATCAGATTGAGAGCCGCGCCAGGATCTGATCGGCCCCCTGGGCAATCAAATCACGCGCGACCAGTACCCCCAGAGACTCTGCCTGGTCGATTGCCCCGTGGATCTCTGCGCGCAACACGCGGCTGCCATCGGGCTCGGCCACCAAAGCGCGCAGAAACAGTTGATCGTCCTGCAAAATGGCATAAGCCGCCAGCGGCACCTGGCACGAGCCACCCAAAGTCCGGGAAACCGCGCGTTCGGCCAGCGTGCAGGCGCTGTCTTGGAGGTTGGCCAGCGGCGCCAGCCAGGTGCGCAATTCTGTTCGCGAGGCCAGGGTTTCGATGCCCAAGGCCCCCTGCCCCGCCGCCGGCAGACTGAGATCGACAGGTAAGACGGCACGAATACGCTGGGCCAGATCCAGGCGCTGCAGGCCTGCCGCCGCCAGCACGATGGCTGCGTATTCGCCGCGATCCAGCTTGGCCAGCCGGGTGTCCAGGTTGCCCCGCAAGGGCCGGACCTGCAACTCGGGGTAGCGCGCCCTGAGCTGGGCCTCGCGGCGCAAGCTGGAGGTGCCCAAGACCGCTCCGGCGGGTAGTTCGTCCAGGCTGGCGACGGTATTGGAGACCAGGGCATCATAAGGATCCGCACGATCCAGAATGGCGGCGAGTTCAAAGGGCTGGCCCAAGTCTACCGGCACATCCTTAAGAGAATGGACCGCCAGATCGGCACGGCCATCGAGCAATGCGGTTTCCAACTCTTTGACGAACAGGCCTTTGCCACCGACCTTGGACAAGGTGCGATCCAGAATCTGATCGCCGCGCGTGGTCATCTCCAGCAGTTCGACCTGACAGTCGGGATACAAAGACTGCAAGCGGGCCTGCACATGATGCGCCTGCCACAGCGCCAGTCGGCTGGCACGAGTGGCAATGACTAAACGGAGAGGGGGAGAGACTGACATCAGAGTGTGATCCTGGATAGCACCAAACGCGCCAGCATGCCCAAGACCGCCAGCGCGATCAAGGTCTGCAGCAAGGAAGGACGTTTGAATTTCATGAGACAAGTTTTTCTTGGGTGATTTTGGCCCGACGATGAGCCAGATAGTAGCCTGCCCCAACGACCAGGGCGGCACCAATGATTTTAGCCAGCAGGGAAACCGGCAGTTGCAGGCGATCCAGCCAGGGGGCCAGTACCACGTCTGTGACCAGCATGCCCCCTGCGATCCAGCCCAGCAGGCCTGCGCCCAACGTCACCACCACGGGAAACCGGTCTATCAGACGCAAAACCAGTGTGCTGCCCCAGACGATGATGGGTACGCTCAGCAGCAAGCCGAATATGACGTAAAGCATGCGATGATCGGCGATGGTGTTCTGTGCGGCGGCGGCAATCGCCACCACATTATCCAGGCTCATGACAAAATCCGCGATGATGATGGTCCGCACAGCAGACCAGATCGAGGAAGATTCCCGGATGTTATTGTGGCTGTCAGTCTCCGGCAGCATCAGATGCACTCCGATCCACACCAGCAGCAAGGCGCCCACGATTTTCAGATAGGGAATAGTCAGCAGGGCGAGAGCAAAGGCAATCAGCAACACCCGCAGTGCAATCGCACCCAGCGTGCCCCATAAAATCCCCTGCATTCGGCGCCGAGGGTCCAGCCGCCGGCAAGCCAGCGCAATCACCACCGCGTTGTCGCCACCCAGCAATAGATCGATGACGACGATCTGCAAGACCGCAGCCCAATGCAGCTGTGCCAGACTATCCAATAGCATCACGAATGTCCTGATTCTAAAAACAAAAGCCCGCTAGGCGGGCTTTTGCAAAGAGACCAACAGACGATCAGAAGGTGCACCCTGACGGATGGCCTATTGGCCTCTTGCCAAACCTGCTGTACTTACAGCACGGTCTTTAACAGCTTGCCCATTTCGGACGGATTGCGCGTGGTGCGAATCCCGCAGGCTTCCATGATTTCGAGCTTGGCGTCGGCCGTGTCGGCCCCACCGGAAATCAGGGCACCCGCGTGACCCATGCGCTTGCCCGCCGGCGCAGTGACCCCAGCGATAAAGCCAACCACGGGTTTCTTCATGTTGTCCTTGGCCCATTGTGCCGCATTGACTTCGTCGGGGCCACCGATTTCGCCAATCATGATGACGGCGTCCGTATCCGGATCGTCGTTGAACATCTGCAGCACGTCGATGTGCTTGAGGCCATTGATGGGATCGCCACCAATCCCCACGGCACTGGACTGACCCAGACCGAGTTCGGTGACCTGCCCCACGGCTTCGTAGGTCAGGGTACCCGAGCGGCTGACGATGCCGATACGGCCCTTGCGATGAATATGGCCCGGCATGATGCCGATCTTGATTTCATCGGGCGTGATCAGGCCCGGGCAATTGGGGCCCAGCAGCAGGGTTTTGCGGTTTTCGGCGCGCATCCGGTTGCGAACTTCCAGCATATCGCGCACAGGAATGCCTTCGGTAATGCAAATGGCCAGATCCAGGTCCGCTTCGACGGCTTCCCAGATGGCGGCAGCGGCACCGGCTGGCGGCACATAAATCACAGAGACCGTGGCGCCCGTGGCCTGCGCAGCGTCCTTGACCGAAGCATAGATAGGAATGCCTTCGAAGTCCTGGCCGGCTTTTTTAGGATGCACCCCAGCCACAAAGGCGGCTTGGCCGTTGGCGTATTCACGGCACATACGGGTATGGAACTGACCGGTCTTGCCGGTAATCCCCTGGGTGATGACCTTGGTGTCCTTGTTGATCAGAATCGACATATTTTCTTCCCTGTGATGCTTATTTTGCAGCAGCGACAGCAGCGGTCGCGGCTTCGGCCATGGTGTCAGCGCTGATAATGGGCAGGCCCGAGGCCGCCAGCATTTCCTTGCCTTTTTTCTCGTTGGTGCCGCGCATGCGCACGACCAGCGGCACACTGAGGTTCACCGCCTTGCAAGCAGCAATCACGCCTTCGGCAATCACATCGCAGCGCATGATGCCACCGAAAATATTCACCAAAATAGCCTTGACGCCATCATTTTTGAGCATGATCTTGAAGGCTTCGGTGACTTTTTCAGCCGTGGCGCCACCGCCTACGTCGAGGAAGTTGGCGGGCTCGCCACCAAACAGCTTGATGGTGTCCATGGTGGCCATGGCCAGGCCGGCGCCATTGACCAGGCAGCCGATATTGCCGTCGAGCTGAATATAGGCCAGATCGAACTTGCTGGCTTCGATTTCGGCGGGGTCTTCTTCGTCCAGATCGCGGTATTCAGCAATTTCCGGATGGCGGAACAAGGCATTGGGGTCGAAGTTGAACTTCGCATCCAAGGCCGTGATCTTGCCTTTGCTGTCGCGGTTCAGGGGGTTGATCTCGACCAGCGAAGCATCGGTTTCCATGTAGCAGGTATAGAGCTTCTGGCACACGTCAATGAACTGAGCCACGGAGTCGGCCGGCATGCCAACACCACTGGCCAGTTTTTCACCATCCGCCTGGGTGAAACCCTGCAGGGGATCAACCATGATGGTGATGATTTTTTCCGGCGAGGAATGGGCGACTTCCTCGATGTCCATGCCGCCTTCGCTGGAAGCGATGAAGGCCACTTTTTGTGTGGCGCGGTCGGTCACGGCGGACAGGTAGTATTCCTGCTGAATATCGGCGCCGTCTTCGATGTACAGGCGGCGCACTTTCTGGCCTTCAGGGCCAGTCTGGTGCGTCACCAGCTGCATGCCCAGAATCTGACCGGCCAGGGTCTTGACTTCGTCCAGCGTCTTGGCAACCTTCACGCCACCGCCCTTGCCGCGTCCACCCGCGTGGATCTGCGCCTTGACGACCCAGACAGGTCCCCCCAGTTGTTCGGCAGCCGCGACTGCGTCCTCGACTGAAAACGCGGGAATGCCGCGTGGGACAGTCACGCCAAACTTCTTCAGCAATTCCTTGCCTTGATATTCGTGAATTTTCATGAGTTACCTGTCAGTGAATAAAAAAAGAAAACCAACGGTGGCCCGTTTCGGACCACCGACCCTGGGTAAGGCCCGGACGCCAGGGCGCAGCAAGCCCCTGGTTTTCATGATGTGTCTCCGGGGGGGACATACCAGGATGGATAGTGTTCTCGTACCACGGGACCATCGACGCGCAAGGCGTGACAGCCATCCAGCTGGAACGGGCGCTGATCTGCCGGCAAGCGACGCTGTTGCCCCACCATGGACTGGATGGCAACAGTGGGCAGGACGCTGGTGAGTTCGGTGACGTGCGTGCAGCCGGCTGCGCGGCCAAAGCGTTCGCGCACCTGATGGCGAAATTGTTTGAGCAGATTCAAGCCGATCAAGCGGCGATAGTCGGGCGCAATCGCGCTGCAAAAATCGCCATAGGGCGCAGCATCGTAAGCCACCTGGGCGTCAGTGATCGTCAGCTGTGTATCGATCGTGACCCGCAGGTGCATGTGGTGGATGGGCGCACCAGCCGGATGGACCTCGCCACTGCGCAAGGGGAAGTCGTAGGCCTTGGTGTCTATGAGTTCAGCATCCAGATCCCAGAGGCCATCTTCGCGGGAATAGGCCTGGACGCGGATCGACCGCGTATGCATGGGTTGACGAGGACACGCCGGCTCGGACAAGGGCATGAGCTTAGAAAGCCTGAAAATTATTTAATCTTTCGATTATACCGTGCATAAGCATTTGCTTATGTGCCAACGGCCCGGCTCCCCCGATTGGGGGAAGCGGGCCGCGCACAGCGCCAGGCCTGCGGGCGGGAATCAGGCGGCTTGGCGCAAGGCCTGTGCCGCGTGCACCATGGACTCCAGTGCAGCCCGTGTTTCGGGCCAGCCACGGGTCTTCAGGCCGCAATCCGGATTGACCCACAGACGCTCGGCCGGCAAGCGCTGGGCTGCCTTATGCATCAAGTCGATCATCCATTCTTGCTTGGGCACGTTGGGCGAATGAATATCGTATACCCCGGGACCGATATCGTTGGGATAGGCGAAGTCCTCGAAGGCGCCCAGCAATTCCATGTTCGAACGCGACGTTTCGATCGTGATCACATCGGCATCCATGGCAGCAATCGCCTGGATGATGTCATTGAACTCCGAATAGCACATATGGGTATGAATCTGGGTGTCGTCCTTGACCCCGCTGGTGCTCAAGCGGAAGCTGTCCACCGCCCAGTCCAGGTAGGTAGCCCAATCGCGACTGCGCAGCGGCAGGCCTTCGCGGAAGGCCGGCTCGTCGATCTGGATCACGGTGATGCCTGCCGCCTCCAGGTCCTGCACCTCGTCGCGCAGCGCCAAGGCGATCTGGCGGCAGGTCTGCTCACGCGGTTGATCATCGCGCACGAAAGACCACTGCAAAATGGTCACCGGACCAGTCAGCATGCCCTTGACAGGTTTATCCGTCAGCGACTGGGCGTAGGCCGACCACGCCACGGTCATCGGGGCCAAACGGGCCACATCGCCAAAAATCAACGGCGGTTTGACGCAGCGGGAACCGTAGCTCTGCACCCAGCCAAAAGCCGTGAAGGCAAAGCCGGCCAGCAGTTCGCCGAAATATTCCACCATGTCGTTGCGTTCCGGCTCACCGTGCACCAGCACATCCAGGCCGATTTCTTCTTGGAAACGGACCACACGTTCGATTTCCTCGCGGATGGCTTTCTCGTAGGCGGCGTCACCCAGCGACCCGGCCCGCCAGTCTCGACGCAAGCTGCGGATCTCGGTGGTCTGCGGGAAAGACCCGATCGTGGTGGTGGGATACGGCGGCAGATCCAGGCGTTGCTGCTGGGCCTGAATGCGCTGGGCAAAAGGGGTGCGATCCCGACTGATTTGTGCAGCACCGGCCAGGCGCTGCGCCACGTCCTGCCGATGAATACGCGGCGAACTGGCCCGATTGCTGACGGCCCGGCGTGCTTCTTCGAATGCCTGATTATCCGCTGCGCTGGCTGTCCCATCCACGGCAGCACGCAATAGACGCAATTCATCCAACTTCTGGATGGCAAACGACAACCAACTGCGCAACTCTGCGTCCAAGCCCGTTTCCAGGGCCAAATCGATGGGTGAGTGCAACAAAGAGCAAGACGGCGCCAACCACAAACGCGCCCCCAAGACCTGTACCGCGGCCTGGATCTGCGTCTGAATCCGCTCCAGGTCGGCCCGCCAAACGTTGCGCCCGTCGATGACCCCCAGCGACAGCACCTGATCCGCACGGACGGCGCTCAGCACCGCATCCAACTGGGTCGGCGCACGCACCAGATCAATATGCAGGCCCTGCACCGGCAAGGCGCGGATCGTGTCCAGATTTGCTTCAACCCCACCAAAATACGTCGTCAGCAAAAGCTTGGGGCCTTGGGTGGACAGGCGTTGATAAACCTGAGCGTATGCCTGTTGCCAGGCGGCCGGCAGATCAAGCACCAAAACAGGCTCGTCCACCTGCACCCAATCCACACCCTGGGCGGCCAGGCGCTGCAGCACCTGCTCATAGACGGGCAGCAGCGCATCCAGCAAATCCAATTTGGCGGCATCTGCCACGCCATCGGCAAAAGCATCACCCTTCCCCAGCCACAGCCAGGTCAGGGGGCCGGGAATCACGGGTCGTGCCTGATAACCCAGGGCCTGGGCTTCCGCCACCTGCTCGAACAGGGCTTCGTTGGCGATCCGGTAAGTCTGGCCCGGATGCAGTTCGGGCACAATATAGTGATAGTTGGTATCGAACCATTTGGTCATTTCGCAAGCTGCTGCAGGCGTGCCCGAAGGCGCACGGCCACGCGCCATCCGAAACAGGGTATCCAGTGCCACGGGCGCATCGTCGGGCTGACCAAAACGGGCGGGTACGGCACCCAGCAAAGTCGTCCACTCCAAAATCTGGTCATACCAGGCAAAATCCCCCACTGGCACCCATTGCAAGCCAGCCTGGGCCTGGGCCGCCCAGTGGCGCGCCCGCAATTCACGCCCGGTCGCCAGCAGGCTGGCTTGATCGACCTTGCCTGCCCAATAGGCTTCTTGTGCCCGTTTCAGTTCGCGCGCTGCCCCAACACGCGGAAAACCAAGATTATGAATAATTGTCATGCTGTGCCCCTGTTAATATTAATACTACTCAATGAACAGTATTGTGCACGGAAGCACGCCGAATAAAAAATCAAATCACACACTTATTACATGAGAAATATTCATGCTAGAGATTCGACACCTGGAAACCTTGCTGGCGATTCGGGACGGGGGCAGCCTGCAAGAAGCCGCTGAGCGCCTGTACGTCACCCAGTCCGCCCTATCCCACCAACTGCGCGACCTGGAAGTCCGCCTGAAGACTCCTTTGCTGAATCGCCGCACCCGCCCTGCCCGCCTGACCACCGCCGGGCTGCGCCTGGTGGCGCTGGCAGAAGATGTCTTGCCCCGTGTGCGCGCCGCCGAACTGGAGCTGCGTCGCCTGTCTGCCGGGCACGCAGGGCGGCTGCACGTGGCCATCGATTGCCACTCGTGCTTTCAGTGGCTGATGCCGACGCTGGACGCCTTTCGTAAAGACTGGCCCGAAAGTCTCGCTGGACCTGTCCGCCGCATTTTCGTTCGCGCCCTTGCCTGCCCTCACCCGAGGCGATCTGGATGTGGTGATCACGTCCGATCCGGAAACACTGGACGGCGTGCTGTATACGCCTTTGTTTTCCTACGAGTTAGTCCTGGCGGTATCCAGCCAAGGGCCGCTGGGCACAGCCCAGGAGATCAGGCCAGAGGATCTGGCCGAACAAGTGTTGATTACCTATCCGGTGGATCGCAGCCGACTGGATATCTTCACGACGTTTCTGGACCCGGTTGGCATCGAGCCCACAGCGATTCGCACCGCCGAGTTGACCCCGATGATTGTGCAATTGGTGGCCAGCGGCCGAGGGGTGGCCGCGCTACCCAGTTGGGCGTTGGATGAATACAAAAACCTGCCCGGTCTGCGCATCTGCCGCCTGGGCGGCGGCATCTGGCGGACCTTGCAGGCAGGCAACCGGGCGGAAGATGCCGAAACGCCTTATATGCAAGCGTTTCTGGAGCAGGCCAGAAAGATTTGTTTCGAGACTCTGCCTGGTATCCGGCATGCTGTCGGCTAATCAGAGGGCAGCCGCCCCCTAGTGATCTGATCGGCCCGACAGCAGGCGGCTGATGACATCGCCTGAAAAGCCGCGCCCCGCCAAAAACCGATACTGGCGGGCGTAGTCCCGAGCGTCCAGGGGCGGCGCCGCAAATTTTTTTTGCCAGACATCCTGTGCACGGGAAAATTCGGTGGCTTGCAGGGTGTCCTGGATGTCGGCCAACTGAGTGTCATCCAGCCCCTGCTGGCGCAAGGCGCCCAGGATACGTCGCGTGCCCTGACGGGCGGCAGTACGGTGCGCATACGCCTGGGCATAGCGCTGGTCGGACTGCCAGTGGTCTTTTTCCAGGGCGTCCAATACGGCTTGGATGGCGTCGGAATCATCGGAATAGGCAGAGAGTTTTTGCTGCAGCTCCAGGCGCGAGTGCTCGCGCCTGGAGAGATAGGCGATGGCCCTGGCCTTCAGGCTGGGGCCTGGGCGGCCCGGCTTATTCTGCATCCGCAACCGGGGCGGAACCTGCGTCCGCAGGTGCAGGTGCGGTGGGCCGACCGGGAGCGGGCTCGGCACGCAGGGTGACACCGTGCTGTTCGCGGACCTTGTTTTCGATTTCAAAGGCGAGATCGGGATGTTCTTTCAGGTATTCGCGGACATTGTCCTTACCCTGGCCAATGCGGGTGCCTTCGTAGCTATACCAGGCACCGGCCTTGTCGACGAAGCCGGCCTGTACCCCCAGATCGATGATTTCGCCCTCGCGGGAGATGCCCATGCCGTACATGATGTCGAATTCGACCTGTTTGAAAGGAGGCGCCACCTTGTTTTTGACGACTTTGACGCGGGTTTCGTTGCCCACGACTTCGTCGCCTTTTTTAATGGCACCGATACGGCGGATATCCAGGCGCACCGACGAATAGAATTTAAGCGCATTGCCCCCCGTGGTGGTTTCCGGATTGCCGAACATCACGCCGATCTTCATGCGGATCTGGTTGATGAAGATCACCATGCAATTGGCGCGCTTGATGTTGGCGGTGAGTTTACGCAGGGCCTGGCTCATGAGGCGGGCCTGCAGACCGGGCAGGGAATCCCCCATGTCGCCTTCGATTTCGGCCTTTGGAACCAACGCCGCGACCGAATCGATGACGATGAGGTCGACCGACCCGGAGCGCACCAGGGCATCGGTGATTTCAAGGGCCTGTTCGCCGGTGTCGGGCTGGGAAATCAGCAGGTCTTCGAGGCTGACCCCGAGGCGCGAGGCATACTGGACGTCGAGCGCGTGTTCGGCGTCGACAAAAGCGCAGGTGCCGCCGATTTTTTGCATTTCAGCGATGACCTGAAGCGTCAGCGTCGTCTTGCCGGAGGATTCCGGGCCGTAGACTTCGACGACGCGGCCACGAGGCAAACCACCGACGCCCAGGGCGATATCCAGCCCCAGCGAGCCGGTGGATACCACCTGAATATCGTGTTCGATCTGGTTATCGCCATAACGCATGATCGAGCCTTTGCCAAACTGCTTTTCGATTTGCGACAGCGCGGCGGCAAGCGCTTTGGCACGTTCAGGGTTGGCCTTGCCGGTGCGTTCGTCCATGGAGGGGTTCCTTTTTTTCGGGGGAGATTTAAATGCGGTCATAGGGAAATTATGGCATTAAATTATACTGTATAAATCAACAGTTGTGCTGGACTTGTCCCAGTCTTTGCCAATCCATGGGCCAGTATCCTTCCTTTATCGCCATCGTTAACCCTAAATGACGCTGGGTGACACCCATGAGACAATCAGCAACATCCGGGTGACTAGCACTTTCTTCCCCTGGCCACCATCTCCCATACCCTGGATGTCATTCCCGCCATGCGTATCCTGATTGCCGAGGACGACAGTATTCTTGCGGATGGACTGTCCCGATCGCTGCGCTACGACGGCTATGCCGTGGATGTAGTCCACGACGGGTCCAGCGCTGATTCCGCCTTGCAACTGCAAAGCTTCGACCTATTGATTTTAGACTTGGGCCTGCCCAAGCTGAACGGCCTGTCCGTGCTGCGTAAATTACGCCAGCGCGGCACTCCCCTGCCCGTGCTGATCCTGACCGCAGCCGATTCCATCGAACAGCGCGTCGAAGGCCTGGACCTGGGTGCCGATGACTATATGTCCAAGCCCTTTGCACTCACTGAACTCGAAGCCCGGGTGCGTGCCTTGATCCGCCGCCACGGGGGCGGGCGCGCTTCGACCCTGCGCCATGGCCGCCTGGCCTTTGACCTGAATGGCCGCATCGCCACCATCGACGACGCTCCCCTCGAACTCTCTGCCCGCGAAACCAGCCTGCTGGAAATCTTTCTATCGCGCAGCGGCCGCATGATCAGCAAACACCAGCTCGTCGACTTGCTGTGCGAATGGGGCGAAGAAGTCACCACCAATGCCATCGAGGTCTATATTCATCGCCTGCGCAAAAAAATCGAGCCCGCCGACATTCATATTCTGACGGTGCGCGGCCTGGGATATTGCCTAGAGCCAGAAGGCCGCAGCCGAGTGGCCGACGCCGCTGCCGTGGGTTGATGCCATCCATGTTTGCCAACCGGAACCCGGCAAACAAATCACGGCCCAGGCGCCACACAACGCTATTGGGCCGCATTTTGTTGTGGATGATTGTGCCGCTGTTCGTCCTTTGGTCGGTTGGCATCGTCATCACCTATTTTATTTCCCTGAATATCGCCAATTCGCCCTACGACCGCACGCTGGCCAGCCACCTGCGCCTGCTGCGCCACGAGGTCGAGCAACAGCGCCTGAAACAGGGCGTTGTCCTATCCGAGTCCGCCCGCACCGTGCTGACGGGCAACACCGAGGACACCCCCGCCACCTGGCAGATCCTGGACGCCAATGGCCATCTGATCGCGGGCGACGCCAGCATCCCCACCCCCCAGAACTGGACGTATGACATTGACCAGATCCGCTATCGCAACGCCACGCTGAACCACCGCGCTATCCGCATCGCCTATATATGGGGCGGGCGCGACCGTGACGGCACGGGATTTTTGACTGTCGTGGCCGAATCCGCCGAAGCCCGCGCCACCTTGCAGCAAGAAATTCTGACCGGGATGCTGACACCGCAACTGATTATTTTGCCGCTGGCGGCCATGCTGGCCGGACTGGGTTTGACTCAGGGCCTGGAGCCCCTGAGCCTGCTGCAAGAACATATGCGACGACGCAAACCCAGCGACCTGTCCCCGATCCGCGACGACCTGGCCCCCGCCGAAATCGTGCCGCTGATTTCTGCCATGAACAACGTGCTGCAACGCCTGGCGGCCTCGATCGAGTCCCAGCGGCGCTTTGTGGCCAACGCGGCGCATCAGCTTAAAACCCCATTGGCGGGCATCCGCACCCAATGCGAAATCGCGCTGCGCGAGCACGAACCCACCCGCATGCGCGATAGTTTGCAACAATTGATTACGGGTTCGCAACGCGCCACCCGGCTGGTCAACCAACTACTCTTGCTGGCCCGTGCCGAGTCCCTGGACCCGACCCAGTCCCGCACGACTGAACAACTGGACTTGAATACCCTGGCCGCAGAAACCACCAGCAACTGGGTCGCCAATGCGATCAAGCATGACATCGATCTGGGCTTTGAATCGTCCGATCAGCCGCTCCCCATCTTCGGCAACCGCACCATGGTGCAAGAACTACTGAACAACCTGATCGACAATGCCCTGATCTATACCCCGGCTGGCGGCCAAGTCACCGTCCGCGTCCTGGCCGATGGCGACCAGCGTATCTGCCTGGAGGTCCAGGACACCGGGCCTGGCATTCATCCTGACGAGCAAACCCAGGTCTTTGATCGCTTCTATCGAATATTAGGCCAACAAGCCGAAGGCAGCGGACTGGGTCTGGCCATCGTGCGCGAAGTCGCCGACCACCATCAGGCCACCATCGCGTTCCTGCCACCCGGCAACCACAGCGATCCCACCAGCGCCGGGACCCGCTTGCGCATATCCTTCCCACGCGACCAGATCCCCAGGACCCGCACATGAAATCCAGCTCTTTCATGATGTCTGACCCCAACGATAACGAGCGCCGCCCCATGACCCACGAAGAACGCCGGGTCATCCTGGCGTCCTCCATGGGCACAGTCTTTGAATGGTATGACTTTTATATTTACGGCTCGCTGGCAGCCATCATCGCCCAGCACTTTTTCTCCGGGGTCAACCCCACCGCCGGCTTTATCTTTGCATTGCTGACATTTGCCGCCGGCTTTGCCGTGCGGCCTTTTGGCGCCTTGGTGTTTGGCCGTCTGGGCGATATGGTGGGACGCAAATACGCCTTTGTCGTCTCCATCCTGATCATGGGGCTCTCCACTTTTCTGGTGGGGGTGCTGCCCTCATCGGCCTCCATCGGCACAGCCGCTCCCCTGATCCTATTGCTGCTGCGACTGCTGCAGGGCCTGGCGCTGGGGGGGGGAATACGGCGGGGCTGCGGTCTATGTGGCCGAACACGCGCCCAACCACCGCCGCGGATTTTTTACCAGTTGGATACAGACGACTGCCACCACCGGCATGTTTCTGTCCTTGGTGGTGGTGTTGGGCACCCGCGCCACCCTGGGCAACGAGGCCTTTGAAGCCTGGGGCTGGCGGGTGCCATTCCTGATTTCTGTGCTGCTGCTGGTGATTTCCGTCTGGATTCGGCTGCGGCTGCACGAATCCCCGGCCTTTACCCGCATGAAATCCGAAGGCCTGGTGTCCCGCGCGCCCATCAAGGAAGCCTTTGGCCGCAGGCGCAATCTGCGATTGATTCTGCTGGCCCTGATCGGCCTGACGGCTGGTCAGGCAGTCGTCTGGTATACCGGACAGTTCTATGCCCTGTATTTCCTGACCGAAGCCCTGGGGGTGAACGCCAATATCGCCAATGTGCTGGTGGCCATGTCGCTGCTGCTGGCCTGTCCGTTTTTTCTGGTGTTCGGCGCCCTGTCCGACCGCATTGGGCGCAAGCCCATCATCATGGCCGGCTGCCTGATTGCCTGCCTGACGTACTTCCCGGTCTTCAAGGGCCTGACCCACTATGCCAACCCTGCGCTGGAACGCGCCCAGCAAAACGCCCCCGTCTATGTGGTCGCCGACCCGAATAACTGCGTCTTGCAGTTCAACCCCATCGGCACGGCATTGTTCACCAGTTCTTGCGATCTCCTGAAGGGCTTCATGGCCTCTCATTCGGTCCATTACGTCAACCAGCCAGCGCCTGACGGCACGGTTGCCTATGCCTTGGTCGGCACTCAGCGGATCGATTCCTTCGAAGGCACAGACTTATCGCGAGCGGAATTTGCCGAACGCAGCACCGAGCTACAAGCGGCGCTGACCTACGCAGTGCGCAGCCACGGCTACCCCGCCTATGCCGATCCATCCCAGATCAACTACATCATGGTGCTGGCGCTGCTGTTTTTCCTGGTGCTGCTGGTCACCATGGTGTACGGCCCCATCGCCGCCATGCTGGTCGAGATGTTTCCTACCCGCATCCGCTATACCTCCATGAGCGTCCCCTATCATATCGGCAATGGCTGGTTCGGAGGATTCCTGCCGCCGGTGGCTTTTGCCACCGTGGCCACCACCGGCAATATGTATGACGGCCTGTGGTATCCCATCATTGTTTGCGTCATGACCCTGGTGGTGGGCACGTTGTTTGTGCGCGAGACGCGCCACAATGACCTGGACGCCCCCTAGAGGCCCCGCACGCGCCCTACCGCAAACTCACCAAAACCATCGCGTACAATCAAGGCCCTTCTTATCCTTGCCTGACCTGACACGACCATGTGGTTCAAGAATCTCAAGCTCTACCGCCTTGCCCCCGATGTCCAACTGACGATGTCCGATCTGGAAGCCGCCCTGGAGCCCCTGGCCTTTCGCCCCGGCAGCAGCCAGGATAGCCAGACCTCGGGCTGGATGCCGCCGCGCGATGACAGCGGCCTGGTCTACGGACAGCACGGCCAGTTCCTGCTGCGCCTGCAAACCGAAAAAAAACTGCTGCCCACCACTGTGATCAATCAGGCCAGCAAAGCCCGCGCCATCCAGATTGAAGAACAGCAGGGCTACAAGCCCGGGCGCAAGCAAATGAAGGAAATCAAGGAACAAATGACGATGGAGCTGCTGCCCCGCGCCTTTGTCATTGCCCACGATACCCGGGCCTGGATCGACACAGTCAACCGCTGGGTCGCGATTGACGCGGCAGCCACCGCCCGCAGCGACGAGATCCTGGGCCTGCTGGCCAAGACCATGACTCCGTTTCCCATCGTGCCGCTGCACGTCGAGATGTCACCCGCCGCCGCCATGACGCTATGGCTCAGCGAAAATGAAGCCCCGGCAGGGTTCACCATCGATCAGGACACAGAACTGCGCTCGACGGGCGAGTCGCGCGCCACCGTGCGCTATGTGCGCCAAAGCGTGGATGCCGACGAAGTACGCCGCCACATCGAAGCGGGCAAGCAATGCACCCGCCTGGCCATGACCTGGAACGACCGCGTATCCTTTGTGCTGACGGACAACCTGGACATCAAGCGGGTCGCCCCGCTGGATATCCTGAAGGAACACCAGGACGCCCAGGCCGCCAATGAAGCCGAGCAATTCGACGCCGATTTCGCCCTGATGACGGGCGAACTGGCCCGCATGCTGAATGACCTCGTGACGGTGCTGGGCGAAAAAGCCTAGTCCATCCCGTGAAACACACTGTCATCCGGTCCGATGTGCGAAGGCGGCGCCCAGGTCACATCCCGCAATGAATGCTGCACCAGGCCTTCTACGCCTAGCAGCACCGCAAAAATCGCCATCCGGACCGGAATGCCATTATCGGCCTGGCGAAAGATCGCCAGACGGGAATCATGGTTCAAGTCGGTGCTGAGATCATGGGCGCCTTCGCGGCTGTCGCGCGGCAAGGGATGCATGACGATCACATCCGGCCCGCAGCAAGCGTCCACGATGGCCCGATTGACCTGGAACTCGGCCGAATAGCCTTCCAGGCTCTCGCCGCTGAAGCGCTCTTTTTGTACCCGCGTAGCATAAATCACATCCGCGCCTTTCAGGCCGGTTGCCAGATCATGCGTCTGCTCGATGACGTGACCGTTCTTGGCCGCCTTTTCCAGCAGGTGTTCCGGCATTTCCAGGCCCGGCGGTGAAATCAGGGTGAATTTCAACCCCCGGTACAGGGCCAGCAGCTTGATCAGCGAATGCACAGTGCGGCCATACTTCAGGTCGCCCGTCATGGCGATATGCGCACCATCCAGCAGTTTTCCCAGGCGGGAAAACTCGGTCAAAATCGTGTAGAGATCCAGCAAGGCCTGGCTAGGGTGTTCGCCTGCGCCATCACCGCCGTTGACCACGGGAATATTGGTGGCTGCGGCAAATTCGGCTACCGAGCCCTTATCGGGATGGCGGATCACCATGGCATCCACATAGCCGCTCATGACACGGCTGGTGTCATAAATGGATTCGCCCTTCGCCATAGAGGAAAAAGTAAAGCCCGTGGTATCGCACACCGAGCCTCCCAAGCGGCAAAACGCAGCCCCGAAGCTGACCCGGGTGCGGGTGCTGGCCTCGAAGAACAGGTTCCCCAGCACGGCCCCCTCAAGGACTCGGGAAACCTTTTGACGCCGTGCAATCGGCTGCATCAGATCGGCCACCCGAAACAAATCCTCGACGGATTCGCGGCTGAACTGATCGACGGACAGCAACTGATGTTTATTATCGACTGCAATCCGATCCCGCAAAGAACCAGATTGTGCGCTTTGCGCATATTTTTCCAGCAAGGCCCCGTTTTCGACGATTTCAGTGACGAAGCGCGAGACTACTTCGGGCATGCTGCGGGCCTCCTGGGATTCCTCCGGCAGCAGCCAGGTGTCCAAGGCGCGGCGTTTTACCCCGATCCGTGCGGCAAACACGTCCCGGGTCAGGTTGAGGCGACGCATGGCATCACGCAGAAAGACTTGTTGAGAGACTGCCATCATAGGCTCCATATACGCAATGCGTAGATTTTTACCGATAGCATGGACATCAGGCAAGTAAAATCATCGCCTAATTTGCACAGTCAACAAAAAAGCAACGATTCAGCCGCGCCGCCGCCAACCTAGGGCACACCGGCCACCGACCTGGCGGCAACCTCGGCGTTATGCACCGAGCCCACCGCAAAGGCAAGCTTCTGTGCGTGGATGGGTGCGGCATACGTAGGGGCAGCCAACATCATTTTCCCCACCACCAAGGCCAGGCGCAAGCCAGGATTGGCCGCCGTGACAGTACGCAGTTTTTCCAGCCCAGCATCCGTCAGGATCAGCACCAGCAAACCACCGCCAGCCTGGTCAGTGGCGGATTGAATGCCCATCAGATCGCTACGGTCAATAATGGCGTCCGTCCGTACATACAATATGCCCTTGGGCTGCAAAGGGACGGGCGTCCAGCCCGGCCGGGCCTTGCTATCGGCCAGGAATACCCGCAGATCCACAGCCTCTCGGGTGTTTTCCAGGGACTGGATGGGGCCGACCTGAGTCGAGCCCTGCACTGCGGATGTGCCCAGGGGGGATTGATTTCCTTTTTCTGGCGCAGGGGCCTGCGACATGAGGGCGGATGGCGTCTGGCAGGCGGCCAAGGCACCCAGCAGCAAAACCACCAGAGCAAGACGTGCGCTTTGAGGGAGACGCGGCATCGTGACGTCCTTTTAAGGTTCCATGAGCCCCGATGATGACATATTTCCGAACATAGGGCCGCCAGCCCGCACCGTCACCCCCGCACGATCCAGACGCTGACCTTGCAGGTCCTGCAGTTCAAAAACATAATGCCCCGGCCTGGGCACCCAATCAGGGACAGATCCCACGCCATACAACACCCCGTCCAGCAGCCAGCGCACCTGGCTCACCGGGCGCGACAGGGCATCCACGGCACGCAGCGGCATCCGCTGGCGACTCATCGGAATATCCGGGTCCAGCGCCAGCACCGTTCCATCCACCGGCTGGGCAATCCGGGCACGACCAGGCGGCGAAGCAGGCGGCATAAAAACCGCCTGGGCCGTATCCCCCAGAAAAAACTCCGTGCGATCAGGCTCTATCCCGGCCCCAAAATGCACGGGCTGCGTCACCACGTCAGCCGGTATCGCAGGCTGCCCCCTCTCACTCGAGAGTTGGGACTGCGCCAGCCATTCCATCAGGTCATGCCAAATCGGCCCGGCTCCGCTGACCCCCGAGACTTGGCGCATGCTGGCCCCGGCGCTATTGCCCACCCAGACCCCGACCGTATGGTGCGCTGACCAGCCCAGGCACCAGTTGTCGCGCATATCCCGGCTGGTGCCGGTCTTGACCGCAGACCAGATGCGCGTGGACAGTGGACTGTCCAGGCCAAAGGTCCGCGCGCGCGCCTGGCGATCCGACAAAATGTCCCCGACAATCCAGGCGGCTCCGGGCGTGAACAAGGGCAGCCCGGTCTGTCGACCAGCCTGATGCGTATCTACCCAGGAAACCGGCGCGTATTCGCCGCCTCGCGCCAATGCCCGGTAGGCATTGCTCAGCGACAATAAGGTCACATCCGCCGACCCCAAGGCCAAGCTATAGCCATAGTAGTCACCGGCATGCACCAAGGGCAGACCCAAGGCCGTCAGACGCTGCGTCAGCACATCCGGCCCCACCATCAGCAGGGTACGCACTGCCGGGATGTTCAACGACGACGCCAACGCCGTCCGTACACTGACCCAGCCACTGAAGCGATGGTCATAGTTATCCGGCACATATAATCCCCCACCCACAGCAAGATCCAGCGGACGATCATCCAGCAAAGAAGCGGCCGTCAGCCGCTGCTGATCCAGCGCCAGGGCATAGAGAAAGGGTTTCAGCGTGGAGCCCGCCTGGCGCAAGGCCTGGGCATGGTCCACCTGGGCCGCATCCGACAAGCCACCGGACGAGCCGACATAGGCCAGCACCTCTCCAGTGCGATTATCCAGCACCACCACGGCGGCATCGGTCACCCCGGTGCCGCGCAATTCCAGCAAGTGCCGCCGCACAGACGCCACCGCCAAAGCCTGCAAATCCGCATTCAGGCTGGTCTGCAGATCCCCGCGCCGCGGAACCTGCCCGGCTGCCAACAAGGCACGCGCCCAATGCGGGGCCAGCCCAGGCGCATCAAACCGCCTGGACTGCGCACGCGCCAGCGCCACGCGGATGAAATCCCGTAAATTGCTGCACTCCTCGGGGCGCCCCAAATCCTGCAGCAAAGCGCAACTGCGCCGCGCCAGCAGCGGAACACTGGCATTTGGGCCACGCAGCAAGACCGCCGCCAGCACGGATTCTTTGAGTGTCAGGCCAGAGGCCTGCTTCTGGAACATGACGCGGGCCAAGGCATCCACCCCAACCAGCTCGCCGCGATAGGCAGCCAGATTGAGATAGGCCTCCAGGATTTGAGGTTTGGTCCAATCGGTCTCCAACTGGCGGGCGGCTTGCATCTGGTCCCATTTTTGCCCAAAGCCCCGTCCCCCCGGACCACGCTGCAGGGCGGGATCCAGCATCGCGGCCAGCTGCATGCTCAGGGTCGAGGCCCCACGCTGCCCATCGCCCCACACAAATGACCAGGCCGCGGCGGCACTGGCCATCCAGTCTACCCCCGCGTGTTCATAGAAGCGATGGTCCTCGGAGCGCACGACGGCATGCTGCAGCGCCACTGAAACATCGGACAAGGCCAGCCAATCCCCCCGGCGAGCCGAATAATCCGTGCGTATCCGCTGGATGACAGAACCGTTCGTCGCCAGCACACGCACATCGGAAGGCTGCCAGGCTGCCACCACGGCGGCATAGGCCGGAATCTCGGTCCTAATCTGGAGCAAATCGTCAGGCGCTGCGGGCTGCCCGGCTGCCGCCAGGGGCATCAGGGCCTGGGCGGGGGCACCTGGGAGCCCCAACAGCATCGCAAGGCACAAGGCCAGACGCTGGGCCGCCCGACCACAAATCCACCGCATATTCATCAATCCGGCTGCACGACAAAAGCGCCGTTAGGCAGGCTGCCAAACACATCCGGCTGGTACAAGGCCTCTACCCGAGTGGGTGGAAGCTGGTAATCCCCCGGCACATTGATGCGCACCGTGTACTCCAGCACCTGGACACCAGCATCCAGCACCTCGTAGTAGGCGCGATACATGCCTGCATCGCGCTCGATATAGGTCGGACGATCCCAATACGACTGGTCTGCGGATTCGCCCTGAGTAGCAATCAGGGAGTCCCCCCCCCAGGCCACCACCCAGAATCGTGGCACCGGCTGGCACTGGATCGCTGATGACCGCCCAGACAGTCGCTTCCCGACTATGAATACGTAACTGCACCCGATAGATATCACCCACCGACCAGCGTCCAGGCTGCGCCTGGGACACCGGCACCATGCGGCGTTCCAGCCGCATGCCGGCATCCACCGGCTTGGTCTGAGGAATGGCGGCGCGGGCAGTCACCGTGGCCCAGCCGCTACCCTCGCCCTGCTGCTGCAATTCGACTGTGCCTTGGCCCGCCTGCGGCCAAGGCAGGTCCACCGACTGGTGGCGCACCCCGGCGGTCTCGGGCATCTCGGCCCACCTCAACTGCTGGGCAGCCTGCGGGGCCAGATGCACCCTGACAGTCCCTTGGCCCGCCAGGGACTCGATACCCTGAGCGGTCTGATTCACCGCCAGCACCCCAAGCACATTGGCGCTGGTGGTGGTCCAGGCCCCCTGTTGCTGCAGGGACAACAAGCCCGTCAGCAGGCGCGAAACATCTGCCTTCCAGGACGGGCGCTGCAGCACGGCCAGCAGCAATCGCGCCTGGGCAGTGGCGGCGTTGCTCATCAGCCACCAACCGCTATCGGCGCTGTCATCGGCAACCACCAGCGTCGTGCCATGCCGCCGCAGCCGCGCCCGCAATACCGCATCCGTCTGCGCCAGTAAGGCCTGGCGATCAGCCAACTGGGGCACATGCTGCAAAATCGACAGCCAGGTCACCACCGCCGCCGTGGGCCAATCACTGACATCCAGCGCAAAACTATCCAGCATGCCTGGCTGCCAGGCATCCGCCAGGGCCAGTGCGTTGATGGCAATCAGCTTGCGCCAGAAAAGATCCTGTACCGGCGCCCAGGCATTTTCGTCAAGCTGCCCCAGGACAAAGTCCTGCAGGGCCGACAACATGGATTCCCGTGCCTGATCGGGCAAGGCCAGCGGCCAGCCCAAGGCCTGGGCATAGGTCGAGATTTCCAGCAATTGCGCCGTCAGCACCACATTGCCCTGCCCACCCGGAAAATACGACAACAGGCCGGAGTCAGTCTGGTACGCGGACAGGCGCTGCATCAAATCACGCCAAGCGGCGGCATCCTGCATCCCGATGGCCTTGGCACTGAGCTGTTCGACGCAAGTATAGGGATAGGCGGCCAGCCAGTCGTGCACCCCCGGCAAGGTGCCGGCCAAGCTGGACTGCAGGGCGATTTGTACGCCGCCCCGTGCTGTACCCTGAGCGTCCGTCAGGGCCACCGCCGACGCATCGACCGGCAGCAACTGGGGCACACCGGACACCAGCTGCAGCAAAGTGGCCTGGCGCACCGCCACCGGCACTGCGGCCTGCAGTTGCTGGGTGACCCGGATGCGATCCGTTACCTGTGCACCGGTCCGGGTCCGGGCCGAAAAGGCCCAATGCAAGGGTTCGCTATCCTGCCGACCCGACAGCAAAGGCGCGGTCACTGGCCATGCCACCGTCGCGGAAGCCCCCGCCGCCAGATCCAGGGATTGGTCCGCCAAGGCCTGCGGCGCCTGCGCATCCGCCTGCATCTGTGCCGAGACCGTCAGCGCCAGCGGTGCGTTGGTGCGATTATGGACCGTGGCCTGCGCCTGGTACTGATCGCGCTCGCGAATGACCTGCGGCAGACCGGAGATGACTTGCAGATCCTGGGTGCTGACAATGCTGATCGCCCCTGTGCCGAACTGCCCCTGGCCATGATCCACGACAGCCACCAGCCGGAACCGGCTGATGGAATCATTCAGCGGCACCTGGATGCTGGCCTGTCCCTGCTCGTCCAGGGTCAGATCGCCACGCCACAGCAGCAGCGTATCAAAGAGTTCCCGGGTCGCGCCAAAGCCGCCACCGCCACCCGCCGACACGGCCTTGCGGCCATAATGGCGCCGTCCCACCACCTGCCCCAGGCTGGTCGCGGTATAAACGCCCTCGTCGCGTTCAACCCGCATGGCTTGCAACAAATCCCAGCTGGGGTTATCCATCAGGGACAGCAAGGCCTCGTCCACCGCCGCAAATGCCACACTGGCGCCGGCTGCCGGTTGACCATCAGGCAGGGTCGCCCGGATACGGACCTGTGCCTGCTCACGCACCTGATATTGCTCCCGATCCGCATCGAGCTGCACCTGCAAATGGTCTGACTCGTCACTGACCCGGATCTGCGTCAAGCCGAAACGGAAGGACGGTTTTGCCAAATCCACCAAGCCGGTGGGCGCCGGCACCTGATCCACCTGGTCGGCACGCGCCTGAGCCCAGGCCAAGGGATGGCGCCAACCCCAGTCGAAAAACGACGCCCAGGGGATTTCGCGGATACGCCCCCGCACGGCCAGCACCGACACATAAACATTGGGCCCCCAGCCGGGCTGCACCGGCAAACGCACCACCGGCTGATCGCCATCCAGCGTGACCACATGGGTTTCCAGCACGCCCTCGCGTTCTACGGCCACCAGCGCCTGGGCCTGGCGAAACGGCATCCGCACGGTGAATTCCGCAATCTCGCCCGGCCGGTAGCTGGCCTGTGAAGGAATGATGTCGATACGGTCATCATCGCCCCCGGCAAACCAGTTCTCGCCGCCCCACACCCAGATAGAGCTGGCTGCCTGAGAAATCCGACCCTGGGCGTCCTGCGCCTGGGCCATCAAGCGGATTTCTCCGTCGCGGTCCAGATCAATCGGACAGGACAACAAGCCTTCGGCATCGGTCTTGCCCTGGCACAAAGTGCCCAGCGAAGCCAGCTGTTCGTGATTGTCGTAGGTGTAAAACCCGCCTACCAGGCGCTTGCGCGTGGAATATGTCGTGCGTACCTGACCATCCAGCTGCACGGGCACACCGGCCTGGGGCTTGCCCTGGGCATTCACGGCCAACAAGCGGACTGTGGCAGTCTCGCCGCGCGACATCCAGCGGCCTGTCTGCAAACCCACCACCACCGCCGAAGGCCAGACTTGCGAGGTCTGGGAAACCGTCTGGATTTCACCATTGGGATCGGCAAACGAGGCCTCGAACAGCCAGGTCTGAGGCGTCTGAACTATGGGCAGTTGATCAAGATCGACCTGCGCCCTGCCCTGCGTATCCAGCTTTAGCGGGCGCTTGTCCACAATCAAGCGCCGCACATTGTCCGTCACCGTTTCTTCATCGTCCTGCGCGGCATCAGGCACCCCGAAACGGTAGTTGGAATAATCCACGAAATCAGGCACCAGCGGCTGCGCAACTGCCGACAAAGTAGCATCCAGATCACGCGCCGGGCCACCAGACAGCCAAGCCAGCTGCAAGTCAGCCTGAATCTGCGTCGGCGCAATCAGGGGATCGGCCAACTGATCGCCCTTCGCCAGGGCTTGATCGCCAGCAGGCAGTATTTTCAGCGAGCCAGTCAACAAGGGAAGCTTGAAGGCCTCGACCCGGAAAGACCCCGCCGACAGTGTCGGCACCCAGCCACTGTCATCATCCTGGGTTGCTGGCGGTGCCAGCTGGATCGCATATTGTCCCAGGCGCGCCGTGCGCGGGATTGCATAATTCTGCACCGCATACAACCCGCCGGTGGGGCTCAGTTGCCAGACCAGGGGCAGATGCACGACATCGCCCGATCCCTCGTGCACGATATCCACCGTGGCAGGTAGGCAGTCGGTGCGGCCAGCCGTCAGGCAATCCGTGGGCGGATTGTTCAGCCCACGGCTGGTCAAGTCGCGCAAAAACAGCTTCATGGACAAGGTCTCGCCGGCGCGCAATAAAGACCGATCCAGCACCGCATGGGCCACCTGATCAGGCACCGCCGTGCGGCTGGCAGATACATCAAAACGCCAGGGCTGAATGCCCTCGTCCCAACTGGACCAGGCAAAGGAAAAATCAGCCTGCCCATGCGCCGCCGGATGTTCCGCCGCCACGCGGGCCGTGACAAACACCCCGGATTGCCCGGTGCCCTCGCAGTAGTCTTCCACCGGCACTGCACCTTCCGAGTGCCACAGCCCCTGCGCATCGGTCACGCCTTGACGCAGCCTGGTCCCATCGCAACGCAGGATGGCGACTCGCGCATCCGCCACCGGCAGGCCGCTGTCCAGCGCCGTCACCCACACCAGGGCATCCTCCCGGCCAGTCTTGATGTTGACCGCCAAATTGGTCACCAACACGGCCGAGCGCACGTACATGGTCGGATCTGGCTGCTGTTTTGTCACCAGCAAATCCGCACCGAGGCGGGGCGAAGCGACTTCCAGGATGTGCAGACCAGGACTGCTGACCGGCACGCCGATGATCTCGATATCCTTGCCAGCGGCATCCTGCAGCCCCGGCAAAGTCAGCGATTGCGTTGTATTTTGAGGACCGAAGATCGAGCGCGCCCGCACATCGATCAGCGGCTGATTCTGCTCGTCATACTGCATGGGGCGTCCGGCCAGCACATCGGCGAACTGCCGTGCCGTGAGCAGCCCATCCTGCAGGCGCTGAACCTTGGCCAGCCATTGCAGCGCTTGTACGTCGTCCGTCGTGACTTGCTCATTGACCTGTCCAGCGGAAATCAGCAGTTCCTGGGTGCGCAGATCAGGCTCTACCCGACGCAAGGCCAACGGCACCAAGGCCGGCAAGCCCTGAGCAGGCGTACCCTCGGCAAAGCGCTCGATGATGCCAAACGGCCCCGACGCGAACTTGACCAATGGCGGCATGGCCGCAATGGGAATATCCAACGGAAAGCGGTTGGCATTCATCAAAGGCCGCTGAATGTCGTCGTGAAACCCCTGGGGCAGCACCAGGCGCAAAGTAGAATTTTCAGCGAAGGGCGCAGGAAAAGTCAGGTTATAGACCGCCTCAGGGCCAGGACCACCATCACTGGACGCCCGGGCAGCCTTCGGCCCCTGGGAGGTTTCCAATACAACCTGATCCGCCAACGCCCGAGGCACCGGCGTGGAAAAAACCAGATCAATCGGATACAGCGGCGAGCAAGGTGCCTGGGCATTACTGCGCGTGCAGCTCATGGTGGCCTGAAACGGCGCCTGAACCTTGAAATCCTGCGCCAGCACCGTACTGCCGACTACCCCTGGCTGCTTGCCGATATCCGGGGTTTTAACCCCTGGCCCCACCACCAACCGCACCTGGGCGGCGGATGGCAAGAGGCGCTTGCATTGCAGCAAGGCTACTTGGGAGTCCTGATCCGCATCCCGGAGACCGATGGCATGCAGGATCTGGCTGCGCGCATCACCCTGGACCAAGCGCATCGGGACGGATTCGCCCAGCCCCTGGACTTCGCAATGCGCGTGTTCAATCAGAGAGCGATCATCGATCGGGGCATTGAAGCGCAGTACAAACACCTGGTCTTCGGTGATTTCATCACCCCAGGGGCGCACCAGGCGCGCCCTGGGTCCATCCGTCGTAAAGTGGTAATCCTGGGCGCGCGTCAAGGGCTGCCCCCGCAGATCGCGGAAATCCGGATTCGGCTCTGCCTGGCAGGAGATGGCCCCCGACAAGGGGCGCTGAAAGTTATAGACCCAGTGCTGCGGGTCCACCCATCGACCCGAGCCAGCCACCGCCCCGCTGTCGCATTGAATCAGGTATGGATCACGCGCCAGGTCATCACCCAGCGCAATCGCCGGCGCATCAAAATCCACCTGAACCTGCTGAATGCGCGCCATTGCACCCTGCGGGGTAAAACCCACGACCTGGGCCGCAGAGGCCAACGCAACCCAGCACCAAGCCAGGCTCATCAACATAAGACGAATTGAAGTCAGGCGCATAATCGGTATCCGGCTGAATAGATAGGTGAACGGCCTCACCCCATGGGCGCGACAGCCCATCGTCTGGTGATGCAGGCAGGTTACCATCCCCCGGTCACGACCACCAGATGGAGCCACCGGAATCTTGTGCGATAATTGCCGTCTTCTCGGTGACCGATCATAGACATCGGTGCCACCTGGGGGCCTCTAGCTCATGCTTGGTTAGAGCAGCGGACTCATAATCCGTTGGTGCGGAGTTCGACTCTCCGGGGGCCCACCAATTTTATGCGGCTTTCCAAGCATCAGCCAGAAAATGAAAATTTCGTGTCGGGGGAAAACTTGACACGCTAAAACGCCCCCGCCCCTCATGGCCCGCCACAGCGCGGGCTTGTAAATAGTCCCGCACTGTTCCATCCTATTAGCATGGAGCGCTTAAGACCGCACTCTACTGCCTTTTTTCATTCGCTAGGCAGGCGCTCTATCGCTGGATAAAAGCGCGTATTTTCTTTCACGATTCGCGAATGAATCATTTTTAACGTGACATTTGCTTCATCACGAAATTTCTGAGGATGAGCGGCCAATGCCGCCCTAACCACGCACATGATTCCCAAGGATGTTATGGCGCAGTGCCGAGAAAAAGCGTCGGTGATCTCCGATAAGCCAAAAAGCGCAACGGGCATCGTCTTGATCGCTCTGGTATGGATCGCTTGTGCGGCAGGCGCCCTATTTCTTTGGCTGTAGTGCTCGCACGTACCCTTGCAGCCCGTTTACCTGGTCGGCCCACCGTGCAGCGAATCATAAAGCCGCTCACACGTCAGTCCTGCGCGCCGAAGCGCGTCAGCATATCGGCTGATGCCCCGGTCAGCTTCGTCCATCCCGCTGAGCAGCCCGACAAGCAGTGCGTGGCCCCCAGAAAGCGCCAACCAAGGTGCAGGTCACTATTCGGTTTGACCCGGATGTGCTGGAAGGGATGCGTGCCACTGGGCGGGGATGGCAAACCAAGGCGAATGACGTTCTGCGTGACTGGCTGCGCGAGCATCGCCATTCATAGGCAGCTTGCTGCATGCCATAAAAAAATCGCATCATGCTATCAACTCTACTCTCATCCACGCGGGTTTCCGCGCTCAGCCCACCGACGCCCCGTAGACCCAACTGCCTATGGTCAGTGTTTCTTTGTCACCAACTACCGTGAAGTGCAGTTCGTACAGATCGCGTCCGGCGTTGGCGGGAATCTTGACCGCCATGCCGGCGCGGTCGTCAGTCAGCGGGGCCAGCAACTGGTATTCAGGCGAGCCGTCGTCGTAGCTGCTGTTACGCACCAGAATGTAGCCCGGAAGTTCGGGCAGGCTGTTCAGCGTGGCGTAGGGTGTGCCGTTCAAGGTGGACGGAACGGTCGCCGGGGATTCGTTGATGACGGTCCAGGTCTTGCCCAACCGTGTCTGCCAGGCGGCGTTCAACGGGGCCAGCGGAAGCAGTTGCTGCCCCATGGGCAAGGTGGTTTCGTTGTAGCCAGCACCAAACAGAGGACCACGCAGCATCAGGTAGCGGTAGCGGTAGGCTTGTCCGTTCGTGTCGGTGCCGGATACGACCTCGAAGCGGTAGCTGATGGGGGCATCGCCGCTCCACCACCAGCCATCGCTGCGGTAGCTGTAACTGACACCGCCGTTCATCGCTTGCCAATCGCTGCCGTTCCAGGATGAGAGCGAGAAACTGCCGTCCTGGTTCGCGGTGACGCGCATGGGCTGGTTATAGTTGGCGTAAACACCCACGACGTCGGTCAGGTCGGGGGATACCGCCACAGGTGGCGCAGTATGGGCGATCAGCGGCGGCAGGGTGCGTATCGAACCTTCCTCGACCAGGGCGCGCAGCAGCACGCCTTCGGCCAGCGCGCCGGCGCGATAGGTGTCGGAGCGTTGTGAATCGCCCGTATTGCCGATCACCGCCAGGGCCAGCCGCTGGTCCGGCAGCACATAGAAGTCGCTCGAAAAAAACGCTGTGGCACCGTTCTTCTGCCAGGCCTGAACGCCGGCCGCTGCCAGACCGGGATGCCGCACGCTGTCCCAGCCAAGCCCCCACACCCATTGCGGCGCAGGATTGATGATCAAGCTTCTGGTCTGATCGGTGCCCATCTGCGCGATGCCGTCCGCCGACACGATGTGCCGCGACTGGTAGATGCCCCGCTCGAGGAATAGTCGCGCCAGTTTCATCATGTCGCCCGGCGTGGTGGTCAGGCCTCCAGTGGCCAAAGGACTGACGAACTCCTGAGGATATTGTCGGCCACCAGAATAAGGCAGCGCAAATGAGCCGCCCACTGGTTCCTTCGTCAGAAAGCCAGAATCGGCCATGCCCAGGGGATCCAGCACGTTGGCCTGGATGAAGGAGGCGTAGTCCTGCTTGGCCAGGGCCGCCACCACCCGTTCGATCATCGTGAAGCCGTCATTGCAATAGACAGCCAGCATCCCTGGCAGGTGCTTCAGGTGTTGGTCGGCCAATGCTGCTTCGGCGTTGACCGCGTAGCCCGGGATGGGCTCGAAGGTGAAGGCATTGCGCATGCTGGTACCGGGCAGGCCCGAGGAATGCGAAAGCAGATGTCGGGTCGTGATCCGCGCATACTCCGGCGACAGCATGGTGAAGCCAGGCAGATAGCGCACTACCGGCACATCCAAGTCCAGCAGGCCACGGTCCCGCAGAATCATGGTGGCCAACGCCGCCAGCACCTTACTGACCGAGCCGATATTGAAGCGCGTCTGGATAGTGGCAGCGGCGTTGTCCTGTACTGAAGTGCGCCCGAAGGCCTGCTGCCAGACCACGGAGTCGTTCTTGAGCAGGGCAATCGAGACTGCGGCCACGTTACCGGGATCGCCTGCCAGGGCGCGCGCGATTTCCGTGCGGCCCCACTCGATGGTCTGCGAGTAGGTGGTGCGCGACTGACCGCCGTCCGCGTCGCAGCCAGGCAGAACCGTCGCCAACATCCCGGCAGCGCCGTAGCCCAGAAATTGCCGCCGACTGGAGGACTGAGGACTCGTAAAAGGACAATATTTCATAGTATTTCCGTATGCTCTTTAAGCGGTATATCGTCGCGCACAGGGACAGTCTGGCGTTCTATCATGCGCCGTACGCGGGGTGAATCCTGGCCGCAGTGCAGGGCCAGCAAACGGTCGAACACTTCGGCGTCCGCCTGCGTGCGACGCTGATGATGGCGCACGTATTCCACCCAGGTCGGCACATGATAGCTTTCAGTCCAGATGGCCGGGTTTTCCAGGTCGCGCAGCAGCGACCACTGCCGCACACCATCGCGCAAGCGGATGCGGCGCCGCTGCGCCATCAAGGACAGAAAGGCATCGATGTCCCGCTGCGCAATCTCGTAGTCCACCATGATCATGATGGGACCGCTGCGCGGGCGTAAATCCAGTTTCAGGGTGGGTTCATTGAAACGGCCTGCGGGGTCCAGACTAAGCTTGCTGAATTCGGGCAATACATAGCGCAACCCCACCGCTGCCCCGAATACCAATACCCCCCCTGACGCAATCAAGGCACCGTCCGTCCCGTAGGCTTCGGCGCTGACTCCCCAGAGCCAACTGCCCGCCGCCATGCCACCGAAGGTCGCCGTCTGATAAAGCGACAGCGCGCGCCCCACCACCCACCGCGGAGTGGATAGCTGCACGGTCACGTTAAAGAGCGACAACGCCAGCACCCAGCACGCGCCTGCGGGCAATACAGCCAAGCAGCTCAACCACATTTGGCGACTCAGCGCGAGCGCCACGGCGCTGCAGGCAAAGATCAAGAAGCTCGCGCGCACGATGCTTTCGTTGTTCCAGCGATCGCGTACCCGGTCGTTCAACAAGGCACCGCAGATAGCCCCCACCCCAAAACAGCCCAGTATGATGCCGTACGAGAATGCGCCGCCGGCCACTAGATCACGCATGACCAAGGGCAGCAGGGCCAGGACCGACACTGCTGCAAGCCCAAAGATAAAGCTGCGGCACATGACCTTCAGCAGATTGGGCGACATGCTGATGTAGCGCAACCCCACCCACAAGGCGCTGCCAAAGGGTTCGCGCGGCAGCGTGCTGGCCGTGCGTTGCGGCTTCCAGCGCGCCAGCGCCACGATCAGCGCAATATAGCTGACCGCATTCACAGCAAAGGCAAATGCGGCACCGGCGAGCGCCACGATCAGCCCCCCCACAGCCGGGCCGACGCTGCGCATGAGGTTGTAGCCCACGCTGTTCAGCGTGACGGCGCCCGGAAGGTCCTCGCGCGGGACGAGGTCTCCCATCGACGCCTGCCACGACGGATTATTCAGCGCCGTGCCACAGCCGATAAAAAACGTGAAGGTCAACAACAGCCATGGTGAAAGCAGCCCCGCCACGGCGAAGATGGCCAGCACAGCCGATACCATCATCATCAGTATCTGCGCAACCAGCATGATGTTGCGGCGCTCGAAGCTATCGGCCAGCACCCCGGCCGCGAGCGAGAAAATCATGATGGGCAAGGCAGTGGCCGCCTGCACCAGCGCAACCATATCGTCCGAGGAGGAAATGGTCGTCATCATCCAGGCGGCGCCCACAGTCTGGATAAGGCCACCCAGATTGGACGCCAGCGTGGCCATCCAGAGCACACGGAAAGTGGGGTGCCGAAACGGCGCCAAGGGTGAAACGTTCATTATGCAGCCACCGTCCCCGAATCACCCATTACTGGCTCTGGCCCAGCACCCCACGTCGAACCTGATCGCGCTCCATGGACTCGAATAGCGCCTTGAAATTGCCTTCACCAAAACCCTCATCGCCCTTGCGCTGAATAAACTCGAAAAAAACCGGACCCAGCACGGTTTCCGAGAAAATCTGCAGCAACAGCCGCACCGGCTGCTGACTGGTATCGCCGTCCAGCAAAATCCCCCGCATCTGCAGCTCGGATACGGGTTGACCATGACCCGGCAAGCGCGCATCCAGCATCTCGTAATAGCTGGCTGACGGTGCTGTCATCAGCGGCACGTCCGCAGCACGCAGGGCATCAATGGTGGCCAGCAAATCATCGCTGAGCAAAGCGACGTGCTGGATACCCTCACCGTTGAATTTCATCAAGAATTCTTCGATCTGCCCTGCCCCCTTGGAGGATTCTTCATTCAGCGGGATGCGGATCTTGCCGTCTGGTGCCGTCATGGCCTTGGAAGTAAGGCCGGTATATTCGCCTGAAATATCGAAATAGCGAATTTGCCGGAAATTGAACAGTTTTTCGTAAAACCCAGCCCAATATTCCATCCGACCCCGGTACACATTATGGGTCAGGTGGTCGATCAGATGCAGCCCATGCCCAAACGGACGCCGATCCACCCCAGGCAGAAAACTGAAATCGATGTCGTAAATGGATTCCCCATCCTCGAAACGGTCGATCAGATACAGCGGCGCGCCCCCAATGCCCTTGATGGCAGGCAAGCGCAGTTCCATGGGGCCAGTGGGAATTTCCACAGGCTGGGCACCCAAGTCCAACGCCCGTTGATAGGCGTGATGGGCGTCCTTGACGCGAAAGGCCAAACCACAAGCGGCAGGCCCGTGTTCGGCAGCGAAATACGCTGCCGGACTTTTGGGCTCGCGGTTAATGATGAAATTAATGGCGCCTTGTCGATACAACAAGACGTCTTTAGAGCGATGATGTGCAACCAGCGTAAAGCCCAACTTTTCAAACAGGGGCTCCAAAAAACCAGGCTCAGGCGACGCGAACTCTACAAACTCGAATCCCATCAGGCCCATCGGGTTATCAAACAATGCTGTCATGTTGGGTTCTCGCAAAGACAAGGTTATGCCGCAAAAATCCAGAGCGGCCTAGTTTGATCACATGAATCATATCGTGTCATAAAACCCAGTACTTCCACAATCACTGCATGACTGTCGCCCGGCGAGCCTTGCAATCCAGCCCCTGCAGTCTGACAATGCACGGCATGACAACAAAACCCGACTCTCAGATAGACAACACCTGCACCGCCATTGCGCGCATGCTGGGGGGTAGCCTGCAGGTGCTGAGCTTTCCCAGCGCCAGTCACGTCTACAACCCCTTGATCTATATGTGGTCGGCGCACCGGAAATACTTGCAGCGCCACGGCAGTCAGACGGGCCGGATCTTGCTGGTCGGGATGAATCCCGGTCCCTGGGGCATGACGCAGACTGGGGTGCCCTTTGGGCATGTCGCTATGGCCCGCGATTGGTTGGGAATTGAGGAACCCCTGGGGGGCCCCCTGCCCGATCAGCATGAAAAATACCCCATCACCGGCTTTGCCTGCCACCGCAGCGAAGGCAGCGGCGACCGCTTCTGGGGCTGGGCACGAACGCGTTTCGGGCAGCCGGATCGCTTCTTTCAGGAAATCCTGGTCTGGAACTACTGCCCCTTGCTGTTTCTGCGCAATAACCGCAATCTGGTTCCCGAGCACCTGCACAAAGCCGAACGCGAGCCGCTATTTGGCATCTGCGATGCAGCACTGGACGCCGTCATCCACGCAACCAGGCCGCGCGTGGTCATCGGTATCGGACGCTTTGCCCACGGTCGTGCCCAGGGTATCGTGGGCGATAGCGTGCCCACGGCGTACCTGTTGCATCCCAGCCCGGCCAATCCCTCGGCCAATCAAGGTTGGGCCGACATTGCCGATCAGACCCTGGCCCCCTGGCTGTGAAGGCGTACAAAACCCCGGCACGCGTACTCTGTCTATACTTCAACATTCGCATACTCTGAGCCATCCTGATTTCATGACACCCATCATCTACCACAATCCGCTGTGCGGCACGTCCCGCAATACCCTGGCCCTGATCCAGGCAACAGGTGCAAATCCAGAAATCATCGAATACCTGAATACGCCACCCAGCCGTGAACGTCTGGTCGAGTTGCTGGGGTTGATGGGAATTTCCGCCCGCGAACTGATGCGCGACAAAGGCGATCTGTATACCGAGCTTAATCTCGCCGACCCCGGCCTGACAGACGACCAGTTGATCGACGCCATGGTGGCCCACCCGATCTTGATGAACCGCCCCATCGTCATCACCGCCAAAGGCGCACGGCTGTGTCGGCCATCCGAACTGGTACGAGATCTGCTGGACTAAGTCCCGATCAAAGAAACTTACATGCTGGCATTGATAATTTTTGCGGTCACCCTGATCCTGGTGATCTGGCAGCCCCGTGGTCTGGGCATAGGCTGGAGCGCCTTGGGCGGGGCCCTGGTAGCCCTGCTATTGGGCGTTGTGCAGTGGACCGATGTGGCCATCGTCTGGCATATTGTCTGGGATGCCACCTTCACTTTTGTGGCCCTGATTGTCATCTCATTGATCCTGGATGCCGCCGGGTTTTTTACCTGGGCGGCGCTGCATGTCGCACGCTGGGGCCATGGCCGCGGCCCGTGGCTGTTTATCCTGATCGTGCTGCTGGGGGCCATGATTGCCGCATTTTTCGCGAATGACGGCGCAGCCCTGCTACTGACGCCCATCGTGATCGCAATTCTGGTGCGTCTGCGATTCTCGCCTCAGGCGACGCTGGCATTCATCATCGCCACCGGCTTTGTCGCCGACACCACCAGTTTGCCGCTGGTGATTTCCAATCTGGTCAATATCGTCAGCGCCAATTATTTCGGTATCGGCTTTGGCCGCTATGCCGCTGTCATGGTGCCGGTCAACCTGATCTCGCTGGCTGCGACTCTGCTGGTGTTATGGCTGGCCTTTCGCCACCAGATCCCACGACAATACTCGGCCACCACACTGGAATCACCCGCCTCTGCCATCCAGGATGACTTGGTTTTCCGCGCCGCCCCTCTCTTGTTGGCGGTCTTGCTGCTGGCTTATTTTCTGACTGCGCCACTGGGTATCCCCGTCTCCGTGGTGACCGGTACAGCGGCCTTCGCCTTGATCGTGATTGCCGGGCGCTGGTGGCGCGCGGGCCGTGGCGCAGTGGTCTCGGTCCCGACAGCGCTGCGCCATGCCCCTTGGCAAATCGTCCTGTTCTCCATTGGCATGTACCTGGTGGTATACGGCCTGGGCAAGGCAGGCCTGACCGGGTATGGCGCCCGTGCCCTGACCTGGCTATCTGGCCAAGGCGATCTGGTCGCCACAGTGGGAACCGGGTTCCTTTCCGCATTGGTGGCGTCGGTCATGAATAACCTGCCCTCCACCCTGGTTGGCGCACTGGCCATCGATCAGGCACAGGTGTCGCTACATACCCAGGAACTGATGATCTATGCCAATATCATCGGCAATGATCTAGGCCCAAAATTCACCCCGATTGGCAGCTTGGCCACGTTATTGTGGCTGCATGTGCTGGCCGACAAAGGCCATCGGATCAGTTGGGGCCAGTACATGAAAATCGGCATACTGATCACGCCGCCCGTACTCCTGCTGACGCTGCTGGCCTTGTTCGGGTGGCTGCAATTGATCAAGGCATACTGAACAACATACCAGCAGAAACGATACAATCCGCGCCTGCCTCTCATTTGTCCCTGTCTTCGTGCCTACGCCTTTAGCATCTCAGTCCTCACCAGCCACCAAAGGCTACGTGCTGATCCATTCTTGTGTGCTGCTGTTTGGCTTTACACCGATTATGGGACGCCTGATCACGCTCGACACCCTGCCCCTGGTCTGGTGGCGGATGTTGATTGCGGCCCTGGCCTTGCTGCTGCTGCCCATTACCTGGCGCGGCATCCGCAAGCTCTCGCCACGTTTGTTTCTGGCTTGCTGCGGTGCAGGAATCGTCCTGGCGATCACCTGGATTCTGTTTTATCTCTCGGTCAAACTGACCAACGCATCCGTCGCCGCCGTCTGCCTGGGAACAGCGCCCTTGTTTGTCGCTATTTCCGGGCCGGTTGTGCTGCGCCGCCCTTTGAAAAAATCAGACCTGTTGCTGGCGGCTGCTGTGATTCCAGGCATCATGCTGGTGGTCGGCGGGATTCCGAGCGGCATGTACCTGGGCTTCGGTGTCGGCCTGCTATCAGCCGTCACTCTGGTCGCATTCAGCGGCATCAACAAACTACTGGCCAGCCGCGCCAACCCATTAAGTACCACCTGCCTCGAAATGGGTGCCGGCGCACTGTTCATTGCCTTGATTCTTGCTCTGCTGCCCGATAGCGCCAGCGCGTTTACCCTGCCAGAAGGAAGCAATCTGCTGCTATTGATCATATTCGGGGTGTTTCTGACTGCCCTGCCAGTCGCCCTGACACTGATGTCGCTGCGCTATATCAGCGTCTTTGCGCAACAGATGGCTGTCAACCTGGAACCTGTCTATGCCGTGCTGCTGGCCATCCCCATCCTGGGAGAACAGCAGCAACTGGACCCTCTGTTTTACGTGGGTGTAGTATTAATCGTCGGCACCGTGATGGCCGAGCCGATCACGCGCTGGCTGGGTAGAAAAGTCCGCTGACGTATTCTTCATTCTTATGGCAACTGTTTCATCAATATGGCAGTCTGCGCGTCATTGCCACCGCTGCTGAACTCTGCGGGCTGGTCACCGAGCCCTGCCTGCCACTGCCGATCCAAACACTGCAAAACAAAGACAGGCGCGAGCTTGATGTCATGCTCGACACATTGAGTCTGGCATGAAATCCAGGGCCTGGAACCTGAACAAAGCATTAATAATTCAACGAGATGAACAGGTTTAATTTTAATTGCCCAGCCACTTGAGGCAGATCAGAAGCCGCAAAGAACACCCGACACCAGGACCAGAAACCCCCATAGACTGAAGCCCTGTCAGCCACGTTCCAGGATCATGAGATCCAAGAACCGACCAGTTATTCATCTTGAGGATTGCCATGTCGAAACTCTTTGCCTTGTCCATTCTGGGTCTGTCTCTTTGCAGCTTCCAGGCGCAAGCTCAAAACATCACCTACGAGGTCGAGCCGGACCACAGCTTTGTGACCTTCGAAGTCGTACACAATGGGACATCCACCACCCGGGGCCGGTTTGACACCATCACCGGTACAGTCCAGCTAGACCAGGCAGCGAAAAAGGGACAGGCAGACATCCGCATAGACCCCGCTTCAATCAATACCGGGTCCAAAGGCTTCGATGAACACCTGCGAGACAAGGATTTTTTCAATGTGGCTGCCTTCCCCGATGTGCAATTCCAGAGCAAGGCCTTTGCATTCGAGGGCGATCAAGTCAGCAGCGTCACCGGTACACTAACGCTGTTGGGCGTGCAGCAGCCTGTCACGCTGAAAGCAACGCATTTCAATTGCTACACCAACACGCGCACACAGCGCGATGTCTGCGGCGGCGACTTTGAAACCACGCTTCAGCGCAGCCAATGGGGAGTCAATTTTGGCCTGCCCGGCATCCCTGATTCGGTTCGAATGGTGATCCAGATCGAAGCCATCAAACAGTAAAGCCACGGTGGGTCAGTCGTCCCGCCTGACAGGCTGCAAGCAAAACAAGCGGGATAATAATGAAACAAGTCATTAACGAAAAAGGTTCGCGCCCAATCAAAATCTGGACTGACGAGATTGATGCCAATGCGCTGCAGCAGCTCAAGAACCTGGCGCAGTTGCCGTTTATCGCGCCCAACGGTGTCGCCTGCATGCCGGACGTACATGCAGGTATCGGCGCGACGGTAGGCACCGTGATTGCCACCGACAAGGCCATCATCCCCGCTGCGGTGGGCGTGGATATCGGGTGCGGCATGAATGCAGTGCGTCTGTCACTGAAAGCATCCGACTTGCCCGATAGCCTGCTCACCCTCAGGCATCAAATCGAACGTGATGTCCCGCTAGGCACCGGAGGCCGGCATCCTGCCGACCGAGCCCCTGAAATCCCAGAATTTTTACGCAAGCAGTACACACGCATCACAGACAAGCACGCGAAAATCTTCAACAGGAACGCTGATGTCCAGCTAGGGACGCTGGGCTCGGGCAACCACTTCATCGAAATCTGCCTGGACCAGAACCAAGACGTCTGGGTGATGCTGCATTCAGGCTCGCGCGGCGCGGGAAATCTGATAGGCCGCTACTTCATCGAGAAAGCCAAGCGGCGCATGGAACAGTATTTCATCAGTTTGCCCGATGGCGATCTGGCCTATTTCCCTGAAGATACCGACGACTTCAACGACTACGTCGAGGCCGTTCAGTGGGCGCAGGACTACGCCTTCGAGAATCGACGAACCATGATGGCTGCCGTCATTGCCGCGATGCGCCGCCATATTCCGGTCGCGTTCACGATTACCCAGGAAGCCATCAACTGTCATCACAACTATGTAGAGCAGGAAAAGCATTTCGGGCACAATTTATGGGTCACCCGCAAAGGCGCCATCCGGGCCCGTGAAGGCGACCTGGGCATCATCCCCGGATCAATGGGCCAGCGCAGCTACATCGTGCGCGGCAAAGGCAACCCGGAATCGTACTGCTCATGCTCGCACGGCGCTGGCCGGAAAATGAGCCGCACCGCAGCCCGCAAGACCTTTACCGTGGCCGACCTTGTGGCACAGACAACAGGGGTCGAATGCCGCAAAGATACTGCCGTGCTCGATGAAATCCCCGGGGCTTACAAATCCATCGACGAAGTGATGGCCAGGCAAACCGATCTGGTTGAAGTGGTCCACACCTTGAAACAAGTGCTTTGTGTGAAGGGTGCATAGCGCCGAAGGCGGCGGCTAGCCTAGGAAAGTATCGCGTCATCCGCGTAAGTTTCGACCAAACAACGCAAGCAATGCCTTCCAGCCGTGCTCGGCCCACATCTGATCATGGGTAGGAAAATCCAGCACCATCCAGCCATGCGCGGCACCGGAATAGATTTTGGCGACATGGCGCACGCCAGCCGCAGTCAAGGCTGCTTCCAGCCGCTCGGCCATTGCCGGTGGGTAGCTCTCATCGTTGTCCGCGCCAGCCACATAGACCTCGGCTTTCAACTTTGACGCCAGCAGATGCGGGCTATCCGGCGCGCTTGTCGCCAGATTGCCGCCATGGAAGCTGGCGACCGCCGCGAAATGATCCGGATAGGTGGCAGCCGAGGTGATCGCCATGCGGCCACCCATACAAAAACCTACTGCGCCGATCCTATTACCGGCAACATCGGTGCGTGTGTCGAGATAGGCCAGAAAGGCCTCGGTGTCCTCCGCTGCTTTGACGTTACCGGTCGTCGCCATCAGCGGGCCGAGTATCGCGTCTACGTCCCCCTTGAAGACCTCTTTGGGCACCAAGGGCCCATAAGGGCCATAGCGATAGAAAAGGTCCGGCAGCAACACGATGTAGCCCGCGTCAGCAAGGCGCTGCGCCATCTCGACCACCGCAGGCCGCATCCCACCGGCATCCGAGTAGAAGATCGCCGCAGGCCAAGGCCCCCGGCCACTGGGTGACATGACATGCACGCGGCATTCGCCGTCGCGAGTTTGAATAGTGACTTGTTCGTAGGCCATGATGTAGCTTTACTCTGATAGTCAAAATCAGCAGGGGCAAGTTTCACTTTAACGTAGTTGGCAGCGTGCAATACAAGCTGATCGTCGGTGCAGCCAACGTCAAGTTCAGGCCGAGCTGCTGACGCCAAATCTGATAATTCCGTAAATTTAAGTGTGTTTAATACACACAATGAACAGGAAAGACCTAAGGAAGGTCTGATCAAGACGGTTTCAGAATCTGCTTTTCCGGCCCAACTGACTCGATTTTCATCATGCAGAAAAATTGCTCAAGGATAGGCCAGAATCGGGGGAACTTTCACCCCGGCAGGCCCGTTTTGGGCGCACCTCGCCCATTTCGGGCGCACCTATCCTGCCGCAGCCATCAAATGGTGGCGCATCTTCAACTGCGCCGTATTCTTGGCCAGGCCCTGATAGCGTACCTTGGTAAATCCAAACTGGCATTTGATCACCCGAAACGGATGCTCTACTCTGGCGCGCAGGCTGGCCTTGGTTCGTTCGTAGGATTCCAGCATCCTCCCCATGTTGCTCTTGCCCAGCACCATTCCTCCTCACCATGCAGCAGCGCATGGGCCTGCGTGACATCATGAACATTGGCCGCCGTCCCCACCACGGTGTGCACCAAGCCGGTCATGTCTACGCCAATGTGGGCCTTCATGCCAAAGTGCCACTGATTGCCCTTCTTGGTCTGATGCATCTCGGGGTCCCGCGCACCAGTAGCGTTCTTCGTGGAGCTGGGCGCTTCGATGATCGTGGCGTCAATGATCGTACCCTTGCGCACTGTGATGCCTTGATCGGCCAGCAACAGGTTCACCGCCTCCAGGGCATCGGCCGCAATGTCGTGGGCCTCCAGCAGATGGCGAAAGTTCAGGATCGTCGTCTCGTCTGGAATGCTGCCGCGCGTCAGCGACAGCTTGGCAAAGTTGCGAATCGAGGTGCTGTCATACAGCGCTTCTTCCATCGCCGGGTCCGACAGGTTCTGGTAGTGAACCCTGGCAGTGTGGGCTTGCAGGCGTATGAAGCCTGCCACCCCTTTCCCCACGTGATGCAAACCAACTCCCCCGAAGCCCGGTATGCCATTATTCAGCGCACGGGAACCAAGTGGTTGGTTGACTTGCGACAAGTCCCTTACGATCATGCTTCAGCCGCTGATTTGGCCCGCCATCGCGGACGGCTGGATTGGGAAGCGGCCGTGCGAGTTGGACGAATGGCGTAGCGCGCCGGAGCAACCCGGTCTCATCAGCGTCCCGCACCTAAAAAAGAAAGACTTGAGTATTGATCAGGTCATTGAAAGCGCCAAGGACGCCACTGCCCTATGGATTGAGACACTATCAGCAACAGTGAATCCGTCCCCAAACCCTCTTGCGTGTTTCAGGTACTTGTTTTAATTCAGGGGGATAATGTATAGATGTTGATTATTCTGGCATCCACCAAAGGAAAATCCCCATGCTCGTACAAGCCTATGGCGCCTATGCTGGCGACCAACCCCTCGAACCCCTGGCCATCAAACGCCGCCAACCAGGCCCGCATGACGTCCAGATCGACATCGCATTCTGCGGTGTCTGTCACTCCGATCTGCATCAGGTACGCTCCGAATGGGCAGGCACCCAGTTTCCTTGCGTACCCGGCCACGAAATCGTGGGCCGAGTAACAGCAGTCGGCGAGCACGTACACACATTCCAGCCGGGCGACCTGGTTGGCGTCGGCTGTATCGTCGACAGCTGCAGGCACTGTCCGGACTGCGAAGAAGGTCTGGAGAACTACTGCGACAACATGGTGGGTACCTATAATGCCCCGACGCAGGACGAACCGGGCTGGACTCTGGGGGGCTACTCGCAAAAAATCGTGGTGCATGAGCACTATGTGCTGCGCATCCGCCATCCTGAAGATCAACTGGCAGCAGTCGCGCCATTGTTGTGCGCTGGCATTACCACCTACTCGCCATTGCGTCACTGGAACGTCGGACCAGGCAAGCGGGTCGGCGTGGTCGGTATCGGCGGCCTGGGCCACATGGGCATCAAGATCGCCCACGCGCTCGGCGCGCACGTGGTTGCCTTTACAACATCTGAAAGCAAACGTGAGGCAGCGAAGGCACTGGGAGCCGATGAAGTCGTGGTGTCTCGCCACACAGAGGAAATGGCTGTGCAAGCCAAACGCCTCGACTTCATCCTCAATACCGTGGCAGCACCACACAAGCTCGACGCATTCCTGGGATTGCTCAAACGCGATGGAACCATGGCCTTGGTCGGAGCACCCGCCTCGCCGCACCCATCGCCCAATGTGTTCAACCTGATCACGAAGCGCCGCGCCCTCGCGGGTTCGATGATCGGCGGCATTCCTGAAACACAGGAAATGCTTGATTTCTGTGCTGAACACGGCATCGTTGCAGACATCGAACTGATCCGCGCCAACGAAATCAACACCGCCTACGAGCGCATGCTCAAGGGGGATGTGAAGTATCGCTTTGTCATCGACAATGGGACGTTAATCGCCTGATTCAACGGGAGTGTCAGATTTTTTACGGGTAGAGGCAGTTTGGCATCCGTTTGATCCCTGCAGTTGATGATATCGATTCTGGCCCGGGCTCGGGCCCGTACACGAAAAAAGGCGCCCTAAGACGCCCTTCTCCGTGTTATTCAACATATCCAGCAGACGGTCTTAGTGAAACAATCCTGGCAACCAGAGGCTGACGCTCGGCACGTAGGTGATGAACACCAGGTAGGTCAGCAGCAACAATAGCCAGGGGCTGGCGGCCCGGATCACCTGCGAGATATTCATCTTGGTGATGCCTGCCGTGACAAACAGGTTCAAGCCCACGGGTGGAGTCACCATGCCGATTTCCAGGTTGACCACCATCAAAATGCCCAGATGGACGGGATCGATGCCCAGTTCCATGGCGATGGGAAACAGGATTGGCGCCAGAATCAGGATGATTCCGGTGGGTTCCATGAAGGCCCCGGCCACCAGCAACAGGATATTGACCACGATCAGGAACTGCCAACTGCTCATGTCCCAGGCGATGATCTGCTCGGCGATTGCCTGCGGGATGCGTTCTGTGGTCAGCACGTGGGCAAACAGCAAGGCGTTGGCAATGATGAACATCAGCATGATGGTCACCTTGGCCGCGTCGATCAGGACCTCCGGGACTTGTTTCATGCCGATGTCGCGATACACGAATACGGCGATCACAAAGGCGTAGACGGCAGCCACGGCAGCGGCCTCGGTGGGCGTGAAGATCCCGCCGTAAATGCCGCCCAGAATGATGATGATCAGCAGCAGGCCCCAGATCGAATCCCGGGCAGCGGTAGCGACTTCGGCCATGCTGGCGCGTGGCTGGCGCGGCATCTTGCGCACGCGGGCGATGATATAGATTGCCACCATCAGTACCAGGCCGAGCAGCAGACCCGGCACCACGCCCGCCATGAACAGCGCACCCACCGAGGTTTCGGTGACTGCCCCGTACACCACCAGCACGATGGAGGGCGGAATCAGAATGCCCAGCGTACCGGCATTACACACCACCCCGGCGGCGAAAGACTCGGTGTAGCCTGCCCGCACCATGCCGACGATGACAATGGAGCCGACCGCGACCACAGTCGCCGGGGACGATCCCGAGACAGCGGCAAATAGCACGCAGGCCAGCACGGAGGCAATGGCCAGGCCTCCGTGCAGATGGCCGACTGATGCGATGGCAAAGCGGATCATGCGTTTGGCCACCCCACCGGTGGTCATGAAGGCCCCCGCCAGAATAAAGAAGGGGATGGCCATCAGGGTGAAGTGCTCGGATGTTTCGTAGAGCTTGAGTGAAAGGGACGCCAGGGAGTCGGTGCCAAAGGCCATAATGGTCAATAGCGAGGACAGGCCCAGGGCAATCGCCACAGGCAGGCCCATGAACATGAAGACAAACAGCAGGACAAAGAGGGCAAGCGTGGTCATGTGTTGTCCCCTGTGTCGTCAGATCGGTATTTCATGGCGTCAGCGACCTCGTCACCCAACAGCGAGGCGTGATCGCCCTTCATCAGGTGCCATAGAACTTCGCCGAAGCGGTAGATCAGCAGGGCAAAGCCGAGCGGCATGACCAGGCGGGGAACCCACTGCGGAATCGGGAGATCCTGGGCCATGATGCCGATCATGTGAATTTTGCTGACGTAGATCCAGCTGCCGTAAAGCACGATGATGGCGTAGATAATGCAAAGCAGGGTGCTGGCAATCGCCAAGTGGCGGGCGGTGCGTGCGGGCAGCAGACGCACCACGGCATCGACACCGATATGGGCGCCGACGCGTACCCCATAGGACATGCCCAAAAAGATCAGGGCGCCGAAGAAATACATGGTCAGCTCAAGCGCCCAGACAAAGCTGTAGTTGAAGACGTAGCGCGCCACGACCTGGGCAAAAGTGACCAGGGTCATGGCCGCCAGCAGAAAGGCGATCAGACTTTCCTCGAAGTGTTCCAGCCACTTTCTAGGCATGGGGAATTCCTCTATCAAATGATGAAGCGGCTGCCGCCATGCGGCAGCCGCCAATTGACGAAATGGTCACTGGATAGCGGTCATTATTCGTCGTTGGACGCTCGTGCCTTGGCAATCAGGTCTTCACCGATCTGATCCGCGAACTTGGTCCAGACAGGGCGCACTGCTTCGCGCCAGGCGGCGACGTCTCGCTTGCTTAAGGTCTGGATCTTGGCCTTGCCGGCTTCGGCGATCTGCTGTTGATCACGATCATTGATTTCGGCGGCCAACTGGTTGGCGTATTCAGTCGCACCGTCCATGGCTTTCTTCAAACCCGCACGCACGTCCTCAGGCAAACCGTCCCACCAGCCGGCATTGGTGATGACCATGTAGTCCAGCGCCCCGTGATTGGTGACGGCGATAGTTTTCTGGACTTCGTGAAATTTCTGCGAGTAGATGTTGGACCAGGGATTTTCGGCTCCGTCCACCACGCCAGTCTGTAGCGCCTGATAGACTTCGGCGAAGGCCAGTTTCTGCGGATTGGCATCCAGCTGACGGAATTGGGCTTCCAGCACGTCAGAAGACTGAATACGGAACTTCAGGCCCTTGATGTCTTCCGGACGAACCAGCTTGTCCTTGTTGGTGGACATCTGCTTCAAGCCGTTGTGCCAGTAGGCCAGGCCCTTGATGCCCTTGGACGTCATGGAATCCAGCAGGCTTTGGCCGGCGGGGCTGGCCTGGAAGCGATCCAAAGCGGCCATATCGTTGAACATGAACGGCAGGTCATAGATCTGCAGTTTTTTGGTGTAGCGGTCGAATTTGGCCAGGGACGGGGCGATGATCTGCACGTCGCCCAGCAGCAGGGCTTCCATTTCCTTGCCGTCGCCAAACAACTGCGAGTTGGGGAAGACCTGGACTTCGACCTTGCCCGGCAAGGCGGCTTCGGCCAGTTCCTTGAATTTCAGAGCGCCTTGACCCTTGGGGGTCTTGTCGGCAACGACGTGGCTGAACTTCACGACGATAGGCTGATCAGCCAGCGCCGTCGATGAAAATGCCAGCGCCAAGCAGACGCCCAGCGTTTTGAGAACGGGAACACGAATTTTCATAGCAAAGTCTCCTGGTTTTAAAGCAATGATCAAAATCGATTGCCAAAGAAGTGATTCATCAGAAATTGTGATTGGCCTCTTTGTCTTGCTGCCTTGCAAAACACCCACCCGGCCAGAGGAAAACCCGGATGACCGCATCGACCCGCTAAGGGGCTTCAATTGCCTGTCGAATATCAGAAATCAGTTGCGCGCCGATATGGTCCACCATCTCGACGCTGACGGGCGCCAGGACGCTTTTCCAGTCTTTGAGTTCTGCTTCCGTCAACACATGGACCTGCGTTTCGCCAGATGCGCGAATCGCCTCCAGGGCTCGTTCGTTTTCTTCTCGTGCAATTAAGCTGGCGTACAGAGTCGCGTCCCGCATGGCCGCTTCCAGCGCCTGGCGGATATCGGAAGGCAAGCCTTCCCAGAATTTTCGATTGACGATGACGACATAGCCCAGATAACCATGATTGGACACAGTCAAGTGTGACTGCACGTTCTGCAGGTTCTGCGTATAGAAGTTGGAGTGTGGATTCTCCGTGCCATCCACCACCCCTGCTTCCAGGGCCGCATAGACTTCGCCGAACCGCATGGCCATCGGCTGGGCGCCCAGCGCCCGCATCTGGGCATCCAGCACCCGAGAAGGCTGAATTCTCATGCGCAAGCCTGCCATATCCGTCGGCGCCAGCAAGGGGCGGTTGGCGGAAAAAGATTTGAAGCCGTTATCCCAGAACGCCAGACCGATGACACCCTTAAGCCGTAAGCGCTGCAGCATGCCCGCCCCAATCGGTCCATGCGTGATCCGGTGCAGCGCCGCTTCGTCGGGAAACAGGAACGGCAAGTCGAACACTTCGAACTCACGTGCATCCAATGGTCCGAACTTGGACAAAGAAGGCGCAATCATTTCCACCGCGCCCAACTGCAGGGCTTCCAACTCTTCGCGGTCCCGGTAGAGCTGGCTGTTCGGATAGATATGCACACGGACGCGACCATTCGTGGCCTGCTCCGCCAACTGCTGAAACCGCACCGCCGCCTTGCCTTTGGGCGTGTCCGAGGCCACGACGTGACTGAACCGGATGACGATGGGCTCCTGCTGCGCGGCGGCGAGCGGGGCGTACGTCAACAGACAGGCGAACAGGGTGGCGAATAGCTTCATGGCAGATGCGGGTCTTGGAAATCTCGATGCTGCATTGTCGAAGAAAGTGCGCTCATTTTCGACAAGCGGGCGCTGCGTTTCAACTGTGGAAATCCACAAGCGGACGTCAATACCCGCCCCGTTTTGTGTCGCACGGCTCGGCTACACTAAGCGCGTCGCCATTGTCGTCACTCTTCCCGCCATCGCCCCGCCTGCGGGGTGACAGGCCTGATCCTATCTGGCATGAAGCCCTTTCCGTCCTACGCTTCGCTGATCCACCGACGCACTTGGCAATGGCTGGTGCCGATTCTGTGCGCGCTGCTGTTTCTGACCACGGTCATCTGGCTGCCGCATCAGGCGCAGCAGATGGAATCCACCGAGCGCCAGGAACAGCTGATCGCCGATACGCTGTGGGTCGAGCAGACCATCCGTTTTCAGCTGGGGCGTAACGAAGACGACATCCGTTCGCTGGCCAACGCCATCGCCACCGCCCACCTGGCGGATAAAAAGCTGCAGAACCGCATGCATTTTCTGCTGCGCAATCATCCTGAACTGGTACGCATCGCCTGGATCGACGCGGATGGCAAAGGCACGGCATCCAATCAGAAAGGCAGCTTTATCCTGGATGATCTGTCGGAAGAACTTCGTCTGAAACTGGCGCGCGTACGCGATACCAATGCGCCGGAATACATCCAGCCGACCCCACCGGACGATGCGCAGCACCCTGCCCTGATGGACTATCTCTTTCCAATCCATCAAGGCAGTCAGCATATCGGCTGGGTGATCGCCACCTATTCGCTGACCGGCATCCTGGAACAGATGGTGCCCTGGTGGTTTGCCCAGAAAAACCAAATCAGTCTGACGGACCGCCATGAAAACGCTCTCGGGCAGCGCACGGCCGGCGGCGCAGGGCGCGGCGTCTATACCTACGCGCACGACCTGCATCTGCCTTATGCAGACATTACGCTACGCACCGACAGCGTCAAAGGCGCCCCCAACCTGTTGCCCAATCTACTGGTCGTCGCAGTCGTCGCACTGACGCTGGGTCTGTTCTGGAGTCTTGGCGCCTTGTGGCGCGATATCAACCGCCGCACCGCCGTCGAACGCGCCTTACGCGAACAGATCGCCTTTCGCACGGCCATGGAAGACTCCCTCGTGACCGGCTTGCGAGTCTATGACCTGAACGGCAGAATCACCTACGTCAACCCCGCCTTTTGCAGGATGGTCGGCATACCGGCCCAATCCCTGATCGGACTGTCGCCCCCCATGCCCTACTGGGCGCCGGAAGTCCTGGGGGAATATCAGGAACGCTTTGCGCAACGCATGGCGGGTACGATCAGCTCCCACGGTTTCGAAACCGTCTTTTTGCGCCATGGCAATGAACGCTTTCCCGTCCTGGTCTACGAATCCGCGCTGGTGGATGAGACCGGCCAACAGACCGGCTGGATGAGCTCGATCCTGGACATCTCTGACCGCAAGCGATTCGAGGAACTGAACCGACGCCAGCAGGAAAAACTGCAGGCCAGCGCCAGAATGGTGACCATGGGGGAAATCGCATCGACCCTGGCTCACGAACTGAACCAACCGCTGGCCGCCATCACCAGCTATACGACCGGTGCGCTGAACCTGTTGGAAAACCCGGCCATGCACCAGGACGCCGCCGGGATGAAGCGCATCCGCGGCGCGCTGGAAAAGGCCAATACCCAGGCCCAGCGCGCAGGACACGTCATCCGCAGCGTCCATTCCTTCGCCAAACGGCGCGAGCCGCACCGGGAAACCGTGGCGCTGCCGACCCTGATCGCCGACGTCGCCCAACTGGCCGAGCTGCAAGCCAGCCAGCACTTTATCAGTATCAAGACCGATATCCAGTCAGACACACCCGCCGTGCTGGCGGACCCCATGATGCTGGAACAGGTGCTGCTCAACCTGACCCGCAATGCCATCGAGGCGATGCGCGATGTAGAGCAGGCGCGCCGCGTCCTGCACATCGGCGCAGGCCCCGACCCGAGCGCTCCAGGCAGTGTTACCATCAGCGTGGCTGATCGCGGATGCGGCATCCCGCCCCATGCACAGGAACGACTGTTCTCGCCGTTCTTTTCCACGAAATCCGATGGCATGGGCATGGGTCTGAAAATCTGTCGCACCGTCGTCGAATTTCACGGCGGCACCCTGACCTACGCGGACCACCCAGAGGGGGGAACGATTTTCCGCTTCTCGCTGCCCGCATCCATTGCCACCGAAAACATGAAAAAATAGAGCCGCCGTGTCATTTCAGACCACGCGCCAGAGGGGGAGACAGCAAGGTGCTACACATCGTCGACGATGAAGAAGCCATACGGGATTCATTGATCTGGCTGGCGGAATCCCGCCAGATCCACGCTGCGGGCTACGATGGGGCCCAGCCTTTTTTGGACATGCTGGGAACAGACTATGCCTTCAACCCCGAAGGTGACTGCCTGCTGCTGGACATGCGGATGCCCGACATGAGCGGCGCCCTGTTGTTCGATACCCTGGCGGCACGCGGCCTGACCCAGCGCATGCCCGTCATCTTCCTGACCGGCCACGGCGATGTGCCCATGGCTGTCGACAGCCTGAAACGCGGGGCCTTCGATTTCTTTGAAAAACCGTTCAACGACAACAAGCTGATAGACCGCGTGGAAGAAGCGCTGCAGGCATCACTCAAGGCCGGCGATCAAGCGTTGGTGCAAACACGCCTGGCCTCGCTGTCATCACGCGAACGCGAGGTCATGGACCTGATCCTGGAAGGCAGGATGAACAAGGTCATCGCCGACATGATGGGCATCAGCATGCGCACGGTCGAGGTACATCGAGCGCACATCCTGTCCAAGATGCAGGTCCGCACCGCCGTCGAACTGGCGCGTTTGTTGAAATAGGCAGGGTCAGCTGACGGTCATACAGCGCCTGCTCCAAGGCATCCAGGACAAAGTCGGTATGCATGGAACTGCTGACGCGCCAACCGATTGAGCTAAAGCAAAGTATGGTCGGTGTTGCCTACGCTGATTTTTTGGGAGCCGCAATCCTCAGGCCAGCCCCTCTACGTGAGGCAAAAATTCGGTGGGGCAAAAAATGGGGTAAAAATAAAATCACCCTCAAATGACTGTATAAACGAACAGTTAAATTTGGGAGAAAATCATGTACTCAATCACCCTTCAAGACGCCCCTGCCGACATTCCCGAAAAAGCCCGCCAGGAGGCCGAACGGCGATTTCAGCGCACCCTGGAACGCACCCTGGGCGGGCCGGATGCCGTGCTCGCCGCTTACCAGGCCTGGGCGGCAGCCGAGGACACTACGGCAGACGAAATGAAGCCCGAGGATGTTGCTCTGGCCAAGAAATGGATTGCGGCGGCTGGCCGGGCGCGGGACGATGCGTTTCAGCAGATGGGCGAGACAGAGGCTTGGTTTGAGGTTAGGATTGAACAGTAATCAGGAAAAAATAATGACAAGCAAAGCAATACTAAACCTGGAAACAGCGCAACAAAAAGCCATGGCGGGCCGTCCAAAATCGGGCGGGTTCCCGTACTTGGCTGAGACACTGCGGCGCGCGGGAGTGACAGGCAATGAATGGATTTTGCCAGCCTGCGAAAGCCTGTACTTGACTGAAGATGGTCCTGTCGTAGTGCAGGAAACTCCCTTGATTTCCGGTACTGTCGATGTGCCGCCATTTAATCGTGACGCGCTGATCGCGGCACTACGGGCCGATCAGGCCGGAGAGAGCACGTTCCCCCAATTCCTTCGAGCAGCATGGGATGCTGGTGTTGTGCGGTTTTACGTGGACTTCATTGCTCGCTCTGTCACTTATTACGGCTGCAGGAATGAAATCTACAGCGAACAATATCCTTCCATAGAAATTCCTTAGCGTACATTTGTGCGTGATCACTGCAGCGAGTCATAAGCCCCTAATGCGCCAGCCCTCTCTGCTACTCGGAGTCGACCGCTTGACAGACCAGCCGCTATTTCCGGTTTGGTTGCCACGGGCTGGTGGCAACTGAGACGCCAAAACGCAGCGACAGGCTAGGCAGCTTTATTGCCTCACTGCCTCTGATGACGATTCTGGTGCTCATTTGGCTCTATGTTGAAAAGCAGCCGATGGAGAAGATATCCAATCATGCGTGGTACACATTCTGGTATGTGATACCCACGCTGCCGATGTTCCTTGTATTCCCAGCCCTCTTATCGCGGTTGGGCTTCTGGCCCGCGCTCGGGGCAAGTGCGCTTCTTACTGTCGTCATCTTTGGACTATTCGCAGCTGTGGTTCAGCGGTTTGGGGTGAGCTTGTTCTGATTCGGCCTTAGCCTGTCATAGGCCCTCACCGCTTCCCGATGCCGAGCGGCACAAACCCCATACGCCACAAGCACCTGATCCTGCACCCATGCCTGCCACGCGTCATAGTCTCCAGCGGGCGGGTCAGGGATCTGTGGATTGGCGGCGACTACGTTGCTGTCCAGCTGGCAGCCCTCGACAACGCTGGCCCCATAGAGCTTATTGATGCCCCGATTCGATATGCCGATGGCCGCAACGACAATTGGAGCGCATCACCAGCTGAAACGAGGCACTTGTAAAAGCACAGGATCGCGGTACGCTTTCCAGAGTGGGTGTTTCCATATGAGGACGATGTGCTGCGAAGGATGAACGATACGGCATGGCGCAATGCCAGGCGGAGAACGGGGAAAAAATGGGAGAAAGCCCACGGCGCCCCAGCCCACCCAGGCTTTGCCAAGCTACGAGTCCACGACCTCAAGCACACCTTCGGGCGAAGGTTGAGGGCCGCAGATGTACCAGAGGAAGATCGCAAAAAGAACAAGGGTCTACAGACAAAAATCTGTAGACCCTTGGTAATGCTGGTCGGGACGGCGGGATTCGAACTCGCTACCCCTTGCACCCCATACTTTTAATATATAGATTCCGGTAGACTCTAATGGACGGCATTAGAAAACATGAAAGTCACTATATATGCGGTTCTTCATGTATTATCTCATCCAAGACTGTCTATAGCTACCCACTAACAGCCAATCGATTTCATGGGGCAAAAATGGGGCAAAATTCTGGAACCAGTATATGGGAAAGATCACTACCAAGGAACTCTCTGCACTCACAGAAGCCGATCATAACCGCGTCATCCGAGAGGATGGCGGTCTGACTGGCAAGGTTCGGGCGGGTGTTCGCGGCGTCACTATCCTCTTCCGGTATGAATACTGGTTAGAGGGTTCAAAACGAGATCACCGCCTGGGCTCTTGGCCCAAAAAATCCCTGGCAGACATCAGGACTGAACGTGACAAACTACGAGTCAGCGTATCCGATGGCATCGACCCTAATGCCGCCAAGAAAGCCGCTCGCATCGAAAAGCAACAAGCCGTCCATGCAACCATCGCAGCAGCCGAGGCTACACGGAAAGCTGCACTAATGGTCATAGATCTATACAACGATTGGATTGAAAATGGTGTCGCCCGTAAGGATGGCAACGCCGAACTGGCACGCCTATTTAGCAAGGATGTGCTGCCCGTCATCGGCTGCAAAGAACTCCGCCTGCTCACCGACGCTCATATCCGTGAGATGCTGCGTAAGCAGCGAAAACGCGGAGTGATCCGGCAAACCATCATCACCTTCAGCGACCTACGACAGATGCTGGCCTGGGGAGAAAAGCGGCAACCCTGGCGTGGCTTGCTCGTTGATGGCAACCCTGCAGACCTGGTGGATATTGAAAAGCTGATCCCAGATGACTACACCGAAGAGCGGAATAGAGTCCTTTTGCCAGAAGAGATCAGAGAACTAGCCGATATCTTCACCCGCACCACCGCAGAATATGAGGCTGCACCAGCCGGTAAAAAATACGACTATCAGAGGCCTCTGCAGCGAGAGACTCAAATTGCCCTATGGCTCTGTCTGGGCACCCTATGTCGTATCGGCGAGCTATTGATGGCCAAGCCTGAGCATGTTGATCTCGACAAAGACACATGGTTCATCCCTCGTTCCAACACGAAAGGCCGCCGCCAGCAGAAGCAGGAGCATACCGTGCTCCTCTCCCCTTTCACCAAGCGCCTATTCCAAGAACTGAAGGATCTGGTTGGAGATGCCAAATGGCTATTTCCAGCTCGAAATAAGGTTGGTGAAGAATCCCATATCTGCCTGAAGACTGTGAGTCGACAAGTAGGCGACCGTCAGACTCAATTCAAGAAGCGCAGCAAGCCCTTATCACATCGTCGGCACGACGATAGTCTGGTGCTGGGCGGAGGCAAGAATGGGGAATGGACGCCGCACGACCTTCGCCGCACGGGTGCCACCATGATGCAGGAGATAGGAATCGGACTCGACATCATCGACCGCTGCCAGAATCATGTCATGCCGGGATCAAAGGTTCGTCGGCACTATTTGCATTACGACTATGCGACGGAGAAGGCTGAGGCTTGGAAGCGGCTGGGGGAACGGATTGAGGAGATTTTGGCTGAATAAGTTAAGTATGAGCCACAAACAATGCAGCCCACATCCTCAAAGAAACCATTTCATCTAGAAGGGAATATTAACTTCCATAGAGCCCTCTAGGTCAACCAAGTAAATGATCTGTGACGCACATACCGCTAACAGGTACTCGGTGACCTCTGGTGTCGCCTTACCCCCATTTGCCCCTCCGTGCCCCACACCTTCACCTCCACTTCGAAAGGCATAAACACCCGCAAGCGTCTGACAGACAGCTTTGGGAACTGAGACATCCGCTGTCCCCCCAAGCCACTTCACAAGATCCCCTAACGTCGAGGCCTTGGCCATCGGAAAAAGAGTTTTGCCAGCAGCCTCAACCGCACACACAGCCTCTTTCACTGAATTTTCATAATCAGGATGCGTTGAATGACGAAAGAACTGCAAGGATTTGTCAAAATGTCTTCGCGCATCCAAGAGCCGAGCATCACCGAGGACAACTTGTGATTTAGCCACTAGTTCCACGGTATGCTTTCGCCCTCGCCTACGGATCACTCCCTCTGCGAACTCATATGCCAAGTCCTCCTCAAGCAAGAGCCGCTGTAGTTCGATTGCAATGTACTCCTGTATATTGCCACGGGACACCTCAACCGTGTAACCACTATAACTATCTTCATATCCGATTTCTTGAGGCAAATGACTGTACAGACGTTCACAAAAGTCATACACCTTTGCCCACTCAAGCCCCTCGAGAGCAACTTCTGTATCTTCTCGAGCTTCCTCCACGCTTGCTACAGAAGATGCGTCATACTTAACAAGAGTAAACCGCCCCACTCGATGCAACTCACGTGCCACCACCGTCCAATCTGGCAAGTATCGACGCTCAACAAGGTCCGCTAGCAAATGTAATAGACCGATTCGTGCCGAAGGTGGAAAATCCGCATCAATCTGCCTATGCTGACCTCTAGATCGCGCTGAAAACGGGGGTTGTAGTAGAGTGCTCATTTTTTTCAGTAGTATGTCAAAAATAACCAACTAAAATAGTAGCAAAAATCGCTTAACGCTATCGGAAAAATATAAAATCAATCCAGGTGGAGGCAAAACTGCACATTATTTTTTTTTTCTAACATTTGAAAGAAGCGCTTTTTTTGCTTCTGCAGCCGTCCTCCATTGCGTAGAAATGGCGTGAGAATATAGCTCTATTTCCTTTTCTTGAATAAATTTCAAAGAACCATCATCAAGATGTTCATTAATAAAATTCCTTAAAATAGGCCCGGCGTGGGCATCCCAAAGAACCAACCTGCGAACAGCACGCACCAGATTACCTAACGGGGAGGGATTAGGCAAAAAATTTATATCTAGCTCTTTTTCTCTAATTTTTCTCAGATAACCCTCAGAACAGATAACCTTCTTTTTCCGGAGGTCATAAGCAATGGCATCCCAATCAAAAAAAGTACAGGACACTATATCCTCCAGACGCTCCACATCCACATACCTACGCGCCCAAGTTGTTTCCAACGCCCAAAAATCAATTTTCCAAGGTCCTTGCTTACACCCAAATCCCCCAAACCGATTCGGTTTTGCATCTAACAAAACCGCCAACTCCGAAACATCCTCTTTCGGAGCATCAATAACGAGATCAAGATCGGATCGAAAACCCGAACGTCCCTTATAGGCAAAATCTCGAACCAACCCACCAATTACAGCAATGCGATTAAATTCAAGAAAATTCTCATTAATCAATCGACGTAAGAATACCATCTCCCCAGAGTGATTGTCCCAGAAATAGCGATCTAAGCGTCGCTTTAAGGCATCTTTATTTGGAGCCGTTTGCATAAGGTAACTTTTGAATTTCGCCCCAGAGTCGCATTGCATATGTATCCGTCATGCCAGACACCATATCTGTAAGCAAGCGCAACTCGCGATATCTAATTCCGCTTGAAGCAGAGCCATTATTTTCTACTACCTTTGCCTGCTGTATGTAATTCGGACTGATTAATGAAAAAATATAGCTAGATCGAGCGCTCAATTTTTTTGATTCAATGTCTTCAATGTTCTTGCGATCGGAAATGGCACTCCAAAAAGCAGACATTAACCCATCTAACGCAGCAGCGCCAAGTGCTTCTGCTTTCAGCACCATGGGATTATTGAACGCATACCGCTTCGCAAGCCCCTTCAGAACATCGCACAAATTAGAATTATCCATTAAAGGAACTTCATGACTAAAATTAAATATTCCAGATGAGTTTTTGATGAATTGGTTGCTAGCATGCGCAACTAAAGCCTCGATGAATATCGCTCGCAAATACTGAATGTTAACATCCCGTTGGGTGGCTGGATGTAAATCTTTACTCTCAACTATAGAAAATTTTTTGATAATATCACCGATCACAGGATCGTCGGGAATACATCGCCGCAGAATAACAAAGACGTCCTCGGGAGACATCAATTCCTTCTTCATCACGTCATCGACATCTAGTACTGAATAAGCGATATCGTCACAAGCCTCCATAATCCATGTCAATGGGTGGCGCTGCCCTTCTCTAAGGCCTGTCTGTTCACGAATCCAATCAACCACGCCCTGCTCAGAGGAGAAATACCCTCCCTTCTTTTTGATTAGGTTGTCTTTATCAACATTAGAGAAACAAACTGGATACTTCAGCCCAGCGGCAAGTGTAGCTGCAGACAGGTCCAGTCCGATTCCATCGACATGCGTTTGCAATCGCGTCAGCAAACGCAGCGCCTGTGGATTACCATCAAACTGCGTGAACTCTGAGCGGAGTTCCTCTGGCACGCCTTGAGAAGGGCCTAACCCGTCACTTCCCGAATAGGCTTTACTGAAGATCCATTCGCTGCGGCGCACAAACCAGTGCCCGATAGCTGCTTCACCCTGATGGCCGAACGGAGGGTTGCCAAGATCATGCCCAAGCCCTGTTGACAGCAGAATTGGCTGAATAATGTTTAGCAAGCCGTCCACACCGATACCGCTGCGTTCAAAACACTCCTTTTTTTCATGGTACACACGGGTGCCAATGGAACGAGCAAGGTTGGCGACCTCATGAGAATGCGTCAGACGTGTTCGCACGCCATCATTTTCATCCATCGGCCAAACTTGCGTCTTATCCGCAAGGCGCCGCACAGGCGTCGAAAACAGGAGGCGATCATAGTCATGTTGAAAAACCGAACGTCGATCACTCGACCTAGTTCGGTCCTGACTAGCATTCTCATTCGCATTGGGTGTTTTTGGCTTTTCAACCGAAGCAGTACGAGGGTGACGGGCTGGAGACCATAGGTTGCTCGACGAAATATATTGGTTCATAAGGTACTGTACTGTCGTTGCATTCACAGATGCTGCTGCGACTGTGAATGGTGTGGTTACGCCCCATCTTAGAGCTGCCTGCCCTAAGTTTCTGCCCATCATAAACCACCATCCCAGATTTTTTCATCCACATATCACCTTATTGAGCATTCCTTCCGAATGCTCCAGGCAGTCCCAATCTGCCTGCCACTTCCCCCCGAGGCTGATATGACCCCATCCCTTTCCTGCCCCCGCTGCAACTCCCCCCACATCACCACCCGCGATTACGCCAGCAAAGCCGGTAGCGCCATCGGCACCGTCGCAGGCGCTGCTGGCGGTGCTGCCGCCATGATGGCTGGCGCAGAAACCGGCGCAACCCTGGGCTTGGTCGCTGGCCCCATCGGCTCCATCGTAGGCGGCCTAGCGGGCGGCCTCATGGGCATGCTGCTGGGCGGCGCGACAGGCTGCGCAACTGGCCACGCTGTCGGCAGCCAGCTCGATGACCTAGTGTTCGATAACCACGAATGTCAGGACTGCGGCCACGTCTTCCGTGTCTCCGTCGCTAAACAATAGCTGACCCACCGTTTCCTTCCCTTATCACCGCATCCATGCCTACAGCCTTGGCGGGCTGTAGGCATGAGCATTTCTATTCTCTTTCAAGGAGCACATCATGCACCTCGTCGAATCCATGGCCTACGTCGGCCAAACTCCCTGGCATGGCCTGGGCAATGAATTGGCCCGCCGCCAGCCGCTCGAAGTCTGGGCGCAGCAGGCCGGTATGCACTGGCAGATCGAAGCCGGTGACGTGCGCTATATCGCCCAAGACGATCACCTGGGTTCCATCCATGCCTTTCCCGGCCAAAAGGTGCTGTACCGCTCGGACACCAAGGCACCGTTGTCGGTGGTTTCCGATCGCTTCCAGGTGGTGCAACCCGAGGAAATCCTGTCCTTTTACAAGGATCTCACCGAGACGGGCGGCTACGAGCTGGAAACCGCTGGCGTACTCAAAGGCGGACGCAAGCTTTGGGCCTTGGCCCGCACTGGCCAACAAGCCGTGCTGAAAGGCCGCGATGAGGTCAATGGCTATCTGCTGCTGGCGACTGCCTGCGACGGCACACTGTCCACCACGGCCCAATTCACATCTGTACGGGTCGTGTGCAACAACACCTTGGCCATTGCCCTGGGTGACGGAGCAGGTACGGTGCGCGTCTCGCATCGCAGCGTCTTTGATCCCGACAGCGTAAAGCGTCAATTAGGCATCGCGGTATCCAGCTGGGATAGCTTCATGGTTCGCATGAAGGCCCTGGCCGACTGCAAGGTCAAGGACACCGAGGCTGAAACGTTTCTGCGCCGTGTACTGACCTATCCGGCAAGCACAGATACCCAGCAGCCGGTCATCAACAACCAGGCGCTTAAAAGCGTTCAGGGCCTCTATAACGGGCATGGCATGGGGGCTGAGTTCGGATCAGCCGCTGGCACTGCCTGGGGGCTGTTGGGCGCCGTCACCGAGTTCGTGGATCATCATCGTCGTTCCCGCAGCACCGATCACCGGCTGGATGCCGCTTGGTTTGGCCAAGGAGCTGCCATCAAGCAAAAGGCCTGGGATGAAGCCCTCAAGCTCGTGGCATAGGCAAGTCCCCTGTTGTTCACATCACTCCGTTAGCACCACACAACCCCATGAAGCCCGGCAGCGCCCACGCGCTGACCGGGTTTCTTCATTCTGGAGGTTTTCATCATGGCATTACCCAAGCGACAGCCAGACACGCGCCCGGCACTGCGCCTGGTCGATACGCGCACCATCGAGCGGGCCGAATGGCTGGAAGTCCGCAAGACCGGCATTGGCGGCTCGGATGCAGCAGCAGCGGTGGGGCTTTCTCCCTATAAAAGCCCTCTGGAGCTTTGGCTGGAGAAGACCAACCGCGACGCAACACTGCCCAAACCAGATCCCCAGGACACCACAGAGCCCGTGTACTGGGGCACGCTGCTGGAGCCGATTGTTGCAGCCGCCTATACGCAGCAGACCGGGCGCAAGGTGCGCAAGGTCAACGCTGTCCTGCAACACCCGCAATACCCCTGGATGCTGGCGAACCTCGACCGCGAAGTGATTAGCAATTCCGCCGTGCAAATTCTGGAATGCAAAACCACCGGGGAATACGGTGCACGGCTCTGGCGCGAGGGCGTCCCTGAATATGTCCAGCTTCAAGTTCAGCACCAGTTGGCCGTCACCGGCAAGCGGGCCGCCGACGTGGCCGTGCTGCTATGCGGCCAACGGCTTGACGTGTACCGCATAGAGCGTGACGACGAGTTGATTGGCCGCTTGATCCAGCTTGAAGCTCAATTCTGGGATTACGTCGTGCGTGACATTCCGCCCCCAGCGGACGGCTCGGTATCAGCAGATCGGGCCTTGCGCTGCTTATACCCAGGCCACGGCGGCGCAGTGGACTTCAGCGACGACCGGACGCTCTCGGCCACCTTCGCCGATCTTGTCATGATGCAGGCCGACCTCAAAGATCGGGAAGCCCATGCCGAGAAAATGAAGCAAACCCTGCTGCAAGCCATGGGCAATGCCGAATCGGCCCAATTCGAGACTGGTCGGATCAGCTTCAAGCGCAGCAAGGATGCCACGTCCTTGGATGTTGAACGGCTGCTGCTGGATTACCCCGATCTGGCGGTGCAATACGCCCGCACGCGGCCTGGATCGCGGCGCTTTCGGGTGCTGGCCTGAGCACCCGCCCTACCTGCCTTGCAGGCCCCCCACGACATGCCGCCATCACGGGCGGCATTTTCTATTCTGCTTTCAGAAGGAGGTGGCCCATGCGCTACCGAAAATTCAAAGCGAGCGAAATTCAGGGCTTATACGTCCTGGATTCGACCGTAATGAGCGAAGGTGACATTCTGGCCATGGCGCGTCAGCTCTCACGCGACCGGCTCGCCAAAGGCCGGTTTCTGGTGACACCGGAACGCACCAAGGATTACCTGCAAAACTTGATGCAGGACTACGAACACGAAGTCTTTGCCATGGTCCTGCTCGATAGCATGCAGCGAATCATCGGCTTTCATGAACTCTTCCGGGGCACGATCAATACGTCTGCCGTCTACCCCCGCGAAGTCGTCAAGCTTGCCTTGGCAAACAACGCGGTAGCAGCAATCTTTGCCCACAACCACCCTTCGGGCGTGTCCGCCCCCAGCCCCGCAGACATTGAGACCACCCAGCGTTTGAAAAGCGCCCTGGCGCTGGTGGAGATCCGCGTACTGGATCACATCGTTGTTGGACGCTACGGCAGCACGTCACTGGCTGAAATCGGCCGCATGTAGCCAATCCGACGCTACCAATTCCATCTATTTCCCTACATGCCCGCCGTCAACGGGCTGCTTTAATTTACAGGAGCCTCACCATGCTGAAAGGCTTTGTCATTACGCCGCCCATCATCGGGCGCATCTCCATAGGCCGCGTCGTTGAGAAAAACGGCAAGCGCCTGCCAGAAAAAGACGATCAATTCACCATCACCACCCAGGTACAGAACCACGATGGCTGGCTGCTGCATCCGGCCCATGAAGCCGAGTTAAAACGCACCCAGACCGCCAAGCTGCGAGCCATCCAGATCATGCTGCCTTTCAATGATCCTGATCTCAACCTGCGTGCTGAATATGCACAATTCGACCGCCAGACAGGGCGGCCTATTGCAGTCAGTGATGGGGTGACTTGCCAGCGCCGCACCTCTCAAGGGATGGAAACCGTTACCTGCGCCAGCACTCAGGACTGCTGCCTGCGACTGGCCGACACAAAGCCCTATGGACGACTGTACGTCAAGGTCGGTGGTGGGGACGATCTGGGTGTCTTTATTTTTCGCACGACTTCTTACAACTCGATCCGCACGCTGGCTGCCCGCCTGCGCTATTACGCAGCGGTCTCAGGTGGGCTGCTGGCGACCCTGCCGCTGGAACTGAAGCTGCGCAGCAAATCGACCACGCAAAGCTACCGCACCCCCATCTATTACGTCGATCTGGTCATCCGCGACGACATGGCGCTGCCCGAGGCGATTCAGGCGGCACGGCAAGCCGATGCAGCACGTCAAGCCCAGGGCTTTGATCAAGCGGCCCTGGATGAGGCGGCTCGGCTGGGCTTTGGCAATGGATCATTCGAGGACACCGAAGACGATCTATCGACTGTTGCAGAGGAATTTTTTCCTGAACAGTCTGGCGCAGAACCCGCCCCCACTGCCAGCGATCAACACCTCCAACCTCGTTCGTTGGCGGACAAGCTCAAGGACAAGACTGAAAAAGCCGCCGCTTAGAGCCTCCCTTGACCGCCTCATTAATCAGCCTAGCGCCCAACCCGCTGGGCTTCTTTTTTGGAGCACCACCATGTCACCAGACACAGCACTCACCACCCGAAAAACCAGATTCTCGCTGGGCAAAATACGGATCACCGCCGCAGCCATCTTAGCTCTGGAAGCCACGGCAACTGAAGGTGTTTTTTTGCTGCACAGACATCTTCACAGAGACTGGGGAGATCTCAGCGCTCAAGACATCCTGCAAAACGAAATCGCACTGCTTCTGGACATGCGAGTACTGTCGCGCTACGCCCTAGCCAAGAACACTGAAATTTGGATCATCACAGACGCTGACCGGAGGACGACAACCATCATGGTGCCTGATGCCGATCTTGCGCAATACCCGCGTTAGCTGCTACGGCTTTACCCCAGGCGGACAACCAGACGTTCCACGATCTCCAAGATCATAGCTCTGTCTCCATGCGCCAGCCCTGACAGCAAGCGCTCAAGATGCCGGGCCTGATCCGTGGGCCGTGCGCTGGTCTCTGTAACCAAATCAGCCACATCACACTGGAATATTTCGGCGAACTCTCCCAGGCGAATCACCGTTGGCAGCACGATGCCGCGTTCGATTCGCGACACCGCTTCAACGCCAATTTTCAAGCGCTCGGCAACCTGCTCCTGGGTCAGTTCGCAAGCCATCCGGCGCTTTGCAATCGCACGACCAACCAACCCAGCCAACCGCTTCATCTCAATCTCGGGCATACCACCTCCACTTCCATCCGGGATGGTCTGGTATCACCTTAGTCAGATGAAGGACTTATAAAGTTGTTAATCAACCTTTAAAGTTGTATAAAGCTGTGATTACATTGACTCACAAACAATCTTCAACACGACACTTTTGCATAAGGACTTGATATGGCCATGATTTTCTGCCGAGGATGCGGCAAAGAGATACACGACAGCGCAACAGCCTGCCCCCACTGCGGGGCAACTCAATCCGGTAGCAGCAGCGGACAACAAGGGTCAAAGTGGATGGCTATCACAGCCCTGGTTCTAGGGATCTTTGCCATCCTGGCAACGATGGCGGCATTCGCAGACGGAGCCGATTCCGAGCAAATCCTTGGGATCATCCTATTTGGGGTCGTCAGCCTTGTTTTCGCAATCATCAGCTTGGTTCAAAAACGGTGGGGAAAAGGTCTTTCCATCGCGGGAATCGTCATGTCTGCCATCAGCTTACTGGCTCTTTTCGGAGCCTGAATCGTTTCTCACTACACGATGCATCTCGATGTCTGAGACGCATACAGCAACGCCATGGCCGTACTTTCCCGGTGCGGCCATGGCTAGTCTGCTGATTTCTTATCCCAAAAAGACAATCCTCACAGAAAGCATCTATGTCTACCCAATACACTTCTTACAGCCAGGTCCCTTGGTACCGGAAATGGTGGTTCGCCATCATTGGTGCAGTTATCTTCATGCCAGCCATTATCGTCATGGCGTTTTTTGGTAATTTTTACTTTTCCAAAAAAGGCGAAATCCAAGCCTTTCCAAAGTGGTACAAGTTTGTGCTTCTCGGATTTTTTATTTTAGCCATCATCGGCTCCATCCTGGAAACCAAGCAAATAAACTCAGAAAGCCAAGAGACGTCTAAATCCTCTCATACCAAAATATCTGAAGCAGAGCTGAAGGCAATGTTTCAAGAGGCGTTAAACAAACCCACCAAGCCCGCAGCGCCGGAAGCTGCTCAAGAGAATTCGACGAATGCCACTCCAGCAGACAAGCATGCAGCATGCCCTAATGACAAGCTCATCTTTGCTTGCACCACGGCGAAAGGTAAAGCGGTAGCGGTATGTGATTCTGGGGAAACCCTGCAGTACAACTTTGGCAAAAAAGGCCAATCGCCTGAACTCTCCCTTTCCGTGCCTCGTTCTGAAGCCAGTACATTCCAGTGGGACGGCCGAGGAAACAGCATCACCTACAGCGTACAAATCCCAAATGGGAATACCGCTTATGAAGTATTTGTCTCTACGGACAGAATGAGCGAGGAGCACGAAATGGTTGCTGGCATCAACGTTGAAGTATCAGGCCAGCATGTTTCTACGATTACTTGCCAAATTGATACCTTACAGCACGATATAGAGGATATTTCTCTCAAACCAGTTGAGTGGCAATAAACAATTGACCACTTAGCTCTTCCAAAAAATTCATCAAAAATCATCTCACTCGATTCCTGAGCAATAGATTCTTGAGATCACGCCTTAGTCCTATTTATGAAACTCTTAGCTGATCAAAAACCTATGAAAGCCATTCGCTATCCGCTTATCCTAGCCGCTGTCGCATTCCTATCCGCTTGCTCAAGCAGCCCTTCAGATGGAGACATCAAAGAAGCCCTAAGCATTGAGCTTTTAAAAGGTTGCCCCTCTCTATCAATTAGCAAAGCCACAAAAATAAATGGCATACCAGATACAAAAAGTGACAAAATATATGGCATTGAAACTGAGTTTACTGTCGAATTAAAACCAATTAAAGAAAACAAAAAAATAGCCTCCGACCTTCCCGGACACATCAAAGAAATTCAAAAAATGCAGTCACAGTATGAACGCAGAATCCAGCGAGAGAAGGAAATCAAGCAGGAGAATCGCAATCTTGATTATGAACAAATCACAGAAATGATAGAAAGTGACCCCGAACTTCAAAAACTAAAAGCAGAGGTAGGTGCTTTTAATGAAATCTATCCATATTTTTACACCAGAAAAGGCTACGAGGAGCAAATTCTAAGAGACGCTATGGTCAAGCGCATAGAGGTTCAATGCCTCCCACTAGGGATAGCCGCAGGTTTCACCCTTAGGTATCTACCAAAAGAAGCAACAGATTTCAAAGATAATTTTTATACAAAATTCAAAGGGACTTTCATTCTAAGAAAAACTGACAACGGATGGCGCATTGCCAACTAACGTTACATAAATTAGAGCCCAGGCCATATAGTTGAAAGCCACACTAAATAATAAATGGCCTGGATAATATCATCCAACCAGATTAGCAAATATACTTTATAAAATCATGGGAATTATTGGATTTATCGGAACTATCATTGCTTTAGGCTCTTTCTACGTTATGTCCAGAGCCAGCCGCATCCTGCTGTCCGCATTATTAGCAGGCAGCCTGTATTACTGGTATTCAATCTCGGCTGTATTCCATGGTGGCAGCGGCCCAGACATGAGCGAATTAAAGTTTGCAGGGACACTCTTAAGCGCAAACATAGGCGGTTTCGTAGTTGCAACTGTCCTGGGTATCATGAAAAAGAACAGCACTGACGACGCTCATTACTCAGCGCGAAGAAAGGCCCTTTTTATGTTCCTGGCCAAATGGGGAGGAATTTATGCAGCCTATTCCTTTGTCGGTGGAAAGCTGATTGACCTCGCGCTCGGTGAGGATGGTGCTGGGTGGTTTATCATGCGGGTATGGGGGCTGTACGGATTTATTGCACTTTTACTTCTGTGGCTCATCTTTAAGCGGAATCGTGGTTCTGCAAAGCAATAACTTCTGCAAAAAAAACCGCCGATTGCCCTGTACCGCCAGCAGGTGGACGACCTGATAAAGCCAATCAGGAGAAAAACCGAACACCCCATGTCCTATCGCGATCCCCGCGATCAGTTGGAACCTGGGTTTGTTTGGTCAGATACTCACTAGCAAACCGCCGCAGAATGGACCTTTTGCCCTCATCGGCTGCATCCACTTGACCAAGGCAGCTCCCATATCTACGCTCGTGCTTGGCCTTCTGCTTGTCCGTATTACTATTCCAGTAGTCCCCCCATCCCCGTGTGACAATGTCCACCCAGTAGTCCCCAATTCGCTCTGCGTAGTAGGTATCAGCACGATGTCTGCCGGAAAAAAAGAGCAAGCAATGCAGATGCAGCCCAGCTTCTTGCCCCTCTTCCAGCTTCCAGATGCACGCCTGAATTTTGCCTAACACCCCGTCTTGTGCCCCATCTATCCGGCGCATGAAAATGTCTCGATGTCGCTGGATGGTCCGCAACGTGACGTCATCACGGTATGCGTCGTCATAACGCAATGTTAGGAACAGGACCAGATAGCGGCTGGACTGCTCAAACAGCCGTTTTTCGATGCTCAAGAGCCTCGCCCTGGCTCTCATTTCTCTGATGGCTGCGTTGCTGGTTCGCTCTGGCTGGCACTGACCACTCCATTGATTGCGCTTCCCCATGACTGACCTCCTGTATTGTGGGTTCAGGAGATCAATGTCTTTAGTTTATTTTTAATTTTTCTTTGATAGATTTTCTCTATTGCATAAGAAGCACACTGCCTCTCCCCCTCCGACATAGACGCGCCCTTGCGTCTTAACCAGCCACTCCCGAAAGATCACTTGCCTTTGAGAAGTTTTCTGGATGGGTAGTTATGTAACAAAGCATCCAACCTCCACACACCAATCAGACGGCATAGAAGGCCATGGGAGGGGTTGTCCCTCCCATGGCCTCAGAGTGCTGCGGTCAAGGCTGCATCACGCGCTTCAATGCGCTCCATGATCCAGTCTTGGACCTCCTGCTCCACCCAAGCCACCCTGTTGCCTCCTAGAGGGACGGGCTTGGGGAACTGGCCCTCAGCAATGTACTTGTAGATCGTGGATCGGCGCAGGCCTATGGCCTGGGTAACGTCGATGAGTCGGATGAGGCGTACGGCGGCTTGCATGGTGATGCTCCTGTCTGGTTGGTCCAGAGCATGGGGAGCGGGCATAAAACTTTATGCCCTCCCAAGAACCAGACCTATCCAAAGCCCCCCCTCAAAACCGACTACCGTCACTCTCACACTACGACTGTCCAGAAAAATTCCCATGACAATAAATAAACCCAGATGAAACGCGAGGAGTATCCATGATCTACCTATGGTAAAAGATAAAATTAAATGCTAGTTTCATCATAGTTTTTTTATAGTTTCAACATAGTTTGAAAAAATTGTATCTGATTATAAATATTAGAAAGAGGACATCATGGCCATCACCAGAACAGACCCTCTAGCTGACACACTGCTAAATAGCAGTCAAGGCAGAGTATTCAACGATCGAGAAAACTTCTGGGTTTGGCTGAAAACACGCTACAAGATCGAAGAGGCATGTCATGATGCCCAACGAGCTCAACCAAATCCGCAGAAACACAGAAAAGGAATTGAGTTGTTGGATGAGTTAGAGGAGACAGTATTCAGAAGCAACAACTTCGGCCCACCGTTCCCAGCCTTTGCTCTAGCTGCGATCATTCGTGATCGAGGGCTGGCTAGAGAACTAAACATACCGTTCCGCACTTCATTCCTCCCCCAGCAAAATTTTGGCTGGATCGGAAGTCAGCGGTGTGCAATTTGGTTATGCACCCAGTTCCTCAATAACAACCCTGACCTAAAGCCGATCTCAAAACTATTACCCCACGGCATCCCTGCAACAAAGGCATTCATGGGGCTTGTGGATTTTTGGGATACCACACAGACCACCAAGCACAGGACGCTTATCGGGCTGGAAAAAAGCTGGCGGTCGTACTTGAAGCAAGACGCAGACTATCGCTGGTTCGACAAAGGTCAAGAAAAGCGGCTCAAGTGCGAAGTTGCATATCTCTGGTTAAACGATCATCACCGACGATTAGTGGAACCGCTCCAGGCGAAATTTTCATCCCTGGAAGACGTGCAGATCTGTCTAGACAATTTTTCAGGAACGACTGGAGAGAAAACGGCCATAATTCAGGCCATCAAGAAAGCGTTCAACGCCCATAAGGCCAAGAAGAACAGGGAAGGAAAAGAACAAACCAACCTCGCCCTAGACAAGGCTACAAAGCGGTCACTGGACCGATTGGCACAAAAGTCCAAATTAACAAGGACACAGGTTGTAGAGCGCTTGATTCAGTATGCAAGAAAGAATGGCATGCCAACCCAGGAGCACGAAGAACAGCAGCCCCCCTTACCAGTTTCTGATAGACCAAAACAGCAGGCTGCCGCTTTCTAACCCATCCTTTACTTCTGCTTTCCCGGTCGCCTGCACAGTCACCATGCGAGGATAGGATGCTCCACACGGGCTATGGTGATCGACCCGTACCTAGTAAAGATATTCCATGGGGCAAAACATGGGGCAAAAATGAACCACCCCCTACAACAAAAAATAAGGGCTTACATGCCGAAGCGTGTAAGCCCTTATTTTTACTGCTGTATTTCTGGTCGGGACGGCGGGATTCGAACTCGCGACCCCTTGCACCCCATGCAAGTGCGCTACCAGGCTGCGCTACGCCCCGAAAGAAAGAGATTCTAGCACAAAATATTGCTTGCTTGCAGGCCTCGCCATCCGCTAATTACGTCGATCGATAAACAGGGTCGAACCCGGCTGCTTTTTAGCCTGGGATTTCGCCTCGCTGGCCGCCTGGGCGATCTGGTGGCGCGACTGATATGCCCCCGGATCCACCGGCACGATGCCCAGGGACAGGGTGGGCAAGCCGAAGCGGCGCGGCCGCCCTTGGCGGTCTTCTGTCGCATAGAGGCTGACGTCGCCCTTGCCTGCCTCGACCATCAGCTGGGTCATGCCCCGGTCGAATTCATCCAGCATGTGTTGACTGCGCACTTGCCAGTTGCCGCTGCGAAACAAGACGATAAAGTCATCGCCGCCGATATGCCCCAGGAAATCATGCTGATCGTCCACGTGATGCGACAATACCCGACTGAGCAGCCGGATCACGTCATCGCCCAGACGGTAGCCAAACGCGTCGTTAAAGGGTTTGAAGTGATCCAGATCGGCGTGGCAGACGGCAAAAGACAGATTGCTGGCCAGGTAGCGCTGGATCTGGCGGTCGATGGGAACATTGCCCGGCAATTGCGTCAACGGGTTGGCGTGGCGCGCTGCCCGCAGCTGCAGGCGATTCAGAGCCTGCAACAGGTCCTGGCTGGAGCCCACCCCCAGGTAGCGCCCCCGGCCGGTAATGATGAAATCAGTGGCCAGCGCATGGCCCTCGGCCTCGGCCAACCAGCGGCTGAGCGTCAGCAAGGGCGTGTGCATGTCTACGATCAAGGGCTTGCTGTCCATGAACAGGCGACACGGGCTGGTGCCGTAGAGTTCGCGCTGGAACGGCAGGGAAAAGCGCTCGATCAAGCTACTGCGCTTCAGCACACCGATGGGCTTGTCGTGCTCGACCACAGGAATGGTATAGAGATCCGGTTGGGCCAAAAATAGGCTGAAGACGGCCTCGCTGGAGACCTGCGAGGTGACGCTATCGACCCGGCGCAGCAGTTGCAAAGCCCAGCCCTGGGCGTCCCCCTGTGGCAGGCTGGGATCGGAACAGCACCGCAAGGCATCCAGTCGTCGGCTGGAAAGCTGCCGGGAGAGTTCCGGCCAACTGCTGCGGCTGGGCTGGGCCTGGGGCCGCTGAATGTAATACCCCTGGGCGCAGGCAATGCCCTGGTCGCACACGCAGGCCAATTCATCGATAGTCTCGATACCTTCGGCCACGACAATCGCCCCGGCGACTGCCGCAATATCAGAGATCGAGCGCAGAATCTGCTGGCGCAGCAAATCATCCTGAATGCCGACCACAAAGGACTTATCCGTCTTGATGTATTTGGGCCGCAGATCCAGCCAACGGGTCAGGTTGGAATATCCGGCTCCCAGGTCGTCAATGGCAAAATGCACACCCGATGCCTGTAGCTGGGTAATCAACGGAATCAAATCGGCACTATTGCATGCCAAGGCCTGCTCGGTGATTTCGATCACCAGACAATGGGCATCCAGCCCGGATTCGGCCAGTAATGCGACAAAATCCAAGCCTGCCTCAGGCGTCGCCAGCAAGGCGGCTGGGCTGATATTGACAAACAGCCGCCCTGGCAAATCCAGCGCAGCGAACCGCTGAATAATCGTGCGACAGCAGCGGTGTTCTAGTGCAATCCCCTGCCCCTGGGCCCGCGCCAGGGCGAACAAGACATCCGGCGTATGCCAGGGGGTGTCGGGCACCCCTCGGATCAGGCCCTCGTGGCCCAGCACAGAGCCTTCACGCAACCAGACTATCGGTTGAAATACCGCATCCAGAGGGTAGGACTGAATCCAGGCTGGATCGTCAGTCGGGTCAGAACAAGCAAGAATTTCGGGCGTCGGACACACAACCGACGCCATATCCGATATAGACGACATCAAGAAATCAAACCGAAAAATTGAATAGGCACGCCCTATCGGGCAGGGACTCTATTAAAACAGGTGCCTGCCACGATGAATATGACAATATGACTAAAGCAGCCCCAACTGCAGTCGGGCGGGCTCGCTGATCATCTCGCGGCTCCAGGGCGGATCCCAGACCAGATCCACGGCGGCTTCGTCCACGCCTTCGATATTCAGCAGTTTATTTCGCGCTTCGTCCGCAATCATCGTGCCCATGCCGCAGCCGGCGGCAGTCAGGGTCATCTTCATTTCGATGCGAAAACGACCCTCGGTGCTGGCAGGCAACACCGAGCATTCATAGACCAGGCCCAGATTGACGATATCGACGGGGATTTCGGGATCGTAGCAAGTGGACAACATGGTCCAGGCGGCCTCTTCGACAGATTCCTGGGTGATCGGACCGTCGTGTATGTGCTTGATGTCCTCGGCGGGTTCAAAGCCCAGGGCATCGCCGTCCACGCCTTCAATGCGGTAAAGGTTGCCCTCGACCATGACGGTGTAGGTGCCCCCCAACTGCTGGGTGATGACGGCCTCGCAGCCAGCCTCGATGGTGACAGGCGAGCCGTAGGGCACGGTGACCGCCGGGCAATCCCGGTTGACGATCACTTCCTGACGATTGAAACTCATGATCTTACCTCTGGTTCATCGCATTATTCAGTAATGGCTATATCCTGCGCTTGCGTAATCGCGTTGTGCAGGGTATGCCAGGCCAGGGTGGCGCATTTCACCCGGGACGGAAATTCCCGCACCCCGGACAAGACTTCGAGCTTGCCCAGATCGCAATCTGGATGGGCTTCGGTCAGCATCGCATGGATGTTTTTAAACAAGGCATCCACTTCGTCGATTTTCATGCCGCGCACGGCTTCAGTCATCAAGGAGGCCGATGCCTTGGAAATTGCACAGCCATGGCCAATGAAACTGACCTCCTCGACCACGCCGTCCTGCATTCGTGCATAGACAGTCAGCTGATCCCCACACAAGGGATTGTGGCCATCGGCACGATGCGTGGCATCGTCCAGCGCATGAAAATTACGTGGGCTGCGGTTGTGATCGAAAATGACTTCCTGGTATAGATCACGCAGGCCATCGTCGGCGTCCATCATGCCTTACACCCCAAACAGTTTCTGGGCCTTACGCACGCCGGCCACCAGGGCTTCGACGTCGCGCAGGTCGTTATACAGCGCAAAAGATGCCCGAGCCGTGCCCGGGATGCCAAAGTGCGACATCAGCGGCATGGCGCAGTGATGGCCCGCCCGAATCGCCACGCCTTCGGTATCCAGAATGGTGCCCAGGTCGTGCGGATGGACGCCATCGACCAAAAAGGACAGAATGCCTGCCTTATGGGTGGCGGTGCCGATCAAGCGCACCCCTGGGATCGCCAGCATGGCCTCGGTGGCTTCGGCCAGCAAGGCATGCTCGTGGGCCGCAATTGCATCCAGGCCGATACCGCGCACATACGCGATTGCCGCCCCCAAGGCCACGGAGCCCGCAATATTGGGGGTGCCGGCCTCGAAGCGCTGCGGGCCTTCTGCCCAGGTGCTGCCCTCGAAGCTGACGGTGCGGATCATGTCGCCCCCACCCTGCCAGGGGGGCAGGTCTGCCAAGATGCCCGCGCGGACATACAAGGCACCTATCCCGGTCGGGCCATAGAGCTTATGCCCGGAAAAAGCGTAGAAATCACAATTCAGGGCCTGGACATCCACTGTGGCGTGGGCCACGGCCTGGGCTCCATCGACCAGCACCAGAGCGCCGGCCTCGTGAGCCAGACGGACTAGGTCCGCCACGGGATTGACGGTCCCCAAGGCATTGGACACGTGCGCAAGCCCGACCAGGCGGGTCCGCGCATTGAGCTGGGCCTTGAAGTCGGCCAGATCGAGCTCGCCTGTGTCGGTAATGCGGGCGTGGCGCAAGACTGCCCCTGTACGGGCACACAGCAGTTGCCAGGGGACGATATTGGAGTGATGTTCCATGCCGGTGACGAGAATCTCATCACCTGCCTGCAGCCGTAGGCCCCAGGTCTGGGCGACCAGATTAATGGCCTCGGTGGTCCCCCGGGTAAAGATGATTTCCTGGGCACTAGCCGCATTCAGCAGGTCGGATACCTGCTGGCGGGACTGCTCGTATAGATCGGTAGCGTGCTGCGACAGCCAATGCACCCCACGATGGATGTTGGCATTGGACTGCTCGTAGAACTGTTCCAGCGCCTGGATGACGGCGCGGGGCTTCTGGGTGGTGGCGCCATTGTCCAGGTAGGCCAGACGGCGTTTGCGCACCGGGCGGGCCAGAATCGGGAAATCATCGGCCAGGGCGTGCCCGTCGGCCGCCCGCATGGTGCCCGCGGCATCCACCGTGGCAGTCAGGCCCAGGCTTTCCAGAGAAGTCACGGGCGCATTCATGCGGCCTCCAGTGCCATGCCGCCGGGCAGCAGGCCACGAATGGCGTTTTCAACCCGCTGGCGCAAAGGCGCGGAATCGATGCGGGCCACACTGGCCGCCGCAAAGGCGTAGGTCAGAATGTCACGCGCATGGGCCTCATCCAGGCCCCGGGTGCGTAAATAAAACAGGCTGTCGGCGTCGATCTGACCCACGGTGGACCCATGGGCGCACTTGACGTCATCGGCGTAGATTTCGAGTTCGGGCCGGGAGTCGGATTTGGCCAGACGCGACAGCAGCAGGCTGTCGTTGCGCTGTATGGCGTCAGTGCCGTCGGCACCAGGCGCCACCAGAATGCGGCCACTGAACACCCCATGCGAGGTATCGGCCAAAATGCCGCGATAGTTTTCGTGGCTGACGCAGCGGGGCTTGTTGTGATCGATCAAAGTGTGATGATCGACATGGCGACGCTGGTCCACATAATACAGGCCATTGAACAGGGTTTCGCAGCGCTCGTCGGCAAAGTGCGTGGTGATGTCGTGCCGCGCCAGACGCGCGCCCAACGAGACCGAGTGCGAGGCGAAGTAAGAACCACGCGACTGTACGGCATCGATCTCGCCCAGATGCCAGGCCTGATCGGATTCCTGCTGTAACTTCAGGTGTGTGATGCGGGCATCCTGGGCCAGCGACAGCCGAGTGGCGGCATGATGGAAATTGGTGGCATGCGCCACCCCCAGGTAGTGTTCGACCACCGTGGCCTGGGCACCGGCTTCAGCCTGAATCAGGTGGCGCAAGAAATGCGCGGCCTGCGGCGAAGCGGCCACGCACACGATATGAATGGCGTGTTCCAGCGCAACTCCGCGCCCCACCCGCACCCAGGCACCGTCGCTGGCCAGAGCCAGATTCAGCGCACTGGTGCTGTGGCCGTCATCCGCTTGGCCATACGCGGCCTGGATGGCCTCGGCGTGATCGGCCCAGGCCTGCGATAGCGCCTGCACAGACACCCCGGTCGGCAAGCTGCCAACATCCGAGAGCGCCGCATCATAAGCCCCATCGACAAACACCAGCCAATGGCCGGGTTCGCTGGCCTTCAGGGCGGCAAGCTGATCCGCGACGGGTTGCGCATCACCATCGAAAAAACTGGCGGCGGCCAACGGCGAAAGCGAGGTATGCCGCCAGGCATCGATTTTGGGAGTGGGCCAGCCAAGACTGATGAAACGATCCAGGGCATCGCGGCGCAAATCCGCCAACCAGGGCAGTTCAGCCCCAGGCAGAGTGGCTGCGCGCTGACCGAACACGTCGGCCCAGGCCTGCAGGTTTGTACTCATGCCCGGACCCCTGGCTTAACACCAATTTTCTTGGTTTTATCAGTGGGCTTGGCAGGACGTTTGCTGGCCGCCAGATTGACACCCTCGATCCAGCCGTAGCCCTTGGCTTCGAGTTCCAGGGCCAGTTCGCGGCCACCGGAGCGCACGATCTTGCCATGTGCCAGCACGTGCACGTAATCCGGCACGATATAGTCCAGCAGGCGCTGGTAGTGCGTAATGACAATCATGGAGCGATCCGGTGAACGCAGGCGGTTGACGCCATCGGACACGGTCTTCAGGGCATCGATGTCCAGGCCGGAATCAGTCTCATCCAGGATGGCGAGCTTGGGTTCGAGCAGGGCCATCTGCAAGATTTCATTGCGCTTTTTCTCACCGCCGGAAAAGCCTTCGTTGACGGAGCGGTACAGGAATTCGTCGCGCATGCCGACCAGCTTCATCTCGGCCTTGGCCTTTTTGACGAAATCCATGGCATCGAGTTCGGGCAGGCCGCGATGGCGGCGCGCTGCATTGACCGCCGCCCGCATGAAGTAGGCATTGGACACCCCCGGGATTTCGATGGGGTATTGGAAAGCCAGGAACACCCCGGCCCGGGCGCGTTCTTCGACCGGCAGATCCAGCAGGTTCTGGCCCTCGAATTCAACCGTGCCTTCGGTGACCTTGTAGTCTTCACGGCCCGTCAATACCTGGGACAAGGTGCTTTTGCCCGCGCCGTTGGGGCCCATGATGGCATGAACTTCGCCAGGCTTGATGTCGAGGCTGAGGCCGCGCAGAATTTCGTTGTCCTCGATCGAGGCGTGCAGATTGTTGATTTTCAGCATGATATGGGCTCCTTAACCGACGCTGCCTTCGAGACTCAGGCCAAGCAGATTCTGTGCTTCGACCGCAAATTCCATCGGCAATTCTTTGAAAACTTCTTTGCAGAAGCCGTTGACGATCATCGACACAGCATCTTCGGCCGATATGCCGCGCTGCATTGCATAAAACAGTTGGTCCTCGGCGATGCGCGAGGCCGTGGCCTCGTGTTCGACGCTGGCGCTGGGATGCTGGACCTCGATGGTGGGAAAGGTATGTGCGGCGCATTCCTTGCCGATCAGCAGCGAGTCGCACTGGGTGTAATTGCGCGCGTTTTCGGCCTTGGGCGTCATGCGCACCAGGCTGCGGAAGGTATTGCTGCCGTGGCCCGCCGAAATACCCTTTGAAATAATGGTGCTGCGGGTATTGCGCCCCATGTGGATCATCTTGGTGCCGGTGTCGGCCTGCTGATAATGATTGGACAGCGCCACGGAATAGAATTCGCCGGTGGAATCGTCGCCGCGCAGAATTACACTGGGGTATTTCCAGGTGATGGCCGAACCGGTTTCTACCTGGGTCCAGGAGATATGCGACCGCGCCCCCCGGGCATCCCCGCGTTTGGTGACGAAGTTGTAAATCCCCCCCAGGCCGTTTTCATCACCGGGATACCAGTTCTGCACGGTGGAGTATTTGATGCTGGCGTCTTCCAGGGCAACCAGTTCAACCACGGCGGCATGCAGCTGATTTTCGTCGCGCATGGGTGCCGTACAGCCTTCGAGGTAGCTGACGATGGCGCCTTCGTCGGCAATGATCAGGGTGCGCTCGAATTGGCCGGTATCGGCGCTATTGATCCGAAAATAAGTGGATAGCTCCATCGGGCATTTGACGCCCTTGGGGATATACACAAAAGATCCATCCGAAAACACGGCGGAATTCAGGGCGGAATAGAAGTTGTCGCCCACCGGCACCACGGTGCCCATGTATTTCTGGACCAGGTCCGGGTGCGAACGCACGGCCTCGGAAAACGAACAGAAGATGACGCCGATGTCGGCCAGCTGCTTGCGGAAGGTCGTGGCCACCGACACTGAGTCAAACACGGCATCCACCGCCACCCCGGCCAATCTGGCGCGTTCGTGCAGCGGCACGCCAAGTTTTTCGTAGGTTCTCAGCAGCTCGGGATCGACCTCGTCCAGGCTTTTAGGACCATCTTTTTTGGATTTTGGTGCCGAAAAGTAGCTGATATCCTGAAAATCCGGCTCGGGAAAATGGACCTTGGCCCATTTGGGGCGCGGCATCTTCAACCATTCGCGATACGCCTTCAGGCGCCATTGCAACATGAAATCGGGCTCGCGCTTAATGGCGGACAAGCGGCGGATCACGTCCTCGTCCAGGCCTTTGGCAAAGGTCTCGGACTCGATCTCGGTGACAAAACCAGCCTCATAGTCGCGATCAAGGAAGGAATCGAGCTTGTCGTTGATAGTACTCATTTGGACAGACTCCAGTTCGGGATATTTTTGATGGTCTGGCGGGCACCTGCCACAGATGCTGCTGAAACCGGTATAGGAATGGCCTCGTCGACCATATTGGCCAGCGAAACGGATTCAAGCGTATGGCGTACGATCAGGTTGATGCGCTGCCAGTGGGAGCGAATATGGCAGGCGCCCTCGACGCTGCAGACACCAGGAATTGCGGTGCATTCGGTCAGGCCAAACGGTTGGTCTTCCAGGGCATCGATGATTTCTGCCACATTGATCTGATCAGCGTCGCGCCCCAGGCGGTAGCCCCCACGGGCGCCGCGTATGCTGGTCACAAGCTGATGCTGCGCCAGGAGTTTCAGGACCTTGCTGACGACAGGCTGACCCAGGCCCAGCGCGACGGCGAGTTCTGCTGCACTGCAAATATGCGCCGGACGGCCTGCCATGTGCGTCAGCACCAGGATTCCATAATCGACGATTTTGCTGATCCGCAGCATCGGCTGTTCCAGGATAGAATTTCAATACTTAAATAGTACTGCTTTGGTACGGTATAGGTCAAACCCTAATACCTATTTATCCTCTCCGGATTGCTGCAACTGCCACATGTGTGCATAACGGTTGCCCAGCGCCAACAGGTCCGCATGTGTGCCCTGCTCTACCACCCGTCCGGCATCCAGCACCAAAATATGATCCGCCTGCACGATCGTGGACAGTCGATGGGCAATGATCAGGGTCGTACGCCCTTGGGCAATACGGTCCAGCTGCTCCTGGATTGCGCGCTCGGTCCGCGTATCCAGGGCGCTGGTGGCCTCGTCGAAAACCATGATGGGCGGAGACTTCAGGAGTGCCCGAGCAATGGCGACCCTTTGTTTCTCGCCGCCAGACAGCTTCAGGCCGCGCTCTCCGACCGGGGTGTCATAGCCTTGCGGCAAGGAGGTCACGAAATCATGGATATGCGCTGCGCGGGCGGCAGCCTGGATTTCTTCCTGTGTGGCAGCCGGGCGACCATAGGCAATATTGTAACCTATCGTGTCATTGAACAGCACCGTATCCTGGGGCACGATACCGATATGGGCCCGCAGGCTGTCCTGGGTATAGTCGCGAATGTCCCTGCCATTGACCCGCACCGCCCCACCCGTGGGGTCGTAAAATCGGAACAACAGGCGCGATAAGGTGGACTTCCCCGCCCCGGATGCCCCCACGACAGCCAACGAGCCGCCTGCCGGCACGGTAAAGCTCACCCGATGCAGAATCTGCCGGTCGGCCTGATAGGAAAAATCGACGGCCTCGAAGCTTAAACTGGCCGTCTTGGCCTGCAAGGCCAAGGCATCCGGACGGTCAGCGATCTCTTGGTGGTTGGCCATCAGATCAAACATGCGTTCCATGTCGGCCAGGGCGTGCTTGATTTCGCGATAGACAAAGCCCAGGAAATTCAGCGGCGCATACAGCTGGGTCAGGTACGCCGACACCAGCACCACATCGCCCACGGTCATAACGCCTTGCGTCACGCCTCGAGCCGACTGCCACAACAAGGCCGTCATGCCCACCGTGATGATCAGGCCCTGGCCCATGTTCAGCAGATTCAGCGAGACTTGGTTGCGCACGGCCGAATCCACCCAACTGCGCATATCATGATCGTAGCGCTGGCTTTCGTAGGATTCGTTGCCGAAATACTTGACGGTTTCGTAATTCAACAAGGCATCGACCGCCTTGCCATTGGCCTGGCTGTCCAGGGTATTCATGGTGCGGCGATACACCATGCGCCTTTCCGTGACCAGCAAGGTGAACAAGACGTAGGCCACGATTGTGCCCAGGGTCAGGCCGGCAAACACCCAGTCATAGCGCCACAGCAATATGCCGGTCACCATGGCGATTTCCAGCAAGGTGGGCAAAACATTGAACACAGTGAAGTTCAATAAAAAGCCTATGCCCTTGGTGCCCCGCTCGATGTCGCGACTCAGGCCGCCGGTACGGCGCCCCATGTGGAATCGCAGCGATAGCGCCAGCAAGTGCTGGAACAGCTGGCTGGCGACCTGCTGGATAGCCCCCTGCGTCACTCGGGCAAACAAGGCGTCGCGCAACTCGCCAAATATCCCGGTGGTCAGACGCGCCAGGCCATACCCCACCAAAGCCGCCACGGGAACCGCCAACACGGCAACCGGCACACCCAGCCCATCGACCAGGTCCTTCAGATAGACAGGCGTGAGCACATTGGCAATCTTGGCGATCACCAGGCAAGCGAATGCCAACAACACCCTGCCCCGGTAGGCCCAGATATAGGGCCACAAGTTTTTCAGGGTCTGCCAGTCGTCACGACGAGCAGGGGCTGGACCAGTATGAGTAAGACGCATGGAAAGGTTCTGATAAATGAGGTGACAAGCTGCCGATCAGCAGATCGGGATAACCCTGCCGCTGCGCATACAATAGAGCCCATTGAAAAGAGCCCGGCCTGGCCGGAGAGATTGTATGACTGTTTCGGTTTTTGACTACGAGGCGGAGCTGCTGGCCTGCGCCGCAGGCGATCAAGCCGCCTTTCATGCCTTATACCACCACGAGGCCCCCATCATGCGGGCCCTGGTGCTGGCAATGCTGGGCACCCCGGATCAAGCGGATGCCGTACTGCACGAAGCCTTTACCCTGATCTGGCGCAACGCCTCGGGCTACAGCCCCACGATTGGCACGGCGCGCGCCTGGATTTACAGCATTCTGCGCTACCGGGCATTGGCCCACCTGCGCCGCCTGCGCCAGGACGGCGTCACCGATGCGGAGCTTCTGCCACTCCCCACCCTGGCCCTGCAGCCAGGGCTGGTCGAAGGCGCGCTGACCAGCCTGCCTGGGCCGCAGCTTGATGCCCTGCTGCAGGCTTACCTGCACGGCGGCGACCCGGCCCGCATTGCCGCCAGACTGGGCCGATCCGAACCCGACATACAGGCTTCCATCGAGACTGTGCTGACGCATATCGACAAGGCGGTACACGCATGAAATCCCACCGCGCATATTCTGACCACGAAATCGCCTGCTACGTGCTGGGGCTGGACATGCATCACCAGACCCAGGATATCCAGGCACGCCTGGCGCACGATGATGCCGCTGCCGCCCGAGCCCTGAAATGGGAGGCTTATTTTCTAGGAATTGTGGATGGTCTGACACCCAGCGCGCCCCCTCCGGAACTGCTGATGCAGATCCAGGCCACACTGGGCATGGAACACATTCCGATCAGGGCTGAAGAACGCCCCCATACGGACCCAGCAAACCAGGTCGATCAGACGACGGCCCATGATACCCGCCAGGCCCGGCACTCGACACCCCGCCATGGCTGGGCCAAGCATCGACGTTTGGCGATGACCGCCGGGCTATGTGTCGCAGCGGGGCTGCTGGTGTTTTTGACCTGGGCCAATCTGCGCTCCACCACCAGCACCGTCGTCCAGCAGGATATCCAGCTGCCTAGCCAGCCACAGTCCTGATCATCAAAGCCTCAGCAGGCCTTCGGCCTGATTGCCGGATCGGGTGGTTTTCTCGAGTGCCTGACGCAACCGGTCCCGAACCGTTTGCAAATCATGCCGCAGAGACTGCAGCTCGGTGCTGCTGAGGCGCACTGCGGCGTCCTGGTCGTGCGGCATATCGGCGCCATCCCCCAGGCGATTGCGCGCACCGGCAATGGTGAAGCCCTGTTCGTACAGCAAATCACGGATACGGCGCACCAGCAGGACTTCGTGGTGCTGATAATAACGGCGATTCCCCCGCCGCTTGACGGGTTTCAATTGGGCGAACTCTTGTTCCCAGTAGCGCAGGATGTGGGGTTTTACCCCGCAAAGATCGCTGACCTCACCGATGGTGAAATAGCGTTTGGCCGGAATTGGCGGCAAAACCACGGCCGGCGTGACGATCGTCATACTGCACCCCCGTTGAGATCAATGCTGCCCTTGAGCTTCTGGCTGGCATGAAATGTGACCACCCGGCGGGCGGAAATCGGGATGACTTCGCCGGTTTTTGGATTGCGCCCAGGACGCGGGGGTTTATCGCGTACCTGGAAACTGCCAAAGCCAGAGAGCTTGACCTCGTTGCCCTGGACCAGGGCATCTCGCAGCTCTGAAAAGAATGTGTCCACGACGTCTTTTGCCTCGCGCTTGTTCAGGCCCACCCGCTCGAAGAGCATATCGGCCAGGTGTGCTTTGGTCAGGGTCCGATCCGTCATCACCTGCTAATCTCCTATGTACGCAACCGGGCCTGATGGCCCTGGACCAACGCCTCGATGAGGCGTTGCACGCAGTATTCGATCTGGCGTTCGTCCAACGTGGCATCCTGCCCCTGAAACCAGAAACGCAGTGCCAAACTACGCTGACCGGCGGTTGCCGTATCGCGCCAAATGTCGAACAGTTTAATGTCTTTGACGACCAACAGTGCATCGTCTTCCCGGATTTGATTCCAAAGTGTATCAAGCAGCGCCTGCCACGAGACATCGGCATCCACCCAGACGGCCAGATCGCGCACTGCCACGGGCTGACGCGAGAGCTCGGCCGGCTTAGGAAAAACCCGGGCGGCGATTGCCTCGGCGTCGATCTCGAACACAACGGGCGCGTGGGCAAGATCCAGCGCCTGAGCCCAGCGAGGATGAATTTCCCCCAGCCAACCGATGGCCTGATTATCCAGCAGCACCCGCGCACTGCGCCCCGGATGCAGGGCTGGGTGGCTGGCACTCTGAAAAACCAGGGCGGACGCCCGAGCACCCAGCAGCGTTTCCAAATCACGTTTCAAATCGAAAAAATCGACCTGGCGAACGGACTCACCCCATTGCTCCGGAACTGCCGGGCCCCAGGCAGCGCAGGCCAGATGGGTGGGCTGAGCCACCCCGGCCACAGCCAGATCGCCATCGGCCACGCGGCTGTCTCGTGCAAACACGCGGCCCAGCTCGAACACCCGCACCCGGCTCTGGCGGTGCTTGGCATTATGCGCAATATTGGCCAGCAGCCCGCCAATCAAGCTGGAGCGCATGACAGCCAACTGGCTGGCGATGGGATTCAGCAGGCGGATGGGATCAGGGTTAGCACAATAATTGGTCTCCCAGGCTTCCTCGACAAACGAGAAATTGATGACCTCCTGGAAGTCCAGGGCTGCGATGGCCGCACGCATGGCATGCGGGCCATACAGGGTTTCTGGCAAAACCCGCATCTGTGCAGGCGCCACCGGCGGCAAATCGGGGATCAGGTCAAAGCCGTGAATGCGGGCGACTTCCTCGATCAGGTCTTCTTCGATGACGAGATCGAAACGCGCAGGCGGCGGCGTGACGATAAAGTCATCGCCCTGCTGCTGAAACTGAAAGCCCAAGCGGGTAAAAACATCGACAACCTCGGAGGCCGGCAGCGTAATCCCCAACACCCGGGCGCAACGCGACAAGCGCATACGCACGGGTTCGCGCACGGGCAAGTTGATGATCTGGTCATCCAGAGGGCCTGCCTGACCACCGCAGATATCCAGGATAAGCTGCGTCATGATCTGCAAGTGATCGGGGATGGTGGAGAAATCCACCCCGCGCTCGAAACGATGCGCAGCCTCGGAGCTGAGTTTGAAGCGCCGCGTCAGGCCCATGATGGCTTCGGGCCACCAGAAGGCGGCCTCCAGGAAGACGTCGGTCGTATCCAGCGTGACGGCCGAAGCCTGACCACCCATGACACCGGCCAGGCTTTCCAGGGCCTGTTCCGTGCCGATGACGCCGACATCCGGGGTCAATTCGATGGTCTGGTCGTTCAGCAATGCCAGGGATTCGCCCGCCTGCGCCCAACGCACGGTGAGGCCGCCCGTGATGCGCTGCAGGTCGAATACGTGGGTAGGCCGTCCCAATTCAAGCATGATGTAATTGGAGATATCCACCAAGGCCGATACCGAGCGCTGGCCTGCGCGCTCCAGGCGGGATTTCATCCAGGCCGGCGTGGCGGCGCGGGCATTGACGCCACGTACGATGCGGCCAGCAAAGCGACCACACAGATCAGGTGCCTGCACGGTCACGGGCAAGCGGTCCTGAATCGTGACCGGCACCTGGGGCACAGCCACTTCGCGCAAAGCACAGCCCGTCAAGGCCGCAACTTCGCGAGCCACCCCCAGGATCGACAGGCAATCCGCACGATTCGGGGTGAGCTTCAGGGTGTAGATCGTGTCATCCAGGTCCAGGGCCTGACGCAAATCCATGCCTGGAGTCAAATCGGCAGCCAGCGCCAGCAAGCCTGCGTGATCCTGTGACAGACCGAGTTCGCGGGCCGAACACAGCATGCCGAAAGACTCGACCCCCCGCATCTTGACTGGGCCAATCTTCATGCCACCAGGCAATTCGGCCCCGACGCGCGCCAGGGGCACCATCAGGCCGGCGGCGGCATTGGGTGCGCCGCAGACGATTTGCAGCAGTGCTGCCGAGCCGTCATTGACTTGGCAAATACGCAGCTTATCCGCGTCCGGGTGTGGCGCAATGGTTTCGATCCGGGCTACCACCACCCCTGAAAAGGGCGGCGCATAAGGGTCTGCGTCTTCGACCTCGAGGCCGGCCATGGTCAGCCGATGGGACAAGGCCTGGCCGTCGATATCAGGGTTGGCCCAGTCCCTCAGCCATGATTCTGGAAATTGCATGATTCAGATTCCGTATTGCCGCATGCCAGCATGTGGTTTCCTGAGAAACCACATGTTAGACGTTGAATTGGCGCAAAAAGCGCAGATCGCCCTCGAAGAACTGACGCAAGTCATTGACCCCATAGCGCAGCATGGTGAGGCGTTCCAGCCCGGAGCCAAAGGCAAAACCGATATAACGCTCTGGGTCCAGGCCGAAATTACGCACCACTTGGGGATGCACCTGGCCCGAGCCGGAAATCTCCAGCCAACGCCCTTGGTTGGGTCCGGAGGTGAACATCATGTCGATTTCAGCCGATGGTTCGGTGAACGGGAAAAATGAAGGCCGGAACCGCAGCGTCAGATCGTCGGTCTCGAAGAAGGCCCGCAGGAAATTGGTGTACACGCCCTTCAGATCGGCAAAGGAAATATCCTCGGCGATCCACAGGCCTTCGACCTGGTGGAACATGGGCGAGTGCGTGGCATCGCTGTCCACCCGATAGGTGCGCCCCGGGGCGATGACCTTGATCGGGGGGGTATGCATGCGGGCATAGCGCACCTGCATGGGGCTGGTATGCGTGCGCAGCACCAGCGGCAGGCCGTCCGCGTCCTGCATGTCCACATAGAAGGTGTCCTGCATCGAACGCGCCGGGTGATTTTCCGGATTATTCAGGGCTGTGAAATTAGTCCAGTCGTTCTCGATCTCGGGGCCATCCGCCACGTCAAAACCGATGGAACGGAAAATCTGCTCGACACGCTGCCAAGTACGGATCACGGGGTGTATCCCCCCTGTACCACGACCACGGCCAGGCAAGGTCACATCAATGGTCTCGGCAGCCAGGCGCTGGTCCAGCGCGGCCTGGGCCAGTTCGGCCCTGCGCTGATTCAACAGGGCTTCGATCTGCTGCTTGGTCTGATTGATCTGGGCACCGCGGGACTTTTTTTCATCGCCCTGCAGACCGGCCAGCCCTTTGAGCAAGGCAGTCAGGGAGCCCTGTTTGCCCAGAAAGGCAGCTTTTTCGTTTTCTAGTGAGGCTGCATCCTGTGCCTGAGCAAAACGGCCCTGTGCCTGCCGGATGAGTTCGTCGAGCGTCGTGTCCATAATTTCTTCCAAAACGCAAACGGAGCCCAGGTGAGCTCCGTTTACGATGAGACAGAATCAAAAACGAAACTGTATCAATTAGGCCAGTGCGGATTTCGCCTGAGCCACAATAGCGGCAAAGCCAGCTTTGTCCTTGACTGCCATATCGGCCAGGACCTTACGGTCGAGTTCGATCGAGGCCTTTTTCAGACCAGCGATGAACACGCTGTAGGTAACGCCGAGTTCGCGGCAACCCGCATTGATACGGGTGATCCACAGCGCACGGAACGTGCGCTTTTTATTGCGGCGGTCGCGGTAGGCATACTGACCTGCCCGCATGACGGCTTGTTTCGCAATCCGGAATACATTACCACGACGGCCACGGTAACCCTTGGCGGCTTTGAGGACTTTTTTATGGCGTGCACGTGCAGTGACGCCGCGTTTGACGCGAGGCATTAGACTTCTCCGATCAGGCGAAAGGCAACATCGCCCTTACGGAGGCGACATCGGAATCATGGACAGCGGTAGAACCGCGCAATTGGCGCTTGTTCTTGGTGGTTTTCTTGGTCAGGATGTGACGTTTGAAAGCCTGGCCGCGCTTGATGGAACCACTGCCGCGCACCTTAAAGCGCTTGGAGGCGCCTTTTTTGCTCTTCATCTTGGGCATGACGATTACTCTTGTTGACTTGGCGAACCCAGGTGGCCCGAAAGACCGGACGCTTGGATGACCTGTAATCCGCAATCACATAACGACCCATCATGCGCAACATGCATGAATGGACCATTGCTTCTCGGCCCGCTACGAATAGCGAACTGAGAAAAGCCCTTGATTATAAGGTGATTTACTGGGTTTTGTCGAGTTTCTGTTCCAGCGCCTGGACACGGGACTCTAGCGCATCTACGCGCTGCAGCGCTCGCGTCAATAAATCGGCCTGGATGTCGAACTCCTCGCGGGTCACCAGGTCCATCCGGGAAAAGGTCTGAAGCATCAACGCCTTGAGATTGCGTTCGATGTCGGCTGCGGGAGTCTTGGCCAGCAGATCAGACATATTCTTCTGGAAATCATCCAGCCATTGATTGGGAGCGATCACAAAGGACTCCTGTGCGTTCTAAAACCCCATTTTAACGGCTGCGCCAGAATCAGGGCGAAACTGAATCGCCTGAGCCAGCAGCGCCACGTCCAATGCCTCGCTTGCCTGCAAATCCCCCAGGGTCCGCGCCACCCGCAAAACACGCTGCGTGGCGCGCGCCGACCAACCCCACATCTCGACCGTGCGGGCCAGCAGAGTTTCGCCATCCGCATCCAGACGGGCATGCTGGGCCAGCCCCGCCACATCCAGATCGGCATTCAGCCCCCCTTGGCGGGCCAGTTGGCGCTGCCGTGCCGCCAATACCCGTTCACGCACAGACGCAGAAGGCTCTCCTGCCGGCGCCTCGTGCCAGGCACTTTCGACCACCAGGGAAACATGCAGATCGATGCGATCCATCAGCGGACCGGAGACTCGAGCACGATAGCGCGCCACCCTATCCTGCGGGCAGAGGCACTGCCGTCGAGGGTGACCCAGCCAGCCGCACGGACAAGAATTCATCGCAGCGATCAGCTGGAAATGCGCCGGAAAACGACAGCTGCCTGCCGCCCGCGCTATGGTGACAGCACCGGTTTCCAGGGGCTCTCGCAAGGACTCCAGCGCCCTCCGATCGAACTCGGGCAGCTCGTCCAAGAATAAAATACCGTGATGTGCCAGACTGATCTCTCCGGGACGCGGATGGACGCCCCCACCCACCAGGGCCGAGCGCGATGCCCCATGATGGGGTGCTCTGAAGGGCGGCGCCAGCGACCACGAGTGCTGAGGCTGCAGCAGGCCATGAACTGCGGCGACCTCCAGGGCCTGCAAGTGGGTCAAAGGCGGCAGCAGGCTGGGCAGACGCTGCGCCAGCATGCTCTTGCCCACCCCAGGGGGGCCACTCATCAACAAACTATGCCCGCCGGCGGCGGCAACTTCCAGGGCACGACGCGCCAGGGCCTGGCCGCGTACATCGGCCAGACACAAAGAGGGCTCCTCGGCAATCCGCCAAGCTGCCGGGCTGGCGGCCTGCAAAGGCTGCTCGTCGCGAAAGTGGCGCACCACCTCGTCCAGGCTGCCCGCCGCCAAGACCCGAAGCCCAGGCACCAACGCAGCCACCTGAGCAGCGGGCGACGCCATGATCACAATCGCAGCGGGATCATCCCGCATGACCGCCAGGGCAATGGCCAAGGCGGACTCGGTCGGCACCAGGGTGCCGGTCAGGGACAATTCACCCGCCAGCACGTAATGCCGCAAGTCTGGGCTATGGCCCTGCTGATCAGCCACCTGTCCCGATGCCAGCAGCACACCCAGCGCAATCGGCAGATCGAATCGGCCCGAGTCCTTGGGCAAGTCCGCTGGCGCCAGATTGACGGTAATCCGCCCGGCAGGAAAGTCAAAACCGCAATTGAGAATCGCCGAACGCACGCGATCCCGGCTCTCGCGCACGCCGGCCCCCGGCAGGCCAACCACGGCAAAAGCAGGCAGGCCATTGCCCACATGAATCTCGACCTGGACAGGCCTGGCCTGCAGCCCGAACAAGGCCCGACTGGCCAGCACAGCGAGCGACATGACAACCCTCCAGAACAATGGCAGCAATACCAGCCACTATAAGCAGCGCAGGCGCAAAAAAGGGCGCCAATGCGCCCTTTTGTCCTAGCTCGTCAAGCCCTGCCTGTATCTTGGCGACGGGCGTATCCGAGTCGTGCTTATTCCTTGTTGCCAACCGCGCCCTGAATCGCGGCATCCGCCTTGGCGGCACCAGACACCACGGACTCGCGCGCACTGTTGGCAGCCTGCCCAGCTTTGTCTGCGAGTTCGCCAGCGCCGTCCTTGATGGCCTGACCGGCCTCGGACATTTTGTCTTTGGCCTGCTGAGCCGAGTCCTGGAGTTTTTCTTCCAAGGTGGGCTGCTGGACTGGCGCTGGGGTCGTGGAGTCTTGGGCCACGGGCGGCACGGGCGCCGGCGTGGGCGTCGATGAGGCGGAGGGTGCCGGTGCCGTGGAGGACGCGACAGGCGCAGCAGGCTCTTCAGTCTTGGAGCAGGCCGCCAACAGGCTCAAGGAAGCCGCCAAAGCAGCGATAGTCAACGTTTTATTCGTAATTTTCATGGTTTTTCCCCTATTTAAGATGATTGCATTCAGCTCGGTGCAAGTCCACATCGAATTCCCATGGCTCAAAACCGGGTTGCTGATCATTCTAGTGGGATCAAGTCTAGGGTAAACCCTGGCATGTAAGGACTGATTTCAGCCCTGCCCCCAGGGTGGCAGCCTATCCCCACCCCGCTTCACAGAGACAGCGCGCATAAACACCTGTCCAGGGCCTGAGCATGACCAGCACAACTCGACACAAAACTACAAGCTTTTCTACGCCCCCCGCTGTTTCTGTGCAAGCCCCGACAAGCACATGCCCACGGCGCACCAGTTCGACGCACCGTGCTTCAGCGTGGTGCAAACCCAGGCCATCGCCAAGCCGACGCCTTCTGATCAGCATTGGCATGAGTCTTGCTTTGCTTCATACGTACCCCCGACATCAGGAGCACGCATGAAACTGATCACCGCCATTATCAAACCCTTCAAGCTGGACGAAGTGCACGCCGCACTGATCGATATCGGCATACAAGGCATGACTGTCACCGAAGCCCGTGGTTTCGGGCGGCAAAAAGGCCACACCGAACTCTACCGCGGCGCAGAGTATCAAGTGGATTTTCTGCCCAAGCTCCAAGTCCAGATTGCCGTTTCGGACACCCAACTGGAACAGACGCTGGAATGCCTGTGCCAGGCAGCTCATTCCGGAAAAATCGGCGATGGCAAGATTTTCGTCACGCCGCTGGAACAAGTGATTCGCATCCGTACGGGCGAATCCGACGAAGCCGCTCTTTGAGCCTACCTCAAACATTGACTAGGAGTAACGACAATGGATAAAGCCGACGTAGTCTGGATGATGGCTTCGACTGTTCTGGTGTGGCTGATGTGCGTCCCCGGTCTGGCCCTGTTCTATGGGGGGCTCGCCCGGCAACGCCATGTGCTGTCGGTCATGAGCCAAACCCTGTGCACCTGCGCTTTAGCGATTTTTCTATGGTTTCTGTTTGGCTATTCTCTGGTGTTTACCCCGGGCACCGGCTTACTGGGGGGAATTGACCATCTGGGCCTGGCTGGCCTCTACCGGGCAGACGCCACCGACAACCTGCCGTTGTGGGGGTCCATGCCAGAACTCTTGTTTGCCCTGTTTCAGGCAACTTTTGCGGCCATTACCTGCGGCCTGATCACCGGCAGCATCGCCGAGCGCGCCCGCTTCGGGGCAGTCTTGTGTTTTACCGGCATCTGGTTTGCCTTGGGGTATCTACCCATCGCCCACATGGTCTGGGCCGAAGATGGCTGGCTGCACCTGCGGGGCGCCCTGGATTTCGCAGGCGGCACGGTCGTGCATATCAGCGCGGGAGTAGCCGGTTTAGTTGCGGCCTTTGTGATCGGCCCAAGGCTGGGCCATGGTCGACTGCCCATGCCGCCTCACAATCTGCCGATGAATCTGACCGGGGCTGCCCTGCTGTGGATAGGCTGGTTTGGTTTTAATGGCGGTTCAGCACTGGCCGCCAATGCGCAGGCCGTCCTGGCCCTGGCCAACACCCTGTTGGCAGCGGTCTGCGGTGTGCTGGCCTGGGCTGGAGCAGAGCGTCTGCTGAAAGGCAAAGCGTCTTTGCTGGGCGCCACCTCCGGGGCCATCGCCGGATTGGTGGGCATTACCCCGGCAGCGGGCCTGGTAGCCCCCAGCAGTGCCCTGCTGATTGGCGCACTGGCCGCCTGGGCCGTCTTTTATGGCGTGAATAGGCTCAAGCGACTGATCGGCATTGACGACGCCTTCGATGTGTTTGGCATCCATGCAGTCGGCGGCATCGTAGGCGCCTTACTGACTGGTGTTTTTTATTCAGCCAGCCTGGGTGGCCCCGGCCCAGCGGGGCTGAGTGCATTACTGAGTCAGACCTGGCGGCAGGTAGAAGCCATCCTGATCAGCATGATCTGGGCGGCGCTGGCGGCCGGCATCGCCGCTTATCTCGCCAACCGCCTGATTGGCCTTAAGGCCTCCGACGAACAGGAAACCCAGGGGCTGGACCAGACCGACCATGGTGAAACAGCCTATCCGACCTGATCTTCTTGCACTAAACGGGCGGCCAGGTCGGCTGCGAGCATGGGCCGCCCGTACCAATATCCCTGCCCATAATCGCAACCGGCCTTCAGCAGCAGTTGATGGTGTTCCTCAGTTTCGATGCCCTCGGCGATCACGCGCATGCCAAGCTGGTGGGCCATCAGAATGATGGCCTGGCACAGAACCAGATCTTCAGAACCCGCAGATAAATTACGCACAAAGCTCTGGTCGATTTTCAGCACATCCACCTTGAAACGCTTCAGATAGGACAAGGAGGAATAGCCAGTGCCAAAATCATCCAGGGCGATCTGCATGCCCGCATCTCTGAACACCTGCAGGCGGGCGGCGGATTCGTCTTCAGCCTCCAGCAGCAGGCGCTCGGTGATCTCGATAGCGATTGCAGACCCAGGCAGGCCATATTGCTGCAAAGCCTGCACCCAGGCAGTAGGATCCAGCCCTTCGTATTGAAACTGCGCAGGAGACACATTGATACTGAGTTCAAAATCAGCGTCAAGCGTCTGACGCCAAACCCGAGTCTGCTCCAGCACGCGCTCGTAGACCCAGTTGCCAATCGGCACGATCAGACCGCTGTCTTCGGCCAGCGGAATGAAGTCTGCAGGGCTGATCATGCCGCGCTCAGGGTGCTGCCAGCGCAGCAGAGCCTCGGCCTTGACGATGCGTCCATCGTGCATATTCACAATGGGCTGGTAGTGCAAGACAAACTCTTCCTCGTCCAGAGCCAATTGCATGGCGCGCAATAAATCTCGCCGAGTCTGGGCAGATTCACGCATATCGGCGGAAAACAGGGCGTATTGATTGCGTCCCAGATCCTTGGCCGCATACATGGCCAGATCGGCGTGCTTGAGCAGCGTGACCGCGTCTTCACCATCCTGAGGATAAAAAGTCACCCCCACACTGGCCGAAATATATACCGTTGTGGTGTTCAACGTATAGGGCTGCGCCACGGCCCTCAGGACCTTATCGCAAATCGGCATGACATCATCCGGATTGCTCAAGCCCTGGATGATCAGAGTGAATTCGTCCCCTCCCAACCGAGCCACCAAATCCGAGCCACGCACGCAACTCATCAGCCGACGCGATACCAGGCGCAGCAATTCATCGCCCTCGTCATGCCCAAAGGTATCATTGACTTCCTTGAAAAAATCCAGATCCAAGAATATCAAGGCAAACGGCAGACCGGAATCGCGAGACGTCTGGATGCAGCGCTGCAGATTTGTATGGAACATCTGGCGATTAGGCAACTGGGTCAGGTGGTCATAATGCGCCTGATGCCAGATGGAAGCTTCACGGCGACGCTTCTCGGTCACATCGGAGAACAGGCCAATACGGCAGTTGACGCTGCCATCGTCGTTGTATGACGTATTGATGGTGAGCTTTTCAACGAATTCTTCGCCGGACTTCCGCCGATTCCACAGATCGCCGCTCCAGCGGCCTGTCTCGGCCAAAGACTGCCACATCGCCTCATAAAACTGCATATCCTGGCGACCTGAATTCAGGAGGTTCAGGCGTTTGCCGACGACCTCGTCGACATGATAGCCAGTAATCGCCGTGAAGGCGGGGTTGATATCCTGGATCCTGGACATGGCCATCGACATCCGTGACCACCATGGCCTCGCTGGTATGGGCATAGACCAGGGCTGCGCGCTTGAGCGATGCGCGCTCGCGGGCGATTTCATCCAGCAGACGTTCGATGTGGGCAGCAGAGTCGTTCAAGGCCTGACCGAGCCGCCCTAGTTCGTCCCGCCGACGCAAGCGCGTGCGCGCACTGAAATTGCCGGCGGTCAATTGCTGGCACTGCTGCACCAGACGGTCAATGGGCAGCAGCACCTGATGAAATACGACGAAGTAAGCCAGCGCCAGCAACAAGATATCCAGCACAAACAGGGCAAAAGAGCTATAGAGGGCCTGCTCCTGCACCAACCGGGCATGCTGGATCAAATCCAGCATCAGGGCCTCGACGCTGTTGAGCAACTGATCGCTACTGGCCATGACCGGACTGGGGTCAGCAATAAAATGGCTGCGCCCATCCATATTCGCCTCTGAGGCCGCATGAAACTGGATGATGGACTGCTGGTAGATTTGCCAATCGCGCCCTACCCGGTTCAAATAGCGCGCCTGATCGTAAACAACCCCGGGGATGGTCAAATCAAAAACGGTGCCACCCGACATCAAGGCATGATAAGCCTGATCGAAGATAGCAGCCTGATGCTGAAATCGGTGGCCGTTCAGGCTGGGGACCATGGACCCGGCCAGGGCTTCAAGGGCAATGCGCTGACTGAGCATGCGCATCTTGCCGGCCACATTCACCGTCGAGGCCACATTGTCCGACTCATTGAGCAGTGAGCGGACAATGATGATATTGCTGACTGCCAATAAAACAACCAATGCGAAGGACAGCAATACCTTTTGTCTAAGGGTTTGGAATCCAAAAATACCGATACGCGGGCGGGCGACCGGAGCAGATGAAATCATGTGGTTCTCTAGGTCATCAGTCTGACGGCACAGGCTCGCCGCTCTGGCACAGTGTAATTGCCCTTACTACAGACAGGGATACGGAGAAAAATAAAATGCCGGATTAATTGATCCGTATCAAGCTGAGAGCGCACTCAGGTCGATGCGTTCGGCCCGATTCAGGGCGGAGGCGACCTTGACCCGCAAGGCATTGGAGTGCGCCTGACGAATTTCTTTCTTGACGTCCAGCAACTGCTGGGGATGCATGGAAAAACCTGTCAGGCCCAAACCCAACAACATGCGTGTGACACGCACATCGCCCGCCATTTCACCGCAGACCGAGACGGGCTTGCCCACGCGTTCGCCAGCATTGATGGTATGTGCGATCAGCCGCAAGACGGCCGGATGCATAGGATCGTACAAGGAAGCCACATCCCTGTCGCCTCGATCAATGGCCAGCACGTACTGGATCAGATCATTGGTCCCGATCGATAAAAAATCAAGCGTTTCAGCAAAAGGCTCGATGGCGATGGCCATAGCGGGGATCTCGACCATGGCCCCCAGCTGCACCTGGGTATCATGCGCAACCCCAGCGGCAGCAAGTTCGTCAGCAGCGCGCGCCAACGCCCGGCGCACGGCCACGATCTCGTGCATATGCGACACCATCGGAATCAAGATCCGCACTGGACCATGCGCAGCCGCGCGCAACAAAGCCCGCAGCTGCGTATTGAAAAGCTCTGGCTTGGCCAGGCAATAACGAATGGCCCGCAGGCCTAGCGCTGGATTGGTGGCTACCGTGGCCTCGCCATCCAGCGTCTTGTCCGCCCCGATATCCAGCGTCCGAATGGTCACGGGGCGCCCAGCCATGGTCCGCACCACGGAAGCATAGGCCTGATATTGCTCGTCCTCGGAGGGCAGTATTGCGCGCCCCATAAAAAGGAATTCGCTGCGGAAAAGACCTATGCCTTCGGCCCCGGCGGCCAGCGCATCGGCGGCTTCTTCGGGCAGTTCTATATTGGCCTGCATGCAAATCCGGATGCCATCCAGCGTGACAGCCGGCGCAAAGCGCAGCGCCTTGAGTTCATCGCGTTCGCGCAAGAACGCGGCCTGGCGGTTTTCGTATTCTTGGAGAATAGTTGGCGACGGATTCACGATCACCACGCCATTGAGGCCATCGACGATCAGCCAATCACCGTCACGCACCAGGGCGCGCACCAGCCCCATGCCCACCACCGCCGGCACATTCATGCTGCGCGCCACAATGGCCGTGTGCGAGGTGGCCCCTCCCAGATCCGTCAAAAAGGCACCGAATTTTCCACCACGCAGCCGCATCATGTCAGCCGGCGAAATATCGCGCGCCACGACGATCAGGCTGTCCTCGGTGTCCAGCGCATCCAGATCGGGCAGCCACTGGGCCGAACCCGACAGTACCCGCAAAACGCGCTCGATCACCTGGCGCACGTCGGCGCTGCGTTCGCGCAAATAGGCATCCTCCATCAGGGCGAATTGCTCGGCCAGCATCTGCCCTTGAGTGGTCAACGCCCATTCGGCGTTATATTGGCGCTCGTCAATCAACTGGCAGACGGACTGAACCAGCATCGGGTCCTGCAGCAGCATGGCATGCACTGACAACAACACCCCCAATTCGCGCGGCGCATCATCGGGCAAAGTGTCGACCATCAGGTGTAAATCAGCGACGGCGGCATCCAGCGCCTGGCATAAGCGCTGTTTTTCGGTCGGGATATCCTCATCGGCCACACGGTAATGAACGACCTCGAGGGCGGCGGCGCTCATGACTACAGCACGGCCGATGGCATAGCCACGAACGACTCCCTGGCCATACAAGCAGAGAGACGAGGCCAAGCCTCGCCGGACAGATTCGGCGGTTTGAGCAGCAATCATGGTGTCGGAATTATTCGGTTTCGCCAAATTTTCCATTGAACAACGCCTGGATATCGCTAAGGGCCTGATCTTCATCAGCACCCAGGGCCTCGACTTTCACGCTGACCCCCAGACCGGCCGCCAGCATCATCACACCCATGATGCTTTTGGCGTTGACCCGCTGGGCCCCGCGAGCAATGAATATCTCGCTGCTATAGCGGCCCGCAAGCTGAGTGAGTTTTGCGGCAGCACGCGCATGCAGGCCAAGCTTATTGGAAATCACCAGATCAATGGATGGCATGGGCAGGCTCCGGGTTCAGCAATCGGGAGGGGGGTCGGCATTGACGATCCCGCGCAGCGCCCCCTGTCGCACGCGTTCACTGAGGGATTCCGGGCATTCCTGCTGCTCGGTGAGGGCTTTGAGCACCATGCACGCATTGGTCCCTGTCAATAAGTGAATGATATAGCCTTCGTCGAGAGACTGGCGCAAGACCTGGGCAGCAATATTGAAGGGTGTGGCGCCATAGAGGTCACAAAGCATCAGAATAGGCTGATCTACCGGGCCACCTCGGACCCAGCCCAACACCCGATCAGTCTGCTCCTGGGGCGGCGCATCGGGCTCTATGTCGAAGACCTGGAGATCAGGCACCCGTCCCAGCACATGCTGCGCACAATCACGAAAAGCCGAACCCAGCGGCTGATGCATGATCAGGGCCAGACGGGTATTCATGTGTCAGGCCTCAACGCCTGCTGCAAGGCATCGACAAAACACCCCGCAACATCAAAACCGGTCTGCTCGGTGATTTCAACAAAACAGGTGGGGCTGGTGACATTGATTTCGGTGATGTACTGACCGATCACATCCAACCCGATCAGCAGCAAGCCACGCGGCGCCAATCGGCTGCCCACCGCCAGCGCCAGCGCTCGGTCATGCTCGGTCAGCGCTTGAGCAACGCCCCGCCCTCCTGCCGCCAGATTACCGCGCGTCTCGCCCTGCAGCGGCAAGCGGGCCAGCGCATAAGGAACAGGCTGGCCACCAATGATCAGAATGCGTTTATCGCCCTGAGCGATCTCGGGGATGTAGCGCTGCGCCATGATGGTCTGGGTGCCCAGCGCCGTCAGAGATTCCAGGATGGCGCCTAAGTTGGGTTCGTTCGGCTGCAGGCGAAAGATACCGCTGCCGCCCATGCCATCCAGCGGCTTGACGATGACATCCTGGTGTTGCTGATGAAAGCCTCGCAACCGCGCCATATCCCGACTGACCAACGTGGGCGTCGTATGTTCGGCAAATTCGGTGATGGCGAGTTTTTCTGGATGATTGCGGATAGCCGAACCCGTGTTGAACACCCTGGCCCCCTGGGCCTGGGCGTAATCGAACAGATGCGTCGCATAGACGTATTCCATATCGAATGGCGGGTCCTTGCGCATCAGCACCGCATCGAAATCAGCCAGATCGGATTCAGTGGCGGGATCGGGCTGACGCCACCAGTCATGCCCGTGCCAGTCCGGGTCCGCGCACAACTGAACGGCAACGGCGGCGACCCGTACACGGCCTTGGTCGATATACAGATCAGCCATCGTGGCACAGCTGAATCGATGACCGCGGGCAGCCAGGCTGCGCATGATGGCCACGGACGAATCCTTCCAGGCCTTCAGGCCGGGCAATGGATCGATGACGAACAATACGTGCATGATGAACCTATGAAACGTCAAGCAAACCGAAACCGATACAGTTCTGTCAGAAGCAAGGGCCTGACCACAGCGCCCGGTTTTTAGCTGGCCTTGCGGCGCGGTGCCAGCACCATGACCATCTGACGGCCTTCAAGCTTGGGCATCGCCTCGACTTGGATGAGTTCGCCGAGATCATCGCGCACGCGTTCGAGCACGCGCATGCCGAGTTCTTGGTGGGCCATCTCGCGACCACGGAAACGCAGCGTGACCTTGGCCTTGTCGCCGTCCTCGATGAAGCGGCGCAGATTGCGCAGTTTGACCTGGTAGTCGCCTTCGTCGGTGCCGGGGCGGAATTTGACTTCCTTGACCTGGATGATTTTTTGTTTGGCCCGGGCCTCGGCCTGGCGTTTTTGTTCCTGGTATTTGAACTTGCCGTAATCCATCAGCCGACACACGGGGGGCGCGGCAGTGGGGGCGATTTCAACCAGGTCTACGTCTTGCTCTTCGGCCATGACCAAGGCTTCGGCGGTACGGACGATACCAAGCTGTTCGCCCTCGACGCCGATCAGACGGACTTCGGGAATACGGATTTCACCGTTGACGCGGTGTTTCTTTTCGGTTGCGATGTCAAAGACTCCTGTGAGTTTATAAAAATAAGGGGATCAGGCCTGCTGGCCTGATTCTGCCCCAGTCTGGCGGGCATCAATATCATGCTGGAGGCGGGCGGAAAAGTCGGCCAACGACATGCTACCCAGGTCCTGTTTGCCGCGACCACGGACGGCCACAGCGCCGACCTCGCGTTCTTTATCGCCAACAACCAGAATATACGGAATTTTCTGCAAGCTGTGTTCGCGGACCTTACGGGTGATTTTTTCACCACGCAGGTCGGAAAACACCCGATAACCTTGTTTGACCAAGGTCTTTGCGACCTGATCCGCGTAATCGGCCGAGCCATCGGAGATACAGCAGACCACCGCGTGGTGGGGTGCCAGCCAGGCAGGCAGCGCACCGGCGTGGTTTTCGATGAGCATGCCGATAAAGCGTTCGAACGAGCCCAGAATGGCACGGTGCAGCATGACTGGCGTGCGGCGTTGATCCTGCGCATCGACGTATTCGGCCCCCAGACGCGCCGGCATGGAAAAATCCACCTGGATCGTGCCACACTGCCAATGACGGCCAATGGCGTCTTTCAGAGTGTATTCGATCTTGGGACCATAAAAAGCGCCCTCGCCCTCGGAGACCTGATAGTCACAGTCAGCCAGATCCAGGCTATCCATCAGGGCTTTTTCAGCCTTGTCCCAGACTTCGTCTGCGCCAATGCGTTTTTCAGGGCGCGTAGCGACCTTATAGAGAATTTCAGTAAAGCCAAAATCCGCATAGACCTGCTGCAGCAGTTGGGTAAACGCGGCGCATTCTTTCTGTAGCTGATCTTCGGTACAGAAAATGTGGCCATCGTCCTGGGTGAAACCACGCACCCGCATCATGCCATGCAACGACCCAGAGGGTTCGTTGCGGTGACATTGGCCGAACTCGCCGTAGCGCAAGGGAAGCTCACGATACGAATGCAGGCCGGCATTGAAAATCTGGACATGACCGGGGCAGTTCATGGGTTTCAGGCCATACACGCGGTTCTCGGACTCCGTCGTGAACATGTTTTCCTGGTAGTTATCCCAGTGACCGGTTTTTTTCCAAAGCGACAGGTCCAGAATTTGCGGGGCTTTGACTTCTTGGTAGCCATTGTCCTGGTAGACCCGGCGCATGTACTGTTCGACTTGCTGCCAGACCGTCCAGCCCTTGGGGTGCCAGAAGATCAGGCCAGGGGCTTCGTCTTGGAAATGAAACAGGTCAAGCTCGCGGCCAATGCGGCGATGATCGCGCAATTCGGCTTGTTCGAGCATATGCAGATAGGCATCCTGGTCGGCCTGACGGGCCCAGGCCGTGCCATAAATGCGCTGCAGCATTTCGTTCTTGCTGTCGCCACGCCAATAGGCGCCAGCAACCTTCATGAGCTTGAATACTTTGAGGCGGCCCGTGGAAGGCACATGCGGCCCACGGCACAGGTCGATGAAATCGCCCTCGCGGTACAGGCTGATTTTTTCCTGAGTCGGGATGGATGCAATGATCTCGGCCTTATAGGCTTCGCCGATACCCTGAAAAAACTTCACAGCCTCGTCACGATCCCATTCCTCGCGGGTCACGACCTCGTCCTGGCGAGCGAGTTCGGCCATTTTCTTTTCGATGGCCTGGAGGTCTTCGGGGGTGAAGGCGCGCTTATACGAAAAATCGTAATAAAAGCCGTTATCAATCACCGGGCCTATGGTGACCTGAGCATCTGGAAACAGGGATTTGACCGCATAGGCCAATAGGTGGGCCGTGGAATGCCGGATCAAATCCAAGCCTTCAGGGTCTTTGTCGGTGATGATGCTCAGGGCAGCGTCCTGAGTGATGACGTGGCTGGCATCCACCAGTCGGGCAGGCTGATCGGCGACAGCGACCTTGCCCCCCAAGGCGGCCTTGCCCAACCCGGTCCCGATCGACTTGGCGACGTCGAGCACAGAGACAGGATGATCGAACTCGCGCTGCGAGCCGTCGGGTAAGGTGATGCAAACCATGAATATACGTCCTGAAAATACAAAAAGCGGCCTGCGCCGCGTCGGAAAAATTGGAAATTGCCAAGCAGGTGGATATCCCTGAAGTTTAGCAACCAGACTGGCAACAATCAATTTTACCGGCTGATTTCATGTGGTTTGCAGCACAACCCTGGGCTTTGATTTTAAAATTGTTGCAAACAGCACAAAAAACCGCTGCATCCAAAGGGATAGCAGCGGTTTTTTAATTCTGGTAGGCAGTACTGGATTCGAACCAGCGACCTCTACGATGTCAACGTAGCGCTCTAACCAACTGAGCTAACCGCCTGAAGAAAGAACGAGATTATAGGGGTGTTTTTTTAGGCTGTCAAACCATGGCGGCCAATAAAATGCGCGCCCAGCGCTGGGCCGGCAAACCTGTGCGCAATTCTACCCTGGCCGCCCGGTTCAGCAAATCCGTGATGGACTGTTCCAGCACATGGCCTTTGAACGCCAGCACCACGGTATTGCCTTCGTCGATTTCCGGCAGACACAAGACCTGCCCTCCGAATGCATCGCGTATGCCCTGCAAATTGGGCTCGAAGCTAGTGTGATCGCCAAATAAATTGACCGTCATGACACCAGGTTCGTCCAGTACCCGAAAGCAATCCCGATAGAACGCCGGATCGCCGCACACAGGACCCAGCGCCTGACTGTCATAGAGATCCACCATCAGGGCACGATAGGCCCCGGCCCGCTGCGGGTCGGCCACCCAGTCGCGTGCGTCGGCATGATCAATGACCGAGCGCTCGCTGCCCGGCAAGCGAAAGAACGCCTGGCACATGGCCGTGACCCCGGGGTTGCGTTCTACCGTATCCACCCGGGAGCGCGTGTGGCGCAAGGTAAAGCGCAGCAAGGACCCCGCGCCCAGGCCAAGAATACCGATATGGTCGCGTGCCGAGGGCGAGACAAACAGCAGCCAAGCCATCATTTGCTGGGTGTAGTCCAAAACCAATTCGGAGGGCCGCGCCACCCGCATGGCGCCCTGTATCCATTCAGAATTGAAATGCAGGTAACGCACCCCGTCCTGCTCGGACAAGGTGGGCTGATCGGCCTCAATGGCGGCCTCGCGGGCAGTCAGGCGTCGGGTACGCGGCATGGTGCATCCAGTGAAAATTCAGGCGGCTGGCTTGCGATAGCCAGGCCCGCCGACAGAGGGTGATTACAGTCGTTCGAAAATAGCGGCAATCCCCTGCCCGCCCCCGATGCACATGGTAACCAGGGCATGGCGACCCTGAATGCGCTCAAGCTCGTGCAGCGCCTTGACGGTAATCAGGGCGCCGGTCGCGCCAATGGGATGGCCCAAGCTGATCCCGCTGCCATTGGGATTGACCTTGGCGGGATCGAAACCTAGCTCGCGCGAGACGGCGCAGGCCTGGGCCGCAAAGGCCTCGTTGGCCTCGATGACGTCCATCTGATCCAGGCTAAGGCCGGCTTTTTTCAGGGCGCTCTGGGTGGCGGGAACCGGGCCGATGCCCATGTATTGGGGATCAACCCCGGCATGGCCATAAGAAACCAGACGCGCCATGGGCTTGAGACCGCGCGCCTGGGCAGCTGCCGCAGTCATCAGCAAAACGGCGGCCGCACCATCATTCAGGCCGGATGCGTTGCCTGCCGTGACCGTGCCGTCTTCCTTGGCGAACACAGGGCGCAGCTTGCTGAAGCTTTCCAGCGTGGCATCAAAACGCACATGTTCGTCTTGATCGAACACGACATCACCCTTGCGGGTTTTTTGCACGACCGGCACGATCTGGGATTTGAAATAACCTTGCTGGATGGCGTGTGCCGCCCGGCTGTGCGATTCCAGCGCCAACGCATCCTGATCGGCGCGGCTGATGCCGTATTTTTTAGCCACGTTTTCAGCCGTCACACCCATGTGATATTTCTCGAATGGGCAGGACAAGGCCCCCGTCATCATGTCGATCAGGCGAGAATCCCCCATGCGTGAGCCCCAGCGCTGGCCAAACGCCAGATAAGGCGCCCGGCTCATGCTCTCGGCCCCCGCGCCAATTGCAATGTCCGCATCGCCCAGCATCAACGCCTGGGCAGCCGATACGATGGCCTGCAGACCGGAACCGCATAGGCGATTGACGTTGAAGGCGGGGGTTGCCTGTGCAAGACCGGCGTTGATCGTGGCCACCCGCGACAGATACATATCGCGAGGCTCGGTATTGATCACATGACCAAATACCACATGCTCTACATCAGTTGGGGCCACACCGGCACGATCCAGGACCTCGCGCACCACCAGCGTGCCCAACTCGCAAGGAGCGACATCTTTAAGCCCCCCACCAAAATCCCCAACCGCAGTGCGGCAGGCTTGTACGACCACGACGTCTTGCATGATGATGCCTCCATAAATGGGTGCTGCGTTGCAGCATATATGCCTAATCCCATAGTAGCGTATTCCGCCCGTCCTAAACAAAACAAAGCGAATGCCGTCAATGGTTTATTAATGGCTATGCCGGGGACACTCTCATGAAAATCGACAGCTACACCGTGGGGCTCAGCAGCCAGCACACGGCATCGTATAGCAAGACCACCCAGGAAACCCTGCGCATGTGGAAAGGCGACCAGCGCCCCGACTTCGAGGGCCGATCCAACCTGGCGCCCACCCCGTCCGCCAATAGCGTAGCCATCTCCGAGGCCGGTCGCGCCGCTGCCGCCCAGATCGTCACGACGCCCCCCCCCGGAGACGTCAAGCACCAAGACCAGCCAGGAGACCAACGGCATCCAGGCGGCTAGCGAACAGGCTCTCCAAGACCCAAAAATGCGCCTGTTGATCACCATGGTCGAAGCCCTGACCGGCAAGAAAATCCAGTTACTGGATGCAAGCGACCTGAAGCAGACGCCGCCCGCCGACATGCCCCAGGCTAACGACTCGGGCTCCGCGCCACGTGCGGGCTGGGGCATGGAATACGATTACCACGAAGTCGTGCAGGAGTCTGAAAAGACCAGCTTCAGTGCCCAAGGCACCATACAGACGGCGGATGGCAAGACCCTGCAATTCGAGATGTCACTGCAGATGCAGCGTGAATACCGCCACGAAGTATCGGTTTCGATTCGCGCCGGCGATGGGGTGCGCAAGGACCCCTTGGTCATCAATTTCAACGGCACGGCCGCCGAACTTAGCGGCAAAAAATTCGACTTCGACATTGATGCTGATGGCACCGCCGACAGGATTTCCTTTGTCGGTTCGGCCAGCGGGTTCCTGGCCCTGGATCGCAACGGCAACGGCACCATCGACGACGGTTCGGAACTATTCGGCACGCGCAGCGGCAATGGCTTTGCCGACCTGGCCGCCTATGACGATGACAACAACGGCTGGATTGATGAAAACGACGTGATTTTTGCCCAGTTGCGCATCTGGACCAAAGACGCCAGCGGCCAGGATCACCTGAGCACCCTGGCCGATCGCGGCGTGGGCGCCCTGTACCTAGGCAGCGCCAGCACACCATTCGACCTGAAGGACGGTCAGAACGTGCAGCATGGCCAGATCCTGAGCACCGGGGTATACCTGAAGGAAGACGGTGGCACCGGCACCCTGCAGCAAATCGACCTGATTGTCTGACATCAACATCAAGCCAACACTAGGGGGGCTCTCGCCAGAGAGCCCCCCTAGTGTTGTGTGTCTTATTGAGCCCGACTGCCCAGCACCCGGCGCAAGGTGGTCGAGAGTTCCTCGGCAGAGAATTTAGCCACGTAACCATCGGCACCGACACTGCGCACGTGGTCTTCGTTGGCCGAACCCGACAGAGACGAATGGATGACTACCGGCAAAGCGCGCATGCGGACGTCTTGTTTGATGTTGCGCGTCAGGGTGAAGCCGTCCATTTCGGGCATTTCCAGATCGGTCAGCATCAGGCTGACCTTATCCAGGATGGTCTGGCCCTCGGCCTCGGCAGCGGCCTTCAGGGCGTTTAGCCTGTCCCAGGCCTCGCGCCCGGATTTCACCATCTCGTAGGGTACTTTCATGGCCTTCAGGGCCTGTTCCAGCAGAGCCCGCGCCACAAAAGAATCGTCTGCCACCAAGATAACCGAACCAGGCTTGAGCGTGATCTTGTCGCCGACGTCCTTGGGGTCCACTTGTGGGCGCTGCTTTTCGGGGGTGACCAGCCGCAAGATGGCTTCGACATCCAGCACCTGAGCCAAACGAGCGCTATCGGTGCCCTCGTCCAGGCGAGCCATGCTGGTGACCAGGCTATGCGACGTGCCACTGGATTCAGACGAAATCACCTGATTCCAGTCCAGACGCACGATATCGTCTACGGACTCCACGGTAAATGCCTGCGTAGTACGGCCAAATTCCGTCACCAACATCAGAGAGGGCTCGCCGGGGAGCTTGCAGCCCACGATGCCGGGCAGATCAAAGACGGGAATGATCTGATCGCGCAGCTGTACCACCCCCAGAGAGAATTTCGGGGCGCCAGCCACAGCGGTGACCGTGGGCATGGTGACGATCTCGCGGACCTTCAGGACATTGATGCCAAAGAGTTCATTCTGGGCGGAATGATTGTCAGCCCCCAAGCGAAACAAGAGGAGCTCGAACCGGTTAGTGCCGGTGAGGGAAGCGCTTTCATCGACGACGTTATGCGAGGGGCTCATGGAGAACCTATAGATTTAGACCCTAAAGAGGGCAGTGTAATAGAAGCAGGCCCAAAAAGACCTGTGTATTTACACGATAGAATGCCAGCAATTCAGAACTGTTGCCAGCAGGCTATGCGTCCAGCAGCGCTTGGTAGTGCTTGCGCGCCTGCAGGTAAAGATCCAGAGGGAAGCGGACGGGGACATCTTCGAGGGCGGCAGCCAGCATGTCCAGATGGCCCTCGAAGCCTGCGCAGGCCTTGGCGGCGTCCTCGTCAGCGGGCACGCGGACGATCAGAGACAGGCGGGTCCCGCCTGTCTCTGGGGCGAGTTCCCAGCGCAAGGGCCGGTCCGGCTGCTGGTCGCTGCTCCAGGAATATTCCAGCACGCGCTGGGGGGCCAGATCGGTCACTGTGCTGTCGATAACAACCCCGCTGTCGGCAAAATCAATACGCACCGCCCCACCCCGGCGCAGCTCGATCGTGCCGGGCGCCAGCCATTTGGCCATCTGGGCGGGTTCGGTCAGCATGGACCAGACCGCTTCTGGGGCATGGGCGTAATGGCGCTGCAGCTGCCCCTGAAAGCCTTGAGGGATGCGTTGAAGAATACCTGGTTGAAATTCGATATCGCTCATGTGTGGAACCTCTGGAAAATAACAAGATCGCTGTCGCAAACCAGCGCGCCAAGCACCGTCAAGTTTAACCAGTCTGTTGTGTTTTCAACTCAATGCGGGATGCAGTCGTGCTTTTCTTAAGATAGATCAAGAAAACAAATCAGCATCCTCCACGCCCAATTAGATTTCATTGCTGAATGCGATCATTGCATATATGATCACTAATATCTTCAGATTAGACTACAAGAAACACCAATAAAAACAAAGCATTTGTCTGTTTTTCCTATCCAATTCAGTTTAATTAGTCGCTCGTATTATTCCTTATATGCATAATAGAGCAAAAGGCATTCGGTTTATCTATGCGCAAAAATCATCCCGTCACCCAGAATGAGAACGACTACGCGGACACCGAAATTCTGATGTCCGCCACCGATCTCAAAGGCAAGATCACCTACGTCAATGCCTCATTCGCCCGTGTGTGTAAGTACCTGCCCACCGAAATGGTCGGGCAACCGCACAATATGATCCGCCACCCGGATGTGCCCGAGGCTGCCTACAATGACCTCTGGAAGGAACTCAAGCAAGACCGTTTCTGGACCGGCATGCTGAAAAATCGCTGCAAGGATGGCGACTTCTACTGGGTACGGGCCAATGTCGCGCCGATCTTCCAGGATGGCAAAAAGGTCGGCTATATCTCGGTTCGCACCAAGCCATCTCGTGCCCAGGTCGCTGAAGCCCAAAGCCTCTATGATAGTTATAAGGATGGCCGTCCCAAAGCGCATTTTCGGCGCAGCTACTTGATCCGCACCGGTGTGCGGGGGCTATACGACCGCTTACAGGGCTTGGGACTGCGCTCCAGATTGTGGACCACCACAGCAGCAGCGTGCCTGGGCTGGGGTGCCATGGCTTGGGCGATGGGACTGCAAGATATGCTCTGGGCCAAGGCCGTTCTGCCAGTCTGGCTAGGCGCAATCATCATGAACCTGTACGTAGACAGGCGGTTTGTGCAGCGTAGCCAATCCGTGCTGGCATTGGCCGCCCAGGCAGCCATTGGCCAGAAGCTCTCTACCGATAATCTCTTGGGCGGGGCAGATGAGTTCACGCGTATCCAGCAGGCACTGATACAGGCTAATTTCAATGCGCGATCGTTTGTCGACGATGCCAGCCATCTGATCACCCAACTGGGTTATGCCGTGAACGAAATCACGGGTGGCAGTCAGGCCCTGAGCGATCACTCGGTTACCGCCGCCCAGCGCCTGGAAGAAATCTACCAGTTGATCAATGAGAACACCGAAGTCATCACCAAAAATGGCGACAGCCTGAATCAGGTCACCCTGTTGGCAAAACAGGCGGATGCCTCTGCGGCAAACCTGGGCGAACTGGCTCAGAATACCGCCCAACAAATTCAACAAATGGACGAGGCGGGCCAGCGCATCGGCGGCATCGTCAGTATCATTGACTCCATCGCATTCCAAACCAATATTCTGGCACTGAATGCCGCCGTGGAAGCCGCCCGCGCCGGAGAGTCCGGTCGGGGTTTCGCCGTCGTCGCAGCCGAGGTACGGGCACTGGCCCAGCGCAGCGCCGCATCAGCCAAGGAAATCTCTGCCATCATCAAGGAAATCATTGATTTGGCAGGCGCCAGCACCATCCAGGCCAATCGCACCGTCGAAGCCTCGGCGGAAATGCGTACGCAAAACACCCAGATTGAAAACCTGCTGGCCAAAATATCCGAAGCCGAGGCCCAACAGATCCACGAGACCAACAGCATCCTGAAGTCTCTGGAAGACCTGAATCAGGTCACCACATCGAACGCCAGCATGTCCGAGGAATTCGCCACCACAGTGCAAAGTGTGGATGATCAGATTCAGGTGCTCAATCAAGCCACCCAGATCCGCACAAAATCACTGGAAACGCGCCAGATCGGACGTCCTGGCCTTGAGCCAAGAAGCACCCGGTTGCTGGCTTGACAAAAGCGATAGGATCGTACTCAGGCCCCTGACATCCGGTATTGATCCAGATCCTCGAACTTCCAGTGCTGCAAAGCTGGCAGCCTGGCAGATTTGTCGAGCCTGCTGGATTTCAGCCAGTAAAGATACTGCGGCCGGCACAGACCTCGGCTGCGCTGCATCAGGGGCCGGGGGCTGATCCTGAACTGGGCTTTCGTCCCGAAACCAAGCGGATGCAACGCGATCCGAACCCTCGTTTGAAATAATGCTTTTAGAGAAATCCATCCAAATTTCCTGGATTTGACTAGCCAGGATTCATCGCTCTGCCTAGTAGAGAACATGTATTTTGGATTTCATTTGGCTTAAACCGAGTTAACGGCAGGGCTAATCTATAAATCATAGTGTTTTTATTTATTTCATTTTATATGAAGACTCAAATATTTCCCGCTCCTCATCCCGCCATTGACTATACAATGCATGTCCCTTCTTTCTCGGAAGGCGTGCGAGTATCCTCACCACCCCCGACTCACTGAATCCCCAACAAGGAAATCCCTGCGCTGTGCCTGAAGCACCATCAACTCGGCCCCAGAACCCTGTCATTGGCATCGCATTCATCCTCACTGGAGTACTGGCACTGACGCTGAGTGACGCCTTTGCCAAATGGCTGACTGCAGCCTATCCCCCCATACAAATCCTGTTTCTCCGGGCCCTGATTGCCCTGCCGATTATCATGGGCGTAGTCACCGCCTTGGCGGGCCAGCAGGCGCTGCGCAGCCGTTATCTGCCAATACATCTGCTGCGGGGCGCCATCAACATCGCTGCGGCGGCCTGTTTTTACACCGGGCTGATGTACCTGCCACTGGCGGAAAATACCGCCGTAGCATTTGCGGCCCCTTTATTTGTCACGGTACTGTCGGTTTTCATTCTGAAGGAAACGGTCGACAGGCACCGCTGGGTGGCCGTATTGATCGGGTTTTTAGGAGTTTTGCTGATCGTGCGTCCAGGCGCAGACAGCTTCCAGCCCGCAGCGCTGTTTCCCTTGATGACAGCGCTGCTATATGGGGCCATGATGATGACTGCACGCGCCATCGGCCCCGCCGAAGGGATGTTGACCACCACGCTGTATATCGTCGTTGGTCAACTGGTATTTAGCGTATTGCTGATTCCATGGTTCTGGGAACCCATCCAATGGGCTCATCTGCCGTTTTTTCTGGCGATCGCCCTATGCAGCACCTTGGGGCTGGGCTTGATCACCCAGGCTTTCCGGGTGGCGCCTGCATCGGTGGTCGCCCCATTTGACTACAGCGGCCTGCTTTGGGCCGCTGTACTGGGTTGGCTTTTCTGGGATGAAATACCCGATTTGCTGGCGTATCTGGGGGTCTTGCTGATTGCCGGCAGCGGTGTCTATATTGCCCTGCGGGAAGCACGTGCCTCCCGCCGTCGGCGCGCCAAGCCCTAGGGTCCCTAGTAACCCGCCCCGGTGGCCTGATTCGCACCCTCGTGAAAGGCCTTGACCAAACCCACAGCGGATTGGCGCAACAATAAGGTGTCGGTGCCCACCGCGATAAAACGGGCACCGGCCTGGGCAAAGACCTGGGCAGTATCGAGCTTGGTGGCAAACACGCCAGCGGCCTTGCCGCTACGGGACACTCGCCCAATGGCGTCCAGCACAGCCGCGCGAACCTCAGGATGGTCAGGCTGGCCGATATGCCCCATGGACGCCGCCAGATCCGATGGCCCGATGAACACCGCATCGACGCCGTCCACCGTCAGGATTTCGTCCAGCGACGCCAGGGCGGCATGTGACTCGGCCTGGACGATCAGACAGATTTCATCATTCGCCTGTTGTAAGTAACCCGGAATGCCATTCCAGTGCGCCGCACGCGCCAGGGCCGAACCCACCCCCCGGATACCGTGAGGCGGGTAGCGGGTGGCCTGCACAATGGCCCGCGCCTGATCGGCCGTATCCACCATGGGCACCAGCAGCGTCTGGGCACCGATATCCAGCATTTGCTTGATCAGGGCCGGATCATGATTGACGATACGGGTCACTGCATCCGTGGGATAGCCGTGCAAGGCCTGCAACTGCCCCAGTACGGTACGGATATCGTTGGGGCCGTGTTCGGCATCAATCAGCAGCCAGTCAAAGCCCGTGCCCGCCAGCAGTTCAGCGCAATAAGGATCACCCAGACCCATGAACAGGCCGATACGGGGGGCGCCTGCTTGTGTCAGAGCAGCCTTGAAGCGATTGTGAATAGCGGACATGCGGGTTCCTCAGGATTAGATATAGCGGTTTGAAATACTGCCCAGAGGGCCGTAGTCAACATGGAAAGTATCGCCCGGGCGGATGGCGACAGGCCGGGTGAACGAACCTGCCAGAATCAGCTGGCCGGCCTTGAGGCCCGCTCCATGGGGAGCGAGCTTGCGGGCCAGCCAGACAATACCGTTGGCCGGGTGATTCAGCACCCCGGCGGCCACCCCGGTTTCCTCGATCACGCCATTACGCGACATCAGGGCCGATGCCCAGCGCAAATCGATATCCATGGGCCGAATGGGACGACCGCCCAGCACAATGCCCGCATCGGCCGCATTATCGGAAATCGTGTCCATCACCAGGCGTGGGCGGCCGGAGTCAGGGTCGACACGATGGCAGCGGGCATCGATGATTTCGACAGCTGGCATGATGTAATCGGTGGCATCCAACACATCAAACAAAGTGACGTCCGCCCCTGCCAGATCGCTGGTCAAGTGAAAAACGAGTTCGACTTCCAGCATGGGCTGGATAAAACGATCGAATGGAATATCCTGGCCGTTTTCATAGACCATGTCATCCAGCAAAATGCCATAGTCGGGCTCGTCGATCTGTGAAGATCGCTGCATGGCGCGCGATGTCAAGCCGATCTTGCGACCCACGATGGTGCGGCCTTCAGCCAGTTTCAAGCGTATGCCTTCGCTTTGGATGGCATAGGCATCGTCGATGGTGATGCCTGGATGGGTCAGCGACGGCGCGCGCACCTGTTGACGGGCGCGTTCAGCGGCGTGCAGGGCTGCAGCCTGCTGCTCGATCGCGGCCTGTGACAGGCTACGGCCCGCATCTCGTTTGATGTCTCCTGCGGCAGATTCATTTTTTTGCATAGCGTTTATGGATATTGTTGTGCTTGAGGGTTCCCGCCTCGGGGAATTCGGATAGTTCGAGCGATAGCGCCAGGTAGCGCTGATCGAACTGAACGGCAAAGTGCTGCTTCATCATGTCGAACAATGCATTGGCCGTGTCTTTGACGGCCTGCGGACTGCGCCCGGCACCGATCTTGACCGTGGCATGCACAAAAGCATCGTCATGATCGCCATCGGCCACACAGTACTCATCCAGACGCAGGGCGCGAGAACGGATGCCTCCAACAGGAAACAGACCGCTGTCGATAAGAACATGATTGGCCTTACGCAACAGGCCGGGAATATCGCCATCGGCAGCAAGATTCGCCGAATATTCAAAGATCAGATGTGCCATGGTTAACTACCAGAATCAGGTGGACGGGCACTGCCCTTGCGGGCAGCGCTTTAAGCTTAATATAATAAGCTGGCAAGTATTACAGGTCAGATCACGTCAGACGGGCAGAACGACGTTGATCTGGCCTGTTCCCGAACTCCCAAAATACGGGGTGACAATTTCAGCCTTACCCTGGTACTTGTCCCAGCCCAAGGCCCCCAGCAACATGGCCGTATCATGCATATTGCCTTCGCCATGGCATTTATCGGCGTATTCGGGCAGCATTTCGCAGAACTTCGCCCATTCGCCGTTTTTCCACATCTCGATGACTGCCTGATCCATGGTTTCCAGGAACGGGCTCCAGAGCTTGAACAGATAGTCTTCGGCCACGCCATTCTGGGCAAAACGATGCGATAGCGATCCGCTGGCAAAAAACGCCACGGTGCCATCGTATTGTTCTTCGACGGCGCGACGCATCGCGGCACCGAGCTTGGCCGAATCATTCAGATCGTGCACTGCGCACATCGCCGATACCGAGACGACTTTGAAGTGCTTGTCCTCGTTCATGTAGCGCATGGGCACCAGGGTGCCATACTCGATTTCGAGGGTGGTGCTGTCATGCGCCCGGGTGCGTACGCCCGCAGCCGTACCGGCGTCGGCCAGTAGTTTGCCCAAAGCCGGATTGCCGTTGTAGTCGTACGGCATATTGGCAATGAAATGCGGCAGTTCATTACTGGTATACACGCCCTTGAAGTTCGGGGCGCTATTGATGTGATAGCCGGAATTGACCAGCCAGTGAGTATCGAACACCACAATGGTGTCCACACCCAGTTCGCGGCAGCGGCGTCCGATTTCCTTGTGACCATCGATCGCGGCTTGGCGGCAACCCTTATGCGGGCCGTCCAGCTCGGAAATATACATGGACGGCACATGAGTGATTTTTGCGGCGAGAGCAAGTTTACCCATTTGTTCCTCCGTAGGTAGGATGATGAGGCATGATTAGCCGGGGACTACACGCCCCAGCGAGGGATCGGATGATCCCCATACGAGATACAGATGTTCTTAGCCTCGCAGAACACTTCGTAACTGTAATGACCACCTTCACGCCCAGTCCCCGAGGCCTTGACGCCTCCGAAGGGCTGACGCAGGTCGCGCACGTTCTGGCTGTTGACAAATACCATGCCGGCTTCCAGGTCGCGCGATACCCGCAGCGCACGGCCCGTGCTTTCTGTCCACAGATAGGAAGACAAGCCGTAGGGCGTGTCATTGGCAATCCGCAGCGCATGCGCTTCGTCATCGAAGGGAATCAGGCACGCCACCGGACCGAAGATCTCGTCCTGGGCGATGCTCATTTTGTTGTCCACATCGGCAAAGACGGTGGGCTGGACCCAATTGCCGCCCTGGAAGGCTGCCCCGACATTTGGCGTGCCGCCGCCGCACAGCAGGCGGGCGCCTTCGCGTTGACCTGCCTGGATATAACCGGTGACTTTGCGCAAATGATCGGGGGAGATCATGGGGCCGATAATGGTCTTGGGGTCGAGTGGATCGCCCACCTGCAGACGTTGGGCGCGGGCCGCGAAATCCGCCTGGAACCGGTCATAGATGCCGCGCTGGATCAGGATGCGGCTGCCCGCCGTGCAGCGTTCGCCGTTATTTGAAAAGATCATGAAAATGGCGGCGTCCAGGGCCCGATCATAGTCGGCATCATCAAAAATGATGAAGGGCGACTTGCCGCCGAGCTCCATGGAGAATTTCTTCAGGCCGGCGGATTTCACGATGCGCGTGCCTGTTACGGTAGAACCGGTGAACGACACCGCCCGCACATCGGGATGCGACACCAGCGGCTCGCCGGTTTCGGCGCCATAGCCATGCACAATATTGAACACGCCCGGGGGCACGCCGGCCTCCAGGGCCAACTGACCCAGGCGATCCACGGTCAGCGGCGAGAGCTCGCTCATTTTCATGACGGCGGTATTGCCGAAGGCCAGGCACGGAGCCAGCTTCCAGGTAGCCGTCATGAAGGGGACGTTCCACGGGGAAATCAGGGCACACACCCCGACCGGCTGCCACATGGTGACGTTCAGGTGGCCGGTATCGGAGGGGTAGCTGTCGCCGTCCAGTCGCTTGATCTGCTCGGCAAAGAAATGGAAGTTATTCGCGGAACGCGGCACCAGGGCCTTGCCGGTCTGGCCGATGACCTGGCCGGTGTCCTGGGTTTCCAGGTGGGCCAGTTCGGGCACATCCCGGGTGATGAGTTCGCCCAGGCGGTGCAAAATAGCTGCTCGATCACCCGTAGAGCGTGCCGCCCAGGCCGGAAAAGCGTCTTTGGCGGCCTGAACGGCTGCCTCGACCTCGGCGGCCCCACCGCGAGCGACTTCGGCCAACACCTCGCCCGTGGCGGGGTTGACAGTTTCAAATACCTGGGCGCTTTCGACTTCGCGCCCGTTAATCAGATGCTTGATCATGGCTGACGACTCCAAAAAATGCGTTATTCAGAAAAATATCCGGCATCGCCGACGATGGTGTTGACCAGGCAGCCCACCGAATCGATTTCGGTTTCGACCACATCGCCCGGCATGGTCTCGGCCAGACCCTCGGGGGTGCCGGTCAGGATCACGTCACCTGGCGACAAAGTCATGAATTCGGATAGATATTCAATCAAAAACGGGATATCGAAAATCATGTCGGCCGTGGTGCCCTGCTGCACGGTCTTGCCGTTGATGCGCGTGCGCAAACCCAATGCCATGGGGTCGGGCACATCGTCGCGATCAATCATCCAAGGACCAATGGGTGTACAGTTATCGCGGTTCTTGACGCGCAGATTAGGCCGGTACCAGTTTTCGAGATAATCCCGGATCGCGTAGTCATTGGCGACTGCATAGCCTGCAATATGATCATAGGCGTCTTCACGGCGGATATGCTTGCCGCCACGGCCGATAATGACCGCGAGTTCGCATTCATAATGCATGCTGGCCACACCTTCGGGGCGCCGCGTGACCGCGCGATGGCCCACAAAAGTATTGGGCCCCTTCAAAAACACCAAGGGAATCTCGGGTGCTTTAAAGGACAGTTCAGCGGCATGATCCGCATAGTTCAGACCCAGCGCAAAGGCCGTGCCGATCTCGACTGGCGGCAGCCAGACGACCTCGGATTCGGGCGCCACGCGGCCATCGGCCAGGCGCAAAGTCTGGTCATCCTGAACAATGACACGATGGATGGCACCTTGCCAGGCGATACGTGCGTGTTTCATGCGCGGGCCTCTTGGGTAATGGTGAATTCCAGGGTGGCCAGGCCATCGGCCTGGATTTGCACTGACGAGCCGAGGGCTGCCAGCGGCGACTGATAAACCACCCCCAACAGCAGCACATCGCCCTGACGCAGAGTCATGAACTCAGTGACATCGGCCAGCAACTGGGCGGGCGAACGCAGCAGCCCAGCCAAGGCGCGCGACACCTGCGGCTGGCCATCGATGCAGGTATTCAGCACCAGGGAATCCAGCTGTGACAGGGCCTGTGCAGGCAATAGCGTCATGGGCAAGGACAGGTCGAAGCTTTTCTGACGGATGGCCGGACGATAGTAACTATCATGCGGCAAGCTGAGATCCGCCGCCAGAATGCAGGCGTCCACCGCGTCCAGTGCCGATTGTGCCGATAGGCGTGCGGCATCGCGCCCCATCCGCAGACCCAGCACGGCGCCGACCTCGACCTGCGTTTCACCGGCAGGCAAACCAACAGCAACCCCCTGCCCCGCCCAGGTATTGCGCGGCTTAACATACAGGACAGGTGCGGCGGGCAGGCCTTTGTAAGGAGGCTGGCCGGCGGCATCGCCCAGGCGCACAAGGCTCTCCTGGTCGTTCATGATGGTGCCGTAAACAGCGGCACCCGGAGCAAGTATCAATTGTGTAGTCATCACATAGGCAGGTTAGTGTGCGGGATCAGGCAAGCGCCTAGCCCAGCACGTGGATCAGCCACAGCGAGATGCTGGGGAACAGGGCCAGCACAATAATGCGCAGAAAATCGGATGCCAGGAAAGGCATGACGCCCAGCGCCGTTTCCTTCATGGAGACATCCTTGGCCAATTTATTGATGATGTACAGGTTCATGCCGACAGGCGGCGTCACCAGACCGATTTCGACCACCATCAAGGTCATGATCCCGAACCAGACAGATTTATCAGCGGCCGACAGGCCGAAGAAATCCAGGCCCATGATCATGGGATAGAAGATAGGGATGGTCAGCAGAATCATGGCCAAAGAATCCATGACGCAGCCCAGCAGAATATAAATGAACAGAATGACAAACAGCACCACCATGGGCGACATGCCGCTGCCGACGACCCAATCGGCGAGTTCGGTGGGCATTTGCGACAGGGCCAAGGACGAATTCAGCAGATCGGCACCAATCAGCACCATAAAGATCATGCCGGTGACCCGGGCCGTACCCAGCAGGCTGGCGCGAGTGCCGGTCCAGCCCATTCCGCCGAACAAGGCAATCAGGCCGCAGGCGCCCGCCCCGATAGAGGCTGCTTCGGTGGGATTGGCCCAACCGCCGTAAATACCGACCACAACCACCAAAAAGACCAGCAGAATCGGAATCACACGAACCAGGGCCTTCAGGGCCTCACCCACCGGTGCCTTGTCCCCAACGGGACCGGATTCCGGGTTGCGGCTGACCAGAATGCGGATGACGATCAGATACCCCAGGGCCGCCAGAATGCCTGGAATGACGGCAGCCATGAACAGGCGGCCAATGGAATCCTGGGTCAGCACCGCATAGATGATCAGCGGCACGGATGGCGGAATCATGATACCCAGCGTCCCGCTGGCTGCCAGCGTGCCGGTAGCCAGACGCCCAGAGTACCCGCGAGAGCGCAGTTCCGGCAGGGCCACCTGACCCATGGTAGCCGCAGTCGCCAAAGACGACCCGCAGATAGCGCCGAAGGACGCGCACGCGGCCACCGAGGCCATGGCCATGCCGCCGCGCCAATGTCCGATCATCTTGCCAGCCGCGTCGAACAGTGCCTTGGACAGGCCACCATGCGTGGCGAATTGCCCCATCAAGATAAACAGCGGCACCACCGCCAGATCGTAGTTGGACAAACGGGCATAGACCAGGTCATTCAGGGTGAACATCAAGCCAGCGAGCATGCCCCCGCTGGCGACGATATAAATACCGGCACCTGCCAGCAGCATCGCGACCGCAATCTGCACCCGCAATACCAGCAATACCAGCAGGCCACCAAAGCCGACGAGCCCAATTAATGTACCGCTCATTTGCTCACCCCGTGATCAACAGCCATTTGTTCTTTGCGGCCCAGATAGCGCGACCAACCCAATGCAGCCCGCACCCGCCAGGCGCAACAAGCCACCGTCAGCAGCAAGCTGGGCACCAGCAGGGCCACTGGAATCCAGAGCGGCACGGCCAACAAGGTGGTGTAGTCACCTGTTTCTTTCAGGTGAATCGCCGACAAGGTCGTGCGCCAGGCCAACAGCAGCACGACCGCCCCCAACAGACCCTCGCAGAAGGCATCCATCACCCCCTTGGTGGCGGATGAAAGCTTCTCGGTAAAAATATCAACCCGTAAATGGTCACCAACCAAGGTGCAATAAGGGAAGAAGGCAGCGGCAGCGACGGCGGTACCCACTTGCATGAGTTCGACGTCACCCATGATGGAGCCAAAGCCCAGCTTGCGACCAATAATGGACACAAGCGACATAATGACCAGCAGGATAAATAAGATCCCGCCGACCAGGGCCAGAGCCGTGGCCGTACGGCTTAGCACCGCCCATCCTCTGCTGCTCCGGGCTAATTCCGTTCCGGTGTAATCCATGGCTCAGGCCTCTCCGAATTATTCGCGTGCCAAGGCGCGGGCAGCGTCGGACAGCTCGGTGCCATTCAGGCCCTTTTTGTCCATTTCCGCACGCCATTCCTGGTCAACCGGACGAGCGGCATTCTTCATGGCGCTGAGGTCGGTTTCGCTGATGTCGATCACCTGACCACCGGATGCTTCGACGCGGGCACGGGTCTTGGCGGCAATGTCGTCAAAGACAAAACCAAAGCGCTCAACCAAAGGCAAGCCACTGCGCTCGTCGACGATCTGTTTCAGATCAGCAGGCAGGCTTTCGTACTTTTCCTTGTTCATCAACATGATCAGTACCGTAGCGGATGGATAGGTTTCCCCTGCAGCAGGCTGGGTATGGTATTTGGTGACCTCGTCCAGCTTGGTGGGCATGACGACTTCCCAGGCGCCCATGGCCCCATCCACGACACCCTTGGCAATCGCTTCAGTGACCTGGCCCGGCGGCATCGAAACGGGTTCGCCACCCAGCGCTGCCAAAGTCTTCGAGGCCATGCGCGTGGGGGTGCGCAGCTTCAGGCCCTTGATGTCGTTCAGGCCTTTGATCTCGCGGTTGGCGGTATGCAACGCGACCCCGCCATCAACGTGAATGCCGAGCACATGGTATTTGGAAAATTCGTCTTGGGCGTACTTCTGCAGGAATGTCCAGGCGGCCTTGCTGCCCGAGGTAGCATTACGCACGACGAAGGGCAGTTCCATGGCTTCGATGACCGGAAAACGCCCCGCCGAATAGCCTGGTGCGGTCCAGACGATATCTGCCACACCGCGCAGAGCCTGGTCAGCCAACTGACCCGGCGTGCCGCCCAGCTGCATGGCGGGATAGAATTGGCACTCGATACGGCCATTCGAAGCCTGGTTCAGGTCGGCACACCAAGGCTCCATGACGAGCCTCTGGGCCGGCGCGGCCGATGGCAGAAAATGCGCTATCTTTAGCGTGACTTCGGCAGCGGAAGCAGGGGCAATAAAGGCAGCCGCCAGGGCCGCAGACAGAAATAGTTTTTTCATGTGTCTTCTCCGGGTAGTGACGTACTAAGGCGGTGCGCCGTTGAGTACAAGCAGGTTTACAATAAAATTTATTTACTAATATATTACCTATATAGGCATATTATAGCTAACATATTAGTCAGTCAAGTACAGGAAAACCCTCTATGGCAGCCAATATCACCCACCGCAACCTTCCTCAGTTATTGCTTAAGGCACGCGAGGCCCTGTTGTGTCATTTCCGCGTGATCCTGACGCATTACGGCCTGACGGAGCAGCAGTGGCGGATTTTGCGCACCCTGCACGAACAGGGCGAAATGGAGCCCAATCAGCTATGTCAAGCCTGTCAGATCCTGAGCCCCAGCATGGTGGGAGTACTGGGGCGCCTGCAGACCATGGGGCTGATCACGCGAGAACGCGCCACCTATGATCACCGGCGGATCATCATCAGCCAGACGCCCGACAGCCGAGCGCTGGTGGCCAAGATCGCCCCCTTGGTCGAGGCCCAATACCGGCTGATTGAAGAGACTATTGGTCAAGACATCATCAACCAGACCTACGCCCAGATCGATCAATTGCTGGGCACCCCGTTAGACCAGGTACCCAGCGTGAAACTGCCATAAGACCGGATTAAATCCCGCCCATGCACAGGTATTTGACAACCAGATAGTCGTCCAGGCCGTAGTGTGAGCCCTCGCGGCCCACACCCGACTGCTTGACCCCGCCAAAGGGTGCGGCTTCGTTGGAAATAATGCCGGTATTAATGCCTACCATGCCATATTCCAAGGCTTCTCCCACCCGCCAGACGCGGCCAATATCGCGACTGAAGAAATAGGCTGCGAGGCCAAATTCCGTGTCATTGGCCATCTGGATGACTTCCTCGTCCGACGAGAAACGAAACAGGGGCGCCAGCGGCCCGAACGTTTCTTCGCGGGCGACCTTCATGTCGGGCGTGGCGCCGACCACGACGGTGGGCTCGAAAAAGGAAAAACCCAAAGCATGAGGCTTGCCGCCGGTCAGAACCCGCCCGCCCTTGTCCAGAACATCAGCGATATGTTCCTGGATTTTTTCGACCGCGGCCAGATCGATCAACGGCCCCTGCGTCGTGCCATCTTCCAGGCCATTGCCAACCTTCAGTTGCTGCACGGCGGCCACGAGCTTCTGGCTGAAAGCATCGTAAACCTTGTCGTGTACATAAAAACGATTGGCACACACGCAGGTTTGGCCAGAATTGCGGTATTTGCTGGCCATGGCACCCTCGACGGCAGCATCCAGATCCGCATCCTCAAACACGATGAAAGGCGCGTTGCCCCCCAGTTCCATGGAGACTTTCTTCACGGAGGAGGCGCTTTGCTCCATCAGGAGGCGACCGATTTCGGTGGAGCCGGTAAAGGTGACCTTGCGCACCAGTTCGTTGCTGGTCATTTCACCGCCAATGGCGGGGGCCGACCCCGTCACGACTGAAAACACCCCGGCAGGCACCCCGGCTTCTGCCGCCAGCACGGCCAGGGCCAAGGCTGAATAGGGCGTCTGGGTTGCAGGCTTCACCACAATCGGACAACCGGCTGCCAGTGCGGCCCCGGCCTTGCGGGTAATCATCGACGAGGGAAAATTCCAGGGCGTGATAGCCGCACATACCCCGATGGGTTCTTTGGTGACCACAATGCGCTTATCGGCCCAGGACGAAGGAATAATATCGCCATAAGCACGCTTGCCTTCTTCGGCATACCATTCCAGATACGACGCAGCGTAAGCGATCTCGCCACGCGATTCAGCCAGGGGCTTGCCCTGTTCGGCAGTCATGATGATGGCCAGGTCTTCGGTGTGGGCAATCATCAGTTCAAACCAGCGGCGCAAAATCACAGCACGCTGTTTTGCTGTCAGGCCACGCCACTGCGCCCAGGATCGGCTGGCCGCCTCGATGGCGCGGCGGGCCTCGCCCGCTCCCATTTTCGGGACGGAGCCAATCACCGCCCCAGTAGCCGGATTGGTGACATTGACCGACTGCCCGCTATCAGCATCGCACCATAGCCCGTCGACATAACATTGTTGGCGCAGCAGGTCAGGATTTTTCAAAGGCAACATGAGGAGTTCCTCCAAGTTTATGGCGTTCGATATATCGAACGATATTCTGTATAATGAACATATAGGATGTTAATGATCAGATCGCCTGACGTCAATGCATATTCCCATGAAAGAAAAACCTGCTGCCCCCGCCGTCGTCCGCGCCACCGCCATCCTGGATCTGATCGCACGATCCGACGGCCCCTTGTCCCTGGCTGACATGGCGCGCACCCTGGGCCTGCCCAAAAGCAGCCTGCATGGCCTATGCGCCACCCTGGAACAGCAAAACCTGATCACGCGCCTGAATAGCGGCACCATGACCCTGGGGCCGCATGTCATGATGTGGGCGCATGCCTTTCTGGCCCGCATCGACATCACTCAGGAATTTTTTGCATCCTGGGACGATATGCGCGTCCTGCCTGAAGACACCATTACCCTATCCATCCGCGATGGACAAGAAATCGTCTATATCGCCTGTCGCAACGGCCATCGGCCCCTGGGGTTTACATTTCGCACCGGCATGCGCCTGCCCGCTGCACGCACAGCCACGGGGCTGGCCATGCTCAGCACTTTGCCCAGCCAACGCATCCGCGCCCTATATGCGCCGGGGTCTGCTTCGACAGAATCCGCATCGGACGGAACTTCCCCCTTCATGCTGGACCAGCTGCTGGAAGAATTGCAACAAACCCGGCAGCGTGGGTATTCCGTGGATCACGAGGGCGTACACAAAGGCATGGATTGCTTTGGTGCCCCGGTATTCGATTCTCTGCACCCCGAAGCCGTGGCCGGTGTGGCCGTCAGCATCCCTGCAGGCACGGCGGACACCGCCTTGCAAGAGCACGCTGGGCAGGCCATGCGCAAACTGGCCAATCGCCTGTCGGAACGCTTGGGGGGCCGACAAAATCAGATATAGGACCAGGGACACGCTACAACCAGCGGCGAACCTTGGTTTTATAGGCAGAAAATTCATCGGCGAATTTTTCCTGCAACAGCCGTTCTTCGGGAACAATCTGATAGCGGGTGATGTAGCAGACAAAAGCAACAAGCAGCAACACCGATAGCGGGTTGCCCAAAAAAACCGCCCAGCCGACCAAAATCAGCAATATCCCCAGGTACATGGGATTGCGGCTATAGCCATAAATGCCCGACACGACCAGCGCGGATGCTTGCGCAGGCTGCCTGGGGTCGGCAGTCGTTCCGCTGCGCCTGAATATAGCCATCCCTGCCAGGCTGACCACCACGCCCAGCAAGGCCAAGGCAACAGCCACAATCAGACTGAAATCCCAGGACACAGCAAGTCCCGGAAACGATGCAGACAACAACCACATAATGCCGCCAGCCACCAACATGATGGCGGGGGGAGGAATGCGTAACTCAAGTCGGTTCATGCTTATTCCCGTTTGTATACAAACCAGAGGGCGCAAGGCCCTTAAAAAGTATCGAATTGGTTTTCAGACTATCATCATTAAACCCTATGAAACCACCAATGTTTTCAGGATTAATAATATGTTCAGAATGATTACCCGTGGATCCGTCCGCCTGGTAGAGCGCTATCTGCCAGATCCTTATATTTTTGTCTTGCTGCTGACCATAGTAGCCGCACTGGCCGCCGTCATCGGCGAACAGCGCACTCCCATGGAGGTCATTACCTGGTGGGGCAACGGCTTTTGGGGACTGCTGACCTTTGCCATGCAGATGCTGCTGGTGCTGCTGACCGGCCACATGCTGGCCAGCACGCCTCTGGTCAAGCGCTGGCTGTCGGCCCTGGCCCGTCTGGCAAGCTCGCCGGGCAGCGCCATTATTCTGGTTACCCTGGTTTCTCTGGTCGCCAGTTGGATCAACTGGGGCTTTGGCCTGGTGGTCGGCGCCCTGTTCGCCAAAGAGCTGGCCCGCCAAGTGCGCGTGGATTATCGCCTGCTGGTCGCCAGCGCATATTCCGGGTTTCTGGTGTGGCACGGCGGGCTGGCCGGGTCCATCCCGCTGACCATCGCCACACCGGGGCATTTTGCCGCCGATAAAATCGGCATCATCCCCACCTCCGACACCATTTTTTCAGTCTACAACCTGGCCATTGTGGTGGCTCTGTTCATCGCGGTGCCGCTGGTCAATCGCCTGATGCTGCCCTCTGACAAGGAAAGCGTCTATGTCGACCCTGCCCTGCTGGAGGAAGCCCCCGTCGATCTGTCGCAAACGCACGACCGCCCCGCCGACCGCCTGGAAAACAGCCGCCTCATTGCCTGGCTAATCGGTGCCGCCGGCCTGGCCTATATGTTCGACTACTACATCGTCCGGGGGGCCAGCCTCAACCTGAACGTGATTAATTTCTCGTTCCTGATTCTGGCCATTATTTTGCACGGCACCCCGCGGCGGATGCTGAAAAGTCTGGACGAAGCCATCAAGGGCGGCGCGGGTATTGTGATTCAATTTCCGTTTTATGCCGGCATCATGGCTATCATGATCGATTCCGGCCTGGCCGCCAGCCTGTCGGAATGGTTTGTCTCGTTTTCCACTGCCGCAAGCCTGCCCTTCTGGACCTTCATGAGCGCCGGCCTGGTGAATATCTTTGTCCCGTCAGGCGGCGGGCAATGGGCCGTCCAAAGCCCCGTGGTGATTGCAGCCGCCCAGGCACTGGGGGCCGATATACCCCGCATCGCCATGGCCGTGGCCTGGGGCGATGCCTGGACGAATATGCTGCAGCCTTTTTGGGCGTTGCCCGTGCTGGCCATTGCCGGCTTGAAGGCCAAGGACATCATGGGATTTTGCCTGATTCAGCTGTTTGTCTCCGGCATATTGATCTCCATCGGCCTGACCTGGCTGTAAGGTAAAAACAGCAAAGCCGCCTCAGGCGGCTTTGCTACGATTGACGCGAAAATTCCCAGATTCGGTCAAATCAGGCTGGATGCATTATCCAGCACATAATCGCAGGCTTTGTTTTTCAGATCGCCTGTTAGCTTATTCATATCAAAGGACGAGCCGTCGCTGCCCGACAGCAAGCCGCTCAGACCTTGCTGATAGCCCGTATCCGGTTTTTTCTGGGTCACCCCGGCTTGCTCCAGCAGCTTATCCTTGACGCTGGCGGCACTCGTGCCGCCCAGGTATTTTTTTTGGACACAATATTGCAAGATACCGGCCACATTGCTGGCTGTCCCGCCACCGATGCTGGGCAAGCCCAGGGCCGACCCCACACTGCCCAAGCCTGATGCGGCCGAAGACGATGTGCCTCCGCCCAAACTGCCAATGGCCTGGTCCTTGACAAGGTCTGCGATACCGGCAGCCCCGGCAGGGGCGGCAAAGGCCAATAAGCAGGCCGAAGCCAAAACCGTGGAACACAATGTCTTATACATGGATGACTCCCGCATCATTGAATACTCTCTAAGAATAGCTTGATACACTGCTTGGATGCTACGTATCGACAATCTCACCAAACACTATGGCGACCTAATGGTCTTTCAGGGGCTGAATCACACTTTTCCCCCCGGATGCGTGGCGCTGTGCGAAGAAGACAGCACCGGCAAATCCACGCTACTGGGCGTAATCGCCGGTGTGATCCGGCCAGATGCGGGCCACGTCTGGATCGACGGGCATTCCATGGCCGATACCCCTGAACAGGCCCAAGCTCGCCTGGCCTACATCCCGGATAATGACCTGACATCGCCCGCCCAGACAGGGCGCGGCCTGTTGCAGGAACTCGCCGTCCGCAAAAACACCACACTGGACGATGCGGTGCTGGACCTGGCTTACCGATTGGGGCTGGAGCCCCATCTGGACAAGCGCTTCGAACAAATGTCCACGGGCACACGCCGCAAAGTCCACCTGACAGCAGCCGCACTGGGCAACCCGGCCGTCATCGTGGCCGACGGCCCCAGCAACGGCCTGGACACCCAGGCGCGGATTGCCTTGGCCAAACAGTTTCAGCGCTGGTCCCAGGACCGCGTCGTGCTGTTTGCCAGCCACGACCGAGCGCTGGTAGAGGCCTGCGGCGCCCGTACTATCGGGATAGCGGAGCTGCATTAGACCTAAACCCGCCATGCCATTACTGAGCCCTGTCACTTCGTTGCGTCACTATGATGGCCAGGCCCATGCCCACGAGCACGATCATGTGCAGATCATGGTGCCACTGAACGGGCGCATGGAACTCGACATCAATGGGCGGGCTTCTTTTACGGATTCCTCCTGCGGTCTGATCATCCCTGCCGGGGCCAGACACGCCTATCAAGCCCAGGCGGGTACCCGCATCCTGGTCATCGATGCGCCTGAATCAGCAGGCCTGGATAAACTGCGCCGATTTGCCCTAAGCCCGGCTTGCCGTCAAATGAACGAATACGGCAATGCCCAGGATCAGCTGAACTTGCTGCTGGGCCTGCCCACCGTATTGTCGTCTCGCCGAGGGCTGGACTTGAACCAGCTGGATACGACTCTGGCCCAATCCCTGCACCAGCCGTGGAATACCACCCGGATGGCGGAGATGTTTCACCTCAGCGTGCCACGATTTCGAGCCCGGCTGCTGGAACTGACCGGCCAGACGCCAGGGCATTATCTGCGGGCCATGCGCTTGCAGCGGGCCACTCGCCTGATCACCCAAGGCATCAGCCTGGAAGCCTGCGCCGCCCAGGTAGGCTACCGCTCGGCCAGTGCGCTGGCTTACGCGCTGCGGCGCGACCTGGAGACCAGCGCCCGACGCTTGCGCCTGCCCATCCACTGAACACGCCCGGCTCACCATGCGCGTTTCTCTATCATTTGAGCACCCTCCAGATGGCATCATCGTGCCATGAACACCATCCCAAAATCGACTGCCGCCCACGCCCGCTTGGCCTCCCCCCTATCCGGCGTGCTGCTGGTGCTGGGTGCAGGCATACTCTGGGGCACCACCGGCACAGCCCAGAGCTTTTCGCCAGACACGCTTTCGCCTTACTGGGTAGGCGCGCTGCGCCTGCTGGTCGCCGCCCTGTTTTTCCTGGCCTATGCAACCTGGCTGCTGGGACCGGCCCAACTGCGCTGCGAACTCTCTGAATTCCAATGGAAACAAGCCATCTGCGCAGGCGCCTGCATGGCGGGCTATAACCTGACGTTCTTTGCCGGTGTCAAAATCACCGGCGTGGCGGTGGGCACGGCGCTGGCGCTGGGTAGCGGCCCGATCTGGGCGGGGCTGCTGCAGGCGGTCACGGGCACGCGTCCAGCAGGACATTGGTGGCTGGGCACGCTGATTGCTGTGGCTGGGGGAGTGCTGTTGGTCCTGGGCCGCAGCACCGGCATGCAGTCCGACCCGATCGGCATCCTGCTGTGCCTGACTTCTGGCCTGACATATGCCCTGTATGCCCTGCTGAATAAACAGCTGGTACAGCATGCCTCTCCCGCCGTAACGACTCTGGGGGTGTTTTCTGTGGGCGCGCTGCTGGCTCTGCCGGCGGCGGGGCTGCAGGCCGGCGCCTTGCAAATCACCCTGTCAGGCTGGCTGGTCGTGGGTTTCCTGGGCGTCGCGGCCACCGGCATCGCCTATTTGCTGTTTACCACGGGCTTGCGCAGCATCAGCGCCGCCAGCGGGGTGTCCCTGGCCTTGATGGAACCAGTCACCGCCTTTTTGCTGGCGATCGCTGTGGTGGGCGAGCGCCCGGACGCCCTGGCCTATGTCGGCCTGGCGGCCCTGCTGGCGGGCCTGGGAATCGTGATCCGGGCGGAAACCCGATGAATTAACGCAAGCGCAGCGTCAGACTCTGGGCGGCGGTCCCCACAGGCCCATGGATATCGCTCAGCACCGAGAAAGTCTCACCCAATCCAGTGGGGCCAAAGCTTACTCGGGTGTCAAAACCCACCCAACCGGCCACGGGCTGACGGATGAAGTGCACAGTCAGATCGACATTGGCAAAGAACACCCGATCAGGCTGCTGGCGTACCGCCAGGCCATTGGCTGTATCGACGAGTTTAAGAAAGTGAGCCACCGGGGGGTCGACCTCGCCAGCCACCAGGGGCGTCGTCGTGCGCAACCAGGACTGGCCCCGCCCCGCCCTGTTATCCCCCCCCCCGACGGGCCTCCAGGGTCGCAATAAAGCCCCCATCCCAGATGCTTGAAAAAGTCAGGGGATGCAGGGATTCCGGCGGCGGCAGGGGATTCCATTCCAGGCCCTCCACGGATGTTGTGTCGCTGGCCGACAAGCGCCAGACGCGCGCATGCACGCTGACCTGATCGCCATGGCACATGCGGGCCTCGACCAGCTCAATGGAACGGCCTGGACGCACCACCTGGACATCTACCGTAAACGGGCCGGAATGGATCACCCCCAACACATCGAAGGTCACCCGGGAAATCAGCTTGTCGCTGGGCAGACGGCGCTCGATCTCGGCCAGCAGCAGCCCGGCAGCAGGCGCCAGATGCTGTTCGCCCGGCTGCCAGGCCCCTTGGGAGTGCAAGGTAGAAACAAACTGGTCTTTGTTCTGACGCACATAATAAGCGTCTGGATAGGCCGTGTTGTCATGGCCCATATGGAGATTGGTGGCAATAGGCATAGCGGCTGATACATCCTTACGTTAGCTGGCAGCAGTGTAAATGCTTGACGCAAGGGCAAGGCAATTACCCGGCCACCGACACGGTTATAAGCATCATGGGTATGATAAGCATAGCGGCAAATCCTGCCCTTCATCACAGGAAACCATCATGTCTCTTGCCCCGTTTCACCTGGCCATTCCCGTCCACGATCTGCCTGCCGCCCGCCACTTCTATGGCGAGGTATTCGGCTTGACCGAAGGCCGTTCCGACACCCAGTGGGTGGATTTTGATTTTTACGGCCACCAACTGGTGATTCACGAACATCCCATCACCGCCGCCCAGGAACACGCCCACACCAACCCGGTGGACGGCCATGCCGTGCCGGTGCCGCATTTCGGCGTGGTGCTGCCCTGGGATCAATGGGAAGCCCTGGCCCAGCGCTTGAACTCATTGGGTACGAAATTCGTCATCGAACCCTATATCCGTTTCCAAGGCCAGGTCGGTGAACAAGCCACCATGTTCTTGCTGGACCCCTGTGGCAATGCCTTGGAGTTCAAGGCTTTCAAGGACATCGGCCAGCTGTTTGCCAAATAAGCCGTCCGCGTGCGGCGCCGACGGCCACAGCGCCACGGTGTCCGCCGTGCTGCGCTGGCCTCCGAGGCCTATTGAATCAGCTGATTCATTTCGATGATGGGCATCATCACGGCCAGCACGATCAGCATCACCATGCCGCCCATCAGCAGAATCATCAAAGGTTCCAGCAAGGCGGTCAGCGTCATGGCCCGGCGCTCCAGGTCTGTGGCCAGGACGCCAGCGGCCCGGTCCAGCATGGCAGGCAGCTTGCCCGTGCGCTCGCCACTGCCCACCAAGTGGATCAACAGGGGCGGAAACACTTTTTGTGCCTGCAAGGCCAGCGCCAGGGGGCTGCCTTCGCGTACCTGGCGCGTGGCCTGCACCACAGCCGCCTGCAGGCGGGCATTGTGCAGGGTCCGTCCCGCCGCATCCAGGGCCACCAATAGCGGCACCCGGCTGCTGGTCATGATCGCCAGCGTCGCCGCAAACCGAGCCACATTGACCCCTTGTACATAACGCCCCACCAGGGGCAGGCGCAAGACCCGGGCATGCCAAGCCAGTCTGGCGGGCTCATGGCGCAGGGACAGGCGCCAAAACCCATATACCAGTATCAGACCCAGCAAGGCCAGCACCCCCCACTGCTGCACGGCATGGCTTAAGGCCAGCATCAGCCGGGTCAGCAACGGCAGGGTCTGATGGGCCTGGCTAAAGGCCCCCACCACCTGGGGCACGACGTAGCTCAATAGAAAAATCACGATGGCAATCGAGACCAGCGTGACGATGCAAGGATAGATGAAGGCCGTGAGAATCTTGCTGCGCAAGGCCCCACGCGTATCCATATAATCAGCCAGACGCTCCAGCACCTCGGCCAGATCGCCAGACTGTTCCCCGGCATCGACCAGGGCGCGGTAAATGTCGGGAAAGTCTCGCGGATGGGCTGCCAACGCCTGCCCCAGGCGCAGCCCGGCGCGCACATCGTCGCGCACCGACGCCAGCACCCGCGCCACGTGCGGGCGCTCGGCCTGTTCCAGCGTGACCCGCAGGGCGGATTCCAGCGGCAGGCTGGCCGCCAGCAGGCTGGCCAGTTGGCGCGTCAACCAGCCCAGTTCTCGGTCGCGGATGCGACTGCCCCATTCCAGGCGTGTTGCGCCCTGACGCCGGGATTCGACGACTTTGATGGGCAGCAGGCCCTGATTGCGAAGATGCTGGCGGGCGCTGCGTTCGCTGTCGGCATCCAGACGGCCATGCTCGGTGCCACCGGCCTGGTTAATCGCTTCGTAGTGATAGGATGGCATGTGTGTCCTCGGCGTGGATCAACGGTCGCGAGTGACGCGCTCGATTTCGGCCCGCGAAGTCACACCGGCATGTATCCAGCGCTCTCCATCCTGGTGCAGGCTACGCATCCCCTGCGCTGCAGCCGTCTGACGCAAGGCCATCTCGCCCTGCCCCCCATGGATCATGGTTCGCAAGCCATCATCCAGAAGAAACAGTTCGTGCACCCCGGTGCGGCCACTATAGCCAGTATGCCCGCACGCGGAACAACCCTGGGGATGCCAATCGGCATGGCCGTCATCGTGCAAGATGCGGCACTGAGGACAGAGCTTGCGCACTAGACGCTGGGCCAACACGCCCTGCAGCGTCGAGGCCAGCAAGAACGATTCGACCCCCATGTCCAGCAAGCGGGTGACGGCGGACACGGCGTCATTGGTGTGCAGGGTCGCCAGCACCAGGTGTCCGGTCAGGGATGCCTGGACCGCGATTTCAGCGGTTTCCAGGTCACGGATTTCACCAATCATGACGACATCCGGGTCCTGGCGCAAAATGGCTCGCAGCGCCGAGGCAAAGGTCAGGTCAATGGCCGGATTGACCTGAGTCTGGCCAATGCCGGGCAAGTCATATTCAATGGGGTCTTCGACCGTCAGGATATTGGTGGTGGACGCATCCAGGCGCCCCAGCGCGGCATACAGGGTGGTGCTTTTACCGCTGCCCGTAGGCCCCGTCACCAGCACAATGCCATGCGGTCGACGGATGAGTTCATCCAGGCCCTGCAGCACATCGGGGGCCATGCCCAGGCGCTCTAGTTGCAGGCGACCAGCCTCTTTGTCCAACAGGCGCAGCACCACGCGTTCGCCATGGCCGGTGGGCAGGGTCGAAACCCGCACATCGATAGGCCGTCCCCCCACCCGCAAACCGATGCGGCCATCCTGGGGCAGGCGTTTTTCAGCGATATCCAGGTTGGCCATGACCTTGATGCGCGACACCAGTGCGTTGTGCAAGGCTCGGCGCGGGCTGACGATATCGCGCAAGGTGCCATCCACCCGGTAGCGCACCACGGAATGGGTTTCAAAGGCTTCGATATGGATATCGCTGGCACCATCCCGCGCGGCCTGGGTGAACAAGGCATTGATCATGCGGATGATGGGGGCGCCTTCATGCGTGTCCAGCAGATCCTCGATCTCGGGCAGGTCCTGCAGCAGCCTGTCCAGATCGATATCCTGAGCAGCTTCATCCACGACTGTCGCTGCATCCCCCGTCTGCGCATAGGCGGCCACCAGCAAGGTATCCAGATCCGCATCGGGAATCACGCGTGGTTCAAGCACGCCATGCACCCGGCGAATCTCGGCCAAGGCCCAGGCGGGCGTGCGCTCCGAGACCGTCAATGTCTGGCCCTGCACGCCGTCTTGCAACAAGACCCGCCAGGTGCGCGCCCAGGAATAGGCCAGCCGGTTGCTCATGGCTGCGGCACGACGGCAGGCTGCGCCGGTGCGCCTCCCGAGCTGGCCGGGCTGGCCTCATCGGCACGCCTGAAACCGCGCAAATCCAGCAGGCCCGAGGCCGAATCACGCTGCAGCCCCGGCAGATCGGTGATGGCATCGTTGGGCATCAGCCAGGATTGTTCGATCGGCAGATTGGTCTGGGCGGAGCGCATGAAGTTATAGCGATCCAAGGTCAGACGGGCGCCATCTTGGGCGGTTCGCACGATATGGGGCCGCAAAAACAGCATCAGATTGGTCTTACGGTGGTTACGCGACTGGTACTTGAATAAATTGCCCAGCACGGGAATGTCGCTGAGCAAAGGCACCGCAGTTGTCGTGTCGTTCATGATGTCCTCCAGCAGGCCCCCCAACACGATGATCTGACCATCATCGACCAGCACCTTGGTCTCCAGCGCACGCTTGCGCGTGATGATCGATCCGCTATTGATATTGGAGGACGGGTCCACGCTGCTGACTTCCTGGTAAAGCGATAACTTTACCGTGCCACCTTCGGAAATCTGCGGCTGGATACGCAGAGTCAGGCCCACGTCTTCACGCTGCACGGTCTGGAACGGATTGCTGGCCCCATCACCCGATGTCGTGTAAGAGCCCGTGACGAACGGCACGGTCTGGCCGACGATGATGCTTGCCGGTTCATTGTCCAACGTCATCAGATTGGGGGTGGACAGCACATTGACCCCGGATTGCTGCTGCATGGCATTGGCCAACACGCTCAGATTCAGGACCTGCTTGCCCAGGATATTGACAGTGCCGTTGACCACCCCCAGGCTCAGCCCCTTGCCCAGCGCGTCGATGGTGGTGAAGGTCTTCGCCGCATTGGCACCCAGCCCGGTACCGCCCAGGTTGGCGCCGCCAAAGACGGCGGCCCCATCACCATTGAAGCCATTGCCCCCCGCCATCCATTGCACGCCGAATTCGGCAGCCTTGTCCGCATTGACCTCGACGATCAGGCTTTCGATCAGGACCTGGGCACGGCGCTGGTCCAGCTGATCGATGACTTCGCGCAGGCTGCGATACAGGGGTTCAGGCGCCGAAATGACCAAGGTATTGGTGGCGGGGTCCGCCTGGATCGTGGCTCCTCCGGCGGAAAACGCCACAGATTGACTGTTGGAAGATGCCTGCATCGGAAATCCGCCGCCACCCATCCCGCCGCCGCTGTCGGATGAAGTAGACAAGGCGGACAACGCACCCGCCGGGCAAGCCTGTGGCCCCCCCCTGAGCGGCGGAAGCACCGGACAGCGTTGGCATGCTGCCATCCCCGGCACTGCCCGCCGCGCCCTGACCGGACAGGGCCCCACGCAGGACTTCGGCCAGGTGCGTGGCCTGGGCATTGCGCAGATACACGACATGCAGATTGCCTGTGCGCGATTCCGGCGTGTCCAAGCGCAGAATCAGATCACGCGCCTGCTTCAGGCGTTCGGGTGTGATGGCACGCAACAGCACCGAATTGCTGCGCGGATCGGCCAGCACCGCCACCTGTTGATTGCTGCGATTGGCACCGTCTTGCAGCAGTTGCTGGGCCAAAGACGCGATATCCAACGCCACCCCGTACTCGATCGGCACCACATCGGTATTGACGGTCAAGGGGGTATCGATCCGGGCAATTACCTGGGCGATGCGATTCAGATTGTCGGCATAATCGGTGATGACCAGGGCGTTGCTGCCAGCCTGCGCCGTGATCGTGTTGTTGGGGGCAACCAGAGGCCGCAGCACAGGAATCAGATCCGCCGCATTTTCGTAACGCAAAGGATAAACGCGCGTCTGGAGTTCGCCACCCGTGGCCGAGGAGGACCCGGACACAACCGTGCCACCGAGCAGCTTGGCATCGGCTTCTGGCACTACCCGGTTGACCCCATCAATATCCACCACGGCAAAACCCTGCATGCGCAAGGCACCCAGCAGCATGGCGTAGGCCGTGTCTGCATCGACCGGCACGTCCGACACCAGGGTCAATTGACCCTTGACACGCGGATCGACGACAAAATTACGGCCAGTGAACTGGGCCAGTGCCCGAACTACCCCGCCAAGCTCCGCTTCCTGGAAATTCAGGCGCGTAATGGGCTGGCCAAGATCGGCCTGCTGGCTGGCCACCGAGGAATCATCTGGTCCCGGGCGCGTCGGAATAGGCTGCAGACGACGTGGTCGGGTTGCCTGCTTGGCATCGGGCGCAGCCCCGAAGCGGGGCGCGGGCACCGCCTGCTTCGACCCCACAGCGGTATACACCACCAGAGGGGATTCAAGCGGCTCGGACGAATCCTTGGGGGTGGCGCAGCCGCCCAGCACCAGCAACAGACCCAACAATGGCAGCAGCCCAACAGGCAAAGCGCGCCGATCAACAGGCCGGATTGTGCGCTGCACGGTATCTCCGGCCGCGTTCATCGAGTGAGTCCAGGCAAGGTCTTGATTCATCAAATTACATCCGCAGTGATCGACGCCCGTCAGGACCGGTTTGCGGCCCCAGGGCTGACAGCAAACCCCGCAGGGCCGCCTGTGTATTGGAAGAAGCATCGGGGTCGGCCCAGGCCCACCCCTGAAATTGAAAGCGACCGGCCTGGGAAAGCGTGCCTTCCCCTTGCAGAAACAAAGGTCCTTGGCCCGTGCGCAATTGCAGTCCATACCCCCCCGCCCCTGCCGCAGTGATGGACACATCATAATCGCCCAATGGCCGCACCTGGCTCAGGGCCGAGCTGGCCGCCCGCCATTGCGCCTGCAGAACAGCCACATTGGCCTGCACGGCCTGTGGCCGCCCCCGCCACCCCAAGTGCAAATCGGGCCACTGCAGCAGCAGTTCCCCGCCCAGGTCCAGCGAATTGAACAAGGCATGGAAAGTCGTCAGCATCGCCGCCGGCGCCCGCAAGGACTGGCCTGACAACGACAGCCCATTAAAGCTCAGGGACAGGTCCAACGGCCCGCGTAACCACGGATGCATCAGCACCAGGCGCGGCCCCCCGGCCAAGCTGAAATGCCAACGCAGCAGATCAGGCAGGCTGCGCTGCTGTCCTGGAATGCCCACGGCCAGACGCGCCTGTCCGGACCAGACGCTGCCCTGCGCGTCCGTGACCCGCACCAGGGCCGTGTCCTGCGTCCAGGCCATGATCCAGCGCGCCGGCAAGACCAACAGCGCTGCAAGCACAGCGACCACACACCACAAAGCAAACCGACGCGACCATCGCATCATGGGCGGCTCTCGGGCGGCAGGATCAGCACCACCTGACCATCCAGCAGACCAGGTCGATCCCGACCATCCACATGGCTGCGCTGCAGGGCCAACTGGGCCACTCGCACCCGTGCCATCTGCGGCAAACCAGCCAACCAAGCCAGCAATGCTGGGGCAGGAACCTGAGACAACTGCAGTGTCCAGCGCTGGCCGGATTCGGTGATTTGAGCCGGGTTCGGAGACTCGCGCGTCAGCGTGCCGACTATACCCGCCTGCGCCAGACCATCGCGCAAGGCCTGATCAGTGGCCTCCGGCGTCATGCTGCCATGCCGACTGCGGGCCAGCACCTGGGATTCAAGCACAATCGCGTCCAGACTGGCCGCCTGCCCCTGCAGCGTCGGCAGCTGCACACGCACGGTATCCAGGGTGCGCAACGCCGGACGCACGCCCAGTCCCCAGATCAGCAAGCCTGCCAGCAACAGGCCTGCCACTTGCAGCAACCGACGCTCGCGGGGACTGAAGCCACGCCAGATGCCTCCCGCCCGTGTCATCACCAGCCCTGAAAGCCGCAACCATGATGCATGCCAGGTCGTCAAAAATCGGGTCATTTTTTTGCCCCTTCCGCATTCCCTTCGCGGACCTGCCAGCGCTGCGGCTGCGCCTCGTCGTGCTCGACCAGGATATGCCGCGCGGCGGCAGCCTGCTGTAAGGCTGCCAATGAGGCGGGCGGCTGATAGCCGGACACCAAATCCAGGCTTAGCACACCATCCTGATACTGCACGGCACGCACCTGGCCTTGGGCAAAACCCAGCACATCGGCAGCGGCCATGGCCAGGGGCAGAAAATCAGTCTCTGTGACATCCCCCCCGGACAAGCGCAAGGCATCGCGCTGCTGCTGGGCTTGGCGCAGGGGATCGATAACCACGGAAATCTGGGGGAAAGCCTGCTCGACCGTCTGCCGCATCGCCTGATTCAAGTCATCCAGGCGCCCCTGCTGCTGGCCAGCATAGAGATTCAGGCCCAGCACCCAGATCGCCACGGCCAAGCCCGACCAGACCAAAGGCCGGTGCCAGCGGGCCAGCCCGTTTCGGTTATCCGTCAGGCCGTCGGCCAACGACCAAGCGGGCCAATCTCCCAGCCAACGCGGCCCCACGGGCAAAACCAGAGATTGTGCGGGCTGCGGGTCATCCGCAGGCAAGGCCAAAGCCTGTGGCACCAGTGAGACAGGCTGCAGGCCGACTTCCTGCAGCAGCGCCCAGGCCTGGGCCAATCGCGTCCTGTCACCCCACGCCACGACCACGCTGCCATCGGCCCGACGCGGCCCATGCGCCAGCAGCAATTGCGACAGATTGGACAGAACCATGGGCTCGATGACGCTAAAAACGACTTCAGACAAACGCCGCGCCGGGACAGGCGGCACGGCCACGCTGGCGACGACTGCGTCCCCGGCCTGCAAAGCCACCTGCACAGGCCAGTTTCCCAGACTCGGCGCCAATTCGCGCAACGGTAATTCGCCTGCACGCAACACGCGCCCATCACGACCGAGCAGCGCAAAAGCCAGCGGTGTATCCAGCGTCAAATCGCAAAGCGCCGGCAAGGCCAGCCGTATGTGTTGTCTCTGTTTGTTTTTATTCATGGCGAACCCATCGGACCACGGCCCGCCCCTGCTTGTCACGATGCAGCAGGGCTTGCAAAGCGACAATCGTATCATCCAAGACCACCTCTCCGGTGATCCGGAACCAATCACTACGCACATCCAGACGCCGCAAAGCCGTGGATGGCAGATCTCGCAGGCGATTGACAATATCGCCCCGGTGCACAAACCACTGTCCATGCTGGCGCTGCGCCACCAAATCCCTGCCGCCTGCCAGGCTCAATTCCGGTACGGCTGCAGCCAGCACCTCGGCGGGCGCCGTATTGATATTGATGGAAACCGTCTCGGGAATGACGGCCACAAAAGCATCCAGCACCCCAGGCAAGTCTGCAGGCAAGCCAGCGACCGCCGTCAGATCTGACACGTCCTGCAGCCCCAGCGCACGCGGCGCACGACCTGCGGCAGGCTGGCTGTCGGCCACGCGGCGGGCAATCGGCCCCGCCCATGTCGGGTCCTGGCCCAAAGACTGCAGCAGAGCCTCCAGCGCCTGGGTCGCCGCCGGCCTGATCTGACCGCCCTGCGCGAGATCCAGCAAATTGAAACGGCCCTGCATGTCTTCGATCTGACCGGAAAACAGGGCGCGCTGCGGATCTTCCGGCGGCCCCACGGGAAGATCCGCCAAGGCCTGGGTCCACAAGCCATCCAACCGCGTGGTGGCATTATCCCGGGCATCCATCTGCAAAATCAGCCGCGACCAATCCAGCCCGCCGCGCAACAGCCACTGGCCCTGCGTGAGATTGCGCTCAATGCGTAGTCGCGCCAGCCACTGGCCCTGATGGTCTATCAGGGCCGTGGCGAGAATGGCGGCCACCATCACGACCAGCAAGGCCATAATAATCGCGACCCCGCGCTGGGACTGATCCGGATTCTTCATGGCAACAGGACCACGGAACGATAAGGCAGGGCAGAGTCATCTCTGCCCTGCAGCATCGAAAACTCCAGGCCGACGAGGCCTTCATCCTGGCTGGTCCCACGCACTGGCGCAGTCCCTGCGGGCGCCGCTGCGGCCACCCGCAGCCGATCGGGTTCAGTCCAGCCACGACCCGGCACCCAGACCCGCAAAGACCAGGCCGTGACCTGATCCAGTAACTGGACAGGCGCGCCGGGCGCGGGCAAAGGCAATCCATAACCAGGCTGCCCCGCCGCCCGAAACAAGCCGCCTTGTGTATAAAACCAATGAATCTGCTGCCATTGGCCACCGCCTGCCGCACGCACCAAGCGCAGGCCGTCGACCTGATCCCAGGACATGCCGGGCGTGCGCGGTAATAGCTGAATTCGCGCAGAGGGCCGATCCGAGACCAACGCCCAGGCAAGCAGCACATCCGGCCCCGCCTGCAATTGCAAATCCCGTTCCAGTTGTCCAAAAACCTGCATCAGGGACTGCGTCTCCCGGGCCTGGGCACCCAGGCGCTCGGTGGCCCCGGACACGGCATCCAGGCCACGCCAGGCAATCAGACTGAGCAGAGCCAGCAGCACCAGCGCAACCAGCACCTCGATGAGCGTCAGGCCCCGCTGGGCGGAATGCAGCGCCTTCATGGCAGCCGCGACGCCAAGCCATCCAATTCCGCCAGGACAGGGCCATCGCCCAGACGCACCTGGATGGTGACACGCCTGAAACGGACGTTGGGCGTCGCCCGCACGATTTGTTCGCATTGCAGGGCCAGCCCCCCCTGAGGACAGGCCTGCCGGGATTTGCCCTGGGGTGGAAAACCCTGTTGCAGCTGCATGTCGGCCAATACATTACTGGCCGACAGCATCGCCAGGCTGCGCTGCTGCAGCGCCTGTGTGCTGTTGACCCCCTGACCCAATGCCCGGATGCTGGCCGCCAACGCCACCCCGACGATGGCCAGGGCCACCAAGACTTCGATCAGGGTAAAGCCGCGTTGACCAGGACTCACTGCCGGACCTCGTAGCTGCCATCCCCTCGGCGTAGAATCTGCACCTGCTGGCGCCCCGAACGCAAGTCAATCTGCAAAGGCGCATGCACCCAGTCCGCATCAAACCGCAGCACCGCGTCGGGCTGCACGCTGACCACAATATCCAGCCCCTCGGGCCATTGCCGGGGACGCAATGGAGAATCAGCCGGAAACTCCGTATCCAGCACGCGCCCCGCGCCCATCGCCACCCGCGACGGCAGCAGCAGGCGACGGGGAATCCGTTGAAAGGCATAGCCATGCGGCGCTGGATGCCAAAGAATGACCTGTCCGGTCGCCCGTGCCTGAGTCTGCGCCGTTGCAAACAGCACGGCCAGGCGATCTGCTTCTTGTTGCAAGGCACGGCGCGATGAGTCGCCAAAGGCCGACACAGTTGCCAGCGAGGCGGCAATGCCGATAATCAGCAACACCACCATCATCTCGATCAGCGAAAATCCGCCTTGTCGACTGGCTTCAGCGGCCCCAGGAACCGACTTCGGCATCATTGCCCTCCCCCCCCGGCTGACTATCAGCCCCCAGGGAAAACACGTCGATCTCGCCATGTACGCCAGGATTGAGATATTGATAGGGCGAGCCCCAAGGATCGACCGGCATCCGATCCATATAAGCTGTCTGTCCGTTTTTCCCACCGATCAGCGCCGACAAACCCTGCTCGGACGTCGGATAACGGCCATGATCCAGGCGGTATAGCTTAAGCGCCTGCATGATGGATGCTACATCCTGACGGGCGGCAATCACCCGTGCCTGATCCGGCCGATCCATGACATTGGGCACAATCAATGCCGCCAGCACCCCCATGATGACCACGACCACCATGATTTCGATCAGGGAAAAGCCACGTTGTGGCAATGAGCGGGGGCTTCTATACTGAGCCGTCGACCCAGTCTTGCGAACCCCGCTTTCTTCATGAACCTGCCTACCCGATTGCTGCCTGCCGCCATCGATCAGCATGGCCCCAGCTTCCTGCGCGCCATCGCCCTGCTGGCCATTGCCTGCGGCATCGGGATATGGGGGGCGCTGCTGCTGGCCCCGGCCCCGGCCCCCGCGCCGGCCCAACTGGGGCAAAGCAGCACTTCGGGCCAAGCCCCGGACGCCGTGGTCGCCTGGTTCGGCAGTGGTCGAGGTCAGTTGCATATTAAAATCCTGGGATTGATTGTCGGTGGGCCACGCGGCACGGTACTGCTGTCGGTAGATGGTGCCCCGGCACAAGCCTATCGCCTGGGCGATACCCTGGCGCCCGGGGCGATCCTGGACACCATGACCGCAGACGGCATCAGCATCAGCCTGGACGGCACCATACAGCATATTGCCGCCCCTAGCCCAGCCCCCGCTGCGGCCGGTTTCGAACCGATCTTGACGCATTAGATCATCCATATTCACCCACCCAACAACACCATGATGCCGGCACCCGCCAGATAAGGCCCAAAGGCGAAGGTCTGGCCTGCTGCCAGCCGCCCAGCAGCCCGACGCAGCAAGGCTACCACCAAAGCCACCGTCGCGGCGATCAGCAATATCCTGGGCAAAGCCATCCAACCCAGCCAGGCCCCCAGGGCCGCCAATAATTTTAAATCGCCGCCGCCCATGGCCTGTACGCCCCGCAGCCATAAAAACGCCTGGCACAGGCACCACAGCGCCAGATAAGCGACCGCCGCCCCGATCAGGGCATCCATGAAGGTGGCGAATACCCCCCAGGCACTGGCCAGCAAACCTGTCCCCAGCAATGGCAAGGTCAGCCAATCAGGCAAAAAACTGGTTTCCGCATCGATCCAGGCCAAGGCCAGCAAGATACAAACAAAAAAAACCGCGGCCAACGCCGCGCCAGTGGCCCCGAAGCGCCAGCCGCACACCAAGGCCAGCAAGGGTGCCAGCACGCAAAAAAACAGCCGCAAGCGCCTGTGTAATTTGGTCGGGACCGCAGGAAGGTCTGGGTCCAGTCGTCTGGGCAGGCACCAGGCCAGCCGCACCAGCACCAGACACAGAAGCACAGACAAACCCAGTGCCGCCAAGAGCACAGTGGTCAGACTGACCGGCCAAGGGGTCCAGGGATCGATCATGCAGGCAACAACAAACCGCTCACGATCGGACCAGACACCGCGCTTGCCGTGGAACCCGTATTGCTACGCACTAATGCGCCGCCGCGACCAACAAGGCGGATTGCTGCGGGGTAGGCGCAGGAGCATCGGACACCAGGCGGAAACCGACATGTGACATGGGGCTATAGGGGTCGGACGCCTGGCGCGCACTGGGGCGATAAGACAGACAGTAGTTTTCGTTGCACAGAAATGAGCCACCGCGAATAACGCGCTTAGGGGCGGTGGCCGGCACCCCAGGGTCGGAGGGATCATAAGACTGCTTGGGGCCGCGTGGATTATCCACCGGCTGGCCGGCTGCGGCCTGGGCCTGCTGAGCAAAATAGCGGGCGTCATACCAATCCGCCACCCATTGCCAGGCATTGCCGGTCATGTCGTACAAGCCATAGCCATTGGCAGGAAACGAGGTCACCGGCAAGGTGCCGGTGGCGCCGCCTGCTTCGGGCTTTACCACCGGAAACGTGGGCTGGCTTTTATCCCAGTAATTGGCCATGGCCTGGCCGTCGGGGTTTAGCTCGTCGCCCCAGACATAGGTGGCTTGTTCCAGCCCGCCGCGGGCGGCGTATTCCCATTCGGCCTCGGTGGGCAGGCGCTTGCCCGCCCATTTGGCGTAAGCCTGCACATCGGCATAGCTGACCTGCACGACCGGGTGATCGCCCTTGCCCTCGATGGTGCTGTCCGGCCCCTGGGGATGGCGCCAGTTTGCCCCCGGCACATAACGCCACCACTGGCTGTAGTCGGAAAGATCCACGGGCGCGAGCGTCCCGACGAACACCATGGCCCCAGGCACCAGCACCGCATCGGGCGGACGCGGAATGCCGGGCGGCAACTGTACCCGGATGGTTTCCCAGTCGGGCTTGGACTCGGCGGTCGTGACGTAGCCCGTGGCCTTGATGAAATCAGCGAACTGGTCGTTGGTAATATGGGTAAGGTCCATCCAAAACCCATGCACCTGAACCGGATGGGCGGGTTTTTCGTTGTTTTGGGCAAGCTTGCTGTCGCTGCCCATCTGGAACACCCCGGGCGGCACCCAGGCCATATTGCGCGGCGTGCCCTGGCCATCCCCGACAATGACCACAGGCTCGGTGGGCTGGGAAACAGCCACCCGATCCGACCAGGCATAAGCCCCCAGCCCAGCCGCCAGCGCGATGGCCAGGGTCAACCAGAAAAACCTGAGGTGTATCCGTTTAATAAATGCCATAAGTCGGTGGGCAAGGCTTGGACTGTTGGGCTGAAATGAGCGCGTAATCCAAGCTGTTTGTCAGACCATCTGGCAATTGACTGCCATCAGGCGCGGAAAATCCGGTGAAATCATAGAGGCTTGATTGCCCCCAATGCTGCGAGAGTTGGCTCCAGATGTCAATATCAATATGATTGACCTGACCATCGATATTGCCATCCCCCGGACAATCCAGGCTGGCCACCATCATGGCATTGAGCTTTGATTCCAGTTGCTCGTAGGCCGCCACCGCCTCTTGTGAGGGGGCGGCCTTGAAACCGCCATTGGCATCAAATAAATTATTGTCTACCGTGTCCAGCATCAAGGCCCCGATTTGCCCATGCGGAGCCTCGGCTTCGTTGACTGGATAGAACTCTTCGGTGTTTTTCGTCACGGGATCAGGCTGTGCGGGATCAAACAGCAGGAAAGTATTGCGCACCAGCTTGTAGTCATGATTGCGCAGCGCCACGGATTGGTCCGGGAACGTGGTGTAGAGTTCGCCTGCATGCGGCCCGCCCTGGTTGGCGGCATACAGATCCTTGTTGACTTCGGCACACGTGTTGTAGCGCGCCACGCTGGGAGCATAACCCGCCAGGTCGGTCAGCGTGTCGTGATCCGGCCCCCACCAGATACCCATATTGTCTTCGCAGATGTGCTTGTTGGTGGCCACCTGCATGCAGGTCTTGCCGGCAAAGTTCGTGGTGGTGGTCGAGCCATCGGCCTGCAGGCCAGGATCAACCACACAAGGCGAATTACGCTGATCGCCCACCTGCTGATTCAGCCCGCTGATGGCGAAATTGACGGTGCGCATGGCGGGCTGCGCCGGATTGACCAGATAGTCGCGCAGACCCACGGAATCCAGCGTGCGCGGAACCGCCTGGTGCACATCGATACCGGCCAGTTCGCCAAAGAGCTGGAACAGATCCACCCCATTGACCATGTGATTGATCTTGCTGCCGGGCTCGGCCACCAGGGGGCCTGCTACGATCAGCGGCACCCACACCCCCGTCTGATAGGCCGTGCCCTTGGCGCGGGATACATCAAAGGGATTTTTGACCGCCTGCCCCAGCGTGCCGTTATCGCCAATGATGACAATCATGGTGTTGCTGGCCTTGGGGTCGTAATGCAAGGAACCATCCGCCTGGTAGCTGGCCAGGCCTGTTTCTACCAGCAGACGACCAAACTCCGTATCCATGGCTTCAGTCATGCGGTTTTGAATCATGCGGCCACGCGGCAGGCCAACGCAGTCGGTGCCATCAACCGGGGTGGCGGGCTCGGATGTAAGGCCCCCCGGAGGCGACTGCCAGGGGGTGTGCGCCGAGGTATAGCTGACGGTGGCCATCCAGGGCTGGCCAGAGGGCCTGGACTTTATCCAGTCGATGGCGGCATTGGTCTCGATGGTGGTGCGGTAGCCGCGAATGGGCGGATCAACCCTGGGGTCGCGGGTAATCTGGCCATGATCGACGATCAGCAAAGGCGACACATAGTAGGCATTGTATTGGTCGATATCGAAATTCAAAAATGCCGGGCGCGCGTCCGCCGGGCTGGCCCCAGGCACAAACAGCCCGCCTGAGGTCACGCACTGCAGGCCTGCGGCATCCTTTGAGGCTGGGTCCAGCGGCGCAGCCACCGCAGGACGATTGCTGTCAGGGCTGTAAAAGCAAGCCCCCTGGTTGGATTCCGACTTTGGCACAAAACCGCAGGAATATGCTGTATTGGTATGGCTGGACAAGCCCCCCGCCGTGGTGTCGATCGCGGGCGGCATGCCGTCGATCCAGCCATAGAAATAATCCCAACCCAAAACCCCGGGGGCGTTGTATTCAGCCGGGTTGTTATGCGGGCCGGCCAAGTGGAACTTGCCGAACATGGCGCTTTGGTAACCGGCTTGCTTCAGCAGCTTCGGGGTGGTGACCTCGTAGGGCGACAACTGGGCATTGGCCAGGTCATTTTCACCAATGGCCTGATAGATATGCGTGCGGGTGGGATATCGACCCGCAAAAAAGCCCGCCCGCGCCGGCGAACATTCCGGCTGCGCCCACGTATTGCGAAAACGCACGCCAGCCTGGGCCACCGCATCCATATGAGGCATTCGGGGAGCATTGGCCCCGCCATAGCCAAACGACGTCATCTGATCGATCCCGACATCATCCATCATGACAAACAGGATGTTGGGCTTATCGCTGCCGGGTTCATTGGCAGCCACATCGCTGGACCCTCCGTTGTCACAGCCCGCCAAAAGCAGCGTGGCAAATACTGCCGCACACCACGTTATCAAGCGCTTATCCCCATTGCTGATCATTGTTATTCCTTGATTGACCCTATTTTATTTTTGATAGAAATTTGATCCATGTCAAGAAAACTGTTTTTTTGCATGATCGATGAGACTGTTAAAATTCATTCCGCTTTTTATTTTGCCGACGCCAAACCACGATCGGCAATCAGTCGAGTTCACAATCATGAACACACCGGTACGCCACCTCATCGACGCCGCCTGGGAAGACCGGGCATCCTTCAGCCCAGGCCATGCGCCGACTGATCTCATCACTGCCATCGAGCAGACCCTGGCTGGGCTGGACAATGGATCTTTGCGAGTCGCAGAAAAAATTGATGGTCAGTGGCAAGTGCAGCAATGGATCAAAAAAGCCGTGTTGCTGTCTTTCAGGCTGAACGACAACCAATTGGTGGGACAGGGGCCGCTGCGCTATTACGATAAAGTCGGGCTCAAGTTCCAGGACTATTCCCCAGCGGATTTCGAGCAAGGCGGGTTTCGCGTGGTTCCCACGGCGACCGTACGCCGTGGCGCATACATCGGCCCGGACGTAGTTCTGATGCCATCCTATGTGAATATCGGCGCCTACGTGGGCGCGGGCACCATGATAGACACCTGGGCCACGGTCGGGTCCTGCGCACAAATTGGCAGTCATGTGCACTTGTCGGGCGGAGTGGGCATCGGCGGCGTGCTGGAACCCCTGCAGGCCGGTCCCACCATCATCGAAGACAACTGCTTCATCGGCGCCCGCTCTGAAGTCGTCGAAGGGGTGATCATCGAGGAAAACTCAGTCCTGGCCATGGGGGTGTTCATCTCGCAAAGCACCAAGATCTACGATCGCGCCACAGGAGAAATCCACTACGGCCGAGTGCCGGCTGGATCGGTCGTGGTGCCGGGTTCACTGCCCGCTGCCGACGGCAGCCACAGCCTGGCTTGCGCGGTCATCGTCAAACGCGTCGATGCCCGGACCCGGGCAAAAACCAGCATCAACGACCTGCTGCGGGCCTGATATGGCAGACCACGACGTCCTGAACTTGACCCTAGACCTGATGGCCCGCGCGTCCGTCACGCCGGACGACGCTGGTTGCCAGGCGCTGATCGCCCAGCGCCTGCAGCACCTGGACTTCCACTGTGAATCCCTGCCCAGCGCAGAGGTCAGCAATCTTTGGGCGCGGCGCGGCACCGATGGCCCTTTGCTGGTGTTTGCCGGTCACACCGACGTGGTCCCGCCCGGCCCGGCATCCGACTGGCCCAGCCCCCCATTTCAACCCACGCTGCACAACGGCCAACTGGTAGGCCGGGGCGCGGCCGACATGAAAACCTCGATTGCCGCCTTTGTCGTGGCGACTGAGGAATTCATCGCCGCCCACCCCCGGCACCAGGGCTCCATCGCCCTGCTGTTGACCTCGGACGAAGAAGGCCCCGCCACGGATGGCACGGTGCATGTCTGCCGCATTTTGCAGGCCCGCGCAGAAGTCCCGGACTACTGTATCGTCGGCGAGCCCACCAGCACGCAACAGTTGGGCGACACCATCAAAAACGGCCGTCGCGGCTCGCTGTCGGCCCGCATCACGGTGTACGGCATTCAGGGTCATGTGGCCTATCCGCATCTGGCCCGCAATCCTGTGCACCAGTTGGCGCCCGCCCTGGCCGAACTCAGCACCACGGTCTGGGACCAGGGCAATGCCTATTTCCCCCCCACCACATTCCAGACATCCAATCTGCATGCGGGCACCGGGGTGGGCAATGTCATCCCCGGCCAGGCCGTGATGGACTGCAATTTCCGTTTTTCCACGGCCAGCACTCCGGCTGAGCTACAAGCCAGGGTCGAACAGATTCTGCAGCGCCATGGGCTGGAATTCGACATCCACTGGACCCTCAGCGGCGAACCCTTTCTGACCCCCCAGGGTCCTTTGTGCGCTGCGCTACAATCTGCCATTGCCGACGAGACCGGCGTACAAGCGACCCTGTCCACGACCGGCGGCACATCCGATGGTCGCTTCATCGCCCGCCTGTGCCCCCAGGTCGTTGAATTCGGTCCGCTAAACCGCACCATCCACCAGATTGGGGAATCCCTGCCTCTGGATAACCTGGTGCCTCTGAAAAACATATACCGCAGGGTGCTGGAAACATTGCTGCCCGACGCCCCGCCCGCCTGAAGCCGCCAGGGTGTCGGCCAGCGCCAGACAGCACGCCTGATTGAATCTGACCATGGCCTCTCCTCATACTGAACTTCTGACCCTGCGCGACCTGCTGCGCTGGGCCGTCACCCGTTTTCACGGTGCCAACCTGGTGTTTGGCCACGGCAGCGACAATGCCTGGGACGAAGCCGTCTATCTGCTGCTGCATACCCTGCACCTGCCGCTGGATACGCTGGAGCCCTTTCTGGACGCCCGGTTGCTGGAACGCGAACGCCAGCGCTGCGTCGACCTCATCCACGAGCGTGTGAACAGCCGCAAGCCTGCCGCCTACCTGACCGGCGAAGCCTGGTTGCAGGGCGTGCGCTTTCTGGTGGATGAAAACGTCATCGTGCCGCGCTCGCCGATTGCCGAACTGCTCAACGAACAGCTTGCCCCTTGGGTCGAAGACCCGGATGCCATCACCCAGGTGCTGGATCTCTGCACAGGGTCCGGCTGCCTGGCCATTCTGGCTGCCATGGCCTTTGAATCTGCCCAGGTGGACGCGGTTGATCTGTCGCCCGAAGCCCTACGGGTGGCCCAGTCCAATATTGCCTTGCATGGCTTGCAAGGACAGGTTCAGGCCTTGCGCAGCGACCTGCTCGCCAATATCCCGGCGGGCCGCTGCTACGACCTGATCATCTGCAACCCGCCTTACGTCAATGCGCAGGCCATGGGCCAACTGCCCGAGGAATATCGGCACGAGCCCCGCCTGGCCCTGGCCGGTGGCGACGACGGCATGGATCTGGTGCGCCGGATTCTGGCCGATGCTCCTGCACATATGGCACCGGACGGTTTGCTGGTCCTGGAGATCGGCCACGAACAAGCGCATTTTCAGGCCGCCTTTCCAATGCTGGACCCTGTCTGGCTCAGCACTGAAACTGCCAGTGACCAGATTTTGCTGCTGCGCCGCACGCAGCTGACCCCATGATCCGCGCGAATGGCCTGACCCTGCGGCGCGGCGTGAAGGTCTTACTGGAGGATGCCGAATTTGTCGTGCACCCCGGCGAGCGGGTGGGCTTTGTCGGCAAAAACGGCGCCGGCAAGTCTTCCCTGTTCGCTCTGTTGCAAGGGCAGATCGACCCCGACGCCGGCACCTTGGATATCCCGGCTGCGTGGCGTCTGGCCAGCGTCGAACAGATTCTGCACGACACGGGCCGCGCCGCCCGCGAATTCGTCATGGACGGTGATCGCCATCTACGCGATCTGCAGGTCCGCCGAGCGGCCCTGGGGCCGGACGAAGGCCAGCAGATTGCCGAACTGGAGTCCGCCCTGGTCGAAGCCGAGGCCTGGAGCGCGCCATCGCGCGCCGAGCAATTGCTGGCTGGGCTGGGCTTTGCCCCGGACGAATGGACGCGGCCTGTGGCCAGCTTTTCCGGAGGCTGGCAAATGCGTATCGCCCTGGCCCGCGCCTTGATGGCGCCATCCGACCTGCTGTTGCTGGATGAACCCACCAACCACCTGGACCTGGATGCCATGCTGTGGCTGGAACGCTGGCTGGGCAGCTATCCCGGTACTGTCCTGCTGATTTCCCACGATACTGAATTCCTGGACGCCGTCGCCCGGACCATTCTGCATTTCGAGCAGGACAAGCTGATCCGCTATAAAGGCGGCTACGAAGACTTCCTGGAACAACGCGCCGAACGCCTGCGCCAGAACCAGTTGGCCCGCCAAAAGCAATCACGCGAGACGGCCCACCTGCAGGCCTTTATCGACCGCTTCAAGGCCAAGGCCTCCAAGGCCAAACAAGCCCAAAGCCGGGTCAAGGCGCTAGCGCGCATGCAAACCCTGGCACCGCTGGCGACTGAATCCGGCATCGATATCCGCCTGCCCGACCCGCTGCAAACACCCGACGTTCTGCTGCGCCTGGAAAATGCCGAACTGGGCTATCCAGCCAGCGACAACGGCCCGACCCGCACCATTCTGAGCAATATCAACCTGATGGTGCGCGGCGGCAGCCGCATCGGCATTCTGGGTGTCAACGGTGCGGGCAAAAGTACCCTGGTCAAGACCCTGGCCCAGGAACTCGCCCCCTTGTCGGGTCAGATTCAGCCTGCCCGTGGCCTGGAAGTCGGCTATTTTGCGCAGCAACAGCTGGATGTACTGGACCCGGACGCCAGCCCGCTACAGCACTTTGCCCGCATCGCACCCGACACGCGGGAACAGGAACTGCGCAATATGCTGGGCCGTTTTGGCTTCGGCGGCGACATGGTCAGCCAACCGGTCGCCCCTTTTTCAGGCGGCGAAAAGGCGCGTCTGGCCCTGGCGCTGATCGTCTGGCGCAAACCCAATCTGCTGTTGCTGGACGAACCCAGCAATCACCTGGACGTGGATACCCGCGAGGCCCTGGCCCGGGCTCTGGCCGAATTCCCCGGCAGCGTGCTGCTGGTCTCCCACGACCGGCATCTGCTACGCACCACCGTGGACACCTTCTGGATCGTGGCCGATGGTCATATACAGCCTTTCGATGGCGACCTGGAAGATTATCGCGATTGGCTGCAGCAGCGTCAGACCCATCAAAACCAGGCGGCCCGCAGCGCCAGCGCCCCGGATAAAGACCGCAAGGCCCAGCGCCGCGAACAAGCCCAGGCGCGCCAGGAATTGGCCGTCCGCCGCAAACCCCTGGAAACCAAGCTGAAAAAAGTCGAAGAGAAAATGGCCAAAGCCCAACTCCGGTTGGCCGAGCTGGACGCCCTGATCGCCGACCCGACCTTTTACACCGATGCCCATAAGGACGACCGTCCCGGCCTGCTGGCTGAACACGGCGAACTCAGCAAAACCTTGCAGACCGACGAGGAAAGCTGGCTGGACATCCAGACAGAACTGGAAACCTTATAAGCTCGTATGGCTCCTGCCACGGGCTTATCGAGAACTCAACGCGCCTTGTCGGGCGTGTCTATATTCTAAATTTGAATAATTTAATTCTCTTATAGTCGTTTGCTATGAGAACCCGGCTCCATAGAATGAACAGGTCTAAACCTTGTCCATCTGATCCGCCATGAGCCGCCTTCCCATTCAATCCATCGAATCCGCCCACACCGACGCCCAGGAACGCCTGCGCGCCGCAGAAAAAGCCAATGGCTTTTTGCCCAATCTGCTGGGTGTTCTGGCCAACGCCCCGACGGCACTGGAAACCTATCAAGTCGTGGGGGCGATCAATGGCCGCAACAGCCTGACCCCCACCGAACGGGAAATCGTCCAGATCACGGCTGCCACCTACAACGGCTGCGGCTTTTGCGTGGCCGGCCACACCAAGCTCGCCACCAAGAAACTGCAGCTGCCCCAAGAACTCGTCGATGCCCTGCGCAACACCCAGGCGCTCTCTGACCCAAAGCACAATGCACTGGCCACATTCACCTTGCAGGTGCTGGAACATCGGGGCCAGGTGGATGACGATGCACTGAACAATCTGCGGGGTGCGGGCTATACCGACGCCCAGGCCCTGGATGTCGTGCTGGGCGTCAGCCTGGCAACCCTGTGCAACTATGCCAATAACCTGGCGCGCACCCCCATCAATCCAGAACTTCAGGCCTACGCCTGAGCGCCGGGGATAGTCATGACACTGGCCACACTGCCTGCCGATATAGACGACAGCATCGAACAGATCATCCGCAACACCCTGGCGCCCCAGGTGGAAGCCATCGACCAGGGCTTATACCCTGGAGACTTCCTGCGGGCGCTGGGTGCTTTGGGCGGCTTTTCCGCCGCCCTGCCCGTCCAATCGGGTGGTCTGGGGCTGGATCTGCCTGCTCAGATCGACATCATCGCCCGAGTGGCCCGGACCTGCGGATCCACCGCCTTTCTGGCCTGGTGCCAGGCGACATGCGCCTGGTATCTACAACGCAGCGAAAACCCCGCCGTCCAACAGCGTTATCTGCACGACGTGGCACGCGGTCGGCTGCTGGCCGGCACCGGCATGTCGAATGCCGTCAAGCATCTGGCCGGCATCGAGCGCATCAACCTGCGCGCCCACCGGGATGGCAGCGGCTACCGCGTCAACGGTGCGCTGCCCTGGGTATCCAATCTGGGGCCTGGTCATCTGCTGATCGTCGCCGCCGCACTGGATGAGGGCGGCTACCTCATGTTCGCAATCCCACCAGACACCGAAGGCTACAGCTTGCGCGCCTGCCCGAGCTTTTCCGGCCTGGAGGGCAGCGGCACCTACAGCGCGCGCCTGAAAAACATTTATGTCCCCTCGGAAGATGTGCTGGCCGAACCAGCCCAATTCGACGCTTATATCCTAAGCTTCAAACCCGGCTTTCTACTGATGCAAATCGGCATGGGCGCGGGTCTGGTGCAAGCCAGCCTGGATACCATCCAGGCCAGCAACCAACGCCTGGAACACGTCAACTGCTATCTGGACGATCAGGCGGACGAACTGGCACGCGATCTGCATGCCTTGCAAACCCAGACCACGTCGCTGGCCCTGCAGGGCGCCGCTGCTCCCTTGCTGGACATATTGCGCGCCCGGGCGCTGGGGTCCGAACTCAGTCTGCGCGCCACCCAATCCGCCGCTCTGCATACAGGGGCGGCAGGTTATCTGATGAGCAGCCCCACCCAACGCCGCCTGCGCGAGGCCTTGTTTGTCGCCATCGTCACCCCGGCCCTGAAGCACCTGCGCAAGGAAATCCATGCGCTAGAACAACGTCAGGCGGCATAAAGCATGGCTGTCGCCCCGACTGCTCCTTTACCCAAGGCCTCACCCAGCGTGCTCAGCGTGCACGATCTTTCCCTAGGATACGGACGGGCCGGACAGCAGAACAATCTGCCTGTGTTGGCCGATTTTTCCCTGGACCTGCAAGCCGGGGAAATCACTGCGCTGCTGGGCCCCAGCGGGGTCGGAAAATCATCGCTGCTGCGCGTGCTGGCCGGCCTGCAATCCGCTCAGGCCGGTGAAATCCGCCTGCATGGTCAAGTCCTGAATGGACCATCACCCGCTCTGGGCATGGTTTTTCAGGACCCCAGCCTGCTGCCCTGGCTGACCCTGGAAGAAAACGTGGCTTTCGGGCTGGATTTCCGCCACCAGCCCCGACAGGATGCCCATACCCGCCAACAGCGCGTGCGCCAGGCCATCAGCGAGGTCGGCCTGCAATCGGCCTGCCAACGCTATCCCGATGAACTCTCGGGCGGCATGGCCCAACGCGCATCCCTGGCCCGTACTCTGGCCAGGGCGCCGGAAATCCTGCTGCTGGACGAACCATTCAGCGCACTGGACGAGGTCACCCGCCACGAAATGCAGACTTTATTGTTGCAGATCCGTGCCCGCCACCGGGCTGCTGCACTCTTGGTCACCCACGACATCGACGAAGCCTTGCTGCTGGCCGATCACATCTTGCTGATCGGCGGCCAGCCAGGCCGCCTGATCGGTCAATGGGAAATCACCCAGCCTCACCCACGGGACGAAACCAGCCCCGAACTCACCGGCTTGCGCGTGCAAATACTGCAGGCACTGCGCGGCGCCAGATCACCGAGACCTCAATGACACGATACAAACCACTGGACCTGTGCTGCGGCACGCCAGACAGCACGCTGGCCCGTCGGCGCCAGTTCTTGAAGCTATCTGCTCTGTTCACCACGGCCGGCGCCTTGCCCTTGCTGCAAGCAGGTCGCCTGGCGCACGCCGCCCAGCCAGATGCGCCCGTGCGCATCGGCTATCTGCCCATTACCGACGCCACACCGCTACTGATCGCACACCACAACGGCCTGTTTGAAAAGCAAGGCCTGCAGGTCGAACCCCCCAGGCGGTTTCGCAGCTGGGCTCAGATCGTCGAAGCCTTCTTGAGCGGTCAGGTGAATGTCGTACACCTGCTGATGCCGATGACGATCTGGTCACGCTACGGCAGCCAATCCCCCGCCAAAGTCGTGGCCTGGAACCACACCGAGGGCTCGTGCCTGACCGTCTTGCCGGAAATCAATACCGCAGCCGATCTGGGGGGCACTACCGTCGCCATTCCTTTCTGGTACTCAGTGCACAACATCGTGCTGCAGGCCATGCTGCGCGAGGCCGGGCTGGAATTCATCAACGAAGGCGAGCCCACGAAGCAACAGGTGAAGCTGGTGGTCATGTCACCGGGCGACATGCTGCCCGCGCTGGGCAGCAAGCGCATCGCAGGCTACATTGTGGCCGAACCCTTCAACGCCAAGGCTGAAGAACTGGGCGTCGGCAAAGTCTGGCGCTTTACCGGCGACGTCTGGCGCAACCATGCCTGCTGCGTGGTCACCATGCACGAGCGCGATCTGCAAGAGCGCCCGGAATGGTCGCAGAAGGTCGTCAACGGCATTGTGGAGGCCCAGGCCTGGGTGCGCGGCCACCGCGAGGAAACCGTGGATATCCTGGCACGCAACAATCCGGCTGCCTATACCCCACACGAGGCCTCCACCCTGGCGCGCGTGCTGCTGCCCTCCGCCGAGCGCGATGCCGCTTATGCCCAAAGCGGTGCGATCCGCCACCCAGACTGGCAAGAGCAACGGATTGATTTTCGCCCCTACCCCTACCCCAGCTATACCGAAAAACTGGTCGAATTGCTGAAATCCACCTATGTGATGGGCGAAAACGCCTTTTTACAAAATCTGGACCCCGCCTTCGTGGCTCGGGATCTGGTGGACGAGCGTTATGTGCGCAAGGCCATTGACGCCCAGGGCGGCCTGGCGGCCTTTGGCATAGACGGTGGCTATACCCGATCCGAAACCTTCGAGGTCAACTGATGCGAGCCCGCCCCACCCCCCTGTCTTCACGCCGCCGCCTGATACTCAGCACCGGTGGGCTGGCGATCCTGCTGCTCTTGTGGGCGGCAGGCATAGGCCTGCTGGGTCAGGATCTGGCCATGGCACGCTTGTTTGCCCCCGGCCAGGCCCTGCCCAGCCTGGCACACCTGATTGCCGACAACCAACTGACCACCCACACACTGGTCAGCTTGCAGCGGGTCGCCGTGGGCTTATTCTGGGCTTTGCTGTTTGGCATCCCCTTGGGGCTGGCCATTGGCCTGTCCCGGCCACTGGAATCCGCCACCAGCGGCGCTTTCCAGTTTTTACGCATGGTCTCGCCACTATCCTGGATGCCGATTGCCGTCATGTTGTTCGGGGTGGGTGATGCCCCCATCTATTTCTTACTCAGCTTCGCGGCGATCTGGCCGATTATTCTGAACACCAGCGCCGGCGTGCGCCAGCTGGACCCACGCTGGCTGCTGCTGGCGCGCAGTCTCAGTGCCACCCGCACAGAGATTCTGTTAAAAATCGTCATTCCGGGGGCTTTAGGCCATATCCTGACCGGCTTGCGCCTGGCTATCGGCATCGTCTGGATCATCCTGGTGCCCTGCGAAATGCTGGGGGTCAGTTCCGGCCTGGGGTATTTCATTCTGGATACGCGCGACCGGCTGGCTTATTCCGAACTGATGGCCGTCATTATTTTGATCGGCGCCCTGGGCTTCGCACTGGATACCACCGCCCAGCGACTGCATCGGCGCTGGGGACGGGGGCGGTAGGGCTGTTAGCCCAGGATTTCCAATTTGGCCACGCCCAGGGCCAGCGTCTTGGTGCCTACGTCCCTGAACTCGATCTGCGCCTGGGCATCAGCACCGCTGCCGCTAAGCGCCACAATGGTGCCTTCGCCGAAACGGTTGTGGCGTACGGTAGCACCCATGCGAAAGCATTGATCCCCCACAGTGACGTCCGCTGCGCGAGTACGCGGGGTGCGGGGTGCAAAACTGCTGCCCGCATTGTCCTGCCAGGCACCCGTTCCGCGCCGGAAGGCGCCGCGCCAGGCAGGCTGCTGATCCGGCACGGCAGCACGTTGGCGCGGCGTGATCCACTTCAAATGTTCTTCGGGGATTTCATCCAGAAAGCGTGAGCGCAAGGCATAGCGCGTCTGGCCATGCAGCATGCGGCTTTGCGCCAGGGTCAGCGTCAAACGATCGCGCGCCCGGGTAATGGCCACGTACATCAGGCGGCGTTCTTCTTCCAGTCCTCCGGCATCCAGCAGGCTGTTTTCATGCGGAAACAAACCTTCTTCAAGGCCGGTGATGAAGACCACATCGAATTCCAGGCCTTTAGCCGCATGCACCGTCATCAATTGCACGGCCTCCTCGCCCGCCTGGGCCTGGTTATCGCCCGCCTCTAGCGAAGCGTGACTGAGAAACGCCCCCAGCGGCGACATCACGGCGGGGGATTCCAGCAGTGCCTGGGCCTGATCTTGCGGGTCGAGGAACGGCACATCGATGGGCTCGATGCCGACGGCCGGCGGGATGCGCCCGGCCACCAGCCCCTGCAGACCTGCTTCCGCCACAAAGGCAGCAGCCGCATTGACCAGTTCCTGGAGGTTTTCCAGTCGCTCCTGACCCTCGCGATCCGCCCGATAATGGGCTTCCAGGCCGCTGTGGTGCACCACATGGCCAATGAGTTCCGGCAAATCCAGTGCCTGGGCAGACGCGGCCATCTCGCGAATCAATGTGGCGAAACGAGCCAGACTACTGCCGCCCTTGCCCGAGACATAAGCCAAGGCACCGGCCAGACTGGTGTCATATTGCCGGGCAGCATCCGATAATTGTTCCAGCGTACGCGCCCCAATTCCCCGGGTCGGAAAATTCACCACACGCATCCAGGATGTATCGTCATGTGGATTATCGATCAGACGCAGATACGCCAGGACGTGCTTGATTTCCTGGCGCTCGAAAAACCGCTGGCCGCCATACACCCGATAAGGCACGCGGGCCGAAAACAAGGCATGCTCGATAGAGCGCGACTGCGCATTGCTGCGATACAAAATCGCCACCTGATGCGGCGCACGGCCCTCGCGCAATAAGCTGCGAATTTCGTCCACCAACCACTGGGCTTCCAACTGATCCGAGGCCTGCTCTACCACGCGCAAAGGCTCGCCCGCGTCCGCCTCGGTCCAGAGATTTTTGCCCAGGCGATTGCTGTTATGCGCAATCAAGGCATTGGCGGCATCCAGAATATGCCCATGCGAACGATAGTTTTGTTCCAGGCGGATCACATTGCCATGCGCATGGCGGCGTTCAAAATCCGCCATATTGCCGACATTTGCCCCCCGGAACGCATAGATGGACTGATCATCGTCCCCCACCGCAAAGACGGGTGAGTGGCTGCCGGCCAGCAGCATCAACCAGCGATACTGCAAGACGTTGGTGTCCTGGAACTCATCCACCAGGATATGCTGAAAACGGCGCTGATAATGTTCGCGGATCGGCGCTTCGCGCAGCAGCAATTCGTAGGCGCGCAGCAACAGCTCGCCAAAATCCACCACGCCCTCGCGCTCGCACTGATCCTGGTAACGCTGATATAAATCCGCCAATTGCCGCGCCCGACCGTCGCTGACATCCATGTCTTTGGGTCGCAGTCCGTCTTCCTTGGCCGCATTGATCATGCGCTGCACATCGCGGGCCGGATAGCGCTCAGTGTCCACCCCATGGGATTTCAGCATGCGCTTGATGGCCGAGAGCTGGTCCGCACTATCCAATATCTGGAAGGTTTGCGGCAGACCCGCATCCCGATAATGGGCCCGCAACAGCCGATTGCACAGGCCATGGAACGTACCCACCCACATGCCCCGCGTATTGATGGGCAGCAAGGCTGACAGACGCGACAGCATTTCGCGCGCGGCCTTATTGGTGAAGGTAACCGCCAGCAGCCCAAAAGGGCTGATGTGCGCCGTCTGAATCAACCAGGCCATGCGCGTGGTCAGCACCCGCGTTTTACCGCTGCCCGCCCCTGCCAGGACCAGCGCGTGTTGGGCAGGCAGCGTCACGGCTGCACGCTGTTGTTCGTTAAGGCCGTCTATCATGCAAAATCAATTCGTCATCGAGGATTACTGAGAGGCCCTTAGTGTAGGCCACACTGATTTGCGAGGCCGCCCATGCCCCGCAACGCCGCTGGCAAACGGCTAAAGCACACGCTGCGCAGCCGCTATTCGGGGGCGGGCTCATCCTCGGTGTCGCCTGGTTCTGTGACATCCGGTTTGTTGCGCTGCATGACCGCCGCAAAAAAACCATCTGTGCCGTGTACATCCGGGCGCAACTGCAGCATAGGGCCATCCAGCGGCAACTGGATACCCCGATCCGCCAACACGGTGCTGGCATCCAGCAGCACAAAGTCTGGGTGCTTTTCCAAGAAGGCCTGTACTTGCTGCTCGTTTTCCTGCGGCAGCAAGCTGCAACTGGCATACACCAGCCGTCCGCCTGGGCGTACACATGCCGCTGCATCTTCCAGGATGGCCGCCTGCGTCACCAGCAACTGCGCCAGGGTCTCGGCGTGCTGGCGCCATTTCAGGTCTGGATTGCGGCGCAAGGTGCCCAAGCCACTGCACGGGGCATCGACCAGCACCCGGTGGGCCTTGCCGCGCAAGCGTTTGACGCGCTGGTCGTTTTTGTCGGCAATCACCACAGGCACGATGTTGGACAGGCCGCTGCGGGCAAAGCGCGGCTTGGCGCGTGCCAGGCGGGCAGCCGACACATCAAAGGCATATAAGCGCCCGGTGGAGCGCATCAAGGCACCCAGCAGCAAGGTCTTGCCACCTGCCCCGGCACAATAATCAATCACCATTTCGCCGCGTTTCGGCCCCACCAGAGCGGCCAGCAACTGGCTGCCCTCATCCTGCACCTCGATTTCGCCACGCTCGAAACTGCGCCAGCGGTTAATCGGTGGACGCCCCTGGATACGCATCCCCCAGGGTGAATAAGGCGTCGGTTGAGCCGGCCATTTAGACTCTGGCCCCTGGGCCCAGGCCTGCAGCACGGTATCCCGATCGGTTTTGAAAGGATTGATCCGTAAATCCAGCGGCGCAGGCTGATTCAAGGCCCGCAGTAGGGCCTCGGCATCCGGCAAGGCCATCAGCTGAGACTCCAGCCATTCGGGTACGCTGTGGCGCACGGCAGGCGATAAATTGCTCAGGTCGAAAGCCTGGACATGATCCAGCCAAGGCTTCTCGTGCTCCTCCAGACCAGTGTCCAAGATGTCGCGCGACCACACCGATGCCAAGCCCAGAATGGCCAGACGCCGTGTCGCCGCGCCCTGCCCGCTCTCGGCAAACTGACGATAACGGCGCAAATGGCGCAATACGTCGAATACGGCCTCGGCAATTTCACCACGATCCCGCAGCCCGGCATTTTTATGGGCGCGAAACCAATGCGACAACACAGCATCGGCCGGATATTGCCACTGCAAGACTTCACCCAGCACCTGACGGACCTGCTCGATGCGGGCGGTAGCCATCACATAAGGCCGGGCTGGTGAATAGGCGCTGGCGCCCTGGTCCGGACGCCGGGTATCCGGGCGGCCCCCACGAGCTCCTTCCCGGCTATCCTGTGGGCGGGGCCGACGGCCACCGCTGGATTGTCGGCGCGCAGCGCCTGATGTGTCATGCTTGCTCATGCGGTTCCTGTGACTGAATAAGTGATGTGCCGGCCCAGGCACGATGGGATGCACCGATTACCTGCACCCGGCCATCGTCCTGCAATAACACGCGCCCCTGTGCCAGCCAGCGCAGCGTCTGTACAAAAACCTGATGTTCCACCGGCAACAAGCGCGCAGCCAACGTGTCGGGCGTGTCGTCGCGTTCAACCGGAATCGCGCCTTGGGCAATGATAGGCCCCTGATCCAGTACCGGGGTAATAAAGTGCACGGTGCAACCATGCCATTGCACCCCCTGGGCCAGCGCCTGCTGATGGGTATGCAAACCCGTAAAGGCCGGCAACAGCGACGGATGGATATTGATGATGCGATCACCAAAATGACGCACAAACTGCGTTCCCAGCACCCGCATGAATCCGGCCAACAAAATATAATCTGGCGACAAGGCATCCAACTGGGCCAGCAAAGCCGCATCAAAGGCATCGCGGCTGGGAAAATCCCGGTGTTCCAGGACAGCAGTCTGCAGTCCCTGGTCCCGCGCCCAGGCAATCCCGGCGGCGTCCGCCCGATTGGACAGCACGGTGCAAATATCCACCGGCAGGGATTCTGCTGCCACCGCCTGCACCAGAGCCTGCATGTTCGAGCCTCGGCCCGAAATCAGGATGGCCACCCGCAGTGGCCGTTCGGCGGTATGCTCCATGCGTTTGCTCTCCGACATAAAATCATAGATAAGGGTGCCCTCAAGCCCGCGCTTCGAAGCACCCCGAACCTTTAATTGTAAACTCTCCCACGTGAAACCAGCCCTCAGCCTCTATCGCACGCTGCCCAGACGCGATACCCGTGCCGCCAGCGCCCTGACCATCGGTAATTTTGACGGTGTGCATCTGGGTCATCAGGCCATCCTCGCCCAAGTGCGCGAACACGCCCAAGCCCACGGGCTGGAACCCAGCGTGATGACTTTTTCCCCGCATCCACGCGCTTTTTTCGCCCGCCGCGGGGGGCGTACCGAACTCATCCCCACCCAGATCAGCAGCCTGCGCGACAAAGTCGCCCTGCTGGCGGCCCAGGGCATGCGTCAGATCATTATTCAGCGCTTTGACCAGGCTTTGGCCGACATGAGCGCCGAGGACTTCATCCGCCAGTTGCTGGTCGAAGGCCTGAATACCCGCTGGCTGTTGGTGGGTCAGGACTTCCGCTATGGCCATAAGCGCAGCGGCGACATCGACCTGCTGCGCCATATGGGGCGCCAGCACGGCTTCACCGTCCAGACCCTGGATGACATCCACGACAGCCAGGGCCAGCGCATCTCCAGCTCGGCCCTGCGCACGGCCCTGGCAGTCGGAAACCTGGACCACAGCCGCACGCTGCTGGGCGCGCCCTTTCGGATATCCGGTCACGTGATCCACGGGCAAAAGCTGGGCCGCGACCTGGGCTTTCCCACCCTTAACCTGCGGGTGCCCGCCCCTTGCGCCGCCCGCTCAGGCATTTACATTGTGCAGGTGCATGGCCTAGCCGACCGCCCTCTACCCGGCGTGGCCAGCCTGGGGGTGCGCCCCACCGTCACCCGTGATGGTCCCTTATTGCTTGAAACCCATCTACTGGATCAGCAGATCGACGCCTACGGTAAACTGGTATGCGTCGAATTCCTCCGTTTTTTGCGCGACGAGGAATCCTTTCCAGATTTAACCACCCTGATCGCCGCCATCCAACAGGACGTGCTAGGCGCTCGCGACTATTTCGCCTCCCATGGACTATAGAGACACCCTGAATCTTCCCGACTCCGCCTTTCCGATGCGGGGCAACCTGGCCAAACGCGAACCCGGCTGGATTGCCGACTGGGAAGAAAAGAAAATCTACGAGGCGATTCGGGCGGCCGCAGCCGGACGGCCCAAATTCATCCTGCACGATGGCCCGCCCTATGCCAACGGCGATATCCATATTGGCCACGCCGTCAATAAGATTCTCAAGGACATCATCGTCAAGAGCCGCGACATGGCTGGTTTTGACGCCCAATATGTGCCGGGATGGGACTGCCACGGCATGCCGATCGAGATCCAGATCGAGAAAAAATTCGGCAAGCACCTGCCGGTGGCCGAAGTTCAATCCAAGGCCCGCGCCTACGCCGCCGAGCAAATCGAACGCCAGCGCACTGACTTCAAGCGCCTGGGCGTGCTGGCCGAATGGGACAACCCCTATCTGACGATGAACCCGCACAACGAGGCCGACGAACTTCGGGCGTTGGCACGCATCATGGAAAAAGGCTTTGTCTTCCGCGGACTGAAGCCCGTGAACTGGTGTTTCGACTGCGGCTCGGCGCTGGCCGAGGCCGAAGTCGAGTACGCCGACCGCAAAGACCCCTCGGTCGATGTCGCCTTCGGCTTTGAAGACCGCGCAGCGATTGCCCAGGCCTTTGGCCTGACCGGTCAAGTCGACGACGGTGCGATCGTCATCTGGACCACCACCCCTTGGACCATCCCCGCCAACCAGGCTCTGAACCTGCACCCGGACCACGAATACGCGCTGGTGCGCCTGGCCCAGCCACGCGCCACCGGTCCGTTGCTGATCATCGCCACCGAACTCGTCGAGGCCTGCCTGCAGCGCTGGGGCCTGGCTGGTGAAATCATCGCCCGCGCCCCAGGTCTGGCCCTGGATGGCTTGGCATTCCGCCACCCGCTGTATCAGGCACACCCCGGCTACCAGCGCGTGTCCCCTGTTTACCTGGGTGATTACGTCACGCTGGATTCCGGCACCGGCATCGTGCACTCGGCCCCTGCCTACGGGGTCGAGGATTTTATCTCCTGCAAAGCCCACGGCATGCACGATGCCGACATCATCAACCCCGTCATGGGCAATGGCCACTACGCCGACAGCCTGCCGTTGTTTGGCGGCCAGTTGATCTGGAAGGCCAACCCTCTCATCGTCGAAGCTCTGCGCGAAGCAGGCGCCCTGCTGGACACAGAATCTCACGCACACAGCTACATGCATTGCTGGCGTCACAAGACGCCCATCATCTACCGCGCCACCAGCCAGTGGTTCGCCGGCATGGACGTCCAGCCCGCCAGTGGCCCCACCCTGCGAGAAATGGCCTTGAAGGGCGTGGACGACACCACCTTCTACCCGGCCTGGGGGCGCGCCCGCCTGCATGCCATGATCGCCAATCGTCCTGACTGGACGCTCTCGCGTCAACGCCAATGGGGCGTACCCATGGCGTTCTTCGTGCACAAGGAAACCGGCGCGCTGCACCCACGCACCCCTCAGTTGCTGGACGAAATCGCCCAACGCGTCGAGCGCGACGGCATCGAGGCCTGGCAAACCCTGGAACCGCGCGACCTGCTGGGCGACGAAGCTGATCTCTATGAAAAAAACCGCGATACGCTGGACGTCTGGTTTGATTCCGGCACCACCCACGCCACCGTGCTGGGGGGACAGGATCACAGCCTGAAAGGTTCACATGCCCAGCAACTGGCCTGGCCTGCCGATCTTTACCTGGAGGGCTCGGATCAGCACCGGGGCTGGTTCCACTCGTCTTTGCTGACCGGCTGCATGCTCTATGGCCGCCCGCCCTACAAGGCGCTGCTGACCCACGGTTTCGTGGTCGATGGCCAGGGCAAGAAAATGAGCAAGTCCGTCGGTAATGTCGTCTTTCCCCAGGAAATCTCAAATTCGCTGGGGGCGGAAATCCTGCGCCTGTGGACTGCCGCCACCGATTACTCGGGTGAGCTCTCGATTTCCAAGCAAATCCTGGATCGCGTGGTCGAATCCTACCGGCGCATGCGCAACACCCTGAAGTTCCTGCTGGGCAACCTGGCCGATTTCAACCCCGCCACCGATGCCATCGCCCCGGATCAGCTATTGGAAATCGACCAATACGCCCTGCAGATGACAGCGGACATGCAGGCTGAAATCCTGGCAGCCTATGAACGCTATGAATTTCATACCGCCGTGGCCCGGCTGCAGATTTTCTGCTCTGAAGACCTGGGTGCTTTCTACCTGGATATTCTTAAGGATCGTCTGTATACCGCCGGCACCAACAGCCTGGCGCGGCGCTCCGCCCAGACCGCGCTGCACCATATTACCCACGCCCTGCTCAAGCTTTTAGCCCCGATTCTGTCCTTCACGGTTGAAGAGGCCTGGGCCGACTTGGGTGGCAATCCCGACTCGCCCACGATCTTCACCGAGCTGTTTCACGTCATTCCCGCACCAGCAGGCGCAGCGTCTCTGGTTGGACGTTGGACGCGCTTGCGTGAAATCCGCGCCGAGACCATGCGCGAAATCGAGGCCGTGCGCTCCCGGGGCGAAATCGGTTCGTCCCTGGCGGCTGAGATCGATTATCACGCAAGCGGCGACGATCTGGTCCTCCTGCAGGGCCTGGGCGACGACTTGCGCTTCGTCATGCTGGTCTCGCGTGCCGATATTCATACCACCGAGGGCGCCACCCGCATCCAGGTGCACGCCAGCACCCATGAAAAGTGTGGGCGCTGCTGGCACCACCGGGCCGATGTCGGCCACGACGCCCAGCACCCCGAACTCTGCGGACGCTGCGTCGAGAACCTGTTTGGCGCAGGCGAAACCCGTCATCATGCCTGAGCCGTCTCAGCCGCCGCAATCCGCCAAGCGGGACCTGGGGCCGGTTACACCATCTGCCTTGGCGGTCCAGCCCAGCTCCGGGCTGACCCGCCGACAGCGGCTGCGTTCCCTGGGAGGCTGGCTGCTGATCGCCAGCCTGCTGATCCTGCTGGACCAGGCCACCAAGGCCTGGGTGCTGGACAGCCTTACTTATGCTCAGCGTATCCCCGTGCTGCCGGTCTTTGACCTGACCTTGCTGTACAACACCGGCGCGGCATTCAGCTTTTTGGCGGATGGTGACGGCACCCAGCGCTGGCTGTTTACCGGCATCGCCGGGGTAGTCTCGCTGGTGATTCTGCGCTGGCTATACACCCAGGCAGGCCAACGATTGTTGGGTGCATCCCTGGCTTGTATCCTGGGCGGGGCGCTAGGCAATGCGCTGGACCGCCTGCTGCACGGCCATGTGGTGGATTTTCTGCTGTTTTACTGGCGCGACTGGTATTTTCCAGCCTTTAACGTGGCCGATATCGCCATCACCTGCGGGGCTGTGCTGCTGATTTTGGATGAAATCCTGCGCAGCCGCCGTACCCGCCATCCATAGGACGACACCACCATGCCGGATCTCTTTGGAAAACGCATTATCCTGGGGCTGACCGGCGGCATCGCCTGCTATAAATCCGCCGAGCTGCTGCGCCGCCTGCAAGACGAAGGCGCCACCGTGGACGTGGTCATGACTGCCGCCGCCACTGGCTTTATCACCCCTGCCACCATGCAGGCGCTGTCCGGCCGCCCCGTCTGGGAAGACGCCTGGGACAGCCGCATGGACAATCGCATGGCCCACATCAACCTCAGCCGTGGGGCCGATGCCATCCTGATTGTGCCTGCCAGTACGGATTTCATGGCCAAACTCGCCCACGGGCTGGCCGACGACCTGCTGGCCACGCTGTGCGTCGCCCGAGGGGCGGTTCCCCTACTGGTGGCCCCCGCAATGAACCACGAAATGTGGACCCACCCCGCGACCCAACGCAATGCCGCCCAATTGCGCGCCGATGGCGTCACCCTGATCGGCCCCGCCGAAGGCAATCAGGCCTGCGGCGAAACCGGGTCTGGCCGCATGATGGAACCCGATCAGATACTGCGCACCCTGATCGCTTTTTTCCAGCCGAAAACCCTGGCTGGAAAGCGCATCCTGCTGACGGCTGGTCCGACCAGCGAAACCATAGACCCGGTGCGCGTGCTGACCAACCGATCTTCAGGTCGCATGGGCTATGCGCTGGCGCGCGCAGCCGCCGAGGCCGGCGCTCAGGTCACCCTGGTTTCCGGTCCCACCGCCCTGGCCTGCCCGGATCAAGTCACCCGCCTCGACGTGCTGACGGCCCACGACATGCACGCCGCCGTGCTGCCGCTGGCTGCTCAAGCAGACATTTTCATCGCCGTGGCTGCGGTGGCCGACTGGGGCATTCGCAACCCATCGACCAGCAAACTCAAAAAACAACCGGGTGGACAGCCGCCCATTCTGGATTTTGTACAGAACCCGGATATTCTGGCCGAGGTAGCCGCCTTGCCCCAAGGCCCCTGGTGCGTGGGCTTTGCCGCCGAAACCGAGAATCTGCATACCCATGCGCAGGCCAAGCGACAGCGCAAGAACATCCCGGTCATCATCGGCAACCTGGCCCAAAAAAGCATGGACGCCGCCGACACCGAACTCATCATCTTCGACGCCCACGGCGCCCATCCCCTGCCCCGGCTCCCTAAATTACAGGCCGCCCGCCAGCTCATTCACTGGATCGCCAGTCATTGCCCCTGAATCCACCCGGACTCACTCTCTCCAACAGACTGCCTTCATCTTTTCAATTTTCTATTCACATCATGCACCGACGACTTATCCAGGCCCGCATCGTCAACCCTTTGCTGGGCACCGATGCCATTCCTCTGCCCGAATACGCCACCAGCGGCTCGGCCGCCATGGACCTGCGCGCCTGCCTGTCCGCGCCCCACACACTGCAGCCCGGCGAACGCCTGCCAGTCCCCACAGGCCTGGCCATCAATATGATGGACCCCAGCCTGGTTGCCATTGTTGCCTCGCGCTCGGGGCTGTCACTCAAGCACGGCATCCGGGTCGCGCAAGGCATTGGTGTCATCGACGCCGATTACCATGGCGAGATCAAAGTCCTGCTGACCAACGACAGCACCCAAGCCTACGAAATCCAGCCCGGAGAACGCATTGCGCAACTGATGTTTCAGCCCGTCGTCCAGGTAGGCCTGCACCTGGTGGATCAGTTCGACACCACCAGCGAGCGCGGCGCTGGCGGATTCGGCAGCACCGGCAGCCACTAAGCACACACCGCTCAGCCGTATTAGTAAAACCCCTGGTTGTACCCATGCTATTGGATGGTTAAACTTTAATGCGTTCTTGCTCTGGTTTTTTGGTTGCACCTTTGTGCTGATCCTATCGCCAGCCTGCCAGACCAAGTTCAAAGACTGTTTACCCGAGCAGCCTCATGACATCTCCTGACCGAAGCCCTCTATCGTATCTTCGGGAAGACCCTTATGGTGTCACACACGCGCTCTTAATATATTATTAATATATGGCTCCATCCGGGTCCATGCAAAGGAGAATCCAGACATGAGCAGGCTGACAAAAATTTCCACGCTTTCTGCCGCTATATCCGTGGCCCTGTTGGGCATGGGCACTGCGGTTGCTGCGGATGGCCCCATCAAGATCGGCGTCCAGGCCCCCATTACCGGCGAATACGCCGCCGAGGGCCAAGGCATTGAAAACGGCGTACGCTTGATTGCCAAACAGCACAACGATGCCGGCGGCCTGCTGGGCCGTCAGATCCAGGTCATCGTCTGCGACGACGAGGGCAAGGCCGCCCAGGCAGCCATCTGCGGTCGTAAATTGGTGAATGACGGCGTCATCGCCGTCATTGGCACCTACACCAGCGGCGCTGCCCTGGCTGCCGCCCCTATCTATTCAGCCGCCAACGTCATCCAGACTTCTGATGGCACCAGCGACGAGCTGACCCAGAAAGGCTGGAAAACCTTCTTCCGCAATGCGCCGCCCAACAGCGACGAAGCCGAATTCGTCGCCAACTACTTCGTCAAGATCAAAAAATACCCGCGCATCGCCGTGCTGAGTGATCATTCCAGCTATGCCACCGGTCTGGCCAAGGCCACAATCGACGCCATCAAGAAAGAAGGTGGCAATGTCGTCGCCGAGGACTTCATCAACGCAGGCACGCAAGACTACAGCGCGGTTCTGACCAAACTGAAATCCGAAAAACCCGACGTGCTGTTTTTCTCCGGCTATTACACGGATGGTGGCCTGATCCGCGCCCAGATGAAGCAATTGGGCATGGATGCGGTCTTCGTCGGGGGCGACGCCAACCAAAATGAAAACTTCGCCAAGATCGCCGGCGACGCAGCAGCAGGTGCCGTCATCGTCAACGTGCCGGCCCCAGAAAACCTGCCCTACCCCGCAGCCAAGCAATTCCTGGCAGACTACACCAAAGAGTTTGGCGCCCCTCCTCCCAGCATCTATACCTTGACCAACGCCGATGGTTTTCGCGCCGTCATCGCTGCCATCCAGGACACGCAGTCCACGGATACCAGCAAGCTCATTCCCTGGCTGCATAACCTCAAGGAACCTTTTGGCGGTCTGACCGGCCCGTTTACCTGGGACGATAAAGGCGAACGAATCGGCAGTCTGATGTCCGCCTTTGAAGTCCAGGCCAATGGTGGCTACAAGACCATCTACCCACGTCAGCTCGATCCGCGCCAATAAAGCCACATCGATAGCCGGGAGGCAGGTGCTACAAGCCCTTTCTCCCGGAACACCGGAGGCAAGCTGCTGACCAACACCAACGGTAAGCCCAATCCTCCGGCACGATTGCCGTATCCCGTTTGACAGCAGCCTGCGGTACCACTGCCGCTAGTACCAAACAATCACTGCTAATCACGGCATCCCAGAACCACCTCGGAATCCGATCGATGGACTTTATCCTCCAGCAATTCATCAACGGGATCACGGTCGGCGGCATCTACGCCCTGATCGCCCTAGGCTACACCATGGTGTATGGCGTGTTGAAAATGATCAACTTCGCCCACGGTGACCTCTGCATCCTAGGGGGCTTCATCGGCCTGACGGTCCTGACATCAGGCGCTTTCGGCGGCCTGTCCATTCCGGTCTTGATCATTCTGGCTTTCCTCATCGCGATGATCGCCATCGCCATCGCCGGCACTATGCTCGACCAATTCGCCTATAAACCGCTGCGCAAGGCACACCGCCTGTCGGCTGTGGTCTCGGCGCTGGGCGCCTCCATGCTGATCCAGAACGGCATCATGCTGATCTGGTCGCCCAATGTGCAGGTATTCCCAAACAACCTGCTGCCCAACATTACCTGGGAAATCGGCGGCGCTTACCTCAGTTTCGTGCAGCTGCTGATCATCGTCTGCGCATTCCTGCTGATGGCCGCCCTGTATTATTTTGTGCACCACACCCGCCTGGGCACTGCCATCCGCGCATCGGCCATCGACCAGGATGCCGCCCGCCTCATGGGCATCAATGTCAATCGCGTCATTGCCACCGTCTTTGTGATCGGCCCGGTGCTGGGTGCCATTGGTGGCCTGTTCATCGGCCTCTACTATCGCCAGGTATTCTTCACCATGGGCTGGTCCTATGGGCTTAACGCCTTCATCGCCGCCATCATCGGTGGCATCGGCAATATCCCCGGCGCCATGCTGGGCGGGCTGTTGCTGGGGCTGTTCAATGCCTTTGCCGCCGGCTATATCTCCAGTTCCTGGCAGGACGCCATCACCTTCAGCCTGCTGATTGCCATCCTGCTGGTCCGTCCATCCGGACTGCTGGGCGAACGTGTCGCAGAAAAGGTCTAAGCCATGACTCAGTCACAACACATCACTTCTTCTGTCGATACGGGTACACCAACAACGCCCAACCGCGCAACCCCACCCGCCAGCACCAGCACCCGGTTCCTGCAGGTTCTGGGGCCGCTGATCTGGCTGATCGGCCTGGCAGTCCCCTCGGTCATGTCGCCTGCCTGGATCACCATTGGTGGGATTTTCGCCATTTATGCCATCGTGGCGCTATCCCAAGACATCGTGCTGGGCCGTGCTGGCATGTTCGACATGGGCCATGCCGTGTATTTCGGGATCGGCGCCTATACCAGCGCCATTCTGTCCCTGACATTCAACTGGCCCATCCTCTGGACTATCCCGGTCGCCATCGTGCTGTCAGCCGCTCTGGGGGCCATTCTATCCGCGCCCATCGTCAAATTGCGCGGCGACTACCTGCTGGTGGTGACCATCGGCTTTAACGCTATTTTCGTGCTGGCCATGAAAAACAATCTGTTCGGCCTGACAGGCGGGGCAGACGGACTGTTTGGCATCAGCGGTCCTACCCTGTTTGGCCATACGTTCGGCACGCAAAGCGAACTGTTCTACCTGAACTGGGTAGTCCTGGCCATCGTGCTATGGCTAATGCGCAATCTGGATCGCTCTGCGCTGGGCCGCACCTTCCGCTACATCAAATACGATGAGCTTGCCGCCACCACGCTGGGGGTCAACCCGCGCAACTACAAGGTAGCAGCCTTTGCCCTGTCGGCGGGCATCGCCGGGCTGGCCGGGACGCTGTTTGCCATGCAGCTGTCGGCTGTCAGCCCCGGTTCATTCCAATTCACGGACTCCGTTGTGCTGTTTGCCATTGTGCTGGTGGGTGGCCAGGGTTCGGTTCCAGGGGTGTTGCTGGGCACGGCCATGATGTTCGTCGTGCCGCAGATTTTCACCGAATTCGCCCAATATCGCTATCTGGTGTTCGGCATTGCCATGATACTCGTCATGGTTCTTCGTCCCCAAGGCATCTGGCCCGCACGCAAGGGAGCCCTATGAACCAGCCCCTGACTTCCCCCTCCTCCGACGTCCTGCTGGAACTCGACGGCGTCGGCATCAGCTTCGGCGGCCTGCGAGCCGTGGACGATCTCAGCTTCAAGATCCGCCGCGGTGAGATCGTCGGCTTGATCGGCCCCAACGGAGCAGGCAAGACCACCGTCTTCAATATGATTACCGGGGTTTACAAACCCACAGACGGCCATATCCGCTGGCAAGGCCAGGATATCACTGGTTCGCTCCCCCACCTGGTAGCCAAGGCCGGTATCCGCCGCACATTCCAGACCATTCGTCTGTTCACTGACATGACGGTGCTGGAAAACGTGATTGCTGGACAACATCTATTGATCCGGCAATCCTGGTGGCAGGGCCTGCTGCGCACGCCAGCCCAGCGCCAAGAAGAAAAAGAGCTGATCGACCGCGCCATGGTCGTGCTGCAACAACTGGATCTTGCCGACGTCGCCGACGAAATTGCAACTTCGCTGCCCTACGGCGCCCAGCGCCGGGTGGAAATGGCCCGTACCCTGGTCGCCAAGCCTGAACTCATCATTCTGGATGAGCCCGCCGCCGGCCTGAACGAACAGGAATCCGCCGGCCTGAACGACACCATCCGCATGATCCGCGACGCCGGCATCACCGTGATCCTGGTCGAACACGACATGAGCGTGGTGATGAACGTCACCGACAACATCGTGGTCATCAACTTCGGCAAGAAAATTGCCGAAGGAAAACCCGCAGACATCCGCACCAACCCACTGGTGATCGAGGCCTATCTGGGCCAGGATGACGACGACGAAGATGATCCCCTGATGAATGCCATCCACGAAAAACAGGCCCAGTCATGAGTTCCTTGCTAGAAATCGAAGACCTGTGCGTCAATTACGGACATATCCAGGCCCTCAAGGGTATCTCCCTGCAAGTGGCGGAACGCGAAGTCGTCGCCATCCTGGGGGCCAACGGCGCAGGCAAGACCACCCTGATGCGTACCCTCAGCGGGCTGCTGGCACCGCATGCGGGCAAAATCACCTTTGATGGTCACGACACCACGCGCATGGGTGCCGACCGCATCGTACGCCTGGGGATCGGCCAGTCACCCGAAGGCCGCCGTGTATTCGGCACCTTGTCGGTCGCGGAGAACCTGCGCATGGGCGGCTTTACCCGTCCGCCCGCCGAGATCACCGAAAGCTGTGAGCACGTCTATCAGATTTTTCCGCGCCTCTACGAGCGTCGCGCTCAACTGGCTGGCACCTTGTCGGGCGGCGAACAGCAAATGCTGGCCATTGGCCGCGCCCTGGTGACCAAACCCCGCCTATTGCTGCTGGACGAACCCAGCCTGGGCCTCGCTCCCATCATCGTGCGCAATATCTTTCAGGTATTGCGTGATGTGCGCGACACCGGGGTCACGATTCTCATCGTCGAGCAAAACGCCCGCATGGCGCTAAAACTGGCCGACCGCGGCTATGTTCTGGAAGTCGGCAAGCTCTCTCACGAAGGCCCTGCTCGCGAACTCCTGGCCTCGCCTGAAATCCAGGCGGCGTATCTGGGGCATTAAGGCTGAATAAAATGCGTTATGCTGTCTGGTTTCCAACCAAAAAAACCGGAGCCATCTCATGACTCAAGCCGCCGCCCGCCATATTCTGGTCGACACCGAAGAACAATGCCTGAAGCTGAAGGCAGACATCGAAAACGGTGCTGATTTTGCCGCCGTGGCACGCGAACATTCCAGCTGCCCGTCCAGCCGCGACGGCGGCAATCTGGGCACATTCGGGCGCGGTCAGATGGTGCCGGAATTCGATCAGGTCGTCTTCAGCGCACCGGTTGGCATAGTTCAAGGGCCGGTACAGACACAGTTCGGGTATCACTTGCTCGAAGTCACACAGCGCGAAGACTGATTTGTCTTGAAGCACAAAAAGAGGGTCCTTACGGATCCTCTTTTTGTTGTGCCAAAGCCCTTGCGCCCCCCACGAAGCGGCTTGCAAGCCGCTTCGATGATTCCGGCGCAAAAGGGTCCGCAGGGACCCTTTTTACCAAAGCCCTTGCGCCCCCCACGAAGCGGCTTGCAAGCCGCTTCGATGATTCCGGCGCAAAAGGGTCCGCAGGGACCCTTTTTACCAAAGCCCTTGCGCCCCCCACGAAGCGGCTTGCAAGCCGCTTCGATGATTCCGGCGCAAAAGGGTCCGCAGGGACCCTTTTTACCAAAGCCCTTGCGCCCCCCACGAAGCGGCTTGCAAGCCGCTTCGATGATTCCGGCGCAAAAGGGTCCGCAGGGACCCTTTTTACCAAAGCCCTTGCGCCCCCCACGAAGCGGCTTGCAAGGCGCTTCGATGATTCCGGCGCAAAAGGGTCCGCAGGGACCCTTTTTACCAAAGCCCTTGCGCCCCCCACGAAGCGGCTTGCAAGCCGCTTCGATGATTCCGGCGCAAAAGGGTCCGCAGGGACCCTTTTGTGTCCGGAATCATCCCACCATCATCAGGGTGGCGTTGCCGCCGGCGGCGGCGGTGTTGATGCATAGCGAGACCTCGCGCACCAGCATTTCCAGCGGGTAGGCATGGCCAGCGGCAAGTTCTGGGGTGCGACGCGCCAAGACCGGCACAATGGGGCCGGGGCGGGCAGCCACAAACTGGGTCAGGGCCAACAGGTCGTCGCCATCGCCTTCGAACAGCACTACATCGAAGTCCGTCTGGGCCAAGGCGCCTGTGGTCACCCAACGGGCAGACTGCAGTCCAGCCTCTTGGTGCAAGGCACGGATTTCAGGGGTATCCACCCACAGCATGGCATTGCCGCTGCGCTGGCAGGCCCGGACCTGTGCCTTGACGCCCACCACACTGACGGCACGGCACAGCACCGTGCCACGGGGCTTGAGACGATAGCGGTTGGTCTCGCCCGTGGGACCCGGCAGATCCAGCGGCTTGGCATCCTGGCCAGGCAGGCCCTCTACCGGCAAATCACTTGACGACAGGGCCAGCAGCCGATGCAGGTACAGCGGGCCACCCGCCTTCGGGCCGGTGCCGGACAAGCCTTCCCCGCCAAAAGGCTGGACGCCGACCGTGGCGCCGACAATATTGCGATTGACATAAATATTGCCTGCCTGAATCCGATCGGTGACATGATGCACCGTCTCATCCAGCCGCGTATGCACCCCGAAGGTCAAACCATAGCCACGGCCATTGATCGCATCAATCACGGCATCCAGTTGCTCGCGTGAATAGCGCATCACATGCAGCACCGGGCCAAAGACTTCTCGTTCCAGTTCGGCAATATCCGCAATCTCGATCAGCGTCGGGGCCACAAACGTACCGTGGCGCACCTGGCTCTGATCCAGCACCAGACGATCCACCACATGCCCGGCTGCCTGCATGGCCTGAATGTGTTTTTCGATCACGGCCTGGGCCTCAGCGTCAATCACCGGGCCGATATCCGTGGACAGAAGTTCAGGTCGAGCCACGCGCAGCTCATTCATGGCACCGCGCAGCATCGCCAGGGTACGATCCGCGCAGTCTTCCTGCACACACAGCACGCGCAGTGCCGAACAGCGCTGGCCGGCCGAATCAAAAGCCGAACTGAGCACATCGTAGACCACCTGTTCTGTCAGGGCTGAAGAATCGACGATCAGGGCATTCTGGCCACCGGTCTCGGCAATCAGCGGCACAGGATGTCCGGCCCCATCCAGGCGCTGTGCCAAGGTCTGGGCAATCAGTTTCGCGACTTCGGTAGAGCCGGTGAACATCACCCCATGGACGGCAGGGCTGGCCACCAATGCGGCCCCCACGGTTTCGCCTCGGCCTGGCAATAGCTGCACAGCATCCACCGGCACCCCGGCCCGATGCAGCACGGAAACCCCGTAGGCAGCAATCAGACTGGTTTGTTCGGCTGGCTTGGCCAGCACAACATTCCCTGCCGCCAGGGCCGCGCTGACCTGCCCGGTGAAAATTGCCAATGGAAAGTTCCAAGGGCTGATGCACAATACCGGGCCCAAAGGGCGGTGACTGTCGTTGGAAAACTGGGCCTCGATGCGGATCGCATAGTAGCGCAAAAAATCCACTGCCTCGCGGATTTCCGAGACCGCATTGGGGTAGGACTTACCGGCCTCGCGAATCACCAGACCGATGGACAACTGCATTTCGTCTTCCATCAACTGGGCAGCATGGCGCAGGCACTGGGCGCGCTCGGCCACCGGCGTGGATTGCCAAATGGGCGCGGCATATTCGGCACGCTTGAGCGCCGCCTGCACGTCGGTCTCGGTGGCCTCGATTACCTGGCCCACCACATCCCGCCGGTCGGCCGGATTCAAGACATTCTGAGCGCGATCCGCCACCCATTCGCCCGGGGGCGATGCGCGCCAGACCTGCTCGGCACTATCCAGCAGGGCAGCTGCCAAAGAGCCCAGGCGATGCTCATTGCTGAGGTCCAGACCAGCCGAATTGGCCCGATTTTCATGCATCAGATAGAGATCGCGCGGTAAGGGAATGCGCTCGTGGGGCGCGCCCAGCGGCTGGATCGAGCGAACCTTATGGACGGGGTCCTCGATCAGGCGATCGACCGGAATATCCTTATCGCCAATCTGATTCACAAACGAAGTATTGGCGCCATTTTCCAGCAGGCGGCGCACCAGATAGGCCAGCAAAGTCTCGTGCGTGCCCACAGGGGCATACACCCGGCAGGGACGATTCAAGTGGCCCTTGGCCACCGATCCTACGACCTCTTCGTAGAGCGCTTCGCCCATGCCATGCAGGCACTGAAACTCGTATTGGCCAGGGTAATAGTTCTCGCCCGCCATGTAATAGATAGAGGCCAGCGTCTGGGCATTGTGCGTGGCAAACTGCGGGAACACAGCCTCAGGCGCGGATAACAGCTTGCGCGCGCAGGCCAGATAAGACACATCGGTGTGGACCTTGCGGGTATACACCGGGTAGCCCTCCAGGCCATCGACCTGGGCACGTTTGATTTCTGAGTCCCAATAAGCGCCCTTGACCAGCCGCACCATCAGGCGGTGCTTGCTGCGTCGCGCCAGATCAATCACAAAGTCGATCACCAACGGAGCACGCTTCTGGTAGGCCTGAATGACAAAACCGATGCCGTTCCACCCACGCAAGCGCTCGTCAAAGCACAGGGCCTCCAGCAAATCCAAAGACGGTTCCAGACGGTCGGCTTCTTCGGCGTCGATATTCAGACCAATATCGTACTGCCGCGCCAGCACGGAGAGCTCGATCATGCGCGGCAACAACTCTGCCATCACGCGGTCACGCTGAGCCCGGGAATAACGCGGATGCAGTGCAGAAAGCTTAATGGAAATCCCTGGGCCTTCGTAGATGCCACGCCCCTGGGAGGCCTTGCCAATCGCGTGAATCGCCTGCTCGTAGGATCGGTAATAATCTGCCGCATCCTCGGCGGTGGTGGCCGCCTCACCCAGCATGTCGTAGGAATAGCGAAAACCTATTTCCTCAAACTTCCGGCTATTGGCCAGAGCCGATGAAATCGTTTGCCCCGTAACAAATTGCTCACCCATCAGACGCATGGCCATATTGACACCGCGACGAATCAGGGGCTCGCCTCCCTTGGCGATCAGGCGAGTCAAGGACTGGGACAGGTTTTGTTCACTGTTGACGCTGACCAGTCGGCCAGTCACCAACAGCCCCCAAGTGGCGGCATTGACAAACAAAGAGCGCGATTCGCCCACGTGCGCGCGCCAGTCGCCACGGCTGATCTTGTCGCGGATCAAGGCATCGCGCGTGGCCTGGTCAGGAATACGCAACAAGGCTTCAGCCAGGCACATCAGCGCCACGCCTTCTTGGCTGGACAGCGAGAACTCCTGGATCAGGCCCTCGACTCCGCCGCCCTTGCGCTTATCGCGCAAGGTCAGGACCAGGCGCCGGGCCAGCGCCTCGATCTGATCGGGCTGCATGGAACTGGCCTGATCAAGCAGCATGGCCACGCACTCGGGTTCGGGGCGACGATACGCTGCCGTGATGGCCGAACGCAGGACAGACTGTGGCTGGATTTCCTGGGCAAACTCGTAAAAAGGTGTCTGGGGGTCTGGTTCGGCAGCGGTATCAGGCTGGGCTGCATCCGGCCGATGATCAATATCGGCAGGCAATTGGCCGCGCTCGATGGCTTCGATGTAGGTCAGCAAAGCCTGCTTGTGCAGCCAATGCGGGGTACAACCCAGTTTATCGGCATGCTGCCGAAGACGTTCACGCAAGGTCTCGTCGACCTTAACTCCCAAGGTAACAGTGGCCATGATCGGGGCTCTCGGATTAAACACGGCAAACCCCCACGATGAAGGCACCGCTCTACTGCTGGCAGCTTAGTAGGTTAACCCCATTTCATCCATTATGGATAACCCGAAAACAACTTAGGTACAACCACCCTTTAGCACCAAGCCTGAAACAGGTGAACCCACCGGAACGCCTGCTCCTGCAATCGATGCTGCCAGCTGATGCAAGGCCTGGCGCTGGTGTTCAACCAGGGACGCGACCTCCGGCTGTGTGCCGACTGTACTGATATGCGCCTGACAAAGACGAGCAGGATTCTGCCCCGGCGGCTGATCCACCCACACGGCATCCAACCGGGTGCCCTGCCCCCAGATCAGTTCAAAGCGCGTGATGCGCAGTTTGATATCGCGTACAGGCATGCTTGGGCTGACCGTCATTTGCTGTAGATCCGGCGCCCCCAGGAGAGTACTGACTTGGGCCGCCAAGGCAGACTGAAGCTGATCCCCCAGCGGGGCAGCCCACAGAGATTGATTCAGTATCTCCACCGATGGGTCCGCAGCCGGATCACGCACCAGCAATTGCAGCCGATTGACCTCGGCGGGAATACTGACCACCTTGAGGCGCATCCCATAGTCCGCAGACCACGGCAATGCGTCGGACCCAGCCGCCGCGATCTGGCCAGGCGATGCCAAGCTGAAATATTGAGTGGGCAAGCTGGCGCAGCCCCCCAATAAGCCCAACACGACACCACCCAGCGCCCATTTCCATTGTTGCATCAGATCTCCCAAGCGGCAGGCTGGCCCACCAGCGTTTCATTATTCATCAATGCAGGCGATCCGGGGGTGGCCCACGCAGCAGCTGATTCGGCTGGGCTTGTAGGGAGTCAGCCAATATCTGCAAACCACGCGCCGCGCTCTCGAACGCCTTCAAGGTATCCTGCAAGCTGCCCATGACCGGCGCACCTGGGCTGAAAACGGCTCCCACCTGATCCAGCGAACGCCGGGCGGCATCCAGTACCTTGCCGGTTTGTGGGACCAACTGCTTATCCAGGCCCTGCATCAGCTTATTGAGATTATTGAGGCTACCCTGAATGTCTTGGCCAATTTCAGCAATGGGCAAGGCATCCAATTTAGTCATAATGCTACTGATCTGATTTTGCAGCTTGGCAAAGTCGCCCGGTACGGTGGGGATCACATAAGCATCCCGATTGTCAGGATCACCAGGGATGGAAATATTTTTTCCGACTTCCTTGGCGAACACATCCAACGCCACATATTGTTGGCCAGTCAGCAGGCTGGCTGATCGCAGCTGCGCACGCAGGCCGTGTTCGATCAAAGGCTGCAACAGGGCATTCCCCGTAGCGCCATTATTCACCGTGACAAGATCCAGATAGGCTTGACCAAAGCGATGGGGGAAAATCTGCCCACGCACACGCGAATAAAATTGCTGCTGTTTCTGATCAAGCTCCAGGTCGATATCCACAACCTTGCCAATCGATAGGCCGTGATAATCGATCTCGGCCCCCACGCTCAAACCCCGCACGGAATCCACGAAGCGGAACTCGACCGGCACTGGCTCGCCATCCGGTTCGGCCAGCGCCAAAGTGCGATTATCGAATAATTGATAAGTAGCGCCTGGTGCAGCTGGCGTCACATCGACTTGCCCTTCGAAAGAGCTGGATTCATCAGCCTGGGCAAAAGTAATGCCACCACTGAGAATCGCCGACAACCCGCTAGTGCGGATATCCACGCCACTGGGAGACAAAGAAACATCGATGCCACTGTCATTCCAAAACCGCGTATCCGCTGTCACAAAGCGATCATAGGGTGCATCAATGAAAATCTGCAGATTGACAGCACGGCCATCTGGCGCCATCTCGTAGTTGACCACCCGGCCGACCTCGATACGCCGGTAATACACCTGCGAGCCAACCGCCAGCGACCCCAGCGAAGACGCGACCAAATGATAGCGCGAACCGACTTGCCCACTTAGTACTTCGGGTGGATTCAGCAGTCCTATAAAATGTGTCGCGACCTCGCCCTTGGGCAAAGTGACCGGCGCGTCCACACTGAGATACACCCCAGATAACAAAGTATCCAGCCCAGATACCCCGGCCATGCTGACCCGAGGGCTGACAATCCAGAACTTGGCCTCTTCCTGGGTAATATAGTTGGAACCCTCGCGATCCAGTTGCACGTCTACCTGGACATGTTCGCGGTCGCGATCCACCCGTACCGTTTTGACGACGCCCACCACGACATTACGGTATCGCAGCTTGGTCTGACCAGCCTCAATGCCAGCGGCCTCTGGAAATGTGATCGTAATGACCGGGCCATTGCGCACCCACACCGATGCCAGCAAAGACAAAGCCACCACCAGCGCCAGCAGCGGCACCAGCCACACCCAGGACCACCGCAATGACCGGCCAGGACGCACCTCGGGCGCAACCGGTGTCTGAGGCGGGTTCGGAGTAGTAGTATCTTGCTGGTCTGTCATGCTATCCCTTGCCCTGACTGGGCATTCTGGCTACTGGCTCTCAGCCTATCCCAGCCTCGCCGGGGATCATAGCGCATCGCCGCGCACATTGTAAGCACCACGACAGCGCCGAAATTCAGCGCTGCCGGCCCGACATCAATTCTGGACAAGCCCGGAAAATCCGCCATCGCCGCCATCAGCACCACCACGAACACATCCAGCATCGACCACTGCCCGACGAATTCGATCACGGTATATAAGCGGGTACGCTGGCGCTGGACATAAACACCATCCGGCTTGGTGCGCAACAGCAAAAAAGACAAGGCCAGCAGCTTGGTCACTGGCACCATCACACTGGCCACGAAAACGATCAAAGCCAGATCCCAGGAGCCCATCTGCCATAGCTCGATCACCCCTCCCAAAATCGTGTGGCTGCTGATACCCACCGGTGTCTGTAGCGACATGATGGGCAATGTATTGGCTGGGATATAAAAAATCGCTGCCGCCAGCACCAAGGCCCAGACCTCGGCCGGGCTGCCATAGCGGGCATGGTCCAGCTTGGCTTCGCAGCGCCTGCAATGACCGTCCGCCGCAGGTGCCTGCACATAGGCGCAGGCTTCACATACCATGCCCTGGCCATCTTGCCCCGACACCCGGACCATGCCGGCGTCCTCGGCGGCCCGCCACAAGGCGTGCGCATTCCAGCGCGACAAACCAGACAAGAAAAAGCTGAGGCCAAAAAATCCCACCAAGCCCGGACCGATTTGCAAATTGCCAAGATCAGCGACCTTGACCAGGGCCACTAAAATCCCCAGCACCAGCACGGGCGCCATGGACCACGGCGCCAGACGCTCCAGCCAACGTAAAGTCCAGGCAAAATCAGGCGGCAGACGCCGCCCTGCAATAGCCTGCATGATCCACAAGGTCAGGGAAATCTGCAGCAGCGGGAACCAAAAACCCACCAGCCCCGTAACGACGGAGATGCCGTAATAGCCCCGATCCCAACACAAATGCAAAGCCTGCCAAAACGTCAGGGACAGGTCATGCCCCAGCACAGACAGGTAAATGATTGGAAACCCCTGGGCCACGGCAAATATCACCAGGCAGGCGCAGGCCATTGCTATCCATTGGCGTATGCTTAATGCCCCGCGCCGATACAGCACCGTGCCGCAACAATTGCAAGCCGCCTGCCCCCGCAAATCCAGCGGCAGGCGCTGGTGCAGGGTATCGCAATGCGGACAGGCAAGCAGGGGCCTGAGAGGGTCCCTGTTTGACATCAATCGACGAGCTCGGGCTCAGGATGGGAAGGCGTAGGGACGGTCCCGGTGCTATTCGGATCGTCAGGAAAGCTGAGCACGACCTGATCCTGGGCATCGATATCCACCAGCACCTGCCCCCCATGAATCAGTCGACCAAAGAGCAGCTCGTCGGCCAAGGCACGACGTATCGTGTCCTGGATGAGGCGCTGCATCGGACGCGCGCCCATGGCGGGATCAAACCCGGCACGGGCCAGATGTTCACGCAGCGCATCTGTGAAGACGGCATCCACGCGGCGTTCGTGTAGCTGGTCTTCGAGCTGCATCAGGAATTTATCCACGACGCGCAGGATCACATCGCGCGGCAAGGCCGAAAAGCCGATGATGGCATCCAGTCGGTTGCGAAATTCAGGGGTGAAATGGCGCTTGATCTCGGCCATTTCGTCGCCCGTGCGCTGAGGAGTCGCAAAACCAATGGCATTGCGGTTCAGCATATCGGCCCCGGCATTGGTGGTCATCACCAGGATCACATTGCGAAAGTCGGACTTGCGGCCATTGTTGTCGGTCAGGGTGCCATGATCCATGACCTGCAATAAAATGTTGTAGACGTCTGGATGGGCCTTTTCGATTTCGTCCAGCAGCAGTACGCAATGGGGCTGCTTGGTGACGGCCTCGGTCAGCAGGCCCCCCTGGTCGAAGCCCACGTAGCCCGGCGGCGCACCAATCAGGCGCGATACCGTATGGCGTTCCATGTACTCAGACATATCAAAGCGTAGAAGCTCGATGCCCAGCACAAAAGCCAACTGACGGGCGACCTCGGTTTTACCGACCCCCGTAGGGCCTGAAAACAGAAAGCAGCCGATGGGCTTGTCCGGACGACCCAGGCCAGAGCGCGCCATTTTGATCGAGGCAGCCAAGGCCGAAATCGCCTGATCCTGGCCAAACACCACGGATTTGAGGTCGCGCTCGAGGGTGGCGAGCTTATTGCGATCGTTGGTGGAGACGTTTTGAGGCGGAATGCGCGCGATTTTTGCCACGGTCGCCTGGATTTCCGCTGGACCAATCAGTTTTTTCTGACGCGATTTAGGCAGCAAGCGCTGGGCGGCGCCGGCCTCGTCGATCACATCGATGGCCTTGTCGGGCAGAAAGCGATCGCTGATGTGACGGGCAGCGAGTTCGACTGCCGCCGTAATGGCTGCGCCGGAATAGCGCACCTGGTGATGTGCCTCGAAGCGTGCCTTCAAACCGCGCAAAATCCGCACAGTCTGTTCGACCGAAGGTTCGGGGACGTCGATCTTCTGAAAACGCCGCGCCAGGGCATGGTCTTTTTCGAAGATGCCCCGGTATTCTGTGTAGGTCGTGGCCCCAATGCACTTAAGGTAGCCGGACGACAAGGCGGGTTTCAGCAGATTCGACGCATCCAACGTGCCCCCGGAGGCCGATCCCGCACCAATCAGGGTATGGATCTCATCGATAAACAGCACGGCATGCTGATTGTCCTTGAGGGCCTTCAGGACGAGTTTCAGGCGCTGTTCAAAGTCACCCCGATATTTGGTGCCCGCCAGCAAGGCCCCCATGTCCAAGGAATAAACCTGGGTCTGATTCAGGATCTCTGGGACATCGCCCTGGGTGATGCGCCAGGCCAGGCCTTCGGCGATGGCTGTCTTGCCCACCCCGGCCTCGCCGACCAGCAGAGGATTGTTTTTGCGTCGGCGGCACAATATCTGGATGACGCGCTCGACCTCGTCTTCACGACCGATCAGGGGATCAATGCGACCTTTGAGGGCCTCGGCATTGAGGTCCGTGGCATAGGTTTCCAGAGGAGACTTCTGTTGATCGGATTTCTGATCGGCAGCAGGGGGTTCCGCCTGCGGCGGTTGCACGGGAAGGGCTTGTTGAGAGGTCTTGGTAATACCGTGCGACAAATAGTTGACCACATCCAGGCGCGACACCCCTTGCTGCACCAGGAAGTACACCGCATGGGAGTCTTTTTCCCCATACATGGCAACCAATACGTTGGCCCCCGTGACGGCGGTCTTGGTAGAGCCATTAGAGGACACATGCATGATGGCCCGCTGAATCACGCGCTGAAAACCGAGTGTAGGCTGGGTATCGACCTCGCCGTCTCCCGGAAAAACCGGTGTGTTTTCGATCACGAATTTCCGCAAATCCTGGCGCAGGAGTTCGACATCGGCGCCGCAGGCACGCAGCACCTGAACCGCAGACGTGTTATCCAGCAGCGAAAGCAGCAGGTGTTCGACTGTGATGAATTCATGCCGTGCCGCACGGGCCTCGACAAATGCCATATGCAGGCTGACTTCAAGTTCTTCGGAAATCACGCTTCCTCCATTGTTACGGAGCGGACTAAGCAATCCGTTAGGTCTATTCTATGACTAAATGCGGGCACTGTTGTTCACCCTCTATCGGGGCAATCCCCAGTGTATGGAGGTTGCAGGAGAAAATAGGACATTAAAACAATGGTACCGGTTCCATCAGGCACTGCAAAGGATGCTGATCGGCATGCGCCATCTGCAACACGGCCTCGACCCGGGTGGCGGCAATATCACGCGTATAGATGCCACAAACGCCACGGCCTTCGTGGTGCACCTGCAGCATGATGCGCTCTGCCTCGGCGCCCGCCTTATGAAAGACCTGCTGCAATACCCGCACCACAAAATCCATGGGCGTGTAATCATCATTGAGCAGCACGACTTGATACATCGGCGGTGGCGCCAGCCGCGCCGGCAGATTTTCCTGGACCAATTCACGCTGATGTTGGATTATGCTTGGCATGCGGCCCCGAACCTAGTGGTTTCCATAGTTGACTGAACGCAGTGGAATTCAGCATGATCGACGTGTCCCGCAGACCGTTGCCAGTTTTTGCACCGGCACGGGCCGCTTAAACTTACACATAGAGGCAGTTTGCATGTCGGAATCCATCGAAAACACCGGGGAATCACAAAAACTCACCGGCACCGTGAAATGGTTCAATGATGCCAAAGGTTTTGGTTTCATTACCCCCGATAACGGGGGTGAAGACCTTTTCGCACACTTCTCATCGATCCAGATGAACGGCTTCAAGACGCTAAAAGAAGGTCAAAAAGTCGCTTTCGATATCGCGCAGGGTCCGAAAGGCAAACAAGCCCTAAACATTACTGCTGCCTGATCTCGCAGAATACATTCTTGGCATTTTACCGCGATGCGGGGTCCCTGAAAGACCCTGCTCTTTATCTTGGCACGCGCAGGCCACATTCCCAGCTGGCCTGTCGCTTGGCGTTGGCGGCAATCGCCAGCCTGCTGACTGCTTTGGCATGGGCTCAGCCCAGTCTGCCACACATCGCCATCCAGGCGGGCAGCCATCCCCTGCAGGTCGAACTGGCCGACACCCCGGAAACCCTCAGTCAGGGGCTGATGCACCGCACTCATCTGCCTGACGACCACGGTATGTTGTTTGTCTTTGAACAGGCCGAAATCCGCTGCTTCTGGATGAAAAACACCCTGATCCCACTATCTATCGCGTTTATCAACGATCAGGGGCGGATTATCTCCATCCAGGATATGCAGCCCAAAAACCTGGCGACCCACTGCTCGCCGTCTGCCGTCAGCGCTGCACTGGAAATGAATCAAGGGTGGTTCCAGCGCAGCGGCATCCAGATCGGCGATCCGGTCACGGGTATCCCGGCACAACATTGAAAACGGCAGCCTAAGCTGCCGTTTTCAGCCGTGCTGACTGTGGATCAGCCCAGATTGCTGGCAGCAAAGTCCCAATTCACCAGATTCCAGAAATTTTCCAGATATTTGGGGCGGGCATTGCGGTAGTCGATGTAGTAGGCGTGTTCCCAGACATCACAGGTCAACAGCGCCTTGTCGTCGGTATTGACCGTCGTGCCAGCATTGCTGGTGTTGACGATATCCAGGCTGCCATCCGGCTTTTTCACCAACCAGGTCCAGCCAGAACCGAAGTTACCGGCGGCCGAAGCGGAAAAAGCCGTCTTGAAGGCATCCACGCTGCCCCATTTGGCCTCGATGGCCTGACGCAGGGCGCCGCTGGGCTCGCCGCCACCATTGGGTGACAGGCTGTGCCAGTAGAAAGTGTGATTCCAGACCTGAGCGGCATTATTGAACACACCGCCGGAGGACTTGCGAATCACGTCTTCCAGGCTTAGCTCGGCCAGCTCGGTGCCTTCAATGGCCTTATTGAGATTCGTGACATAGGCTTGGTGGTGCTTGCCGTAGTGAAACTCAAGGGTTTCTTTGGAGATATGGGGTTGCAGTGCGTCCAGTGCGTACGGCAGCTGTGGCAGGGTAATAGCCATGGCGTTTCCTTAGACATTCATGAACCTTCAAGTCTAACGCATTTTCTGCCGTAGACCAGTCTTACTGCGCTTTCCCGAATATGCGCATGAAACCTATCCACAGAGATTTTTCATTTGTCAAACCGGCCTATTTCCGTGCCTAAACGGGGAACTCATCAGGCCAAGCATTAAGAAAACAACGTAAGTATTTGATTTATATTTATAAATTTAAATATCAATAAGTGTGCAATAAATAGCCAATCAACCGCAAACAGGCATAAACCATGCGGATTGACAAGCTTATCCACAGAATTATCCACAGAATCTGTGGATACCCTCTGGAAAGCCTTGCTGTGCGCCATTTTCCCTCGATTAAACCAGGCCCGATGCGGCAGTCTGACCCTGCAAACCTGATCAGCACAGGTAGAATATGGCATCGCCATCGTGCGGCATACGCCTTAAAAAGGAACTGGATCTTGCTGGACATCATCGACGCGGCCGGCTGGCCTATCTGGCTGCTGATCATTACCTCGATCATCACGCTGGCCCTGATCATCGAGCGCGCCCTGGCCCTGCGCAGCAGCCTGGTCATGCCCAGCGGCCTGCCCGAACAAGTGCTGGAACTCATGCGCCGCCAGCAAGACGACCCCGAAGCCATTCTGCGCCTGGCCCGCGGCAGCGCCATGGGGCGCATCCTGGCCGAGGTCGCCGCCCAACGCCATCAGGACGAGTCCTGGCGCCAGGACGCCATCGAGTCTGTCGGGCGCGATGTTTCCTGGCGCCTGAACCGCTACCTGGCCGGCCTGGCCACGATCTCTGTCATCGCCCCGCTGCTGGGTCTGTTTGGCACTGTGGTCGGCATGATTGAAATCTTCGGCGCTTACGACCCGACAGGCGGCGACCCGGCCTTACTGGCCCACGGGATCTCCATTGCCCTGTACAACACCGGTTTTGGGATTCTGATCGCGATCCCAGCCCTGGCCTTTCATCGCTACTTTCGTTCGCGGGTGGAATATTATCTGCACACCATGGAACGCGAGGCCAGCACCCTGAACCGATTGATCAACCGCCGCGCCCAGCCATGAATTTCCACCATCGCCGCACCCACGACGAACCCGAGATCAACCTGATTCCGCTGATCGACGTGCTGCTGGTCATTCTGATTTTTCTGGCTGCCTCCACCTCGTTCAACCGTGTCCGGCAACTGACTGTGGCCTTGCCCCAGGCGCAGGCCGAAGCCTCCGACACCAGCCCGGCCCTGGAACTCACCATCAGCCGAGACGGCCAATACGCGCTGGACGGTCGCTTCTTGTCGGCCACCGATCAGGCCATCCTGACGAACGCCCTGCAACAGGCCGCCGCCCAGCAGCCCGATAGCGCCTTGCGCATCAACGCAGACGGCCAGACCCCTCACGCCGCCGTCGTCCTGGCCCTGGAATCCGCCCGTCAGGCGGGCCTCGCCCGGGTTTACTTCCTGACCGAAGCAGGTCCATGAGCAAGCCCCACGCGGCAGCGGGCCGCCGCTGGCTGGAGGACTGGCTGCAGACCATCTGGCGCAGCCAAGGGCCGGTCAGCACCCTCTTGTTGCCACTGGCCCGGCTTTACGGGGCCGTGTCCCGCCAACGCATGGCGCAACAAGCACGCCACGCCTGGCGAGCGCCCGTGCCCGTTATCGTGATCGGCAATATCCTGGTGGGCGGCACCGGCAAAACCCCCGTGACCCAGGCCGTGTGCCAGGCCTTGCTGGCACACGGCCACCATCCGGGGCTCATCAGCCGGGGCTATGGCAGCCGCATCGGGACCGAACCGCATCTCAGCGACAGCCACCAGGACAGCAACTGGCTGGGCGATGAGCCCGCCTTGCTGCATGCCGCCACCGGTGCCCCGGTAGCGGTCCACCCCCAGCGGGCCTTGGCGGCCCGCGCCCTGCTGGCGGCCCACCCCGAGATCGACGTCCTGATCGCCGACGACGGCCTACAGCACCGGGCGCTGGCACGGGATCTGGAAATCATCGTGCAAGACAGCCGCGGCATCGGCAATGGCCGACTACTGCCTGCAGGACCTTTGCGCGAACTCCCTGCCCGGCTGACGCAGGCCAACTGGCTGATTACCCACCTGGCCCCCCACGAAGCCAACGCCAGCCTTGGCTCTCAGCCCGCTGGCGTTGCACAAATCACCATGCGCCTGCAGCCCGATTACCTGATTCAGGTCAGCACTCAGACTCGCCTGAGCTGGCCCGACTGGCAGGCGCGCTTTGGCCACGAGATCTGCCATGCCGCCGCCGGTATTGGCCAGCCCCAGCGGTTTTTCCAGATGCTGCGTCATGCAGGCCTGACTCTGGGTCAAACCCTGGCATCACCGGACCACCAAGCCCCAGATCCGGCACAACTGCGCGCCCTCCCCCCCGGCCCCATCCTGATCACCGCCAAAGACGCCGTCAAGTACACCGATCCGGATGATCATCGCCTCTGGACCGTCTACCCCACCCCCCGGTTTTCAGACCCCAACTGGCTGGACGCATTGGTCCGGCAAATTTAGCCGCACAATGTCGACAGCAGGCATTACACTATTTACTTTGTCATCCGTCCTACATCCCTCTGCCCCATGGAAAACCGCTTGCTGCAGATTCTCGTGTGCCCCATCTGCAAAGGCGCCTTGCGCCACGACCGCGAGGCCCAGGAACTCATTTGCTCCCCTGACCGCTTGGCCTTCCCTGTGCGCGATGGCGTGCCCGTGATGCTGCCCTCCGAGGCCCGCACACTGGACCAGCCCCCCCCCACAGGCATGAGCTTCACGGTCGTCATCCCGGCACGGGCGGCGTCTACCCGCCTGCCCGGCAAGCCTTTACTGGATATTGCTGGCCTGCCCATGGTGGTTCGAACCGCCCGCCAGGCCGCCCAGTCCGGTGCCGACCGCATCCTGATCGCCACTGACCACCCCGACATCCTGCAGGCAGCCAAGCAGCACCACATCGAGGCCTTGCTGACCCGCGCCGATCACCCCACCGGCACCGACCGCCTGGCCGAGGTCGCCGAAGCGCTGTCACTGGCCGACGATGCCATCATCGTCAACGTCCAGGGCGACGAACCCCTGATCGACCCACGGCTGATCGACGCCGTGGCGGGCCTGCTGCAACAACACCCCGACGCGGCCATCACCACTTGCGCGGCCCCGATCACAGATACCGACACTTTGTTCGATCCCAACGCCGTCAAGGTCGTCTGCGATCACCAGCAGCGCGCGCTATATTTTTCCCGGGCCCCCATCCCCTGGGCCCGCGATGCCCTGGCCGACGGCCAGCAACGCCTGGCACCCGACCTGCCGGCCTGGCATCACATCGGCCTGTATGCCTATCGTGCGGGCTTTCTGAAAACTTTCCCGCAACTGCCTCCAGGCCGACTCGAGCGCATCGAATCCCTGGAACAATTACGCGCCCTCGAACAGGGCTTCCCGATTTACGTACACCAGACCCAGGCCCACCCCGCACCCGGTGTGGATACCGCTCAGGATCTGGCGCGCGTTCGTGCCCTGCTGGGCCAAAAATAAGAATTGTGTGCAATCTGTCCATGCAGGGTGTGCTGCATTGCGGCATAATCAAAAAAATTTGAAAAACTCAGGAGGAAAATCATGCGTTTAATTCTGCTAGGCCCCCCGGGGGCTGGTAAAGGCACTCAGGCTGCGTACATCACCGAAGCCTTCGGCATTCCGCAGATTTCGACGGGCGACATGCTGCGCGCCGCCGTCAAGGCGCAGACCCCCTTGGGGCTGGAGGCCAAGAAAATCATGGACCAGGGCGGCCTGGTTTCCGACGACATCATCATCGGCCTGGTACGCGACCGCCTGCAGCAGTCCGACTGCCAGACAGGCTACCTGTTCGATGGCTTCCCACGCACCATCCCCCAGGCGGACGCCCTGAAACACGCCCAGGTGACCTTGGACTACGTGATCGAAATCAGCGTACCCGAAGAAAACATCATCGAACGCATGAGCGGGCGCCGGGTCCACGTGGCCAGTGGCCGCACCTATCACACCACATTCAATCCACCAAAAAACGAAGGTCTGGATGACGAGACCGGCGAGCCCCTGATCCAGCGCGACGATGACCGCGAGGAAACCGTGCGCCACCGCCTGTCCGTCTATCGTGACCAGACCAGCCCCCTGGTTGACTACTACTCTCAGTGGGCCAAACAAGGCGACCCCGCAGCACCACACTATGCCAAGATTTCGGGCGTCGGCTCTGTGAACGAGATTCGCGACCGCATCCTGGGCATTTTGCGCGCCCACTCGGCTGCCTGATCTCGGAGATTCATCATGGATATACGCGACCAAGTCATTCTGATCACGGGGGGGGCTTCCGGCCTGGGGGCCGGCACCGCCCGCGCGCTGGCCGCTCAGGGCGCCCGCCTCATCCTGGCCGATGTCCAGGACGAGGCAGGCCAGGCACTGGCGGCAGAGCTCGGCCAGACCTACCTCCACTGCGATGTCACCTCAGAAGCCGACGCACAGGCAGCAGTTGATGCCGCTGTCGCGGCTGGCACGCTGCGCTGCCTGATCAACTGTGCCGGTATTGCCCCGGCCGCCCGGATTGTCGGCAAATCCGGCCCCCACGACCTCGCCTTGTTTCGCCGTGTCATCGACATCAATCTGGTGGGTTCGTTCAACATGGCACGTCTGGCAGCCCAGGTCATGACGACCAACACGCCACAGAATACCGGCGAACGCGGGCTCATCATCAACACCGCCTCCGTCGCTGCCTACGATGGCCAGATCGGCCAGGCTGCCTATGCCGCCTCCAAAGCCGGCATCGTTGGCATGACCCTGTCCATCGCCCGAGATCTCGCCCGGCTGGGGATACGCTGCATGACCATCGCACCGGGCATCTTCGGCACGCCGATGCTGTTTGGCATGCCCCAGGAAGTCCAGGACTCCCTGGCCGCCAGCGTACCATTCCCATCCCGTCTGGGCCGCCCCGAGGACTATGCAAAACTCGTCCTCAGCATCCTGGACAACGAGATGCTGAACGGCGAAACCATCCGTCTGGACGGCGCCATCCGCATGGCACCAAAGTAAAATGCCCCCACGCTGCGCGGGCTACGCCCCCTTGCTGCCCCCCAAGGGGGCTGTTTTTGCCTTGGGGCGGCCCGGCGGCAAAAATATGCCCCCACGCTGCACGGGCGTCCAGCAATGGGGCTGATGCGTTCGGCTGCTACGATTAGCGGCCTGACTTTGTTTTCCCGTGTGACCGGCATGCTGCGCGATGTGTTGATCGCCAGCGTGTACGGGGCCGGCCCGCTGACGGATGCGTTCTGGGTGGCTTTTCGCATCCCGAATCTGCTGCGACGCCTGTTTGCCGAAGGCGCTTTTTCTCAGGCCTTCGTGCCCATTCTTGGCGAAATCCGCCAACGTGACAGCCATGAACATCTACGCCGCCTGCTGGATCGGGTGGCGCTGCTGCTGTTCGTCATCCTATGTGCCGTTACCCTGGTCGGCATGGTGGGAGCAGGCTGGGTGGTCACCGCCATGGCCAGCGGCATGCGCACGGCGGCACGCGCCGACGAATTCCACGAAGCCATCTGGATGACACGGCTGATGTTTCCTTACATCATCTGCATGTCGCTGGTGGCCTTCGCCTCGGGCGTACTCAATACCTTCAGCCGGTTTGCCATCCCGGCTTTCACGCCAGTACTGCTGAACCTGTCCATGATCGGCGCCAGCCTGCTGCTGACGAAGCATCTGCAGCAACCCATCCACGCGCTGGCTATCGGCGTGCTGATCGGCGGCGTGCTGCAGTTGCTTGTCCAATGGGCAGCCCTGGGACGGCTTGGGCTGCTGCCACGTTACGGTCAGGGGCTGCGGGCCGCCTGGCAGGACCCCATCGTCCACCGCATCATGCGCCAGATGCTGCCTGCCATCCTGGGGGTGTCCGTCGCCCAGCTATCCCTCTTGATCAACACCAATATTGCCACCTGGCTGACACCGGGCAGCGTGACCTGGCTGTCCTTTGCAGACCGCCTGATGGAGTTTCCCACCGCCTTGCTGGGGGTGGCGCTAGGCACCGTCCTGCTGCCCAGCCTGTCAGCCGCCCACGCCAGCGACGACCATCGTGCTTACAACGCCTTGCTGGATTGGGGGTTGCGCCTGGTGCTGCTGCTGGGCCTGCCCGCCGCCCTGGGCATGGCCATGCTGTCCGATGGACTGGTGGCGACCTTATTCAATTATGGGGCGTTTTCAGCGACCGACGTGGCCCAGACCCGCCTGGCCGTCACGGCCTACGCCGCCGGCCTGCTGGGATTATTGGCCATCAAGATCCTGGCCCCCGGTTTTTATGCCAAACAAGACATCCGCACACCGGTACGCATCGCCATCGCCGTGTTGATCTTTACCCAGTTGATGAACCTGGCCCTGGTGCCGTGGCTGGCGCACGCCGGCCTGGCGCTGTCCATCGGCTTGGGGGCCAGTGTCAACGCACTTGTTCTGGTGGTGCTGCTGCGCCGCCGACAGCTATACACCCCCCTGCCCGGCTGGCCTCGATTCACCCTGAAGCTGCTGCCTGCCCTGGCGGCGCTGGGTGCCGTGCTGTACTGGGCCAATCTGCAGCTGGACTGGATCGCCCTGGGCACGCACCCCGCCCAGCGAGTCGCCTGGCTGATGGGGGTACTGGTGGCATGCATTCTGGCGTACTTCAGCACCTTGTTTTTATTCGGTTTTCGACCTAAAGACTTTACACGTCGCCAAGCCTAGGATAAACTTACTGTCTTTGCCAAGCAGGGCAAGCTTCCGTTTCCATTTTTGCAAATCAGATAATAATCTATGGCTAATTCCGCACAAGCCCGTAAACGCGCCCGTCAGGCCGTTGCCCTTAACAAACACAACGCCAGCATGCGCTCTATGTTGCGCACCGCGATCAAACGCGTACGCCAGGCCATCGAGACCGGCGACCAGACCGCTGCGAACGAGACCTTCCGCAAGGCCAGCAGCGTTATTGACCGCGTGGCCGATAAACAAATCATCCACAAGAACAAGGCCGCACGCCACAAGAGCCGCCTGTCTGCCGCGATCAAGGCACTTGCTGCCTGATCACTGAAACGCAGCTTGCACTGCAAAAAGGCGCCCTAGGGCGCCTTTGTTATTGCTGGATCACTGAAGACGCCCCAACAGCAGGAACTCCATCAGAGCTTTCTGGACATGCAGGCGGTTTTCAGCCTCATCCCAGACTACGCTTTGCGGGCCGTCGATGACATCGCCCGTGACTTCCTCGCCACGATGCGCGGGCAGGCAATGCATGAAAACAGCGCCAGGCTGCGCGGCAGCCATCATTTGGGTATCCACGCACCAGTCGGCGAACGCCAGGCGCCTGGTCTCGTTTTCGGCCTCGTAGCCCATGCTGGTCCAGACATCCGTCGTGACCAGGTCTGCCCCACGGCAGGCCTCCAGGGGGTCGTCAAACTGGCGCAACACCGAATCGGGCTGCTGCCCTACCCGCACGGGGTCCAGACGATAACCGGATGGCGCCGAAACATGCAGGGTAAAGCCCAGTAATTCGGCGGCCTGCAGCCACGTATAGGCCATATTATTTGCATCCCCGATCCAGGCGACGGTCTTGCCTCGGATCGCACCGCGATGCTCGACAAAGGTCAGGATATCGGCCAGGATCTGGCACGGGTGATATTCATTCGTCAGGCCATTGATGACCGGCACCCGCGAGTGCGCGGCGAAGCGTTCGATGCGCGTTTGTTCGAAGGTACGGATCATCACCAGATCAACCATGCGCGAAATCACCCGCGCCGTGTCCTCGATGGGCTCGGACCTGCCCAGTTGTGAACCCTCGGTCGTCAGGTAGATGACCGAGCCCCCCAACTGGTACATGCCGGCCTCGAAGGACACCCGCGTGCGGGTGCTGGCCTTCTCGAATACCATGGCCAGATTACGGTCGTGCAGAGTGTGGTGCGGCTGATAGCGCTTGAATTTATCCTTGATCAGGCGCGCGCGCTCAATGACATAGTGGATCTCATCCTCAGAAAAATCACGCAACTGCAAGAAATGCCGCAAAGGCCCGGTGGGATTGGCTGCTGACATGGGGAACCCTATGTAAAACGACCATGTTACCGTGTGATGGCAGGACGCGCAAAACGCCGATCGGATACAATGCGCGGCGTAGGGGATGATGCGCACCTGTCTGCCAGGCGTGCCCCGTCTTTGGAACCCACATGACCCACCCTGTCCAGCATTTGATCATCCACGGCAAAACCGTGGATGGCCAGCGATTCCGCCCCAGTGATTGGGCCGAACGACTGGCCGGAGTTCTGTCTCAATTTCGTCCAGCCGGGTCGCTGCCTAACCCTCTGTCCTATTCTCCATACGCCACACCTCGCCGCATGGACGGCGTGCCCTGTGTCGTCATCGATCATCGCCTGCGTCAGCTGGAACCCCTGGCCTGGAAATTCGCCTGCGATTTCGCCGACAGCAACCACCTGCTGACCACCGACACCAGCGCGCCTCTGGAAGACCTGGACGCGTCGGCCTGACGCACAAGCCACCATTAAAAAAGGGGCCTAAGCCCCTTTTTGTGCAACACCTGCGCCTGCCCTATTTAGTCAGCCGCTTTATCCTGGCGGATCTGCGGGATGTCGGACTGGCTGCTCTTGGCCAACAGGCCCACCTTTGTGTAGGTAAACAGCTTTTCGCGCGTATCGACGATGTCCAGATTGCGCATGGTCAACTGGCCGATGCGATCCAGCGGCGAGAACATGGATTCGCCCTTTTCCATGGTCAGACGATCCGGGTGATAGGTCAGGTTGGGCGACTGCGTATTCAGGATGGAATAATCATTGCCACGGCGCAGCTCCAGGGCGACCTCGCCCGTGACCACGCGCGCCACCCAGCGCTGGGCGGTTTCGCGCAGCATGATGGCCTGGGGGTCGAACCAACGCCCCTGGTACAGCAGGCGCCCCAGGCGCAGGCCATTGATGCGGTATTGTTCGATGGTGTCTTCGTTATGAATGCCGGACACCAGGCGCTCGTAGGCGATGTGCAGCAGCGCCATGCCGGGGGCTTCGTAGATGCCACGGCTCTTGGCCTCGATGATGCGGTTTTCGATCTGGTCGCTCATGCCCAGGCCATGACGCCCGCCGATGCGGTTGGCCTCCAGCATCAGCGCCACCGGATCGGTGTACTCCACGCCATTCAGCGCCACGGGCTGGCCTTCCTCGAAGCGCACCGTGACTTCCTCGGCCTTGACGTCGATCTCGGGTTTCCAGAATGCCACCCCCATGATGGGGTCCACAATGCGAATGCCCGAATCCAGGTGTTCCAGGTCCTTGGCTTCGTGGGTAGCGCCCAGCATGTTGGAATCCGTGGAATAGGCCTTTTCAGCCGACATCTTGTAGTCGAAGCCGTGTTCCACCAGATACTGGGACATCTCGGCACGTCCGCCCAGTTCGTCGATGAACTGCTGATCCAGCCAGGGCTTGTAAATCTTCAGATCCGGATTGGTCAGCAGGCCATAGCGGTAGAAGCGCTCGATATCGTTGCCCTTGAAGGTGCTGCCATCGCCCCAGATATGGACGTCGTCTTCGTGCATGGCCGACACCAGCATGGTGCCCGTGACGGCGCGCCCGATGGGGGTCGTATTGAAATACGTGACCCCGCCCGTGGAAATATGAAAGGCATTGCACTGCAATGCCGCGATACCCTCGGCCACCAATTGGGCGCGGCAATCCACCAGGCGCGCGCCCTGAGCACCATAGAGCAGGGCCTTGCGGGGGATTTCATCGTAATCGGATTCGTCGGGCTGGCCCAGATCCGCCGTATAGGCATAGGGCAGCGCCCCCTTGTTCTTCATCCACAGCAGGGCAGCGCTGGTATCCAGGCCGCCTGAAAAGGCAATGCCGACCTTCTGCCCGACCGGCAGGTTTTCTAGAATGGTTGTGCTCATGGGGTTCCGATATGGCCAGAGTGAAAGACAATCGGTCATTATATCGTCGTGGGGCACGAGGCTTGCCCCCCTCAAGCTGCTGAACACTGCGAAGCGCCTCTGGGCGACAGCCTTATTGCTCGACAGGCACCGGCCCGCGCATCTGCGCGACATCGGCGGCGCTGACCGGATCGGGAAACTGGTTGCCGAAATGGCTGCGAATGTAATTGACCACGGCGGCGATTTCTTCGTCTTTCAGCATCCCGTTGAACCACGGCATGCCGCCCTGCCCATGCAAAATAACGTAAACAGGATAGCCCGCAGCGGCCAGTAAGGGGTTGCCCGCCAAAGCCGGGAAATAGCCGGCGCCGGTAGCCCCTTTGGCGTCGGACATGTGACAGGCCTGACAATATTGCTGATACACGGCGTCGCCGGTAAGGGGTTCGCGGTCGAGCATGTTGCTGCGTTGATTGCTGCTGGGATCGGCATCGGCCCAGGCCGTGCCCATCAACGCACTGCAGGCAAGCGATGCCAGCCAGACGCCCACGCGTCGTTCAAAGCGGTACTTCATGTCAGCCTCCTTGGGCACGTTGATGGAGCCGCTCAATGGCGCTGAGTGACGACTGCAGGGCACCCTCCATCCAGCCAGGCATATAAGACAGGTGATCGCCAGCCAGCACGACACGGCCATCCATGCCCGCCAAAGCGTCATAGTGCTGTTCTCGAGCGGTCTGACTCCATCGGGCGCGACAGCCGTGCATCCAAGGCACACGGTACCAGGCCACTGTCACACCGCTTAGAAATTCTTTGCGATATTGCGGATGGATTTTTTCGCCTTGACTCAAGGCGGTCTCGATGCGTTCTTCGGGCGTCAGACCTGTCAGAGCGATGCTGGTTTCTGGTGAAGAAGCATAGGCCCCCAGCATCACGGCCGGGCCTTTGGAAAGAAACTGGTGGTTTGGATAGGAGACCAGTCCGATCTGCTGATCGGTGACCGAGGTGCCGCCGAAAATAGCGTCGTCTTCTTCCCAGAATCGGCGCCGGAATTCAAGCCCTACTTTGACGTATCCCGCGTAGGGCACGGCCCGGATGGCCGCCTGCATGGGACCCGACACCTGCACGTCAAGCCGACCCAGCACGGTAAGAGGCAGCGTGCAAATACACCAGTCAGCGCTGGCTTGATGCGTGCCGCCACTGGCCAAATCTTCATAGGTGACGACGACTTGCTCCGCATTTTGCGCCACCTGCTTGACTTGGGCGTTGTAGCGTATGGGCACCTTGCCATCCAGGGCGCGCACAAAGCCCTTGCCGATCTGGTCCATGCCGCCCACTGGCTGGAACATGGTGGGCTGTGCGTTATAGACCAGCAAAGAATTCAGGCCCTGCCAGACCGATGGGTGCAGCAGGTCTTTCAGGTTCAGCAGAGGACCGGGGTTTGGAGGAGACACCAAACCGCCGCCGGGCGGATCGCTGAAGCCACGGCGCAAAGCCGTATGGTGGCTGGATCGATAAGCATAGTCGGCATCCAACAGCCCCCAGCCTCGCAAGGCTTGCAGCAACTGATCGCGGTCGTCGACGCCCATCGGTAAATCGAGCTTGTCGCTGTGCACGGCTTTGGCCAGCAGTTCGGCTACGCTGCCCTGAAGATCGGACCAGACCTCGCGCAGGCGCTGCGGCTTTCCACCGAAGGCCTCGGTGCTGTGCAGATAGGCGTTGTGATTGAATTGAATAAAGGGTTCAAGAGGCACGCCTAATTGCTGGCAGTAGTGCAGCACGGTAGCGTGATGATACGGAATGCGCCAAGGGCCGGGATTGAAGTAGTTGCCTTCGGCCAGCGTCACCTTTTGTTTGGCACCGCCCAGTTCAGTGTAGGTATCGCCGCCGCGCAGCGTCCAGTTGCGTCCACCCGGACGGTTTTGATATTCGAGTATTTCTACGCTGTAACCTGCCCTGGAAAGCTCGTGGGCGGCCAGCAACCCCGCCAGCCCTGCCCCGAGAATCAGCACCCGCGTGCCGGGTTTTGCACCGCTCAGCGTAGGCGGACCGCTGAACGGAGATGGCTGCGCATGCCCCAGCGTGGTCAAGGCATGGTACATGGCGGTGGCGCCCGCCGACAGGCCAATCATCTTCAGCACTTGCCTGCGAGTCAAATGAGTGAGAGTGGTCACATGGGTTCCTTGTGCACGCCGCGTGGCGATATTGGAAAGTTCTACCAAAGTGCAGGCTGACATTGGCCCTGCACTAGCCTACAGCCTTTTGTGCCAGGGTTTCGTCCAGCCAATCCATGGACACTGCCGCCGAATACGCCAGATTACCCACCTGGCAATGTGCATCGGCGCCTTCAGCGGCGGTAAAGCGCCACGCAGCACAAGCACCACCCGTCCGATCCTGAAACGCCTGCCATTGGCGCAGGGGCTCGGCGCCTTCGCCATCGCCGACCAGCGCCAGAGACGGACAGACAATCCGCGCCATGTCCGCATCAGTCAGGCAAAAATCTCGAATCCGCTGGTAGGTCTGCGCAAAGCCGGGACGTCCGAAACGCAACATCAGGTTGTGCGACATCAGACGCACTTGGGCATTCATCACGGAATCCGGGATATCGGACAAATCCGCCACGCCAAAATCATCGGCGGCAGGCAAATCCGCCGGGTCCAGGCCGATGAAAGAAACCATGTAGGCATGCAGGTCGATGATAGGCGAATTCAGGATCAGCGCCTGTACCCGGGGCTCGAAGGCCGCAACCCGCATAGCGAAATATCCCCCGAAGCTGATCCCCATCAGAGCCACGCGCTGCGGATTCACCCCAGGCTGGGACAGGACATAATCCAGTACCTGATGAGCAATTTTTTCATAGTCTGCCTGGAAATGACTGGCCGAATTGAAGCGCCAGGTATCCATCTGTCCCGGCCCTGTAAACAACAGCAGATCGTAGCCCCTTTCCTGAGCCGCCCGGCCATAGGCCAGCCAGGACTCTTCCAAGGTGCCGTCATAACCACTGACTATCATCAGAACACGATCGCCCGCAGACCCCGGTGTCCGCAGATGATAAGCAGGCAAGCGTAAGCCCTCCTGAGAAAACCAGAGTTCACGGCAGGCCAGCCCCGAACAACGCATCGCATGCAAGAAAGCGGCACGGCTATGCAGGCCGTATTCCCGGTGCAGAGGGTCATCCACCGGCAAGTAGTATTCAGCCGCCCTGAAGCCATTGCAGGCCATCAGATATTGGTCCCGGGCGCTAACGGCGTGTCCCTTGCGTTCGCGCCGGTCGGCGTCGCTCATCTGGTGGGCGGCAGTCGCCGCAAAAGCCCGCGCCCAGGATTGCGCATCGGCATCCTGAATCTGTCTGGCCAGCGCCAGGCATTGACCAACAGCGGCCCCGCCGTAACGCACCGCCCCCAGCTGGCGCATCAACTGATGATCCATCTCCGGGTCCTTGAACCCGGCCACCCGGGTACTGCCGCGCTCCAGCCCTGCCGCCATGACGGTCTCCTGCGATGTCTGTACACAGAGTACAGTCAGAGCACGCCAACAACCATGCGGGAGATTACTGACCGCCGCAATGGCTGGCCTCGACGTCGGGCTAAAATTTATATGCTAGAATTTCCGTCTTTCGGGGACGTAGCTCAGCTGGGAGAGCGTCGCGTTCGCAATGCGAAGGTCGGGAGTTCGATCCTCCTCGTCTCCACCAAACAAGCGCCTGACAGGTCTCTGTCGGGCGTTTTGTTTTGGGCGATCCCCCGCTGCGCCTGACCTGCATCGTGAGGACGTGATAGGACATATAGTATATAAAGTCAGTTGGGCGCCACACAGGAGAAAGCCATGCAGATCACAGATATTCTCACCCAAATGGGTGGCCTGAAGTCCATCGCGCAGGAACTCGGCGTGAGCGAAACTCAAGCCGCCAGCGGCGCAGATGCCTTGATTCCGGCCATCCTCGGCGGGCTCAAAAAACAGACGCAAACCCAGGCTCAAGCCTCGGACGCAGCAGGCCTCGCCGGCTTGCTCGGTCAGCTAGGCGGCAGCGGACTACTCGACGATGTGCTGTCCTCACGACCCACCAATATCAGCCGCGGCAACGATGTCCTGGGACAACTGTTTGGTTCCAAGGATGTCAGCCGCGCTGTTGCGCAAAATGCAGCCTCGCAATCACAACTGTCTCCCGATCTGCTCAAGAAAATGCTGCCCATACTGGCGATGCTGGTCACCGGCCTGATGGCCAAGAACGAGGGTGCAAACCCTCAGTCCTCACCACTGGGGGACGGTCTGGGCCAATTGCTGGGTGGCGTGTTTGGCAACAACCAAGCCACGGGCAAGGCAACAGGCGGCTTGGCTGCAATGCTTGACCTGAATGGCGATGGCAATGCGCTCGACGACGTCATGCACATGGCAGGAAAACTCATGCGCTGATAGGCGGTCTAGGCTCTGGGGCTGGTGAGCACACAATAGGAAAGACAAAATGGCACTGAAAGACTATCTGGGCAATCAACTGCTGGGGGTGCTTGCGGCATACCAGCAGCAGGGCACCGTGCATCACGTCGGGGTGGTGTACCCACGCTCGAACAATGGACTCAGAGTCTTTATCCCCAAGGGACATGCCCTGACAGTGGGGGCACTGGTAACCCTGCACCTGGACAATCGCACCGGGGTAGACGAACTGGACGCAGAACTGCGTGTGTACCGGACGTCATACAAGGGACGGGTGGTGGCCACAGACGAGGACTGGCTGACCCTGCAACCCATAGAATACATGCTGATTCATGGCCTGCAGGTCATCGAACAATACCGCGAGCCCGGCTATGACTTTCCACAGGACACCCGCGCCGAAAACGACCTGCCCATCACGCCCCTGCAAACCCTGGGGCCTATCCAGGAACGCGAACACCCCAATAAAGTCGGCATCCTGACCACCATGGCAATCAGCCAGCCGCACACGACCGTGCTGGCTTTTCTCAATACCGTGGCCGATGATATATTCTTGATTTCGGTGCCCAACACCTTCAAGGCACGCCAGCTAAAGCGCAATCCGCACTGTTTTTTCATTATCGACGAACGCGCCAAATTCTCCTTTGAGCAGGCAATCCACTGGAACTACACCATTCTGGAGATGCAGGCCTACCAGGTGCCAGAGACCGCGCCCCTGTACGAGCAGGTACGCACTGCCTTCGTACTGAAAAACCCCTGGGAAGCTGGATTCTTTTTAATGGATGGCTTGGAAATGCTGCACCTGAAGTGCCAATCCGTGGTGTTCGCCGGAGAACCCCAACCCGATTGACAGGGTCAAACACAAGCATCAACGTGCATCAACCACGCGCATGCAGGCGTTTGTGCAATTGGTAGATCGGATCGGCCAATGACGGGGCTGGACCTTCTACCTCGACTTCAGGCACGACTTCTTGAATCGACAAGGGCCTGACAGGCGGCGACGGCACGCCCAGTTCCTGCAGCCAGGCGACCAGTTGCTGCGAAGAAGCGGCATAAACAATACGCCCCAAACCCACCCACCCATGCGCCGCCGCACACATGGGGCAATGCTCGCCAGAGGTATAGACCGTTGCCTGGGCGCGTTCGTCCGGTGACAGATGGCTGGCCGCCCATCGGGCGATTTCGAATTCAGGATGGCGGGTATGGTCTCCGCCAGAAACCCGGTTGCGGTCCTCGAACAGCACTTGTCCATCCGCCGACACCAGCATGGAACCAAACGGTTCATCGCCGTCATCGAGCGCTTCTGTGGCCAACTCCACACAGCGTCGCAGAAAAATCAGATCAGATTCGTTCACCATCGAATTCCTTTGAAAAGAACGCCCAGCCAAGCTGCCTGAGCAGTGCATCACCCTCCTCTTTTACCATCAAAGCCCCACACTTTGTGACGCTCGAAACTCGGTGTTCCCAACCGCCAGGTAGACCCGCCAGCCGGTCCGTCATAAAAATAATCTTCACACTTCAAGTTAAATCTGTTACGTTGCACAAAACAGAACGGCATGGCTTGCATCGGCAAGCCACCCTGCACCGGAGATCAACTTGAAAAAAACTGTTCCAGCCCTATGCGCGTCGGGCTTGGCCATGCTGGCGCTTGCCGGTTGCAACAATGGCAGCAGCGGGGATTCCCCCAATGAACCCGTTGCCAGCAACCCCAACATCCTGTTCGTGATCATGGATGACGTCGGCATCGACCAGATGAAGATCTTCGGCTACGGCGGGGAAATGTGGCCGATCTTGCCCAACATCAATACTGTCGCCCAGGCCGGGGTGCGCTTTCGCAACACATGGTCCATGCCGGAATGCTCTCCCGGCCGCGCCGCCATGTTTGTCGGCCAGTACCCTCTGCGCACCGGCATCAACCAGGCAATCGGCCCTCAGGATCTGGCCACATCCCAACTCTCACCCTATAGCGTCACTGCCCCAAAATTGCTCAAGCGGGCGGGCTACGAAAGCGCGATGTTCGGTAAGTTCCACCTGGGCGGGCCGGAAAACAACGAAGCTGAAAATTCGACACCCAGCGTACTCGGCTGGGATTACTTCTATGGCTGGATCGGCGGGCTGCCCGGATCGAACGACAAGACCGTGGGCGGGTACGACAAGGCGGGCACGCGCATGTGCGGCTTCATCCCGGGCGAACGGCTTGCGGGCGGCGCAAAAAGCGGCGCCTGCTACCAGGCCGACGGCAGCTGCACCGTCATGACCCGCACCTCGGTGGATCAGGATGTGGCAGGCGTGCAATGCATCGCGTCCGGGGGGCTGTTGGTGCCCAACGAAACCTGCGGCGAAATGCCCTCGTATCTCGACTTCAATATCCAGAATGCATATTACGTATCGCCGCTGGTCATCATTGAAAACGGCGCGACTGAAATCGTGGCGCTGTCAGATCCGCGTGCCCGGGGATACCGGACCAGCATCGAAACCGATGCCGCCATCAACTGGATCAATTCCCGCCCCGACGACAAGCCCTGGATGGCCACGGTCAGCTACAGTGCCGCCCATACGCCCTGGCAGCAGCCCCCTAAAAAACTGGTGCCATTGGCGCCCAGTGGCGTCAGCCCGCTTGACGAGCTCAGTTGCACATCCGATGGCGAACGCGGCGCACTGGATCAACGCATTATCCAGGATCGCATGACCGAAGCCCTGGACACGGAGTTCGGCCGCCTGCTGGTCGAAACCGGCATGGCCAAATACAACAAGGACGGCAGCCTGGACTACAACCCCCAAGCGACCAATACCGTCATTGTCATTGTCGGCGACAACGGCTCTCTGGCCGCAGCCGTCAAACTGCCTTTCGATCCCTCACGAGCCAAGGGGACTGCCTATCAAACCGGCGTGTGGGACCCCCTGATCATCGCAGGCCCCCAGGTGGTTCAGCCCGACCGCGAAGTCGACCACATGGTCAATATGGTCGACCTGTTCCAGTTCTTTGGCGAACTGGCTGGCCTGGATGCGCACAAAGAAGTGCCACACACCATTGATTCGGTCGGCATCCTGCCGTATCTGACCGATCCGGGCCAAGGCAGCCTGCGCACGATCAACTTCACCATGGGTGGGCTGAACCAGCAAGCCAACGGCGGGCGCAACGGGCCCTGCGTGATGAGCACAGCCTGCACCGTGATCCCAACCTCCAAGAGCGTATGCGAGGATAACCAGGGCATCTACTGGGGCGCTGGCTACGATGACGCATCCGTCATCCCCACCAATCCACCGGGCGCCGGCTATGCAACCTGCGCCGATGTGAACGAAGCGCGCTACAAGGCCGATCCTCAGCAAAGCCAGCTGACCCTCGTGCCCGAGTCCTCCGTGGCGATCCGCAACGAACACTACAAGCTGGTGGTCAACACCAGTGTGGACTACGACCCGACCACCGATGGACCCAAGGAATTCAGCAGCGAAGAACTCTACACGGTCAACCAGGCCGCACCCGTGCCCCTGCTGGATACTGCGGACCGCAACCTGCTGCCAACCACAGACCCTGAGCTAGAGGCCATCCGCAAAGACTTGCGCGACAAGCTCAATGCCATGCTGGCTTCCAATCCGCCTTGTCCAGGCGATGGCAATCTCGATGGCGTCGTCAATGCGGCAGACCTGAACAACTGGCGACAAATCGCACAAGACTGGGGTCTGTCCAGCGTGTATGACTTCCCGACGCCGCAATACGCTGATGGCAAGACCGACAGCAAGGACGAAGCTGTCATCCTGGCCAATCTGAACAAGGCCTGCGCACGGACCTATACGCTGCGCTGATCGAAGGCTGGGTCCCTGCGGCGCAGCAGTCGCCGCAGGGGGTCCTGCCGATAATACCGAGCCAGCAGGTCGTACCAATCCGGCCAGGCCTGAGCCATGGCCTGGGGGCTGGTGAAAAAACTTTCCGAACTGACGGCAAAAAACTCCGCCAGATCCTGAGCGGCATAAGAGTCCAGCGGCAGCGTTGCATACCAGACAGCGGCAGCAGCAGAATCAGGGTCCATATCGGGCGGAATGCTCGCCTCGACCCGATCAAGCCGAGCATTGAAGTCATCAAAGCTTGCGTTCAGCACCGCGTTCCAGCGACGGACATCCAGATCCCGGTGGGCGCGCAAGCCGGGCATGCCGTCCGCACCGCCCGCCCGCTGATCCAATTTATGCGCGAACTCGTGGATCACCACGTTTGCCTGCTCACCGCCCCTCGCACTGGCGTCTTCCCAGGACAAAATCACCGGGCCGCCCTCCCACGATTCGCCGGACGCTTCCTGGACATATTCGTGGACTATGCCCGCTTCGTCGATTTCGATGCACGGCACCAAAAAACCGGCTGGATACACCACGATCTGCGTCCAACCCCGGTACAGGGACGTATCCAAGCCCAGAATCGGCAAGGCAGCCTGAATTGCAATCGAGCGGCACATGTCCGGCGTCACCGGCAGGCCATGGGCACCATGAAAAGCCTTGTTTGCCAGTATCCATGCCGTGTGCTGGCGCAGCGTTTCGACCTCTTGTGCATCCAGCCCACGCAGAAAATCATGCTGCGCCAGCAATGGCGGCCAAATCCGTGCATCCAGCGCTTTCAGGGCCTGGTCGAATGCCCGATTCCGGGCATCCCGCCCCAGCAGCCAACGCAGCATGCAAGCAATGCCCTCCTGGTTATTTCACCAGGGTGACAGGAATATCCGACAGGCTGAGTACCTTGGTGGCGACCGAGCCCATCAACAGCCCGGCGACCGAGCCCAGGCCCCGCGTGCCCATGACGATCAGCCCACATTCATGGTCCTTGGCAAAGCGATGGATGGTCTCTGCAACCGGGCCGACTTCTATATGTTCCTGGTAGGCTACGCCGGACTCATCCAGCATGGTCTTGGCGGCCTGCAGGGCCTGACGGCCCTCGTCCTGATAATAATCGGCAATGACTTCAGCCGAAATAAACCGTTTGACGCCGCCGGAAATGATCGGGGCCTGCACGGTCAGGACATGCAACGTGACGTCATCACGCCGCTGCATCGCCTGGATCGCGAATGCAAGCGCATGCAGCGAAGAAGCGGAACCGTCTACCGAAACAAGAATTGCGTTGATGTTCAAATAAATCTCCTGGGGAGTAAGGCTGATTATGTGATTCATGATCATAGCCCTAGAATGTGTGTTCGGCGCATGCCGCCCCACCCCCGCCAAAAACAGCCGGAAGACCTTGCTGAACCATGCCTAAAATCCTGCACACCGCCGATTGGCAGATTGGCCGCCAGTATGGGCGTTTCGCCCCAGAAGACGCTGCCGTGCTGGCCGATGCGCGCTTGAGCACCATCGAACGCATCGCCAGCCTGGCGGCCCGCACAGCGGTCGATGCCGTGCTGGTGGCGGGCGATGTATTCGACACACAAACCGTGTCGGATCGCACCATTCGCCGCCTGTTCAACGCTTTGCAGGCCTATTCCGGCCCCTGGGTGCTGATCCCTGGAAATCACGATGCGGCACTGGCCGAAAGCGTCTGGCGACGCGCCCAGCGGCTGTCTGCCATCCCTCCCAACGCCCATGTCATGCTGCAGGCCGATATCCTGGAATTCCCCGAGCAGGGGCTGGCGATCCTGGCCGCCCCCCTGACTCAACGTCAAACCTATCAAGACACCACAGACTGGTTTGATGCCGCCCAGACCACGCCCGGCCTGCTGCGCATCGGTCTGGCGCATGGCAGCATCCAAGGCCTGTTGGCCGATGACATCGATTCAAGCAACCCGATTGCCGCTGATCGCGCCCGACGCGCACGGCTGGACTACCTGGCGCTGGGCGACTGGCACGGCCTGAAGCAGATCGACGCACACACTTGGTACAGCGGCACGCCCGAACAGGAGCGTTTCAAGGACAACGGCGCAGGTCAGGTGCTACTGGTAGATTTGCCAGCGGTCGGCGTCAAGCCCACGGTCACGCCGCACACCACGACCCAATACCACTGGCAGCACTGGACTGCCACCTTGACGGTGGCCTCCGACCTGGACCAACTGCTGCTGCGCTTGCAGCAGACCCCCGCGCATGCGGTGCTGGATTTGCATCTCACGGGGCAGATCGATCTGCACGACGAGCAGCGCCTGCGACAGGCGCTGTCCATCGCCCAAGGCCGCTGCCGCAGTCTGCAATACGACCTGACCGACCTGCGCCTGGTGCCGACCGCCGAGGACATCGCCGCCCTGCGCGCCGATGGCTACCTGGGCGAAGTCATTGCCGATCTGCGCGACCGTCAGTCGGGCGACGAGGCGGACACCGCTCGGGACGCCCTGATCATTCTATCCAGGCTGCTGCGTGCGCAACGCGAGGCCCAGCCATGAAACTGCAAAGCATCCGCATCGAGCAACTGCGCCAGTTTCATGACCCCCTGGAGATCAACGGCCTGGTCCCAGGCATCAATCTCTTTACCGGCCCCAACGAATCCGGCAAAAGCACGCTGGTCCAGGCCATCCGGGCGGCATTTTTCGAACGCCATAAATCCAGTGCAGTCGAGGATCTGCAGCCCTGGGGCGACTCATCGGCCGCCCCCAGCGTACAGCTGGACTTTACCTGGCAAGATCAGCACTGGATACTGAACAAACGCTTCTTGAAGCAGAAGCGCTGCGACCTGAATATCGACGGCCAACTGTTCAACGGCGAAGAAGCCGAGGAAAAACTGGCTGAACTGCTGGGCTATCGCTTTCCAGGGCGCGGCATCAGCAAGGCCGAACACTGGGGCATCCCCGGACTGCTATGGATAGCACAGGGCTCTGGTCAAGACATTCACGACCCGGTCCAGCATGCCGCAGACTACCTGAAGGCCGCCCTGGGCGAAAGCCTGGGCGAGGTCGCCAGCACCAGCGGTGAAGCCCTGATCAACCAAGTCTCTCAAGAACGCGCCAGCCTGCTGACCGGCACCGGGCGCCCCACTGGCGCCTACGCCGAGGCCAAGCAGCAATCTGCCGACTATGCATCACAGTTGGCGACCCTGGATGATGATATCGCGGCCTATCAGCAGCAGGTGGATCACCTGGGCGAGCTGCTGCAGCTGCAAAAATCGGATGTTGCCCAGCCCTGGCTGGCCTATCGCGAACAGGCAGCCCAAGCCCAAGCCAAGCTGAGCGAAGTCCAGGAGTGGGAACAGGCCCAGCAGCGCGAATACCAGGACCTGCGCCACTGCCAGGATAAACAGACACTTTGTCGCGACCAACTGACGGCCTTTGCCAAACAGCAAACCGACCTGACCCAAAGATCGCAGGCAAAAGACTTGGCCAGCCAGGCACTGAATGCCCTGAAAGCCCAGCAGCCCCAGATAGACAGCCAGTTATCCCAAGCCAAATCCGCCTACCAGGCCGCTGATGACGCACTGCGCCAGGCCCGTCAACAAGAACAGCGCCACACCCTGAGCCGCGAGTCCAGCCAATTAAGCCTGGATTTGACTGAACTCGGCAGCCGACTGGAACAAGCCCGCACCCTGCAAGCCCAACTGCTGGAACAGCGCAACTTGGTCCAAGACCTGCACGTCGACAAAAACGCCCTGAAGCAATTGCGTCACATTCATCAGGAACTGGCCAACATCGACATCGCCCAGCGTGCCGTCGCCACCCGCCTGCATTTCGATCTGCTGCCTGGCCGACACATACTGCTGAACGACGCAACGCTAGTCGCTACCGGAGAACGCCTGCTGACCGAAGCGGTCATTTTGAATGTGCCCGAGGTCGGCACCCTGCGCATCCAGCCCGGCGGCGAAGACATCGCCGACCTGGCCCGCCGCCGGCTCGCCACGCAAGACCGCTTGAACGCCTGCCTGACTGCGCTGCAGGTCGATAGCATTGAGCACGCTGAACTGCAGGCTGAACAGCGCCAAGCCCACCTGGACGCAATCAGCCGCCATGAACTGTTGCTGGGCAGCCTAGCGGCCCACGGAATCGATGAACTGATCAGACAGCAGACCCAAGGCGAACAAAGACAACAGGCATTGACGCAGCAGCTGGCAGAACTCCCCGAAGCCACACCGGACGGCATCAGCCTGAACGTCGCTGAATCTGCCCTGGAACAAACGCGGGCGCAGTTGCACGCCGCCGAACGCCAACTTGGCGACTTTGATAAGCACCTAAGTCTGGCCCAGCAAGCTGTCACCAACACCCAGGCAGAATGGCAAAAACTGCACACCGCCCTGCAAACTAGTGCACACCAGGACCACGCGACCGCGTTGAATCAGCAACTGCTGGACCTGCACGCCCAAGAATCCGGCCTGCAACAGCGCATCACCAACCGTCAGGCGCAAATCGACACGGCCAGGCCAGAGATTCTGCGTCAGGATATCCAGCGCTACAGCCACACGGCAGCCGCCCTGGAAAAAGAGGCTCAGGATCGATCCTTGGAAATCGCCAGGCTGCAGAGCAAGCTGGATGCCCTGGGTGCCCATGGACTGGAAGAACAACGCGCCGAGCTGGCCCTGAAGTCAGCGCAGACCAAGCGTCGCCACGATGAACTGCAGCGCCATGCCGCCGCACTGGATATGCTGCTGACGCTGCTGAACGCCAAACGTCAGGCCCTGACCCGCCGGATACAGGCCCCACTGCAGCGCCATCTGGACCACTACCTGCAGCTGCTTTTCCCGCAGTCGCGCCTGAGCGTCAACGAGGATCTGTCGCCTGAACAACTGATCCGCAGCACGCATGGCCGCGAGACCCACGATGCGTTCCCAGCACTTAGCTACGGCGCCCGCGAGCAAATGGGCCTGATCAGCAGGCTGGCCTACGCGGATCTGCTGCAAGCTGCCGGCCGCCCCACCCTGATCATCCTGGACGACGCCCTGGTGCATAGCGACCCCCAGCGCCTATCGCACATGAAGCGGGTCCTGTTCGATGCGGCGCAGCGCCACCAGATTCTGTTGTTCACCTGCCATCCCGACAACTGGAAAGATCTGGGGGTCACCGCCACCACCATGCAGGCGTTGCGCACTCGTTAAGCTAGGGTTTAGCCCAGTCCAAGCAATTGCTTTAAGTTGATAACATATTAGCTATAAAGTGGCTATTCATGCCGATCTTGTGGGTCTGATACAAGTCGGCAAGCTGACCAAACAAGGAAGATCATGCAATTTCATCACCACGGGTATATTTCCGGCGAGCCCCGTATCCGTCCCGCCACCGGCACCGGCATCGACCGCCCAGAGACCCTGCCCGACACCATGGATGTCCTGATTGTCGGTGCGGGCCCCGCAGGCCATATCGCCGCCGCCCAACTGGCGCAATTTCCAGGCATCCACACCCGCATGATCGAGCGGCGCGGTGAACGCCTGAATCTGGGCCATGCCGATGGCATCCAGTCCCGTTCAGTCGAAACCTTCCAGGCTTTTGGCTTTGCCGAGCGCGTCATGCAAGAGGGTTATCACATCACCGCCATGGCGTTCTGGACGCCCGATCCCGACAACCCGAAAAACATCATCCGCAGCGGTCTGCCCGCCGATGGCTCTTACCAGATCAGCGAGTTTCCCCACCTGATCGTCAACCAGGCCCGCATCCAGGATTACTTTGCTGAAGCCATGATGAACGCACCCGCCAAGATCAAAATCGATTTTGGCTGGCAGTTCGTGAGCCTGCAGGTGCACGATGACCAGGATTACCCCGTCGAGATACAGCTGCGCGGCTCGGCATTGGCGCAAGAAGGCCTGGAACGCACCGTGCGCGCCAAATACGTGATCGGTTGCGATGGTGCACACAGCAAGGTGCGCACAGCCATTGGGCGAGTCATGTCAGGCAGCGAATCCATGCACGCCTGGGGGGTGATGGACGTCGTGGCCAGCACGGATTTCCCGGATATCCGCACCAAATGCGCCATCCAATCGCATGACGGCGGCAATATCCTGTTGATCCCGCGCGAGGGCGGCTATCTTTTCCGCATGTATGTGGACTTGGGCGTCATCGACGAACACAATGCCAAGAGCATCCGCGCCACGCCGATCCAGGATATCGCCGCACGTGCCAACCAGATCATCCACCCCTACACCCTGCAGGTCAAAAACGTCGCCTGGTTCAGTGTCTACGAAGTCGCCCACCGCCTCACCGACCACTTTGATGACGTGGATCAAGCCGACATCGGCACCCGCAGCCCGCGCGTCTTTATCACAGGCGACGCCTGCCACACGCACAGCGCCAAGGCGGGCCAAGGCATGAATGTCTCTATGCAAGACGGCTTCAACATCGCCTGGAAAATCGCCCATGTGCTCGATGGCCGCAGCCCGGCAGCACTGCTGGATACCTATTCCGCAGAACGCCAAGTGGTGGCCAGCGACCTGATCCGCTTTGATCGCGAATGGTCCACGCTGATGGCCACGCCGCCCGATCAACTGCAAGATCCCGCAGAGGTCGAGAAATACTACGTCAAGACCTTTGAATTCCCCAGCGGCTTCATGACGCAATACACCCCTTCGATGATTACGGGCGGGCAACAGCACCAGAATCTGGCCAGCGGCTACCCGGTGGGCAAACGCTTCAAATCATCCCCCGTGGTGCGCGTATGCGACATGAATGTTCTCGAACTCGGCCATCAAGCCCCCGCCGATGGACGCTGGCGCATCTATGCCTTCGCCGACCAGACAGCACCGGGCCAGGCGTCGGCGCTGACGGACTTCGCCGATTGGCTGGCTGCCGATCCGCATTCCCCCATCGTCCGCACGCCCGCAACCCTGGACCCGGATGCCTGGATCGATGCCAAGGTCATCTATCAGCAGCGCTTTGACACAGTCAATATCAATATGGTGCCAGCAGTCTTCAAACCGCTCGTCGGCCCTTATGCCCTGCAAGACTACGAAAAAGTCTTTGCCGCCAGCACCGGCCCCGGCGGGGATGGCAGCGATATTTTCACCGAGCGCGGCATCAGCCGCGATGGCGCCATCGTCATCGTGCGACCAGATCAATATGTGGCCCATGTCCTGCCCCTGAGCGCACATCAGGACGTCGGCGCATTCTTCGATGCCGTCTTGGGGCCAATCGCACCCTGAACCGATCCGGCAACTACTCGGGGGATGCCTGCCGTGACATGATCCCCCGTCCATTCTTTGCTATAGGCAGTTTCCGGCAATCAGCCCAATAGCAAGGGCTGCCCACGCGCTGCAAACGGCTGCTCATGTCCATCGCCCAGGCGAAAACTGCTGGTCAGTTGCGCCAGCTGGTCGGCCTGGCTGCGTAGCGCATCCGCAGCAGCGGAGGTCTGCTCGACCAGGACGGCATTTTGCTGGGTCACCCCATCCAGATGAACCACCGCCTGGTTGATTTGGCCCAATCCGGTGGCTTGCTCTCGTCCGGCCAGGGCGATTTCCTCGACAATGCTGCTGAGTTTTCCAATATCGCCCGTAATATGCTGCATGGCGGTACTGGCCTGACCAGCCTGTTCATGGCCCGCCTGCGCCTTGGCCACGGCATCCTGAATCAAGCCCTGGATTTCTCGGGCAGCGTCGGCGCTGCGCTGGGCCAAACTACGGACCTCGCCCGCCACCACCGCAAAGCCCCGGCCTTGTTCACCGGCGCGGGCAGCCTCGACGGCGGCATTCAATGCCAGGATATTGGTCTGAAAGGCGATGCTGTCGATCACTTGAATAATGTCGACAATACGTTTGGCAGACTCATGAATCGCCAGCATGGTCTGCACCATCGTGCCAACCACTTGATCGCCGTGGTGCACCGTCTGGGCGGCCGTCTGGGCCAGCTCTTTGGCCTGAGCGGCATGATCGGCATTGTGCTGCACCGTGGCGGCAAGTTCTTCAGTGGCCGACGCGGTTTCTTGCAGCGCACTGGCCTGCTGCTCGGTGCGGGCCGATAGATCCTGAGACCCATCCGCGACCTGAGCCGAGTACGACGCGATCGTAGCCGCCCCCTGGCGCACCTCAGTCATGGCGTGAAACAGATTCAGCCGCATGGACTCCATGCGCCCCAGCAAGACTGCAATTTCATCCTGCCCCACATGACTGATCACCTGGGTCAGGTTGCGCTCGGCAATCTGCGCACTGGCGGCATTGGCCGCTCCGAATCCTTGATTCAGGCGCGCCAGCAAACGCAAAGCCAGCCACAGCGAAGGCAGAACCAACAACAAGCCAGCCAGGGCAAAAATAATCAGTGACAGGCGATAACGGTCTTCGGCAGCTTGCGCAAAATCGTCTGCAGCCTGCACCTGATAAGCCTGATAGGCCTGCAAGGCATTAATAAATGCCGTTGCCTCAGTGCGCCCAGCCGCTAGAAAATCCGCCATTGCGGATGCTCCGTAATGTCCCCCGCGCACGGTATTGATGGCTGCCGACAGCGGTTTACGCCAAGTATCCCGCGTCCGCTTGACCTCTTCATACAGTGCAGTTCCGCGAGCATCCGCCAAGCCCTCGCCTAATTCATCGAATAAGGCTTTGGCATCCTGCTGCCGTTTGGCAATGGCATCCAGGTGCTGTGACACTGGGTGCTCATGAATACCGGCCAGCACATTATCAGGCGCGTGCTGAAATGCCAGCAGCACCTCCATGCGGTTCAGGCTGGTGTTTTCAATCACCTGCCCGGCCAGCAAGGCGCGCGACATCGTAATTTCATGCAAGGTCATCAGACTATGGCGTGCAGATGCCAGGCCAGCCAATCCCACCCAGGCAATCGCCACGATGGACAATAAAAAGATACACAGCACCACGACAAAACGTCGCGTGACAGAGAGTCGGTTCCACATAATTGCGTCAGGCTCTAGGAAATATAGGGATTAATAGGCAAAGGCAGGATAATACCAATGTTTCTAATATGGTTTTATGGCGGGCACCCTGCATCCATCTGGCACGCAGGCGGATTGATATCTGGCTTCAGCCCAACACGGCCATCAGAGGCATGGACGGTACCAATTGGCTCATGGGGATAACACTGAACCTGTCTGTTGGCGCCGAGGCAATCAGATCCAGGCAGACATAATTCATGCCGGCACCACCGCGCAGATACAGGCGCCGACGGCTTAGATCCGTCAGGCTGGTCCAACTGGTGAACTCGGTAGGGATGGTTTTCAGCGCATGCCCTGCCACCTGAAGATGGCTACTGCCCTGCTCGGGTGGATCGACCGTGATGCCGCGTGGTCGATCAAAGTTATTCATGATGTGCGCCACCATTTGCACCGCCTGGTCCGGGTCCGTCTGTTTTTCGGCAAACTGGGCATAGTATGCCGCCCGGACAAAGCGATCCACCGAGGTATCAGTGCCCGGCAGGCCGACCTTGGCAATCCCTGAGCCGGGCTGCACCACGTCGTACTCGGAAAACCGCCCGCGCGACCGATCAATATTGGATAAAAACGTGTAATTATTCAGATTGGTCAGGTGCCAGGAAAACTGCGGCGCATTGGTCATCACCCCGACAGGGTTGTCATACACCGTCAGCGCGCCATGGTGAAATTCGATCACCAGGCTGGCACCAGTGGCATCATGCACCGCATAATGAAACGGCATCTGCAATCCACCCAGAATAGGAATCGGCGAGAGTTCTATCTGGGTATCTTCCAGGGCTGCCTTGACCTGCGCGACCGTGCTGAAGCACCCCAGCACAAACGCCCCGATGTCGGCTGCCGAAATCGCGGGCCGTGCGACATCCAGCGCAGCCTGCGGCCCCCCCGCCTGGGGGTAGGACTGCACGCTGCAGCTCAGGCCGGCATCATTCACCCCTTCGATGATCTTCAGATCCGACGGGCTGAAACTTACCCCCGGTACGGGTGGCATGGCAGGCATGGTCACCGCGATGACAGCATGCTGCATGGCCCATTTTTGCCCTGGATGCCCTTGCACCACTGACTGGATTTCGGCTCCCAGCGGGAAACGGGCGACCAAGTAAGGCAGGTCCAGGCTGAGTTCCAGCGTGCGGCCCAGATAGGCGCAATCGTTGGCATCGCGATATAGCAAAGAAGTGCACATATAAGGTACTTTCCGATGAACATTGTGTTCAGTACGATACCAGCCTGCTCACACTTTTGCAGACAGGCATCACCATGTCTCCAAACAATGCCCTGCCTACGCCCCAATCAAAGCCACAGCGCCATTCAGCTGGCTGGCGCCCTGTCCCAGATGCCGGACCAGCCCGTCGCTTTGATTGGCATTGCCCAGGGTCGTCTCGGCGACCTCCTGCACCTGCGCCATGGCACGTTCCAGCTCCAGCAACTGATCCGCCTGCTCACGATTGGCCTGCAAAAATGCCTTCAATACATCAGACAAGACCTCGACACCGCCCGACAACTGCTGCATGGTGGCACCGCTGCGCTCGATCAGGGCGGTTCCTGCCGCTACCTGCTGGGTGGACGCCTGAATCAGTTGACGAATCTGATGGGCAGCCTCGGCACTGCGCTGGGCCAGAGTTCGGACCTCGCTGGCCACCACCGCAAACCCGCGCCCGTACTCACCCGCCCGGGCAGCTTCGACGGACGCATTCAAAGCCAGAATATTGGTCTGAAAGGCAATGCTGTCGATCAAGGTCGTGATTTCCGAAATCCGCGTAGACAACTGCACCATCTCGCGCATGCTTTGGACGGACTGCTCCATGCTGCGGCTGCCTTCTCGAGCCAACAAGGTAGTCTGACTGGCCTGCTGCTCGGCGGCCTGGGCACGTTGCAAATCATTGCCTAGCGACTCATTCAGGGACTGCACCGCCTGCACCGACTGCGCAATAGCCTGGGCCTGGTGCTTCGCCCCCCCGCTAACCGCTTGATTGTCGCTGCGCAATTGGGCCAGCACCCGATCGATGGTGACGGCATGCGTGCGCACCTTGCCCACCGCAGCAGCCACCGCCTGCACAACCTGATGCAACGACACGCCAGCAGAACTGCGAGGCGCCATATCGCTGACATCCAGGCGAATCTGCCCATCGCGGTAAATCCGGCTGACCAGTTCGCTTAATTCAACTGCCTGACGCGCATCATGGCGCATCCAGATGGCGATATAGCACAGAAATATGGTTTCAACCACGACATAGGAGGCATGGGCCACAACCCTGCCAAACCCCGGTTCGGTAAAGCAGTAAGTGGGGTAGCCCAGTTCCTGCAGGGTATTGAAGCTGAAGTGATGCAAGGCCACCACAACCGCCGCCAACAAGATCACCCCCCAGTCGCGATAGCACAGCAACACCGCCAGCAGGACAAAAATCCCGAAGTGCAGCTCGACCGTCCCCATGGCTTGATGAATCTGCAGGGCGCAAAACAACATAAATACCACGGCCACCGTCATGCGAGTGACACGCCGACCCGGCAGCCAGAAGATCAGGACGGTCGGGATCAAGGCCAAGGGCAAGCCCACCGCCCAAGCCAACCCCCAGGTATCGTGCCAACTGGCCAGGCCCAAGGTGGTGAAAAACAGTACCCAAATCAAGGGCAGCATGATGCGATCAGCCTGACAAGAGCTTTTGTCGGACGCGGCAGAAGACAGATGAGGGGTGGTATGCATGGGGAAAATAATGGGCTGGCTAGAACATGACCAACAATTGAAGTGTCTGGCTAAAGACAACCCGCCGACCCCAGACAGGTTCGGCGGGCTGAAATCAAACTAACGTTTGATTGATATTACAGTGTATCAATCGATAGTCTGATTAGTAAATAATTTATATCTATATCTTATTTAAAAATATGCACCTGTTCCTATCAAACAACATGCTCATCCCGCCTGAAATCCCAGGCTCAAAGATATGGGCCTATCACGCTGCGGCAGCGAGTCCCTGTCTGCCGGCACCCGAAAGACCGAGACCAGCTCCGCCAGAGTTTCGGCCTGTTCTTTCAGGCTGGCCGCCGCCGCCACGGACTCCTCGACCAGGCTGGCATTCTGGCGCGTCACGTCGTCCATCTGCGTCACCGCCTGGTTGATTTCCTCGATGCCAGTGGCCTGTTCGCGACTGGCCGAATCGATTTCGCTCATGATGTCGGTGACACGATGGATATCGTCCACAATGCCCTGCATCGTGTCTCCAGCATGGGCGGCCTGCTCGTTGCCCCGTGCCGTCGCCTGCACCGAAGTATCAATCAAACCCTTGATTTCTTTGGCGGCAGACGCACTGCGCTGGGCCAAGGCACGGACCTCGGCAGCCACCACGGCAAACCCCCGCCCCTGTTCACCGGCACGGGCGGCCTCGACAGCAGCATTCAGCGCCAGAATATTGGTCTGAAAGGCGATGCTGTCGATCACGCTGATGATATCGACGACCTGCTCGGAGCGTTGATTGATATCGTGCATGGTATCGACCAGTTGCGACACAATCACCCCCCCTTGAGAGGCCGTATGCGCTGCCGCCGCTGCCAAGGTATTGGCCTGCCGGGCATGATCGGCATTCTGACGCACCGTCGAGGTGATCTGTTCGGTGGTGGCTGCCGTCTGCGTCAATGCGCTGGCTTGCTGCTCGGTGCGGGCAGAAAGATCCAGATTACCTGCCGAAATCTGAGCCGACGCCGTCGCAATCGCATTCGCGCCAGTGCGCACATCGCCCACGATATCCCCCAAGTGATCACGCATGTCCTTCATGGCAAACAACAGGCTGACCCGATCCCCCGCCCGCAAGCGAATCGGCACCGCCAGGTCACCCGCTGCAATCTGGTTCAGGATAGAGGCCGCGTAATCGGGTTCACCCCCCAACTGGCGCAGCAAGGCCCGGGTAATCAGCAGATTAATATAGGCACCCAGCAAACTAAGCAGCACAATCGCGCCGCCCAATAAATACCGGGTATGCGTCAAACGATCCGCACGCGCGACCAACAATTGTTCCAACTGCACCACGGCAGCCTCATTCAACTGGAACTGCGCGTCCACTGCCTTGGTGAAGACCGCAAAATATTCAGTGGCCGAATAATCCAGCTGCTGCGCCACAATCAGCTGCGCCTTGGCAAGTTCGATGGCTTGATTGGCACTATCCAGTGCGGCCTTGCCCGGAGCATCCAGCACATCCGCCAAGCGCGCATCCAGGCGGGTCGCATTCGCCACTGCACTGTTCAGGCTCAGGTAATGCTCCTGAGCACGATCCAGCAACACGCGGATCTCGATACGCTCTTCGGGACTGGCCGTCCGGCGAGTCAACAGCCCGGACCCCAAGGCGCGCGCCTGTCCAAATAGCTCTGATAGTTTTGGAGCTTGATTCAGGGCCGCATCGATCAGGTAGTAACCATCGGCCTGAGGCTCGAAACTCAGCCCATAGTCTTGCTGCAAGAGGTCGCTGAGTTGCAGCATCTGGCCAGTCAGCCGCGTGTGGGCGGCAAAACTGGCCCCCGGACTCATGCCTCCTTGGCGCAGTTGGGCAGTCAGGCGCTGCCAGCCATCCTGAGTTTCCCGCCAAAGGCTATTGATGGCAGGATCATGCTGATCCTGACGCAAAGTTCCATCCAAGGCAGTCAGGGCCTGTTCGACTTCGTTTTGCTTATTCAGCCGCCGGGCACCCGCCCCGACATCACCACTCAGCACCAACGCCGACAAACCCCGGTGCTGCTGCATCAGTTGCAGTACCTGCAAGCCCTGGCGCACGGGCTGCAAGCCCTGTATTTCCTGCTGAGTTGCCTGGATCTGCTGGCCCGATGCGCTGAGATACAGAAAGGTGGGAGTGGCCACAAGCACCACCCCCAGCACAGCCAGGATGGAGAATTTCTGCCATAAACGCAGCCGATTCAGAAAGGCGTCAACTCGCCCGATCGTCTTGCCTGAAGACTGTATGGAGGATGTAAGCATCCCGGCCCCAAAAGAAGAAAGTTGGCGTCAATAAGGACAAAGCCCAGTGCCCTGTCTGCTTGGTTCGTGTGTTTAAATCCAGATGCAGCAAGCGAGAATGCTGGCTTTGTCTGGATAATCATACAAAAGTAGGCAAGAGATAGATTTGCTTTAGATCAAGACCATGCCATTGATATGGTTAGCGCCGAAAAACTCATCGGCCCACCGCGTCATGGCGCATCACTTCCTCAGCCCACACTCCACCCCCGAACCGTCATGCGCAGACAACCCAGTTTTGTAGCCTATTTCTGTCTGTGCATTGGTCTGATATTGTCAGGCCCTAGCCCAGTCCAAGCGACACCCGCCGCCTGCGAGCGCGGGACGGTACTGGCCATCGTGGCCCACCCAGATGACGATCTGCTGTTCATGAACCCGGATCAATCCAACGCCATCCACCAAGGTCGCTGCGTCTGGACGGTATACCTGACCTCAGGCGATCGTGGCAGCGGTCTGCCTTATTTATTGGCCCGCGAACGCGGCATCCAGGCCGCCTATGCCCATATGGCAGGGGTCGCCAATCGCTGGATCACCAGCAGCTGGACGGTGATGAACAAGCCTGTCGTGCGTCACGTTCTGCGGGATCAACCGCGCATCCACTTGTTGATGCTGCGTATCCCCGACCCCTGGCTGGGCGCCGGCTGGGGTAGCCTGACGCCACTAAGCCTGTTGGAATCGACTCCCGGCACCAATATCCGCACGGATGCGCCCTATGAGCAAACTTACAGCCGGAATGATCTGGTCGATTGGCTGGCGCAGCTTATCCAGGCAGTGCGACCCAACGAGGTCCGCCTGATGGATGCCTCCATCCAGATTCCATACCAAAAACTATGTTGGCGCTGTCGTGGCCACGACCACCCGGATCATATCGCCAGTGCTCGCCTGGTCAACGAAGCCATGCAAGAAGCGCCCGGCTCCTATCACCAACAAGCCTATCTGGGTTATCCAAGCCAGGAGCTGCCCGCCAACCTGTCCCCTGCAGCCAAAGCGCTCAAGACTGTGACTTTCTTGCGCTATATGGCCAACGACTGGCGTTATTGCCCTGTTCAGGCCCGATGTGCGCGGCCCCATGGCCCCGAAGCCGCGTGGGTCTGGCGCCAATATCACCTGCCTTTAAACAAGACATTGAAACCGGACTGACGTGATCAGCGGGCCTTATCCAGCGCATCCAGACAGGCTTCATCCTGGCGGCTGAGTCCGCCTGCCGCACGCGCCTGCTCGACCAGATCAGGCCGCTCGGCCTGGGTCAGATGCAAGGATTGCTGACGACGCCAGGCCTGAATACGGGCATGATGACCAGAGAGCAAGGTCTCCGGCACGACCTGATCCCGCCAGACTTCGGGCCGCGTGTAGTGCGGACTATCCAGCAGTCCCGTCAGGGCAGGATTAAAGGAATCCTGCTCAGCAGACTCAGCGTCGTGCAGCACCCCGGGCAGCAGCCGCACCACGCTGTCGATCAGCACCAGGGCGGCAAGCTCCCCCCCCGAGAGCACAAAATCCCCCAAGGACACTTGCTGATCCACATAATGATCAATAAAGCGCTGATCTATGCCTTCGTAGCGGCCACACACCAGGATCGCCCCCGTTCCCCCCGCCCAGCCACGCGCCTGGGCCTGATGATGGACCTGGCCCGCAGGCGAGAGCAACACCACCGGCGCTACCTGATCCGGTGAATCCACCCCTGCCTGTAGTCGATCGGCACGGATCGCCTGAACAGCCAGCGCCAGGGGCTCAGCCATCATGACCATGCCTGGCCCACCGCCAAAAGGCCGATCATCCACGGTGCGATGCGCATCATGGGTGAAATCGCGTGGATTCCAGGCGTGCAGCGTCCACAGGCCGCGTTGATGGGCGCGGCCGCTGACCCCGTGCTCACGCAGCGCGGCACACATGTCGGGAAACAGGGTAATCAGATCAAAACGCATGGATAAAAAAACCGCGCCGGGCGCGGTCAGAATTCGATGGGCCAGTTGCTGTCAATACGCCGATTTGGCATATCGACCTGCAACACATGCGCCGCCACAAAGGGCACCAGAACCTGCACGGGACGCTGCTTTGCATCCAGACGAGCCTGAAATTCGTCCGGTGATACATATTCGCCACAATGCACCTGCAGCACCGCATGGGCGCCATTGTCCAGCACCTGGGCCACCTGCCCCAACAGCACAGAACGGCCATCGGCTGCCTGGGCATAAACATCACAGCCAAGCAGATCGATCCAATAGTATTCGTCGTCGTCGGCCGCAGGAAAGGCTGCTCTTGGCACCCACACGCTGTGCCCGCGCAGAGTCTCTGCCGCATCACGATCAGCGGTGCCCTGCAGCTGGGCCAGCAAAAACTGCCCCCCAAAGCGACACTCTGTCACCTGGACACCATCCTGGCGCCACAAGGCGCCAGACCCCGAGAGGGAATCCGGCGCTTTCAGCCACCAGACAGGCGCATGACGCAAAGCTTCGGCCTGAGGGGAATATGGCTGAATCTTGACCCAACCACGCACCCCGTGGGCGCCCGTCACCCGACCGACCTCGACCAGATCGTCCGGCGTGGTGCCAGACGAGGAATGGAGACTCATATCGGGAATCTTAGCTGAATCAGGCAGCTGTGGCGACCTTGGCGGTGTATTCCTTGACCAGACGGTCTACCGTACCGGACAGCTGGGCGCCATTGGAAACCCAATGCTGCACGCGATCCAGAGACAGACGCAGGCTTTCCTGGCTCTCGCCGGCGAGCGGGTTATAAAACCCCACGCGTTCGATAAAACGGCCATCGCGGCGATTGCGCGAATCGGCAGCAACGACATTGTAGAAGGGACGCTTCTTCGAGCCGCCGCGGGCCAGACGAATCACAACCATTGATAATCCTTTGATAAACCGATGTAAAACACGAAATTCTAGCACTAGAGGCCTGGCTTTCGCAACGAGAATACAGCTGGCATACTGCCAGCCGCTAAAAAAACAACAATCTAACTACCGTCTGCGCACATAATGCACCAACACCGCATCGTCTCGCGGCTGCTGGGCCAGCAGAATGTTTCCGGTCTGCTGGCAAAAGGCCTGGAAATCACGGCCAGCGTGCGCATCGGTAGTCAGCACCGCCAGCACCTGGCCGCTTTGCATCTGGGCCAGGGCTTTCTTGGTACGCAGAATAGGCAAGGGACAGTTTAAACCCTGCGCGTCGATTTCCTGATCCGCCTGAGGTAATTCCATAGGCATCAGGCAGCCTTCAGGCGATCCGCCAGCCAGACCGATACCGATGCCACGGCACCGTCCAGCGCGGCGACATCAGTGCCGCCGCCCATGGCCATATCGGGCCGCCCACCACCCTTGCCGCCCACCTGCGTGGCAACCGCACTGAGCAAATCACCTGCCTTGACGCGCGCAGTCAGTTCAGGACTGACACCCGCCACCAAGCTGATGCGATCATCGGTGACCGTCGCCAACAGGATGACCGCATTGGAGAGCTTGGACTTCAACTGATCGACCATGCCGCGCAAAGCCTTGGGATCAACCCCATTCAAGCGGGTGGCCAAAAGATTGACCCCCCCCACCTGAATTGCCTGCGACGCCAGATCGGACCCTGCGGCGGCGGCGAGCTTATCCTGCAGACGCTGCAAATCGCGCTCTAGGTGGCGTGTCTGCTGCTGCAAGGCATGGATGCGCTCGGGCACTCCGGTCGGCTGGGTCTTGAGCAGGCTGGCGGCATGCGCCAGCATGTCCTGAGTGCCTTGGACCCAGGCCAGCGCAGGACGCCCGGTGATGGCTTCGACACGGCGGATGCCTGCGGCCACGCCGCCCTCGGCAACAATCTTGAACAGGCCGATATCCCCCGTGCGGGCGACGTGCGTACCCCCACACAATTCGCGCGAAAAGCCAATATCCAGCACCCGCACGACATCGCCATATTTTTCGCCAAACAGCGCCATGGCGCCCCCGGCCACGGCCTCGTCATAGCTGAGATGCTGCGTGCGAACCGCCTGATTGGCCAGGATTTCATCATTGACGATGGCTTCGACCTGGGTGATTTGTTCGCTTGTCATGGGGGCGTCATGCGCAAAGTCAAAACGCGTCTTGTCGGGGTCCACCAAAGAACCACGCTGCTGCACGTGCTCACCCAACACCTGGCGCAAGGCCTTGTGCATCAAATGCGTGGCCGAGTGATTGCGCATGATATCGACGCGGCGCGCCGCATCCACCCGCGTCTGCACCGCGTCGCCCACTGACAAAGCGCCTTCCAGCAAAGTGCCATGGTGGCCAGACACAGTGCGCTGGATTTTCTGGGTATCAGCCACCTGAAAACGCACACCTGCCAGAAAAATCAGGCCGGTATCGCCAACTTGGCCACCGGATTCGGCATAAAAAGGCGTGGCATCCAACACCACCACGGCTTCTTGCCCCTGGGCAATGGACGGCACTGATGTGCCTTCCACGTATAGCGCGGTAATCGTCGCCTGGCCATCCAGATGTTCGTAGCCATCAAACTGTGTGTCGACCCCAGCGTAGCTCAAGTCGGCGACGGCCTTGAATTTGCCGGCGGCACGGGCCTGCTCACGCTGATGCGTCATGGCGGCTTCGAAGCCATCCAGATCGACCTGAATCTTGCGCTCGCGACAAATATCGGCCGTCAGGTCCACCGGAAAGCCATAGGTGTCATACAAAGTAAATAGCGTCTGGCCATCCAGTGGCTGGCCATCGGCCAGATCCGCCAGCGCGGATTCCAGTATACGCATGCCGTTTTCCAAGGTCTCGCCAAAGCGTTCTTCTTCTTGACGCAAGACTTGCTCGACACGGGCCTGCTGCTGGGCAAGCTCTGGGTAGGCCTCGCCCATCTGGGCCACCAGGTCCGCCACCAAACGGTAGAAGAACACGCCCTTCTGGCCCAGTTTATGCCCATGACGCAAGGCACGACGGATAATGCGGCGCAGCACATAACCTCGGCCTTCGTTACCCGGAATGACGCCATCCACCACCAGAAAACTGCACGCCCGGATATGGTCTGCAATGACCTTCAAGGAATTATCGGACAGGTCGGCGGTACCCGTCTCGCGGGCCGCCGCATGAATCAGGCTCTGGAACAGATCGATTTCGTAGTTGGAGTGCACGTGCTGCAGCACGGCGGCAATGCGTTCCAATCCCATCCCTGTGTCCACACAGGGCTTGGGCAGCGGATGCATGGTGCCCTGGGCATCGCGCTCGAACTGCATGAACACCAGGTTCCAGATCTCGATGTAGCGATCGCCATCTTCTTCAGGCGAGCCCGGAGGACCACCCCAGATTTCGGGACCATGGTCGTAGAAGATCTCGGAACAAGGCCCACAGGGCCCGGTATCGGCCATCTGCCAGAAATTATCCGAAGCATAGCGCGCACCCTTGTTGTCGCCGATGCGGATAATGCGTTCGGTAGGCACCCCCACCTGCTGGGCCCAGATGTCGTAGGCCTCGTCGTCCTCGTGGTAGACCGTGACCCAAAGCTTTTCCTTGGGCAAGCCATAGACCTCGGTCAGCAATGTCCAGGCATAGATAATGGCGTCTTGCTTGAAATAATCACCAAAGCTGAAATTGCCCAGCATCTCGAAAAATGTGTGGTGCCGTGCGGTATAACCCACATTTTCCAGATCGTTGTGCTTACCCCCTGCGCGCACACAGCGCTGCGAGGTGGTCGCACGATGATAGGGTCGCTTGTCTTTACCCGTAAAGACGTCTTTGAACTGCACCATGCCAGCATTGGTGAACAGCAAGGTGGGATCGTTACCCGGCACCAACGGCGACGACGGCACGACCTGATGCCCCTTGGATTCAAAGAAGGATAGGAATTTCTGACGGATTTCGGAGGTTTTCATGCGTTTGGCCACAGCGGGGGAAACTAGTCGGCCATTATATAGAATGGCCGAGACCCGTGTACGAATGCCTGCAACCACCTGCCTGGCAGCGTCCGTCAGAGGGTATGCAGTAGACGGCAACCCGCCTACATCGACTCGATGGCGGGGTAAAACTCGTGGTTTTCGCGCACCATGCGCGTGTGTACATTTTTCAAGACCTGATTGGCCTCGTCCCGGAAACCATCCGGGTTTTTCTGCAATAAAGCGATGTTGCTCCAGCGGCGCGAAAAATTGATGAAGGACGTGGCAATACCCTGCATGTCGTTTTGGTAGGTACGGCTCATTTGGGCCATGCGGCCATCGCCACTGCGCTCTAGCGAAGGATAGAGAATGCGATCTTCGATGGCCAGGTGCTGCGTGACCACCTGCGACAAGGCCTTGAGTTCCTGGGCGATATCGATTGCATAGTCAGCAACCCCCTGATGCGCTAACTTGCGCAAGACAGCAATGCCACTGAGGATTTCGGTGTGATGATTTTTGAAGCGGTCGATATTCATGACGAGAGTCTCTCTTCAGTATGAAGCGGTTGTTTGAACCGTATAAGATATATATTACATGAATCTTTAACCTGGAACAAGTTTCGTTCTCAGTAAACAAGAGAAAAGCGTCCCGAACAGGATAACGAATCAACGATCGTTCAGAGCTGCCGCCCGATCACACTTACCGCAGCAACAGCGCAGACCGCGCTTCAAAGCAGGTTTTCATAATCGGTCTCACCTGCCTCGGGCTCCCAGGCATGGCTGGACAACCAGGCGCGGATACGCGCGACTGCCTGGGAGCGCAACTGGGACACCCGCCCCTCGGTGACCTGCAAGACCACAGCGATTTCTTTTTGGTTCAGATCCTGTTCGAACTGCAAGGACAGCAATAGCTGCTCGCGCTCGGGAAGATTCTGAATTGCCTGAATCAGGGCATGGCGCAAGCCATCGCGCATCAGCCAGTCCAGCGGATTGGCTCCGGCATCCCCCGCAATCAAATCCAGCATGGCCCCACCATCGGTGCCCTCACGGTGTGCGGCCAGGTCTTCGACCATCAATACTTGCATCCCCTGGGCATCATCCAGCATCAAATGATATTGCGCCAGATCCAACCCCATCTCGTCGGCGATTTCGCTATCTGTCGGGGCTCTCATCAACTGATGGTGCAGGGCACGGACAGCGGTCTCGATGGCGCGGGACTTAGTGCGCACACTGCGCGGCAACCAATCCTGACTGCGCAATTCATCCAACATGGCCCCCCGAATGCGGGTGATGGCATAGGTTTCGAACTGCGCATCAGCCTGCTGCTGATAGCGGCGCACGGCATCGAGCAGCCCCATCATGCCAGCCTGCATCAAATCATCAAGCTCTACATTAGCCGGCAAGCGGCCAATCAGGCCTAATGCCTGACGACGCACCAGGGGCGCATATTGGGCAATCAGCTGATCCTCGGACAGGGGCATCGCACAAACCGTCATAGACAACGTAAAATGTAAGTATGCCCTAAGCAGACCACATGCTGTGATCACGCGCTACATGACTAAACTTTTCCTATTGCCTGCCGTAATATTCAACGAAGACATTTCATCCCATTACTTTGGGGCCCATTCAGTCGGTTTCATTGGCTCACATGGAAGTCCTCCGCAAAGGAACGCTCATGATTCACTCCATTGGCAATCAGCTCTCCCCGGCCAGCCTGGGTTTGCCCGTCGTGACGACAGACCGCGCTACGGGCACCCAAGTAGAACCCGCCGTTCAAGTCACCCCGGCTGAAGACGCCCGCGCCATCGCCTCCCGGCAGGCCCGACAACAAGATGCAGCACTCCAATCCAACCCCCAGTCCTCGCTGGAAAAGGCCTTGGAATCAGTGAACGACAGCCTGAAAGCCTGGTCCACCGGGGTGCGCTTCGAAATGGACAAAGACGCCCAGCAACTGGTGGTCTCTATCGTAGACAACGTCAGTGGCGACGTCATCAAGACGATCCCCTCCGAGGCCATGCTGCGCATCGCAAAAATGATCGTGCAACTACAAGGGGCTGGTGTCGACACCCAGGCCTGATGACAGTACCGCACACAACCAATTAATTAAATTACACAGCCCTCAGCGCCAGTTCCATCCAGATTGATCCGGCGCACAATGGCACCAAGGAGTCCTTATCATGGCAGGCATATCTTCCATCGGTCTTTCCGGCCTACCCCTCACGCAACTTCTGCAAGACCTGCAGAAGAATGAAAACCAAGCTCTGGCCGTCATCAAAAGCCGTCAAACAGCCGCCGAAAGCAAGGTCTCCAGCTATGGCAAGCTCAAAGACTCCATCGCGTCCTTTCAAAAAGCTGCCGAAGCCGTCGGCAAGACCGATGCCTTTGGCAGTATCGCCGCCAAAGCCGGTTCGGATGCATTTTCCGTCAGCACCACCAATAAGGCCATCGCGGGCCAGTACTCCATCCAGGTCGACTCCCTGGCAGCCGCCCAAACCTTGGTTTACGGTGGCCAGGGTAGCCGCACCGATGCCATCGGCACCGACGGCCAGATCACCTTCACGGTCAACGGCGAAGAAAAAACCCTGGATCTCGCCGGCAAGGACACCTCGCTGGACGGCCTGGTCAAGGCCATCAACAGCAACCCCGACCTGGGCGTCAACGCCACCATCGTCAACAACGGCACGAATGGCTCGCAATACCAATTGCTGCTGACCAACCGCGACACCGGCACCGAAGCAGCTGTCAGCAAAATCCAGGTGGACGGCAATACCGAACCTGCAGAATTTTCTGGGGTACAACAGCGCTGCCGGAGGCAATCCTGCGGTATCCGCCGCTGCGAATGCCTCTCTCAGCATCAATGGCATTGCCATCAGCAGCCAAACCAATACCATCGAAGACGTGATCGACGGCGTCACCCTGACGCTGAACAAGACCACCACGGAAGCCACCAGCCTCAGCTTGACTCAGGATCCTTCGGTCGCCAAATCAGCCATCGAGGACTTCGTCAAGGCCTATAACGGCCTGCTGGGCACCATCAAATCCCAAACCTCTTACGATGTCGATGCCCAGAAATCCTCGCCCCTCACCGGCGACAGCATCGCGCGTTCTATCCAGAATCGCATGCGCGACGCAATTTCCAGCGGTTTTGGTGTTGTTGGCAATACCAATTTGGGCGAAATCGGCATCAACACCAACTCCAAGACCGGTGAACTGACCATCGATAGCGCTAAACTCGACAAGGCCCTGGCAGAAGACACCGAAGGCGTGAAATCCCTGTTTTCCAGCGATACGGGTATCTCCAAGCGCGTCGTCGACATGGCCGACAGCTTTATCAAATCCGACGGCATGCTGACCACAACCACAACCAGTATGGAAAAAACAGTGGCCGACATCAAAAAACAGTTCGAAGCCACGGGCGAACGCATCAACCAACGCATGGACACCTACCGCGCCCAGTTCACGCAGCTCGACGTCATGGTCAGCCAAATGAACACGCTCAGTAGCTACCTGACGCAGCAGCTTAGTGCCCTTAGCGCTCAAAAATAACCTAACGCCATGACATACGCACCACGCTCTCGGTCAGCCCGGGCCACCGGGTCCTACGCCACCATCGGCCTCGAGACCGAGGTGCTGGGCGCCACGCCCGAGCGCCTGATTTCCCTGCTGTTCCGGGGGGCGCTCACTTCGATCGCTCAGGCCCGTCATTACCTGCAGGCTGGCAACACCGCCGAACGCGGCAAGGCGCTTTCCAAGGCTATCGATATTGTTGACTCCGGCCTGAAGGCCGGCGTCAGCACCGAACGCGGCGGCGAAGTTGCGCGCCTGCTGATTGCCTCCTACGAGATCATCATCCGCGACCTGATGCTGGCTAATCTGCATAACGACGCCGATAAACTCGCCACTGCTGAAAAACAGCTGGCTGATCTGGCCGACGCCTGGTATACCGCTGCCGACCCGGCGTTCAAGCCCTCCTCCTCCAGCAGCTAAGCCAGGATGATTGCAATTGCCGACGCCACAAAACACCGTGCTGCAGCACTACCAGGCCATCGCAGATATCTCTGCCAGCATGCTTAAACTGGCAGAGGCGCAACAGTGGGACGAACTTGTAGACCTGGGAACCCAGTACTACCAGGCCGTTGACCGCCTGCGGCAGTTGGAACCCCTGGATGACGACCAGCGCGAAGCCCGCCGCAACCTGCTCACACAGATTCTGGATGACGACGCCCACATCCGCCAGTTGGTGACCCCCGAGCTTGACCGCCTGAGCCATCTGCTGGGCACTATTAAACGACAACGGACTGTTTTACAAACGTACTACAGCACCGTGCGTCCCCAATAAGCCATGAGCATCGGAGCCCCCTCCAACCTCGGCACCCTGCTGGTCCAGCGCTTGGACGCCGCACTGGGGATCACGCTGGGCCAACAGGCCAATATCAGTTCGGGGGCAGGCCCTCAGGCCGTACCACAGCCAAATAATCCCGAAAACCCCGGCGCCCTGCAAAACCCCGCCCACCGCAGCACACGCGAATCGGTGGATCAGGCCAATGCCGAAGGCCAGCGCCGCGCTCTGATTGGTAGTAAAGCCACGCGCGAAATGCAGCTGGACAACCTGCTGGGCCGCTCCACAACCTTTCAGGGCACCACACAATCCGCCCCCACGACACTGGGCTATGCGGCACGCATCATCCTGGCGCTGCTCAACCACTACCCACAAGGTGGCCAGCCCATCCAGGGCCGCACCCCCCTGCTGCCATCCCCCAGTGGCGGACAGCAGCCCGGGCCTGCCGCCTCTACTGGCGGGCAGGCACAGACAGCGCCGACGTCATCCGCCCCTCGAGGCATGCCTGCTGCTGGTCCCAACCAGGTGTGGGCACAAATGGCCAGCAACCTGAATCAACCAGGTGCCCTGGCCGCCCAGTTTTCCCAGGCTTTATCACAATCCATCCAGGGCAGCGGCTTGTTCTACGAATCCCATCTGGCCCAGTTGGCAGCCGGCAAGACCACCTCACACGCACTCCGCCAGGAGCCTCAGGGCCAAATCCCTCCCCAAAATCCCCAAGCTGCTCCCTCGAACCAGCAGACCCTCCCCCAGGCCCGTATCCCTGCATCCCTGTCGGCGCTGATCCAGCAATCTCAGCTGCCACAGGCAGATCCTGCCAGCCAGCCCAATCATCAGGCAACCACCGGCTCGGCCAGCCAGCAGGCCGCACAAAGCAGTTCCGCCCCTACCCACCAAGCCCCAGTGCCCGTCATTGACCCTCAGGCACAACTGATGGTGCGCCAGCAATTAGATGTGCTGGCCAATCAAGGCTTTATCTGGCAAGGCGAGGCCTGGCCCGGCGCCGAAATGGAATGCGAAGTCCAAAGACGCCAACCAGGCGACGATCAGGACCCTGCCGTGGACCAAGAGCACTGGGCAACCCGACTGACTCTGCAATTACCGACACTGGGTGAGATCCAGGCGCGCCTGAACCTGTCTGGCGATCAACTGGTGATGCGGCTGGTCGCTCCCCAGTCGGCTGAGCGCCTCAGCCAATCCGTCGAACCACTACGATCCCGACTGCTGGCCCAGGGCCTGCAGGCCAGCCAACTGGCCATCCTGGCCCACGAACCCGGCACCACCACAAGCGCCGATACTCCGGATACCGAGCCAGATGCCGTCACGACCCCCTGATCCTCAACGGTCGACCGCAGTCGCCGTCGCCTATGATCCCGATGACCAAGCCCCCAGGGTGGTGGCCAAGGGCTATGGCACATTGGCCGAAACCATTATCCAAACGGCCCAGGAAAACGGCTTGTACGTGCACGAATCACCAGAACTGGTCAGTTTGTTGATGCAAGTCGACCTGGATTCCCACATCCCGCCGAAACTCTATATTGCCATCGCCGAACTGCTGGCGTGGCTATACGCTCTGGACGGAAGCGACCAGAGTCTCATCAAAAAGGATTTCCAGCCCAGGCAGCTTGGGCCGACGGAAGCAGCCCGCTAAGGGCCATCAAATCAGGGTCATCAAATCGCCATATTGGCGATTTCTTTATAGGCTTCTACCAGGCGATTACGCACTTGTACAGTCGCCTGGAACGACAAGCCGGCCTTTTGCAGATCGATCATGACGTCACTCAGGGATATGCCGGGATCACCCATCTGGAATTTCTGAGCCTGCACATTGGCGGCATTCTGCGCTTCGGAGACCCGATTCAACGAACGGGCGAGTTCAGCGGCAAAGCCACCGGACTGAGGCGACACCGAAGTCTGGGGCTGGATAGCCAGCCCCTGTGACGCTCGAGCGACCGAGCGCATCTGGGACAACAGGTTTTCGACGCTGGCGAGTGCCTGGGAATTAATCATCCGGATGCCGTTATAAAATGAAGCAAATCAGTAGTCTGCAGTCACAAGACCGCAACAGCGTTGTACTATACGCCATATTCCTTGCTTGATACTTGTTTAATAAAGGGGGCAAGCACCGCCTGTTTCGGCGATTTGTTCCGTTTGCTCGCATTTCAGCTTGATTAGCACGCCCGCCAAAATCCACCCGGCCATGTCGTCCGGATATTTTTTGTGACGGGATCATCTTAACTAAGCCCCAAAGACCGGGCTTTTCCGGGCTTGGTCACCGGGCAATTCTCGCGATAATGGCCGCCATCCATCTTCCATACTGCCGCATCAGCATGCACACCAACCAGACCGACGCTTCCCGGCCAGGGCGCTGCTTGACGTCCTCCTCTGCTTTTCTGTCTCGATGAACCCAATTCCCACCTGGATGAATCAGAATCCTGCTTTGGCGCGCCTCGCATCGCTGCCTCGCCCGCTACTACTCGGCCTCGGCGCCGCCCTGATCGCCCTGCTGGTGGTCGCCTCGATGTGGATGCGCCAGCCCGACTTCAAGGCGCTGTTCTCCAACGTCGAGTCACGCGACGGTGGTGCCATTGTCAACATTCTGAACCAGCGCAACATCCCCTATCAATTTGCCGACAATGGGGCCACCATTCTGGTGCCCGCCGAACAGGTCTACTCCCTGCGTCTGCAGCTCGCCGAACAAGGCCTGCCACGCGGCGGCAGCGTCGGCTTCGAACTATTGGACAAGGCCCAGTTCGGCGCCAGCCAATTCTCCGAACAGGTCACCTACCAACGCGCTCTGGAAGGCGAACTCTCGCGCTCGGTCGAGGCTCTGCAGCCAGTCAAATCTGCCCGGGTCCACTTGGCCATCCCGCGTCAGTCCCTGTTCGTGCGTGACCGGGAACCGCCCACCGCTTCGGTGCTGGTCACACTCTTTCCATCGCGCAGCCTCAGCGAGTCCCAGGTCTCGGCCATTACCTGGCTGGTTTCATCCAGCGTGCCCCAGCTCAATGCCGAAAATGTCTCGATTGTCGATCAGGACGGACACCTGCTATCCAGCCCCAGCGGCGAGGCGGCTATGGACAGCACCCGCCGCAACTTCATCAGCGACATCGAGCAGCGCACCTCACAGCGCATTCTGACCTTGCTCAATCCCATTGTGGGCTATGGCAATGTACGCGCCCAGGTCAGCGCCAATGTGGATTTCTCCCAGCGCGAGCAAACCTCCGAGGTCTACCGTCCCAACGAAACCCCGGGATCGGCCGCTATCCGCAGCAAGCAAACCAGCGAAGCAGTCGATAACGACATGCTCTCTCCAGGCGGCGTGCCAGGTGCCCTCAGCAATCAGCCGCCCGCCAATGCCACGGCCCCCATCCAGACTCCGCCTGCTGCCCCCGCCGCGCCGGGCGCCAATACAAACAATGCCCAAAACCCGGTCCAGGCACCCCCCGCACTGACGCTGAATGGCATCCCTGTACCCAGCCCCCGGGGTTCCGTGCGCGATGACGCCACGATCAACTACGAAATCGATCGCACCATCAGCCACGTCAAGCACGAGCTAGGCACGCTACAACGCCTGTCCGTCGCGGTGGTGGTCAACTACCGCAACAAGGACGGTGCGGCATCGCCGCTGGACCAGTCCGAAATGGACAACATCAACGCCCTGGTCAAACAAGCCATGGGCTATTCGCCCGAGCGCGGCGATACACTGAGCGTGGTCAATAGCGAATTCACCAACCAGGAACCCACTTATAAGCCCTGGGAAAACCCTGTCTACCAGGACCAGGCCCTGCAAGCCGGCAAAATCCTGCTGATCCTGGTGGTATTGTTCATCCTGTGGCGCTCCATCGTGCGCCCGATTGTCCAGGGCTTTGCCAACGCCCAGGTCGAGCGCGTGAAAAACGAGTCCCACCTGGAAACCATGCGCGAACAGCGCCGCCAGGACGAACTACGCGCCACAGAAATGAACCGCTACGAGGAAAACCTGGACACCGCCCGCGAACTCGCCCAACGCGACCCGCGTGCCGTCGCCATGGTGTTGCGATCCTGGATGGACCCAAAAAATGCCAAATCCTGAAGTCGACCTTAATCGCTGCGCGATTCTCATGATGTCCCTCGGCGAAGACGCCGCCGCTGAGGTCTTCAAGTATCTGTCTTCGCGTGAAGTCCAGCAGATCGGTTCGGCCATGGCAAACCTGAAGCAAGTGACCCGCGCCGATGTCGACCAGGTGCTCGAGGACTTCCGCCGCGAGGCCGACCAATTCATGGCCGTCACACTGGGTTCTGACGATTACATCCGTTCGGTGCTGACCAAAGCGCTGGGCACCGATCGCGCCGCCAGCCTCATCGAAGATATCCTGGAGGCCGGCACCGAGAGCAGCGGTTCCGGCATCGATGCCCTGAACTGGCTGGAGCCCGCCAACGTGGCCGAACTCATTGCGGGCGAACACCCGCAGATCATCGCCACGATTCTGGTTCACCTCGAACGCGACCGCGCCTCGGCCATTCTGGCCCTGCTGAACGAGCGCATCCGCAACGACGTGATGATGCGCATTGCCACTTTCGGCGGCGTCCAGCCCGCCGCCTTGCACGAACTCACCGAAGTGCTCAACGAAGTCCTGTCCGGCCAGGGCGCAAAACGCTCGAAGATGGGCGGGGTACGCACAGCGGCCGAGATCCTCAACTTCATGAACACATCCGAAGAGGAAGCCGTGGTCAGCAGTCTGCGCGAAATCGATGCCGACCTGGCCCAGCGCATCGTCGACGAGATGTTCGTCTTCGACAACCTGGCCGACGTCGAAGATGCCGCCATCCAGCTCATCCTCAAGGAAATCGATACTTCTTCACTGACGATTGCCCTGAAGGGCGCCGGCGAGGAACTCAGCGCGAAGTTCTTCAAGAACATGTCCAACCGCGCTGCCGAAATCCTGCGCGACGACCTGGACGCCCAGGGTCCCGTGCGTATGTCGCGCGTCGAAACTGAACAAAAGGCCATTCTGGCAGTGGCCAGAAAGCTGGCCGATGCGGGTCAGATCAATCTGACCATGGGCAACGATCAGTATGTCTGACAAACCCTCCATGGACCTACGCACGCGAGCCCGCTGGCAGCGCTGGGAAATGGAGTCGCTCGAATCCCTGCGCGCACGCCAACGCTCCGCCGAGCAAAACACCAGCGCATCCCAGGCACAACAGGCCGACGCGCTGCGCCGCCGGGCGGCTGCCCTGGCCCAGGCCCGCGAAGCCGCTGCCGCCCAAGGCTACGAAGCCGGATTCAATGCGGGTCAGACGGCAGGCCACGCCGAAGGCCTGGCAGCAGGCCACACGGCAGGGCTGGCCCAGGGATTGGAAGAAGGCCGCGCCACAGGCCATGCAGAAGGCCTGACAACCGGCCTGACCGAAGGCCAAGCGCAAATCCAGGCCCAATCCGCCCGCCTGGATACGCTGGCCCATGCCTGCGCCCAAGCCCTCAACCATCTCGAAGAAGAAGTGGGCCAAGCCCTCATCCAGCTGGCCACCCGTATCGCCGAGCAAGTGCTCCAAACCCAGTTGCGCGAACATCCGGAACATATACTCGACCTGATCCAGGACGTGCTGCAGTCCCGCCCCGAACCCGGCGCTCCCCTTAGCCTGCGGCTGAACCCCGATGACCTGGATCTGGTGCAAGCTTTCTTGCAAAAGGACCCGGATCATCTGCACTACCGCCTGATTGCCGACGAGCGCATCAGTCGCGGCGGCTGCATTACCGAAACTACGCTCGGATCCGTGGATGCCACGCTCGAAACCCGCTGGCAGCGAGTCATCTCGGCGTTGGGCCAGACCCCGAGGCAGCCATGAACACGCCCGACGGCCTGCTGGACAGCGCCGGGGCCCGCTGGCGCGCACAACTGCAGGCCTGCGAACAACGCATCGAAGCCCGCCAAGCCACCCGCCGCCAGGGGCGCGTCACCCGCGCCACCGGGCTGGTGCTGGAAGCCACGGGACTGCAACTGCCCGTGGGGGCTGCCTGCCGCGTTCAAGTCTCCCCCGGCAGGGATCTTTGGGCAGACGCCGAAGTTGTTGGCTTTCATGCCGACACGCTATACCTGATGCCGCAAAGCGACATCACCGGCCTGCGGCCTGGCGCGCGCGTCGTCCCCACAGAATCCCTGCTGCTGGACCCGGTTCCCCTGCCGACCCACGCCTTGCCTGATATCGTCACCACACCAGGCACCGACCAGGCGCGCCATTTGCCTGTCGGCAACGCCCTGCTGGGCCGCGTGCTCGATGGTGCCGGCCGCCCTCTGGACGGTCGGCCGCTGCCGCTCAATCTTGATATGGCCCCCCTGACGGCCCTGCAAATCAACCCCCTGACCCGCGCCCCGGTAGACACCGTGCTGGATGTGGGCGTGCGCGCCATCAATGGCCTGCTGACCGTAGGGCGCGGTCAGCGCATGGGCCTGTTTGCCGGCTCTGGCGTCGGCAAAAGCGTCTTGCTGGGCATGATGGCCCGCTATACCCGTGCAGATATCATCGTCGTCGGCCTGATCGGCGAACGTGGCCGCGAAGTCAAGGAATTCATCGAACTCAACCTGGGCACCGATGGCCTGGCGCGATCTGTTGTCGTGGCGGCACCGGCGGACGTATCCCCTCTGCTGCGTCTTCAAGGTGCAGTCTATGCCACCCGCCTGGCTGAATACTTCCGCGACCAAGGCAAGCACGTCCTGTTGATCATGGACTCTCTCACGCGCTATGCCATGGCCCAGCGCGAGATCGCCCTGGCCATTGGCGAGCCGCCAGCAACCAAGGGCTACCCGCCTTCCGTCTTCGCCAAACTTCCCGCCCTGGTCGAACGGGCCGGCAATGGCGCCCCGCAGGGCGATCAGGCCGCCGGCTCGATCACGGCGTTCTATACTGTTCTGACCGAAGGCGACGACCAGCAAGACCCCATTGCCGATTCGGCGCGTGCCATCCTGGACGGTCATATCGTGCTATCACGCACCCTGGCTGAATCCGGCCACTATCCCGCCATCGACATCGAAGCTTCGATCTCACGGGTCATGTCGGCCATTGTCACCAGCAAACAGTTCCGCTGTGTTCACCAATTCAAGCGCATGGTGTCGCGCTACCAACGAAATCAAGACCTGATCGCCGTAGGGGCCTATACTGCGGGTAACGATCCCGAAATCGACCGGGCGATAGAACGCTATCCCTGGCTCGAAGGCTATTTGCAACAAGGCATCGACGTGCAGGTCGATTACCCGACTGCCGTGGCTGCGCTGGCAGGCGTATTGGGCCAGGAGACCACCAATGGCGCATGAATCCTCGCTGGATGTATTGATTAATCTATCCCAGGACAAGGTTGACGACGCTGGCCGCCTGTTGGCTCAGCTCTCCACCCAGCGCCGCGAAGCCCAGGGCCAGCTCAACACCCTGGATGGTTACCGCAGTGATTACACACAGCGCCTGCAAGATACTACCGAAAACGGCGTAACCGCCTCGAACTACCATAACTTTAGGCACTTTATCGCCACATTGGACGAAGCCATTTCGCAGCAAAATAGAATCATCGCCCAAATCGACACGCGTATCGAGATCGGTCGTCAGCAATGGCACGACGAAAAACGTCGTCTCAATTCCTACGAAACCCTCAGATCGCGCCAATTGCGCCAGCTACAGACTCGCGAACAGCGCCGCGAACAGCGCAGCAGCGACGAAGCCGCCGCCAACCTGTACCGCCGTTTGCGACAGTCTCACTAAATACGCCACAGCCATGACCATGCCCGTGCTTCCTGCAGCCTCATCCAGCCCGACACCAGTCGAAGGCGCCGTTCGCGCCAACGACACCGGCACCACGACTGAATCTACGGCATTTTCCAATGTCTTGTCCGGCCAACGTGGCACCGCTGCGTCGCCCGATGCCAAACCCGGCGCACACGCCCGTGCAATCGCGGCACTCGACAGCAAAAAACACGATCCGCTGGGGCCCGACGAAGCCCTGGCGCTGATTCTGGACGCTGCCGCTCTACCTCTGATGCAGGCACCCAGCAGCGCAAACCTCACTCGCTTCTCCATCGGCTACAGTCATGCCGACGCACGAGCAATCGCTCAAACACCCGGACGGCACATCGCCGCAGCCGCAGCCGCAGCGCACGCCACAACGATTGCCCAGGCCCGGACAGATGATGATGCCACTCAGGCGGATGCCGGTACCCGCACGGCAACCCCACGCTCGGCACAGGCTGACGCACTGCAATCACAAAATCCGGTTGCGATCAGTGCTCAGGCACGGGACGTTTTCGACGGTCGCCAAGCCACGCGCCCCGAGCACGGCCTAACAGACGTCTCCGCCCGCTTTACTGCAGCTGTATCATCAGGCCGCGCAGCCGCAACCACGGCCAGCACCATAGCAGATATCAAAACCAACCAGACATTGCGGGCTGGCACCTACTTCAACCTTGAAAACACCGACCTCCTCCAGGCCGATGCGGCTCAAGTCATCCACGCGGCCCTGACCCCTGGAGTCGGCCAGCAGTCCGGCAATGCCTTGCTGATGACACCTCAGACCATCCCGCTAGACGTCATGCCGATGACCTCGGCCACGCCTCCTGCTGCTGGCTCGTCTCTGCCCCTGCAAATCAGCGTCCCCACCCCATTCAACAGTCCTCAATGGCCGCAGGACGTCAGCCGCCAGTTACTCAGCCTGACGCAGGCTGGGGTCGGCAACCACACCGTCGTCATGCACGTCAATCCCCCAGAACTCGGACCGGTGCATATCACCTTGCACCTTGGCGACAGCCTGCAGGCGGCCTTTGTGTCGCCCCATGCCAACGTCCGTCAGGCCCTCGAAAATGCCCTGCCGCATCTCCAGCAGCAGTTGGCTCAGTCAGGCCTGTCGCTAGGTCAGGCCAATGTCAGCGACCAGCAGCCCGGCCAGCAACAATTTGCGCAGAGCTCCGACCAAGGCTCAGCCCATACCGATGGGGCGGTTTTCAGCCTGGATGGCAGTACGGATAGCGCTGCATCCATTCCGGCCGGGACTGCAGCACCAACACAACGCATCATCCATCCGGATTCACTGGTTGACACCTTTGCATGATGATTCTGTTACACCGTTGCATACAGGCATTACAATGCAGCCTTTCGACCTCTGCGACCCCTTGAACCGGAACCATGCTCAGGCTACTTAAATTCATACTCCTGCTCATTGTCATCATTGGCGCCACGGTGGCCGGGACGATGCTGTTTCTGAATCGCACCAGTGCCAGCACTCCCGACGTGCAAGCTACCCCGGCAGTCGAGGCTCCGGCCGCACCGCCTGTCATACAGGCTCCGATCTTCGCCGAGCTTGAACCCTTTACCGTGACCTTATACGGTGAACTACGCAATCGCATCCTGTATACGGCCATCACGCTGCGCCTGGATGACGAAGCATCCCGCAAACAGATCCAGGACTATATGCCCGAGGTCCGTGATCGCATCCTGAAGGTTTTATCGGCGCAGCAGCTCGTCCAGATTCAAACACCTCAGGGCCGCGATGCCCTCAGCAGTGCACTCAAAACCGATCTCTCGCGTTCGTTTGCCGCCCAGTTGCCTGGCCCCCGCGTCGAAGACGTGCTGTTCACGGCCTTTGTGGTGCAGTAATGTCCTACCAAAGCATGCTCTCTCAGGATGAAGTCGATGCCCTGCTGGCTGGGGTCACCGGCGAAGACTCCTCTGCCCAGCCGGTGGCTGAACAGCAGCAAGACGGCGTGCGGCCCTATGACCTGGGTTCGCCTGACCGCGTCGTGCGTCATCGCATGCAGACGCTCGAACTCATCAACGAACGCTTTGCCCGACGCCTGCGCTCCATGTTCTTCGGGTTCATGCGCCGTAATGCAGACATCACAGTCAACACCATCAAAATCCAAAAATATTCGGATTTCGAACGCAATCTGCCCGTGCCCAGCAACCTGAACATGGTCGCCATGAAGCCCCTGCGCGGCGTGGGCCTGTTCACCTTCGATCCCAGCCTGGTCTTTCTGGTCATCGATAGCCTGTTTGGCGGCCATGGCCGCTACAACACGCGTGTCGAAGGCCGCGACTTCACCAACACCGAGCAACGCATCATCCGGCGTCTGCTCAGTCTGACACTGGAATGCTACGGCCAGGCCTGGGATAACATCTATCCGATCGAATTCGAATACATGCGCTCGGAGATGCACACCAAATTTGCCAATATCGGTTCTGGCAACGATGTCGTCGTGCTCACCACCTTCAACATCGAACTCGGATCTTCTGGCGGCAAACTCAATGTCTGCCTGCCTTATTCGATGCTGGAACCCATCCGCGACATCCTGACCCGGCCCCTGCAGCAATCCGCTTCCGACTCCATCGATCAGCGCTGGACGCAGCAGCTCTCCCGCGAGGTACGCAGCGCCGAAGTCGAACTCAGCGTCGAATTCACCCGCATCGAAACTTCCATCGCCGAGCTTCTGCACCTGAATGTCGGCGACGTTCTGCCTATCGATATTCAGCCTGACCTGACTGCTCAAGTCGGTGGTGTACCTGTACTCGAATGCGGCTATGGCACCTCCAATGGCCGCTACGCCCTGCGCGTACACAAAATCCTCGCCTCGGCAGGGGATTCCGAACAACTGCTAGCCCGCACTAAAAAATGAGCGATATCAAAGACGACGACCCCCAGGAACCGACCCCCGCGGATTCCCCCTCGACAAGCAACCTCGAGGATGATTGGGCCGCGGCCTTGGCCGAGCAGCAAGACTCTGCCCACGATCAAGCCACCCAGGCATCCGGCCTTGCCGCCGAAGACGACTGGGCTGCTGCCTTGGCCGAGCAGACAGCTGCCACTCCGCCAGACAGTCCGGCCAGCACGCCCACGCAGCCGACTCCCGTGGCCCAGCCCGCAGCCGCCCAGGTATTTCAGCCTCTGGCCAGCCAGATGGCCGACGGCGACAGCGATATCGACATGATCATGGACATTCCAGTCCAGCTCTCCGTCGAGCTTGGCCGCACCCGGCTGACCATCAAGAACATCCTCCAACTGGGCCAAGGCTCGGTGGTGGAGCTTGACGGCCTGGCGGGCGAACCCATGGACATCTATGTCAATGGCTATCTGATCGCCCAAGGCGAAGTCGTGGTTGTAGACGAAAAATATGGCATTCGCGTCACGGACATCATCACCCCCTCAGACCGGATCGCCCGGCTGAACAACCGTCGCTAAGGTCGCCCATGGATCAGGCCCAGACCCTGCGCGTCATTGGCGCGCTGCTGTTCGTCCTGGTCGTGATCATGGCGCTGGCCTGGTTTGCCCGGCGCAGCGGCTGGCTACGCCACGCCAGCAAGAGCAATCCCCTGCGTATCCTGGGCACCCATAGCCTGGGGGCCCGCTGCAGCGTCACCGTCATCCAGGTCGATGACACCCGCCTGGTGCTGGGCGTAACCCCTCAGGCAATTTCAATCTTGCATACCCTGCCTCCCCCAGCACCCGCAGATGCCTCCCCCAGCACCCAGGATGATTTCGCCACGGTGCTGAGCCAATCCACCTCGAGGCCCTGATGCGCAGTCCGCTGTTTTTCCGGCTGTCATCATGCACCGGCCTGCTGCCACGCATGGCCGTGCTGCTGGGTATCTGCCTGTGGCTGACCTGGCCCGGCCACGCCCTGGCGCAGGCAACCCTGCCGGCCCTGACCAGCACACCCGGCCCCAACGGCAGCGAGACCTGGTCGCTCAGCGTCCAGACACTGGTCATGCTGACCATGCTGTCGTTCTTGCCTGCAGCCCTGTTGATGATGACCAGCTTCACCCGCATCATCATCGTCCTGGGCCTGCTGCGCAATGCCTTGGGCACCGGGGTATCGCCACCCAATACGATTCTGGTGGGCCTGTCGCTGTTTCTGACGATGTTCGTCATGTCGCCGGTCTTCGACCAAATCTATACCCAAGCCTACCAGCCCCTGGCCGCCGACCAAATATCCTTCGAGCAGGCGATCGACCGGGGTGCGGTGCCCCTGAAGACCTTCATGCTGCGCCAGACCCGCGAAGCCGACATCAGCTTATTTGCCGAGATGGCCAATATAGGGCCGCTGGAAACCCCCGAAGCCATCCCCTTGCGCATCCTGGTGCCTGCCTATGTCACCAGCGAATTGAAGACCGCGTTTCAAATTGGGTTTACCATATTCATTCCCTTTCTGATCATCGACCTGGTGGTGGCCAGCCTGATGATGGCGCTGGGGATGATGATGGTGCCCCCCGTCAGTATTTCTCTGCCTTTCAAGCTGATGCTGTTCGTGCTGGCCGACGGCTGGCATTTGCTGCTGGGGGCGCTGGCACGCAGCTTTTACCAATAAGGATCATGCCATGACCCCCGAGCAAGTAATGTCCATGACCTACCAGGCCATGCTGATTGCCCTGAAGATGGCAGGCCCGCTGTTGCTGGTGGCCTTATCCCTGGGCCTGATCATCAGCATTTTCCAGGCAGCTACCCAAATCAATGAAATGACTTTGTCCTTTATCCCCAAGGTTCTGGGCGTGGGGGCAGCGCTGGTCATGTTAGGGCCTTGGCTGATTTCCACGATGGTGGACTACATCCGCGTCCTGATCCAAACCATTCCCAGCCTGGCTGTCTGATTCCGCCTCGTGGTCGAATTCCAACTTGAACAGGTTTACGCCTGGATCACAGGCTTGCTGTGGCCCCTGCTGCGCATAGGCGGACTGGTGGCCCTGGCACCGATCGTGGGCGAAGCAACTGTGCCGGTGCGAGTCAAGGTGGGGATCGCCATCATCATCACCTTAGTCATAGCGCCCGTCATCGGACCCATGCCTGCCATCGCGCCGGCTTCTTATGCAGGCCTGTTGATTGCCGTGCAGCAGGTGCTGATCGGCATGGCGCTGGGCTTTTGCATGCGCCTGATTTTTACGGCGACCATGATGGCAGGAGAATTCGTCGGCCTGCCCATGGGGCTTGCCTTTGCCTCGTTCTTTGACCCCGCCACCGGGGCCAATACCGCCGTGCTGTCGCGCTTGCTGAATCTGGTGGCGATGCTGCTGTTTCTGGCCGTCAACGGGCATTTACTGATGCTCGATGGTCTGGCGCGCTCGTTCGAGCTGCTGCCCATCGGCGCATCCTTGCATGCCGATGGCTGGGCGGCCCTGATGCACTGGAGCGGGCAGATCTGGATCATCGGACTATTGCTGGCCTTGCCACTACTGGTTGTGCTGCAGACAATCAACCTGTCCCTGGGGATTTTGAACCGCACAGCGCAGCAGCTATCCGTGTTTGCTGTGGGCTTTCCGATTACCCTGAGCACGGGCCTGATCATGCTGGCCATCGTTGTGCCGCGCAGCAGCGAATTCCTGATGCAGCTGTTCGAGGCCGGTTATCAGGCAATGGCGCAGATTGCCCGGGGATTGATGGGAACATGATCCGTCCGCAAGCACACGGGACGGGAGCCATGCCCCCTGCTGAAGTCAAGGTTTTCCGGGTAATGGATAGGTAACGCCGGGGACGACCTGGGCGCCAGCAGGCAGCAAGGGTTGGGGATTTTTCCTTGAATCAATGGCGGCGGGCGCCACAACAGGCTGCGGGGTCGCTGCCGGGCCGGACGACGAGGAAGACGCATTAAAACCAGGGGCATCGGGACCATTGCCCGGAATCGTGATCGTGCCATCAGCGGCAGGAAGATTCTGGTCGGGCGTGATCGGCGCAACCCCCGTGCTGTTCAGCGACACAGGCGCAGGGGCCCCGCCAGCCAGCTTATCGGCTTCGGCAGCAGTGCGGGGTCGGTACATCGGCGGAATATTCACGCTGTCTTCCATGCGCTGGAAAGTACCGTCGGGGCCGAAACGCAGCGACACTTCTTGGCGCGTATAGACGGCGTCATAGGCCAGCGAACCCAGATAAGCCCAACGTACCAGCGTGGTATCGCCCTGCTGCCAGATATTGGTCGGCTGAGCCCCCAGATCGACTGAGGCCTGCGCAATCGTGGTGCGACCTTCGACGATTTTATTCAGGCCGCTGCTGGAAATGCCTTGGCCCGTGACCGTGCAACCGGCCAGCACCATCAGGGCAGCCACCAGGCCGGCCCTGCAAGCATGGCGGGTCAGGCTGGAAAATATGGATTGCCCTGTGTGCTGCATGATTAAAACTCCTCCCAATCGTCGGTAGTGGATGTGGCCTGAGCGGCTGAGGCCCGCGCCGGATGCTGAGTGGCCCCATCGGCAGCGGGCCGCTGGGGAGATCGGACTGCCCCAGGCGTGGCTGGCAGGCGATTATTCGGACTGCGGGCAGCCGTTGGCCGCGCGGCGACCGACTTGGCGTCACTGGCGGGGGGTATTTTAGCGGCAGACCGTATGGCTGGTTTTTCATGAAGCGCATGTGGCGTTCGCACAGCGGGGGTATCCGCAGCCACAGAGGTCAAAGCACCCGATGCTTCGGATGATAGTCCGTCATCCAGCGACGCCTGAGCCTGCTGACTTAGTTGAAACACCCCCAGAGACTGACCAATTTCAGCGGTCAATGTTTCCAATGAAGCCGCCGCCGTCGCGGCCTGCTGCACCAGCAGCGCGTTTTGTTGGGTAACCGTGTCCATCTGGGCGATGGCCAGATTGACCTGATCGATGCCGGAAGACTGCTCTACGGTGGCGGCAGTGATTTCGCTCATGATGTCGGATACGCGCGTGACAGCCTGGACGATTTCCTGCATGGTTTCGCCCGCGCGGTTAACCTGATCAGAACCCGCCTGCACACGATCGACCGAATCGTCGATCAGCCCCTTGATTTCCTTGGCGGCGCCGGCCGAACGCTGGGCCAGCGCGCGGACTTCAGCGGCAACAACGGCAAAGCCCCGGCCTTGCTCGCCTGCGCGAGCGGCTTCGACGGCAGCATTCAGCGCCAGGATATTGGTCTGAAAAGCAATGCTGTCGATCACCCCCACGATATCGGCAATTTTTTGGGAGCTTCCCGATATCCCCTGCATGGTCTCGACGACTTCACCGACGACCTGCCCCCCCTTGGAAGCGACCTGAGACGCCGTGCTGGCCAATTGATTGGCCTGTTGGGCATGATCCGCATTTTGTTTGACAGTACTGGCCAGTTGTTCCATGCTGGCAGCCGTCTGCTGCAGCGCCGCAGCCTGTTGGTCAGTACGGCTGCTGAGATCCTGATTGCCCGCCGCAATGCGACGGGTTCCGTCCGTCATCTGACCCATGCGGCCACGCACGCCCAGAATCAAGGTTTCCAAGCCTTCGCGCATGTCTTTCAAGCCGAATAGCAGCTGCCCGATTTCATCGTGCGAGCGCGGATATACCGCCACATCCAGATTGCCGCCTGCCATTTTTTCCAGGTGGCGACCTACCGCCTGCAAGGGTCGCAACACATTGCGAATCAGAGTACGGTAAGCGAACAGAGCCAGAATGAGCGCCACCGCCAGCAAGGCAATAAAGCCATAATTCGACCAGGTGGACTGCTGCGCCAGCATCTGCCGAGAATCATTGCTGCTGTTGGTGATGTATTGATCGAACTGCCCGAACACCCGATCCATGCCCCGTGCAGCACTGCGCAGCCTACCCCGCTTGACCGCCTCGAAGGCTTTGGTGTCTTGTTTGGCCGCCAGATCGCGCAGTTGCTCTACCTGCGTCCAGTAGTCCTTGAAGTTGGCGTCCAGGATATGCTGCAGAGAATCGCCCTGAGAGCCAGTCAGCAACCCTGCACCCAGCATGGCTTGCATATGATCCCGCGAACGCTTCAATAACTGGTCTGCCTGGCCAAGTTCCCAGAGGCGTTGTTTTTCATTGGCAATACCCAGGGCGCCTTCAACTTGGGTGGCTGCCTGTTGGGCATAAATCAGGGCATTTTTCACATCAGAATTGGCCTGTACCCCAACCGCAGCCAACTGGGCCACAGTGCGCTGGCTTTGTTGCTGGACAAACCAGGCGCCACCCACTGCCAGAAATGTCAATAAAGACAGCAGGCCCACGACCAGAGTCAGGCGGGCACGTAGGGATAAGGTCATGCCACGGAATCGGGGAATACGGAATTTCATGTCACCTCTCTTTATGTTTTTATCCAGCATGCCATATGTCTGCCGGTTTTTATCTACGAAAATAGGGCCTGGTAGGCCCTATTTGTTGAGAATGCATCAGTCCGTGGTCGACGGACCTGAGCTTATCGATCAATCACCCATCAGCCGCGTCCCAGATTGAACAAGCTAAGGTTCTGGATAGTCTGGAAGGCCAAGCCTGCGCCCTCGAGGGCGATTTTGCGCAGGCTAAGCTGAGTGGTGGCCTCATAATAATCCAGATCTTCCAGACCTGACAGAGCCTGGCGAAAACCCAGGTTGCGCTGGGCGCCGCTATTGTCCAGGGCTTCGAGTTCGTTCATGCGGGCACCGACGGACGAGCGCACCGTCAGGACGTTATCGTAGGCTGTGGAAAACTTCTGCATGCTGGTATTCAGAACGTTGCGCAGATTGGCGGTTGCCGCAACATCCCCTTGGGAAGGAGCATTCAGGGCCGCGATCAAATTATCGAAGGTCTGAAACATATTGGCATTCTGGGTCTTCAGGGGATCGACCTGAAACGTATCGCCAGCGGCTGGCGTGCCTGAGAACTGAACCTTGGTGCCATTGCCCAGATCGACTTCCGTAGCGCCTGCAAGCAGATTTTGTCCAGCATTTGTTGTGCTGGTGCCTGTGCTGTTATCCGTGATTGTGACATCAAAGGTAGTCGCAGAAGTAAATGTCAGATCAAAGGAATAACGCGCATCAGCGTTCTGCGCCCGATCCGCGATATAAGGCCCACCCAGCACAACTGTGCCCGTATTGGTACCGGCTGCCGACGAGGTATATGCCAAGGTGCCAGGCTGGGAACGCTGGAAAATGTCCGTCCCCACATCGCTACCCGCAATCTGGCGGGTGGCGTCGGCCTGGATCTGACGCTGCAAACTATCGCCGTGATAGGTGCCATCATCCCCAAAAGCAGGCTGCGACCCCTGCGAACCAGAAAATAGATATTGCCCATTACCGTCCCGCGTATTGGCAATGCCGATGGCAGTATTGCGCGCATTCTGCAACACATTGGCCAAAGTCTGACGATCAGCGTCCGACAGGGTGCCGTTACCCGCCTGCACCAGGCGCGTCTGCACATCCTGCAGTAACAGAGTCAGGGTGTTCAGGGCGTCTTCCTCGGTCGCCAGATTGCGGGTGGCGACCGAGCGATTATCCGCATAACGCAGGTTTTGCGACTGCGCCTGGGACAGATTGATGGCCTGGGCCGCCGCCAGCGGATCATCTGCGGGAGTGACCATACGCTGACCCGAGCCGATCTGCTGATAGAGATGCATCAGGTCGGACTGCTGGGCATTGATGGTGTTCAGACCCGTCTGAAACATGAGGCTGGAGCTGATGCGCATAATGGTTTCCTTTAAGACGGGGTGAATCAGCTGCGCAAAGACAGCAAGGTATCAAACAGGGTGGACGCCGTATCGATCAGACGCGCGGCGGCGCGGTATTGCTCCTGGAAACGCTGAATATTGATGTATTCCTCGTCCAGATTGACCCCGGACACCGCCTGCTGAGCAGAATAGTTTTGTTGAATCAGACTTTCTTGAGCCTTTTGGGCCGTGCCGTTGGACTGGGTCTTGACCGCCACCCCGTTGACCAACTGAGAATAGGCCTCGTTCAGGTCCATGGTGCCTGTCGTGCTGCCAGGCAGTCCCCCCAGGGTCTTGGTTGAACGCAGTTGAGCCAGCTTCAAGGCGTTGTCGCCGTTGGCGGAACCTGCCGGGGCATTGTCGGCGGCATTCCAGCCAGCAGCAGCAAACTTGGACGGATCAGTCAAGGCCATGTCCAGTTCGCCTGCGGCGGCACGCGTGGGCTGGATCAACCAGGTGTTGCCATTGCCTGGGGCCATGCCTGCCGTGTCGATTTCGACGCCATCAAAGGTGGCTTTGCCATTCTGAGGAATCGTACCCAATACAGTCCCTTCGGGAATCCGGGTGACACTGTAGGTGCTGCTGGCTGTGTCGAATTTCAGCTGATAATCCTGGTTGGTGACCTTGGAGATATCCTGAATGGAGGCCACCGGATTGCCTGCACCCGCCACATTTTTTTCGTCGCCAATGACTTTGGCCAAGGGGGGGCTGGACAGTTGAACATCCCATGAATCGTCGGCGGCAGACGCGACACCTGTGAAATCAAAGTTGACGCCATCAAAGGTGCCTGTCGGCCCCGCAAAGGTCGTCGTCCCGCCCGCCGCACCCGCCTCAGGTTGCTTCGATACCGTGTAGTTTGTCCCATCGTAGGTCACGGTATAGGCCTGATTGGGTACCCGCGTAGGATCAGTGACAGACAGCGTGGGTACACCGGTGCCGGCATTACCCGCCGCAGCCTGCGCCCTGGCACCGGTCACACCATTATTATTGGTGAAAAAATACCCGCCCTTTTCGCCAGATGGGTCATAGCCCTGCATATGCTGGGCATTGATCGTCATGGAAATACCCAGCGCGATGCGCCCCAGATCATTCTGAGTAACATCCAGCACATCCGAGCGGAAGGTCAGCAGCCCGCCCAGTTTGCCGCCGGTCAGGTACTTGTCCGGCATTTCGACCAGCAGAGGCGTACCGCCGCCGCCCGGCACGGTGTAGTTGACCACAGTCCGGCTGGGATCAGCCGCCGACGGACGTGCCTGCAGGTGATAGACCGTATCCCCGCCCAGCACTGTCTGGCCATTGCCGATGGTGATATTGAAGCGGCCGTCTTGTTCGTAAACCTGCACATCCACCAACTGGCCGAGTTCGGCGGCTAGTTGATCTCGTTGATCCAACAAATCGTTGGGCGGCTGGCCGGGATTGGTGGCCTGCGCCGTGGTGATCTGGCGGTTCATGTCCAGAATGCGATCCAGGTAGCTGTTGACCTGGGTGACCGTGGTGGTGATCTGGGTATTGACGTTTTTGCGCTGATCGTCCAGAAACGCATTGGCATCGCGCACCTGGGTGGCCAGGCTGTTGGCGCGGCCCAGCAATTCCTGGCGGCCCGCCACATCGGCAGGGGCGGTGGCTACGGCTTCCAGGGCGTTGAAAAACTGCTGAATATTGGGCGAAATCCCCACAGTGCGATCAGCGAACAGGTTATTGACCTGCGCGACTTGATCACCGTAGGTCTTGAGCGCCGCACCCTTGGTGATGGAGCCAGTCAGCTGGGTATACAGGAAATTGTCATATGAGCGCATGACGCTGACCGCCTGCACCCCACGCCCGATCCAGCCCGCAGAAGTGGGGGTAGCACCAGCAGTCTGAGACAACACGGTCTGGCGATTGAAACCGGCAGTGGCCGCGTTATTGATGTTGTGTCCAGCCGTGGCCAGTCGATTTTGGGCGACCAGCAGGCCTGCCTTGCCCAGATTTGCCAAATTCATATGCTGCAATCCTGTGGGTTGATGGAATGCCGGATCGACACCCCAGGAACATTTTACTTCCAGGATTACGGCAGATCAGGCTGAAAATTTAGAGTAGGCCACACCGCCAGGCAAATGAGGCTGTGCGCGCGTCGCCCAGAAGCACCTGCATGCCCAGCACTGCTTTCAGTCGGCGCAGAGACAAGCCCCCCACCCCCGCCAGCGATTGACCTGCTTGACTGATTCGCCTGTTCATCAACGCGTCAACGGGCGTTGAAATAACCCATGATGCTGATCAGCTTGTCGGCATAGGAAGGGTCGGTGGCGTAGCCGGCGGCCTGAACCTTGCGGGCAGCGTCCTCGGCACTGCGGGCGGTCAGCACGGCGCTATAGCGTTCATTCTGGCCCAGCAGATCCGCATAATCTGCAAAAGAATCCGCATAAGAATCATACGCGCGGAAGGTCTGCTGCATTTTTTTTGGCTGACCATCGATATATTCAGTCGTCATGACCCGCACAACATCGCCCTGCCAGCGGCTACCCGCCTTGATGCCGAACAGATTATGACTGCTGCGGCCATCAGGGTGCAGGATTTCGCGCTGCCCCCAACCGGATTCCAGCGCCGCCTGACTGAGGATCAACTTGGCGGGAATGCCGCTTTCGCGGGCGGCCACATCGGCAGCCACCGCCATCTGATCCACAAAGCTGCGGATGTGATCGGGTGCCCCTTGAATGGCACCGCGTACTTTCTGGCCCAGGTCCTTACGGCCCAGGAAGTCAATCAGCGCGCTGATGGACCCTGCTGCCTGGTCTTGGCCGATACGCGACTGCAGCCACGGCAGACGGGAACGGGCGGCCTCGGGGGGATTGGCCAGCGGATCGACGGGCTTATTCAGCACCCCACCCTGCATCTGCGCCATCAAGGCGTCTGCCAAGCCGATGCCAGGGTTGGCCAGCGCCAGGGACATCTGCTCGTCCGACATGCTCTGCATCATGCGCGAAGTCTGCGAATCCAGCAACGACGGCATCTGGTTTGACGTCTGGCGGGCCTGCTTCATCAAGAGCTGAATGAACATGGCCTCGAACTGCTGCGCCACCTGACGCTGCTGATCCTGAGACTGGGGGTTCGCCTGGACGCCACGTTTCAGCGTATTCAGATGATTGAAGTCCAGCGCCGACGGCGCGGCATCCATCTGCGGAAGCGGGGTGTGCGAGACAAACGTCATGGCTTAAATGACCTCCAGATCGGCACGCAAAGCACCCGCGCTTTTCAGGTTTTGCAGAATCGACAGCAGATCCTGCGGTGTGGCCCCCAATGAATTCAGGGCGCGCACCACATCGGCCAGATTCGCGCTGGTGGCGACATGCTTGACGCTGCCATTATCACTGCGCAGCTGAATATCGGTATTGTTGGTGACCACGGTCTCGCCGCCCCCAAAAGGCGTATTGGGCTGGCTGACCTGCTGCTGCGGACTGATGGTGACGGACAGATTGCCATAGGCAATCGCGGCCTCGTCAATGATCACGGTGCGATTCATGACCACCGACCCCGTCCGCGCATTGATGACCACCCGGGCACGAGCAGGCGGCAGGCTGACTTGCAGGTTTTCGACTTGCGACAAAAATGCCAGTTGGGATTTGGGGTCCATCGGAACCTGCAACTGGATAGAGCGGCTATTCAGAGCCGTAGCGGTATTCGCCCCGAAACGACGGTTCAAAGCCGCCACCACGTTCTGTGCCACCGCGAAGTCGCTGGTGCTGAGTTCCAGTTGCACCATACCGTCCTGGACATAGGTAGTGGGCACGCCGCGCTCGACAATCGCACCCTCGGGGATGATGCCGCCATTGAGCTGATTGACCTGCACGCTGGCCCCGCCTTGCGAGGCTCCTGCCCCGCCCACTAACAGATTGCCCTGTGCCAGGGCATAGACCTGGCCATTGGCCCCCTTCATGGGCGTCATCAATAGGGTGCCGCCACGCAGGCTTTTGGCATTGCCCATGGAGGACACCACCACATCCAGAGTCTGGCCTGGCTGGGCAAAGGCGGGCAGGCGCGTCGTCACCATGACAGCGGCGACATTCTTAACCTGCATATTGGTGCCCTGGGGCACGGTCACACCCAACTGGGACAGCATATTGGTCAGGCTTTGCTGGGTGAATGGCGTCTGGCGCACCTGATCGCCGCTGCCGTCCAGCCCCACCACCAAGCCATAACCGATCAATTGATTTTCCCGCACCCCGGTAAAGGACGCCAGATCCTTGATGCGCTCGGCCTGAGCCACTGCGGTGGTGGACAGCAACCCCAGAGCGATCATTAACTGTGCAAGGATGACACGCATGGACATAGGATAAAACTCAGAAGGGGGCGATATTCAGGAAGAACCGCTGCAGCCAGCCCATGGTCTGGACTTCGTCCATCACACCCTTGCTACGGTATTCGATGCGGGCATCGGCCACCTGGGTTGATGGCACCGTATTGCTGCCCGTGATGGATCGCGGGTCCACCACACCGGAAAACCGCACGTACTCGCTGCCGCGATTGATGGCGATCTGTTTTTCACCCGCAATCTGCAGGTTGCCATTGGGCAGCACACCCACCACTGTCGTGGTCAAAGTGCCGCTGAATACATTGGTGGCGCTGCTGGAACCCTTGCCCTGGGACGCATTGCCACCGCTGGCCTCGAAGTTCTGTTTGGGCCCCAGGTTGGTGGGCAGGACGGCGGGGGCCAGGGTGATCCCCATGCTGGCGCTGCTGCTGCGATCCGTGCTGGTATCCACGCTTTTTGCCGCATTGGTTTTTTCCTGGATGACAATGGTGACGATATCCCCCACATTGCGCGGACGACGGTCCTCGAACAGGGGATAATTGCCATATGCCGTCGGCTGGTAAATAGAACCATTGGCGACCGCCGACGGGGGCAGCGGGGTGGGCGGCGCTGCAGTCAGCGGCCCCGTCACGACGGGTTCGGGCGGCACCAGGGCGCACCCGGACAACAACAGGGTGGCCAACGCCACCCAAGATCCGACAATTCGACGCAAGCCCTTCATGGACATCCTGATTACAGCTGGGTCAGACGGGCCAGCATCTGGTCGGAGGTCTGCACCGCCTTGCTGTTCATTTCGAAGGCGCGCTGGGTCGTAATCATATTGACCAGTTCCTCCGCCACGTTGACGTTGGAGGTTTCGACGTAGTTCTGCACCAGTGTGCCGGCACCATCCAGGCCAGGCTGCAGCACGTTGGCCTGCCCGGAGGCATCGGTTTCCGCGTACAGGTTTTCGCCCATGCTTTGCAAGCCGGTGGGATTGATGAAGGTAGAGAGCTGCAGTTGGCCGATTTCAACATTGGTGCCAATGGCCCCCGGTTGGGTCACTGATACCGTGCCATCGCGAGCAATGGAAATCGACAAGGCATTGTCCGGGATATTGATGCCTGGCTGAATGGGATAGCCGCCTGCCGTCACCAGCATGCCGTTCTGATCGCGCTGCATACTGCCGTCGCGGGTATAGGCAAAAGTCCCGTCGGGCAGTTCCACCTGCAAAAAGCCATTACCCTGGATGGCGGCATCCAGTGAATTGCCGGTTTCCTTGACGTTGCCCTGGGTGTGGATGCGTTCGGTGGCGACCACGCGGGCTCCGGTGCCCAACTGCAGACCCGAAGGCAACTGATTGGCCGCCCCCACCGTGGCACCCGGCTGGCGCATAGTCTGATACATCAGGTCTTCAAACACTGCGCGGCTGCGTTTGAAGCCTGTGGTATTGACGTTGGCCAGGTTATTGGAAATCACGTCCATGCCGGTTTGCTGGGTTTCCAGGCCGGTCTTGGCGATCCACAGGGAACGTATCATGAGGAAGAATCCTGTTCAGAAGACAGCGGCATCAACCCGCTGCCGATAGAATCGAATTGCCGCGTTCGGCATTGGTGCTGGCGTTTCTGATTACCTGCATCTGCATCTCGAACTGACGGGCATTGGAAATCATGGCCACCATGGCCTCGGCGGGATTGACATTGCTTTTCTCGACAAAGCCGGGGGCAATGCGTACGGCCTCATCGGGCTGGGTTGGCTGGCCGCCAGCCACCCGGAACAGGCCGTCATCGCCGCGCAGCAGCTGATCCCTGGGCGGGTTGACCAATTTAAGCTGGCCCAGCAGCTGGATATCGCGCGGATTGTCGCCCGCGCCCAAGGCGCTGATCTGGCCATCCGTGGCAAAGGTGATGCTGCCGCGCTCGGGGATTTCGATGGGGCCGCCGTCGTTGGACAGCACCGGGAAACCGGTTTGCGTAACCAACTGATTGTTTTCGTTAACCCCGAATTCGCCAGCCCGGGTATAGGCCTCGCCATCGGGGGTCTGCACGGCAAACCAGCCGTCACCGGCAATGGCTGCATCCAGAGCATGGCCGGTGTCGACCATGGCCCCCTGCCCGAATTGGCTGCCGGGGGTGGATGCCAGCGTGCTGACGCGGGTGGGCAGTTCGCCCGCCTGCGGCACCACCGGCACCGATCGATACATGGCCAGCTGCGCCCGAAACCCTGTCGTGGACACATTGGCCATGTTGTTGGAAATGACCGACTGTTGTTCCAGGATGCGGGCGGCGCCGTTGGACGCCGTGTACAGGATGCGATCCATCTGTGATCAGCCCGGTTAACGCATGGAGATCAGCGTCTGCATGATCTGATCCTGCGTCTTGATGGTCTGGGCATTGGCCTGGTAGGTGCGCTGGGCGATGATCATATTGACTAGCTCTTGCGACATGTCGACGTTGGATTCTTCGACTGCCTGGCCTTTTAGAGTAGCCATGCCGTTGCTGCCCGGAGTACCTGCAACCGGCTGACCCGACGCGGCGGTTTCCGCCCAGGCATTGCCCCCTACAGGCTGTAAGCCCTGCAGATTATTAAAGTTGGCCAGCGCTACAAACCCCATGGTTTGTTTGGCACCGTTGGTGTAATTGGCCACCACGGAGCCATCTGCATCGATCGACATGCTGGCGTACTGGCCGGTAGCATAGCCGTCTTGGGTGAATTTTGTATCGTAATTGCCGGCAAACTGTGTCGACTTATCGAAGCTGATGGTATAGGTCAGAGCGTTAGCCCCCCCCACACCCGTCGCACCGGACGGGATGGTAAAGGATGTCGGCGCAGTCGGTGCAGTCAGCCGACCATCCCCATCAAAAGTCATGGTTATACTGGCAGGTGCGGGCGATTGGGTGGAGCCATCCATCGCTGCAAAACGGTAGTCAACCCGCCATGTATTATCAGCCGTTTTGGTGTAATACTGAGTCAATGTATGCGACTGCCCCAAAGAATCAAAAATATTGATCGGCGTGGCGCGGTGGTAAGTGGTGGCATCCGCCGGATTAAAAGGGGCTGTAATCGCCGTCGCATCCACATCCAGATTGAGCTGGTTATTGATTTCGGCGGTTGATTTGGGGGCAATATTGCCAATAGGAACCGTCAAACCAATCAGCCCCCCCCCCATGGCAGGCAGCGGCGTAGGCGGGGCCGTGCTGTTATCCATGGTCACGCCATAGCCCATCAATTGCTGCCCTTGGGCATTGACAATCAAATTATTTTTATCCGCGATGAACTGCCCATTGCGGGTATACAGGGTTTCAGCCCCCGGCATCTTGACCACGAACAGGCCGTTGGCCCCATCGATGGCCATGTCGAACTGATTGCCCGTAGTGGACACCACGCCGGTGGTGAAACGCTGGTTGACAGAAGCCACCTGCACCCCCAGGCCCACGCGGGAATTGGCGTAGACGTCCGCAAAAGTGGCCGAACCAGCCTTGAAACCGACTGTACCGGAGTTGGCGATGTTGTTGCCGATAACATCCAGGTTTTGTGCGGCGGCATTCAAGCCGCTAAGACCTTGACCGAAACCCATGAGAGACCTCTGTTGGTGCGTACTGCGTAACTGCGTTGATTGGAAACCGGGGCGGCTGATCCGCCTGCCCCGCAAAAATTACATGACTTGCCGGATATCCAGCAGGGAAATTTTGCCGCCGTCCATCAGATTGAGCCTGAGGCCTTCGGCGGTGTAGGCGATGCTGTTGATGCTGCCGGCGGTCAGGGTCTCGGCCGAGACCGGTTTGCCATCGGCATTGAAGGCATCGACCGATACGGTATAGGCACCTTCGGGCACCACCACGCCGGCAGTGTCCTTGCCATCCCAGTTAAGCGGATAGATGCCCGCCCCCTGGGGACCCATATCGTGGGAATAGACAACCCGGCCGCTGTTATCACGAATGGTGACGGTAGCCTTGGTGACGCCCGACATCAGATCGATGCCAAAAGGCGTGCTGGCGCCATCGGCCCCGACCTTGACGGTTTCGCCCGGATAGAGAATGTCCTTACCAATCAGGCCCGCAGCCTGCAGAGATTGAGACATATCCATCTGACCGGTGAGCGCCAGCAGGGTGTTGTTGAGCTGCGTGATGCCCTGGACCGTGGACAACTGGGCAATCTGCGAGGTGACCTCGGCGTTGTCCATGGGATTGAGGGGGTCCTGGTTTTGCAACTGGGTGACCAGCAAGGTCAGAAAGCGATCCTGGGTATCGCCCAGCAGGGATTTGGTCTGGGCACCAAGTGCGGCACCTGCGGCACCGGCCCCATAGACTTCGTTGACGGCTGTCATGGCTGGATTCCTTATTGACCGATGGTGAGGGTCTTGGCCATCAGGGATTTAGCGGTATTGATGACCTCGACGTTGGCCTGATACGAACGCGAGGCGGAAATCATATTGACGGTTTCGTCCACCACATTGACATTGGGCAAGGTGACGTAGCCACGGGCATCCGCCAGGGGGCTGTTCGGGTCGTACTGCAAGCGCGGAGGGGCATTGCTTTCGACCACTTGCGCCACACGCACGCCGCCGACCGCGTCGGACGCACCGGAAGGTGTCATCTGAAAAATCACCTGACGGGCCTTATAAGGCTGACCATCAGGCCCCACGGCGCTATCGGCATTGGCGATATTGCTGGCCGAGACGTTCATGCGCTCGGATTGTGCTGCCAGGGCGGAACCGGCGATCTGAAATATGCTGTAAACGGACATGGTCGGAAATACCCCTGGGTTACTGCTGCATGGCGGCCAGCAGGGATTTGATGCGGCCATTCAATACCTGAATACCTGCCTGGTATTTGGATGTGTTATCGGCGAACTGCACACGTTCTACGTCCATTTCTACCGTGTTGCCATCCAGGCTGGGCTGCAGAGGCATGCGGTAGAGTTCCTGGGCAGAACCTGTGCTGTGTGCCTGGGCGGGGATGTGGCGGGCGGACGTCAGGGTCAGCGAGGTATCGGGCAGGCGTGGCACCCCGCTGGACTGGCCCATGGCCTGGCGCAGCGAGGACGCAAAATCAATATCGCGGGCCTTGTAGTTAGGCGTGTCTGTGTTGGCGATGTTGGTCGCGAGGATTTCCTGGCGCTGCTGGCGCAGGGCCAGGGCTTTTTGATAAAAGCTGAAGTCCTTGCCGATAGGATCGATCATGGCGTGCCGTGCTAACGAGTGAATGGGGTACGTATCCACCGTTGCACCAAACTGATCCAAGACCGTTTGCGGTGTAGTCGTACAGTGCCATAGTAAGGCGCTGGGGCGGCTGATAAAGAGCAGAACAAAGCAGGGATTGAAGGGTTATTCCGGCAATGTGCCCCCAGCCTGCCGCAGGCCTTACCGTAAGACCCTGATAGTTTACAAGTAATTGCCTGATTTTGCAGATTTGTTCCGGCCATGCAAATTCAGAGGCGCGTCTTTTACAATGCACGAATGCCTATGCCTCTGATTTCATCCTCAGCCCCATGTTTTCAGCTGCCCTGCCCCCGCATGGCCTACCGTGCCCGGCGACGGGCGCCAGCAGGCCACTGGCTGGCACTCGGCGCGGCCACATTGACACTAGGGTTGGGGCTGCTGCCCGGATCGGCAAGCGCCCAGACCTCGGGCGGACACGGACTGCAAGACCCGGCCACGATTGTGGCCCAGGTCCAAACACTACTCGAAGAGCGGGCGGCCTCCTATCCCGGCGCGGTCAGCATTTCGGTCGATACCCCGCGCATCAGCAACCAAGCCGCCTGCAGCCAGTTGGATGTGTTCCTGGCGGGTTCTGGCGGCCTGCGTTCACGGACCTCCGTGGGTGTGCGTTGTCTCGCCCCCCAGCCCTGGACGCTATATGTGCAGGCCAGTATCCAGATCATCGGCCAGTATTATGTGGCCAGCCATGCACTGAACCGCGGGGTGGTCATCGGCCAGGATGACCTGGACCTGCGCGATGGTGATCTGCTGCGTCTACGCCGAGTCATCAGTGACCCGGCACAAGTGGTAGGCTGGATCACCACCCGCTACATCAATGCCGGCGGGGCCATCGAATCGAATGCCCTGCGCGATCCGAATGCCATCCAGCGCGGCCAGCAAGTGCGCACCGTGGCGCGGGGCGCAGGATTCGTGGTCTCCGGCGAGGGCCAAGCCATGGAGTCCGGCAACCCCGGAACGCAAATCCAGGTGCGTACCCCAAACGGGCAAATCATCTCGGGCACAGTGATGGATGCATACACAGTTCAGGTTATGATGTGAAACCCCTAAAGACTGGCGCGATGCTGCCGTAACCTGGGTTGCACCAACTGAACCCAGACTCACTTACCCGGAGACGAGCCTTGAAAATCAATTCCTCATCGTCCAGCACCCTGATCAAAGGGGTATCCGGGAATTCGCGCCACGACAACAGCCCGGCCAGCATCGGCGGCAGCACCAAAAATCGCGCTGATGTAGACCTTAGTCCGGCTGCCCGCCAATTGGCCGCCCTCAACGACAACAGCGCCGATATCCGCGCCGAACGCGTTCAGCAGATCCGCGACGCGCTGGCTTCCGGCGAACTGCAAATCGATGCCGGCCGCATTGCCGACAGTCTGCTGGCCAGTGTGCGTGATCTCCTGAAATAAGCACATGAACCACATAGACGCGCTATTGCACTGCGTGGATGAACAATCCGCTTTGCTGAACGAATTCATCGAAACGCTGCAAGCCGAGGGTGATCTGTTGCTGGGCACCCCCAGCAATGAAGCCCTCAGCGCCCTGGCCATCCGCAAGGCCGACTACGCTCGCCGCCTGGCCGAACTGGATCAAAATCGCGCGACCACCCTGACCGATCTGGGGCAGCCAAACGACCGCCATGGCATCGCCGCCATCTGTGCGGAATACCCCGATTTGCAATATGCGTTTGAAATCCTATTCGAACGCGCTGAACAGGCCAGCAGCCTGAACCACGCCAATGGCGAAACCATCAAGGCCTTCACCGAGCGCAACCAGCAAGCGCTGGATACGCTGCGCGGCCTGATGGGGGAAGACCTCTACGACGCCCACGGCCGTCTGCCCAAAAAATAAGCAACGGCGTTTAATTGCGCTACGCTTGAGCAATCCAAAAGCCCCGATAAAATGACCGGCCCATGGTGGTGTCTGTCAGGCCAGCAGTTCTTTCAAGGTATAGAGCTTCAACAAGGCAGCAGGCGACTGGCGCGTAGCCAATCGTTCGCTGCCCAGCATGCGGGCAGCGACATGCGCCGCTGCAGACAGCGCCGGGTCCTGCACCAGACGCCAGGCGGCCAGACCCAGTTGGGCGGCCAACACAGCACGGTCCAGCAAAGGTTCTCGGGATTTTGCATCGGCCAACCAAGGAGTCGCCAAACGCCAGGCTGCATGGCATTCATGGCGCAGCACCACGGCAGCAGCAGTCAGGGATAAATCCGGCGTATTGGCCTCGCCCATCATTGCATACCAAGTACGCAATGCCCGGCCATCCACTGGGTCTACCGCACGCAGACAAAACAGGCGCACAGGCAAGGGGGTCTCACCCCGGGCCTGCAGGGTCACATCACCCAAGCCGGCCCACCAGGCCAGGCGCGATCCATCCAGCCCCCCCGGTGTCTGCAGATGGGCAAAGCATGCATCCTGCACAGGCTGCAGCATAAGCTGCTGCGCCGCCGCCGACACCACACAGGCCTCATCCTCCTGGAACACCCGGGCCCGCGCTCCGCAAACCGACACCCAGGAACGATCCTGGGCGCTGAGTGCTCGCAACAAGGCCTGACTGCCCCCTTCGAACACATGCCAAGGCGCCACAGCAGTCTGGCCGTCCGATTCCAGGATGATTTGCTCCATCAGCGCGTCTGCTGCGGCAGGCGCCAGAGCACAGGCACCTTGGGGGGAATACCAGCCATCGGCCATGCCAGCCTGCTGAGTCGTCGCTGCCAACGGGCGGCACTGCGCATCAAACCAGGCGGCACCAGTCCAGGCGCCGCGCCGACCCTGCCAAGACAGAGGCTGGCGATCATGCACAATCAGGGGCGTGGCATTACCCACGCCCGCATGGGCGACACGCCGTAAATGATCAATTGCATCAATGGCCGCCGGCAAATCCCCTTGGGCGCGGCTATGCCAGAGGTCATAGCCTTCAGCCAGCACCGGGTCCTCGTCCAACAGGGCTACGGCAGCCTGCAGCTCGTCCAACCCCAGAGAATCCCCCCCAGCCGACTGCGTCAGCAACTGGGGCAGCAACACTTGCTGGCGGCGGCGCTCTGCAGCCTGTTGGGGATTTTCATCAGGCTGGGCAATAGACAATAAGGCCGCCAGATCCGCCTCGGTGGGCGCAAATTGTGGACGTGCCGACTGCACTGGCGCCAGCGCCCGATCGACAAGTTCGGCTGCAGTCAGAAATAGCAGGTTTTCCGGGACTTTCTGTCCATTGGACACATAATGAATAGGCAGACGATAGCGAATCGCCGTATCCAACGCGGCCCCCAGGCTGGCGGCTTCATCGATTTTTGTGATGATGCAGCCCCGCAAGGGGGTGCCGCCGTCGCGCACATAAGATCGGGCAACTTCGTCCAGCGTATCGCCGTGACTGGAGGCATTCAGCGCCAACAGGCGTTCAACCCGCCGCCCGGCCCCGGCCAGCAGCGCGGCCTGGTCGGACACATAACGGTCCCGCTGACTGATGCCGACATTGTCGATCAGTACGGTTTGATCCGGCCGGACGGTATCCAGCACGCGGCGCAATTCGTGCACATCCTGCACGACATGCACAGGCACACGCATCATCTGGCCATAGATTTTGAGCTGTTCGTGGGCGCCGATGCGATAGGTATCGGTCGTCAGCAACACCAAGCTGCCTGGGCCGCTACGACGCACGCAACGCGCAGCGATCTTGGCAATGGTTGTAGTCTTGCCCACCCCTGTGGGGCCAACCAGGGCCAGCGCCAAGCCTGGCTGCCAGAGGGAGTCCTCGGAGGGCAGCACCGGCAGGTGCTTGATGAGTTCGCTGCGGGCCCACTGGACCGCAGCCCGCGTGCCGGAGAGTTCCGGTAGGGTTTTGATCATGGCGCGCAATAAGGTTGTGCTAAAACCAAAACGCAGCAGATTCTGAAACAGGGTGACCGCCTGGGGCGAGCTGCGCAGCTGATTGCCCCACAATAATTCATCAATACGGCCTTCGAGCGAGCCTTTGAGATCATCAATCAGGCCTGCCAAGGCGTCGCCGCCGACAGGAGAAGCAGCGGGGGCTTGCTGCGCCAGGGCTGCAGCCTGAGTATATGCCCCCGCGGCGGCGGCAGTCGTGCGGGGCGTATATTCGGCAGCCCCCGCAGGCGCCGTGGACTGGACTGCCATCGGAGGAGCGCTTGGCTGTGTGTCCTGGGCAGCATCCGGCAGAGAGGTTTCGTCCGTGGCCAGGATCTCGACCCCGCCATTGATGCGCTTATTGGAAATGATCAGGGCCTCGGAACCTAGGGCCAACCGGACCTGACGCATGGCCTCGCGGTTGGTGGCTCCGACAAAACGGCTGATTTTCATGCAGTACCCCCGCCGATGACCGCAGTCACACGGATCGTATGATCTTCAGGAATTTCGGCGCTGGAAAGCACCGCCATGTGCGGCAAATGATGGCGCAAGAAGCGCGACAACGAGGCCCGCAACACAGGCGGCACGACCAGCACCGGCGCATCCCCCCGGTCTTCTTGCTCTTGAACCAGACGCTGGGTTTCAGACAGCAGGTTTTCGGCCAGGCCAGGCTCCAGCGCCCCACTGCTGCCCAGGGCTTGCATCAGCACGCGCTCGAGGCGGGCATCCAGGCCGATGACGCGCAGTTCTTCGTCGCCTGAAAACCAATGCTGCACAATGGCGCGCCCCAACCCCACCCGCACCTGGGCCAGGAGTTCGTCCAGATTGGGGCCGGTGCCTGTGGGATTCAGGCTTGCCAGGCGTGGCGCATGTTCGGTGATGACCTCGAGGATGGTACGCATATCGCGGATAGGTACGTCCTCGTCCAGCAGGCTGCGCAGCAGATTTTGCAGTTGTGGCAGCGTAATGGTCTTGGGAACCAGGTCCTCGATCAGCTTTGGCACATCGCGGCCTACGTGATCCAGCAATTGCTGGGTTTCCTGGCGACCCAGGAGTTTTGCCCCATAGCGGTGCATCAGATGATTCAGGTGCGTGGCCACCACCGTGGCAGCATCAACCACAGTGTACCCCGCGACCTGGGCTTGTTCGCGTATCGAAGCATCAATCCAGACCGCCGGTAAACCAAAGGCCGGGTCTTTGGTGGGTGTGCCTTGCACCGGGCTGGTCACACCACCTGGATCAATGGCCAGCCACTGGCCTGTCTGGGCAATGCCTTTGCCGATTTCAACGCCAAACAGCAGGATGCGATAATCCGTGGGTTTGATTTCGAGATTGTCCCGGATATGCACGACGGGCGGCAAAAAGCCCATTTCCTGAGCGAATTTCTTACGCAGACTACGGATACGATGCAGGAGTTCACCGCTTTGCTGGTGATCAACTAAAGAGATGAGTCGATAACCGACCTCCAGCCCCAGCGGATCCACCGGCGAGACATCGTCCCAACTGGCCTCGGACGCGGCCGCCACCGCAGCGACCTGCTCTTGGTCAGGCTGGCTGATGGCTGAAATCAAGTCGTGCTGCTGGCGTTGATACAGCTTCCACCCCCCCCACCCGATCAGGGTCGCCAGCGACAAAAAGGCAACATGCGGCATATTGGGGATCAGCCCCATCAACCCCATGATGCCCGCCGTGATGAACAGCACGTTGGGGTTGGAAAACAGCTGACCGATCATTTGTTGGCCAACGTCCTGGTCGTTGGCCACGCGCGACACGACCACCCCGGCTGCGGTGGAAATCACCAATGCCGGAATTTGAGCCACCAGGCCATCGCCAATGGTGAGCAGGGTATACACATTACCGGCCTCGCCCAACGGCATATCGTGCTGAGCCACACCGATGATCAGACCACCGATAATATTGATCACCATGATCAGCAGGCCTGCAACCGCATCCCCTCGGACGAATTTACTGGCCCCGTCCATGGCGCCGTAGAACTCAGCCTCCTGGGAGACCTCGGCCCGGCGCTGGCGGGCTTCGTCCTCGCCGATCAGGCCAGCATTCAAGTCCGCGTCGATCGCCATTTGTTTACCCGGCATGGCATCGAGGGTAAAGCGCGCCCCGACCTCGGCAATCCGTCCGGCGCCCTTGGTGATGACGATGAAGTTAATGATGACCAGAATGATGAAAACCACCACCCCGACGGCAAAGTTCCCGCCCACCAGAAAATGCCCGAAGGCCTCGATCACCTGACCAGCAGCACCAGGGCCCTGGTGACCATTCAGCAATACCACCCGGGTGGAGGCCACGTTGAGCGACAGCCGCAACAAGGTGGCGAACAGCAATATCGATGGAAATGCAGCAAAATCCAGGGGTTTGCGGGTAAACATGGCCACCAGCAAAATCATGATGGCCAGGGAAATATTGAACGTAAACAGCAAATCCAGGATAAACGGCGGCAAGGGCAGAATCATCATGGCCAGGACCATGAGGATCAGCACGGGCCCCGCCAATAGGCGGGCATGGCCGAAGCCTTGGTTTTTCAGAAATTCCAGGAAGCTGTTCATGAGACAAATACGTGATCCGCATCAGCGCGATGCTGCGGGTCGAGTTCAGAGGGAACGTGCAGAGCGCTGGGCGCCTGCGGCAGTGTACCCGAGCCAGGCTGCCAAGTGCGTACCTGATAGACCCAGGCGAGAACCTCCGCCACAGCGGAATACAAAGCAGCAGGAATTTCGTGATTGATTTCCACATGATGATACAAGGCCCGCGCCAATGGGGGGGCCTCTAGCTGAGCAACCTGATTTTCCTGAGCCAGTTGGCGGATTTGAGCGGCAATCAAGCCTGCGCCCTTGGCCACCACCACGGGCGCCCCGCCCTGCCCTTCCTGGTAGCGCAAAGCCACTGCATAGTGTGTCGGATTAGTGACCACCACATCGGCAGTCGGCACCGCCGTCATCATGCGTCGACGCGCCATTTCGCGCTGCTGCTGGCGAATACGACCCTTGATGTGCGGGTCACCCTCGCTATCCTTGCCTTCTTGCTTGACGTCTTCCTTGGACATGCGCAGCTGTTTGGCGTGGTTATAGATCTGCCAGGGCACGTCGATCAATACCAGAATCAGCAGGGTAGAGGCCACCAGCAAACAGCAGAAGGCGACAAGCTCCAGGCCGCGCACCAGTGCCGCCGATAGCGCCATGCCCGACAGGGACAGCATTTCATCGATATGTGCAGCCAGAACCTTGACCGCCACAAAACCAATCAAACCGGCTTTGGCCAGGGTCTTGAGGAGTTCGATCAAGGTGCTTACCTGGACAAAGCGTTTCATGCCCTTCAGGGGGTTGAGACGCTCGAATTTTGGTTCCAGGGCCTGGCCCGAAAGCAGCAGGCCCCCCAGCGCAACCGACGATAGCACAGCCACCACCACCAGCAGGCCAAACACCGGCAGCATGATCAGCAGACCCTGCCAGGCTGAGTTGGCCGCATTATCCAGCATGACCTGAGTATCCCGCATGATGCGTGGATCAAAAGACAGGCCGTTATACAGCACGCCTTCAAGGGTGCGGTACATCTTCCCCCCCCCCGATCCAGATCATGGTGATGCCGCTCATGAGGGCCATAAACGTCCCTAGCTCGCGCGAACGCGCGACCTGACCCTCGTCGCGCGCCTTTTGCAGGCGCCGGGGCGAGGCAGGTTCGGTTTTTTCGAGATCGCTATCCTCGGCCATGCACGCAAATCATCGGCAACAGTGGGTGGGCCTGAATTGTAGCGGAATCAGGCGCAAACAAAATAGCCGATCAAGCTGCATTAGGCGTGATAATTCAGGGGCTTGCCAAGTTGTTTTGCCAGTTTGGCGGCCCCTGACGCATTGGCCGACTGCACAGCCTGCTCGTAGCGCTGATAATCCAACCCCAGACGCACAGCGCCCCAGCGTGTGCCGTTGAGTTCGACCGGAATGGACAAGTCCGTAATGATCTCGCCCGTGTCGCGCATATAAGTCTGGCACAGCACGCCAGCACGGTTGCGGATGGCGCCCTGACTGATCTGGTCATCGAACAGACGCTTATCGCGGCAGTTGGCGGTATCGTGGGCAAGTTCCCCTGTGGGGGGCTGGGAATAATGGCGGTTGTGGGTGGGCGCATAACCATTCATATCGATCAGTATCGCGTAAGACCCATGCGGTATCCGGCCCAACAGATCATCCAGCAGCTTCTGCAGATCCTGGTCGATTTTTTGATCATAAGCGACGTGGTAGCGCGGCGGCCGACTATTGGGAATCTGGCGATAGGTCCGATCAAAGACATCCAGGCCATCGGACTGGCTGCGTCGCAGCAAAGCCACGCACTGATCGCGCAATTGTTCCAGGCTGGTATCCAGAGCATCAAAAGGAGTATCGCCAGTGCGCCAGGCAGCCAGCATTTCCTGCAGACTTTCGGTCTGGTCGCGTACCCCGTGAACCTGATCCTGCATGGACTGCATGCGCTGGCGCAGCACGGCGCTGTGGTCGGCAATCAGCGCGATGGAACTGCTCATGTCCTGATTGGTTTGATTGGTCTGATTGACCTGATCAGCCACCTCATCCAATTGGGTACCCACTGCGGTAAGTTCCTGAACCAGTCGGCTGAACTGGCCGGAAAAATCCCCCACCAGGGTATCAGACGCCTGCATATCGGTGTGGATGGTGCGGCTCTGGCGCTCGGAATCGGACACCAGGGTAAGGATTTCGCCAGTCTGGCTGACGATATCGCCAGTGGCGGCATTGACTCGTTCGGCAAGCTTGCCGACCTCGTTGGCGACCACGGCAAAGCCTTGTCCAGCCTTGCCTGCGCGAGCAGCTTCAACCCCGGCATTGAGGGCCAGCAGATGGGTCTGCAAGGCAATGTCCTTGATCAGACGGCTGGTGTCCTCGACAGAGTGGGCCCGCTGGCTGAGCTGCGTAACCACCACGGAAAAGGCCTGCATGCGCTCAGTGACGCGCACCACCCGCTGCCGTAGCTCTTGCAATTGAGCCTGCGTGACATGCAGGTCATCGAGCTGGCTGCGAAATACCTGGGCGGCACTATTGACGGTGTCGCTGGTTTGTTGGGACAGGCTGGCAATCTGGATGCCCTGGGCGGATAGACTCTCGGCCTCGGCGGCCTGCTGCTGAGCCATGGCTTCGCATTCTTTGGTATGAGCCTGCAGCCGGGCGGCATTGATGGCAATGCGGATACTGGACTGACGCATGATGACCATGCGATCACGCAATGCCCCCAGAAAGGAGCTCACCGACCAAGCCGAGGGATTCAGGGTCCAGGCGCGATCATGCAGCGTGGCACGCCCCAATCGCAATTGTCCCAGGAGACGCCCCAAGCCCAGATACCGTGTGCGCGTGCCCATGTGTCCCCCTGCGGCTGACGAGCCGACTAGTCAGTGTGATATGAAATCTTACTGACTCTACGTTTTAACCGCAGGAGTAGATTTTGTCATCATGGGGAAAGCCCCGACCTCCGCCATCAAAACCCAAGGCTGGACAGCAGATCGTCGACCTGATCCTGATTGGCGACCACATCGTTCTTGCCCTCTGCATTGACCACCGGACCATTGAGCAGAGTCTTGGTTTCCTCGCGCTTTTCGGCCGGAACGCTATCGATCAGAACCTGGACCAGTTCGGATTCGATGGCGCCAATGACCCCCAGCATCCGCATAATGACCTGACCAGTCAGATCCTGGAAGTCCTGGGCCATGATGATATCCATCAGGTTGTTTTGCGAGGCCTGGGTCTTTTCGGGGACGCTTTTGATAAAGGCCCGGGTATCGTCCACCAAGGCGCGCGCATGATCAAGCTCGACGGGGTGCTCGAACCAATCCTGCCAGCGGGCATCCAGTGCCTTGGCATCTTTTTCCATGGACTCTTGCCAGGGCTGGACTTCTTCGGCTGCATTCAGGACGCGATTGGCGGCCTGTTCAGTCATCTTGGCGACATAATGCAGTCGATCACGGGCGTCGGGAATGGCATGGGCAGCATCCTTGATAGCCTGATCCAGCCCCAATTCGCGCATGTTTTCGCGCAGGGATCGCGTCAGTTGGGCGATGCGATGGATGAGATCCATCGGCGCCGTCTGAAGGTCGGGATTATTGATCGAAGATTGTTCTTCCGCCATGGTTCGCCTCTTAGAGTTTTTCGAAGATCTTATTCAGCTTTTCTTCGAGGGTAGCTGCAGTAAAGGGCTTCACCACATAACCGCTGGCCCCGGCCTGAGCCGCTGCGATGATGTTTTCTTTTTTGGCCTCGGCGGTGACCATCAGCACCGGCAAATTGGACAGGCTAGGGTCGGCGCGAATATTCTGCAGCATGGTCAGACCATCCATGTTGGGCATATTCCAGTCAGACACGACAAACTCAAAGCCCCCATTGCGCAGTTTTTCCAGGCCCTGGGCTCCGTCTTCGGCTTCGTCGACATTTTCATACCCCAGGTCCTTGAGCAGGTTCTTGATGATCCGACGCATGGTCGGAAAGTCGTCGACAACCAAGATTTTCAAGGTTTTTTGAACCACGGATTACTCTCCAGTCTATAAATCGGGCGGGATTGCTACACGCCCCCGCAAAGGTTCAGACACGATGCCCGTAAGCACCGGCACTTTTTAAAATACGTTCACTGATTTCGTCCAGAGGCACCGCTTCTTCGGCAGCACCGATCAGCAAAGCCTCACGCGGCATGCCAAAGACGACACAACTGGCTTCGTCCTGGGCAAAGGTGCGCGCACCTGCCTGACGCATGGCCAACAAGCCCTGCGCACCGTCTTTGCCCATGCCGGTCAGTATCACCCCCACGGCATTTTTGCCGGCCACCTGAGCCGCCGACTGAAACAAGACATCCACCGAAGGACGATGGCGGTTGACAGGGTCCGAGTATTCAAGCTTGACCACGTAGTTGGCCCCAGAACGGGCAAGCTTCATGTGAGCCACCCCACCGGGTGCCAAATAAACGTGGCCAGGCAATACCCGCTGGCCGTCCTCGGCCTCGTGCACGTGCACAGCACACAGGCCATCAAGACGTTGAACAAAGGATTTGGTGAAACCCGCCGGCATGTGCTGGGTAATCATGATGGCCGGACTATTGGCGGGCAAGGGCTCCAGCACATGACGAATGGCCTCGGTGCCTCCGGTGGAGGAGCCGATCATGATGAGTTTTTCGGTGGTGGAGAAATTACCGGCCAGGCGCGGCCGCGCCGGCGCATCATCGGCATGTGCAGACCGAGGCCGCAAACGCGCGTGGGCAGCCGCACGGATCTTGTCGGCAATCATGTCGCTGTATTCCAGCAGGCCATCGCGTAGACCGAGTTTCGGCTTGGTGACAAAATCAACAGCGCCCAATTCAAGCGCCCGCAAGGTGACCTCGGAGTTACGTTCAGTCAGCGATGAAACCATGACCACGGGCATGGGACGCAGGCGCATCAGGCGTTCGAGGAAATCCAGGCCATCCATGCGTGGCATCTCGACGTCCAGCGTCAAAACATCGGGATTATGCTGTTTGATGAGTTCACGGGCAATCAACGGATCGGGTGCCGTGGCCACCACATGAAGATCGGGCTGCCCATTGATGATTTCAGTCATTAAGCTGCGAACCAATGCAGAGTCATCCACACATAAAACAGTGATTTTTTTACTTTCAGCCATATCAACAAGCCCTGTGGTCACGCCAGCGTGTACACCGTCTGGCCCTGCAGCCGCAGGGATTTAGTCAGGTAAGTGAAATTTTCGGAATGGCCGGCAAACATTAGCCCGCCGGGTTTGAGCAACGGCGCAAAACGCTCGAGAATTTTAGCCTGGGTGGGCTTGTCAAAATAAATCATGGTGTTGCGGCAGAAGATGGCATCGAACTTTTGATTGATCGGCCAACTGGGCGCCACCAGGTTCAATTCCTCGAAGGTCACCAGATTGCGGATCATGGGTTTTACCATAGCCATCCCAGACTGGCGACCCGTGCCGCGCAAAAAATAGCGACGCAAAAATTCTGGCGGGATGGGCTTGATGCGATCCAGCGTATAGACAGCCTTGCGGGCCTGTACCAGTACCTGGGTATCAATATCCGTGGCCAGCACCGAAATACCCACATCCGACTGCCCGCAGGCATCGTGCAGCGTCATGGCGATGGTATAGGGTTCTTCTCCGGATGAGGAGGCACAGCACCAGACCGAAATGGGCTTGCGCCGGGTACGGACAAAATCAGCCAGGATTTGAAAATGATGCTGTTCACGAAAAAATGCCGTGTGATTGATGGTGAAGGCGCTAATGAAGCGATCCCATTCTTCGACCTGAGGGTTTTGCTCCAGGAAGCTGAGGTAATCGCGCACGGACTGGTGCCCCGAGTGCTGCGTGCGCAGCCCCAGGGTGCGCGCCGCCATGTCTTTTTTGTGGTCGCCCAAAACAATCCCGGCACGTCGGTGCAGAATCTCGACCACACGCGCCACATCCGCCGCATCGGCCTTGGGAAGGGCCTGCTGGGTAAAATACGAAACGGATGCAGAATCATTAATCATGTCGTGGACTTACCGCAAAGCCAGAGGCGCCGACGCAGCAGACGGGGCATACCCCAACTGGCCACCATAGGCATCAATGACCGAACCGCCCTCCTGGATACGAAACACGGCAACTGCGGCACTGAGGTGCTCGGCTTGATCCTGCAAGGAGCCCGCCGCACTGGCGGCCTGCTGAACCAGTGCCGCGTTTTGCTGTACGACCTGATCCATGTCGGTAACAGCAGCATTGATCTGACCAATGCCATCAGCCTGTTCACGCGACGCAGAAGAAATCTCGTTCATGATGGCAGTAACCCCCTGCACGGAGCGAACGATTTCCTCCATGATACGTCCCGCATCCTGCACACGCTCCGAGCCCTCGTGGATGTGGACGACGGAATCATCGATCAGGACTTTGATTTCCTTGGCTGCCTGGGCGCTGCGCTGCGCCAGCGAACGAACCTCGCCAGCCACCACGGCAAAACCCTTGCCTTGTTCGCCAGCGCGGGCTGCCTCGACGGCGGCATTAAGCGCCAGGATATTGGTCTGGAAGGCAATGCCGTCGATGACAGAAACAATTTCGGCGATTTTGCTGGAACTGCTGGTAATGCCGGCCATGGTTTCCGCCACGCTGCTGACCGCCGTCCCGCCACGCTGGGCCACATCGGCGGCGGTCTTGGCAAGCTTATCGGCTTGTTCAGCGTTATCGGAGTTCTGGCGCACCGTGCTGGAGAGTTGCTCCATGCTGGCAGCGGTCTGTTGCAGGGATGCGGCCTGCTGCTCAGTGCGGCTGCTTAAGTCGGTATTGCCCGCAAAGATCTCGTGGGAGCCTGTGCGAATTTCGCTGATTCCGCTGCGCACCTGAGCCACCATTTGCACCAGGCCGTCCTGCATGCGCTGCATGGCCAAATACAGCACACCAATTTCATTGCGCGAAGGCACCTGGATATGAGCCGTCAGATCCCCCGCAGCGATGCGATCGAAATGCTGGGCAGCCAGGCGCAAGGGGCGTAAGACCACGCGCTGCAGAAACAGATACGCCGCAATGGCAAACAGCAGGGCTACCACCATGGATGTGACGACGATCATGGTTACCCAGTACAAATGGGTGTCCTCGGCCTGGATCGCCTGCTGGACACGCTGGTGCTGGCTGACGTCCAGTGCCTCGTAGGCCTGGGTAAATTGCTTTTCAGCCGGATCGAGCTGTGATTTTTGCAAGGCCTGGTATTCGTCGATATTGCCGGACTTCAAGGCAGCCAAGACGCTGGGTATTGCCTGGTCGATCAGTTGGGCATACAAAGCCTGGGTCTGGTCGGCACCGCTATCACCATCCAGATGGCTGGCGGCAGCTTCTTTGAACTGTGCCAGGCTCTGGCGGGCCCTTTGGAGGCTGGTCTCCGCCTGCGCAATCAGTGCCTGGGATTCATCGCTAAGGACAGCTGTGCTATCGCTGTCGGATTCGGCATTCCAGTTGGACAGGATGGCATTATTGGCCAAGTCGTTATTGACCACGATACTGGCCAGAACACGCCCCATCAGGATTCGAACATCCTGATACTGGTTCACGGCAGTATCCAGCACAGAGACGGCGCTTTGTTCATTGGCGGTGTGTTTCATGGCGTCGTTGTTCATCTTCAGGGACACCAGCCCCAACAACGCCCCGGCAACCAGCATGACAAAGAAAAAGATCAGCACCAGCAGCAAACTGGTGCGAACCTTCAGTGCGCCAAGCCAACTTTTTTTAGTTTCCTGCATGAAATCCAGATCCTAGGGATAGCGGTGACGATAGACGGAAGCGGTGAGCCGTGGAATCAGGCCACGGCGCTTTCGACCAGCGCCATTTCATCACTGGTCATGAGCTTTTCGATATCAACCAGAATCAACATGCGTTCGCCTACCGTACCGATACCCGTCAGGTGTTCGGTGGAGAAGGCCGAGCCAAATTGCGGCGCTGAACTGATCTGGGCGTGCTGGAGTATCAATACATCGGACACGCCATCCACCACCACCCCGACGACCCGGGAATTGACCGTCAGGATGACCACGACGGTCTGGGCGGTATATTCGACGTTTTCCATGGCGAATTTCATGCGCAAATCAACGATAGGCACAATCACACCGCGCAGATTGGTCACGCCTTTGATGAAAGACGGAACATTGGCTATGCGCGTGACAGTCTGGCTATCGTAGCCACGAATTTCCTGGACCTTGAGAATATCGATCCCGTATTCCTGGTTCGCCAAGGTGAAAATCAGAAATTCCTGGCCCTGAGTGTCTGCCTGGCCTGCAGAGACGTCGCTTAAGTTCATGGTGGCTCCGAGTAAACGAATGAGTTCAGGCGGCTGTGACCTGCCGTTGTGCCGTTGTGCGCCGCAGGGCAAACACATCGACGATCAGGGCCACGCTGCCATCACCCAGAATGGTGGCGGCGGAAATGCCCGGGACCTTGCGGTAGTTGGTTTCGAGGTTTTTGACCACGACTTGATGCTGACCAATCAGGTGATCCACCAGCAAGGCAAAGCGCTGGTCCTCTGCCTGCAGGATGACGGCAATGGCCTTGGTCAGGTCGGTCTCTGCACCATCGACATTAAAGACCTCGTGGAGCGGTACCACAGGCAGGTATTCGCCGCGCACATGCAACATTTGTTCAGTGTCGGAAATACTGTGGATTTGCTCGGGGCTGGCCTGCATGGATTCGGTCACATGGGACAGCGGCAGAATGAAGGTTTCCTCGCCGACCTTGACCGACATGCCGTCCAGAATTGCCAAAGTCAGTGGCAATACGATGCGGGTGGTCGTGCCGACGCCCTTGCGTGAGGACAACTGCACATGGCCGCCCATGCTTTGGATATTGCGTCGCACCACATCCATGCCCACACCTCGGCCAGAAATATCCGTGACCTTTTCGGCGGTGGAAAACCCAGGTGCGAAAATCAGCTGCCAGAGTTCGTCATCGGGCGTGGATTCTGATACAGGGAAGCCTTGAGCGATGGCTTTTTTAAGAATACGGTCGCGATTAAGGCCCGCCCCATCGTCGATCACGTCAATAATAATCTGACCGCCATTGTGCTGGGCCGACAGAATCAGCGTGCCTTCGGGCTCTTTGCCCTGAGCAATCCGGGCCTCTGGGACTTCCAGCCCATGATCCAGACTGTTGCGCACCAGGTGAGTCAGGGGATCGATGATGCGCTCGATCAGGCTCTTGTCGAGTTCAGTGGCCTGGCCCTTGGTGATGAGCTTGATTTGTTTGCCAAGCTTCTGGGCATTTTCACGCACTACCCGCGGGAAGCGGCTGAAGACATAATCCATGGGCATCATGCGGATGGACATGACAGCTTCTTGAAGGTCGCGCGCATTGCGTTCGAGCTGCTCGATGCCGTTTAGCAGACGATCATGCAGAACTGGGTCCAGATACTGGGAAGTTTGCACCAACATGGCCTGGGTGATGACAAGTTCGCCCACCAGATTGATGATCTGATCAACCTTTTCCACCCCTACCCGAATCGTGCCGCTTTCTTTTTTGGCCTTGTGGGTGGATTTATCAACGGATTTATCCGTGGATTCCGGATGATCAGCGGGCGTATCCGGCTGGGCCGCAGTTGCCGGGGCGGCCACTGGCGCCTCGGGGATCGGGGCTGGAGCCGCCTGTTCTGCCGGCGCCTGTGCCGCCGGGACCGGCGCAGGCTGGGCAGATGCAGCCGCCATCGGTAGGGCCTCGCGGGCGATCTGCACCTGGTCCTGATTGACAATAAAGCAGCAGACCGCTTCGAGGTCACCAATCGGCGTCGTCGTCTGGAGCCACAGGGACAAATTGCCATCCGTGTTGTCGCGTTGCAGAATTTCGCCCATGAGGGCCATTTCATTGACCAGCGGTTCGACGTCCTTGGACTGGATATTGCTGACGCGCACATGCACTGGCAAATCCGCTGAGCTTGTCACGGGAGCGGCTGGCGATGCGGGAGCGACAGGAGGCGAGACGGGCGTTGCCGCTGCAGGGGCCGCAGGCGCAGCGGCGCCTTGCTGGTGCTCCAGGGCCAACTGGCGCAACTGGTCGCAGATACGCTCGTAGGTTTTTTGATTGGGTTTGTCAGAGCCGCGATACGCGGCGACTTGTTCGGTCAGCACGTCCTTGGTTTCCAGAAAAAGGTCGATCATGTCCTGGCGTAAAGCAAGTTCGCCATGGCGGATGAGATCCAGCAGATTTTCCAGTAGATGGGTAGTTTTGGCGAGCTCTTCGAAGCAGCCAAAGGTCCCTGCCCCACCTTTGATGGAATGGGCCGCCCGAAAAATACCGTTGAGATCATCAGTATCCGGACGATCAAGATCCAGCCCCAACAGCAGCTGTTCCATATTGGCCAACAGCTCGTCTGCCTCGTCAAAGAATGTATCGTAGAACTCGCTGAGGTCCACACCTGCACTCATGATTGCCTCATTTTAGTTGGGGGGCGCCGGCGTTTGGATCGGCACACCAAGGGGTTGAGTATCATTGTCCGGAGAAAGGTCTCCGGCGGAAATAGCCGCCTGGGGCGGCACAACACCCATATTGACTTCCGCATCAGGGCGAATAGAGTCGATTGGGGACTGTGCAGCGCCAGACACCGCAGACTGTCCGGTTTCTGAAGTCGTTATACCAGATGTTGCAGCACCTGGGGGAGTCTGATTTTTCTTGGCTTCATCCAATAATTCTTGCAGCTGGGCCCCATGCGCCCCTGCTGCATTTTGCCGATCAATGCGGCGCTCAGCGGCACGATTGAGTACCAGAATGCTGATACGACGATTTACCTCGGCCAGAGGATCGTCCTTAATCAGGTTGACGGTATCGCCCAAGCCCAGGATGCGCTTGACCTTTTTTTCAACCAGGCCGCCTGTCACCAGTTCGCGACGCGCCGAATTGGCGCGGTCAGCAGAAAGTTCCCAGTTGCTGTAACTGCGGTCCCCCGACGCATACGGCATGGCATCCGTGTGCCCGGATAAGGTGATGGCATTGGGAAGCTGGTTAATCGGCGGTGCGAGTTCGCGCAGGATATCGCGCATATAGGGCTGCACATGAGCGCTGCCCGTGGCAAACATGGGGCGGTTTTTTTGATCCAGAATCTGGATGCGCAAACCATCCGGCGTCATGTCCAGCAACAGCTGGGGCCGGAACTGCTTGAGCACTGGGTTATGTTCGATCAGGTTTTCCAGTTGTTCCTTGAGATTTTCGAGATTCGTCTGATCCTGCACGTCCTCGACATCCAGCGAAGACGAGGGTGTCGGCGGCGGGCTGATATTGGGAATCGGGCTGGGCTGCCCCCCAGGAATGATCGATTTGCTGTTATCGAGATTTTCCCCGCCGGTCACCGCAGTGATCAAGGGCGTGCGAAAGTATTCAGCAATGCCCTGGAGTTCGCTTTTTGGGACCAACGACAACAGCCACATGACCAGAAAAAATGCCATCATGGCCGTCATGAAGTCGGCGTAGGCGATCTTCCAGCTACCCCCGTGATGGGCCTCGCCATAGGCGCGCTTGCGCCGCACGACGACCCGACCGGTATCCTGTTTGGCCATGCCTGATGCCCTCGTCTAGCGTCCAGCGCCCTGGTTTTTGACTTGCTTCACGTGGGCTTCAAGCTCGATGAAAGAAGGACGCACCGTGGAGAACAGAACCTTACGGCCGAACTCGACCGACAGGGGGGGGGGATAGCCATTCATGCTGGCCAGCAAGGTGACCTTGATGCATTCCAGGACTTTGATGGAAGCAATCGACTGGCGTTCTACCGCAGAGGCAAACGGCGACACAAAGCCATAAGACAGCAAAATACCCAGGAACGTGCCTACCATGGCCTTGGCGATCAAATCGGCCAGGATCGCGGGGGGCTGGTCTACCGCCGCCAGCGCATGCACCACCCCGAGCACGGCAGCCACGATCCCGAAGGCGGGCAAGCCATCGGCCACGGCCCGCACTGCATTCAGAGGCGTATTGTGTTCGCTGTGCGTGGCTTCGATTTCCTGGTCCATCAGGGTTTCAATTTCGAAGGGATTCATGTTCCCGCTGATCATGATGCGCAGATAATCCGTCAGGAATTCCATCAACCTGGCGTCTTTCTGGACCTGCGGAAACTGCGTGAAAATGGGGCTGGCGGCGGGGTCTTCGATATCGGATTCGATCGACATCAGGCCATCGCGGCGGGATTTATTCAGCAGGGTATACAGTAGGGCGAGCAATTCCATATACAACGATTTGCCGTAGGGATTGCGCTTCAGGGCCTTGGGGATGGCCTCGAGCAGAAGTTTGATCGAGGCACCGTTACTGCCGCCGATATAGGCCCCGAACGCGCAGCCACCAATCAGCAGGAACTCGAACGGCTGGTAGAGTGCGCCCAAATGCCCGCCCACCCCGAGAAAGCTGGCAAACACCCCCACCGAGACAATCAGATAACCCAGGATGATAAACACGTGCGCACGCCTTGATAGTCAGAATAGGGTCAATGTTCGCCTGAATTCAGGCATTTAAAAGCATGGTTCAGCCGGGATTTTTGTCCGCAAATCCAAAGGCTGATCAAAAAAATACCAAAAAACCGAAAATCCACCTACCAGCATTAAACCAGACAGACCACCGCCTCAGGCCGATTTTACCGGGGCCGCCTTGCGGCGGGACCGGGTTTTGCCCGCCCTGGGAGGAGGTTTGCAGATGGCACAGACAAAATCCGTGGCTGGGTCATGCGCATGCGCGATGTATCGACCGCCACATTGATGACAAGCAGACAGCTGAACTAAATCACTATCGAAGAACCGCACCAGCATCCAAGCCCGTGTAAAGCTGAGGATGGGCTCGGCAGAGACATCATCAGGACGCAAACCAACAGAGGACTGTTCCAGGTATAGGCGGTAGGCCTCGACCATGGCCAGGGATTTCTTGGCGGGTGTGTGGTCATCAAGATAGCGGTAGACATTGTAGAACAGACTGGAGTGTATGTTCGGCAGCCAAGTCATATACCAATCCACCGAGAAAGGCAGCATGCCTTTTGGTGGAGACACCCCACGAATCTCGCGATATAAACGCGCCAGGCGATCATAGCTAAGAGAAGTCTCGGCCTGCAACACCTGAAGCCTGGCTCCCAGACGAATCATGTCGGAAGCCAGCAGTATGTCTTCGGCCTCTAGGGAGACGCTTTTGCTGGCCATGGATTAAACCGTGACTTCTTGGCTGCTGAGCAAAATTGTGGAGTGAGCCTGCTGCAATACCCCGCCCAGGACCTCATGGGTCAACGAATTAAGCAACTGGGCGTCATTCAGGCGAAAAGCACACAAGACCGAACTGGAGCCTGCGAGTTTGACGATCTGGGCAGGCGACAGTTTAAGCATGATATCGGCGACATCGGCGCTAAACCCCAAGCGAAACATGCCAGCAGCGAGGTTTTCACGCAGCAGGCGCTGGGCCAGCATCAAATAAGAGAGGTTGACCTCGCGTATATCATTGAGCAGTGCTGCGTCAGGCGTGGACATAGAAGCCCTCTGGTAGTTAGTTGATCAGGTGTATCGTGTTACCGCCAGGGATTAAGACCGTTCGATTAAGTTTTGTCAGGCGAGTAATGTTTGATGACATCTACGCTTTGGCATTGAATCAAATTAAGACATTAAAAACACGATTGCATGCAAAATTAGCATGCTCACGCATAGTATAGCCTTAATTGAGCTTACATTTGGCTCTACTCAAACCTTTAGGATTGTTTTTATTTTTCAGCCGGACACAATTTCAAACAAACCGGAAGAAAAATAAAACGCTCTTTCGTGGCTTGGCTGTTGCGTGTTCTAAGGCTTCAGACAGGCACCTGACCATACTGTCGGGCCAATGCCAAAAAGGATTCCAGCTGGCCATCGCTGCCGATTTCGGCTTGCAGGATCGCAGAGACGGCAGGCGCCGCCTGGGCCGCCTGGGCGGCATTCAAAAACAGCATTCTGTGGCGTCTAGCCAACACATCTTCGACACAGCGGGCATATTCGTGGCGTACCGCATAGCGCACCATGGACTCGGTCAGCCCCAGGCCCAACTCGATCTCCGCCCCCGGCAAAGCCTGGACAGCAAGGGATTCAGTGCCATAAGCCTGCAGACCGGGCATTGCCGCCAGGCTCGTGCCTACCGCCCCAGCCCCTGGCGCCCCCATTAAGGGGAAGTTCGCCGTGCGGCACGCGGGCAGCGCATCCAACAGGTCGGCCCGCATGCAATGCTGCAGCACATCCTGAGCCATAGACCGATAAGTCGTCCACTTACCACCAGTGACGGTGACCAGACCTGATGGGCTGATGCGCACGGTATGTTCACGACTGATGGTCTTGGTTGCGCCATCGGCTTGCGCATCGGGCCGCACCAGCGGCCGCAAGCCCACCCAGACGCTGAGCACATCACTGGCCTTGGGAGCCTGAGCCAGCACGCGGGCAGACTCATTGAGGATAAATGCGGCTTCTTCAGCCAAAGCATGCGGTTCGCGGTCTATCTGCTGGCGGGGTGTATCGGTGGTGCCCAGAATGACGTGCCCCAGCCAGGGCACCGCAAACAATACCCGGCCATCGCGCGTATGCGGCACCAGCAAGGCGTGGTCTGAAGGCAGAAAGCGACGATCCACCACCAGGTGGACCCCCTGACTGGGGGCGACCATGGGCTGGACCTGCTGACCTCGGGCAGCATCGTCCAGGCGGCGCACATCATCGACCCACACCCCAGTGGCATTGACCACGCATCGCGCCCGCACCTGTCCAGTGCGTGGCGCATCCGCAGGCGCCAGCGCGTCTTGCCAGCGCACCCCGCAGACTCGGCCATCCTGATGAAGAACCTCGACGACGGGGCAGTAATTAAGCATCAATGCCCCTTGCGCAGCCGCCGTTTTGGCCAGGGTCAGCGCCAGCCGGGCATCATCAAATTGCCCATCCCAGTATTTGACCCCGCCATATAAATGTGTGGTATTGACCCCAGGCAGCTGCTGGGCTGTCCCCGCGCGCCCCAGCCACTCGGTACGGCCCAGGCTGGCGGCTCCCGCCAGGGCATCATAGATTTTCAGACCCATGCCATAAAAAGGCAGCGTCCAAGGCCGATACGCCGGCATGATGAATGCCAGCGGTTGTGCCAAATGAGGCGCATTGTTCAGCAGCGCACGGCGTTCGTGCAGGGCCTCGCGCACCAGGCTGATATTGCCCTGGGCCAAATAGCGAACCCCGCCATGCACAAGTTTGGTGGCACGCGATGAGGTGCCCCCTGCAAAGTCGTTGGATTCCAGCAGCAGGACCGAGAGGCCCCGCAGCCGGGCATCCAGGGCAACACCCAAGCCACTGGCCCCCCCACCGATCACAATCAGATCCACCTCGTGCAGAGCATCGAGCGATTGCAGTAACTGGGTCCGATCTGTGCGGACTGGAAGATAGCTCGTGGCTTGGGACATCATATTGACACCATTCAAACTTAGTTGACGCGGCCTTCCTTCCAGGCCTGCAACAGGGAATCATATGAAACCGTTTCCGGCTTAGGATTTTCATTCGCCAGCTTCTTCCAGGGGGCATGCTCGTCACTCAGCCACTTGGAAGGATCGCTCTTGGGATTGAGCTTGGGTGCGCAACGCTTCATGCCTGCGCGCTCCAGGCGAGCCATGACTTTTTCCATATCGGCGGCCAAGCCGTCCATTGCCTGTTGCGGAGTCTTTTCTCCGGCAATGGCTTCGGAAATGCTGCGCCACCAAAGCTGAGCCAACTTCGGATAGTCAGGCACGTTGGTGCCGGTGGGCGTCCAGGCCACTCGGGCAGGGCTACGGTAAAACTCGATCAAGCCGCCATATTTGTTGGCATTTTCCGTGAAGTAATCACTGTGAATATCACTGTCACGGATGAAAGTCAGACCCGTGATGGATTTCTTCAAGGACGTGGTCTTGGCTGTTACGAACTGGGCATACAGCCAGGCAGCGGCAACCTTGTTGGCATCGTGATTTTTGAAGAAAGTCCATGAACCCACATCCTGGTAGCCATTTTGCATGCCTTCCTTCCAGTAGGGGCCATGCGGGGCCGGGGCCATGCGCCATTTCGGGGTGCCGTCCTCGTTGACGACCGGCAAGCCAGCCTTGGTCATGTCGGCGGTAAAGGCGGTGTACCAGAAAATCTGCTGGGCGATCTCACCTTGCGCCGGCACAGGTCCGGATTCGGAGAAGGTCATCCCCTGTGCCACCGGGGGGGCGTACTTCTTCATCCAGTCTATGTATTTGGTCAAGGCATAGACGGCGGCTGGCGAATTGGTCGCCCCGCCGCGTTCGACCGAAGCGCCTACCGGCGTGCAATTATCGTCCGCAACACGAATGCCCCACTCATCAACGGGCAAGCCATTGGGAGAGCCCTTGTCGGCTGAACCCGCCATCGACAGCCAGGCATCCGTGAAACGCCAGCCTAAAGACGGATCTTTCTTGCCATAATCCATGTGCCCATAAATCGGCTTGCCATCCAGGGTTTTGATGTCGTTGGTAAAGAACTCGGCAATGTCCTCGTAGGCCGACCAGGTCACTGGCACGCCTAACTCATAGCCGTATTTGGCCTTGAATTTTTCCTGCAGATCGGGACGATTGAACAGGTCATAACGGAACCAGTACAGATTGGCGAACTGTTGGTCCGGCAACTGGTACATCTGGCCGTCCGGCGCGGTCGTGAACGAAGTCCCGATAAAATCTTTCAGATCCAGGTTGGGGTTGGTGTATTCCTTACCCGCCCCATCCATGTATTCCGTCAGGGACAGGATATCGCCATAGCGATAGTGCATGCCGATCAGATCGGAATCGGAAATCCAGCCGTCGTAGATGGATTTGCCCGACAGCATCGAAGTCTGCAGTTTTTCGACAACGTCGCCTTCCTGGATCAGATCATGGTTGACCTTGATGCCCGTGATTTCGGCAAAAGCCTTGGCCAGAACCTTGGACTCATATTCATGCGTCGTGATGGTTTCAGACACCACAGAAATCTCGTCGACGCCTTGCGCCTTGAGTTTGGCGGCGGCATCGATAAACCACTGCATTTCGGTTTTTTGCTGATCTTTGGTCAGTGTGGACGGCTGAAATTCAGCATTGATCCACTTTTCTGCCTCGACCGGGCCGGCCCAGGCTGCCTGACTGCCCAGAGCGCAGGCGATTGCCAGCGCCATGGCGGTGTGGCGAAATTTCATGTTGCTCTCCTCTTGTTGAAATAAACCCCGGTACTGCTAGACGATGACGCTGCGGGGGACAGCGATGCATCAGACATCGGCTTCATATCAGTCAAGAACCAGCGATTCAGCCCTTGCGCATGACGAAGACCAAGACACCCATGGACAGCACAAAGCTGATCCAGACTGATGGTTCTTCCTGTAGGCTGAACCAATCCATGAACTGCTCGCCCAGGCCCAAAAAGCCCAGATTGATGTAAGCGGCGATCAGCAAACCGATAAACAGGCGATCCCCCCGGGTGGTCTTCATGGGTAAAAAGCCTTTGCGCAATATGGTGGGCGAGCGCAGCTCCCAGACCGTCATCCCGGTCAGCAACAGCACCACGCAAATAAAGAACACCGCCGTCGGTAAAGTCCAAACCATCCAATCGAACATGTGATGCTCCTTAGACCCGGCCCATTGCGAAACCCTTCGCAATGTAGTGGCGCACAAACCAGATGACGATGGCCCCCGGCACGATGGTCAAGGTGCCGGCGGCGGCCAGGGTGGCCCAATCCATGCCGGACGCCGATACCGTGCGCGTCATGATGGCCACAATCGGTTTGGCATTGACACTGGTGAGCGTGCGGGCCAGTAAGAGTTCGACCCAACTGAACATGAAGCAGAAAAATGCCGCCACCCCCACCCCTGACTTGATCAGGGGCAAGAAAATCGTCAGGAAGAATCTCGGAAAACTATATCCATCGATATAGGCAGTCTCATCGATCTCGCGCGGAATGCCGCTCATGAAGCCTTCGAGTATCCAAACCGCCAGGGGCACATTGAACAGCATGTGCGCCATCGCCACAGCCCAGTGAGTATCCATCAGCCCCAAGGTGGAATACAGCTGGAAGAAGGGCAGAAGAAACACAGCGGGCGGCGTCATCCGGTTCGTCAGCAACCAAAAGAACACATGCTTGTCGCCCAGAAAGGAATAGCGCGAAAAGGCATAGGCGGCGGGCAATGCCACTGCAATCGCCATGACCATGTTCAGGGAAACATAGATCAGGCTATTCACATAACCCATGTACCAAGAAGGGTCCGTCAGAATCAGACGATAGTTATCCAGCGTGAATTCCTGGGGAAACAGGGTGAACTGGGACAAGATCCCCTGGTTGGTCTTGAAACTCATGGTGACCATCCAGTAAATGGGCAACATGGCAAAAAACAGATACAGGATCAGAAACAAGGTGCGCTTGCGCGGCCAACGAGCACGATCAGTCATGGGGAACCTCCTGGGCGCCATTGCCTACGCGCAGCATCCAGTTATACAGAACGAAACAGAACAGCAAAATGATCAGAAAATACACCAGCGAAAAGGCAGCGGCCGGCCCCATATCGAACTGACCAATCGCTTTCTGGGTGAGATACTGACTGAGAAACGTCGTGGAACTGCCCGGCCCGCCACCGGTCAGCACAAAGGGCTCGGTGTAGATCATGAAGCTGTCCATGAAGCGCAGCAGGACGGCAATCATCAGCACGCCGCGCAGCTTGGGCAACTGGATATACCGAAACACGGCCCACTTGCTGGCGCCATCGATGCTGGCGGCCTGATAGTAGGCCTCTGGGATGGACTGCAAGCCGGCATAGGCCAGCAAAGCCACCAGGGGGGTCCAGTGCCAGACATCCATCAGCAGCACAGTCAGCCACGCCTGAACGGGATTGCCCACATAGCTGTAATTGATGCCGATCTCGGTCAATACCCAGCCAAACAGGCCAATGTCGGTGCGCCCGAATATCTGCCAGATCGTGCCCACGACATTCCAGGGAATCAGCAAGGACAAGGAAATAATCACCAGCACGGCCGAGGCCCACCAGCCCTTGGACGGCATGGACAAGGCCAGCATCACCCCCAGCGGAATTTCAATGGCCAGCACCGACCCGGAAAACAGCAATTGACGCAGCAAGGCCGCGTGCAGGTCTTCATCGCGCATGACACTGCTGAACCATTCGGTCCCGACGAAAACCGCCTGATTGGGTCCAAGTATGTCCTGTACGGAGTAATTGACGACCGTCATCAAAGGAATAATGGCCGAGAAGGACACACACAGAATGACGGGCAGAATCAACCACCAGGCCTTCTGGTTGACGGGTTTGACGGTCGTACTCATGCGATGAGTTCCTCGTTCTGGTAGAAGCAGGTATGAATACCCAGCAAGACCGGATGCAGCTGTGAGTTTTCCTGGGGGGTGGGTGCGTCAGGCGCAATATGGGCTTTTAGTTCCTGGGAGCCTGCCTGCAGGCTGACGAGCTGGCTGGTACCTATCTGCTGGACCCGGCGCACCGTAGCCGGGATGGACCCCGCCACTGGTTCTGGAGAAAGCCGCAGGTATTCCGGGCGTATGCCCAGCGTCAGGGCGCCATCCGGCAAAGCAGGCAAGCCTTGGCTGGCAATGCACTGTTCCTGAAACCACAACGACTGATCAGCCTGAAAGCGCACCGGCAGAAGGTTCATGCCGGGCGAGCCGATGAAATGACCGACAAAAGTATGCCGGGGGCGTTCGAACAGGTCGGCTGGCGTACCCTGCTGCACGACACGGCCACGGGCCATGACCAGCACCTGGTCGGCAAAGGTCATGGCCTCGACCTGGTCATGGGTCACATAAATCAGGGTCAGGCCGAGTTCGTGGTGGATTTGCTTGAGTTTGCGGCGCAGTTCCCACTTCAGGTGCGGATCAATCACGGTCAGCGGTTCGTCGAACAAGACCGCCGAGACATCCGGGCGCACCAGACCACGCCCCAGGGATATTTTTTGCTTGGCATCGGCGGCCAGATTGGCGGCACGCTGATCCAGCACAGCCGACAGATCCAGCATTTCGGCGATGCGCCCTACCCGATCGCGAATCTGGTCCGCCGGCACACGGCGATTACGCAGCGGAAAGGCCAGATTTTCGCCTACGGTCATCGTGTCGTAGATGACGGGAAACTGGAAGACCTGGGCAATATTGCGCTGCTGGGGGGTGGCATGGGTGCAATCCACGCCGTCGAACTGCACACTGCCGTGCGAGGCTGCCACCAGCCCGGAGATAATATTCAGCATAGTGGTCTTGCCGCAGCCTGAAGGACCCAGCAAGGCATAGGCTCCGCCATCATCAAAGGTGATCTTCAGGGGCAGCAGGGCGTAGTCCGCATCGGACTTCACGACTTTGTGGTAGCTATGGGCCAAATCCAGATCAATACGCGCCACGATTGGCCTCCTGGGTGTAAGGAGCATGCAACAAGGTCTCATCCGCTCCAAAGACATAGGCCTGTCGGCTGGAAAAATGAAAAGTGATGGTGTCGCCCAACTGGTGATGACTGACACCAGGCACCTGGGCAATCAGCGTGCCCACCGGCGTATCGGCATGCACATAGGTGGCAGAGCCCGAGATCTCGGCCAGCTGAACCTGGCCGCTGACGCGGCAGTCTTCGCCCTGGCTGCGCAACGACAGATCCGCCGCCCGCAGGCCCACGGTAACCGGCCCAGCAGGCAAGGCTGCCGCATCAGGCAGACGCATGTCATTGATGCCCTGGCACCGCAAGACACCCTGCGCAACCTGGGCCGATAGAAAGTTCATGGGGGGATCGCTGAAGGCCCGGGCAACCCGCATCGACACAGGCCGACGAAACACATCAATGGTTGGCCCGTACTGCAGCAGTTCCCCTTGGTCCAAAACAGCGGTATAGCCACCCAGCAGCAGGGCCTCGCCGGGTTCGGTGGTTGCGTAAACCACAGAAGATCGGCCCTGAGCAAACATCAGGCTGAGTTCTTCGCGCAGATCTTCGCGTAATTTGTAATCCAGATTGACCAGGGGCTCGTCCAGCAGCATCAGCGGCGCATCCTTCGCCAGAGCGCGCGCCAAGGCCACCCGCTGCTGCTGTCCGCCAGAGAGTTCGGCCGGCAAACGCCCCAGGAATTCCTCGATGTGCAGGGTCCGGGCGATCTCGCCCACCCGCGACTGGATATCGTTCTGTCCCCGCAAACGCAACGGCGACGCAATATTGTCAAAAACCGTCATGGACGGATAGTTGATGAACTGCTGATACACCATGGCGATATTGCGATCGCGCACAGGAACACCAGTGACATCATGCCCATCGACCAGCACACGCCCCGCCGTCGGGGTATCCAAGCCCGCCATGACACGCATCAGACTGGTCTTGCCGGCCCGGGTGACACCCAACAACACCGTCACGGCAGATTCCCGCAAGGTCAGATCCAGGGGATGCAGCCAGGTTTCAAGCCCGACTTTTTTCTCTACCCCGGCGAGTTTGAGCAGCATGGAATGCCTCTCCTTTTGTTTCGATTTTGTCTATTATCGTTCGTTTCTATCGTATTTTATCCCCATGTAAACCCTAGGATTGGTTCTTTAATTTTCGTTGTACAGTGATTCTTGTTCGAATCCAGCTTATTTCCATGAATCAGAACCCTCGACAAATTCGACTGCTCAAGCACTTGCACATCGCCGGTGCCAGCAGCCTGGACGATCTGGCCACCCACCTGCAAGTCACGGTACAGACTGTGCGGCGGGATGTGCAACGCCTGGCCGAAGCCAATCAGGTGATTCGCTTTCACGGCGGTGCACGGCTACCCGCATCCACCACCGAAAATATTGCCTATCGCCAGCGCGCCCAGTTGCATGCCCAGGCCAAGCAACGCATCGCCCAGGCCATCGCCAGAGAAATCCCCAATGATTGTTCGTTGATGATCAATATCGGCACGACCGCCGAAGCCATTGCCCAGGCCTTGACCGGCCACACGGGACTGCGCATCATTACCAACAACATCAATGTGGCCTATATGCTGGGCCAACAGCCCAGCTGCGAAGTCATTCTGGCCGGTGGCAATGTGCGTCCACGCGATCTGGCCATCGTGGGCGAGGCCACCGTCGAGTTCATCCGACAATTCAGGGCGGACATTGCCATCATGGGGATTTCAGGCATCGAAGAAGACGGCACACTGCGTGATTATGATTATCGTGAGGTCAAGGTCTCACAGGCCATCATGCAGTCGGCGCGCGAGGTCTGGATGGCCACGGACATCAGCAAATTCCACCGCCCTGCCATGGTCAGGGTGGGCGAACTCAATCAAATCAACCGCCTGTTCACGGATGCACGACCGCCCGATCCGTTTCCCGGCATGCTGAAGGCAGCCGGGATTGACTGCGTGATAGCCCCCGAGGACCCGACATGACTTATTTGCTCGCCCTGGATCAGGGCACATCCAGCACCCGCAGCATTGTCTTTGACCGGCTGGGCCGCATCGTGGGTCTGGCACAACGAGAACTCACCCAACACTATCCCCAGCCAGGCTGGGTAGAGCACGATCCGCTGGAGATCTGGGCCACTCAGCGCGATACCCTGCACGAGGCCCTGAACCGCGCCCGCGTGTCGGCGCGCGACATCAGTGCCATCGGCATCACCAACCAGCGTGAAACCACGGTGGTCTGGGATCGCCACACCGGCCAACCCATCCATCCCGCCATCGTCTGGCAAGACCGCCGCGCCGAGCCTACCTGCGTCGAACTGCGCACGCGGGGATTGGAAGACACGATTTTGCAGCGCACCGGGCTGCGCGTGGATGCGTATTTTTCAGCCACCAAGCTGAAATGGATACTGGACCACGTATCCGGCGCCCGCCGTCGAGCCGAGGCAGGCGAGCTGCTGTTCGGCACCATCGACAGCTGGTTGATCTGGCAACTGACCGGCGGCCAGCGGCATCTGACGGACGTCAGCAATGCTGCCCGTACCATGTTGATGGATGTGCACAGCAATCGCTGGGATCCGGAACTGCTGGGGGAACTGGGTATTCCAGCCGCCATGATGCCCCAGATACTGCCCTCGTCGGCAGACTTCGGACATACCGCATCCGCCATCCTGGATCATGCCGTGCCCATCTGCGGCGTGGCGGGCGACCAGCAAAGCGCACTCTTCGGACAGGCCTGCTTTCGCCCAGGAATGGCGAAAAACACCTATGGCACAGGCTGCTTCATGCTGATGCATACCGGCGAACATTTCCAGGTCTCGGAAAACGGCCTGGTCACCACCAGCGCCGCTCAGACGGATGCCCAGCCCGCCTATGCCCTGGAAGGCAGCGTGTTTGTCGGCGGTGCCGTGGTGCAGTGGCTGCGCGACGGCCTGCACGCCTTCACGCGCAGTAGCGACATCGAGGAAATGGCCCGCAGTGTGCCGGATTCGGACGGGGTGATGTTCGTGCCGGCGTTCACCGGGCTGGGAGCCCCCTGGTGGGACCCCAATGCCCGCGGCACCATCACCGGACTGACCCGTGGCACCACCATGGCGCATATTGCCCGCGCAGCCCTGGAAAGCATTGCCTACCAAAGCGCAGCCTTGTTGCAGGCCATGAGCCGCGATGCCCAGGCCGCTGGCGCCGACGCCTTGCAGGCCCTGCGCGTGGACGGCGGCGCGTGTGTCAATGATCTGCTGATGCAGTTCCAGGCTGATCTGCTGGGCATTCCGGTGCTGCGCCCGACCATGGTGGAAACCACCGCGCTAGGAGCAGCTTTTCTGGCTGGCCTGCAGGTCGGCATTTATGCCAACTTGCAGGAACTCGAGTCCCTCTGGCGCATCGAGCGTCAATTCGACCCGGCCATGCCCCGAGATCAGGCAGCCGCTCATCTGGCACAATGGGATCATGCGATCCGTCAAACCACCGCTGGCTGAATTCCTTGTGATCCATTTTTTAAGTAAGATCCCCTATTCCATATCGATATCCTGAGCACTCAGCAGGATCAAGCCTACCTATCGCCCATGCTCAATAAAATCATCCTGGTGCTGGCTGTATTCGTCGTCATACTGGTGGCGCTCAGTTTTGGCGAATTAGTCTTTGGGCAGGTTTTCGTCTGGATCTCCAGCCTGACTGGCGTGCTGGTCCGCAATGTCGACGAACTCTATGCGTTGACGGTCGCCTACCTGCAGTTTCATTCGGGCAAAGTCCTGCTGGCTGTGATGCTGACCGTACCAATCAGCTTGTGGATCCTCAGCTCGCATCGCGAATCCCTGGGACGCCCCACCACTCAGCGACGCATTGCCATCGTGCTGGCAGTTTTCCTGGGATGGCTGGGGGCGCATCGATTCTTTCTGGGTCAAATCGGCTGGGGTATCGGATTTTTGCTGATGTGCTGGATCTTCATGCCGCTGGCCGTGGTGCTGGGGCTGATCGACGCGATCCGCTACCTGTTCATGGATGATGAAACCTTTGCCGCCACACAGCAAGGCCATCGACCTTAACCATGCCACCCAAGCAATACCGCCTGCTGGACCTGGGGCCATCCCCGGCTGCAGGCCCCCTGGCCGATGAAAAGCTGCTGGACGAGGCACGCACAGGGCCAGTCGCCTGCCTTTGGCGGGCGGACCAGGGGCTGGTCGTCCCCCGCACCTATGCTGCCCGGCCTGGCTTTAGCGCTGCCCAAGCGGACTTTGCCAGCCAGGGCTGGCCCATCCATGTACGCCAATCGGGCGGCGGCGTGGTGCCCCAAGGCCCGGGGATCATCAACCTCAGCCTGGCCCAGCCATTCAGTGGCCGTCCGCTGGATCATGCCGATGCGTTTTATCAGCATCTGTGCGGGCTAATCGCCGCCAGCCTATTGTTTTTTGGGATAGAGGCCAGGGCACAGGCGGTAGAAGGCTCGTTTTGTGATGGTCGCTACAACCTGGCCGTGGGCCAGCCTGCCCGCAAGATTGCAGGGACTGCCCAATGGTGGCGACGCATCACCCCCACCCAAGACCACCCTGCCGCTTCGCAGGAAGATCATCCCACCCAACATATCGGGCTGGTGCATGCCCTGATCCTGGTGCAATGCGATATAGACCAAGCCACCCGCCAGGCCAATAGGCTGGAAGCCGCACTGGATAACCCCCGCCGCTACCGCAGCAGCAGCGCCATTTCTTTGGACCAATGCCTGAACCCGCCTGACAGGGCGGATTTCATCCATCAGCTTTGGCTTAGGCTGGAAAGCGAAATCTTGCGCTGTCCGGCGCTCTGAGCCGCCAACTATCCAGACAGTACACCCGCCAACAGGCCGGGCATAGCCCCAGGGTGACAAGTGCAGCGCTAGAATACGGCCTGCTCTCAACCATACTCTGAACTTATCATGCGAAAAATCGTTCGTGCCAAGCTACATGGCATCCGCGTTACCGGGGCGGATCTGGATTACCACGGTTCCATTACCCTAGACCCAGATCACTGTGAAGCAGCTGGCATCCTGCCCATGGAGTTCGTGGACATCTGGAATAAAAACTCCGGTGCCCGCATCAGCACCTACGTTATCTACGGTGAACGTGGCTCGCGCTGCTGCATCCTGAATGGTGCTGCCGCCCGCACCTGCCAACGCGGCGACGAGGTCATCATCGCCAACGCGGAATACGTGCAAAGCAGCGAACTGGAACAGATCAAGCCCGTCGTGCTGACCTTTCACCCAGACAACAGCATTCGCGAACACCTGGGCTACTCGGTGGGACGCGACGACCAAGGGCGACTGAGCTTCGAAATCGTGCAGCACAATTGAAAATAATAAAAAACCCGCCTCTCGTGAGGCGGGTGGGGATGCCTCTGAATACATTCAGGGGCTGATGCGGGGTCCGTTTCGGACCCCTTTGCAAAACAAGGTTCAGCTACGCTGAGCGGCCAGCGTGCCATCCACTGCCGGGACAGCCTTGCCATTGAACAGTGCCGTGACCACCTGCCACATGACACCCAGGCCACCGACGATGAAGACCACGTCCCCGAAGGTACGCGCCCAGCGCAGGGTCTGCATGATCTCTTGCTGCATGAAGGTCTCGCCGCGCGCCCACCAGGTACCCTGGGTGACGCTGGCATAGAACTGCATCACGCCAATCGGCAGCAGGCTCAGGACGATCATCATGACCAGGCCGATGTTCAGGCACCAGAAAGAGGTGTTCATCAGGCTATCGTTGAACTTCATGTTGGGACGCACATAGCGCAACACGAACAAGGTGAAGCCCAGCGCCAGGAAACCGTAGACACCGAACAGGGCAGCGTGAGCATGCACGGCCGTGGTGTTCAGCCCTTGGATGTAGTACAGCGCGACAGGCGGGTTGACCATGAAGCCAAACACCCCGGCCCCGAACATGTTCCAGAAAGCCACGCAGACAAAGAACTTCAGCGGCCAATGCAGGCTTTCCATCCAGGGCGCGCGCGACTTCAAGCGCCAGTTTTCCCAGGCTTCATAACCCAAGACCACCAGCGGCACGACTTCGAGCGCGCTGAATGTGGCGCCAATCGCCATGATGGGCGTGGTCGTGCCGGAAAAATACAGGTGGTGCATGGTGCCCGGCGTGCCCCCCAGCATGAACAGCACGGCGGCAGCCAGGCTGGCCGTGGTGGCGCCTTTCTTGGAGACCAGACCCATGGTGGTGAAGATAAAGGCCAGTGCGGCAGTGGCAAAGACCTCGAAGAAGCCTTCGACCCACAGGTGCACCACCCACCAACGCCAGTATTCCATGATGGTAATGTTCGTGCGGGGACCATAGAACAAGCCAGTGCCATAGAACAAGCCTATGCAGATCACCGAGGCACTGAACAAGGCCAGCAGGTTCTTGTCGCCTTTCTGGCGCAAAGCCGGCACAATACCGCGCAGCATCAGGACCAGCCAGAAGACGATGCCCAGGAATTTGCCGATCTGCCAAATACGGCCCAGCTCGACATATTCATAACCCTGATGACCCAGCCAGAAATTCCAGCTCTCGGGCATGATGTGGGCGATGGCAAAGAAATTACCGCCAAACGAACCCAGTACCACGATAATCAGCGCCCAGAACAGGACGTCGACGCCAAGCTTTTGGAATTTCGGGTCTTCGCCACCGTTCAGAATCGGCACCAGGAACAGGCCTGCGGCCAGGAATCCGGTTGCAATCCAGAACAATGCGGCTTGGACGTGCCAGGTACGCACCAGCGAGTACGGTAGCCATTCGGACACATTGACGCCGTAGAAGGTCTGCCCCTCGACGGTGTAGTGCGCGGTAAAGCCCCCGATGAAGACCTGAGCGACAAACAAAGCCACGACCAGAAACAGGTACTTACCCAAGGCATGCTGCGAAGGGGTAAGTTTCAGCAGAGAGATCGGGTCCTTGGCCGGGGCTTCAGGGTCCTCTTCTTCCTTGCGCATAAAGGCCCAGGCCCACACCAGCAAGCCCACCCCCGCAATCAGGAGGATCACGCTGACAATCGACCAGATAATGTTTTCAGCCGTTGGCACATTATCAATCAAGGGCTCGTGAGGCCAGTTATTGGTATAGGTGGCCACGCTGTCAGGACGCGTCGTAGAAGCGGCCCAAGACGTCCAGAAGAAGAAATTGGCCAGACGTTCACGCTGTTCGACCTTGGGCAAGGTCGCTTCCTTCATGGCAAAGGCCACACGGCTGGGACGCAGGGACGGGTCGTCGCCAAAGAGCTTGTCGTAGTACGACGCAGTCTGGTCAATGGCCTTGGCCCGGCGCTCTGACACCGTGGCGACACCGTTGGCCGGGTCATAGGTATTCTTGCGATATTCGGTCTTCAGTTGGCGTTCGAGGACAATCTGATTGTCTTCGTCCAACTGAGAAAAATTCAGACCGAAGCGTTCCTGTGCAGCCAGGTCCAACCAGGCGGTCAGCTCGCGGTGCAGCCAGTCGGCTGTCCAGTCGGGTGCCTGATAGGCGCCATGTCCCAAAATAGAGCCGACAGTCATGCCGCCCGCAGTTTGCCAAGCCTCCTGACCATCGAGGATTTGCTCCCCGGTCATCAGGATTTTGCCATTGGCCGTCACGACCTGATCCGGGATGGGAGGCGCCTGGTTATAAACCTCTTTCCCCATCCAGCCCAGGATGCCAAACGATACGACCAGAACACCGATCAGTGTCCACCATAACTTCTTATACTCACGCATCCTGCGCTCCTTCTTGCAGCAGTGTGGGATTCAACAGCGAGCATCAAGCGACGCCCCCAATTTGCACTTCATCATCCATCAAGCAATATCCATGCCAACTATCGCACCTAGGGATAACACTGATATAAATCAAAACAGGTGATTTTGACCCTGAGGTTTACGGTAAAAAACACCCTTCGATGGTATAAATCACCCTCATGGAAACAGAATTACTGAACGACTTGGCGACGGACCTGCCCGATGGCGTGCGTCTGCAAAGAGCAACCACCACGATCCGCGCAGCGTTTTCCTGCGATGCGGTCGGCTTGCTCATGCTCGATGACAACAATACATTGCACCTGGTGGCAGCATCCGGGCTGGCCCACGAGGCCTTGGGGCGGCGCTTCGTCGTGGGCCAACACCCGCGTTTCGCCACAATTCTGTCGCAGCGCGACCCCACTTGGTTCGATCCGGGCAGCGTGCTGCCCGACCCCTATGACGGCCTGCTGGACGACCGGAAAGGCTCGCCCCTGCCGGTACATGATTGCCTGGGCCTGGCGCTCTATCACCAAGACCGGCCCTGGGGCATCATGACCCTGGATGCTCTGACGACGGGCACCTTCGATGAAGCCGCCCGTCATAGGCTGCGCCGATTGGGCCTGATCTTGCAGGCGGCCGTGCGCGTCAGCAACCTGGAACGCGAAACCCGGCAACTGCGCCAACTGGGCAGTTCACAACAAGGCATAGAACGCATCGGCGAAGCCAGTGAAATCCTGGGGCACAGCGAAGCGATCCAGTCACTGCTGCACGAACTGGACCTGGTGGCGGATTCCGACCTGCCAATCTTGCTGCTGGGAGAAACCGGCGTCGGCAAAGAGCTGTTTGCCCGCCGATTGCACCGCCATTCCCGACGCAGCCAGCAAACCATGATTCAGGTCAACTGCGCCGCACTGCCTGAATCCCTGGCAGAAAGCGAACTGTTCGGCCACGTCAAAGGCGCTTTCTCAGGGGCCACCAGCGACCGGCCCGGGCGCTTTGAAGCCGCCCAGGGTGGCACACTGTTTCTGGACGAAGTCGGCGAACTGCCCCTCAGCCTCCAGGCCAAACTGCTGCGCGTCCTGCAAAACGGCGAAATTCAGCGACTGGGTACAGACCAAACGATCAAGACCGACGTACGCATCATCGCCGCCACCAATCGCGATCTGAAGGCCAACACCCAGGCGGGATTGTTTCGGGCAGACCTGTACCATCGTCTATCGGTCTACCCTATCCCGATTCCACCCTTGCGTGAACGCGGGCGCGACGTCCAGATCCTGGCGGGGCATTTTCTGGAATTCAACCGTGCCCGCCTGGGGCTGCGAGGCGTGCGCCTGTCCTATGCCGCAGAGCAGGCCCTGCAACAATACCCCTGGCCAGGCAATGTGCGCGAACTGGAACATGTCATCAGCCGCGCCGCCCTGAAGATGCTCAGCCGCGGCGCTTCACGCGATCAGGTCCTGACGATAGAAGCCGAACTGCTGGATCTGGACATCGTCCCGGCGATTGGCGAAAACCAGAGAGAGTCAGCCGCCAGCTTGGGCGCAGGTGGACTGCCCGCCGCCGCCGGGCAACCCTTGGGACTGGCCGATATTCCTTTGCTACGCACCACCGTGGACACATGCCAGCAACAGGCCATCCATCAGGCACTGATCGCCGCCGACGGCAACTGGGCCCAGGCCGCCAAGGCCCTGGGCCTGGATGCCAGCAACCTGCATAAGCTCGCCAAGCGTCTGGGCATGAAAAAAAGGATTGAAACCTTTTCGCCCGGCGCCCATCCAACCTAAAATCCATCGGCTGCAACATCAACCCGACCACGGCCCGAAAATCCATCGACACCATGGACTCCAGCCGGGCAATCAACAGGAAAAGAGACAAATGGCATGGCAGGACACCTTACTGGAGAGCGGCCTGTGGCTGCTCAAGGCCTATGTGCTGACCCTGCTGGCCGGGACGGCAGCGATCTGGTGCCTGCAGCGGTTCACCCGCTGGGGCAATCAATTCTGGCGCCTGACCGCCGCGTTTTTTTCACCGCGCCGCAATTGGCGACCCCTGGCAGGGGTCGCCCTGATTCTGCTGCTGACGTTGGGCGCCGTGCGCCTGGATGTGCTGTTTTCCAATTGGTACAACACCATGTACAGCGCCCTGCAGGAACTGAACGCCCCAGGGTTCTGGGCTGCCATGCTGCTGTTTGCGGGACTGGCCTCGGTGCATGTGGTGCGGTCTCTATTCGATTACTACGTGCAGCAGGCTTTTGTGGTGCACTGGCGTGAATGGCTGAACGAACGCTTGTTAAGCCGCTGGATGGAACAACAGGCCTATTATCGGTCGGCATCCCTTAGCCATCTGGCTGATAACCCGGACCAACGGATTCAGCAGGATATCACCAGTTTTGCCGATACCTCCATGACCCTGGCCGTGGGCCTGATCAACGCCGTGGTATCCACCATCGCCTTTACGCTGATCCTCTGGAACCTGTCGGGCCCCATGACGGTGCTGGATCACGAAATCCCCCGCGCCATGGTGTTTCTGGTTTTCATTTATGTGTTTCTGGCGACATTGCTGGCGATCAAGATCGGCAAACCACTGATCCGCCTGAATTTTCTGAATGAAAAACTGAACGCCGATTACCGCTATGCTCTGGTGCGCATCCGCGAATACGCCGAAAGCATTGCATTCTACCGAGGAGAGCGCGTCGAGGGTCGCACCCTGCGACACTGGTTTGCCCAGGTCATCGGCAACACCTGGGACATCATCCACCGCTCGCTTAAATTCCTGGGCTTCAATTTTGTCGTCACCCAGACCGCCGTCGTGTTTCCCTTCATCATCCAGGCCAGCCGATTTTTCTCCAAGCAAATCAGCCTGGGAGACCTGATCCAGACGGCTCAGGCCTTTGGCCAGCTACAGGCCAATCTGTCGTTCTTTCGTAATGTCTATGACAGCTTTGCCACCTACCGCGCGACCTTGGACCGTCTGACCGGCTTTGACGCCGCCGTGGATGCTGCCCGGCAAATGCAGCTGCCGCATACCCACCAGGACGGCAGCCGCCTGGCCCTGAAAAACGTCACCGTCTGCCGACCGGATGGCCATACCCTGCTGAAAGACCTGAATCTGGAAGTCCCGGCGGCTCAGGCCGTCCTGGTACGCGGGCCCTCGGGGGCTGGCAAGACCACGCTGCTGCGCATGATCGCCGGCATCTGGCCCTATGGCTCTGGTGAAATCATCCGGCCCGACACGGCCTCCTTGTTTCTGGCACAAAAACCTTATCTACCCATGGGCACCCTGCGCCAAGCCCTGCACTATCCCCAGCCGGTGGCCGCCGATCCGAGCAATCGGGATGAAGCCATTCTGGACCAGATACAGCTAGGCCATCTGCATGATCAGTTGGATGTAGAAGACGACTGGAGCCGGATTCTGTCGCTGGGCGAGCAGCAGCGCCTGGCCTTTGGCCGCCTGCTGATTGCACGCCCGGACGCAGCGTTTCTGGACGAAGCCACATCCGCCATGGATGAAGGCCTGGAAGACGCCATGTACCGCCTGTTGCGCACCCAGTTGCCAGACATGCGGATCGTCAGCGTAGGCCACCGCAGCACCCTGCGGCGTCACCACGACACAGAACTGGCGCTGCAAGGTCAAGATGGCGGCTGGCAACTTAATCCAATCTAATTACAATACCGTCCATGTCTGCATACTACTTCCCCATCAAACACCTGCATGTGACGGCGGTCGTCCTGAGCATCACGCTGTTCATTATCCGGGCCTATTGGTCCGTCACCGGATCTGCCTTGCTGCAGCATCGCTTGGTGCGCATCCTGCCGCATATCATCGACACCGTGCTGTTGACCTGCGGGCTGATTCTGGCCGCCATCATCGGCCCCAATCAGCCCTGGATTCTGACCAAGATCGTGCTGCTGATCGCCTATATCGGCGTCGGCACCATGGCCATCAAACGCGGTCGCACCGCCCAAGGCCGCCTGTTTGCCGCCCTGATCGCCGTGGCGATTTTCGCGTATATCGTGGGGGTCGCCATCACCAAGAACTCTGGCTCCTGGTTTTCGATGCTCTGATCAAAGGCTGTCCAGCAGCCATTGCATCGCCAGGCTGCTGGCGGCCACAGCCACCCAGACCCCCAGGCCCAACAGCAAGGGCCGCCATCCCGCCAAGGCCATGCGCCGCAGGTCCGAGGACAGGCCGATGGCAGTCAGCGCCATGATGATCAAAAACTGCGACGCCACCTGCAGCGGCTGAATCAGCACATCCGGCACCAATCCCAAAGTGCGCACTCCCGAGGCCACCAGAAACCAGAAAATGAACCAAGGGAAGATTTGGGCCAGCGATACCCGGGTCTCGGCATGACGGGCGCGCCAGGCCGTCCATAAGGCCAGCACGATGCACACCGGAATGATCAAGGTGGCCCGGGTGAGTTTGACGATGGTGGCGATGTCGCCTGCCGCCGTGCTGTAGCTGTAGCCGGCCGCCACGACGGACGAGGTATCGTTGATCGCAGTGCCCGCCCACAGGCCGAATCCGGCATCACTCAGCCCCATCCAGTGTCCCAGAAACGGAAACACCAATACCGCCACGATATTGAACAGAAAAATTGCGGAGATCGCCAATGCCGTATCGTGATCGTCCGGACGCACAATGGGGGCCACCGCCGCAATGGCCGAACCGCCGCAGATGGCAGTGCCGACACCGATCAGCGTACGCAGATGGCCTGTCATGCCCAGGCAGCGCCCCAGCCCCCAGGCAGCGGCAAATGCCGTCGCCAGCGTGACCAGCGTCACGGACAGGGACGAAGCACCAGTGTGCAGCACCTGCCCCAGGCTAAGCCCAAAACCCAGGCCGATGATGGACCACTTAAGCACCTGGCGGCTGCTGTAGCCAATGCCCGGCACAAAAACCGGCGAAACCCCCAGCACATTACGCCATAGCATGCCCAGCAAAATCCCCATGACCGGGCCACCCACCAGCGGAAACCACTGGCCCAGCTGCCAGGCCACCAAGCCCAGTCCGGCAGACAGCCCGACTCCATACCAGCGCGATGGCGCACGCGGGTGCTCTTGTGCAGGCACGCAAGCGCCCGCACCAGCGGCAGGCAAGGGACAGGGAACGGCGGAGATCGGCAGCATGGAAGCAAGGACAACATGAGATGGCACACCGCATTCTAGTGAAACCAATACAATAAATAAATTCAGTAATCATGACTGATGGTATAAATAATAATGATCGGACTAAGCCTGCGTCAGTTGGAAGTCTTCGATGCCGTCGCGACCGCGGGCAGCGTGCGGCGCGCAGCCGAACAGCTGCACCTGACCCAGCCAGCAGTCAGCATGGCGCTGGGCGAGCTGGAACGTCAACTAGGCAGCACCCTGTTCGACCGTGAGCGGGGCCGTCTGCACCTGAACACACAGGGAACAGAACAACTGCCCCTGGCCAGGGAAATCCTGGAACGCCTGCGAGACATGCAACGGCGCCGCCCAGATGCCCACGGCAAACTCAGCGGCGCCCTGCGGATCGGGGCCAGCAATACCGTCGGCAATTACCTGGTGGGGGAACTTCTGGGTCCAATGGTGGCCCAACACCCCATGGTTGCCCTACACTTGACTGTCGATAACACCCGCACCGTGGTTGATCGCTTGCTGGGCCACGCCATTGATCTTGCCTGTGTAGAAGGCCCGGTACACCACGCCCAACTGGACACATTACCCTGGCGCAGCGATGCGCTGGTGGTCTGTGCTGCGCCATCCCACCCCCTGGCCAGCACCGCGCGACTACAGCCACAGCACTTCGCCGATGCCCACTGGATTCTGCGCGAACGCGGATCAGCCACCCGCAGCCTGACCGAACAAGCCCTGAGCGCCCTGCCGCCTGGCCGCATCCTGCTGGAACTGGGGCAGATCGAAGCCATCAAACAAGCCGTGATTGCTGGCCTGGGCATTGCATGCCTGCCCTATGCCGCCACCCTGGATGCGGTGGCCACAGGCCGGCTGCTTGTACTGCGCACCCCCTTTTTGAACCTGGAGCGGCGACTATCCATTGTGCTGCACCGCAGCCGTTATCGCGGTACGCTGATCGCAGCCTTTCTACATTCCCTGGAGACCGAACATCATGCCCAAGACTGAATCACGTCCACTGGCTGTCCACGAGGCCTACAAAACCCGCGCTCTGGTCCTGCAGGGTGGCGGCGCACTGGGGGCCTACCAGGCCGGCGTTTATCAGGGCCTGAACGAGGCTGGCATTCAACTGACCGATCTGGCGGGCATATCGATTGGCGCCCTGAACGTCGCCATTATTGCCGGCAATCCCATTGAGACGCGGGTAGAACGCCTGCAGCAGTTCTGGAATACCATCTGCCAGCCTTATATAGGTCCAGGGGCCAATCCGCTGATCGAACAGAGTCTTTTCCAGATCAATGACCTGGCACGCCAGTTTCTGGGGGCGGCGCATGCAGGCAGCGCCTTGTTCGTTGGCCAGAAAGGTTTTTTTCATCCCCGCTTCCCTCCTGCCGCCATGGTGGCGACACTAGACCCGTCCTGCGTTGGTCACTATGACACCCGCCCTCTGAAGGAAACCCTGGAATCACTATGCGATTTCGACCGTATCAACGAGGGCGGACTGCACGTATCCGTAGGGGCGGTCAATGTCCGCACCGGAAACTTCACCTATTTTGATAATCGAAAAACCCGCCTGACACCAGAACACTTCATGGCATCCGGCGCCTTGCCGCCTGCTTTTCCCGCTATTGAAATCGACGGCGAATACTATTGGGATGGGGGCCTGGTGTCCAACACGCCTTTGGCCAAGGTTTTGCAACAACGCCCCGAACACGACACCCTGGTGTTCCAGGTGGATTTATGGTCGGCACGCGGACCCGTGCCGCGCAGCCTGAGCGAAGTCGGCGATCGGATTCAGGACATCCGCTATTCCAGCCGGACCCGTTTCGTGACCGATGAAATGCGCGCCCACCGCAAGATGCAGCGCCTGCTGCGCGAGGTGCTGGATCAAGTACCCGCCGAACTACGTGATAGCCACCCAGCCTGCAAGCAGGCAGCCGAACTGGCCTGCGAGGCACGCAGCAACATCATCCACCTGATTTACCGACACAAGGCCTACGAGCAGCATTTCCGCGATTTTCAGTTCGGACCAGCCACGATGCGCGAGCATTGGGCAGCCGGGCTGCAGGACATCTCCAATACCTTGGCACACCCGCATTATCTGGCCATGCCCGACAACGTGGCGGGGTTTGTGACACACGACGTGCATCGCGACGAAATCGAGGGAAAAATGGAATGACAAGTCTTATGCAGATTTAGGACGGCGGCCCAGGACGACAGCGGCGGCCGCCACCAATATGGTGCCCACCACCTGCAATACCGTAATGGGTTCGCCCAAAAAAGCCCAGGCCAGAAACAGAATCGACACCGGCCCCAACAATCCCAACTGAGCTGTCAAGGGGGCGCCGATCCGCGCGACAGACCACATGATCATGAAGGTCGGCAGGACCGTATTCACAGTCGCATGGATTAACGACAAGCCATAAACAGGCCAGGTCTGCACCAGCCCTGCCACCCCCTTGACCAGGAAAAAATGCACCATGGTGACGCCCGCAGACACGGTCATTGCATACGCGGTCAGGCGGGTCGCCGTGACACGCTCGATGATCTCACCGGAACCAATCAAATACATGGCATAAGAAAGCGCCGCGCCCAGGACAAAGGCGGAACCCAGAATGACGTGCTCTCCTGCCACGGAAAGATCATCCCAAAACACCAGCGCCACGCCGCCATAGGCCAAAGCCATGGCCCGCCATTGCCGCGAAGAAATCGGTTTTTTCAAAAACCAGGCAGAGATCAACAGGACAAACGTCGGGGCCAGAAACAGAATCAGGCGTTCCAACCCGGCCGTGATATATTGCAGCCCCAAAAAGTCCAGAAAGCTGGACAGGTAGTAGCCAATAAAACCCAGCACAGCAATCCGCAAGGCATCCCCTGCCCCCAATCTGGCAATCAGGCCCTTGCGGGCACGCTGCGCCTGGAACCAGGCCACCACCAGGAAGAACGGCAGTGCCAGCAGCATGCGAAACCCAATCACGTCCAGGGCATCGACCCCCTGCAAATACAGCAGCTTGGCAACGATGGCCTTGGCGGAAAACAGCACGGCACCCAATCCGGCCAGCACGAAACCCACCCAAAAAAGGCGGCGCGAAAGGTCTGCCATTATTTAATTGCCTAGTCAGATACTGATAGAGTAGAATTTTAACATGCAAGAAATTCCATTGACGCCAGCGGACAGCCAGGGCAACTGCTGTTTTTATGGTGATACCCCTGGTGATTTGGCGGCAGACCGCAATGTGGGCCTGCTGATCCGGCACCTGCACGGGCTGATGCACCGGGTCATCGACCTGGGCACCCTGCCCCTGGGCCTGACGGCCAATCAATGGCGACCATTGCTGCTGATCAAGCACAAAGGCGTAGACACCCCCGCAGAACTGGCACGCATCATGAATGTCGATACCGGCGCCATGACCCGCATGCTGGATCGGCTGGAAGCCAAAGGCATCCTGTACCGAGAACGCTGCACCGAAGATCGCCGCGTCGTCAAGATTGCCCTGACGGACACCGGCCATACCCTGACAGACCAAATCCTGCCCATCATTGCCAAGGCTTTGAATCTGCACCTGGATGGATTTTCCGACGATGAAATCCGCCTGCTGCTGACCTTGCTGCATCGCATGATCAGTAATGGCGAACGCCACTTTCAACGCGCAACCGAGCCCAGTCAGACATAAGGCCATCGTCAACCCGGCGCATGCCTGCAAGCCGCCTGCTTGATTATCTTATAATTGCCTAGTCAGATAATGACCACATCAGTAATTTTCAGCTTATTGTCAGCATGAAACCTTTTATTCCTTTGCTGCTGGTGCTTTCCCTGGCTGCCTGCGCCCCTATATCGCCTGAAAAACACCAGGTATCAGCCCTGTCCGGCGAACAACTGGCGCTAAGTCCCGATGAAACGGCGATGCAATGGCCGGACGACCATTGGTGGGAACGCTACCAGGACCCACAGCTCAATCAGTTGATCCTCCAGGCCCTGGAAAACAACCCCAGCCTGCAGGCCGCCACCGCCCGCGTACGCACGGCCCAGGCAGCCGCCCAGGGCGCACGCGCCGTGCAATGGCCGCAAATCAACGCCAATTACCATCTGACGCGCGAGCGCCTGAGCGAACACTATATCTATCCGCCCCCTCTGGGCGGTTCGACCCAAAGCGATACAGGGCTGACCCTGCAACTGGACTTCAACCCCGATCTTTGGGGCAAGCAGGCTGCCTTGAGCCATGCAGCCCAATCCAGAGCTGCCGCCGCACAAGCATCCAGCCTACAAGCCCGCACGCTGCTGATATCGACCGTGGCACAGGCATATTTCCAGTTGCAGAATGCACAAGCCCAAACCGCCGCCATTGAGGCCATCGTGGGAAAGCTGCAAGAAGCACTGGCCATCACCCAGGACCGCTATCGCAACGGACTGGGGATTCAGGTTGACGTGGACCAGGCGGATTCGGCGGTTTCTTCGGCACAGGTGCAGCTTAGCCAGGTGCGTAACAACGTCAATCTGATGCACCACCAATTGGCTGCGCTGTTGGGAATATCCCCAAGCCAGCTGCCCCGCCCGGCCCTTATCCCCCACCAGACCATCCCGACGGGCGTCCCCGCCCAGATGCCCATGGCCCTGCTGGGACGCCGGGCCGACATCACTGCTGCGCGGCTGCAGGCCCAGGCAGCCGGGGCCGAAATCTCTGCAGCCCAGGCAGATTTTCTGCCAAATATCAATCTATCCGCTTCGCTTGGCTTCCTGTCCCTAGGCATCGACCAGCTGTTTCGCAGCGGCAGCTTCAATGCCACCGCCGGTCCAGTCATTACACTGCCGATTTTCAACGCCGGGGCACTCAATGCCCAGTTGGCGGGGCGGCGCTCCGTGCGCGACGAAGCCATTGCGCAATACAACGAAACCGTGCTGAATGCGATCCGCGAAGTCGCCGACGCCAGCACCTCGATCACAGCACTGCAAACCCAGATCCAGTACCAGGCATCCAGCCTGCGGGCGATTGCCTCTGCCTACGACGTGGGCTTACAACGCTACAAGGCCGGCCTGGGTAATTTTGTCCAGGTGCTGATGGCCCAGAACGAAGTCCTGAAACAAACGGTCCAGGCGACCGATTTACAGACCCGGGCCTATCTGCTGGACGTGCAACTGGCCAGCGCCCTAGGGGGTGGATACCGCGAACCTGACGCCATGCCAGCGCCCACAGCCACCCCTGACCTTTCACTTCAGCCCCTGACCGACTCATCCACACCATCATGACCGCAACCGGCAAACAACGCACGCGCCTGTTATTGGGCGCCACTGGCATCTTTATTCTGATTGGCCTGATTTACGGGGCTTGGTGGCTGGCATTCGCGTCGCACCACGAATCCACCGACGACGCTTATGTACATGGCGACCTGGTCTCGGTCAGTGCCCAGATACCCGGCACTGTAGTTTCTATCGAGGCCGATGATACCGATCGGATTGTCCAAGGAGCTCTGTTGATTACCCTGGATGGCAGCGACACCCAGATTGCCCTGGCTCAGGCCCAGGCCGCCTTGGCCCAGGCGGTGCGCCGCACCCAGACCCTGTTCGTGCAAAATGACGCACTGGCAGCGGATGTCGAGATGGGCCAGGCCAACGTAGAGCAGGCGCAAACCCAGTTGCACAAAACCCAGAACGACCTGCAGCGGCGCAACGCCCTGCGCGACAGCGGCGGCGTCAGCGGCGAAGAACTGCTGCATGCCCAGGTCGCAGTCAAATCAGCCCAGGTCAGCCTGGCCCAGGCGCGCGCCGGGCTGGCCGCAGCCCAGGCCACCTTGGCCACCAACCAAGCCCTGACGCGGGGCAGCACAGTCGCGAGTTACCCGGACGTTCTGCAGGCTGCGGATCATCTGCGCCAAGCCTGGCTGGCCAACACTCGCACACACATCCCGGCCCCCGTGGACGGCATGATCGCCCAACGCACAACCCAACTGGGCCAGCGTATCCAGCCCGGCACCCCGCTGATGACGATCGTCCCGCTGCAAAATCTGTGGGTAGAAGCCAATTTCAAGGAAAACCAGCTACACGACGTGCGACCCGGACAGACCGCCACGCTGGTTTCCGATCTATACGGCAGCGATGTCGTCTATCACGGCATCGTACAGGGCATATCGGCAGGCAGCGGCGGGGCCTTTGCCTTGCTGCCCGCGCAAAACGCCAGTGGCAATTGGATCAAGATCATCCAGCGCGTGCCCGTCCGCATACGCCTGGACCCCAAAGAGCTGCAGGCACACCCCTTGCGTGTCGGCCTATCCATGACCGCCACGGTCAATCTGGACAGCACGCCGACACCCGATGCCAACGCCACCAACCCGGACCATACCCGCCAAAACACGCCTGTCTATGATCACGACCCCGTCGAGGTCGATACCCTGATCCAGCGCATCATCCAGGAAAACCTGGCCTCATGAGCACCACCACAGACCAGGATCCCGCCAGCTCCGCCCCCCGACCGGCCCCCGCAGGCGGCTACCCGCCGTTGGAGGGCAGCGCACGCGTATTCGGCACAATTGCAGTCTCGGCCGCTGTTTTCATGAACGTGCTGGATTCCTCGATCGCCAATGTCTCGATCCCGACCATTGCCGGTGACCTGGGCGTAAGCAGCACCCAGGGCACCTGGGTGATCACCTCCTTTGCCGTGGCCAATGCCATCACGGTGCCACTGACGGGTTGGTTGACTCAATATTTTGGCCAGGTGCGGCTATTCGTCATTTCTACCCTCTTGTTTGTCTTCAGTTCCTGGCTGTGCGGCTTTGCCTGGTCATTTGAGTCCCTGGTGTTCTTCCGCGTGCTGCAAGGCGCGGTGGCCGGGCCGATGATCCCCTTATCGCAATCGCTGATGCTGGCCAGCTATCCACGCGCCAAGGCCGGCATGGCCCTGGCCTTATGGTCCATGACGATCTTGGTCGGCCCCATCGCCGGGCCGCTGCTGGGTGGATGGATATCGGACAACTACGACTGGGCCTGGATTTTCTACATCAATGTGCCAGTGGGCCTGCTGGCCGCCTGGGGTTCCTGGCAGGTCTACAAATCCCGGGAAACCAAGCGCATCCGCCTGCCTATCGACCGCATGGGCCTGATTTTGCTGGTCGTCTGGGTGGGCGCCCTGCAGGTGATGCTGGACAAAGGCAAGGACCTGGACTGGTTTTCCAGTCCGCTGATCTGCGCCTTGGCCGTGATTTCCGTGATCACCTTTATCTATTTTGTCATTTGGGAACTGACGGCGAGTCACCCGGTGGTGGATCTGACGCTATTTGCAGTCCGCAATTTCACGACCGGGACCATCGCTTTGTCGGTGGCCTACGGCCTGTTCTTTGGTACGGTCGTGCTGCTGCCCCTGTGGCTGCAAAACACGATGGGGTACACGGCGACATGGGCCGGTGTGGCGGCTGCCCCTGTCGGCATTCTTGCCATCATTCTATCGCCGGTGGTGGGCAAGCTCCTTGCGCGTCACGACCCCCGCATGATCGCCACGATTGCATTCCTGATTTTTTCCCTCATCAGCTATATGCGCGCACAGTACAACACCCAAGTGGATTTATTCGGCGTCATGCTGCCGACCTTTATCCAAGGGGCAGCCATGGCGGCATTTTTCATCCCGCTGACCACAATTTCCCTGTCTGGCCTGAATCCTGACCGGATTCCAGCAGCGGCCAGGCCTGACCAACTTCTTTCGCCTGGTCTGCGGGGCGTTCGGCACTTCGATCACGACCACGCTCTGGGAGGATCGCGCAATCCTGCACCATGCCCGCCTGACCGAAGTCGCCCGTCCCGGCGAACCCGCTTTTGATCACATCATGGGCAATATGCAAAACCTGGGCATCGATCCACAAAAAGGCGCGGCCCTGCTGGATCAAGTCATCAACCAGCAAGCCTACACCATGTCAGCCACTGATTTTTTCTTTGCGTCCGCCATTATTTTTCTGGTTCTGATCGGCCTGATCTGGCTGGCACGGCCCAAAACCGCCAGCCACGGCAGCAGGGCCGCCGCCGACGCACACTAAGGCCCCATGATGGCTATCGCCACACACCCCGCATTGACACTTTCGTTCCCACAAGGCTAGATTGAGCACACAGAATCAGGCATTACAAGCCAAGGTACAGAAGATCATGGACAAAATCCGCCTGGATAAATGGCTTTGGGCCGCACGTTTCTACAAGACCCGAAGCCTGGCCGCCCACGAAATCGGCGCCGGACGCATTCAGGTCAATGAACAAACCATCACCAAACCCGCCCGCGAGATATCGGCTGGCGATCTTGTCCGGGTACGCAAGACCGGCTTGGAGATCACCGTGGAAATCCGCGCGGTCAGCGCGGTGCGCGGCCCGGCACCACAGGCCGCCCTGCTGTATCAGGAAACCCCGGACAGCGCTACTGCCCGCGCACACGCCGCCGAGCAACGCCGCCTGGCACCCGAACCTGCTCTGGACCTGAGCACAGGCCGCCCTACGAAACGCGATCGCCGCCTGATCGACCAGATTCGGGGGCGATAAACCCTATATTTTTATGGTTTGGCTAAGCCATTTGCACCACCATAAAAAGTTGTGTTATAGTCTTGCTTCTTCGCAGTTCCCCGATAGCTCAGTCGGTAGAGCGACGGACTGTTAATCCGCAGGTCCCAGGTTCGAGCCCTGGTCGGGGAGCCAAGAAATTCAAGCACTACGCCACTCTTAACCGGGTGGCGTTTTTGCTTTCTACGGCCAAGCTACAGCCATCGCAATGCCCAGCAACTTGCCTGCACGGGCCATGCTAAGCACCCAGCGGAAAGATCGCCAGCACGCCCACACAAAAAATATGGGAACGATCCCCTAATGTGCCAAATTCGTGAAGACTTCGACCCGGCGATTGGGAGCCAAGCACTTGATCAATGCTTCACGATTGGTTTCATTACATTGGACAAGCGGTTCGCTGGAGCCCACCGAGCGCACATGGATGCTGGCCGGGTCAGCGCCAATTCGGACCATTTCGTCGCGTGTTGCTTCGGCCCGTTTTAAAGACAAAGCCCGATTCGCGGTCTCGTTACCGATGCGATCCGAGTGCCCTACGATCGCAATGCGCAAATTATTTTGCTTGGAAATACGAGTCGTGTATTCATCCAGCAAGGCAAGGCCAGCGGGGGTGAGTTTTGCACTGCCAAAATTGAAGGCCGCATCATCCAGGGTAATACCGTGATAGTTGCGGTTGGCCGTGACGCAGCCGGTTAAAAAAAGAGCAACAATCACCATCAAAAATGCTCGCGAAGATTTGGTGCGGATGGTAAACATTTTCCTACTCCTCTTGAAGGTGCCCGTTTCTGACCGGGGGACCTGGAAGTCTCTGTGCAGAATGTCTGCTAAATGTCATGCAGAGAATTTCTGGAGCTGCCCATGTTGAGCATGCAGGGTTGTTACAAAAACACAACGATCATCACTTGAATGCTCAAGATTGTCAAATAATGCCCAAATACTGCATGAATACGCTTTCGCAGTATGCTGAAAATCATCAAAAACCTAATGGGAAAGCTTTAGCGGCAAGGCCTGAGCCTGGCCGCATCGACACCTATTTCAGGAGCGCCAGACATGACCACCAGGCAAGGCCTCGCCAGCATCCCGATCCTCGATCTTGGCCAAGTCTATGATCAGCGCTATGCCGACGCCGACTTTCACTACGACGGTCATGGCCGTCTCTCTGAGTTCTTCGGCCGCAGCGTGGCGGTGCATCGCCATGACCGCTTCTTCCAGATCCATTACATCCATAACGGCCATGTCCACCTCTACCTGGATGATCTTCAATACCGCCTCGAAGGTCCGCTGTGTTTCTTGACCCCGCCCGGCGTTCCGCATGCCTTCGTCACCGATACGGCCTGCGAAGGTCAGGTCATCACCGTGCGCCAGCAACTGGTATGGAAGCTGTTCGAGAGCGAAGCCAGCCTGTCTCTCCGACTAAACCGGCCACTGTGCGTCAGCCTGAGTGGGCAGCAAGATGAGGCAGCCCGCGTCGCCGCGCACCTGGGACCTCTGTTCCATCAGGTCGCCGACGAATTCGCCTGCCAACGCGACGGCCGCGAAACCAATCTGCTCGCCCTGCTGCGACTGATCCTGGCCAAGCTGCTGCACCTGGTCGAATGGACACAGCATGACAGCCCCGTGCCGACCCACGACCTGTTGCAGTTTCACCGTTTCAACCAGTTGGTGGAGGCCCGCTACACCGAGCACTGGTCGCTACAACGCTATGCTGGCGAGCTGGGCCTGACCACCGCGCGGCTCAACCTGATCTGCCGACGCCTGGCGGGCATGTCATCCAAGCAACTGATCTTCGAGCGCTAGTTGCAGGAGGCCAAGCGCCTGCTGTTGCACAGCGGCCAGTCAGTCAGCCAGATATGTTTCGCGCTGGGTTTTCGCGACCCGGCCTACTTCTCACGATTTTTTCGCCATCATGTCGGCATGCCCCCGAGCGACTACTTTTCACGGCGAGTTATTGCCACAGAGCCTTGCGGAAAGTCCAAGCTTAACGGCGAAAGCTGCATTCCGTGATTCACCTCCATGCTCCTATCATAGTGCCTCCAACAGTTAGAAACAGCGGAGACACCATGCCCCCCGAAAACATAGATCCCGGTGAATTCCGTGCCAGCGGCAATCGCCCATTCGCTGGCAAAGAACATCTGGCCAGCCTGCGCGGCGATCTCAAGGCCATGACAGAAGGAGCTTGCTCATGCAGTATCATCTGAACGGTTTCAAGCCCGGCGACTATCAGATTTCTGATGCGGCGCGTCAGCCTGCACCGCCGCCGCCGATGGCTGATCTGCCGAAACAGGTCGATGTGCTGATCATCGGTTGTGGCCCGGCGGGCCTGGCGCTGGCACGGCAGTTGGCGGATTTTGCCAATATCAAGACCTGCATCGTCGAGCAGAAATCCGGGCCGATGCTGTTCGGTCAGGCGGATGGTATATCCTGCCGTACCATGGAAATCATGGAGGCTTTCAACAGCAGCGAGCTGCTGGTGAAGGAAGCCTATCAACTGCACCAGAACGCCTTCTGGGAGCCGGATGCGCAGAATCCGCAGCAGATCAAGCGCACGCACAAGGTGGCGGATGCGCGGTTGGGGCTGTCTGAGTTCACCCATGGGGTGGTCAACCAGGCGCGCTTGCACGATATTCTGCTCGACGGTATGGCGCATTCGGTCACGCATCTGGTGCCGCATTACAACCGCCGTTTGCTGGAGTTGGTGGTCGATCAGAGCCTGACTCAGGACCTGGACGCGCATCCGATCACGGCGACCTTCGAGCGCAACGATGCCAGCCAGTCGAGCAAGGTCGAAATCGTCAAGGCCCGCTATGTGGTGGGTTGTGATGGTGCCCGCAGCGCGACGCGCAAAAGCCTGGGGATCGAGCTGCAAGGCGACTCGGCCAACAAGGCCTGGGGCGTGATGGATGTGCTGCCGGTGACGAACTTCCCGGATATTCGGGTAAAAAGCTTCATCCAGTCAAAGGACAACGGCGCGGTGATGCTGGTACCGCGTGAGGGCGGCTATCTGGTGCGTCTGTATGTTGAACTCGATCTACTGGGCAAGGATCAGCGCGCTTCACAACTCAATCTGAGCGTCGATGACCTCATCGCCAGGGCCCAGCAAATCATGCAGCCGTATCAATTGGAGGTGAAGGAGGTCGCCTGGTGGTCGATCTATGAAGTCGGGCAGCGCGTTGCCGAACGCTTTGACGACATTCCGGCGGGCAGCCCGGATGGCCTGATTCCACGCGCCTTTGTCGCGGGTGACGCCTGCCATACCCACAGCCCCAAAGGGGGTTGGGGCCTGAATACTTCGTTGCCGGATACCTTTAATCTGGGCTGGAAGCTGGCGGCGGTGCTGCAGGGCAAAGCACGCCCGAAACTGCTGCAGACCTACGCAACCGAACGCCGCAAGGTGGCCTTTATGCTCATCAACGCCGACCGTGAAATGTCGGCGCTGGTCGCTACTCACCCAAATGCCAAAAAAGATGCATCATCGGCGAAAACCAGCACCGCCGATATAGAAAACTTTATCGCCCGCCAAAATGGATTCATTGCCGGCACCTCGATTGACTATGACGAATCCTGGCTATGTACGGGACATAAGAATCAGGCGCTGGCAAGCGGGTTTCCGATCGGACAGCGTTTCCATTCCGCCCAGGCCGTGCGCGTTGCAGACGGTCGCCCGGTGCAGTTGGGACACCTGAACAAGGCAGATGGCCGCTGGCGCATCTTCATCTTTGGCGATGCGAAAAACCCGCTGGATGCGACCTGCGAAGCGGCCAAACTGGTCAAGTTTCTGGCTGATGCAGATACCTCTCCGGTAAAACAATACACCCCGACCGGGGCGGATATCGACTCGGTGATCGATGTCTATGCCGTATTCCAGCAACAGGATCTGACCCTCGAAGACATGCCGGATTTCCTCTGGCCCGCAAAGGGAAAATACGGCCTGCGCGATTACGAAAAAATCTTCCAGACGAGCAAGACGCACGACATCTTTGAGCAGCGCGGCATCGACCGACTGAATGGCTGCATCGTGGTGGTACGCCCGGATCAGCACATCGCCAATATCCTGCCGCTTAATGGCCATGCCGAGCTGAGCCAGTTCTTTGATGGGTTCATGTTGCCCCCCAGAGCTGAAACAACCCTTCAAGCATTAAACAATGGCGCTTTGGCGGTATGCTGCAGACTATCAATCATATGACCAGGAGACACCCATGAAGCCGCTGAAGCCCCTGATGATCCTGATGATCCTGCTGGCCGCCGGGCTGTGTCAGGCACCTGCCACCTGGGCAGCTGACAGCGGTCCGTACATTGGGGCCCTTGGAGGCCTGGGCACCTTGCAATCCACGTCCCTGCAGCAATTGGGCACTGTCCGCCTGCCACACCCGCTGCCCGACCTGCCCATTGATGCCGATGGCAGCACCGACCGCCCCCACCTTGCCCTGGGCGGCCTGCAATTGGGCTATCAATGGGACGCCATCCCCGTCGGCGCCAGCGCCTGGCGTTTTAGACCAGCCGCCGAGCTGGAAGGACTATATCTGGGCAGACATACCCCAAAGGGCGATATGCCGGTCGACCCCAGCTTTCTGGGCACTCAGTACGTCACGATCCCCACCACTGGTCAACTGCTCATGGCCAGCGTGGTGTTCGCCCTGGAAACCCCCTATTCCCAGCGCGTCTTCCCCTATGTCGGGGTAGGTGCCGGCATGGCCCGGCTGTCGATCTCGGGAGCCGATTCAGCCAATCCGTCCGAGCCTGGCATCAATCACTTCAATTCGGATTCCAGCGCCTCCGACTCGGCCTTTGCCTACCAACTACGCCTGGGCCTCAAGGGCCAGATAAGCCGCCAGCTCAGTGTCTTCACTGAATACCGCTATCTGAGCATTGCCGCCACCCGCTACGGATTCGGCGCCACCGACTATCCCGGCGAACACCCGCCCACCGACACCTGGGATGTGCGCCTGGGCCGCCTGAGCTATGACCTATTCATCGCCGGACTGCAGTATCAGTTCTGAATAGCGCTGCAGGCCACGCACAATACCGCTGATCATCTGCTGCCGATGATCGGCAACATTGACGTACGCCTCGTCCTGCACGTCCGTGATGACGCCGATTTCCAGCAATACGGCGGGTATTTTGCTGTGCCGCAAAACCGCCAGGTTGTCGTACTGGTATATCCCCAAACGCGAATCAAGCAGCGGGCGGCTTTCTCCGCATGCCTTGCCTGCATGCTCCAGCATCGGCGCGCGCCCAAGCGCATGCAGTTGGCCGCCCAATACCTTGGCCAGATCATAGGATCGTGAAAATTTCGGGTTTTTCTTGGACACATACAAGGAATAACCACCCGTTGGCTGCCGAGTCTGATACACCGTGCGCCCACTCACGACGACCGGCTTCAGGCAGCGCAACTGGATCGAATCATGATGAACAGACAGAAAGATATCCGCTTTCAGGTCGTTGGCAATCTTGGGACGATCCACCAAGCCCAGCGTCTGATCAGGCTGGCGCGTCACCCACACGCGCCAGCCCGCCGCGCGCAAGGCTGGGGCCAGCTCAGCCACAAATCGGTCGTTATAAGTCACTTCCGGGGTGCCACGAACGCTGGTGGCTCCTCCACTGGTCGGGCTGTGGCCCGGATCGAGGACGATCAAGGGAGCTTCGGCCTGAAGCGCCTGGGGCGGCGAATCCACAACCACCGGCACCGTACTGCAGCCCGAGAGCAACAAACAAACTGCTGCCAGCTGGTTTTTTATCCGCATATTGTTCGATCAGCCAATGTCACCTAGTCGTCTGCGATTGTACGCGGACGCCCGGAGCCAGCCCTTGATGGCTGTCTAGTCGATGAATACACAGTATTTCATCCGGCAAACCTATTCATACGTTCCATGGGCTTTTTTTGGATACACTGGGCTGTTCCTTCTGCCCCCGGATTCACGCCGCATGCACCTGCAACGCAACACCCTGCACAACGAGCTGCACGCCAGACCATCCATGTATTTCGATGCGCCGGCCCAGGTATTTCATCTGGCGTTCCTGGATGAGGATGACGCAGCGCAAACCATCATCCAAACCCTGTGCGATCGCCACGTGGCCCTGGCTGATCCCATGCTGCCTCAAGGCGAATTCCCCGTGGGCGAGGCACGTCTGAAATGGGAACGCCATACAGAATTCCTGACCCTGACGCTGGTCAGCCCCGGCATGCACGCCGGCCCCTGGCCCGCCCTGCCCAGCGTCTTGGCCGAAGTTGCTGAAACACATAGCGCGCTGCTGATCAATGCCGACCAGATCTGCGTGGAATCCACGGAATCATGGCGCGGACAACTGACGGATTACGGCTTCCACGATCCCGTGGGTTCCGACCTGGACGGCGGCAAGGCCACGGTCTGGAGCGACCTGCGCCTGAATGGCAACGGCATCAACCGCATGCTGATCCTGAACCGCCAACTGGATGGTCGGCGTCTGGGACGGATGACCCGACGCCTGCTGGAGATCGAAACCTACCGCTTGATGGCCTCATTGACCCTGCCGGTGGCACGATCATTGGGGACTGAGCTGCGTCATTATGAAACCGAACTGATGGCCTTGTCAGACGACAACACCAGCGCCCAGGCTCAGGATCTACGCGCCCTGCTGAAACGCATTACCCAACTGTCGGCCCGCGTTACCCAGACGCATACCCGCACGCGACTGCGCTTCAGCGCCACGGCCGCCTATGCCCAACTGGTCACCGACCGCATCAGCGAACTGCACGAAAGCCGCACGGGGGACTGCCAACAACTGGGCACCTTCATCGAGCAGCGTTTTCAGCCCACCGTGCGCTATTGTGCATCCATCGACCAGCGACTGACCCGCATCAGCGATGGGGTGGCCCACCTGGGCAACCTGCTGCAAGCCCGCGTCCAAGTCGAAATGGAAGAGCAAAACAGCCAGATCCTGCAAAGCCTGAACACCCGTGCCGATACTCAGATCAAAATTCAGAAGGCAGTCGAGGGCCTGTCCATCATCGCCATCAGCTATTATTTGTTCAGCCTGTTCAAATTGCTGTATCAGGGGGCACTGACCCTGGGCCTTGAATGGTCTCCCAAAACCGCACTATTGACCAGCATGCCGGTAGCCGCCGTGATCATCGGCGCTATCGCCTACCGGATACGCAGCGCCCGACGGCACTGACGCCAGCCTTCCCCTAAGTTTATGCAAACAAACACCCTACATTTTCGTTTTTTCCTGCTGCTGCTGGCTGCGGTTTCCTTTGCCTTCATCAGCATTCTGCTGCCGTTCTATGCCGCTATTTTCTGGGGCTGTGTGCTGGCGGTGCTGTTCAGTCCTTTTCATCGCTGGCTGCTGGCGCGACTGGGTGGTAAGCGGCGCAGCCTGGCCGCCCTTCTCAGCGTTCTCAGTATTATCCTGATCGTCATCGTGCCGCTGCTCTTCATCACCGGCGCCCTGGCCCAGGAAATTGCGGGGCTGTATAACCGAATCAACTCCGGCGAACTGAACTTGGGGCAATACTACGAGCAAGTGGTATCGGCGCTGCCCGCCTCGGTGCATGGCTGGCTGAATTCCTTCGGGCTGGGCGACTTGTTCAGCATCCGTGAAAAACTATCGACCTGGGCCTTGCAGGCCAGCCAATTTCTGGCCAAACAGGCGGTCAATATCGGACAGAATACCTTCCAGTTCGTGATCGGGCTGGGGGTGATGATCTATCTGCTGTTCTTCCTGTTGCGCGACGGTTCCACCATGGTGCCTACCCTGAAGCGCCTGATTCCCCTGCCGGACGAACACCGCATCAAACTCTTTCTGAAATTCACCACGGTGGTGCGGGCCACCGTGAAGGGCAATATCGTCATCGCGGCCACCCAAGGTCTATTAGGTGGCTTGATGTTCGCTTTTCTGGGTATCCAGGGCCCTCTGTTCTGGGGGGTGCTGATGGCTTTCTTGTCCCTGCTGCCTGCCATCGGGGCATCGCTGATCTGGGCGCCGGTGGCGGTGTATTTCATGGTCAATGGCGACTACTGGCAAGGCACCACGCTGACCCTGTTCGGCGTGGTGGTCATCGGTCTGGTCGACAATCTGCTGCGCCCCATGCTGGTGGGCAAGGACACCAAGCTGCCCGACTATGTGGTGCTGATCTCGACCCTGGGCGGCCTGTCCGTATTTGGCCTGAACGGCTTTGTGATCGGCCCGCTGTTTGCCGCCTTGTTCATGTCCTGCTGGGATTTGTTTCCCGATGCGGTCCAGATGATTCAGGATCAGCCCACCTCCCAGAAAAGACAGCAGGCCGTCGAACTGATCCACACGGACTCAGACCCTGGGACTTAAGCAGCACCAATCTTGCCCGTCTTTCCGTCTAAATTAAAAACCATGTATAATGCTTGGCTTTGGTGGGGAGACCCGCCAAGAGATGGTACTTTAAACAAAAACACCATGGCCGGCTTAGCTCAGTTGGTAGAGCAGCTCATTCGTAATGAGAAGGTCGGGGGTTCGACTCCTCTAGCCGGCACCAATCAGGTTATACAAAAAGCCCTTGCTGCGTCATCGCCAAGGGCTTTTTTGTATTGTTTTGCTGCGCTATCGATTCACACACCGCTGCAGCCATTCGAACAGCCCCATGCCCAGCAGCATGGCGGCCACAAAGACAGCAGCCTGCCATTGCCCCGCCCCAAGATCAACCAACGCAGGGCCGGGACACAAACCCACCAGGCCCCAGCCAATGCCGAACACCAGGCTGCCCAGCACCAGACGGCGATCGATCTGTCGCGCAACTGGCAAGCGCAGCGGCAAGCCCAGATAAGTCACTGTGCGCCGCCCGGCCAGATGAAACGCCCCCAGTCCGGCCAGAACGGCACCCCCCATGACCAGCACCAGAGACGGGTCCCAAGCGCCGGTAATGTCCAGAAAGCCAATCACTTTCAGTGGATCTGCCATGCCTGAGACCAGCAAGCCGATGCCAAACAACAGCCCCGAGAAAAACGCAGCAAATTTAGCCATGATGAATCTCATGCCCCCAGAAAGCGACGAATCATGAACACAGTGACCATGCCTGCCCCGATAAAGCAGACCGTGGCCACCAGCGAGCGCGGTGACAAGCGGGACAGGCCGCAGACGCCATGGCCGGACGAACAACCGCTGCCATAGCGCGTGCCCAGCCCCACCAGCACCCCGGCCAGCACCAGCGTCCCGATATCGGCATCGATATGAACAGGTACCAACTGACCCGTCCAACGCGCCAGCAGGGGAGCCGCCAACATGCCGGCCAAAAAGGCCAGACGCCAAGCCCGATCACCAGGACCAGCACGCAATAAGCCCCCCAGCACCCCGCTGATCCCGGCGATGCGGCCATTGAGCAAAATAAACGAGGCCGCCGCAAGCCCGATCATCAGCCCCCCGGCCAATGCCGACCAGGGCGTAAAAGCAATCCAGTCAATCGTCATGATCTGATCCTTGAGGACAATAAATGGTGTAGAGCGCCGCCAGCACCTGCAGGAGTTGCTGGTTGGCAACACGGTAGAAAATTTGCTTGCCGCTGCGACGGGTCGCCACCACGCCTTCGCTGCGCAATACCCCCAATTGCTGGGAAAGCGTAGGCTGGTGTATGCCCAGCAGGGACTCGAGTTCGCCCACGCTGGATTCACCCTGGGATAGCTGGCACAGCAGCAACAGGCGATCCGGGTGCGCCAGCAGCTTCAGATCCGCCACCGCCAATGCGGCAGCGGTTCGGAGGCGACCCGGGTCTAACATATCAATCGGCATATTATTTAGAAATCCTTTTGCTGAGGCTTGCGACTGCCCAACAATTGGCTTTACACAAGACTTGAATACATTATATTATTACATATAATATATATCAACATAATGATGCTGGATTTGCAATACCTCGGCAGCCAGCCCCCACGGCTACTCACTTTCAGGAAAACCCACCATGCCCATGCATATCCAGCCTTTTTATGACGACATGTCTGGCACCATCAGCTACGTGTTGTCGGACCCCGACACCCGGATGGCGGCCATTATTGACCCTGTGCTCGACTACGAGCCGAAGTCCGGTCGCACCAGCACGGCATCCGCGCAAAAAATCCTGGACTATCTGCACGACCACAATCTGAGCACACAATGGATACTGGAAACGCATGCCCATGCCGATCACCTGTCGGCCGCTGTCTGGTTACGCCAGCAAACCGGGGGGCGAATCGGCATTGGCGCTGCCATCTGCCAGGTGCAATCGGTTTTCAGTGCGCTATACAACTTGGGCGATGATTTTCCGGTGGATGGCAGTCAATTCGACCACCTGTTTGTCGATGAAGAAGTCTTTCACATCGGAAACCTGTCAGCCACGGCCCTGCTGGTGCCCGGCCACACGCCTGCCGACATGGCTTACCAGATAGGTGATGCGGTCTTCACCGGCGATACGCTGTTCATGCCTGACCTGGGCACCGCCCGCACCGACTTTCCGGGCGGTGATGCGCGCCGCCTGTACCAATCTATCCAGCGGCTGTTGGCCCTGCCGGGGCAGACCCGCCTGTTCGCCTGTCACGACTACCCGCCGGAGACCCGGGTGGCCGCTTGGGAAAGCACGGTTGCCAGCCAAAAGGCCCACAATATTCATGTACGCGACGGAGTCTCGGCAGACGAGTTTGTCGCACTGCGCCAAGCACGGGATGCCACCCTGACGGCCCCTGCCCTGATTCTGCCCGCCTTGCAGGTCAATATTCAGGCGGGACAGTTGCCTCTGCCAGAAAGCAATGGCAGGTCATACCTGAAAATTCCGCTGAATGCTCTGAAATAGCACAGTTGCCATGCCTAAGCTGCAGCAGTCCTCATGGTCATCAAGCTGCGGCACGAAAGCACAAACGAAAACCTGACAATCAGGCGCGCAAAGCGCCAGCCTGATTGGCCGGCACGACCTGAATGATCCGGGCGGCGCTGTCCGTGGCGGCAGCCAGGGCGGCCTGAGGCGATGCCCCGCCTCCCCAGGCATGGACAAAGGCCGAGGCAAACGCATCTCCGGCCCCGATGGTCGAGACTACCTCCACGCGCCGCACCGGATGAAAATGCGCTTGTTCCCCATCAAAAAACAGGGCGCCTCCGGCCCCCAGGGTCAGCAATGCGGCCTGCCCTGGCCGCCGGATCAACTGACGCGCCAGTGCCTCAGCCACCTCGGGCGGTGGGTCGTCCACCTGCAGGGTGTCATCCCCCACCAGGCTGGCGGCCTCACGGGCGTTGACGCACAGCAAATCGGCCTGATCCCACAGACCATGCAAAGCGGCAGGGTTGGACAGTTGCCGGGCGCCTGGCGTGACCACCAGACGAAATGAGCGGGATGTCATGGCTGCCAGCGCTGCCTGCAGCCAGGCCTGGGATTCCAGGGACAGGCCAGTCACATACACAATATCGGACTGGGCCAGCCCGGCAAAACCTTGCTCGCCCACCCAGGCGCTGGCCCCCCGCTGGGCGTAGGCGCGCGCCGCGCCAGTGTCGTCCACCATGACCACAGCCTTGCCAGTGGGTAGATGGTGGTGGGGCGACATGACGGCCTGAATGCCGTGGCGCTGCAATAAATCCCGCAGCAAGCCACCCTCCAGATCGTCGCCCACGCAGGCATGCACAGCCACCTGCGCACCACAGGCCACCATATTGAAAGCTGCATTGACTGCGCCACCACCGGCGTACAGGCCAATATGGTCTACATCCTGCTTGGCCCCGAGCATGGGCTGAACGGTAGAAACAACAATGTCGACAATGGCAGCGCCAATCGTGGTGATATGCATGACAAGGCCCATGGGTAAGTGCGCTCCCCCATGGCTCGATTGCATCGCCATCGGGACGAACGAGGAATATAACAGGCCCAGTTCAGTGCCCGCCAAACGCATCAATTAAGTTACTTAAGGGTTAACCCTGATAGTACAATAGACGGCTGAAATCTTTTCTTCTCTTATGTCTCCCACTACGACTTCCCCACCAACCAAGGCCTCGCCCGGCATGGTTATTCTGGCGTTGGCGATTGGCGCTTTTGCCATCGGCACCACCGAATTCGCCACCATGAGCCTGCTGCCTTATTTTGCGCTTGACCTAGGCATCGATGCGCCTGCGGCGGGTCACGTCATCAGCGCCTATGCCCTGGGCGTGGTGGTGGGTGCGCCGCTGCTGACGGTGCTGGCGGCACGCATGGCCCGGCGCACCTTATTAATTACCCTGATGGGCATGTTTGCCCTGTTCAACGCCTTGTGCGCCTTCGCCCCCAATTATGAATCGCTGCTGATCCTGCGATTTCTCAGTGGGCTCCCACACGGGGCGTATTTTGGTATTGGCTCGCTGGTCGCCGTGTCCATGGTGCCCTACAGTCAGCGCAACCAGGCGGTGGGACGCATGTTTCTAGGCCTGACCATCGCAACCATCATTGGCGTGCCCTTCGCCAACTGGCTGGGCCATGTCCTGAGCTGGCGCTGAGGCTTTGGCTTGGTGGCGGCCTCCGGCCTGTTGACCATGGCCCTGATTGCCCGGCTGGCCCCCTATAGCCCTCCGGCTGCGGGGGCCAGTCCACTGCGCGAACTCAGCGCCCTGAAGCACTTGCAGGTCTGGCTGACTTTGGCCGTGGGGGCGATTGGCTTTGGCGGCCTGTTTGCGGTGTATACCTATCTGGCCGATATCCTGCTGCAGGTCACCCAAACGTCGCCCAATGTCGTGCCACTGGTGTTGGCCGTCTTTGGCCTGGGCCTGACCATTGGCAATATTCTGATCCCTTGGCTGGCAGACCGGGCGCTATTGCCCACTGCGGCGGGCCTGTTGCTATGGAGCGCCGCCATGTCGGCGCTGTTTCCGCTGACCGCCGGTCACGTCTGGTCGATTTCCTTGAATGTGTTCCTGATCGGCTTTGGCGGCGCCCTGGGCACCGTGCTGCAAACCCGGCTGATGGATGTGGCCCGCCATGCCCAGGGGCTGGCGGCCGCGCTGAACCATTCGGCGTTCAATTTTGCCAATGCGCTGGGGCCGCTATTGGGCGGCATGGCGATTGCCGGAGGCTATGGCTGGACATCCCCCGGCTGGGTCGGTGCCGGACTGGCCATGGGGGGATTCGTCATCCTGATGGTGTCGATGCTGGTCGACCGCATCCGGCCCCCCCAACCGGCCTGATCAAGGCTGGATCAGCGCATCCAGATCTGCGGCGCTGTGGCGTTCGCGCAGGCAGCCTTCGTTGGTGCGATTGACCAGCCTGCCGCGCTGGACTGCGGGGCGCCGGGCGATTTGATCGGCCCAGCGCAGGACATGCTGATAATCCTGCACAGACAGAAACTCTGCCGCGCTATACAGCTGCCCCAGCACCAGGCCGCCATACCAGGGCCAGATTGCCATGTCGGCAATCGTGTAGTCAGCGCCAGCCACATAAGCATGCTGCGCCAGACGCTGGTCCAGCACATCCAGCTGACGTTTGGTCTCCATGGCAAATCGATCAATGGCATATTCAATCTTATGGGGGGCATAGGCATAGAAATGCCCCAGGCCGCCACCGACATAAGGGGCGCTGCCCACCTGCCAAAACAGCCACGACAGGCATTCGGCCCGGGCGGCACCGTCGTTCGGCAGAAACACGCCGAACTTCTCGGCCAGATACAGCAAAATAGCCCCGGACTCAAACACCCGGACTGGTTCGGCTCCGCTACGGTCTACCAGCGCGGGGATTTTTGAATTGGGATTGATATCCACAAAGCCGCTGCCGAATTGGTCACCCTCGCCGATCTGGATCAGCCAGGCGTCGTAATCGGCGCCAACATAGCCGGCCGCCAGCAGTTCTTCCAGCAGGATGGTGACCTTGACGCCATTGGGCGTGCCCTGCGAATACAACTGCATGGGGTGCTGCCCCACCGGTAGAACCTTATCGTGCGTCGGCCCGGACACCGGCCGGTTGATGCTGGCAAAGCGTCCACCGCTGGGTTTTTCCCATACCCAGACTTTGGGCGGCGTATACGGCTGTTGTTCACTCATGATGGGGTTCCGATATCAGTAATGTGGGGGACGTTCGTCCTGTGCAGTGCGCGAACCGGCGGGACCGTCTCCCCCCTGCTGCTGGCGCAGGTGCAACAGTTCGCGCGCCATGGCTTCAATCTGCTGTTGCTGGCGATATACCAACTGGTTCAGGTGATCCAGCAGGTCTTCTGCTTCAGTGGCTTTCAGTTCGAGGTCGATGAGGCGTTTTTCCAGCACGGCCTGTGCATCCATATTGATGACTCCTAGAGACCACCATTACAGCACAAACTCAGCCCTTGACCAGGAAGTCTCCCAGCAGCCCTGCCACCACCTTGGTCGCCCCTTTCAGATCACTGAGCAACACATGTTCATCAGCCTGTTTGGCCCGCGATTCCAGCACCGTGCGCGGCCCGGCCCCATACATGACGACGGGAATGCCGTGTTCGGCATACAGACGGGCATCGGCATACAACGGCGTGCCGACAGCCGGAATCGCCTCGTCGAATACTGCCAGGGCATGACGCTGCAGGCTGGCGACCAGTTTTTCGTGGCCCGGCAAGGGACGCAGTGGACGCGCCAGCAGCAGGCGGCGGATATCCAGCGTGATGCCCGGCAGGCCATCGACTGCCGCCTGAATGAACTGGCGCACCTGGGCCTCGACCTGGGTGGGATCTTCTTCCGGGATCAGTCGGCGATCCATCTTCAGCACAACGCGGCCAGGCACCACATTGGTATTGGTACCGCCGTCAATCCGACCCACGATCATGGTCGGATTGCTGATGCCATCCAGGGCGGAATGGATCTCATCCAGCGCCGCCGCCTGGCGGTAGATCTCCGTCAGAATGCGGTTGGCCGCCTGCAGGGCATCGTGCCCCGATTTCGGGTCGGACCCATGGGTGGCCTTGCCATTGACGGTGATCTCGAACTGCAGACAACCATTATGTGCAGTCACCACAGCATGGCTGAAGCTGGCGCACACCGCATAATCGGGCTTGCTCAGGCCATGCGCCAGCAGCCAGCCCGGCCCCTTGAGCCCGCCGAACTCCTCGTCATAGGTGAAATGCAGTTCGACCCCACCCCGGAGCGCGGCGCCGCTGGCTTCCAGCGCCCGCACGGCATGCAGATAGGTGGTGAAGTCGCTCTTGGACACCGCCGAGGCGCGGCCATACAGGCGACCATCCGCTACCTCTCCGCCATAGGGGTCATGCGTCCAGCCCTCGCCCGGCGGCACTACATCGCCATGCGCATTCAGCGCAATGACCGGGCCACCTGTCGCATACTGGCGGCGCACGATCAGGTTGGTGATGCTCTGCATGCCATAGGCCTGCATCTCGGATTCGGGCACTGCATGACGTTCCACCTGCCAGCCCCAACTCTCCAGCAAGGCTGCCACCGCCTCGGCATGGGGTGCCGTATTGCCTGGCGGCGTATCCGTGGGAATCGCCACCAGGCGCTGCAGCAGCGCAAGCTGCTGATCAAAATGGGCATCTACCCAGTGGTTCAGGAATGCCTGCAAAGGCTGGTCTGCGACGGAAGCCGTCATCGTTTGCTCCTTGTGGGCGCAAGCTGCCCCGGCATAGGGGCAGGCGCAATATCGAGTCTGAAATTTCCGGCGCAGGCCGCCGCACGCTTAACGTGCCAGGCGCCCCCAAATGCGGACGCGGCTGATGCCGCCATCGGGGAACATATTGACCCGCACGTGCGAAACCGGGCCGACGGGCTGCAGGACGGCGCCTTCGTAAAAGTGCTGCTTGTCCATGTCGGTTTTCTGTTCGCCCAGCACCGTGGGCCAGAACATGGCCTGCGTGACCAGGGACTGATCCGTGGACTCCTGGACCAGAGCACCCTGGACCGATACGCGATCAGGATAATTGCCCTTGAAGTGCGCGGTATCGATCTCGATTTTTTCGACCACGACCGGATGGCCGAGTTCGATGATGACCCAGTCATTGCCGGGTTCGCGGCGGCGGCGGGTTTCCCAGCCGTCGCCCATATTCACGCCACGCCCCGGGGTCAGCAGCGGCATGGGAGAACCAAAGTGCGAATCGTTATACGCCACGATGCGCCCGCCACTGGACAGCGCCGAGACCTCATACAAGGTATCGGGGTCTTGCTGGTCCCAATCGCAGGCTGGTTGGCCATAGACACGCAAGCGGGCCACCCCGCCATCGGGGAAAATATTCAAGCGCAGATGCGTCCAGACGCGATCATCATCGAATTCGACAAAGTGGTGCGAATTTCCCTGCAGCGACTTTGCCGGCACCAGTTCAACCCAGACCGTTTCGGCACCGGGATTGCCCTCGCAATAGGCGGCTTGCAGCGATGCAGCGGGCGGAAAATTCCCGGTAAAGTGACTGGTATTGATGTCCAGGCCCTTGATGGCACCCGGCAAGCCCAGCTGGATGATGGCAGTGTCGTGACCGCCATTGCGGCGGCGCTGGGTCTCCCAGCCATCCATCCATTTGCCGTTGTCATCGAATTTCCCGACGATGAATACGGGCTCGGCGTCCTGCAGCATGCGCGTGGCGCTGGCGAAAAATTCATCCGTGCACGAGACAATCCTGGCGCCCAGCTTTTCGCTGGCCAGATTGGGATGACGGGTGGCAAAGGCGGGCAGGTCGACGGCCGGTGCGTCGATCACGGTACCGGTGGGCAGATTGGTAGAAGCCATGGCGGTTACGTTCCTGAAAATTAGCGTTTGAAGGGGTGTTCTTTGACCCAATGACGGGCAATATCAGCGCGCGTGGCAATCCAGACGCGATCATGCTTTTGGATATGGTCCAAGAAACGTTGCAGGCCGGCAAAACGCGCCGGGCGCCCGGTCAGACGGCAATGCAGGCCGACCGACAGCATCTTGGGGGCAGTCTCGCCTTCGGCATAGAGCACATCGAAGGCATCACGCAGATAATGGAAAAAATGATCGCCGGTGTTAAAGCCCTGCGGCGAGGCAAAACGCATATCGTTGGTGTCCAGGGTATAGGGCACGATCAGTTGAGGGTGCTTCTTGCCGCCGCCGATATCCACCTCGGTCCAGAACGGCAAATCGTCGCCGTAATAATCAGCGTCGTACAGAAACTTGCCTTCTTCGGCCACGATGCGCAAGGTATTGGGGCTATCGCGCCCGGTATACCAACCATCTGGGTGGCGACCCAACAGCTGAGTGACGATTTCGACGCAGCGCTGGAAATGCTCGCGCTCCAGCGCCTCGGGGGCATTCTGATAATGAATCCAGCGATAGCCGTGGCAAGCAACCTCGTGGCCTAGTTCAACAAAGGCACGCGCAACTTCGGGGTTGCGCTCTAGTGCCATGCCGACACCAAACACAGTCAGGGGCAAGCCACGGCGCTCGAATTCACGCAGAATGCGCCAGACGCCGGCACGCGAACCATATTCGTAAATCGACTCCATCGACAGGTGGCGATCCGGGTAGGCCGCAGCCCCGATGATTTCGGACAGAAACTGCTCGGACCCGGCATCGCCGTGCAGCACACAATTCTCGCCGCCTTCTTCGTAGTTCATCACGAACTGCACGGCAACACGCGCCTGGCCAGGCCAGTTGGCCTGGGGTGTGCTGCGGCCATAGCCGATCAAGTCGCGGGGATAGTGAGGATCTTGCATGAATCGTCTCCGGTTAAATGAACATCAGCGTGCTACGCTGAAGGCCGACCAGGGATCGACAACACCCGTTGCCGGGGTCTCCATCCGCTGTTCGCAATCTTGTAAATGGTGGTCCATGGCGGACTTGGCCCCCTGGGCATCGCGCTGACGGATATGGCCCAGAATGTCCTGATGCTCGACATACGAGCAGGCCGTGCCCTCTGGCCCGTCCCCCAGGGCAATGATCAGTGTCGTACGGGCGCACAGCCCGGAAAGCATCTCGATCAGCACCTGGTTGTCCAGCACCCGAGCCAATTCCACATGAAACGCATTGGACAGACGCAGCCAACTGGTGCGATCACCCTGTTCGTAGGCTTGCTGTTCTCGGCTGACCATGTCGTCCAGCGGTTTCAGCCGGACATCCAGGTCGTCCAGCCGTACCAACTGGTCGATCGCAATGCCCTCCAGGGCGCGACGCATAGCAAACACATCCCGGATTTCCTTGGCTGAGGCCTGCCAGACCCGAGCCCCGCGATTTGGCTCGATCAGCACGATCTTGTCGTGCGCCAACTGAGCCAAGGCAGTCCGGACCGTGCTGCGCGAGCAATCAAAAATAGAACATAGCGTGGCTTCGGTCAGCTTGGCACCAGGCAGCAGCCGACGGTCCATGGCTGCGTCAAAGATTGCATCGTAGACACGTTGGACCTCGGTGGAGTTGCTGGAGGATTTCGGTTTGCGCAGCGACGAGGCCCGAGGGGCTTGCAGGTCGGGCGCGGCCGAACGCTGAGGTTTGAGTTGAAGCATCGAAACACATGATCAAGGAAATTGTTGACAATTATTGTTGATCACGCGAAAATCGTCAACACAAATTGTTGACAATATGTCGGCGCTGATGAAAACTGCTGTTGGACCATTCATCATCCGACTTAAACCATCCTGCCCCGACGGGCCTGGCATCCACCAGCCCGACGCGAACCGGTCACTTGTGCCGGGACGGCCATACCGGGGGCCCACTGGCAGGATACTGACCGGGGATTACTACCATGGGAAAACTTTCCACCCATGTCCTGGACACTGTTCACGGTGTTCCGGCTCAGGGCGTCGCCCTGGAACTCTATCGCCTGGACGGCGACACGCGTACCCTGCTGACACAGACGGCCACCAATCACGATGGCCGCTGCGATGCGCCTTTGCTCAGTGGCGATGCCCTGATCAAGGGTACCTACGAGCTGGTTTTCCATGCTGGGGATTATTTCTCAGCCAAAGGCATCAGCCTACCAGAGCCACGCTTCGTGGACGTCGTGGTCCTGCGCTTCGGGGTGGCGCACCCCGAGCAGAACTACCACGTGCCGCTGGTCGTGACGCCCTGGACTTGGTCTACCTATCGCGGCAGCTAAGACCTATTCCATTTCTCAGTATTCTCTGAATCCGTCCCCACAAAAAATCACAGGGGGCGGCACTTCAGACCTTACGTCATGAATCCTGATCAAATATAAAATTAGAGGAGACCTCGTCATGGAAGGTTTTTTTCTGGAATACGGCAATCTGCTGATCCGCTGGTTACATGTCATCGCAGCCATTGCTTGGATTGGCGAATCGTTTTACTTCGTCATGCTCGACCTCAGCTTGCATCCGCCCAAAGGCGAACACAGCAAAAAACTGGGGGTTTTTGGTGAAATGTGGTCCGTGCACGGCGGCGGCTTCTACCACAATCAAAAATACCTGACCAACCCGCCAGAGCTGCCACCCGATCTGCACTGGTCGTTCTGGAAAGCCTACACCACCTGGCTATCCGGTTTCGGGATTTTCGTGCTGCTGTACCTGCTGAGGGCCGATATTTATCTGGTCAACCCGAACAGCCCCTGGGAATGGGCCCGCAACATGACCGGCATGGAAGCCGGCACCCTGGCTGTGCTGTTTTTGGTGGTGGGCTACAACATCTACTCGCGCCTGTGCCGCATCATCAGCCCCACGGTGAACAATGATGGCTGGCTCAGTGTTGCCGTTGCCGTGATGATGGTGGTGACTGCCTGGCTGACCACCCAGATCTTCCCGGGCCGTGCAGCCTTCTTGATCACGGGCGCCCTGATGGCCACCTGCATGTCGGCCAACGTGTTCTTCTGGATCATTCCCGGCCAGCGACGCATGGTGAAGGCGCTGAAGGCGGGCGAAAAACCCAACCCACTGGATGGCGCCTGGGGCAAACAACGTTCTGTCCACAACACGTACTTCACCTTGCCGGTGATCTTCCTGATGCTCAGCAACCACTATTCGTTCACGTACTCGAACGAATACGCCTGGATCATCATGGCGCTGTTCATCTTTGCCGGTGGGGTGATCCGTCAGTACTTTGTGCTGCGCCACCTGGGCAAGAACGACCTGCGCTACCCTGCAGCGGGCATCATCACCCTGGCATTGATCGGCTGGATCGCAGCCCCCGCGCCTGCCGCAGCTCCGGTGCTTGGCCAGGCCGGGCAGCAGTGCAGCCGCCGCTGTCACGGTCCAGCAGGTGCATGACATCATCGCAGCCCGTTGTGTGGAATGCCATTCGGCCAAACCTACTCAGGCTGGTTTTGCCGCTGCCCCGGCGGGCATCATGCTGGACACAGAGGCCGAAACCCTGCAGCATGCGGCCCAGATCAAACTGGTGGTAGGCAATCAGTACATGCCACTGGCTAACCTCACGCAAATGACCGACGACGAGCGCGCTATCATCGCGGCCTGGAGCGGCCAGTAAGCAAGCATGTGGGGGTTGGCTTTCCCGCCCCCACAGCCAGCGGGCGCCATCGCAAAACCTGCGATGGCGCCCGCTGAGCTTTCATCAAGAGCCTGGAATACAGATATAGCCACGCGATAATCCATCCACATGGGCCATGTCTCCACTTTCGGACACCTGAATGGCTTGGTAGCCTGCCCCACAGGAACAAGCCCCTGTCAGCGGGTTGCCGGTGAAGTTGCTTAACTTACCGGCACAACCATACTTTGAACTCAGCAAATAGCCCCCTCCTGCGGGCCCAGCCAATTGCTGCCAGCGGCCTTGATGACAGACAAGCAGGCCGGGCCGTACACCCTGGCGCCCAATCCCCCCTTCTGTCGCACAAACCCCACCAGACGCCACCCCCTTGACCAGCAGCAGACCTTCCTGACCTTGCAGCCAAGTGTCGCTGCGTACCAAGCCACGCGCGCTTACTGCCCCCTGAAAATCCGGATTGCGCGAATCCCGGACACGCAAAAACTCGCTGTGATCGACAGGATCGACCTGTGGACCGGACTCCGAGTCTGGATCGCCCACGGTATCCTGTGCCAAAGTCAGCTCGGCCTGCAAAGCGACCGTACCCGGCCCCCAGCGACTGGATGGTGGCAAATTGATCATCCGCCCTGCCCCCCTGAGCTGCTGGAGTGCCTGCGGCCAGACCACCAAGCCTCGACCCTGGGTGGCCTGCAGCCATTCGGCCACCAGAAACGCATCCATCCCGCCTTCGGTACGCAGCAATCCTGGTTGGGCAAGCACCAAGGCCTGCAACCGACAAGGCGCTTGAGGGCAGCTATCTGAACGCTGAATCTGCAAATCCAACTGTTGGCGCAAAGGCCCGGATTTCTGCCAACCAGGCGCCAGCAGCCCGAGCGCCTGCAGCTCTGTCCATTGCGGAGACCGCCAATCGGCAATGCCGTATTCACCCATGGCATCTGGCGCCTCCGCTTGCTGAAGCTGTGCGCCATGATGCACCAATAAGGCCTGGGCAGCATCGCGGGCAGGCAGCATCCAGGCGGCCAACGCCTGGGCCTGCAGCACCCGGATGCGCTGCGCCCAAGTCTGGCTGGCCCAGACGACCAACAGCGTGGCGAGCACGGCCACCACCATCAGCTCCAGCAATAAGGAACCCCGCTGTCTCGGATGCCGGGCCGGCGGCGTGCAAGGCTCAGCGCACATGGAAAGCGAACTGATTGACATCCCCCCGGCTGCAGGCCGCCTCTGCCGCCAAGGCGCTATACGGGGTGGCCTCATCCTTGACGGTCTTGGCAGCACCGCCATCACCAGTCACGGTGATCTGCTCGGCCATGCGCTGCAAGACTGAAGCAATCGAGGGGCACGCAACGTGATTGACCTGCGACAAGCGCAGAACAAAACCAGCGCCCCCATCACTGGCCTCGACTTCGATGCTGCCCCCGCTGCCCAGGCCATGACGCACCGTGCCATCGCTGCTTAAGCCCAGCACTGTGGAGTCGGCCACCATCGAAGCCAGATTCTCCGTCCCGATATCCGTATACGGCACATCGCCCGAGGAGCCCGCATTCACCCGGGTCTGCATGATGAAGCGCGCCAGTTCCTCGCCAACCTTGGGCACCTTGTTTTCCATCACGTAGCCGCCGATGGCCGGGATGCCTATGACTGCAATCAACAGCACAATCGCCGTCACAATAGAGACCTCGATCAGCGAAAACCCGCGTTGTGCCTGTCGCTGCCTGATCCTGTAAGCCCCGCACAGCAGGGTCTGGTCAGTATGCATTGCTGCTCTCCTTTAGCCGTTCTCCGGCTGTATGACACCAGCCCCTATTGACTGGCGTGAAACATCATCCAACCGCGACGCAGCTCGTCAATGGCTGCGTAATGCCACAGACCTATGCTCAGGACGCTGGCCACCCCCGCCAGCAGGACCAACCAGCGCAACCCCTGGGCCTGCAGCCGAATCCGTGTAAACCAGACAGTCGCCATCCGGGCATGCACCGCCTGCAAAGCTGGCTGCAAGCCATGGGCCGCCTCCAGATCCAGCAAATACCAGTAGAGATCCCGATCCAGCAGGCCGGTATCCAGCGCCGCCGCGCCGTTAAACCCCCGATCCAGGCGCCCCACCATGTGCCTGAGATGAGCCGCCAGCCAGGGGCTGGCATGCTGCAGCAACAACACCAATACCGCACGTAATTGGGTAGCGCCACCTGCGCCAGGCCGCAGCAGAATCGATACCAGCGCCATCATCCGTAATGCCTGGATCTGGCGATACAAGCGCCACGGACCAAAACGATCCAGCAACTGACGCCAGGGCCCATAGGTCCGGGGCAGCGTCAGCGCGCCGCACAAGACGGCCGCCAGCGCGACCAGCGGAATACCCACCCCCCAAGTGTCCAGCGCCTTGGCACTGGCAAATAAGGATCGTGCCCAGGGACCATAAAAAAGGTCGGGCAAGCCCTGAAAAGCCTGCTGCAAAGAAGGCACTGTCCAGGCGGGCAAGGCCAGTACCAGGGCACTGACCACCAGCACCGCCAGCGCTGCAGCCCCCAACGTGCTCCACAGCAATTGTCGAGCTCGAATCAACAGATCCAGATGCTGAGCCAGCGACTCGAAGCAGGCCAGCAAGCGGGCATTGCCAAACATCTGGGCCACCTGCACCAAAGCCCGCTCATCGGGCGGAAAACACCCACGCCAGGTTGCGTGCAAGTCTCCGCCGCTAGCCTCGCAGGCCTGCGACCAACCACGAGAAAGCCGCCCACGCACGGTGCGTGGGCCATAGCGCAGCGCATCCCGATCAAATAATTCACGGATAGTCAGACGTCCCTGGGTGGCCGTCAGCACTGCGTGCAGATAAGCGAAATAATCGGCACGCCGACCAGAAAACTGCCAGACATCCAAGCGCCAGCGCCAGCGGGCCAGTCCGATTCGTATCCAACTCATGACCAGCCTCCGGGGTCCAGCATCGATACCCCATGCTGGCGACAGCGCAACACCAGCGTTTCGAAAGCCATGAAGCGGCCCTCGACATCGCGCGGATCCACCTGCCCGACAGCGACTTTGTGCATTGCATGCGCATAAGCGCTCTGGAGGGGATGCGGGAGAAAGCCGCCCCCTGCTGCTGCCGCATAGCTGGCCCCCAAGCCCGGCTCCAGCAGTTCGGCCGCCACCGTTCGCCCCTGATAGCCGGCCAGTTCGGGTAACTGCGGCACGCGGCACTGCGCACAACCCACTGGATTACGCAGCCGCAATTGGTCAGCCGCTAGCCCCCAGCCGGACTCGATCCAACCCAGCCATTGCGCCCAGCGGGCCAAACCCTGGCGGCCACCATCCTGTCGCTGCAGGGCCGCTGCAGTGGCTGGCAACGCACACGCGGGACAGAGCTGTGGCAGCAAGGCCTGAAACACCAACAGCTTCAGCATTCCCGGCGTCTCCAGAAAGTCGCGCGGGACCCCAATAAAAGTAGACGACAGACGATCGATAATGGCCCGTGCCGATGGCGCATGCACCGTGGTATAGATATTGACGCCAGAGCCTGCCAGATCCATGAAGGCCAACCCGCTATCGGCGTCGCGAATTTCCCCCAGCAGCACATCGCTCATGGCTGAGCGTTTGAGCGTGCGCAATTTTGCGGCATACCGATCATTGGCCTGTTGATCCAGGTCCCGGCTGATGGTGTTCTGCACCGCCCCCTCAATGCGATATTCGACAGGCTCTTCCAGCGTGATGACCTTATGGTGGTCCGGCAAGGCCCGAATCAACGTCGCCAAGGTAGTGGACTTACCCGAACCCACAGTGCCAGCCAGCACAATGGCACCCCCTTCGGAGCGCATCACGCGATCAAAACATGCGACTTGGTCCGGCCTGTATCCCAGGCTGCCCAGGTCAGCGACCTGAGTGACGGCATCGCGCGACAAGAACCGCAGACAGACACTGGGGCCTCGCTCGGCCGCCAGCGACGCCCAACGCAAGGTATAGGCACGGCCATCCACCCGGCGTTGCAAACTGCCCTGCTGCTCTTGCAAGGGATCGAATACCGCCCCATTACCCCCCTGAATATCCATCCAGGCCACCGCCAGCACGTCCATCAGCAAGTCTGTGGGCATGGGGCTGAAACGCGCTGGTGCAATATACCGACCCGCCACGCTGAAACGAACCTCGGACTGCGGCAAATCGCGATAAACATTCAGGTGCAAGTCGCTGGCCTCCTGGCGCACGCCCCATTCAACCAGATCTTGAAATACCCCGGCCAGCGCCGTCGGCGTACGATCTGTCGGCAACAAGGTCAGCGTTGCCGTATCCGAATCCCGCGATAGCGCCATCAACAAGGCGGCGGGCAGCACATAGCGGGCGGGTGACGATAAACGGTGCCCTGCCGCCTGGATGCGCCGCACCAGGGCATCCGCCTGATCGCCGCCCACATATTCGGCCCGCGCCAGAACTGTGATGCTGCCATCGGCCCGCTCCACCGGGCAGATACGATCCGCCAGCGATTGCACATCGAACTGCCGCGCCATGACCCGCTGAACCGGGGGCAGCAACGCAGCCAACTGTTCGGCGCGTTCAATCAGAACAGCTGCCGACAAATCGAAGGGCGGCAAGGGCTCGGATAAGCGCAAGACGGAAGACCAGGCTTTCATGGCTGGCCCCCGCCAAGCAACATGCGCAGGCACAGCGAATGGCGATCCTCGCCGCGCTCCAGCTGCACGCAAGCGCCATTCATGCCGCGCAGTTGGTACACCCCGGCATCCCCGACGTACCCTGCCGGAAAGGGCTGGCCCCGTACATAGAGATAGGCCTGCTGGCCAACTTGGACTTCGGCCATCAGCACCGCCCCAACCCCATATAAAGCCACCAGCCTGGGAGCCAGCACCGCCTGCACAGAAGCCAGGGGGCGGGAATCGCTACGCTTTTGGGCAGGTTTTGCAGCATCGCCCAGTGCATCCTGTAAATCTCGCTGCATCAGTTCGCGTACCGACTGAGTCTCCCATTGCTCGGTAGCCGCCGACGGGAGCTCCTGCGCCCAAGCCCCCCCCCGGCCCCAGCAAACCCAACGTCAATGATAGGCAGCACAGTGTTCGATCAACGGTTTTCATACAAGGCCCCCTCTAAATGCAAAACCAGGCGGCTGGACTTCAGACCTGGGCGTGTGCCGGGCGCATGGGTGACAACCGCCTTGTGCCAGGACACGGCACGCGACAAAGGCACCAGCAGGCCAGCGGAGCGCAACGGCCCCTCGACCTTGACGGCTCTGGTGGCCAACCTGGGAAAATCCGGCGGCATGGGCAGCGCCTGCCCATCGGCGTCACGCGGCGGCGGGACGGCCAGCGGCTTTGGGCCCTGCACCCGCAAGGCCGTGAAAGCAGGCAAGACCGCCTGCAGCGCACTGGCCCAATCACGCGCGACCAAACGCGCCTGCGGCAAGGCCTGGGGGTCGGCGATCTGCCCATCCAGCGCCATGCTCCAATTGGCCTGAGCCTGATCCAACGAGGGAAAATCCAGGCGCCAGCCAGGCGGAGCCGCCTGCAACAAGCCCCGGTTATCCGCCTGTAAATCCAGCCGTCGATATTCGCTGCGACATTGCCAGACCGTCGCCACGCTGCCGGGCTGGCATTGCAAGTCCTTGAGCACCCAGCCAGCCAATCGCACCGGTTGCAGATACATGGCCTGCAGCAGAGCACGGGTGCCTGTCTCGCCATGCAAAGGGTGGCGAGACAGGGACTGGTTCAGAACATGCTGCCAAGCCTGAGCCGCATCCGGCGTCGACCGCGCCGAACTCTGCGGCAAGCCATAGGCATAGCCCCACCAGAGCAGACTGAGCAAGCCCCCGGCCAGCAACATCCGGTAGGTACGCACGGGACGGATGCCCTGCAAGGCAGGAGCGACCGCAGCCCGACGAGCCAAGCGCTGCAACAAATCATCAGCCGACGCATGCGGGTCCAACAATTGCAGGCGCGGATACGCCAGGCGCAGGTCTTCAATTGCCTGACGGGCGAGTTCAGGCTGAGGATAACTGCGGTCAGCCCGGACCAGCACCACCCCTTCGTGGCAGGCCAGGACATGCCACGTCTGACCATCGAGCAACAGCATGCAGGCCCAGGTGCCCTGGGGATATTCGCGCGCCAGCAAATCCGCCGCTGACCAGCAGGCCTGCGCCCTGAGCAGCCCATACGCCAATCCCAATGCGGCTGGCGGGTTGCCGGACAGCACCAGATGCGAAGCGCCTTCACGCCGGGCCTGGGCACAGGCCAATGCGGGGTCTCCCAGCACAGGCAACCAGTCCAGACCAAAAGCCAAGGGCAACTGCTGCACCGAGACAAGTCGTGTGGCAGTCATGGTCAAAGCCCTTCTTCGACTTGGGCGGTAATAATCAACAAGGTGGCCAGCCGCTGGGCATCCACCCGATTTCCGCCGCCCAGAATGGCGGGTAAGCCTGGATTAAGACGTCGCGCGGCAGATTCCGATTGCTGACGGTCAAAGCCGGACACCACCAGCGGCTGCCCTGGCTGCAAGGCCAGCTGTTGCACCGTCCCATTACCTTCCACAGTCAGCTGTTGCAATTGCAAAGGGTTTTCACGATCCCCAAACGTGACGGTCTTGAGGGGTTGCGCCACCGTATTGTCATAGGCCAGCGACAACAGAATCTGTCCATCATCCTGGGCATCCGGCACCAAGGTCAGCAGCGATCCCACTGTTTCTTCCTTTTGATTGACCGATACAGCCGGCACGGCCAGCCCATTGGTCCCGGACATCGGGGTGGTTTCCACCCGATCGATATAAGAGAAGGTTGTCCGCACAGCATGAGTGACTGGGCGACGATTCAAGGTCAACATCGGCACGCTGCTGCGTCGCACCAGTTGCACCGACTCGCCCAAGGCTCGAATAATGGCCTCGCTGCCGCTCATGCTCCCCTGGGTAATCCCAAGCCCTACGCTGCCTGCAACCGCCCCGCTGGTGAAGGCGGGGACAGCCAGGCCCGCAGCCATGCCTGCCCCGGAAAACACCAGGTTCCAATCCAGACTGGCGTGGGCTTGCTCACTCAAGGCCACCGTCAGTTCTTCGAATACCAGGCGTACCCGCCGCGTCAGCGCCCGGTTTTCCTGATCCAGGTAAAGCGCGATGCGATCCAGGACCTCTGGGGTGTCCGTAACGACCACGGTCGACCCCGCGCCTGGCTCGGCCACCAGCAGGCCTGCACGCGACAAGAACGGTTCAATGCGCGCCCGCACCGTTTTCATGACGTCCTGTTCGCCGCTGCTGAGCTGCGTGCTGGACGTACTGATGAATCCGCCCTCGGCCTGACGCCCGCCCAGCCCCAGGGAGGCCTGAGCACGAGCATCCAGCGTCAACGCACGCACATTGAAGACCCGAGTATCCGTGCGGAAGAATTCAATACGCCCCTGGCTATAGCGCCACCAGACCCCCAGGCGGGCCACCAACCGATCCAGAATATCGGGTAAAGGCGCAGGCCCCGCCGCCAGGTCAAACGGCGGCGGCTGATCCGCATCCATCGAGTCCGACCGAGTCTCGACGGCCAGGCGCGGCAGAAAACTCCAGGCAGGCAACAAGGCGTCCGGGCGTACATAGACCGGAATACTGGTGACCGCAGAGATGCGTCGGGCGATCTGGCGCAAATCATCCGCGCCATCGGCAAACAGCAAGGTCGTACGCACATGCGCGCGCAGCGCGGCGGGCAAGGACAGTTCGCGCGCCAAAGGCTGGGCACGCCCCGCCACCCAGGGCTTGGCGATTTCCTGCGCGGCACGGCGCTGAGCCTGATCGGTCAACGAACGGGCAAAGCGTTCATGGCCATCGACGACGGCATGATCGGTCTGCTGGTAATCCTGCTTGGCCTGTTGGATGCGTTGCTGCAAGGCGCAGCCAGGCAAGGCCAGGCCCACCAGCAACAGACTGCGAATCAGGTGCTGTCTCATGACTCCACCCCTGACCCTTGAGTGCGATCACAGCGCTGGGCCAGCGACACCACGCGCAACACCTGATTGGCATAAAAACAAGGCTGCAGGGGACGATCACCCAGCTCGGTGGCTGCCAGCAGGCTACGCACCGCCCCCCTGAATGGCTCGTCAAAGACCGCTGAACCTGCCAGGGGAATATCCACATCCACAGCCCAATGCTCTGCATCGAACGCCCAGCCAGCCGTGCGCGCCCACCGCGCCAAGGCACGACGGACATTGCCATCAGCAGGCGTGACCTCGAACCGTGCCGGTACAGGCTTCAGGGGTATGGGCATGGCAGGCACCGGCAGCTTCACCATCGCACTGGCCAGCATCGGTGCAGGCCCGGCAAGGACAACAGTCGGCGCCACCGGCAGTGACGGCGAAGCAGACACAGGGACGGATGGCTCGGACGTCGCCGGCGCAGTGGATGCGTCCGATACCTGGATATCCCTACTGCCCACGTCCTGCGCACTCAAGGCCTGACGACGCGCCTCGGCCTGCAGCAGCCCGCCACGCATCAACAAATAATCATGGACACCGCTGACCACCAGGTAGTCGCCTTCGCGCCGTGGCCGCAGCAGGCGATCGCCGGCCGCTGTGCGGGCAAACAATGCCGGTGCTGACTGGCCGACGGGATACTGCAGCCAGGTGTCCCGCCCATCATCAAAGACCTGCAATGGCGCAAGGTCTGGATCACCCGACAAACGCCAATCGAAATGGTACGTGCCTGTCGCTGGCCCCATCCCGGTCATCTCACGCCACCAACGGTGGCCGTCGGTTGTAACGCACCCGGTCAGGCTTGCCGCCAGCCAGATAATGCCGAACATTCTCATCATGCCGTTCCCCCAGGAGTCTCCCTGGATGCGGCGGCCTGAAAAAAGGCACCGGATTCAGGGAATCAGGTGCCTATGGTGGCCTGATGGCGGCGCGACCACCAGACTGGGAACTACGCAGGGCTAAAAATGCCCCAGAGGGCTTGTCAACGCTGGCGAGCCAGACGGTTGCCTTCGGCGGAAGCCAGGTTCAGCGCAGTCACGGCCGGCTGCTGGCCATCGAGGGCGGCGGTCAGAATCTGCTGAAAGCGCGTGCGGATGGCGGGATAATTATGGATGCGGAAGCCTTGTCCCGTGACGGCGGAACGTCCTGCATAAACCGCCACCAGTTCACGCCATTGACCCAGGTTTTTATAGAAGCTGGCGGGTGTGTCCTTGAAGGCGGCCTGCGTCATCGGCAGGTAACCAGTCTGCTGGTACCAGCGAGCAGCCTGTTCGGGCTGCGCCAACCAGCCCAGAAAACCAGCGGTGGCATCCGTGACGGGCTTAGGTGACTTCATGACCCACAGGCCTGCACCACTGACGAAGGGATTGCCGGGGACTTTAGTGACTTCGGGGTAATAAGGCAGGCCTGAGACAGCATAATGCAGCTTGCTTTGATCATTGAAGGCCCCGATATGGCCAGAGCCAGACATCATCACCGCACATTCGCCCTGGGCAAAGCGCTGAATGGACTGAACCCCCACATCCGGCCGCGTCATGATTTCGGCACGCACCCAGCTGATCATCAGGGACAAGTGACGCACATAGGTCAGATCAAAGGAAAAACTGGGCAGCCCGCCTTTCGCCTTGAGGCCGTTATCGGCACTGGCATACAGCTGGTTATTGACGGCGGCCAGATTTTCGAGATTGATCGAGACTGGCAGATCCGACGTCAAGGGACATTTGCGCGAGCCATTATTGGCCAGGCTGACCAACTGGCCCTGGAGATCGATCCAGGTGCGCTGCGGGGCGGCAGGCGCCAGGCCGGCCTTTTTGAAAGCATCCTGGTTGTAGTACATGACCGGGATTTCGAGCATGGCCGGAAATGCCATGAGCTGCCCTTTGGGGTCATGGATAAAGGCATTATCGGAAGACACAAACCACTGGATGCCTTTCAGGGGGCCGGATTTTTGCAAAGCGTGCAGCGGCTGCACATAAGAACGCCGAGAGATTTCCTCTAGGGTGTGGCTATCGCCCAGCTGCGCCAGCGCCGGCAGTTTTTTATCACGAGCAGCCGCATCCAGGGCTTGGCTCAAGGCCTCGGGGGTGCTGAAATTGCGAACCTGGACCTGGACATCGGACTGGCTGCGGTTATAGGCTTTTGTCAGGGACTCGAACACATCGGCATTGTGTCCATTCAGGCTGACCCACACCGGTACATCGGTGGCGGCATAAGCCGGCACCGTCACGGCGGCTGCGGCCATCAGGCAGGCAGCAGAAAATCCCGAGCTTCGTACGCCGGTGCCAAAGGAAAATCTCATCATGAATCAGCTCAAAAAAGGAAAAGAGATATCGGGCACACGCCCTGAAATCAGATCGGCCAACACGCGGCCAGACCCAGCACCCATGGTCCAGCCCAAGCTGCCATGTCCTGTGTTCAGATACAGGTTACGCAACCGGGTGCGCCCGATCAGCGGCACATTGGAGGGTGTCGTCGGACGCAGGCCAGACCAGAACTGAACATTAGCAAAATCCAGGGCATTTGGAAACAAGGACTTGGCGTGTTCAACCAACTGATTGCAACGACCCGTATCCAGAATCCGCGAATAACTGCCCAGTTCTGCCGTACCCGCCATCCGCAAGTGATTGCCCAGGCGCGAAGTCACGATTTTGGCCTCTTGGTCCACCAGGCTGACCACAGGCGTTGCCTGCGGGTCCTTCAGGGAAAAAGTGGCGGAATAGCCCTTAACGGGCCAGACCGGGCATGCCACATGCAGTGGCGCCAGCAACTGGGGGCTGTAGCTGCCCAGCGCCACCACAAAAACATCCGCCCGCACAGATCGAAAATAACCGTCCGGCTCGACAAGCTCGGCCACCGACACCCGGCCATCAACAGCCACCAGGCGATTGACCCGCGTGTTGTAGCGAAACATCACCCCAGCTGCCCGCGCGCGTTCAGCCAGGGCTCGGGTAAACAAGTGCACATCCCCAGACTCATCTGTCTCGGTATAGTCCCCACCCACAATCGGGTCCCGGGCCGCCGCCAAGGCAGGCTCGATGCGCAGGACCTCGGCCGTATCGACGACCCGTCGATCCACCCCCAGTTCGCGCATCAAAGCAGCGCTGGCTTGGGCGTGTTCGTATTCTTGCGGATCGCGGTAAAAGGCCAGAATGCCGCGCTGCAACTGCTGATAATCAAGATGCAACTGAGTCCGCAGTTCACCCAGGGTCGCACGGCTGTACTGCGCCAGCGCCACCATGGCACGCAAATTGGCGACAAACCGAGGTGCCCGGCATTCGGACAGATAGCGGGCACACCACAGCCACTGCCGGGGGCTGGCCTGCAGGCTGACGCGCAACGGCGCATCGGCACGACCCACCCAACGCAAGACTTTTTTCAGGGTATGGGCACTGGCCCAGGGTTCGGCATAGCAGACGGAAATCTGGCCACCGTTGGCGCGACTGGTTTCCAAGGCGACCCCTGGCCGACGCTCGATGACTTCGACCTCGTGACCGGCGCGCGCCAGCCACCAGGCGCTGGAGACGCCGATCACACCCGCGCCCAGCACCACAATTTTCATGCCTGCACTCCGGCCAGATCGGCCTCGGAGGTAAAAGCATCGGCATAAAACCGATCCAGCGGCAGCGCGCACTGCTGGACAAAGTCCCGACGGGCGGCCTCGACCATGGCGGGGGTGCCGCAGGCATAGACCTGGTGCGCGGACAAATCCGGAAAGTCCGTCATCACCGCCTGATGCACCCAACCTGTGCGACCCGTCCAGGCATCATCGGGCAAGGCGTCCGACACCACCGGCACCACGCTGAATCCGGCCTGCTGATCCTGCCAGGCCAATGCCAAGTCCAGCTGATACAGATCTGCCGGCCGCCGCCCGCCCCAATACAACACCACCGGGCGTGTATCCCCGCGCAGCAGCATGCCTTCAATCATGGCCTTGATGGGCGCAAAGCCCGTGCCGCTGGCCAGAAACAAAATCGGGCAATCATCATCCCGCAAAAAGAACGAGCCCAAGGGGCCTTCGATGCGCAAGATATCTTTGGACTTCAACGGTGTATCCCCAAGGCCAAACACCCGATCCGTGAACATCCCGCCCGGCATATGCCGTACGTGCAGGCTGATCCGATGATCCTGAGCCTGGGCGCACGCCATGGAATAGCTGCGGCGGCTGCCGTCCTTGAACAAGAACTCCAGATACTGCCCCGGCTGAAAGACAAAGGCCTCGGCTGAGGGCAATTGCAAGGTGATCTCCAGTACGTCCTCAGCCAGCGGGCTGATCGTCTGCACCCGCACCGGCATCTTGCGCACCACGATATCGCCCCGCATGCGAACTTCCTCGGCTTCGATCACCACATCCGAACTGGGTCGGGCTTGGCACAACAAGGTATAGCCCTGCGCCCGGTCCGACGCATCCAGAATCCGGTCCGGGGCCGCCCCCGCGTCATAATCGCCCGACACCACCCGCCCACGGCAGGTGGAGCAGGTGCCATTGCGGCAGCTGTACGGCAGAATCAGGCCGACATCAAGCGCCGCATCCAGAATGGTCTGCCCTGGTTCGACCGTAAATTCCCGACCGGCAGGTTGCACCAAGACTTTGAAGCTCATCATGAATTCCGATAAAAATGGCCTGGCTCCATTTTATCGCGCCCAGCCCTAAACCAACGGACAATCAAAGACTGTCTCACAGTCCACCAGACCAAAGACTGGGTTGCTTGATCTTGACCTCCAGCAACTTGCCCTTGCGCGCCCGCCGCCCCACATAGGTCGCAAGATCATCCAGCGATAGGCTCAGTTCGGTATCCCGTGCCCGATATACCCCGCGCAACAGCACGCCGGACGGCCCCACGGCAGCCCACTGCGCCAGGCTATCACCAGCGTCCAGACCCATCAATATCGTGCCGCGCCCGCCACCGGAGAGCCCCTTCAGTTCCTCCAGCCCCACCACCAGGAACTTGCCTTTTTCGCTGAGCAAAGCCACAGCATGGTGCTCTGGCGACAGGTACAGAGGTTTCAGCAAGACATCTTTCTGGTCCACCGTCACGAATTGCTTGCCCGCATGCTGGCGCGTCGCCATGTCTCCTGCTGTCGCCACAAAACCATAGCCCGACGCGACGCCCAGCAAAAGACGCTGGGCGGGATCAGCCACCAGCATATGCACAATCCGGCTGCCCGGCTCCAGCGTCAGCATGGACGTGACGGGCTGGCCATCCCCCCGGGCCGACGGTAAGCCTGACACCGCCACGCAATAGCTGCGCCCCGTGCTGGACAAGGCAATCAGCTCTTGTGTGCTGCGACACTCCACCGCGTCATACAGCGCGTCGCCCGCCTTGAAGCCAAACTGCATCGCATCATGCCCATGGCCCTGGCGCACCCGCAGCCAGCCTTTTTGCGACATGATGACCGTGACGGGCTCGTCCAGCACCTGGGCCTCCATCACGGCCCGATCAGCCGGCTCGATCAGGGTGCGCCTGTCGTCACCATACTGCTTTGCATCGGCTTCGATCTCGCGAATCATCAGGCGCTTGAAAGCATCGGGGTTATCCAGCAAGTGCTGCAAGGCGTCTTGTTCCTCGCGCTTTTTCAGCAGTTCCTGTTCGATCCGGATGCCTTCCAGGCGGGCCAATTGGCGCAAGCGCATCTCCAGGATATCGTCGGCCTGGCGTTCCGTCAGGGCAAATCGCTCCATCAGGGCCGCACGCGGCTCGTCGGCCTCGCGGATCGTCCGGATGACCTCGTCGACATTCAGATAGACAATGCTGCGACCTTCCAGAATATGGATGCGATCCATGACCTTATCCAACCGGTGACGCGTGCGCCGATTGATTGTCTGCGCGCGAAACGCCAGCCAGGACTCCAGCACCTGACGCAAGCTGCGCTGGCCCGGTCGGCCATCGGTATCAATACACACCAGATTCAGCGGCACATTGCCTTCCAGGCCTGTGCGTACCAACAGCAGATTGACAAACTCATCCCGGTCAATGGTGCGGGATTTAGGCTCGAACACCAGCCGCACCGGCGCTTGCTTGCCGGACTCGTCGCGCACCGCATCCAGCAGCCCCAGCACCAGGGCGCGGGTTTGCTGCTGTTCAGCCGACAGGGATTTCTTGCCCGCCCGCGGCTTTGGATTGCTCAGGTCTTCAATGGTTTCCAGGATTTTCTGGCTCGATGTGCCGGGCGGCAGTTCGGTGACCACCATCTGCCATTGCCCCCGGGCCAGATCCTCGAAATGCCAACACGCCCGAGCCTTCAGGCTGCCGCGCCCGCTGGCATATATCTGCGCAATATCCTGCGGCGAAGAAATAATCTGGCCGCCACCCGGAAAATCGGGCCCCGGAATCATCCGGTAGAGATCCTCATCGGGCAAGGTCGGCTTGCGCAGCAGGGCTACACAGGCCTGGGCAACCTCGCGCAGATTATGCGATGGGATTTCGGTGGCCATGCCCACGGCAATGCCCGATGCGCCATTAAGCAGCATGATGGGCAGGCGGGCGGGCAGGCAGACGGGTTCTTGTTGGCTACCGTCATAATTGGGCAGAAAATCCACCGTGCCTTCGTCCAGTTCATCCAGCAACAAGCGCGAGAACGGCGTCAGGCGGGCCTCGGTGTAGCGCATGGCTGCGGCATTATCACCATCGCGCGAGCCAAAATTCCCCTGACCATCGACCAGGGGATAGCGCAAGACGAAATCCTGCGCCATACGTACCATGGCATCATAGGCCGCCTGATCGCCGTGGGGATGGTATTTGCCCAGTACATCCCCCACCACCCGGGCGGATTTGACCGGACGCGCCTGGGGGCCCAAGCCCATGGCATCCATGGCATATAAGATACGCCGCTGGACAGGTTTTTGACCATCCGAGACTTCCGGCAAGGCACGGCCCCGCACCACCGACACGGCATAGTCCAGATATGCCTGTTCGGCATAGCGGGCCAGCACCAGGCCGTCATCCTCCCCGGCCGTCAAAAGATCCGGTGTATTTACATCCATTATGATTTCCTAAGCATTGTGCAGGTGGGTCCAGACCCGCAGTCTCTGGCGGGTTCCAGGCAAAGAAACAGGCCAACTGTCCTTAAACATCGACCTCGGCCAGATTGCCCTTGGCCTCCAGCCAACTGCGTCGCTGATTCGCCTCACCGCGCGCCATCAACATGTCGAACAGGCGCATCGAGGAAACCTGTCCGTCGTCACCATGACGCACCTGGGCCAGGCGGCGAGTATCCGGGTTCAAGGTTGTGTCCCACAGTTGCTCGGCATTCATTTCGCCCAGGCCCTTGAAGCGGCTGATGCGCCAGACCCCTTCGCGCAGCCCCTCGGTACGCAGTTTTTCCTGAACCGCATCCAATTCCAACTGGTCCAGGCAATATAGCTTGCGCGCCGGGCGTTTCCCGGCTGCCGGCACATCCACCCGAAACAGTGGCGGACGCGCCACATAAATATGGCCTGCCTCGATGAGGCGTGGAAAATGGCGCAGAAACAAGGTAAGCAACAATACCTGAATATGCGCCCCATCGACATCGGCATCCGACAAAATACAGATTCGGCCATAACGCAGACCGGACAGATCCACATCCTGCCCTGCCGCATGCGGGTCCACCCCGATCGCCACGGAAATATCGTGGATTTCGTTGTTTGCAAACAAACGGTCGCGCTCGACCTCCCAGGCATTCAGGATCTTGCCACGTAACGGCAGAATTGCCTGAAATTCCTTGTCGCGGCCCATTTTGGCCGACCCGCCAGCCGAGTCCCCTTCGACCAGGAACACCTCGGTGCGCGTCACGTCCGAGGACTCGCAATCGGTCAGTTTGCCGGGCAATACCGCCACCCCCGAACCCTTGCGTTTTTCGACTTTGCGCGCAGCCCGTGTGCGCGCCTGGGCCTGGCCAATGGCCAGTTCCGCCAGGCGCTTGCCGTATTCCACATTGGCATGCAGCCAGAGTTCCAGCGCATTACGCAGATAGCCCCCCACCAGACGCACCGCATCGCGGCTATTCAGCCGTTCCTTGATCTGGCCCTGAAATTGCGGGTCCAGGATCTTGGCCGACAGAATAAAACTGGCGCGGGCAAAGACGTCTTCAGGGAGCAACCGTATGCCTTTGGGCAGCAGATTATGCAACTCGGCAAAGGATTTCACCGCCGTGAACAATCCTTCACGCAGGCCCGATTCATGGGTGCCCCCTGCCGAGGTAGCAATCAGATTTACGTAGGATTCGCGCACCACAGCACCTTCCGTGGTCCAGACGACCACCCACTGAGCACCCTCGCCCAGGCTGTATTGCTCGTCATCATCGGCAGCATACTGCTGGCCTGCGAACGTGGGCACCAGCAACGGGGTGTCGCCCAGCGCTTCGGCCAGATAACCGCTTAGGCCGGATTCATAGTGCCATTCCCGCTGTTGACCAGTTTTTTCAATGTCCAGCGATACTCGCGTGCCGGGCAATAAGACCGCCTTACTGCGTAGAGCGTGTTCCAGGTCGCCCAAAGGCACCTGTGCCGAATCGAAATAACGCGCATCGGGCCACGCCCGTACCCGGGTGCCGCTACGGCGCTTGCCCACCGTGCCCACCTGCGCCAGTGGCTCCAGCACCGCCCCATCGGCAAAGACGATGCGGTACTCGCCGCCATCGCGCCAGATGGTGACCTCAAGCCGGGTGGATAAGGCATTGGTGACCGACACCCCGACCCCATGCAAGCCGCCCGAAAAGGCATAGGCACCGCCATCGGTCTTGTTGAACTTGCCGCCTGCGTGCAATCTGGCAAAGACCAGCTCGACCACCGGCACATGTTCCTCGGGGTGTTCACCCACCGGAATGCCACGGCCATCGTCCTCGACCGACAGGCTGCCATCCACATGCAGGGTGACGGCAATGCGCCGCCCAAAACCGGCCAACGCCTCATCGGCGGCATTGTCGATGACTTCCTGGATGATATGCAGCGGGTTGTCGGTGCGCGTATACATTCCGGGGCGCTGGCGTACGGGCTCCAGCCCCTTCAGGACATGGATCGATGACTCGTCATAGCGTGCTGTACTCACTGTGCTGTCCGATAAATGCAATCAAAAAGACCACCATTTTACGAAGATAATGGTATGCTTATCCTCAACGGGCCAAACTACCCGTCTCGCGCGGCGGCGCTCACCCGCCCCTGGCACTCCTTTTCCTAGCACTTGCGCACACTACCCGCACTATGAGCGACTCCATCAAGCACGTAAGCGATGCGTCCTTCCAAAATGACGTGCTCCAATCCGAACTCCCCGTCCTGGTCGATTACTGGGCCGAATGGTGTGGCCCCTGCAAAATGATTGCCCCCCTGCTCGACGAAGCAGCCGCAAAATATCAGGGCCGCGTCACCATCGCCAAACTCAACGTCGACGAAAACCCAGACAGCGCCACCAAATACGGGGTGCGTGGCATCCCGACCCTGATGCTGTTCAAAGACGGCAAAGTCACCACCACCAAGGTCGGTGCCCTGTCGCGCGTCCAGCTCCAGGCCTTCCTCGACGAATCTCTCTGATTCTCTCCCATCATCCGCAGTGAATGCAGGCTGACCAGGGACCCTGATCAGCCCACGACTCCACGACTCTATCCTTTTCTCTCCATGCACCTGAATGAACTCAAAGCGCTGCACGTCTCGCAGCTGCTCGACATGGCTGCCGATCTCGAGATCGACAATGCCAGCCGACTGCGCAAGCAGGAACTGATGTTTGCCATCATGAAACGGCGCGCCAAACAGGGGGAACAGATCTTCGGCGACGGGGTCCTGGAAGTCCTGCCTGATGGCTTTGGCTTTCTGCGCTCACCCGATACCTCGTATCTGGCCAGCACCGACGATATCTATATCTCGCCTTCGCAAATCCGGCGCTTTAACCTGCACACCGGGGACTCCATCGAAGGCGAAGTCCGCACACCCAAGGATGGCGAACGCTATTTCGCCCTGGTGAAGGTCGATAAGGTCAACGGCATGCAGCCCGAGGCCATCAAGCACCGGATCATGTTCGAGAACCTGACGCCGCTGCATCCTGACAAGCCCATGATTCTCGAACGGGACATCAAGAGCAAGGAAAACATCACCGGGCGCATCATGGATATTTTTGCCCCGATCGGCAAAGGCCAGCGCGCCCTGATCGTGGCCAGCCCAAAATCCGGCAAGACCGTGATGATGCAGCATATCGCCCATGCCATCACCACCAATTATCCCGACGCCGTGATGATTGTGCTGCTGGTGGACGAGCGCCCCGAAGAAGTCACCGAAATGCAGCGCACCGTGCGCGGCGAGGTCGTTGCCTCCACCTTCGACGAGCCTGCCACGCGCCACGTTCAGGTGGCCGAAATGGTCATCGAAAAAGCCAAGCGCCTGGTCGAATTGAAAAAAGACGTGGTGATCCTGCTGGACTCCATTACCCGCCTGGCGCGCGCCTACAACACCGTGGTGCCCGCCTCCGGCAAGGTCCTGACCGGCGGGGTGGATGCCAATGCCTTGCAGCGCCCGAAGCGCTTTTTCGGGGCAGCCCGCAATCTCGAAGAAGGCGGCTCCCTGACCATCATCGGCACGGCCCTGATCGAGACCGGCAGCCGCATGGACGAAGTCATTTACGAAGAATTCAAGGGCACCGGCAACTCCGAAGTGCACCTCGAACGGCGATTGGCCGAGAAACGTATTTATCCGGCCATCAACCTGAACAAATCCGGCACGCGTCGCGAAGAGCTCCTGATCAAACCCGAACTTTTACAGAAAGTCTGGGTATTACGCAAATTCATCCACGACATGGATGAAGTCGAATCGATGGAATTCATCCTGGACAAAATCCGGGCCACCAAAAACAACGCCGAATTTTTTGACATGATGAAGAAATAAGCGAGCATCTTTCATGAGTCTTCCTTCCGTCGATCAATTTCTAACCCAGCTACAGGCACGCGACCCACACCAACCCGAATTCATGCAGGCTGTCAAAGAAGTCATGCACAGCCTGTGGCCCTTCATTCAGCAAAACCCACGCTATGCCAGCCAGGCACTGCTTGAGCGCATCGTCGAACCCGAACGCGCCATCCAGTTTCGCGTCTGCTGGATGGATGACACCGGCAATACCCGTGTCAACCGAGGTTTTCGCATCCAGCACAGCTCGGCCATCGGTCCTTATAAGGGCGGCATGCGGTTTCACCCCTCGGTGAACCTGTCCATTCTTAAGTTTCTGGCTTTCGAGCAAACCTTCAAGAACGCCTTGACCACCCTGCCCATGGGCAGCGGCAAGGGCGGATCCGACTTCGACCCCAAGGGCAAATCCGACGCTGAAGTCATGCGTTTTTGCCAGGCGCTGATGACGGAACTGTATCGCCACCTGGGACCGGACACCGACGTCCCGGCAGGGGATATCGGCGTCGGTGCCCGCGAGGTCGGCTTCATGGTCGGCATGATGAAGAAACTCTCGAACAACACTGGCAGCGTATTCACCGGCAAAGGCCTGGCCTTTGGCGGCAGCTTGATTCGCCCCGAAGCCACCGGCTATGGCACCGTATATTTCGCCGAAGAAATGCTCAAGCACGCCAATCAGTCCCTGGAAGGCTATAAGGTTGCAGTGTCGGGTTCAGGCAATGTGGCCCAGTACGCCATCGAAAAGTGCATGCAGTTGGGTGCCCGCGTGGTCACGGTCTCGGATTCTCATGGCTGCGTCGTCGACCCGGCAGGCTTCAGCCCCAAAAAACTCGCCGCCCTGATCGATCTGAAAAACGGCAAGCGCGGCAGCATCGAAGAATACGCAAAACAATTTGGCTTGCGCTATGAAGACGGCAAGCGTCCCTGGCATGTGCCGGTGGATGTTGCCCTGCCCTGCGCCACCCAGAACGAACTCGACATCGACGATGCCCGCACCCTGATCGCCAACGGCGTGCGCTGCGTGGCTGAAGGCGCAAACATGCCCTGCAGCATCGAGGCGGCGGATGCCTTGATTGCGGCTGGCGTGCTGTATGCGCCCGGCAAGGCCAGCAACGCGGGCGGTGTGGCCGTCTCGGGCCTGGAAATGAGCCAGAACCACCAGCGCTTGGCCTGGACGCGCGAACAGGTCGACACCAAGCTGCACGACATCATGCGCGACATCCATCAAAACTGCCTGCAATATGGCAGCCAAGACGGGAAGGTCAATTATGTCAACGGTGCCAACATCGCCGGCTTCGTCAAGGTTGCCGACGCCATGCTGGCCCAAGGCGTGTACTGATATGCTTTGCCCGCCAGGGTCTTCGCATCCATGAAAAAGGCTCCCTCGGGAGCCTTTTTCATGGGCTACCTGAGAATCTGCTGCAGGAACGTTCTTGCACGGTCGCAGCGCGGCATCGTGAAGAACATTTCGGGATCATTGTCTTCGACAATACTGCCCTGGTCCAGGAATAGCACCCGGCCGGCCACCTGGCGGGCAAACCCCATTTCGTGCGTCACGCACAACATGGTCACACCACTGGCGGCCAGTTGAACCATGACATCCAGGACTTCTTTGACCATTTCAGGGTCCAGTGCGGCGGTGGGCTCGTCAAACAAAATGATCCTGGGTTCCATGCACAAAGCCCGGGCAATAGCCACGCGCTGCTGTTGACCACCGGATAGCTGGGCGGGGTACTTATGCAGGTGCGCCCGCATCCCGACTTTATCCAGAAAATAGCAGGCGCGTTCTTGGGCCTGCTGGCTGCGCAAGCCTCGGACAGAGATCGGGGCCAAGGTGCAATTATCCAGCACGCTAAGGTGGGGAAACAGGTTGAAATGCTGGAATACCATGCCCACATCGCGCAAAGCTGCGGCAGCAGCCTGGGATGGGCTGGAGACCTCTACGCCCAGCACCTGGATATGGCCGTGCTGTGCAGTTTCCAACTGATTGATGCAGCGGATCAAAGAAGACTTGCCCGAGCCTGAAGGACCACACAAAACGATACGGTCACCCTGATGCACCTGCAGATTGATGTCACGCAAGGCATGATAATCGCCGTACCATTTATTGAGGCCCTGAATATCGATCACCACAGGCGCTGCATCGGCCACACCAGCGGTTTGAAGGTAACGATGTTCGATAGGAGCATTCATGATGATTCCATCCAAAAAGGGTCAGCGGGCAAGATGTCGGGACAGGCGCCCTTCCATGACACGCAAGACGCGGCGCAGAACTTCGACCACCAACAAGTACAGCACTGCGGCCCACAGATAGATTTCAAAATTGAAACTACGGGAATATGCCAGTTTGGTGACCCCCATCACGTCATATACGGTGACCAGGGACGCAATGGCGCTGGCCTTGACGAGCAGAATCATTTCGTTGCCCAAGGGGCCGATTGCAATCCGCATGGATTGCGGCAAGATGACGCTCAGAAATGATCGAACCGGCCCTAAGCTGAGGGCACGGCAGGCCTCTTTCTGTCCAGCGGGAATGGCCAGCAGGCTGCCACGGAATATCTCAGCCTGATAGGCAGCGGTATTCAGGCTAAAGGCCAACAAGGCACACCACCAGGGATCACGAAAAAACCACCAGAGGTTGATGGACTGCCAGAACTCACGAAACGCGCCCATCCCGTAATACAACAGGAACAACTGCGCCAGCAGGGGTGAACCGCGAAAAAAATACACATAGCCACGACTGAATCCGCGCCCAAGGCGGCTGGATGACAAGCGGCCCAGAACCAGCAGCCAGCCCAGCCCCCACCCCAGCGCAAACGACAGCATGACCAGCTTGAGCGTGATCCAGAAACCTGCCAGCATGCGCAAGCCATACAAATCCAGCAAAGAGGCATCCAGGAGATACGACAGGGTTTGCTTGACGAGTTCCATAGGGATCAGGCCTTTTGCGCAAAGCGGGAAAAATGGCTTTCCGCTCGGGAAAACAATAGCCCGGACAAGGCCGACAGCAGCAGGTACAGCACACAGGCAGCGGAATAAAAGAGAATGGGTTCGCGGGTGGCCGTGACGGCCAGACTGGTCTGGCGCATGATGTCAGCCAAAGAAATGGTCGAGACCAGCGAGGTGTCTTTCAACAAAGTCAGCCAGTTGTTGGTCAACCCCGGCAAGGCGACGCGCATCAGCTGTGGAAATGTCACCCGCCACAAGGTCGTCCAGCGCGAGAGCCCCAGGGCGCGTGCCGCTTCGGCCTGTCCCGCAGGAATCGCCTTGAAGCCGCCTAGCCAGACCTCGCTGGAAAAAGCAGCCAACACCAAACTGAAGGCAATGACTCCGGCGACAAAAGCGTTGATGGCAATCCCACCTTCATAGCCCAAATGCCGCATCAGTTTCTCGGCGGCAATCTGACTGCCGTAGTACACCAGGAACAAAGTCAACAACTCGGGTAAACCCCGGAATACGGTGGAGAACAAGGTTGCCAGCCTGCGTCGCCCAGCGCGTTCGGACTGACTGCCCAGCGCCACCAGCAAGCCCAGCGAAAATCCAAAAGGCACACAGCACAAGGCCAGCAAGATAGTGACCACTGCGCCTGCCAACAAGGCATCTCCCCAGCCATGACTACCCCACGATAGCAACTGCAATGAATCAAGCATGAAATCACCAGCCCTTGAGGGGCTGCCTGTGGTGGATGCTGAAACTGGCGGCCCATGCCGCCAGGCAGTCCAGTGCCCTATCCAGCGAGCCTATGGGCTCGCGAGACAAGACACCAGGCGAAGCGGATCAGTAGATATCGAGTCCGAAATAGCGCTGGGAGACCCGCTGATACGAACCATCGGCACGAATATCCTGGATGGCCTGATTCAGGCGGGTACGCAACGCATCATCGCCCTTGCGCACAGCAATGGCGATGTCTCCTTGTGTGTCGGGCAAATCGCCCAGCAGCTTGCAACAGTCTTTACTGTGCTTGCGCATCCACTCGATCAAGGGATACTTGTCGTGTACCAGAGCATCCAGGCGACCACCGGCCAGGTCGCTGCCGGCCTCGTCCGCAGTCGGGTACAGGCGCACTTCCGCGCCCGCCTTGCCATAAACATCCTCGGCATACTCGCCCGGGGTGCTGGAGGATTGCGCCCCCACGACCTTGCCCTCGTAGGCCTTGGCATCCAGGCTCTGGATGCTGGAACCCCTGACCACGGCCACCGACATCGAAGTCCGATAGTAATGATCCGTGAAGTCCACTTGTTTGGCGCGTTCCGGTGTCACCGCCATCGAAGAAATAATGGCATCGAACTTGCGGGCCATCAGCGCCGGGATGATGCCATCCCAGTCCTGCGCGACAAACTCACATTCGACCTGCATTTGCTTGCACAAAGCGGTGGAGATATCGATATCAAAACCAACGTACCCCCCATTGGCACTTGGTGCGCTAAATGGGGGATAGGCCGCTTCCAGACCAATGCGCAGGGTATCGGCCTGTGCGCCACCTAGTCCCAGACTGCACCCCAGGGTCAGCGCCGAGGCAAGGAATTTGAACTTCTTCATGGGTTTGTCTCCTGATTTTCATCGGAATGCCCGCAGCAGATACATTGCCTGCCGCGTAGCGTCAAAAAAACTAATTATCAATAGCTGGACGCCTGACGCACCAGGGTGCTCTTGCCGAACAGGCTTTCGACCATCTGCACCGCCACCTTGGCCGTCCCATTGCGCACATCCAGCGCAGGGTTCAACTCAACGATGTCCAGCGATGCCACGCGTCCGGTATCGGCCAGCATTTCCATGCACAGCTGGGCCTCGCGCCAGGTCGGCCCGCCCTGTACCGTGGTGCCGACACCCGGTGCATCGCCAGGGTCCAGGAAATCCACATCAAAACTGACATGGATATGGACATCATCTGGCAGATCAGCCAGGGCGGCCTGCATGACAGCACGCATCCCCAGTTCATCTATCATCCGCATGTCGTACACATCCAGCCCCTGTTCGTGCACAAACAGACGTTCCCGACGGTCCACGCTGCGGATGCCGATCATGCGCAGGTCGGCGGCGTCCAATGCTGCCCCTTGCCCGCCCAGGTTGACCAATTCGTCTGGCCCAAAGCCGCACAGACAAGCCACCGGCATGCCATGCACATTGCCGCTGGGCGTTAGCTGCGCCGTATTGAAATCGGTATGCGCGTCCAACCAAAACACCCGCAACGGCTGCCCAAGCTGGCGGCAATACCGTGCCACAGCCCCCACCGAACCCATGCCCAGGCAATGGTCTCCCCCCAACATGACAGGAATATGACCTGCCTGCAGCTGTGCTGTCACGGCATTGAACAGGGCCTGATTCCATTGCACGACTTCGGGCAAGTGGCGGTAACCTGCCACGGGCGCCTGCCAGGGATTGAACGGGCCAGACAAATTGCCGGTGTCCACGACCTGCAGTCCCTGGCGGCTCAAGGCTTGCGCAAGGCCCGCCACGCGCAGCGCCTCAGGCCCCATGGACGCCCCACGTGCACCCGCACCCACATCGGTTGGCGCGCCAATCAGTGCAACTGTCTTTTCTTTCATGGCCAATCCTTAAACTTCTGTTCAATACACTTAAATCGAGTGCGCGTGGTCAGGTTCCGCAAGCACCTGCTCTGTGGTCCCTGCGCCCATGACCGCTCCATCCGATAACCCGGCGCTCAGGCGCCGCATGGTGCCCAACAAATCTTTGGGATTGCCTTCGGGGACCAGCTCCATCGGTCGACCGATGCCGAAAGCCCGGGCCTGATCCCAAAGAAAATGCAGTGCAGAAAAGTCTTCCAACGCAAAGCCGACGGAGTCAAAGACTGTGATTTCGGTATCCGACTGACGGCCCGGCCGCTTGCCTGCCACAACTTCCCACAACGGCACCACGTCGTAATCAGCGGGCATTTGCTGGATTTCACCCTCGATCCGGGACTGGGGCTCGAACTCGACGAATGTCGTGGCGCGCGACAGAATATCGGCATGCAGCTCTGTCTTGCCCGGGCAATCGCCGCCGACTGCGTTGATGTGTACTCCCGGTCGGATCATTTCAGGTGTCAGAATCAGCGCATTGGTCTTGTCTGCCGTGACGGTGGTAATGATGTCGGCGTCGGCGACGGCTGCGCGGGTGCTGTCGGCCAAGCGGATATCCAGGCCACGGCAGCACGCCAGATTAGCCATCAGCTTGTGACTGGCCTCGGGGTCAACGTCATGGATGAACAGGGTGTCAATACCCAGCAGATGATGGAAAGCCAAAGCCTGGAACTCGCTTTGCGCCCCATTGCCGATCAAGGCCATGGTGCGTGCCCCGGGGCGAGCCAGGACCCGGGCCGCCATGATCGAGGTGGCGGCCGTGCGCAATGCGGTGGTCAAGGTCAGCTCGCTCAAGAGCAAAGGGGTGCCCGTGCTGACTTCGGCCAGGGCACCAAAGGCCATGACGGTGGGCAGGCCTTGGGCTGGATTGGACGGGTGTCCATTGACGAACTTGAAGGAATAATGATCCGCATCCGTGGTCGGCATGAGTTCGATCACACCCACCTGGGAATGGCTGGCCAGGCGCGGCGTCTTCTCGAATGATTCCCAGCGGATGAAATCATTCTGGATGTACTGCGACAGCACATCCAGGGTTTTGGCAATCCCCATGCGCTCTACCAGCATGGCGACATCTGTCGTTGTCAGCATCAGCGTCATGATGCGTCTCCTTGTTTGATTATTGTGGTCCTGCCCGGGCTTTATTCATTATTCTCAATCCGGCAGACAATTCATAGTGTCAATATTTAACAATAATCGCTAAGTTTTTGTACAATTCTTATATTCAATTTGACGTTATGTACATATCCGGACAAATATGGACTCTCTGGACCACCAAATTCTTTCCTATTTGCGCAGCGATGCCCGCATCTCCGTAGCGACACTCGCCAAAAAATTAGGGGTGTCCCGGGGCACTATCTGTAACCGGATTGCCCGCATGGAACGCGATCACATCATCCTGGGCTATACCGTCAGGGTGCAGGCTGAATCCCAGGCCCAAGAAATCACGGCATGGATGAGCATCGCCATCGAGGGCCACGAAACATCGCGCATCGTGCACGCGCTATCCGGAGAGCCCGCCGTATGGGCGCTGCACGACACAAATGGACGCTGGGACCTGCTGGCCGAACTGCGGGTCAATAATATTTCCCAGCTTTCGGATGCGCTGGAGCACATCCGCCTGATCAAGGGGATTTCGGCGACCGAGACGAGCCTGCATCTGAAGACGCTGCAGCTGCGCTGACCGGGACATCCCGGATAACCGGTTCATCCCAGGTGCCTGTCACGTGGTAGCGCACCGTCATGGCCTTGGCCAGAGGCGCCTTCAGCAGCCACTGGGTGACGAACGCCCCCAAGCCCACCAGCGGATTGATGGCAATACCGGCGGCCAGGGCAGCGCCACTGACATCCAGGCTGGGGACAATCACGGCCTGCAAATCCAGGGTTTCATGCAGAATATTGGTGCTGCCTTCCAGCAAAATCGTCCCTACCGGGCCGATGACCTTATAGTCGCGAGCATGCACCACCCCCTGCTTCAGATCCAGGGCACCACGCAGTTGATCAAAGGGGAAACCATCCTTGGGTAAACTTTCCAGACTATGCTCCAGGTGCGTCAAGCGCATGATGGATTGCAATGACAGGATTTCCAGCAGCTTGGCCGTGCGCGACCCGACCTTCTGGAAGCGCCCCTCGTCCAGAGAAAACTGCAGACTACCCTGCAGTGCAGCCTTGTCGCGGCGCCAGGGCAAATCCAGCCATCGCAAATTACCCGTCAGGGTGCCTGCGCCTCCGGACAATACATCCGGATAGCCTGCCCGCGTCATCCAGGCGCCGAGATTCTTGATCGCGACATTGGCCTTCAAGCTAAGCCCCCGACCAGCCCCCCGCAGTTGCCACAGCCCCGTCCCCTTCAGGCGTGCATCTGCATCGCCGATGACCAACTGATCCAAACGCCAGATATGCTGGGCAGCATCGCGCACGCCCTCCAGCGACAAGGCCCCTACCGGATGGCCGTATAGCCGCAACTCGTCGGCCTGCAGCACCACCCCCGGCAAATTCAGCTCATCATCAAAAGCGGCAGCTTCGTCCAGTTGGGCATCGGGCAGCAAGGAAGTCGTATCCGCTGCGTCATCGCCCAGGCTCAGGCGCGCAAATTTCCCCGCCATATTGCCAATGACCTGGCCATCCCGTTCCTGCCATTTCAAGGTGCCCGTGGTTTGCTCGGAACGCAGATTCAGCGACCAATGCTCGTCAGGGGTACGCACGACCCGCATCACGGCACGGTCCAAGCGGGTGCCCATCAAGCGCAACTGATCAGCCTGCACACTGAGCAAGGACAGATCTGGCCACAATGGCCGCTGGCCCTGCTTCGTCGTGCTCCCCTGATTGCGGCGGGGGATAGAGAACTCATCCACAATCAGGTTCCAACGATCCAGATCGATCAGCGGATAATGCAAGGCCACCCGCAGGCCTGCGTCAGCCCCATCAGCCGCCTGCCCGATCCCTACCAGAGCCTGCTGAAAATATGGACCCCGACGGGGCTTGCGCAAATGCTGCAGATCCAGACGGACCTCACTGCCCAGCTGCACATGCAACTGATCTGCTTGGGGATCGACATCCGTCCAGATCAGCTGCAATGGACGGGCCTGATCGGCAGCCTTCGTCAAAGGGGCAGGAAAATCCAGCGCCAAGCCCTGGGTATCGGAATTCAGATCAAAGGTATATGCCCGTCCACGCTGGCTCAGGCGAGCGCCATAGTCCAGGTAGCCCTTAATGCGCTGCATCCCCGGCACAGCGATAAACTTAGCCAGCGCCTTGGCTGTCAAACGCCCCTGAAAGCGCAGCCCAGCGCTAGTCTTGTCACCCAATTCCCCACTGACGCTGACCGCCCCCCCAAGCAACTGGGCAGTCAGCGGCTGCACCAGTTTTACCCGGTCTTCATTAAAGTGCAGACTGCCATGGATGGCATCAAACGAGGGGGCCTGAGGCAGGAGCTGCAAGCGGCCCTTTTCTATATCCACCCGCCCATTCACCCGACTGGCATCCGTATCATTCAATGGAATCGTCAAGGATAGCGGCACCTGCCAGTCTCCCGTCGCGATGGCGTCATCAAACACACCATCCAACAGCGCACCGATGGGCGAATGCCGCAGCAGCGCCATATAGGCCGCCCCATCTGCGGCGGTCTGACCCGAAACCTGCAAGATGGCATCGTTTTCCATGTCGGGGATACGGGCCCGCAAACCCCACAGCCGGATAGGCTGATCGGGCATGGGCAGCATCTGCGCCCGAGTCGCCGTCAGCTGCAAATCCATGCGCCGCAAATCAGCCGTACCATCCATGTCCTGCAACAAGGGCCAGACTTGTGATGCGGGGCCATCCGGGACAAATTCGATCCGCGCCCCGGTGAAGTCGCCCGCCACCCGAAAATCCCCTGCTTGCGGATGATCGCCAAAAGGAAACTCGGCCAAATCGCCCTGCAGCAGCCAGCGGCCATGGCGTAAAGTGCCCGCCTGCAAGCCCTTTGCCAGCCACTCACGGGCATCATCATCGACTTCGCGCGGCAAATAGCGATGGATGGCATTGAGTTCAGCCCGGGCAATCGCCCCCTGGAAATCCAACTGGCCCAGTACCCCCTGCTCGGTCCAATGCCCCTGCCCCTGCAATTCGATATCAGCGTTATGCCAGGCCAATTGTTGCAGCTGCAGCGCCCAGACCTCGTCCCGGGTCAGTTGCCCTCGCAGCGCCACCTCGCCGATGTCCAACGGCAGATCAAACCATGCCGACTGCTGCAGGCGGGCGCCCTGGGCGCGGACATCAAAAGCCAGCCCTTGCGGCAGGCTCTGCCCCAGCACCAAGGCACGCCATTGATCCAGCCTCCCCTGGGCCCAGATGGCTGCGGCAGGCACCTGAACACCTTCTTCAGGATTAAAGGCCCAGGACAGGCCCGCCATATCCAGCTGCGCTGTCAGGCGTGGCGTTTCCTGCCCGGACTGCAGCCATAATTGCCCTGTCAACATTGCTTGCTGCAGGTCATCGGGCACATTCAGCCAAGCGCGCCAATCCGGCAGGCTGAAATGCGATAACTGCAACCAGGCCCGCCACTGGGCGGGCAAACGGCCCTGGGCCAAGGCCTGACCATCCGTGACCTGCAGACGCACATCCAGTGCAGCATCGCCCGCCGTCGGCGCCTGAGCTGACAAGGCCAGACCCACGGCCTGATCGCCCTGCTGCTGCAATACCGCCTGCACGTTCGCCAGCATGAGCTCCGGCGTACCTGCCTGCTGATCATGCCAGCGCAAGGTCGTGTCCCGAAAAGAAATCAGCGGCTGGGCCAGCACCCACTGCAACCAGCCCGGCAGAGCATCCTGATCCGTGTCAGTCTGCGAGTCCAGGGGATAGCCCAGCAGATGCAAGCGGCCATCGGCCAAGCGCCCCAGGCTGATATCCATGCCCTGCACCTGCAAGGACAAGCGGCCCGATAGCATCGACGGCATCCAATCCAGATACGCTTTCAAGGCTGGCACCGCCAACTTGAATTGGCCGGAAACATCCGTCAGGCGCAGATCCTGGATTTCCAGTCGGGGATTCCAGCCCTGCCAGGACAAGCGGATGTCGCCCAGCGACGCCTGCGTGCCGCTTAGGTGCGACAACTGTGCGGCAATCTGGGGGCGCCAGTCGTTAAGGTGTGGCGCCAGCAGATAACGCACCGCCAGCAGTCCCAGGCCCAGGCTGAAGTACAAAACCAATAATATGAGCAGCAGGCGACGCCACCAGGCACTCTGGAACTGAGAGAGGAATTGGCGCATGCGGGATTTTGCAGTATGTTGAGGGGTTTTTAAGCCCCTGGGTGAACTGAGCCCTGATGATGGACCCAATGCCTGAAGCCATTATATTAAAGCCCGCCCTGCAATGGTCCGGCGCGCTGCGTCGCCACCTGATGGCCTACCCGGAGGCACAGCCGCGTTTAGTGGCTGACTGCGCGACCCCCCTGACTCGCAAGGTGCTGCAAGCCTGGTTTTCCGAGGAAATCCAGGGGCTGGATCAGCAACCCATTGCGCGTGCCGTCTTGCAGCCCGCCTTGCGGCGGCTGCGCAAACGAATTTTTTATACCTTGATGGTGCGCGATATCGCCGGCCTGGCTCCCCTGCACGAGGTCGTGGCCGCCATGTCGATGCTGGCCGACCTCGCCATCGGCCAGGCTTACGCCTGCGCCATGCACAGCCTGATGGAAATCCACGGCACACCACGCCTACCAACGAGCGGCGCACCCCAGGACATGCTGATCCTGGGCATGGGCAAGCTCGGCGGCAAAGAACTGAACGTCTCATCAGACATCGACCTGATCATGCTGTACGAAGAAGAAGGCGAAACCGATGGCCGACGCCCCATCAGCCACCACGAGTTCTACGGCAAGGTCAGCCGCCTGATGATGCCGATTCTGTCGGAGGTCGATGCCGACGGCTATGTGTTCCGGACAGATTTACGCCTGCGCCCCGATGGCGACTGCGGCCCGCTGGCCTGGAGCCTGGCCGCCCTGGAGAACTACCTGGTCGCTCAGGGCCGCGAATGGGAACGCTATGCCTGGCTCAAAGCGCGTCTGATTCCCTGCGCCCTGTTCGACGAGATGCAATTCACCAGCCAGGCACAGTCCCTCGAATCCCTGCGCAAACCCTTTGTCTACCGCAAGTATTTCGATTTTGACGCCTTGGCCTCGCTGCGCGATCTACGTCAACGCATCCGCACCGACTGGCAGCGCCGCGCCCACGCCCGCCACGGCATCGACACCCAACGCAACATCAAACTCGGCGAAGGCGGAATCCGCGAAATCGAATTTGTGATTCAGCTTAATCAGTTGATCCGCGCCGGACGCCAGCCATCCCTGCAGCAACGCAATCTGCTGGCTGCTCTGCACAAACAAAGGCGGGCCGGTATTTTGGACGATACCCAGGCCCAAGGCCTGGAGGCCGCCTATACCTATCTGCGGCGGCTGGAGCACTTATTGCAGTACCGCGAGGACGAACAAACCCACTTATTGCCCAGCGACCCCGACCAATTGACCGCCCTGGCCCTGGCCATGGGTCACCCGGGTCTCACCGATTTTCAGGCCGTGCTCGAACAACACCGCACGTACGTCTCACACTGTTTTCAGGATGCCTTCCGCATTGCCGGCATGGGCGGGGACAGCAGCCAGGAAGACAGTTCGCCCACTGATGTCGCAGCCCCGGATACTGTCGTCACCGACGAACAGGCCCAGGCCATGCAGGCCCACATCGACCGCCTGCTGGACAGCCATCGGGTACAAAGCCTGCCGCGCACCAGCCGCCACCGCCTGCAAGCCCTGATGCCAGGCTTGATGCGGGCCGCACTGGCCACTGAAGACCCCTCTGCTACCTTGCTGCGCCTGCTGACCCTGATCGAGCACATCGCCCAACGCAGCGCCTACCTGGCCTTGCTGGCCGAATATCCGGAAACTCTGGCCCGGGTGGCCCGAATCATCAGCGCCAGCCCCTGGGCTTCGCAATACCTGACCCGCTACCCCTTATTGCTGGACAGCCTGATCGAGTGGCACAGCCTGATGCAGGTTCCGGACTTTTCCGATCTGGCCGAACAACTGCGCAACGACCTGGATGCCTGCCTGCTGCCCGACGGCCAGGCAGACATCGAACAGCAGATGAACCTGATGCGCGATGTGCAGCACCAGGTCACCTTCCAACTGCTGGCCCAGGATCTGGAAAACGTGATCAGCGTCGAAGGCTTGGCCGACCACCTGTCCGACCTGGCCGACCTGATGCTGGCCGAGGCCATCCACCGGGTCTGGCCACAGGTGCTGCCGCGCAGTCAGCGAACCGACCCCGGGCATCCTCATTTCGCAATCATTGCCTACGGCAAGCTGGGCGGCAAGGAAATCGGCTATGCCTCGGATCTGGATCTGGTGTTTCTATACGATGACCCCGATCAAGAAGCCAGCGAGCGCTACGCCAAGCTGGGGCGGCGGATAGCATCCTGGCTATCGACCCTGACCTCGTCGGGACGGTTGTACGAGATCGACCTGCGCCTGCGCCCGGATGGTGATGCAGGCTTGCTGGCGCTACCGATCGATGCCTTCGAACGCTACCAGCTCAGCCAGGCCTGGCCCTGGGAACACCAAGCCCTGACCCGGGCGCGTTTCGTGGCCGGCGATGTTGCCATCGGAGCCAGATTCGAGGACATCCGCCAACGCATCCTGCTGTTGCCGCGCGACCCGGTGGCCTTGCGCGAACAGGTCCGGTCCATGCGCAGCAAGATCTCCCAGGGACACCCCAACCGCAGCGAAGACTTCGACCTGAAGCACGACAGCGGCGGCATGGTGGACATCGAATTCATTACCCAGTTCCTGGTGCTCAGTCAGTCGGGCAATCATCCCCAGCTGCTGGGCAACCTGGGCAACATCGCCCTGCTGGGACTGGCGGCACAGGCAGGGCTGATTCCAGGGCTACTGGCTGCCGAAGTGGCGAATGCCTATCGGGTATTCCGACGTCGGCAACATGCCTTGCGGCTACAGGGGGCAGAAAAGGCACGGGTGCCTGCCACCGAATGCGTGCAGGAACGCAATGCCGTGCGGAAGTTGTGGGAAATCGTGCTGGATGCGCCGCCGAACAACTAGCAGGGCCTGATTTCCAACATTTTGTTGCTCAAGTAACGCCACACAAGACTGGACGTTTTCACTGCCTGCCCGCTATCCTGCCTCCAGTCACTGACATTACAAGGAGTACAGCATGGGTATTATCAGCATGATCATCGTGGGCTTCATCATCGGCCTGATCGCCCGGGCCATCATGCCCGGCGACCAGAAGCTGGGCATCATCATGACCACGATTCTAGGGATAGTCGGGTCTGTCGTGGCCGGCTATTTAGGGGCAGCCCTGGGCCTGTATCAAGCGGGACAGGGCGCCGGCTGGATCGGTTCGATTGTCGGCGCCTTGATCGTGCTGGCAGTCTACGGCTGGGTTGCCAAACGCTCCTGAGACACTGCCGAACAAAAAAGGGGCGGGAAAAGGCTAAGGCCCTTTTCCCGCCCCTTAGGCTTACTGCAGGGTGCGTTCAAAAACGAAACGCTCGCCGTCCCAGCCCACGGGCACCACATCACGCGGACCAAACTGGCCTTCCAGGATCAGTCGTGCCACGGGGTTTTCCACATACTGCTGAATTGCACGCTTCAAGGGGCGTGCGCCAAACACCGGATCGTAGCCCACCCGAGCCAGTTCTTTGACAGCGGCTTCCGAGACATCCAGGCGCATTTCGTGCTGGGCCAGGCGCTCGGCCAGGCGTTTGAGCTGAATGCGGGCGATCGGTTCGATATGGCAGGCATCGAGGCCATGAAACACCACGATTTCGTCGATCCGATTCAAGAATTCGGGCCTGAATGCGCTCTTCAATTCGTCTCGGATGACCTCTTTGACCACATCGTAGGGCTGATCCGCCATGTTCTGAATGTGCTGTGAGCCGATGTTCGACGTCATGATGATGACGGTATTGCGAAAGTCCACCGTGCGTCCCTGGCCGTCAGTCAGGCGGCCATCGTCCAAGACCTGCAGCAAAACATTGAACACATCCGGATGCGCTTTCTCGATCTCGTCGAGCAAGATCACGCTGTAGGGTTTGCGGCGCACCGCTTCGGTCAGGTAGCCGCCTTCTTCGTAGCCCACATAGCCCGGAGGCGCACCAATCAGACGGGCCACCGAATGCTTTTCCATGAATTCGCTCATGTCGATGCGCACCAGGTGATTGTCCGAATCAAACAGAAAACGCGCCAGCGCCTTGGTGAGTTCGGTTTTTCCTACCCCGGTGGGCCCCAGGAACAAAAACGAACCATAAGGCCGATTCGGGTCGGACAAGCCTGCCCGGGACCGACGAATGGCCTCGGACACCAGGCGCACGGCTTCGTCCTGACCCACCACGCGTTCATGCAGCACGGCTTCCATGGCCAGAAGCTTGGCGCGCTCGCCCTGCATCATGCGTGACACGGGGATGCCGGTCGCTCGGGACACGACTTCGGCGATTTCTTCGGCACCTACCTGGGTGCGCAGCAGCCGGGGCTTATCGGCCTGTGGATCCTTGGGGGTGGACTCGGCAACTTGCAAACGGGCTTCGAGTTCCGGTAGACGCCCGTACTGAAGTTCCGCAAGCTTGTCGTACTGACCTTTGCGCTGCAATTCGGCCATCTCGGCACGCACATGGTCGATTTCTTCCTTGACGGCCTGGGAGCCCTGGACGGCAGCCTTTTCCGCCTTCCAGATTTCCTCGTAGTCGTTGTATTCGCGCTGCAGGGATTCGAGTTCTTCCTCGATGGCCTTCAGGCGGCGCTCGGAAGCCTCGTCTGTGTCTTTCTTGACGGCCTCGCGCTCGATCTTGAGCTGGATGATACGTCGATCCAGCTTGTCCATGACCTCGGGCTTGGAATCGATTTCCATGCGGATGCGAGCGGCGGCCTCGTCGATCAGGTCGATGGCCTTGTCCGGTAAAAACCGGTCTGTAATATAGCGGTGGGACAGTTCCGCCGCCGCCACAATAGCCGGGTCTGTGATCTGCACCCCATGGTGCAGTTCATAGCGTTCCTGCAGGCCACGCAAAATGGCGATGGTCGATTCCACATTGGGCTCGTCCACCAGCACTTTTTGAAAGCGGCGCTCCAGCGCGGCATCCTTTTCGATATACCGACGGTATTCATCCAGCGTGGTGGCGCCTACGCAATGCAGTTCGCCACGCGACAGCGCCGGCTTCAGCATATTGCCGGCATCCATCGCGCCTTCGGCCTTGCCTGCGCCCACCATGGTATGCAGCTCGTCAATGAACACAATGGTCTGGCCGGAATCCTGGGATAGTTCCTTCAGGACGGCTTTCAGGCGTTCTTCGAATTCGCCACGATACTTGGCCCCTGCCAGCAGACCGGCCAGATCCAGCGAAAGAATACGCTTGCCTTTCAGGGTCTCGGGGACTTCGCCATTGACGATGCGCTGGGCCAGACCTTCCACGATGGCGGTCTTGCCCACGCCGGGTTCGCCGATCAGCACCGGATTGTTCTTGGTGCGGCGCTGCAGGATCTGGATCGTGCGGCGGATTTCGTCGTCGCGGCCAATCACCGGGTCCAGCTTGCCTTCCCGCGCCCGGGCGGTCAGGTCCTGGGTGTATTTTTTAAGCGCCTGCCGATTGTCCTCGTCTTCGGCCCCGGATACGCTGGCGCCACCGCGCACCGCATCAATGGCGGCCTCCAGGGCCTTGCGCTGCAGGCCCGCCTCGCGCAGGGCGCGGCCGACCTCGCCCTTGTCGTCGGCCAGGGCCAATAAATAGAGCTCGCTGGCCACATAGGTGTCTCCACGTTGGCCGGCTTCTTTGTCGGTGCGGGCCAGCGCAGCCTGCAGGTCACGGCTGGCCTGAACATTGCCCTCGGTCCCCTGGACGGTGGGCAGGGTCTTTAGCTGGCGCTCTAATTCCGTCTGTAGACGGGGCACAGCCACCCCGGCACGCGCCAGCAGGCTGCTCGAACCGCTATCCGGGTCCGCCAGCAAGGCCAGCAACAAGTGCAGGTTTTCAATATAAGGATGGTCCTGGCGCACTGCGAGGCTTTGGGCATCGGCAATGGCCTGCTGGAACTTGGTCGTCAGTTTGTCAAATCGCATGAGTGTGTCCCTAGTCTGGGAGGAGGCATCGTGCCCCAATGACAGATAAATGCGGCCAAATGGCAGAATTTCAAGCAGATCGGAGCGCTGTTTGTACGATAGATCTGAATCAAGCGAAAGGGAACAGGGACCTGCCCGATTTGCTCCAGATCAATGTTTTAAGCAATAAATATTTGATATATATGGGCTTTATCCTGTCCAGGGTAAACCCCATGATACAGTCTGATAAACCTTGTCCAAGGCTTATTGACTCCCCCCGAGGACAGCATGACCACACACCAGGACTGGGACCCCCGCGCCCCGGACGTACTCGCCGACCCGATTGCCGCCTATGACCGCATGCGCCAGCGCTGCCCGGTGGCCCACAGCGATTATCTGCATCATTCCGTATTCCGCCACGCCGATGTCATGCGCATCCTGACAGACCACGAGACCTTCAGCAGCCAGGCATCGCGCTTCGTCTCCGTGCCCAACAGCATGGACCCCCCCGAGCACACGGCCTACCGGGCGCTGATCGAACCCTACTTCGGTCCAGCGCGTATGGCGGCATTCGAGCCCACCTGTCGGCGCATCTGCAACGAGCTGGTCGCCGCCCTGCCGCGCAACAACAGCGTCGAGATCATGTTCAACCTGGCACACCCCTTTGCCTTGCGCATGCAATGCGCATTCCTGGGATGGCCCGACAGCCTGCACGAGCCCCTGCTGCAATGGATACACAAAAAAAACGTGGCCACCTTGTCGGGCGACGGCCATGCGATTGCCGCCGTAGCCACTGAATTCGACCAAACCATCCGCGACCTCTTGAAGACCCGCCGCCTGGCAGGCGACCAGGCCCCGGACGACATCACCACCAGCCTGATGCGCGATACCGTCAACGGCCACCCGCTGACCGAAGACGAAATCGTCAGCATCCTGCGCAACTGGACCGTGGGCGAGCTCGGCACCATGGCCTCCAGCATCGGCATCATTGCCCATTACCTGGCTATCCACCCCAAGCTGCAAGACCAATTGCGACACCAGCCCGAACTGGTCGGGGCGGCCAATGATGAAATCCTGCGTATGCACGCCCCCCTGATCGCCAACCGCCGCACCCCCACCTGTCCGGTGCGGGTGGGCAGCACCCAGATCCAGCCCGGCGAGCGCCTGACCCTGATCTGGGCCTCGGCCAATCGCGACGAAGCCGTGTTTGGCGACCCGGACGAATTCCGTCTGGACCGCGATCCCAAGCTGAATCTGTTGTACGGCGTGGGTATTCATGCCTGTCCTGGCGCCCCCCTGGCCCGTCTGGAAATCGAGGCCATGATCCAGGCATTGCTGGCCGGCACCCAGGCCCTGCAACCCAGCGACGAACACCCCCCCATCCCCGCCATCTATCCCGCCAGCGGCTACCGCCAGGCAATCCTGATGCTGCGGCAATAGGCGATACGGATACAACTGCAAAAAGTGTGGCTTGCCGATGACAAGCCAGTTGTTCATGGCTGTCTGTTATGCGCTTATTCCTGCGACCTCGGCGGCACGGGGTTACAATTCAAGCCTGAACTATCCCGGCATTGGATTCCGGGGTCATTTTCCTGGGGTCTGCCATGTGTCAGCTACTGGGCATGAATTGCGCCACGCCGACCGATATCACGTTTTCTTTTACGGGCTTTGCCGCCCGCGGGGGAGACACCGACCATCACGCTGATGGCTTCGGGATCGCCTTCTACGAAAACCGCGGTTCTCGTTGCTTTCTGGATAATGCCCCTTGCTGCCATTCCCCCGTGGCCGATCTGATCAAGCGCTACCCAATCAAATCGCGCAACGTCATCGCCCATATCCGCAAAGCCACCCAGGGCGCGCTGGAACTGGAAAACTGTCATCCCTTTGTGCGCGAGCTTTGGGGACGGCACTGGCTGTTCGCCCACAATGGCGACCTGAAATCCTTTGAACCAACCCTGCAGGGCGATTTCTTGCCGATTGGACAGACCGACAGCGAGCATGCCTTTTGTTTCATGATGGAAGGCCTGCGCCATCGATTTGGCCGCACCGAGCCAGACGACCAAGCGCTGTTCTCCGCCGTAGCCGAAATGACCGCCGAACTGACCCAGTATGGAGTCTTTAATTTTCTGCTGGCCAATGGCCGCTGCATGCTGGCACATTGCTCCACCAGCCTGTCCTATATCACTCGCGCCTGGCCCTTCCAGGTGGCCCATCTGGTCGACACGGACATCACACTGGATTTTGCCCACTACGCCAAACACGGCGACTGCGTATCGGTCATCACCACCAAACCCCTGACCGACAACGAGACCTGGATTCCCTTTCGCGCCGGCGAATTGATGATGTTCATCGATGGCCGCGTCCAATCCAGCGTGCGCATCGATATCCCCGAAGCCATCCAGCGCAGCAACCAGGCCAACCTCAGTTGCGTCTGAACATCGCGCCTGCGTGCGCATGACCAAGCCATCTGGGCCAGCGCAGCGGGCAGACCTTCGGCAACCGGCCCACCCTGAAGAAGATGACGAATACACCTGCCTTGAATGATGACCCACGCCCCATCGAGCCCATCGAGCCCGACCTGAACGAATGCTGCGGCAACGGCTGCACCCCCTGCGTGTACGACACTTACGCTGACGAAAAGCGCGCCTGGCAACAAGCCATTAAAGACTGGGAACAACGCCACCCCGACCAGTCCGGCGCCACGCCTATCCCTTGATCGGCATAGGGCTACCCCCCCAGACCAGCCCCCTGCGTTCCTATAATCAGAATCTCCAATTCATTTTTCAGGAATAACGCACCGTGGCCTCTGACGCTATCCCCATGTTTGCCGAAAACACCTATCCCCTGGACGCCCGGGGCATTGCCAAACGCTTTCGCCATGCCGCGATCTTTGGTGCTCTGTCGGCCTTGCAGCCTGGCGAAACCATGCGTTTTTGCAACGACCACGACCCCCTGCCCCTGCTGCAGCAACTGAAAAACCACTTTGGCGAAAACATCCAGTTTGAATACCTGGCCCGCAACCCAGGCGAAATCGTCATTGATTTCCATATCGTGCCGTAAGCACGATCAGCCCCCCAGGCCTTCGGCCTGACAAACACCGCCGATATTTTCTGGCGGTTTTTTTTATCCCCGCCACACTGGAATTAATCCGGATCAAGCCTATCGAACAAATCCACCAAATCGCTTGATACCACTATATATAGTGTTTACTATCCAACAAAGCACAATATATAGGAACAAACCATGGATACCCCAGCGCCCACCCGGACTGCCAAAAACGTCGATACTGCCTTCGACAACCGCCCAATTCCGCAGATCGACGTCATCCGATCCATCGACGAATACCTGCAGCAACAAGACTGGCGCGTCAATGCCAATGCCAATCAAGGCTACTCGCTGGGTGGCCTGATCCTGAACACCTCAGGCAAGATGATTGCCAATTATTGGCTCAGCCATGTCTACCCGGAAATCATCGGCCAGGCGCACCGCCAGGGGGACCTGCACATCCACGACCTGGATATGCTGTCCGGCTATTGCGCGGGCTGGTCGCTGCGTACCCTGTTGACCGAAGGCCTGAACGGCGTGCCCGGCAAGGTCGAATCCGCCCCGCCACGGCATATGTCCAGCGCAGTCGGCCAGATCGTCAACTTTCTGGGCACCCTGCAAAACGAATGGGCCGGCGCCCAGGCCTTCAGCTCCTTTGACACCTATATGGCGCCTTTTATCCGCCAGGACGGCATGGACTACGCCGCCGTGCGCCAATGCATGCAGGAACTGATCTTCAACTTGAACGTGCCTTCGCGCTGGGGCACACAGACCCCATTCACCAACCTGACCTTCGACTGGGTCTGCCCCGAAGACTTGCGCGATCAGGTTCCGGTGATCGCCGGTCAGGAAGTCGCGTTCACCTACGGCGAACTGCAGGCCGAGATGGACCTGATCAACCAGGCCTACATCGAGGTCATGATGGCGGGCGACGCCCGTGGCCGCGCCTTTACCTTCCCCATCCCCACCTACAACATCACGCCGGACTTCGACTGGGACAGCCCCAACGCCCAGCGTCTGTTCGAGATGACCGCCAAATACGGCTTGCCCTACTTCCAGAATTTCATCAATTCGGAACTGAAGCCGAACATGATCCGATCCATGTGCTGCCGCCTGCAACTGGATCTGCGCGAGCTGATGAAACGCGGCAACGGCCTGTTTGGTTCTGCTGAACAAACCGGCTCGCTGGGCGTGGTCACCATCAATTGCGCCCGGCTGGGATACCTGCACCGGGGCGATGAAGCTGCCCTGCTGGCCCGCCTGGACACTCTGCTGGAGCTGGGTCGCGACAGCCTGGAAATCAAGCGCCGCGTCATCCAGCAGCACATGGATCAGGGCTTATTCCCCTATACCCGGCGCTATCTGGGCACCCTGCGCAACCATTTTTCCACACTCGGGGTAAACGGCATCAACGAGATGATCCGCAACTTCACCGCAGACGCGCATGATCTGACCAGCGCCTGGGGCCATGACTTCGCCGTGCGTCTGCTGGACCATGTCCGCACCCGCATGCTGGAATTCCAGGAATCCACCGGGCATATGTACAACCTGGAGGCCACCCCCGCCGAAGGCACCACCTACCGTTTCGCCAAGGAAGACCGCATGCGCTGGCCCGATATTCTGCAAGCTGGGACAGCGGACATGCCGTACTACACCAATTCGTCCCAATTACCGGTGGGCTTTACCGACGATCCCTTTGAGGCCCTGGAACGCCAGGACGAGCTGCAGCGCAAATACACCGGGGGCACCGTGCTCCATCTGTACATGACTGAGCCTCTGTCTTCCGCCGAGGCCTGCCGCACCCTGGTGCGCCGCACCCTGAGCCGATTTTCACTGCCCTACATCACGATCACGCCCACCTTTTCCATTTGCCCAAAACATGGTTATTTGCCGGGACGGCATGATTTCTGCCCGCACTGCGACGACGAACTGATACTGGGAAAACAGCAGGAGACTCAGCCAGACACCAGCCTCACATCGGCATTTTCAGCCTGAACCCAAGCTGCCCGCAACACGCCAGCTACAGTTTATTTTGCGCTGCCGCATCCGGCGAAAGCGCGTTCTCACTCAGGAGACTCATATGCAACAAGCCCCAATCACTCTGCAAGACAGCGAGCGTCAGCCGTGCGAAATCTGGACCCGCGTCATGGGCTACCACCGCCCGGTCTCATCCTTCAATATTGGTAAAAAGGGCGAATTCCACGAGCGTCGTTTCTTTATCGAGCGCCATCCTGGGCAGGCATCAACCACCCACACTGCATAAACACAGGCCGACCCATGCCCGCCACCGATCTCACCCCTGCTGATGCAAACTCGCTGCCCGAGGCAATCCGCGCCGCAACGCAGCCCCGCCGTCCAACGGTCACAGGCGATCAGCAGCGCCTGAAGGTCGGTGGCCTGGTGCCCTTTACCGCCACAGATTATCCCGGCCTGCTGGCCGCCGTGATTTTTGTCCAGGGCTGCCCCTGGCGCTGTGGCTATTGCCATAACCCACATCTGCAACCGCGCACCGCCGACAGTCCTGTCCCCTGGGATGACATCATCGCTTTTCTAAGACGCCGTACCGGCCTGATCGACGGCGTGGTATTCAGCGGCGGCGAGCCCACCATGGACCCTGGCTTGGCCTCGGCCATGCAGCAAGTACAAGAATTGGGCTACAAAATCGGCCTGCACACCGGGGGAACCCACCCCCGACGGCTGGCTCAGGTACTGCCTTTAGTGGACTGGGTGGGACTGGATATCAAAACCCGATTTGACCACTACGCGTACGTGACCGGCGTGGCAGACAGCGGCATACCGGCCCGCGCCAGCCTGCAGGCCGTGCTGGACAGTGGCGTGGATTTCGAATGCCGCACCACCGCGCACCCCAGCCTGATCGACGCGCCTGGTTTGTTGGCCTTGGGTCAGACTCTGGCAAGTTTGAATGTGCGCCGCTATGCGGTGCAGATTTTCCGCCCCCAGGGCTGTGTCGACACGGATCTGAATACGCAGGGTCAGTCACTCAGGGACTGGCCTGGCCCAACAGTGGAAACCGCGCTGTCCGGGTTGTTTTCAAACTTTGAAATCCGCCGCCCCTGAAACCCGCCAAAGCCCCTGCTTCTGGTCCGCCACCAAACCAGCGCATGGTGCGAATCGCAAGCACCCCTGGCGGCAGAAGCCTATTCAGCCTGAATCTTGCGCGGCACACGATGGGTCAGCCCTGCCAGCAGTTCATTGGCAATCGTGCTGCAAGACCAGGCGACCTCGTCCACCAACGGCCCACCCTGCCCCCACAGAATCACAGGGGCCCCGATCTGAGCCTGGGGCACCGGATCGAGATCCACCGACAGCATATCCATGGAGACCCGGCCCACGATCCGCGTCCGCACCCCGGCCACCGTGACCGGAGTGCCGGTAATGGCATGCCGCGGATAGCCATCCGCATAACCACAAGACACAATCCCAACCCGCATATCACGGTCTGTCCGGTAGGCATGGCCATAACCAATCGCCTCTCCGGCCAGGCAAGACATGGGTGCTGATGAGTTCGGCGCTCAGGGTCATGGTCGGGCGCAAATCCAGCGCCTCGGCATCCTGTCCGACGTAGGGAGACGCCCCATATAAACAGATGCCGGGCCGCACCCATTGTTCATCGCCCTGCACCGCCGCCGTGAGGCCGGGGTCCAACACCGCCGCTGAATTGCACACGCTGACTGGCCCAGGCAGCCCCTGAGTGATGGCATGAAAGCAATCCAGTTGATGGCGCGTAACGGCCAGGTCATCATCAGCCCGGGCAAAATGCGTCATTTTGCCCACCCTCCCCAGGATGCCCTGCTGTTGCAAGGCCTGAGCCTGGGCAAAAGCTGCCTGGTATTCGAAGGGCTGAAAGCCCAGCCTGTGCATACCGGAATTCAGCATCACGTGGCCATCGATGGCGCTACGCCCCGGATGCGCCGCCAGCATGTCCAGCTGGGCCTGGCTGTGGATGACGGTGCTGATTCGATGCTGATCCATCACGGCCAAATCAGCGGCTTTGAAAAACCCTTCGAGCAACAAAATGGGCCGCTGCCAGCCGAGTTCGCGGCAGCGCACGGCCTCGTGGATATCCAACAAGGCCAAGCCATCCGCCACCGCAAACCCCGCCAAGGCGGCCTCCAGCCCGTGGCCGTAGGCGTAGGCCTTGACCACCGCCCAGATTCGCGGCGGTGACCCTGCCACGTCATGCGCCAGGCGGCGCGCAACCACCTGCAGATTATGCGCCAGCGCCCCCACATGGATGGAGGCCAATATTGGACGTGCCATGGGACTCCTCCATCAAGCCATACCGGCCGCCTGGCGCCCTCGTTGGCGAAAACCCTCGCGTATGGATTCTGGCACCAGCGAACCGCCCGTGCTCCAGATAACGTGGGTCGCGTCATGCAGGAGGAGTTCCAGCCCGTGGCGCTGCAGATAGACCTGACCCTGCGGGGTATCCAGCACCTGGCCCGGTCCATGCAGGCCGGTGGCGGCAGAAGGTTCCACATAAATGCCTTCGGTGTCTTCCAGGCGCCAGGCATCGGCATAGAACTGGGTCTCATCCACGGTGAATATTCCGGACAGCAAGGACTGCATCAACGGCGCCACCAGAGGCGAAGCCAGGCCCACCGCCAGGCCATCGGCTTCGGTGCGATTATCCAGGCCTATGTCATACACCGAGACTGGCCGCTGCAGGCCGCAGGCCAGCTGTACCAACATGCAGGGCGAGGCGGTGGGTTCGACAAAGAACCCATGCACATGCGCGCCCAACAAGCGTTTCAGCCCATACAGCACCCCGCCCGGCGCCCCGCCTACCCCACATGGCAAGTACACGAACAAGGGGTGTTTTGCATCCACCACCCGCCCAGCCGCCTGCAGTTGGTCGACGAGTTCGCGAGCCGCCGCCGCATACCCCAGAAACAGGGCTTCGGAGTGTTCGTCATCCACGAAATGCACCATCGGATCGGCATCGGCAATGGCGCGCCCCGCCGCTACTGCGGCAGCATAATCGCCCTGATGCTCGACCACCTGAATGCCACGATCCCGCAGCCGCTGCTTCTTCCATTCTTTGGCGTCTGCCGACATGTGAACCACCGCCTGCAGGCCCAGGCCGGCGCCGATCATGCCGATCCCCAAGCCGAGGTTGCCCGTGCTGCCCACGGCCAGCGTATGGCGGCCCAGCACTGCGCGTGCAGCGGGTTCGGCCAGCACCCGGCGATCGGTGGATTCAGTCAACAGACCTGCTTCCAGACCAATGCGTTCGACCAGCGACAGGACTTCATGAAAGCCGCCGCGGGCCTTGATGGAGCCCGCCACCGGCAAGGCATCATCGCGCTTGAGCATCCAGTGTCCGGCCGCCCGCGTCACCTGCAAGGCATCGCGCAGTTTAGGGATAGGCACCAAGGGCGAAATCAACTGCCCGGCAGTCGCCTGCAACTCGGGAAATACAGCTTGGAGCAAGCCCGCGCAACGCGCAAACCGTGCCTCGGCCTGACGCTGGTCGTAGGCCATATGACGGGCGTCTTCGCGGGCGTCGTAATGCGGGTTCAGCCACAACAGCGGGTGCTTGTCGGCCACACCAGCCGGTAAATCCGAAAACGAGGCTGCCTGGTCATTCATCGTGAGCTCCTAATGTTGGTGCGCCAAAAACCAGATCCAAACCCATCGAACCTGGTGGCGCTCTCAGGCGCTAGCATGCCACGTTGATCCAGCTTTGCAAATACACAGCCCCACAGCCGGACAGGTCTTGGGCCAATTACACCCGTGCCACCGGCATCACCCGCCCCAGACGCTGGCGCAGCCCGCCCAGGACATCGCGCACCACGGCGCGTGGATGAAATACCGCCATATCGATGGAATCCAGTGTGTTCTTGACCATCAAGCCCAGTTCGGTATCGCCCTCGATGACCAGGCGACGACTGAAAAACAAGGTATCCGGGTCCTCCGCGCGCTGCAGCAGACGATAAAAATCCACGGCATCGGCGCGAATCGTGAGATCGGGTTCGGTCTCTGCGTGACGCGCCGCCTGAAACGCGTGCTTGCGCCAGGTGTAATCAAAACGGATCTGTGCATCCGCCACATGGATGCGCAAGGATCGGCCTTCCAGCATGTGCAAGGTATCGGGATGCAAATGACGCGCCAGCATCAAATTAAGCCCTGTGACAAACAGCACCGAGCCCGGATAGCGAGGCAAGTGCCCCAGGACCTGGGCCAATGGCGCAGGCAGGCGATAGACGGAGGAAACAGGACTTTGCATGGGCGGACTCGTCAAATAGGAATGGATGAAGAAGGGGTCAGGCTGCGACATGCGTCTTGACGCCTGGACGGTCGGCTTGCGGCGATGGAGCAAGCTGCAGGTCGCCAGGTAAAACCATGTCCAGGCCCGGACGCCCATGCCAGTAGCCATTGCAGGGGCCTGCCGGCATCAGGGGCAGCAGGCGCTGGTGGGCATCCGCAGCGGCCTCCTGGCCATCCAGCACCGCCCTAAACGCCGCGACCACCTGATCCATATGCTGGGATTGCGGACTTAAGCGCAGCACATCCACGCCCAGGCGCTGCGCCTCGGCCAGTTCATGGATCAAGGTATGCACCAGCGCCGATTGCGTCTGAATGCCATTAATCGTCAGAAAGGCTTCTGATTCTTTGGTTTCCAGCAACAAGCCATCAGGATGATCCATACAGACATACTGGCAATTGTCCTTCGGGAAATTGCGGTTGCGGGCCGTAAAACAGCGGGCTGAAAACGCCAGCGGCATGCGGCCATAGGCAAAGACCTCGGTCTGCAGGCCAGCAGGGCGGTCCTGCTGCAGCTGGGCCAGGCCAATACGGCCCATTTCCAGGGGCAGCACCCAGCGGCTGGCCCCTTGCGCCACCATCACATCCAGCGTGGGCTTGCTGTAAATATTCAGAAATGGCCCCGCAACAAAGGCGCGACCCTGCATGCAATGCACGGCCCCCATATCATTGGCCTCGATCTCGTAGCGCTGATTGTCGGCGATCTTGCGCAAGGTATTCAGGTCGTTGCCGGATTCCAGCAGCACCTGGGTGGACAGGACGGGGGTCTTGCCGGCCTGGGCCAGCATATTGGCGATCTCGATCCAGTCGGGCAAGCGCAATTCGTGGCGACGGGAGCAAACGGTTTCTCCCAGGTAGACGATATCAACGGGCCAGTCAGCCACCGCCGCGTAGAATTCCAGGGTGGTGACCCGTGGCCAGTAGTATTGCAATGGACCCAAAGCAAGTTTCATCGTGATATTCCTTGAAGTGGCAAACGCCACGCACGCGTCGCCCAGCGACGCAATTTCGCCTTGGTGGCCGGGAGGCGTTATTTCCAGGGGCGGTGATAGGCGCCCAAGGTATGCTGCTGGCCTTCGGCGACCTTATTGAGTTCGGCCATCCAGGCCGGATGCACGGAATAGCGCGCCGGCACCGACCGCGCCTGGTCGATGGCCTGTCGCCAGACCCGGGTCACCTGGGCCACATAGGCGGGGCTGCGCTGACGGCCTTCGATCTTGATCGCCCGCACCCCCATGGCCATGAGCTTGGGCAAGAGTTCCAGCGTGTTCAGGCTGGTGGGTTCCTCCAGGGCGTAATAGTTTTCGCCCGCCACATCGAAGCGGCCCTTGCACAGCGTGGGGTAACCGGCGTTTTCACCTTCGTCATAGCGGTCGATCAACACCCCGTTCAGGCGGGATTCCAGGCCCTGGTCGGTTTGCTGCCAACGTACGTGTTTGGCAGGCGAACATACCCCGTGGGTATTGGGGGATTCGCCGGTCGCATAGGACGACAAGGCGCAGCGGCCCTCGGCCATGACGCATAGGCTGCCAAAGCCGAAGACCTCGATTTCGACCGGTGTGTTCTCGCAGACCTGCTGCACCTGAGCGACGGACAGCACCCGGGGCAAAACTGCCCGGACCACACCAAAACGCTCGTGATAGAACTGGATGGCCTCGTGGTTGGTGGCCGACCCCTGCACGGACAGGTGCAGGCGTAAATCGGGATAATGGGCACTGGCATATTCCATCAGGCCGGGATCGGCCATGATGACGGCATCCACCCCGGCCCCGGCCGCCTGATCCACCGCCTGACGCCATAGTTTCCAGGCATCTGGCTGGGGATAGGTGTTCAAGGCCAGAAAAACCTTGCGACCCCGGTCGTGGGCATACTGAATGCCCTGGGCAATGGCGGCGGCATCAAAATTCAAGCCCGCGAAATTACGCGCATTGGTGGCATCCCGAAAACCCAGGTAGACACAATCAGCGCCCTCGTCGATGGCGGATTTCAGGGCAGGCAGGCTGCCAGCGGGGCAAACAAGTTCGAAGTCAGAAAGATCGTGGCGCGGCACCACGCTGGGGCGAGAAGAAGACAATGACGACATGAGGGACATCCTGGCGATACGGGCCGCGTGGAGACGGCATGTCGCCACACGGCCATGGCAGCTTATGTGCAATCCGGCCACTATGCGCCACTTGCCCCGAACTTGCCTTAACCCGCATCAAGGTCACTGCGATTGCTGGCGTTCAGAATCAACAGCGGCACGAAACGGCAATTCTCGCGGGGTCTTAGGCTAGTCAGACACAGTGAATCGTGTAAGGTAACGCCTTCACCCCGAGGTATTCATGAACCACCCCGACATCACGCTGGACGTGCGCAGCCTGCCCCCGCCCGAACCCCTGGAACACTGCCTGGAAGCCCTGGCGGACCTGGCCCCAGGCCAGCGTCTGCACCTGTTGATCGACCGCGAGCCCTATCCGCTGTACACCATGCTGGACCGTGATGGTTTTCAGCATCAGTGCACTTTCGAGGAAAGCCATTTCCAGGTCACCATCTGGACTGACTGATCATGCAACGTGCATTGGATTTCGACAAGACGCCGGCGCTCAGCGTCCCCCTGCCATTCTTTCTCAATGTGCCCGTCTTCGGCCTGTTGGCCGGGCTGCTGATCACCTGGGCCGACCCCCAGGCCCTGGCCTCGCGCTGGGGAGGCACTGCGCTGGCCATTACGCACCTGTGGACACTGGGCATTCTGGGCAGTGCCATGCTGGGCGCCCTGGTCCAGATCCTGGCCGTCGCCTGCAACGTGCCGCTACGGCCCGCCCGCCTGATTGCCGCCAGCGTCCACATCCTGTTGACCCTGGGCACATTGGCGCTGGTCACCGGGTTTTTATGGTGGAGCCCGCCTGCCTGGTTTGCCGCTGCCGTGCTGCTGGCCTGTGCCTTTATGCTCTACCTGGGGGCACTAAGCCTGGCCCTGTGGCAGCACCGCAAACAGGTCTATAAGGGCGCGCGGGAAATCCTCGTCCCGGTACGCGGCGCACTGACCGCCCTGGGCCTCACTGCCCTGATCGGCGTGGCGATGGCGGTTTCATTGGGCATGGGCAATAGTCTGGCGCACTGGCTGAACAGTCATATTCTATGGGGTCTGCTGGGCTGGGGCGGCCTGCTGCTGATGGGGATGTCGTTCCAGCTGCTGCCCATTTTCCAGCTGACTGAAATCTTCCCAAAATCCCTGACGCGCTGGCTGCCCTTGTTGATCCCGGGACTGTTGGTAGCCTGGAGCGCGCTGGACGCCAGCAGCGGCCTGCCGCGCCTGATGCGCGAAACCGTGGAACTGCTGCTGGTAGGCGCCTACACAATCTGGATCGGCACGGCCTTGCAGCGGCTATGGCAACGCAAACGCCCCACGGCCGAGCCCACCTCGCTATTTTGGTTTACCGGCTTACTCAGCCTGCTGGCCTGTGCGCCCGCCTGGGTCTGGATGCGCCACGGCCAGTCGTCTCAGGCTGAAACCGTGCTGGGTGTGCTGCTGATCGTGGGTGGCCTGGGCAGCGTCGTGCATGGCATGCTGTATAAGATTTTTCCTTTTTTGCTCTGGAAGCACGCGCAGGACGCCGTCGTGGTCCCGGCACACAATCCGGCACACGCCAAGGTTTATCTCAAAGTTTTGCCTAAAATGGCAGCCTATATCCCCGAACGTCCAGCCCAGTGGCATTGGGCGGTTTATCTCTTGATGCTGCTGTCATGGATACTGGCGGCAGCCGGATGGCCTGTGGCGGGCTTGCTGGCCGGACCCTTGCTGATCTTGGCTTCTTTGCTGCTGGCCTGGAACCTGGGCCGGGCATTATGGCGATTCCGCCAGGCGCTGGCCGCCATGGCCGCCCTGCCGGTCCCCCCCGCCCCGACTCAACCACGGTAGTTGCGCATGCCCTCGACACTGAGGATCGTAAATTCCCGCCCACGAACGCGGATCATGCCGCGTTCGCTCAGGTCTCGCAGCGTTCTTGAAAAATGTTCTGGCGTGAGGTTCAGGCGTGAAGCAATCACCGATTTACTGATCTCAATCCGAAAGGGTTGATTTTCCTGACCCGGCCATTCGCGCAGCAGAAACGCGATCAAACGCTGCGCCCCCGTGTGCAAGGTATAGGCTTCGACGTCACCCATCAAACTGTATAGGCGGCGGCTAAGACCCGCCAGCATTTTGCGGGCCACGCCGGGATTGCGATCGATCTGATCAAACAGTGCATCCCGATCCACATGCAGCAACAAGGTATCGTGCAAGGCCTCGGCGGTGACGATGTAATGCTCGCCCATAAACATCAGGGCTTCGCCAAAACCATCACCCGGACCAATCAGCCGGACGACACGCTCGACACCGGAATTGGAAACAAACACGAGCTTGATCTGACCATATACCACCACATGGAACCCGACGCAGGGGTCGCCTCGGCGAAAAACGATTTCACCTTTGGCAATCGATAGCTCGCTGGTTCCCTGGACAATAGGCTCAAGCTCTTGCTCAGGCAACTCATTGAACAAAGGGACCTGGGCCAATAAGTCCCGGGTGCGCCGCTTACGCGATAAATCCGCCTCTGACTGCGGCCTGTCCGTGCGTTGCCCGGATGTATTGCTAGAATTCATTGCATGATCCGCGTCATGTATACCGTCTTGGGCACGCTTGCCCTGGTGCTGGGCATCATCGGGGTTTTTCTCCCCCTGCTGCCGACCACGCCCTTTTTGCTGTTGGCGGCTTTCTGCTACCTGCGCGGCTCGGTGCGGCTGCATACCTGGCTCTTGTCCCATCGCATTCTCGGTCCGTACATCCGCGACTTTCAATCGGGGCGCGGCATCCCCTTACGCAGTAAATGCGTGGCCCTGGCCTTGATGTGGCCATCGCTGGCCCTATCCGCCTGGATCATGCCGATCCCCTGGGCACGCTGGTTACTGCTGATTCCGGGCATCGGCGTCACGATTTACCTATGGCGCCTGCCGACCCGCCCGCCTGAATCAGATTAGTTTCGAGTAAGTGGCCACTCGCGGACGGCCCACATACTGGTCAAACACCATGGCAAAGGCCCGCACAAACACCCGGCCACGCGGCAGCACCTGCAAGCCCCGATCGTCCAGCGCCAGCAAACCAGCCTGTATATAAGGGTCCAGCCGTGTCAGTTCGTCGGCAAAACAGGCCCGGAAATCGCAGCCATGGCGCTGCTGAAAGGCAGCAAAATCCAAGGGCATGCTGCACATCAGCGTCATGATGATCTCGCGGCGTAGGGCGTCATCACGGCTGAGGCTGAAGCCTTTGGCCGTGGGCAGTTCGTCACGCGCCAGAATGTCGCGATAGGCATTCAGGGAATGGTGGTTCTGCACATAGGCATCGCCGACCTTGCCAATGGCCGAAATGCCAAAACCAATCAAATCGCATTCAGCCCGCGTGGTGTAACCCTGGAAATTCCGGTGCAGGCTGTGATCCAGCCGCGCGCGATTGAGTTCATCGTCGGGCTTGGCGAAATGATCCAGCCCGATATAGACGTAGCCCGCCGTCAGCAGCCGCTGCACCGACATCAGGAAAATCTGCAGGCGGGTCTCTGCCGAGGGCAGATCCTCGGCCTGGATCAGGCGCTGGGATTTGAATCGATCGGGCAGATGCGCGTAGTTATAAAGTGCAATCCGATCAGGCGAGAGTTCGATCAACTGATCCAACGTACGGCTGAAGCTGCTTAAAGTCTGTTTTGGCAGGCCATAGATCAGGTCGGCATTGATGGACTGAAAACCATGATCCCGACTGGCCTGCAGCGCCGTACGCACCATGTCGTACGGCTGGATGCGATTGACGGCAGCCTGCACATCGGGATCGAAATCCTGCACCCCGAAGCTGGTGCGGTTAAAGCCCAGCCCGGCCAGCATCGCCAGGGTATCCGGCGTCACTGTGCGCGGGTCGATCTCTACCCCTAGCTCGGCATCCGGCGTGAACTCAAAATGCCCTCGGATATGATCCATCAGGGAAGTGAGTTCCGCAGTGCTCAGGAAAGTGGGGGTGCCGCCGCCCAGGTGCAGCTGAATCGTCTGGCGCTGCGTGCCCAGGTGCGGGCTTAACAGATCCATTTCGTGAAACAAAATATCCAGGTATTCAGCAGACCGGCTATGGTCCTGCGTGATGATTTTGTTACAGGCACAAAAATAGCACAGAGACTCGCAAAACGGCAGGTGCACATACACCGACAAGGGGGCCGCCTGAGGCTGGGCGGCGCGCGTCGCCAGATGCTGCAGATAGGTATCCGCCGGATAATCGCGTTCGAAGCGATCCGCCGTCGGATAAGAGGTGTAGCGCGGGCCGGACTGATCAAAACGACGAATCAGTGCTTCGGAGATCTCAAGGGCCTGCAGGGTGACAGCCTGCGGATCATCGGGAAAGCCCATCAGGCCAGGTTTGCCAGCCATGGAGGCGGTATCGGGTGCTGCGGGGGTGGTCATGCCATAAGCTCCTGAGGCAAAATAGCAATCCGCATCTTCTGAAGCGGATTGCAACTGGCCCCATTGTCCTGTATCAAGCGATATTGTCTATCGAATTGATCAAAACCTGCTTGATTCAAGTCAAGTTCCGACTTCGCGTATCATAAACGCCTGGTTGTTACTTCAAATTCACGGCGTTTTCATGCTTCTGACCCTGATCCTGGCGATCCCGTTTGCCGGTAGTCTGTGCGTGGCACTGCTGCCAGCCAATGCACGCCGCTCCGGGGCCTGGATTGCCGGCATCAGCGCCCTGGCCTGCCTGATCCTGACGCTGCTGCTGACGCCCGAGCTCGCCGCCAGCGGACTGATCAAACTCAGCATTCCCTGGATTCCATCCCAAGGCGTGGACCTGACCCTGCGCCTGGACGGCTACGCCTGGCTGTTCGCCATCATCATATCGGCCATGGGGGCGCTGATTGCCCTATATGCCCATTACTACCTCTCGGCCCAGGACCCGGCCCCCCGGTTTTTTGCCTTTCTGCTCAGTTTCATGGGGGCCATGCTGGGGGTGGTTCTGGCGGGAAACCTTATCCAGTTGATCGTCTTTTGGGAACTCACCAGCCTGTCGTCCTTCATGCTGATCGGCTATTGGCAGCATCGACCAGAGGCACGGCGCGGCGCGCGCATGGCACTGTTGATTACCGGCGGCGGGGGCTTTTGCCTGCTGGCCAGCATGCTCATCATCGGCCATATCGTGGGCAGCTACGACCTCGATGCCGTGCTGGCTGCCGCCGATCGCATCCGCGGCCACCACTGGTACCCCATTTTGTTGGTGCTGCTGGCGCTGGGCGCACTGACCAAAAGCGCACAATTTCCCTTTCATTTCTGGCTGCCCAACGCCATGGCCGCCCCCACCCCAGTATCGGCCTATCTGCACTCGGCCACCATGGTCAAGGCGGGCGTATTCCTGCTGGCGCGTTTCTGGCCGATTTTCTCTGGCACCGATTGGTGGACCTGGATCATTGGCGGGGCGGGTCTCTGTTCTCTGCTGTTGGGGGCTTATGCGGCCACCTTCCAGCGCGACATGAAAAGCGTGCTGGCCTATTCCACCATCAGCCACCTGGGCCTGATCACCCTGCTGCTGGGCATGAACAGCCCCCTGGCCCTGGTGGCCGCCGTCTTCCACATGATCAACCATGCCACGTTCAAAGCATCCTTGTTCATGGCCACCGGGATCGTCGACCACGAAAGCGGCACCCGCGACTTGACCCGCCTGTCCGGCCTGCGCACCCTGATGCCCCTGACCGCCACCCTGGCCATGGTGTCGGCGGCTGCGATGGCGGGCGTGCCTTTGCTCAATGGCTTTATCTCCAAAGAAATGTTCTTTGCCGAAACCGTGTTTATCACTGGACACTGGTTTACCCGCTGGGGCCTGCCCCTGGCGGCCGTCATCGCGGGCGCCTTCAGCGTGGCATATTCGCTGCGCCTGGTGTTGCAGGTGTTCTTTGGCCCGCCCGCCACAGACCTGCCGCGCACCCCGCACGACCCGGCGCGCATGATGCTGATTCCCTGCACGGTGCTGGTCATCATCTGCCTGGCCGTCGGGATTTTCCCTGAATTCACGCTGGGCAAGACCCTGCAACTGGTCATGCACGGTCTGCTCGGCGAGCAGGTTCCGGCATTCGACCTGCAGGTCTGGCACGGCATCAACCTCCCCCTGATCATGAGCTTCGTCGCCTTGCTGGGCGGGATAGGTTTGTATCTGGGCCTGCGTCAGCGCGACCAGCGCACGCCAGGTCAGGTGCCCATCATCTATCGATTTGATGGCCGCCAGAGCTTCGAGCTGGCCCTGGAAGCCATCGATGACTGGTCGGCCCGGCTGCTGGCCCGCTTACAGACACAACACCTGCAGCTCCAGGTATTGCTGCTGGTTCTCAGCACGCTGATCGTCGCTATTCTGCCCCTTTGGGCGGGCGGCTGGTGGCCGGGGACGCCCGTTCAGCCCACCGCCTTGCAGTGGTCTTTCGGACTGATGTGGCTGACGGGCGGGGCTTGTGCCATGGCAGCCGCCTATCAGGCAAAATACCACCGCACCGCATCCCTGATGCTGGCCGGCGCCACGGGCCTGATCACCTGCATCACCTTCGCCTGGCTATCCGCCCCTGATCTGGCCCTGACGCAGTTGACCGTCGAAGTAGTCACCACCGTGCTGATTTTGCTGGGTCTGCGCTGGCTGCCGCTGCGGGTGGACGAATTCCCCGGGCTCACCCCCTGGCGTACTCGCTGGCGCCACCGCCGCGACCTGGCCGTGGCGGTGGCCGGCGGCACAGGCTTGGCGATTCTTGCCTATGTCATGATGACCCGCCCCGCTTCCCATGAAACGATTTCCGGCTTTTTTGTCGAGCAGGCTTGGCCACTGGGCGGCGGCGCCAACGTGGTCAATGTCATTCTGGTGGATTTCCGAGCCTTCGATACGTTTGGCGAAATCACGGTGCTGGCCACCGTGGCCCTTAGCGTCTATGCCCTGCTGCGACGTTTCCGCCCGCCTGCCGAAGCCCTGATCATGCCGCCCTACCTGATGGGCATTCTGCCCCATCCGGCCGACAGTGAAACCGCTAACCTGAAGGCCCCCCTGCCCACGGGCCTGATGCGCGTGCCAGCCGTGCTGGTGCGCCTGCTGCTGCCGGTATCTACCCTGATTTCTCTGTATTTTCTGCTGCGCGGGCACAACCTGCCCGGCGGCGGTTTTGTCGGCGGCCTGGTCATGGCCACCGGCATCATCTTGCAGTACATGGTCGGGGGCATTCTGTGGGTTGAAGCCCGGCCCCTGATCCGGCCCCAGACCTGGATCGCCCTGGGCCTGCTACTGGCGGGGCTGGCCGCCATGTCGGTCTGGTGGATGGGACAGCCGCTGCTCTCGTCCTACAGCCTGGATCTGGTCCTGCCGCTAGTCGGCAGCATGCACCTGTCCAGCGCCCTGTTCTTCGACCTGGGGGTCTATATGCTGGTGGTGGGTTCCACCATCCTGATGCTGATCGCCCTGGCCCACCAGTCCCTGCGTTTCCATCGCAACATCACCGAACCGGCCGATGCGCCGCTTGTGGAGTCCTGAACACATGGAATGGATTCTATCCCTGGCTATCGGCGTCCTGGCGGGTTCCGGCATCTGGCTGCTGCTGCGCCCCCGTACTTTTCAGTTCATCATGGGGCTGGCACTGCTGTCCTATGCCGTCAATCTGTTCATCTTTGCCATGGGCCGCCTGCGACTGGATGCCCCTCCGGTGATCGACCCGAACTGGGCCGACCCCGCCCGCTATGCCGACCCCCTGCCCCAGGCGCTGGTGCTCACGGCCATCGTCATCGGCTTTGCCACCACCGCCCTGTTTCTGGTGGTGCTGCTGGCTTCGCGCGGCATGAGCGACACCGATCACGTTGACGGCGAGGAACACCGCCCATGATGTCCTGGCTATCTCACTTGACGGTATTGCCGGTTCTGATCCCCATGCTGATCAGCGCCCTGATGCTGTTGACCCGTGACAACCAGCGCAAGCTGCGCATCGGACTGGGCGGGCTGTCGCTGCTATTGCAGATCCTGACGGCCCTGGCCCTGATTCGGGCCACCCAAGGCATAGGCGGGTCTCTCTGGCCCGATGATATCGGGGTCTACCGGCTGGGTAATTGGGCCGCTCCTTTCGGCATCGTTCTGGTGGCCGACCGGCTCTCGGCCCTGATGCTGGGCCTGACCGCCGTGCTGGGTCTATCTACCTGGCTATATGCCACCGCCCGCTGGGATCGTGCCGGCAGCCATTTTTATCCGCTGTTCCAACTGCAGCTGATGGGGCTGAACGGCGCTTTTCTGTCCGGTGATCTGTTCAATCTGTTCGTCTTCTTTGAAATTCTACTGACCGCGTCCTACGGCCTGCTGCTGCATGGCTCGGGCAAGCGCCGCGTCAGTGCCGGACTGCACTATATTGGCGTGAACCTCATCGCTTCCTTCCTGCTGCTGATTGCCATTGCCCTGATCTATGGCTTGACCGGCACACTGAACATGGCCGACCTGGCGGTGCGTGCCCTGACCCTGGAGGGCGCCGACCGCCAATTGTTCGATGCAGCGGCCGCCATCCTGGGGGTGGCCTTTCTGATCAAGGCTGCCGCCTGGCCCCTGAACTTCTGGCTGCCCAATGCCTACTCCGAGGCCTGCGCGCCGGTAGCGGCCCTGTTTGCCATCATGACCAAGGTCGGCATCTATGCCCTGCTGCGCATCGGTGCGCTGTTGCTGCCTGCAGGTGCTCCGGCGGCCTTTGGCGGGGCCTGGATGTTCCCGGCAGGCATTGCCACGCTAGCCTTCGGCACCCTGGGCATGGTGGCCAGCACCCAGCCGCGGCGTATTGCCGCCTACGCCATCATCACATCCTCAGGCACTTTATTCGCCGCCTTGGGCATGCCGGGAGTCACCCTCACGGGGCCGGCCCTGTATTACCTGCTCAGTTCGGTACTGGCCCTGGCCGCCTTATTGCTGCTGCTGGAACTTGCCGAGCGCAGTCAATCATTTGGCTCGAACCTGCTGGCCATCACCCAGGAAGCCTACGAGACCGACGAACCTGATGCCACCAGCCTGTCCGAACAAGTGGTGGGCACCCCGCTGCCGGCCACCATGGCATTCCTGGGGCTAAGCTTCTTTGCCTGCGCCCTGCTGATTATCGGCCTGCCGCCGCTGTCGGGTTTTGTCGCGAAATTCTCGCTGCTGTCCGCCGCACTGCAAACCGCCGAGACCGGCGCACCGACCTTCAATGTCTGGCTGCTGGTCATCACCATGCTGGGGTCCGGGCTGGCCTGCCTGATGGCCATGACCCGTTGCGGGGTCCGACTGTTCTGGATTCCGGAAGACCTTCAGGTGCCCACACTGCGCATCAGCGAAGTCACACCGATTTTATTTCTGCTGCTGGCCTGCGCCGCCCTGACCATCCAGGCGGGTCCTGTCATGAGCTACCTGGAAGACACTGCCCATTATCTGGACCAGCCCCAGCGCTACGTCCAGTCCGTGCTGGGCAGCCAAGCCCCCGGAGGGCAGCCATGAGATCCATTCTGCGCTGGTTGCCCTTGCCGGTTTTATTGCTCAGCCTGTGGCTATTGCTGAATGACAGCTTATCGACCGGACAAATTGCCCTGGGGCTGTCGATTGCTGTTTGCCTCAGCCTGCTGGCACCTATTCTGCGGCCCGTACGGGCCCGCCTGCGCCACCCCATCACCGCCCTGCGGCTGACGTGGCATGTCGCCTGCGACATCGCCCAATCCAACTATCTGGTCAGCCGCCGCATCCTGCTGGGCGACCGCACCCAGGCAAGCCCCGGCTTCCTGGACATCCCCCTGCGCATCCAAGACCCCCACGGACTGGCGGCCCTGGCCTGCATCGTCACCTTTACCCCAGGCACGGTCTGGTCCGGGCACGACACACAGCGCAATATCCTGACCCTGCATGTGTTGGACCTCAGCGACGCAGCCGCCCTGACCCTGGTCATCCAGGAACGCTACGAGCACCCACTGATGGAGATCTTCGAATGACTAGCACCCTGATCCTGAATTGGGCCATCGGGTTTGCCCTGCTGTGTTTCGTGCTGGGCCTGGCCTGCGCCGCCATCCGTCTGATGCGTGGCCCCCGGGCCGAAGACCGCATCCTGGCCCTGGACACCATTTATATCAACGGTATGCTGATCTTGCTGGTCCTGGGCCTGCGCTTCGAAGCCGGCCTGTATTTCGACGTTGCCCTGCTGATTGCCCTGTTCGGCTTCGTCGGATCGGCATCTCTGGCCAAATTCCTGCTGCGCGGCGAGGTGATCGAACCATGAATATATTGCCTCTGTGGGCGGCTATCGTGGTGGCCCTGCTGCTGGTTCTGGCGGGCCTGGTCACCCTGATCGGATCGCTGGGTCTATTGCGTCTGCACAGTTTTTTCGAGCGCATGCACGCGCCCACGCTGGGCATGACCCTGGGTGCTTTCTGTGTGGCCCTGGCCGCTACCCTGGTGGCCAGCCTGCTTCAGGGTCGGCCGATTTTCCACGAGTGGCTGATTTGCCTGTTTCTATTCATCACGGCCCCGGTCACGGCGATCTTGCTCATGCAAAGCGCCATCAGGCGCCCCCCACCTGAAGAAAACACGCATCACCCCTAAGTCTTTCCGGGCGTCCGCCTGAGCAAATTTGTAACATCATACCTGGGGAAAGTCCGTACACTTATCTCATGCCCTATGCCGGGCGGGGATTGTGCCCGGATATCACCTAGGAGCGCTCTTCATGCGCCAATCACATTTGATTTCCTTGCGGACCGGCTTGTTGGCAGTCGGCCTGGGCTGTGCTGTTTTATTCGCCTCAGGCGCACAGGCGGCTGGCCCAGATCAGCAATACCAGCAGGACATCCAACGTTGCGGCACCAACCCGGACGTGGATCAAAAAGCCTGCCTAAAAGAAGCCGGCGCTGCCGCCCAGGCCGCCAAAAACGGCCATCTGACCAGCCCATCCGTCCAAGCTGAATCACTGAACCGCACCCAGCGCTGTGATGCCCTGTCGGGCACTCAGCGCCAGGATTGTCTGACCCTGATGGACAGCAGCAGCACCGAAACCCAGGGTTCCGTGCTGTCGGGCGGCGTATTGCGCCAGACGACGATCCCCATCCCAGCTCCCGTCACGCAATAGGGCTGGATTACAGCTCCATCTGCATGCCCATTTCCACCACCCGGTTAGGCGGAATCTTATAAAACCGGGTGGTCCGGCTGGCATTGCGCGCCATGAAGGCAAACAAGTGCCGCCGCCAGCTTTGGTACCAAGGCAAGCGGCGCACCACGATTACCGTCTGGCGCGACAGAAAATACGAAGTCTGCATGGGTTCCAGATTCAGATCCTTGATTTCGTGAGCGACCTGCTGCAACACCTGGGGCACATTCGGTTCTTGCTTGAAACCCCAGCGAGCCACTGCCTGCCAACTGCTGCGACTGACCCGCTCGACCTTAAGGCGCTCATTGAATGGCACATACGGCGTATCGTCCACCTCGATGGTCAAAAACAGCGCCTGCTCGTGCAACACCTTGTTGTGCTTCAGATTATGCAATAAGGCTGGTGGCACAGTGCCCACAATCATGCTCATGAATACCGCCGTACCGGGCACCCGTGTCGGTGGATAAGCTTCCAGTGATTCCATGAAGCTGACCAGCGGCTGATGGTCACCTGCCAAGGTATCGTGGATGCGCTGGCGACCCTGCTTCCAGGTCATCATCAGCGTCAGAATGACAATCCCCACCATTAAAGGCAGCCAACCGCCTTCGTGCAGCTTCAGGGTATTGGACGCGAATAGTAAAACATCGATCAGCAGGAACAGCGCAATCAAGGCCAGCCAGGCGCCGCGCTGCACACCGCGAGCAGCCCGCGGCAAGACTGAAAAAGCCAGCACTGATGTCATCAACATGGTGCCGGTCACCGCAAAGCCATAGGCATGGGCCAGGCTCTCGGACGAGCGAAATGCCAGGACCAGAGCCAACACAGCCAGCAACAGCAGCCAATTGACCTTCGGCAGGTAGATTTGGCCTTCTTCGCGGGCAGAGGTATGCAAAATAATCATGCGCGGCCAGTAACCCAGCTGCACCGCTTGACGCGTCACCGAAAAAGCCCCTGAAATCACCGATTGCGAAGCAATCACCGTGGCCAATGTTGCCAGCCCCACCAGCGGAATCAAGCCCCAGTCTGGCGCCATCAGAAAAAACGGATTGCGAATCGTCGAAGGATCGCTTAACAACAAGGCACCCTGGCCGAAATAGCACAGCACCAGCGACGGAAAAACCAGGCCAAACCAGGCCCGACGAATCGTATTCCGGCCAAAATGCCCCATATCCGCATACAAGGCTTCGGCACCCGTCAGCGCCAGCACCAAGGCGCCCAATGCCAGAAAGGTCTCCCAGGGGGCATCCACAATGAAACGCGCCGCCCACAGAGGATTGACGGCCTGCAGCACATGCAGTTGCCCAGCCACCCGCCAGGCCCCCATGACCCCGAGCACCAGAAACCACAGCAACATCACTGGGCCGAACAGGCGGCCGATGGCCTCAGTGCCACGAGACTGCACCATGAACAGCGCCAGCAGCACCACGACCGCAATTGGCACTACCCAGGGGTCAAGCTGATGCGAAATGACCCCAATACCTTCAACGGCTGAAAGCACTGAAATCGCGGGGGTAATCATGCTATCGCCATAAAACAGGCTGGCCCCAATCAGCCCCATGAAGGTCAAATGCCAGCGCCCCCGCCCGGAACGGCCGCGTTTCGCCAGCTCCATCAAAGCCAAGGTACCACCCTCGCCACGGTTATCCGCACGCAACATGCAGGTAACGTATTTCAGGGAAACCACAATGACCAGCATCCAGAACAGGATGGACAGCATCCCAAGAATATGTTCTGGCGTCGGATCGCCCGACCCCGACAAAGCGACCTTGACGGTATACAGCGGACTGGTGCCGATGTCGCCATACACCACACCCAAAGCCCCCAGCAACAAGGCTGCCTGAGGGGTTTGGACACCCGCGTCTTTTTGCATGTTCATGTCCTTATTCCACCCGAGTCAGACAAGCACCCCGCCGAGGGCCCGGGAACACCAGCGTAATCCGTGTACCGTCAAAGGTCGGGCGACTGATGACTTTCCACCAGGCCCCATGCGCCCGCGCGATTTCCCGCACGATCGCCAGCCCCAGTCCAGCCCCACCCGGCCCGGCATCCGCCGCCCGGTAAAAGGCATCAAAAACACGCTCGATCTCATCAGCCCGAATCCCAGCGCCATCATCCTCGACTGAAAACGAAGGCGGGTTGGAAATCACCCGCAACTGAATTTCTTGCGCTCCACGGCCATAACGCAAAGCATTATCAATCAAGTTACCCAGCAACTCACCCAGCAGCACGGGATCGGCATCCACCCAGACAGGCTGTCCAGGCGCCGTCAGTTGCAAGTCGATGGCCTGCGCATGGGCGCGATCCAGCCATTCGGAACCTGCCTGGCGCATCCACTCGCATAAGTCCAGCCGCACAAAGCTGTCCTGGGGGCGCAAAGCATGATCGGCCCGCGCCAGAACCAGCAACTGCTGGCCCATGCGGATCATATGATCCGTGACGGACTTGATGCGCCCGGCCCGCATGCGGATATCGTCGGCCAGATCCTGACCCAGCATCAGCTCGGATTCGAGCTTCAGGCCGGCCAACGGCGTGCGCAGCTGATGCGCCGCATGACCGACAAAACGGCGCTGGGCTTGCACGGAGTCATCCAGCCGAACCAATAAATCATTGAAATGATGCACCAAAGGCGCAATTTCGCCGGGGATGCCCGCCGTATCCAGTGGCTGCAGATCCTCGATGGAGCGTTGACGAATCTGATCGGCCAGACGATTGATGGAGGCCAGCTCAATCCGAATCCCTGAAATCAGCACCCAGGCAAACAGCACCACCAACAGCCCCTGCGTCAGCAGCATCATCCAAAACAAGTCGCGCAACAGCCAGGGCTGAGGCCGGATCACATCGGTCATGACCCAGGTCGCCAATAAATCAATCGCCACCAGAATGAAAAAGGCAGGCAACAGACGGCGCACCAGGCGACGCGCCAGGGAGTCCCGCGGAATCAGGCGTTCTAGCAGGCCGATGGCAAAGCCACCGGGCATGGGCGGCAAGCCCGGTGCCGACGCAGCCTCTTGCTTGTCGACAGGCCGATCAGAGAACTCAGACACTATCGACGTCTAGCAAATAGCCAAAGCCGCGTACCGTCTGGATATTGGCCCCAGTGCCATCCAGACGCTTGCGCAGGCGGTAGACATAGACTTCAACGGCATTCTCGCTGAAGTCCGCATCCCAGGCCGATAGGGAATTGACGATTTGTTGCTTGGTGACGACGCGGCCCTGCCGGGCCATCAACATTTCCAGCACGGAGAGTTCGCGTACCGATAGGGCCAGGCGCTGGCCATTGGCCCGAATCTGGCGCCCCACGGTATCGAATGCCAGCGGGCCGCACTCCAGGATAGTCTGGGCCTGGCCGACATGACGGCGGGCCAAAGCACGCACCCGGGCGGCCAGTTCGGGCAGTTCAAAGGGCTTCGTCACGTAATCATCCGCCCCGGCATCCAAGCCCGCCACCCGGTCATCCAGGCCGTCTCGGGCCGTCAGGATCAACACCGGGATCTGCACTCCATCGGCACGCAGCCGCCGCAAGACTTCCAGGCCGCTGAGGCCGGGAAGATTCAAATCCAGCAACAAGAGATCATAGGTCTGGGCAGTCACGGCTCCTTGGGCACAGTCGCCGGACTGCAGCCAGTCGACGGCATAGCCCTGGCTGCCTAAAAACTCCTGCAGCGCATGGCCCAGGGTGGTGTCGTCTTCAATGACTAGTACTCGCATGGCGCGATTTTAGCCCGAAGATCGTCTGATCAGGCGCACCCTGGCGTGCTCGTTACATAGCTGACAAGCGCATGAACAAAGGTTTTATTGCGCTGCAGCAGATGTTGGCGCCAGTGCCGATGAATCTGCCGGGGCAGGCTTGGCCGCTGCACCGGGCTGCGTGACGAACCCCAAGCGTTTCATGCCGCCCCGGCGCGCCGCACCCATGATCTCGGCCAGCGCGCTGTAGCGGGTGTCCACATCCGCCCGGATACGAATCTCAGGCTGCGGGTCGGCGCCCGACTCTGCCGCAAACCGCGCCTCCAGGGCCTCGATGAGCACGGGCTGGTCGTTCCAGAACAGCTGTCCGGCCGGATCGATGGCCAGATCAATCACAACAGGCTTTTGTTCCACCGGCTGGGCGGTCACCTGCGGCACATTGATGCGAATCGAATGGCTGAGCAAAGGCGCCGTGATGATGAAAATCACCAACAAAACCAGCATCACATCGATCAGGGGTACCATATTGATTTCCGACATGGTGCTGCCCGAGCTCTTGGAGTCAAAACTGCCAAATGCCATGATCAGGCCTCCCGACTGCTGGCCAGGCTGATGTGACGGCCATGGCGTTCATGCCGATCACGCGCCCCATCATCCACCTGCTGGCCGGTAATCAGAAAGGTAAACAGGTCATGGGCAAAAGCATCCAGTTGCGCCAGATAGACCCGGTTCAGGCGTACAAAGGCGTTATAGGCCAAGACTGCCGGAATCGCCACCGCCAGCCCCAGGCCGGTCATGATCAAGGCCTCGCCCACCGGCCCGGCAATGCGGTTGATGGTGACGCCATCGGCCATCCCGATGCTGAGCAGCGCGTGATACACGCCCCAGACTGTCCCGAACAGGCCTACAAAGGGGGCCGTGGACCCAACTGAAGCCAGCACAGTCAGGCCGTTTTCCAAGCGGGCAGTTTCCTCGTCGATGACCTTGCGGATGATGCGCGTGACAAATGCCGCTGTCGAACCGCTTTCTTCCAGTTTGAGCGCCCCATATTTGGCATGATGCGCCTGTGCGTGGATCGCATGACTGGCCAGATGGGCAAAAGGCTCCTCGGCCCCGTGCGTGGCGATCTCGTTTTCAACCTGCTCCAGCGAACTGGCCGCCCAGAATTCCGACAGGAATGTCTTCGAGCGTCGGCGGATGCGCAGGTGCGTAAAGCCCTTGGCCAGAATCAAATACCAGCTGGCCAAGGACATCAGCATCAAAAAGACAAACAGCGACTTGCCTACGGCATCGCTTTGGCCGATGAAGTGCATCACGCCTTGGTCTGCCAGCGCCATATTCGGCGCGGTTGCCAGCACGGCCGTCGCCTGCGTCCCGCCCAGTACGGCAGCAGCTGCCGTATTCTGCGTCATTTCGGCAGCCACCTGGCCCGCTGCCACTGCGGCCTGAGCCACCTCCGGCCCTGCCGTCTGCGCCAGCGTCAGCGCAGCACTGCTGATCAGATCAAGCATCATGTTCTTGAACTCCTGTCAGGTCTCAGACCTATAAAACAAAATCAAAAGGAATATCCACCAGTGCCTTATAGGCAATGCCATTTTCTGTATAGGGCCGAAAACGCGCCCGTTGCATGGCATCCACGGCAGCCTGATCCAGACGCTCATGGCCAGAAGACTTCTGCACCTTGACACTGGCTACCTGACCCAGGGGGGAAATCAGCACGCGCAACACCACCCGCCCCTGCTCACGCCGACGTTGCGACGTGCGCGGATAGTCCGGGCTGGGCCGTTTGCCCAAATAATCGACACGACCTATCGTGCGCGGACGGTCGGGGTCCACCGGCTGGGATTCACCCTTGGCCTGACTGGTCTGCTTTGCCCCGCCTGCCGTCACAGGCACGACAGCTACGGGTTTGGGCGGTGGCGCAGCCTGTGGTTTAGGTTTTTGTTTTGGCTGTGGCTTTGGTTTAGGCTGCTGTTTTGGCTTGGGCGGGGGCTCGGGCGCCTCGGTGATGGCCTCGGGCTCGGGCACTTCCACCACAGGCTCCGGTTCGGGTTCGGGTTCCGCCTCGACGATCGGTTCAGGCTCAAAAAAAGGTTCTGGGTCGGGAGGAACAATGACTTCCGGCTCAGGAATCTCGGGCAAGGGTTCTGCGGGCAGAGTTGCTGCAACAGGTTCGTCCACTGGACCCAATTCGACAAACTGCACATCAAAGGCATCGGGCTCACCCATCGCCACCTGCGCCACGGGCGCCGACAGGATCATGGCCAGCGCAGCAGCATGCAACCCCACTGCCAGACCAGCAGCCGCCACCTTCAACCAGGGGAAACGCAAGGATGAGCCCAAAGCCATAAACCTGAATACCACTGCAGTAAAAGCGGAATATTAGCAGAGATGTAAATGATTCTCAATGACAATTGAATCTCTTTCAGAGAACATCAGCATGCACTCCTTCACATCAATTACTATAATCTGCGCAATTCGCGGAATTGTGCCCGACCATCCTCCAACCAGGAATCCTATGCGCCTGATAAACCGACGCCTCATCGCTCTGATGGCTGTGCCACTAATGGCGCTGCTGGGGGCCTGCGACAGCGGATCCGGCGGAGACTCTGCCGCCCCCCCAGACCCTACCCCGCCACCGGGACCAAACATCAGCCTCAGTGGACAGGTCAGCTATGATTTCGTCCCTGCTGTCCCCGCCATCCAGGAAGGCTACGAATCTGCAACCCTGGACTACGACCAAACCCAGGCCAAACCCGTGCGCGGGGTGCTCGTGAAAGCAGTGGACTCCGCAGGCGACACCCTGGCCACGGCCACCACCGATGCCCAGGGGGGATTCAGCCTCAGCGTCCCCAAAAATACACAGGTACGGCTGCGCGCCATCAGCCAAATCGTGCAAACCGGACAGCCTAGCTGGGATTTTGCCGTGCGCGACAATACGTCGGCCGGATTCGCCGATAACCAGGCTGCCTTTTACGCCCTCGAAGGCCCCGCCTTCGATAGCGGCGAAACCCCACAAACGCATAATTTACATGCGGCTTCCGGCTGGGCAGGCCAAGACGGCTATGGACAACGCGTCCGGGCAGCCGCGCCTTTTGCCATCCTGGATCAGGTCTATACCGCCATCGAAAAAATTCGCAGCGTCGACCCCGATGTGCAGCTACATCCCCTGAACATCTACTGGAGCCCAGAAAACCAGCCTGCAGAGGGTGACGTTGCGCTCGGTGAAATCGGCACCAGCCACTTCAACCATATGTCTGACCAGCCAGGCCTGTATATCCTGGGCAAAGCCGATGTCGATACCGATGAATACGACACCGGGGTCATTGTGCACGAATGGGGACATTACCTGGAAAACTATGCCTCCCGATCAGATTCCATCGGCGGTAGCCATACCAGCGGCGACCGCCTGAACATGACCGTCGCCTTTGGCGAAGGATTTGGCAACGCACTGGCAGGCATAGTTCGCGACGACCCCTTGTATGTGGATACCTCTGGTCCCCGGCAAAGCATCGGCATGGTGCTGGATCTGGATACACTGGACACAGCCGATGCAGGCTGGTTCAGCGAAGATGCGATCCAATACACCTTGTACCAGTGGTATAAATCCCCTAGCATCGGCCTGGCCCCGATCTATGGGGCCCTGGTTGGCCCGCAAAAAACCACCCCCGCCCTGACCAGCCTGTTTTCCTTTGCCACGTACCTGCGGGCCAGCGCACCCGCCGACGCTCAGGCCCTGATCGACCAATCCTTGCAGGCTATCCAGGTCATCTCGGGCAACGCCTTGGATATCTGGGGAACGCACCAGTACTACCCGGATAATCTTCGTCCCGACATGCGCGACATCATCCTGCCCATCTACCGCGATCTGAACCCTGGGGCCCCGATTGGATTCTGCCTGAGCGAAACCTATGGCGAATACAATAAATTGGGCAATCGGGCGCTATTGCGCATCCGCATCCCACAAGCAGGCACGTATCGGCTAACTATACAAACCGAAGACGAGTCGACCGAGTTTCAGCTACAGGACGGGGGCCAGATCATCCCTGAAAGCAGCACCGCCAACCCAAGCCCCGACACTTTGACCATCGATTTCCAATTGGCGACAGGCACCTATGTGGGACAGCTGGCCTCCGAAGTCATCAACGGCTGCACCAACCTGCTGTTAAGCAAACAACACTAAGGACCAAAATGAAGACAACAATACTGGCCTTTGCCATGGTCCTCGGGCTTGGCCTGAGCCACGCCCCTGGGGCGCTGGCCCAAATAAGCAGCAAATCAGGCGCTATGGTCAAAGTCGAACGTGCCTACGAAACCAGTCTGGCGCTAGGGAGCAGTACCAGCATCGCCCTGAACTTCAAGGGACCGGCCAATACCGCCCTGGAAGTGCGCTACACCACCGACCCCGGTCTGCAGCTGGAATCCACCAGCCACACCGTGCTGCATACCAACCAGGATGGCTTGGCGTCAGACAGCCCCACTCTGCGCACCCTGGCCGAAGGGCGGCAGTATCTGAATATTTTCATCCGTCAAAACGGTCAGCAGCAGGCCGTATCTGTGCGCATCACAGTGGGCCAGGGCAAGGCTGCCAAACGGCAGAAAAACACCCAACAACTGACCACCCCCGAAGGACAGAACCTGATCATCCTACCGTCTGAATAAACCGGTTCAAACGGCCAGATCCAGCGGCAGGTCGGAAATATCCTTAAGCCGCCTGCCGTCTACCATGACGCGCAGCAAGTCTTCAGCGTCATCCATCCCTAAGCTTCGGATCGTGTCTTGCAGCTCATACAGGGCAAAATGGTAGACACAGTCAATATCACCGGTCCCCAGCGCAATGGAAGCCAATCGGCTGGGGGTGGGTTCTGCCGTGACCGCCATGATATGGGGCAAATGTCCCTTGCGGTTGCGCATCAGATTCAATGCTTCGGATCGGGAATTCTGTGCCCGATCGCTGCGAATGGTCCACTTGCACGAAATACTGGCATGCAACAGAGGTTTCCCACCGTTGTTCCTGCGCAGACTGGCCAAGGTGGAAACCCCCATATCGACCAACTGGCCTTGCGCGTTGACCGCCTCGTCTTCTTCCAGCTGGCGCACCACCACGATATCAGGGGTAATCGTGTAATCACTGCCCAGGGCTGCTGCTAATTCAGGGTCTTTTTTGGCTGCATTATCCAATGCAATCAAATGCGCGTATTGCTCGTATCGGGCAATTTCCAGGCGATTGCGACTGGACACCTGATGCACATCCCAAGATCCGGGCCGAAGATGATTCAAGTGCGTGAAGGTTTCCTGTATGAATTCAGCACAGACGCTTTCGAATTTATCACCAGCTGTCTGGCCTGCGCTCCGTTCGCTTATGGTTTCCGCCTGCAGGCGTTCGGCAATGCCCTGAGCAATTGCCTTGCTTGCCCTGTTGCTACTGTCCGCATTGCTGACGACACCAGCTGCATTGATGGTCAGGATAGACTTTAGAAGATTGGCATGAAAACGCTTACGCGCCAGCAAAAAATGCGCCGTTTCAGTCATCAAGCCACCCTGAAAATACGTTTTGCGCCCAGTGCAATCGACAGCTGCCGAGCCACTGCGGCGGCTACCGGAGGGGGAAAGGCGTTGCCAATCTGACGATAGGCGGCGGTTTTTCGCCCGAATATCTGCCACGCATCCGGAAAGCCTTGAATTCGTGCGGTCATCCGCGTAGTCAGGCGCGGCATGCCTTCAAAATCTGGTCCCGGCGCAGCATCCCAAAGACCCATCCCATCCACCCCAAGCGCAGCCCAGGCGCGCTTCGCCCGGGTCGGCCCCAGGTCTGGACCCCCATGTTTCTTAGAGCCGCCCACCAAGGTAGGGGCAATCGCATTTGCCTGCTCGACCCAGCGATTTACACCGCGCCAGCCGTTTTCCGCCATCAAATCGCGCAGCAACTCACCCACCGTAGGCGGTTGAATGCCCAACGGATCAGGCCAAGAGAAGTGATCCGCCAAATCCTTGCGAATACCGACGAAAATAACCCTGGGGCGCAGTTGTGACACCCCATAATCTGAAGCATTATGCAGCCGCCATCCAGGGACATAACCGAGCTTTTTCAGCTGATTTTCAACCTTGCAGCGATAATCCTCGAACACAGCATCCAACAATCCCCTGACATTTTCCAGCATGACTGCCCGAGGCCGGATTTCGTCAACCAGACGGATGGCTTCAGGAAATAAATCGCGCTCGTCCTGATCACCCAGTTGCTTGCCAGCCTTCGAGAATGGTGGACACGGAACACCTCCAGCTACCAAATCAACGCCTTGATAGGGTCTGCCATCAAATGTCTTGATGTCACCTTCGATGACGTTCCACTCAGGGCGATTTAGCCGCAAAGTCTGACAAGCTGCCGGTTCAATTTCAATCAAGGCAGAATGACCAAAACCACCCTGTTCAAGCCCCAAAGCCTGTCCTCCTGCGCCTGCGCATAATTCGACGGACGTGAAAGGGGTGACGGGGAGTTGGCGCATGAATCCTCCTTTGGTGACACAGGCAGCGATCTTCGCGCAAAACCCATATTGAACCAAAGATACCCAAATCAGCATCTGAAGACAATGGGTCGAGCAGCTTTGAGCGCAGCGTCTATGCGAGCACACAAACAGCAAAAAACCCGCAAGACAATGTCTACGCGGGTTTCGCTTTTTCTGATGTCAGTAGACATCGTACTGAATTGGACTTCTTTATAAAAGAAGTGGTGCCCAGGAGAGGACTCGAACCTCCACACCTTGCGGCACATGGACCTGAACCATGCGCGTCTACCAATTCCGCCACCTGGGCACGGCATAACGTGTATGCTATTGCTTTCGTTGAATCCGCCGCATTTTTTGTGCGCCGCCTCAGCGAAGACAGAACTATACAATACATTTTTTTTGGATGCAAACAGCCTTTGAAAAAGCGAACCAACAACGACAATAACCGCGACGCTTCTCCGGTGCCGACGACCGATCAACCCTCTGATTTCGACCCTAACATCCCCAGCCGCGAACAAGTGCTGTCGATGCTGCGCCAGGCAGGAAAACCCTTGTCCCCCGAGGCCCTGGCCGATATCACGCAGGCTTCAATCCCCCTATCGACCGGATTCATCCGCCGCATCAAAGCCATGGAGCGCGACGGCCAGGTGCGTTTTAATGCCCAGGGAAGGTTGCAAATTTGCGACAACACCAACTTTATCGACGGGATCATCCAAGGGCACCGCGATGGCTTCGGTTTTCTGATCCCAAATGACGGCAGCCGTGACCTGTTTCTGTCGCCACACGAAATGGCCAAAGTCCTGCACGGCGACCGGGTGCGGGTCAAACCCAACGGCGAATACCGGGGCCGCCCCGAGGCCGTCATCGTCGAGGTCCTGGAACGCCGCACGGTAAAGCTCGTCGGCCGCTTCCTGAAAGAACATGGCACCTTCGTCGTTGCCCCCGAAGACCAGCGTATCAAGCTCGATATCCTGATTTCCCCCGCCGACACGGGCGGTGCCGAACCCGGCCAGGTGGTCGTGGTGCAGATCCTGCGCCAGCCCGCCAGCCATATTCAACCCCTGGGCCGCGTCATCGAGGTCCTGGGCGAGATCGACGACCCCGGCATGGAGATCGAGATCGCCGTGCGCAAATTCGATGTGCCGGTTGACTTCTCAGCCGCCACGCTGCGCCAACTGGAAAGCCTGCCTGATCATGTGCAGGACGGCGAATACGCCGGGCGCATCGACCTGCGCGACATCCCCTTCATCACCATAGACGGCGAGGACGCACGCGATTTCGACGATGCCGTCTTTTGCATGGCCGCCGACCTGGGCACCGCCACACGCGCCCGCCCCGGCTGGCGACTGCTGGTGGCGATTGCCGACGTCAGCCACTATGTACAGCCCAACAGCGCCCTGGACGAAGACGCCATCGACCGCGGCACCAGCGTTTATTTCCCGCGCCGGGTCATCCCCATGCTGCCCGAAGCCCTGTCCAATGGCGTCTGTTCACTGAATCCGGGCGTTGATCGCCTGGTGATGGTCTGCGACATGATGATCCCGGCTGGCGGCACAAAATCCGGCACAGTAACGGCCTATCAATTCTACGAAGCCGTCATCCATTCACACGCCCGCACCACCTACACCGACATCTGGGCCGCCTTGCAGCAGCCCACCGGCCCCGCCGCCCAGAATCTCGGCGACCTGTACCCACACGTGCAGACCGCCTACGAGCTTTTTCAGTCTTTCGCACAAGCTCGCCGCAAGCGCGGGGCCATTGATTTCGACACGGTAGAGACCCGCATCGTCTGCAATCCTCTCGGGCGCATCGAAAAAATCGAACCCTATGTGCGCAACGACGCCCATAAACTCATTGAAGAATGCATGCTGGCGGCCAATACCTGCGCCGCAGATTTCGTCGTGCGCAACAAGCGCCAGGCCCTGTTTCGGGTACACGATGGCCCCACCCCGGAAAAACTCCAGGCCCTGCGCGAATCTCTGCGCCTGCTGGGACTGACGCTGGACGGCGGCGATGACCCCCAGACCGCCGACTACGCCAAGCTGATCCAGATCAGCCGTGCCCGGCCCGACTTCGACGCCATCCAGACCATGTGTCTGCGCTCCATGCAGCAGGCCATCTACAGCCCCGAGCAAACCGGCCATTTCGGGCTGTCCTATGATCACTACGCGCATTTCACCTCGCCCATCCGGCGCTATCCGGATCTGCTGATGCACCGCGTCATCCGTGGTATTTTGCACAAGGCGCCCTACCAGCCACCCACCCTGCCAGGTGACATGGCCGATCCCACCCTGCCCGCCAAAATCCGTGAACACGATGCCTGGGATGCCCTGGGCGCCTTGCTGTCAGCACGCGAACGCCGCGCCGACGACGCCTCGCGCGACGTACAGGCCTGGCTGAAATGCTGGTTTGTGCGTGAACACGTGGGCGAGGTCTTTAGCGGTCACATCACTGGCGTCACCAGTTTTGGCGTCTTCGTCACCCTGGACACACTCTACGTCGAAGGTCTAGTTCACATTTCCGAGCTAGGCGGCGACTACTTTCAGTTCAACGAAGCCCTGCACGAACTCCGCGGCGAACGCTCCGGGTTCCGTTATCAGTTGGGCGACGCACTGCAGGTTCAGGTTTCACGCGTAGACCTCGAAGCCCGACGGATCGACTTCCGCCCAGTCCGCGGCGAAGACTACAAGACCCTGCAGGCCGACATCGAAGGCGAACCACGCAGCACCGAGTCCCGTCCCCACAAAAAGGCCGCCAGCACCAAGCCCGCAGCCCTACGTGGCACGACAGCCCGACAGCGCCGCGCCGAAATCAAACGAGCCACCCGCCAGGCTGCACCTCGCAAGCGACGCTCCTGACCTTCATAGGCCAACCACCATGCGTCCTGCGCCCACAGGACGCCCCACTCCCCGATTTTGCCACACAGGAAAACCATGTCTTCCCAACAAATTCTGGCCGGTTTTCATGCCGTACAGGCCCGCTTGCGCCATGCCCCCGACTCCATCCGGGATGTGTACCTGGACACTACCCGGCAAGACGCCCGCATGCAGCGCTGCATCCAGCAGTTGGAATCCGCCAATGTCCGCTGGCACGCCGCCGACGCGCAACGTCTGGAGGGCCTGGCCCGAGGCGTGCGCCACCAAGGCATCGTGGCCCTGGCCCAGGCACGCCCTCTGGCCATTGCCGTCGACGAGGTCCTGGATGTACTGGAAGACCGCCAGGAACCAGCGCTACTGCTGGTGCTCGACGGCGTCACCGATCCACATAACCTGGGCGCTTGTCTGCGCACCGCCGACGCCGCCGGGGTACATGCCGTGATCGCCCCGAAGGACCGCGCGGTGGGCCTGAACACCACCGTGCAGCGCGTGGCCTGCGGCGCAGCCGACACAGTGCCCTACCTGATGGTGACCAATCTGGCCCGCACACTGCGATCCCTGCGGGAACGCGACATCTGGCTAGTGGGCACCGACGACAGTGCCAGCCACAGCCTGCACCAGGTGGACGCCCAGCGCGCCATGGCCTGGGTCATGGGTGCCGAGGGCGAAGGTATGCGCCGCCTGACCCGTGAAACCTGTGACGAACTTGTCTCCATCCCCATGCTGGGGTCGGTCGAGAGCCTGAACGTCAGCGTGGCCAGCGCCGTCTGCCTGTACGAGACCGTGCGCCAACGCACCAAACCCTGATCCTCTTGCGCGGCCTGCCGAAGCACGCTTAAGCACTTTTAGACATATAGGCATGCGCAAAGCAAAAGCCCGCCCGGGTGCATAATCCTAGTTTTCTCCTATCTGCTGCCACTTTCATGTCCGAGCCAGGTTTCACCACACAAACTGTCCACTTCGGCCACCGGGCCGACACCACGCACGGTGCCGTGCACGCCGCCATCCACCCCTCGACCGAATACACCTACCGCGACGCCCACGAACTGGCAGCCGTGTTTCAGAACCGCCAGAAGGGCTATACCTATGCCCGCACCGGCACGCCCACCACGGCGGCCCTCGAAGCCCAGGTCAACACCATGGAGCGCGGCATCGGCACACTGGCCTTTGCCACTGGCATGGCGGCCCTGAATGCGGTGTTTTTTGCCCTCTTGCGCCAAGGCGATCATCTGGTCGCCAGCAAATATATATTCGGCAACACCAACAGCCTGCTGATGACGCTGGAATCCTTCGGGGTAGAGTTGACCCTGGTGGATGCCACGGATGTGGCCCAGGTGCAGGCGGCTTTACGCTCCAACACCCGGATGGTGTTTGTCGAAACCATCGCAAACCCCGGCACCCAGGTGGCGGACCTGAAAGCGATTGGCGATCTATGCCAGGCGCATAAACTCGTCTACGTGGTGGACAGCACCCTGTCGTCGCCCTACCTGCGGCCCAGCCGGGATTTTGGCGCCTCGCTGGTGGTCAACTCCTTGTCCAAGCATATCGGCGGCCACGGCAATGCGCTGGGGGGGGCCGTCACCCAGACTGGCCTGTACGACTGGGCGGATTTCCCCCACATTTACGCACAATACCGCAAGGACGACTCCCACACATGGGGATTGCTGCAAATCAAGAAAAAGGGCCTGCGCGACATGGGTGGCACCCTGTCCTCCGACATCGCTCACCGGCTGGCGGTCGGTGCCGAAACACTGGGCCTGCGCATGGACCGCATTTGCAGCAACGCCCTGGCGCTGGCCCAGTTCCTGGAAACCCAGCCCCTGGTCGAGCGCGTCCAGTACCCCGGTCTGGCCAGCCACCCCCAGCACCAGCGGGCCACGGATTTCTTCGGCCCGCACTACGGAGGGCTGCTGGGGGTAGTCCTGAAGCCGGAGGTCGATGTGTTCGCCTGCCTGAACCGCCTGCAGGTCGCTGCACTGGCGACGCATCTGGGGGACAACCGCACGCTGATCTTGCCGGCCGCACACACGATTTATTACGAAATGGGCCCCGAGCGCCGCGCCCTGATGGGCATACCCGATGGCTTTCTGCGAATTTCCGTGGGGATCGAAGATCCGTCCGATCTGCTGCAAGACTTCGCCAGCGCCTTGGCAAACGGTTAAAATCCCCCTTCCGGCAACTGTCCGACAATATTAGAAGCGTCAGGAAACACGCGGATCTCCAGCGCTTTTCTCTTGACAGCAAAGGCCATTCAAAGGCCTAATACGGCTTAACCACCAAACAGACAATAACCTTCAGGGGTAATTTTTAATGAACAAAACCGAGCTGATCGAGCATATTTCCTCCAAGACCGATCTCTCCAAGGCCGACGTGGGTCGCGCCCTGGAAGCCTTCATCGGTGCCGTCAAGACCACCCTGAAGAAAAAGGACTCGGTCACCCTGGTTGGCTTTGGCACCTTCGCCGTCTCCGAACGCGCTGCCCGTACCGGGCGCAACCCGCGCACCGGCGAGGCCATTAAAATCAAAAAAGCCCGCGTGCCAAAATTCCGCCCAGGCAAAGCCTTGAAGGATGCAGTGAACTAATCCCCATCCCTGGCACAGCCACCTTCGGGTGGCTTTTTTAAAATCCGGCACAATCGCCTGATTTGCCCAACACCGTCGGCCCAGATATAATTGCGCCCTGACTTTGCCGGGACGTATAACTGGTTCGGGCAAAATCATCCGGGTGCTTAGCTCAGTTGGTAGAGCGGCGCCTTTACACGGCGTAGGTCGGGGGTTCGAACCCCTCAGCACCCACCATCTCCCGGAAAACCCAGGCCACAATGGCCCAACGGTCATCTCCCAGCCGTACAATTCCGACATGACTCAAACAGCCCACCCACCCGGCGCATTTCGCTGCGGCCTGGATACGCTCGCCCAATTCGATGAAATCATCGACGTCCGCACCCCGGCTGAGTTTACTGATGACCATCTCCCCGGCGCCCTCAATGCCCCGGTGCTCAGCAACGAAGAACGCGTCCGGATTGGCACCATGTACGCCCAGGAATCCGCCTACCAGGCCACGCGCCTGGGGGCAGCCCTGGTGGCACGCCACATCGCCGACTATCTGGAAACCCTGTTTTCCGACCGGCCCCGTAATTGGCGACCCTTGATCTATTGCTGGCGTGGCGGCAAGCGCTCCGGCGCCATGACGACCTGGTTCAACCTGATCGGCTGGCGGGCGCGGCAACTGGATGGCGGCTACAAGACCTGGCGGCGCCACGTCATCGATCAACTGGCCATGCGCCCCGACAAGCTGCAATTCGTGGTGCTGACCGGCCCGACAGGCTCGGGCAAGACCCGATTGCTGCAGGCCCTGAACCAGGCTGGCGCCCAGACGCTGGATCTGGAAGGGCTGGCCTGCCATCGCGGCTCTTTGCTGGGAGCCTTGCCCGATCAGCCCCAACCCAGCCAGCGCGGCTTCGAGTCCGTCCTGTTTCAGGCCCTGGACGCGCTGGACCCTGAGCGCCCCGTTTTTGTCGAAGCCGAGAGCCGCCGTATCGGTCAAATCAGCCTGCCCGACCAGTTGCTGCACCGCATGTACGCCGGACGCTGCGTGCGGGTGCAAGCCAGCCTGCCACAGCGCATCGGATTTTTACTGCAGGATTACGCGCATCTATTCCAGACTCCGGACGACTTTGGCCAGACCCTGTCACGCCTGGTGGGCCTGCATAGCCGCCAGACCATTCTCGACTGGCAAGCGCTGATCCAGCAGGACCGGCGAACCGAACTGTTCGAAGCCCTGGTGTGTGAACACTACGACCCGGCCTATCGCCGCAGCAGCCAGGGGCATTACAGCCAACTGGGCCAGGCCATCCAATTTGATTTCGACCCCACGGCCAGCGATGGCCAGGGCCAGGCCGTGCGCCTGCTGGCGCAGCTGGGCCTGACGCCCAGCCAGTAGCCTTAATATCCTGACATATGGCGCGGCGAACTTCATCCCAACCGTGCCTTCGGAGATCTGAATGAGCAACACCACGATTCCCAGACTGACATCCCTATCCCATGGCGGCGGCTGCGGCTGCAAGATCGCCCCGGATGTACTGGCCAAGCTGATGCACAACACCCTGCCGATCGGGCCATTTCCTGATCTGATGGTGGGTACTCAGTCCTCGGATGATGCGGCAGTCTATCGCCTGAACGACGAACAAGCCCTGATCGCCACCACGGATTTCTTCATGCCCATCGTGGACGACCCACACGACTTCGGACGCATTGCCGCCACTAACGCCCTGTCGGATATCTACGCCATGGGCGGGCGCCCCATCATGGCATTGGCCCTGGTGGGCATGCCGCTAAAAACCCTGCCGCACGACACCATCAGCGCTATTTTGGCGGGTGGCGCTGCGGTCTGCCAGGCGGCAGGCATCCCCATTGCCGGCGGCCATTCTATCGACTCAGTCGAACCCATCTATGGCCTGGCGGTCATGGGGCTGGCCCATCCCGACCACATCAAGCGCAATGACCAGGCCCAGGCAGGCGACCTCCTGATCCTCAGCAAAGCCCTGGGGGTGGGCGTGCTGTCGGCCGCCCTAAAAAAAGACCGATTAAACGCCGCTGGCTATCAAGCCATGATAGACAGCACCACGCGCCTGAACACCCCAGGCGCACAGCTGGCCGCCCTGGATGCCGTACACGCCCTGACGGACATTACAGGCTTTGGCCTGCTGGGCCATACCCTGGAAATGTGCCGGGGCTCTGGCCTGCAGGCGCAGATCGATTATGCGGCTTTGCCCTGGCTGCCCGACGTCCCCGCACTGGTGCGTGACGGCATCCTGACCGGGGCATCCGCCCGTAACTGGACAGCCTGCCAAGCAGGGGTCACCTTGGACGCCACTCTGCCTCCCGAGGCCCAGGCCCTGCTGACCGATCCACAGACCTCTGGGGGTCTGCTGATCGCCTGCCACCCGGACATCGGCGATCAAGTCATGGCATTGCTACAGGCCGACGGCTTCACCCAGGCCGCCCGCATCGGCCACCTGTCTGCAGGCCAGCCCCACATTCAGGTATCCTGATTTCCTTTACTCCTTGAAGACTGCCCAGGATCGCTCATGACCACGCCGCTGATCATCGCCCGCAACTCGGATACCCAAGCCGCTCTGCTGCCGCAAATGGCCAATCGACACGGCTGCATCACCGGGGCCACCGGCACAGGCAAGACCATCACCCTGCAGGTGCTGGCCGAGGCCTTTTCGCGCATCGGCACCCCAGTCTTCATGGCCGATGTCAAAGGCGATCTCAGCGGTATTTCACAGGCGGGCATCCCCTCCGAGAAACTCAATAAGCGCCTGCAAAGCCTTGGTCTGCCCGAGCCTGTCTGGGGCGCCTGCCCCACCACGCTTTGGGATATTTTTGCTCAGCAGGGCCATCCGATTCGGGCCACGGTTTCCGACCTGGGACCCATGCTGCTGGCGCGTATGCTGGAACTCAACGACACCCAGGAAGGCGTGCTCAATATTGCTTTTCGCGTGGCCGACGACGAAGGCATGATGGTGCTCGACCTAAAAGATTTGCGCAGCATGCTGCAGTATCTGGGCGAACACACCGCAGAGCTGCGCACCCGCTACGGCCAGGTATCCACGGCCTCTATCGGCGCTATCCAACGCAGCCTGCTGCGCCTGGAAACCGAAGGCGCCGAGCAGTTTTTCGGCGAGCCCATGCTGGATGTATTTGATTGGTTGCGCACCGATGCCCAAGGCCGGGGCATGATCAATATCCTGGCCGCTGACCGTCTGATGCAAGCTCCCCGGCTCTATGGCGTATTCCTGCTATGGATGCTGGCTGACCTCTACGAACGCCTGCCCGAAGTCGGTGACCTGGAAAAACCAAAGTTTGTGTTTTTCTTTGATGAAGCCCATTTGCTGTTCAAGGACGCCCCCAAAGCGCTGCTAGAGAAAATCGAGCAGGTCGTGCGCCTGATCCGCTCCAAAGGCGTCGGGGTGTACTTCATCACACAAAACCCCAGCGATATCCCTGATACTGTGCTGGGGCAATTGGGCCACCGCGTACAGCACGCCTTGCGCGCCTTTACACCCCGCGACCAGAAAGCGGTACGGACAGCCGCCCAGACCATGCGGCCCAACCCCACCCTGGACATCGAGTCCGCCATCACCGAGCTGGCCGTGGGCGAGGCCCTGGTATCTCTGCTGGACGCCAAGGGTCAGCCCAGCCCCACCCAGCGCGTCTGGATGGCTGCCCCCGGCAGCCGTATCGGCCCGGCCACAGATACTGAACGCCAGGCACTGCAGGCCGCCTCTCTGTTGGGCGGCAAATACGACCAGACTCTGGATCGCGAATCCGCTTACGAAATTCTGCTGCAGCGTGCCCAAACCGGCACCGGCATCCAGGACCAGAAAACCGCCCAGGGCAGCAACAACGAGGGCGGCGGAGGAATCCTCAGCGACTTCCTGTTCGGCTCGGTCGGCCCCCGCGGCGGGCGCCGCGAGGGCATGGTCCAATCGGTCGCAAAAAGCATGATGCGCAATGCCGCCAATCAACTGGTGCGCGGAATTTTGGGATCCTTGGTAGGTCGGCGCCGCTAAAGCTTGCAGCCAAAAGCACCGCCTGGGATTTTCCCTGATGGGGGCAGGCATGCCGACCTGCCCCAGTCTGCTAAGGTATCAGCTTTGCCTGACTCTGGACGGGATACCCCATGCCTCAATTACTCACGCGCCACACCGCTTTCCATGTGGTCGTCGGCCTGACCCTGCTATGCGCCTTGCTGGCAATGCTGTTCAGCGCGGCCTGGTGGCTGCCCTGTTTGTTGTTTCTCGCGCTATCCGCTCTGGGGGTCTACGACCTGAATCAGACCCACCATGCCATCCGCCGCAACTACCCAGTCATCGGCAACCTGCGATTTCTATTCGAATACGTGCGCCCGGAGGTCCGCCAGTACTTCTTCGAAGACGACACCCTGAAAATGCCGTTCTCCCGGGTGGATCGGTCTCTGGTCTATCAACGCGCAAAACAGCAAATGGACCAACGCCCCTTTGGCACCCAGGGCGACGTCTACGATCAAAGCTACCAATGGATCAATCACGCCATGGTGCCCAAACATATCCAGAACACGGATTTCCGCATCACCGTCGGAGGGCCGGACTGCACTCAGCCCGTGGATCTGTCGGTCTTCAACATTTCCGCCATGAGCTTTGGCGCCCTGTCAGCCAATGCAGTGCGTGCCCTGAACAAAGGCGCGGCTCTGGGCAATTTTGCCCATGACACCGGCGAAGGCGGGGTCAGCACCTACCACCTGGAACACGGCGGCAGCCTGATCTGGAACATCGGATCGGGCTATTTCGGCTGCCGCCAGCCAGACGGCAGTTTCTCGCCCGAGCGCTTTGCCGAAATGGCCCGCCGGGACAACATCCGCATGATCGAAATCAAGCTCTCGCAGGGGGCCAAGCCCGGCCACGGCGGTGTGCTGCCCGCCCCGAAAGTCACCCCGGAAATTGCGGCGGCCCGGGGCGTACCTGCAGGCAAAGACTGCATCTCGCCATCCAGCCACAGTGCATTTGACAGCCCCATCGGCCTGATGAAATTTATCGCGCAATTGCGCGAATTGTCCGGCGGCAAGCCCATCGGTTTCAAGCTGTGCATCGGCCACCCCTGGGAATGGTTTGCCATCGCCAAGGCCATGCTGGCGACCGGCATTACGCCGGACTTCATCGTGGTCGATGGCGCAGAAGGCGGCACAGGTGCCGCCCCCATCGAATTCGTCGATCATGTCGGCACCCCGTTGCGCGAAGGACTGCGGCTGGTACACAACACGCTAGTGGGCATCGGTCTGCGCGAAAAAATCCGCCTGGGCGCTTCCGGCAAGGTCATCAGCGCCTTCGACATGGCCCATATCATGGCGCTGGGAGCCGACTGGTGCAACAGCGCCCGGGCCTATATGTTTGCCATCGGCTGCATCCAGGCCCAGGCCTGTCACACGGGCCGCTGCCCCACCGGGGTGACCACCCAAGATCCAGAACGCCAAAAGGCCCTGGTCGTGACCGACAAGTCCGTGCGGGTGGCCAACTATCACGCCAATACTCTCAAGGCCCTGGGTGAACTCCTGGGCGCAGCCGGACTGCAACACCCCTCCGACCTGCGTCCCCACCACATCGCCCGGCGGCTGGCCAACGGCGAGGTCCGTGTGCTCTCGGCCCTGTATCCCGACCTGCAAAAAGGCGAACTGCTGGCAGGCAAGTTCCGCAATACGATTTTCCGTACTTCCTGGCCCATGGCTCAGGCGGAATCCTTCGAACCGCTCTATAGCCTCAGCGCAGCCCTGTCCGGTCACACAGACCAAAACATTCCCGACACTCCCCACCCCGCATAAAAAGCCATAAAAAAACGGGAAGGCTCACGCCTTCCCAAAACACTCTACAGAGGGCCCCTCAACCCTCTGTCCTCTCTGCTGCAATACGTAGTCAGGCGACCTTTTCCTCGTCGAACTGGGCCTCTTCGGTGGAGCCCGCCAAAGCCGTGGTAGACGACTGGCCGCCCTCAATGGCCTGGGTGACGGCATCGAAATACCCCACGCCAACCTCGCGCTGGTGCTTGACGGCGGTGAAGCCCTTGTCGGCCGCCGCGAATTCTTTTTCCTGCAGCTCCACAAATGCGCTCATTTGCGTGCGGGCATAGCCATGGGCCAGCTCGAACATGCTGTAGTTCAGCGCATGGAAGCCCGCCAGTGTGATGAACTGGAACTTATAGCCCATAGCGCCCAGTTCGCGCTGGAATTTAGCGACCGTCGCGTCGTCCAGGTTCTTTTTCCAGTTGAATGATGGCGAGCAGTTGTAGGCCAGCATCTTGCCCGGGAATTGACGGTGGATGGCCTCGGCGAACTTGCGAGCGTATTCAATGCTGGGCGTGGAGGTCTCGCACCAGATCAGATCGGCATAAGGCGCATAGGCCAAACCACGGGCAATGGCCTGATCCAGGCCGGCACGCGTGCGGTAAAAGCCTTCCACCGTGCGCTCACCCGTGACAAACGGTGCATCATTCTCGTCGATATTGCTGGTCAGCAGGTCAGCGGCCTCGGCATCGGTGCGCGCCACCAGCAAGGTGGGCACATTCAGCACATCGGCGGCCAAACGGGCAGACACCAGCTTAGCGACGGCCTCGCGGGTCGGCACCAGTACCTTGCCACCCATATGACCACATTTTTTGACAGAGGCCAGTTGGTCTTCGAAGTGCACCCCGGCGGCACCCGCCACAATCATGGACTTCATCAACTCGAAGGCATTCAGCACACCGCCAAACCCAGCTTCGGCATCCGCCACGATGGGCGCGAAGTAATCGGTATAGCCCTCGTCGCCTGGGTTCTTGCCTTCCATCCACTGGATTTGATCGCAGCGGGTCAGCGAATTGTTGATGCGAGTCACCACGCTAGGCACGGAGTTGGCGGGGTACAGGGATTGATCGGGGTACATTTCGCCCGAGATATTGGCATCCCCGGCTACCTGCCAGCCCGACAGGTAAATGGCTTTCAGACCAGCCTTCACCTGCTGCATGGCCTGGTTCCCAGTCAGGGCGCCCAAGGCATTGACATAGTCCTCGGTGTGCAGCAAACCCCAGAGTTTTTCGGCACCACGGCGGGCCAGCGTGTGTTCCACCACCACCGAGCCACGCAAGCGCACGACTTCATCGGCACTGTAGCCCCGTTTAATACCTTGCCAGCGGGCGTCTTCAGCCCAGCTGCGTTGCAGATTGCGCACTTCCGTTTCGCGAGAGGTCATGATGTTGCTCCTGTGTCATCAATTAAGGATTCGATGAGAAACAGTCTACGCCTATGCTGCGGCGCACACATGACTTATATCTTATATAAGACAAGAATTTTAATTGTTATTATTCAATTGCTTATGAATTATATTTCATGTTATGAAATTAATTCCCTGATCATGAAATGCATTCAAGCGCACTGCAACATAGAAATTTCACATCCTAAAACCACTTTTTCATCATGTGAAATATGCCCCTGACAACAGTACAATGCAAGATTGCATTATCGGATCAGCCTCCGGCTACGCCAGGAGCTGCCCAAGCAGGGCCCGCTTCTTCTATTGTTTACCAGGCATCATGGAAATCTCTACACTCGCACACAGCCCGCTGGGCCACCACGCCACAGGGTCCGATCACTACGACCCCGCCCTGCTGTTTCCCATCGCCCGGGCAGAAACCCGCGTCGACCTGGATCTGCCTCAAGCCCCCCACGGGGCCGATATCTGGAACGCCTATGAACTATCCTGGCTGAATGCCAAAGGTCGACCGATCGTGGCCATGGGACGTTTTACCTTTGCGGCAAGCAGCCCACACTTGATCGAGTCGAAATCCTTCAAACTCTATCTGAACAGCTTCAACGAAGAACGATTCGAATACCCAGAAATCGTGCAGCAACGGCTGCATACAGACCTAAGCCGCGCTTGCGGCAAGCCTGTCCACGTGGAAATCCTGTCGGTGCGTCCCGCTTTTGAACTCAGTTGCACACCCCTGCGCGGCACCTGCATCGACGACCAGGATATCGAGTTCGAGGCGGCGGCTGCCCCCACGCCCAATACCCTGGGTCTATCGCAGCCGGCGCCTTTTGTGCGCGAGACCCTGGTCACGGAACTGATGAAGTCCAACTGCCCCGTCACGGGCCAACCGGATTGGGCCAGCCTGCAGATCCAGTATGCCGGCCCGCGCATCGACCACGCCGGGCTGCTGCGCTATATCGTATCGCTGCGCCAGCACGGCGAATTCCACGAACTCTGCGTAGAAAAAATCTACGGGGAAATCATGGCGCGCTGCGCCCCCGAAGAACTGCTGGTATACGCCCGTTATACCCGCCGCGGGGGCCTGGACATCAACCCGTGGCGGGCTAACTTCCAGCCCAAGGAAATCGGGCAAACACGCACGCTGCGGCAATAGGGCTGATTCTGCTGGCTTTCCTTTTTTGTACAACTTAATACAAACTAAGCCTAGGCATGTAACATCGTCTCATCCTAGAATAACAAGCGTTTCTGAATAGAAACAAAGTGCAAGCGCAGATTTATGCCTCAAGAATACCAGCCAGAAGCTGGTAGCTCCGATTTGCGTTCGGGTGCACCGGATAATCATCCAGGCACCCAGTCTAAAGGCCAGATCCTTTCATGAAGGTTCTCTCCATATTCGGCACACGCCCTGAAGCCATAAAAATGGCCCCTCTGGTGCAAGCCATTCAACAATCCCCCACACTACAAAGCGTTGTCTGCGTCACCGGCCAACACCGGGAAATGCTGAATCAGGTCACGTCCCTATTTGGCCTGCAGGCCAACCATGACTTACACGTCATGGTGCCCAACCAGACGCTCAACGGTCTATTCGGACGTACCCTGGAACGCCTGGACACCGTCCTGACGACAGAATCCCCCGACCTGGTTTTGGTGCATGGCGACACCACTACGGCATGCGCGGCGGCGATGGCCAGCTTTCATCGTGGTATCGCTGTGGGCCACATCGAGGCAGGTCTGCGCACTGGCGATCTGCGCCAGCCCTTCCCCGAAGAAATGAACCGGCGCGTCATCGACAGCTTCAGCCAATGGCTGTTTGCCCCCACGGCACAGGCAGCTGCCAACCTAGCACAAGAAAACCTGTCTGGACAGGTGCTGATCACCGGCAACACCGTTATTGATGCCTTGGCCTGGACCTGCGCCATCTTGGCACCGGGCTCTGAGCACGACCTGGCGCTATGCGCCAAGTACCCTTGGCTGAACCCCGATAAGCGTCTGATTCTGGTTACCGGCCATCGGCGGGAAAACTTCGGCCATGGCTTTGATGATATCTGCACCGCCCTGGCCGCGCTGGCAGCGCGCCAAGATGTGCAAATCGTCTACCCCGTCCACCTCAACCCTAAGGTGCGCGATGTTGTCATGGCCCGCTTGGGCCAGTTGCCGGCAATCCGATTGATCGACCCATTGGCCTACCTGGATTTCGTCTGGTTCATGCAGCACGCCCACCTTATTCTGACGGATTCTGGCGGGGTACAAGAAGAAGCCCCCTATCTAGGCAAACCGGTACTGGTAATGCGCGAAGTCACCGAACGCCCAGAGGCCGTGGATGCCGGGACGGTCGTGTTGGTGGGCACCAGCCCACAGCGTATCCAAACCGAGGTCGAGCGCCTGCTGGACAACGCTGCCCACCATGCCAGTTTCTGTCGCCGCATCAACCCTTATGGCGACGGGCACGCCAGTGCCCGCATCGTGGCTGCCCTAGCTGGTGAATCCGTCAACGAATTCCAAGCACCCCCGCAGCACTAATCCCAACCATACAAGTATGGCCTTAATTGCTTTGCGATGGACAAAATCATGCCCGTAACCCGACATTTACCCATGCTTTTCCGGCAATCTCTATTGACCTGCAGCTTGGCGCTCTATGCTCTTTCGATCCCCAGTGCCGCCCAGGCCAGCCCGGCCAGTGATGCACTAGAAAACATTCAAAAAAACACCTGGATCGAGCGCACCATCACTTTGCGCGACGCAGGCCTGACGGACCCCATCACGTTAAGCAACAACGATATGCGTCAGGAGTTTTTCTTCCCGGTACCACGCGACATCACACTATCGGACGCACATGTACAGTTTCAAGGAGCCTACCTGAAAAGTACGGCCAACTTCGCCAGCCTGGCCCTGCTGATAGATGAACAGCCCGCATGGGGCGCACGCGTCAAAGACCACGATGGCCAATTGGACACCCGCCTGCCGGTATCCAACGGCCTGCACGAAAACGGCTTCGTCCGTTTGGGCATCGACTGGAGCTTCAACACACACCTGCGCGCCTGTGAAATTGATCGCTCCAGAACCAATGCCCTGACAATCGACCCAGATACTCAACTGCGCTATCGCTACGATTTGCATACCTTGCCCTCGCTAGAGTCCGCTTGGGGCACACTGCCACATGACGTTATCTTGACAATTCCAGACGAGCAGCTGGATCGTACTGCCTACGACAGTGCCTGGCGGCTGGGGACAGCGCTGGAACGTAGCGGCCGACGGGTCACGGTGCAAGCATTGCCCAAGGTTGGATCGCAGGTACACATCAACAAACTGGCAGTCCCAGAAGGGCTGCTCGGCATCCCGGCTTTCGACGCCCTCAGTCAGCCCGGCACCCTGACTATCCAAAATGATGCGCAACTGGCTGCATTGCTAATTTTGCAGGCACGGGCCGTGGTGGGTGATGTCGCCCTAAGCAACCCGGCATTCGCAAGCCGCATCCAAGCGATGATTGTCGCTTTGGAAGCTCAACTACAGACCGATCCAGAAGCGCTGGCTCAGTACAAAAATTGGGTGAAACAACGTATACAACTGCCATTTTCCCAATCCAATCAAGACAATATCGCCGTCACATTGCTGGGCACCATCCCCCTGATTGTTGTCAAAGACAATGCCGGTTTGCAAGCAGCAAGCCTATTTGACTCGGTCTGGAAGGGCTTGCTAAAAACCAAGCAACTAAATGCCATTCTGGCGCATCCCCCGGTGAACGACACCCACCACAGCATCCCCCTGGATAGCCTGGGAGGCAACACCAGCAGCTTCAATGTCGTGGCGCAGGGCGACTGGTTTGCCAACTTCCCACTGGGTGCCGTCGTAGCCAATGGGCGCGTCCCCAACCAACTGCTGATCGATGTGTCCGCTGCTCCCGGAGCCTCCGCCACTCAGCCTGTCGCATCGGTCTTCTGGAATGGCATTCTGTTGTCTGCACAACGCCTGCAAGCTCACGGCCACCCGGAACGTCTGTTGGCACAGGTCCCTGGCTACGCACTGGGCGTCTCCAATTCAGTGCGCGTCTCATTTCAACGCCAGCCTAGTTCAGCGGATTGTGACGAAATCCCCCAAGGATTCCCAGTAGATGTCCTACCCACTAGCCACGTCAGACTAGGCCCGAGTGGTGCTGCGGATTCCTTCATTGGAGTACTGCCCAAACTAACTGATACCCCCGACCTGATTCTGCCCGAGGCATACTTACAACACGCAGCCGACTCGCTGAGTCAAGTGGTGCGCCTAAGCAACGCCAGCGCACTGTCGCCTTGGGGTGCCCGGCTAGTCCTAGCCAAAGACGGCGAAACCATCACCCCCGAACGCGCTTTCCTGTCCATGGAGGTGCCCATTGCGGGGACCACGCCCCGCATCTTGGTGGCGCAAAACCACCTGCAAATCAACGGCCAACGCACTGACTGGCTGGATGTAATCGGCCTAAATGACCTTAGCGCTGCAGAAGTCACCAAGGCGGGGGAATACAGCGGGATTCTCTGGCATGCACTGGGTACGCAATCCTCTGCGGCCAAGCGCCCCTTCGTCCTGAACCGGGGCGACCTGGTGGTGATCGGTAACACCGGACCAGCTGTTTGGATCGACAGCAGCAACCCCTCGGCCAGTTTGCCGCCTGGTGCCGAAGGCAGCCCATTTTTCGAGTGGCGCAACTATCTGTCATGGGGTATTCCTGTGGGGGCATTCATCCTGTTCCTGATCTTGCTGACCATGCTGATGGCACGTCGGGCGCGCAGCAAACGTCGCCCCGAATAAGCGAAAAAGGCAGATTACGCCATGACGTCACTGTATTGGCCCTATCTGATCGCCGACTACTATCGCGGTGTCGAAATCGCCACCGCGATAGTCGGGGTGCTGATCCTGATATCGGGCCTAGACGATTTATTCATCGACCTGTGGTATTGGCTGCGCAGGGTATACCGCTATGTCGCTGTCACACGAAAATACTCCCCCCTGAGTGCCGAACAAATCCGTGCAAAACCAGAGCAGCCTTTAGCCATCATGGTACCTGCCTGGCAAGAATACGACGTGATTTCTGCCATGCTGGAAAACATGGTATCTACCCTGGACTATAAGGAGTACCGCATCTTCGTTGGCACCTACCGTAATGATGCCCGAACCATCCGCGAAGTCGAACGGATGCGAGTGCGCTACCGGCACCTGATACGAGTGGAAGTGCCACACGACGGCCCCACCTGCAAGGCAGACTGCCTGAACTGGATTGTGCAAGCGATTTTTGCCGACGAAGAAAAGATTGGCACCCCATATGCCGGAATCATCCTGCACGATAGCGAAGATATCCTGCACCCGCTGGAACTGAAGTACTACAACTACCTGTTGCCCCGCGTGGATTTCATCCAACTGCCGGTGACTTCGCTAGAACGCAAATGGTACGAAATGGTGGCAGGTACCTACATGGATGAATTCGCCGAATCCCATGCCAAGGACCTGGTTGTACGCGAAAGCCTGGTCAACGAAGTTCCTTCCGCCGGGGTGGGTACCTGCTTTTCACATCGGGCCATTGCTAAACTGGCGGCCCAAACCAATAACCAGCCCTTTAATTCCGACACGTTGACGGAAGACTACGATATCGGTGCCCGGCTGGGGAAAATGAACATGAAACAGATTTTTGCCCTGTTTCCCGTAGATTATGTGGTCAAGCGCAGTTCCATGTTTCACCCCAACCTGGATCGCACCAAAGCCCTATCCATGCCCCTGGGGGTACGCGAGTATTTTCCCAATACGTTTCGCACGGCTTACCGCCAAAAAACACGCTGGCTGCTGGGGATCGGATTTCAGGGCTGGGAGCAGATCGGCTGGAAAGGCTCGCTGGGCGTCAAATACCTGCTGTACCGGGATCGCAAGGCGCTGTTCACCTCGTTTGTGACTATGTCGGCCTACGTGCTGTTCGCCCATTTCTTGATTTTTTTCATTCTGTTTAACGCCGGCATCTGGACGCTGTACTACCCATCGATATTTGCTACCAATAGCTGGCTGATGCCCGTCATGGTGGCCAACGCCATTGTTTTGCTGCTACGCATCATCCAGCGCTGCTATTTCGTCAACGCCATCTATGGTTGGGAACACGCCCTGCTGTCTATCCCCCGACTGATTGTCGGCAACTTTGTCAACGCCATGGCGGCCGCACGCGCTTGGCGGCTGTATATCGTGCACCTGATCACCGGCAAGCGGCTGGCTTGGGACAAAACCATGCATGACTTCCCATCTACCGACCAACTGGCTGCCCAGCGCCAACTGCTGGGTGACCTGCTAGTGTCCTGGCAAGCCATCGATAGCGAAAAATTAAAACAGGCGCTGGAAATTCAGGCTAATGAAGGCCGCCGCCTAGGTGAAATCCTGACAGAAAAAGGCTGGCTGGATCACGACACATTGAATGAAGCCGTACGGTTTCAGCAAGTGGGGGCTGAAGCATGAAACCCGGCATCGGCATCCTGACAGCACTGATCTGCCTGATGATGATTCAGGCTTCTCCAGTCGCCTTGGCCCAGGCGACTAGCCCAGAAACTACGGATCAAGCTACTCCCGAGAGCGAGGCTTGGACCTTAGCAGACCAGGCCTTCAAGGCATACGATCAGAAAAAATTTCAAAGAGCAGCCGATTTGGCGCATCGATCCATCCTATTGCAACCAAATAATGCACAGGTCTGGTTGCTCCGAGCGTATGGACTACAAAATGCGGGAAAACTCAAAGAAGCCCTACACGTTACAAACGAAGCACTCGCCCAAGGATACCGTAACGACGGTTTACTCGCCGCCCAGAAAAAATCTCGAAGCGGCTCTCCGGCCTGTTCGAGCGCCGCAAGCGCATAAGGTTGCCGGAACCATGTCTTCACCTGCCTATAAGGCAGGCACTGCAGCCTACAAAGCCTACGAGGAAGGTCAATACGATGTGGCCGAAAGCCGCGCCCGAGAATCCTTGCGCCTGCAGCCCAAAAACCCTGGTCTGCAAGGCTTGCTGGTCTATGCCCTAGAACGCCAGGGCAAAACCAAAGATGCCGCCGCTGCCGCAGACATCGCCATTCGGCTCGCCCCAAAAGATCAGGCACTCACCGCTTTGCGTGACAGAATGCATCGGCTGCTGGCCCCAGAACCTGCACGACTGGCTTGGCACGCCTACCAAGACGGCGACTATCCCCTTGCGACACGCAATGCACGAGCCGCCGTCCAAGAAGCACCAGATATTCAAAGCTACTATTACCTGTGGATCGGATCCTTGCTGAAACAAGGCAGTTTCCAGGACGCGTTGGATGCCACCAACCTAGCACTCAGCCAGGATGACGAAAACGCAATGTCACTGGCCCTGCAAGGCTTCACCCTGATGCAATTGGGCCGTGACACCGACGCACGCGCCGCCCTGGAGCGAGCCACTGCAGCGGACTGGCTGACAAAGCAAGAAATCTCGACTATTAAGAAGATCTCGGCAGACACGCTGCGCAACCGCACAAGTCAACGGGTGCCTGGCGTCTTTTGCACAGAAGGTGGTGGAGATATTCTCTGCGGCTTGTTGCCAGCAGGTTTTACCTCTGCCGGCGGAGGCCCCGGCTACGAAGCTGCATCCCGCGCCTACGCTGCACTGGCCCAAGAACACTATCAAATCGCAGCTCAAGCTGCCCACGAAGCCGTATTGGCCGAGCCAGACGATATCGCCTACCAGCTACTGGAGAGCAATGCCCTGAGCTTGGCCGGCCATGAAACTCAGGCGCGAAACATCTATCAATCGATCGATGCAAGCCAAGTCCCACCAGAAAGTATGCTGGGAGCAGCATACAGTGCCCTGAGACTATCTGAAAACGAGCAGGCCAAGCAGTGGTTCATGAAAACCATCGATGCGGCGAATGCGGACGAAATCGAATTAGAACCCCAGCAAAAATTTAACATTAGGCAAGCAGTATCAGATCTTGATCGCAGCTGGGGGGTTAACTTGGCTTTGGGCTACGGCACGGTGGGCGTGATGGATCCAAGCTTTGCGCCTTCACTCAATGATCGCAAAACGCTGCAATCATCAGAAGAAATATACTGGCGCCCCCCAGTGATCGGCAACCGCGACGGCAGCACATTCGAAGTCTATGCCCGCCTAAACCAGGCCTTATATGACGGAACTGGCGGGGCAACCGGGTGGTCTACATCCCAAGGCTCCGTGGGTGCCCGCTGGAAACCATTCAAACGACAAAATTTTGTATTTGCCGTTGAGCGCCTGTTCCCTGTCGGTCAACACAGCCGATCCGACACTCTGCTGCGGGCGGCATGGTCTGCTGGCGAAGGTAGCGGTCTGCGGGTGGACGAGACGCACTGGCCGTATTGGTCTATTTATGCCGAAGGCGATTACTTCATAGAAAACCCCCAAACCTTGGGCACACTAGAGGCCCGGTATGGCAGAGCCTACCGGATAGACAAGCTATCAAACCGCTTGGTCGTTGCCCCCTATCTCGCCTTGAATGCGGGCTACGACAACTTGCTGGCTGATCGCTCTACCATAGGGGTAGGTCCCGGCGTGATGATCCGAAAATGGTTCAGGGAAGACGAATATCATGCACCCCGTTCGTTTGTAGACTTTACTTTGCAGTACCGATTAAAAATCCTAGGTGGAGATCGATCGGAAGGCATATTCGCCGGTATTTATTTCGCCTACTGAGAACCAGATGAAAAATCCTATATTTCCTTCTATCCATAAACTGAAAGCAATACTGATCATGGCAGGCACACTGCTGGCTGGGATTGGCCTGTCCCATGCAGCACCGGCTGATGATATGGCTCGCCTATATGCCTTACCCCCTGCAGGATCAGTCTATGTTCGCGTCGTCAATGCCACAAACCGCCCACTTGACGCCTCGCTGGCTGGGCAGGTAAATCTCCATCTGCCCCCCAATGGGGCCAGCATGGTTTCTGGATACTATCCTGTCGACGGTAATGCACTCTTGTCACTCTCGGCCGATCAACAAACCCTCTCCGCTGACCCCGCCCCGCCCGGCACTAGCTTTATTTCCTTGCTTGTCTTAGAGGGGAGCGAGGGCCTGCATACCCGAACCATCGCAGACAAGGGTGTCGCTGCAGACGGTCTGAAAGCCGAATTGGCTGTATACAACCTCATCCCTGGATGCACCGCCCAGATCGCACTGGAAAGCGGGCAATCGGTCTTCACCGATATCGATTTTGAAAGCAGAAACGTCCGCGCCATCAATCCGGTCAGCACGGGCCTGGTGGGCCGCTGCGATGCGCAAAAATCCTCTGTGTTCATGCTGCAAAACTTGAAAAGCGGCGATCACTTCAGCTTATTCCTGATCGGCAATTCTCATGCGCCTATCCTAATCGGTGCACTGAACCAAATAATGCCGACGAGCCAGTAATACAGCCTTCCGCCTCTTTTTTAATAGGAACAGACAATGATGATAATGTACCAGTTCAAAAAATGGCTCTCCTTGGCAGCCCTCTGTGCAGGTCTCGCGGCAGCACCATCAGCACATGCTCAGGCAGTGCTTGCAGGTCAGGATGCCTGGCTGTTTTACGGTCACGACAACATGACAGATGCGGGTCAAAACAGCATCACCCAGTCGGTAGATCTGATGAAACTAGCCTCGAGCGCACTGCAGGCCAAGGACATCGGCCTGATCATCTTGGTTGCCCCTATGAAAGCACGATTTTACGAAGATAAACTACCTGCCAGCACCCAAATTGCAGCGGGCGTAAAAGACCGCTATACAAGAATCATCAACGGCCTAGACGGGGCTGGGCTGCTGGCACCTAACCTAACGCCCATACTAAAAAAAGTCCAACAAGGAGAACAAACCGCCTTTTTGCAAAAAGACTCACACTGGACAGCCTGGAGCGCAGAAGCAGTAGCAGCCGAAACTGCCAAGATCATCTCGGGAAAATGGAAACTTCAGGGCGAAGCGGGATCAGGCCAGAAATTAGGGCCCTGGACCAAAGAGCGCCACTTTTCTGATTTTGCCCAGTTGATGACTGCAGATCAACGAAAAAAAGTGGGGCCGCAGATCTACGTTGTGCGCACAGCCGGAGCACAATCAAACGGCTTGCTCGACACACAGAAAGCGCCAGTGCATGTCATCGGCAACAGTTTCGTACAGCCCTATCTCGGGTTTACCCAAGCATTATCTGCTGACTTAGACCGCCCAGTGGGCTTGACCTGGAAATACGGTAATTTTGGGCCTTGGTCAGTGTTTCTTGACTATCTTGAATCACCCGAATTCAAGCAGGCACCGCCCCAAGTCATTGTCTGGCAATTGAATGAAACACAAATGCTATACGGCCCCGACGCAAGCGGACAATGGGATGCCAGCTCGTTGATATCCCCTGCCACATGGCGCGACCGAATCAAGAATGCCTTGAAAAACTGATACTGCATGTCTGACGTCACCACCGTACCAAACGCCACACAAGCAAAACCAAAAGTCACACACAAACTGGTTTCTCTGTGTTTCTTGAGCCTGATTCTGCTCGGGTTTGTCTATGGCATATATCAAATCTTCTCCCAGCAACTCATTGCAAAGGGAATAGCCCCGTGGCTTAACGGAACAGCGGAAAAACAGCTCGACGACAAGCTGATGTTGCCTGGCTACGAACAGTTTCAGACATGGGACGCCGCATGGCGCTACCGGCTGCTCGGTCAATTAGGGCCACAGGTGCAACAAGGATGTCCAGGCTGGCTGTTCTACACCGATGGCCTGCGCTCGCCGATTGTCGATCCATTGCAGGCTCTTAAGCAGCGCGTCTTGCTCATGCAGTCACTAGCCGCCCGTCTGCGCACTGCAGGGCTTGAACTTTTGGTGGTCGCAGTGCCCGATAAATCACGCATCCTATACGAAAAATTGTGCGGTCTACACCGCCCACCCAGCACCCAGGCCATCCTGCACCAATGGGGTCAGGCTGTAACAGCACAACACATTCCCTATGTAGCGCTGGTCGATGTGTTGGCAACAAACCCTACTGGTAATTATTATCGGACGGACGTACACATGACACAAACAGGGGCCGCACAAGCGGCGCGGGCGGTGGCAACCCTGGCTAGGCCTCTGGTAGACGGACAAGGCGACACGTCCTATCAGATCACAAAAGCAACGCACCCCGAGCAGCGTGTAGGCGACTTATTGACCTTGGCTGGCTTAGCCGACGCGCCTAACGGATGGCGCCCCCCTCCCGACCAATACACACCGGAAACTTTTTCTTTAGCTGACACAGGCGGCGGCTTACTGGCAGAAGACTCACCTATTAAAGTCCTACTGGCGGGCAGTTCAAATTCACGACGCAGTAATTTTGCCGAGCAACTCAGCCGCGACTTGGGCCAGCCGATTTGGAACCTAAGCCGCGATGGCGGAAAGTTCGCTGACGCCCTCTCGAATGCTTTGGAAAATCAGGCTGATTGGCCCAAAAGTCTGAAATTGATCATCTGGGAAATGTCAGAAATGTCTTTATATGCGCCCTTAACCGAGGGCGAAAAAAAAATCTCTTGAGAACCTGTGATTTTCAAGATCAAAGCGTAATGATTTGGACTGATTTGGACTAATAATGCTGAACTTTGATTGGTTGCCAAAATCCAATAATTGGGGACGGGAACTGAATACCGCCTTCCAGACCCAACCACCGACATGGGCCGATTTGATTCGCCTGGCCAATGAAGACATCGATTTCATCCAGACAGCGCGTTTCGACAAAAAACTGTCTTCCAGTTTCATGAACCAGATCCCCATAGGCTATGCCCTGCCTCCGGTCAAGATCGCATTACTGGGCAGCTCTACGCTGGATCATTTGATTCCGGGGCTACGCGTCGGAGCCGTGCGCAACGGATTCTGGCCTATTTTTTACACGCCAGACTATGGGCAATATGTTCAGGAAATACTAAATACAGCATCTGGCTTACATCAATTCAAGCCTGATACTGTTGTTTGCGCACTGGATCAGTTTCACCTACTGGGCGATGATGCCACTAACCTGCCCCCCCAAGCAGCTGACGAACGCTTACAAGAAGCCTTGGCCACTTTGCAGATGCTGTGGCAACGCGCCCACGAGCAATTTGGCGCTCAGGTGATCCAGCAGGCTTTGCTGCCTACACAGGCACCACTGATGGGGCATAACGAACACCTGATGAAGAACTCAGACCTATCGCTCGTCAAACGTTTAAATCATCTGATCCGAGAAGCCGCCCCAGCGCATAGCGTCGATATTCTTGCTCTTGACATGCTGGCCGAGCATGACGGACTGGCCGCTTGGCACGATGTACGCCTATGGCATCGGGCCAAACAATACATTACTCCGTTGGCGGGCCCCTACTACGGAGAACACATCGCTCGCCTGATCAGAGCACGGCACGGCGGCAGCGCCAAGTGTCTGGTATTGGACCTGGACAATACTCTCTGGGGAGGCGTGATCGGCGACGATGGGTTGGCTGGCATCATCCTGGGACAAGGGTCTGCCGAGGGTGAAGCTTTCCTGGCGTTTCAACGCTACGCACGGGCACTTTCACGCAGAGGCATTATTCTGGCGGTATGCTCCAAGAACGACATGCACAACGCTATGCAGCCATTTGAGGCTCACCCCGACATGCTGCTGCAACTAAAGGATATTGCCTGCTTTGTCGCCAATTGGCAGGACAAGGCCACCAATCTACGACACATTGCCAAAACATTGAATATCGGCCTGGATTCCCTGGTATTCGTCGATGACAATCCGTTTGAAAGAAACCTGATTCGACAAGAGCTACCCATGGTCCGGGTGCCCGAGCTACCAGAGGACCCTTCTTTTTACGTCGATACCGTAGCTCATTCAGGCTATTTTGAAAGCGTTTCCCTGACACCGGAAGACTTGCAGCGTACAGCCCAATACCAAGCTAACCTGCAACGCTCTGCGCTGCTTGAAAGCAAAACTGATCTGGGCGCTTATCTGAATAGCCTGGAAATGGTGCTTGAATGGGACCATTTCAATCAGACAAACTTGCCAAGAATCGCCCAACTGATCAATAAATCCAATCAGTTTAATTTGACGACCCGCCGCTACACGGAAGAAGATGTAGGCTTGATGATACAGGCTGGCCAAGGCGCTTTGCTCAGCCTACGTCTGACCGATCGTTTCGGTGACAATGGCATTATTGCCGTCGTCATTGCATTGCCTAACCACACACCTACCTGTCCGGCCAACACCTGGCGCATCGACACCTGGCTGATGAGCTGCCGAGTGCTGGGCCGCCAGGTAGAACAAGCGACGCTACAGGTATTAGCCCAGCTGGCCAAGGCTGCAGGCCAGCAATCCCTCATCGGCGAATACCTGCCCACCGCCAAAAACAGCATGGTTGCCGAGCACTATAAAAACCTAGGTTTTGACTGCATCCAAAAAGCAGACGATGGGACCACGCAATGGTGCCTGCCACTAAACGAATTCAACCCCGGCCCCGTGCCAATGAACATCAAGGAGTCAACATGAACGACAAAGAAATTCTTGTCACATTAAACGATATTTTCCGCGACGTGTTGGATGACGACGATATCAATATCACCGAAAACTCCAGTGCAGCAGACTATGAGGAATGGGACTCGCTGGCAAACGTCAACCTGATCGTTGCCGCTGAAATGCGTTTTGGCGTGCGCTTTCGTACCTCTGAAGTCGAAGGCTTGCGCAATGTTGGTGAGTTGATCGCCTTGATCAAAAAACAGCTGATTACCAAAGGATAATCATGTCGGTTGGTCGGATGTATCGGGAATCCCGGCATGCTTTTTAATTCACTTCCATTTCTTCTGCTTTTTCTGCCAATTTCTTTAGGTGGATACTACTTGGCCGGACATATCCGGTCATCCTGGGCAGCAGCATGGCTTTGTTTTGCCTCATTGGTATTCTACGGCTGGTGGAACCCACCTTTCGTCTTGTTGCTGCTTGTGTCAATTTTGTTCAATTACAGCATCGGACGATTGGTATTGGCTTCAGAAGACCACCCCCAGCGACAACTATCCATTCTGGTCACCGGCGTGGTTATCAACCTGGGGGTGCTGTTCTATTACAAATATATGATGGCGGTATTCTCCATCCTGACGGGATACGGCTTGGTCACGCATGGAGCACAAGACATCATCCTGCCGCTTGGCATCTCGTTTTTCACGTTTACCCAGCTTGGTTTTCTGCTGGACTGCCGGGCAGGTGCCGTCAAGGAAAAAAGCTTCATCAGCTACGTGCTGTTTGTCACCTTCTTTCCTCACCTGATTGCGGGCCCGATTCTGCATCACAAAGAGATGATGCCGCAATTTGCGGACGCCAAAATCTACAGATTCAATGTGGAAAACATTTCTATCGGCACCACTTTGTTCGTCATCGGGTTAGCAAAGAAAGTCCTGATTGCCGACAATATCGCCCCCTGGGCCGAGGCGGGCTTTGACGCCCCTGTTGGTCTGCAATTTCTCTCTGCCTGGGGCGTCGCCCTAGCCTATGCACTTCAGCTGTACTTTGACTTTTCCGGCTATTCCGACATGGCCATGGGTTTAGGGAAAATGTTTGGTATCCGCTTTCCTCTAAACTTCAACTCGCCCTATAAATCCACTGGCATCATTGAGTTCTGGACCCGCTTTCATATGACGCTGACCCGTTACCTGACGGCATATATATACAACCCAGTCGCCATGGCAATAACCCGATCACGGGCAGTCAAAGGATTTGCCGTCGGGAAGAAAGGGCTCAAGACACCCAGAGGTTTCTCTGAAATGGTGTTGTTTCCCACTCTGTTCACCATGGGGCTGGCGGGCGTCTGGCACGGGGCTGGATTGCAGTTCCTGATTTTCGGCCTGCTGCATGGATTCTATTTATGCGTGAATCATGCCTGGCGCCAGTTTGGCCCCAAAAAAACCACATCATCGGCTGGCTGGTCGCATGCGGCCTATGTAGGGCTGACCTTTCTATGCGCAGTCGTGGCGCTGTTGTTTTTTCGTGCCAACAGCACTAGCGACGCCTGGGCTCTGATTCAGGGCATGGCCGGGATCAACGGAATGGAACCGTGGGCACCGCTACTGCACCCCATTCAACTCATGCTACATCCGGCCTCAGGCTGGAGCAGTATGGATCTGGTGCATCTGCTGCTGGAACGCTGGGCCCAGGGTTTTCTGATCATCATACTGCTGCTGGTCGTATGGTTTGCACCCAACTCAGTCCAACTGCTGGGCGCTTACTCTCCCGCTCTGGAGGGGGAGATTCCTGGCGTCGCGCCCTGGATGCGCTGGCGACCTTCAGCCACTTGGCTGCTGCTGACTCTAATCGTCCTGATCTACGCCGCTTTCAATCTGCACTCCACAGCACGATTCCTGTACTTTCAATTTTAATGAGCGCATATGACGAACACACCGTCCAAGACATCCTTGCAAAGCCTTGGGTGCACTTTTCATCATATTGGCATTGCCTGTAAAAACCTTGACCGCGAACAGCAGGTCTGGGAGCAATTGGGTTATACCCAGGAATCCCCCGAATTCGCAGATCCTATCCAGAAAATAAAGGGGCGGTTTCTGACCGGTCCTGGACCGCGCCTAGAGATTCTGGCCCCTGGTGGGGAAAGCTCTCCGGTAGAAGGCTTCCTTAAGCGGCGAACCAAGATGTACCACCAAGCTTTTACCACGCCGCAATTTGATGCAACCCTGGTAGCGCTGGAGTCCACTGGAGCGCGCAGAACCGCCGATCCTGCCTCAGCCATCGCCTTCAGCGGTCGTCGGATTGTGTTTCTTCTGCTACCAAATGGAAACCTCATCGAAATTATCGAATCGCCTACAGATGCGCCATCAACACCCTAATTCCCGCCACTGTGCACGCAAAATATGGGCTGCCTCGGTATTGTTGGTTAACCAAGGGTAAGCGGAAAAAGCAATTATTTTACGGGCACCAGATGCTTCGAAACGGCATATCTGCTGCCTGACTCTTTCTGGCGCACTAGTCACTGCGTTGAAATCGCTGGAATCCAGGCCGACAGGCCGCTGTTGCTGAAACAACTCGATGATCAGATCGAATGCAATGCCCTGCGATTGCAAAGATTTTTGCAGCTGATTCAACGCATCCAGATCAGGCTGGCCATAGATGCCCGCACCATCTTGAATCAGCGGGTAAACCTGGGCACCATACTGGACTATACCGTTCCATACAGCAGCCAACGTCTGCGGAGTATCCAATTGACTGCAATAAGTAGAGATAGACGGCACCACTTGGCTATTTTGCCATAAGGTAGCTGCTAATTTTTTTAGCCAATCTGCCAATAACAGTACCTTCTGATCGTACCCCCAGCTGTACTGTTCGATTTCGTAAGGGATATACCACCCTTTAAATGCAGGGTGGGCAGCCCAGGTCTTGTCCTGGACCAGCACAGCAGCATCTGCCACCGTCTCATCAAAAAATCGACTGATCTCCGATAAACTATCGCTGCCCAGCACCTGCTGCCAGCGGCTATCATGCGGCAAGCCGATCACCAGCGTCATCCCCTGTTGTCGCGCGATTTCCAACAAGCTCTGCACGGTTTGATCCGACAGCATCCAGTTGTCTTCCCCGTGAGTCCAGCCCAACCATTGGATATATACCTGCCGAAAACCAAGGTGACGGGTCTCAGAGAAAATCTTGCGCCAGTCTTTTTCTGACATCTGCAGGTGTTCTTTCCAGGGCTGGAGAAAAGTAGCCGCCCAAGGGGTACCCGCAGCACATCCCCCGATCAGCCCGCTACCGACCATCAGTGCGGCGATCAGCAGCTGCCGACGCCCCGGACTGGCTGGATGCCCTTCAGGGTCCAGTGGTGGGTGGATATCAGGCGCTGTTACTGGCGACCCCTGTGGCCAATCCATAGCATGCTTACCCCTTGACCTAAGATCGAGCCTGGATTTCCGGCCACGCCTTTCTCAGGTAATAACACATGGACCAGACCGTCAGAATAGCGGCGATCACGATCAGAATCGTGCCCACGAGCTGGGTGGAGACGCCTTCGACGGGTTGCCAGTACAACAGGCACGGAATGGCAATCATCTGGGAGGCGGTCTTGAATTTACCCAGCCTATGCACGGCCACACTGCTGGCTGCCCCGATTTTTGCCATCCATTCGCGCAGGGCTGAAATGGTCAGTTCGCGCCCAATGATGACCAGGGCTATCAACATATCCACGCGCCCAAGTTGCAGCAGAATCAGCAGGGCAGCCACGACCATGAGCTTATCCGCCACGGGGTCCAGAAAAGCCCCAAAGGCCGAGGTCTGATTCCAGCGGCGTGCCAGATAGCCATCGAACCAATCTGTGACGGCCGCAATGATGAAGGCAATGGCGGCGGCGCAATCGCGCCAGCCAGAGGCCGTCCAGGTGTCTGGCAGATAGTACAGACACACCAGCAATGGAATCATGGCGATGCGCAGCCATGTCAGGGCGATAGGAATATTGAACGGCATAATAGGTGTAATACTACCTGATCCGACTGGCCTTCGACAGGCTGGCAACGCATGCAATCTAGCGCAGCGCGTGATAAATGCGCTCGGCCAGCTGTCGCGAGATCCCGGCCACGCTGGCCAGTTCGTCGATGCTGGCATCGACCACGCCGGTGAATCCTCCAAAGCGCGCCAGCAGATTGCGGCGCCGGTGCTGGCCGACACCCTCGATATCTTCCAGACGCGAGACATTGCGGGCCTTCGCCCGGCGCGCACGCATGCCTGTGATGGCAAAGCGATGGGCCTCGTCGCGGACTTCCGCCACCAGCATCAAGGCGGCCGATTCCACCCCCAAGGCCACGGATGGCCGGTTATCCACAAACACCAGGGTTTCCAGACCGACTTTGCGATGGTCGCCTTTTTTGACTCCGACGATGCGGCTGACATCCAGACCAAGCTCCTCGAACACTTGGCGGGCCACACCCACCTGACCTTCGCCGCCATCGATCAGCACAATATCCGGCATGGCAACGTCGCCATCGGCAACGCGGGCATAGCGCCGGCTCAAGGCCTGACGCATGGCGGCATAGTCGTCGCCAGGCTCGATCCCCGCAATATTGAAACGACGGTACAAGGAATGCTGCATGGCATGGTGCTGATACACCACGCAGGACGCCTGGGTGGCCTCGCCGGCGGTGTGACTGATATCAAAGCATTCGATATGCAATGCGGCCAAGGCCTCGTCATCGGTATCCAGATCCAATTCAACCGCCAAAGCACGGGTGCGGGCCTCGCGCGCGCTAGATTCGGTCAGTCGCTGGGCCAGGGCCAGGCGGGCATTGCGCTGGGCCTGATCCAGCCAGGCTCTACGTGTGCCCTGAGGGCGCATCAGCACGCGGATTTTATGGCCATGCTGCTGAGCCAGCATGGTGACCAGATCAGGATCGGGCACGGCATGACTGCACACCAGGACGGGCGGGGCAGGATTATCTGCATAGTGCTGAGCCAGAAACGCCGCCAGCACATCTTCGGCGGCTTCATCCTGGGCCACCTGGGTGGGAAACAGCGGCCTATCCCCCAGGTGTCGACCGGCACGCACCATCGCCAGATTGACACACACACGCCCGCCAGATATCTCGACGGCGATAATGTCGGCGCTGTCATCGCCCACCTGTTCCATGGTCTGTTGCTGCAGCACCTTGGCCAAGGCCCGCATCTGATCGCGCAATGCAGCGGCCTGCTCAAAATCCTGCGCATCGGCAGCCGCCATCATGCGTTTTTCGATATCTTCCATGACCTCGGTGGTGCGCCCCTCCAGAAAACGGATGGCGCGGTCCACATCGGCCTGGTAGTCCTCCAGCGAAATCTTGCCCACGCAAGGGGCCGAACAGCGACCAATCTGATACAGCAGACAAGGCCGCGTCCGATGGGCATAGACGCTGTCTTCACAGGTACGCAGCTTAAAGACTTTCTGCAGAATGTTGATGGTCTCGCGCACCGCCCAGGAATTCGGATAAGGTCCAAAAAAATGGCCCTTGCCCTGGGTACTGCCGCGGTAGTACACGATGCGCGGGGCCTCGTGATCGGTGATGTGCAGATAAGGATAGGATTTATCATCCCGAAACAGAATGTTGTAGCGGGGCTTGAGGCGCTTGATCAGGTTGTTTTCCAGGATCAGGGCTTCAGCCTCGGTGCGCGTGACCGTGATTTCGGTACGCACCACCCGCGCCAGCATATGTGCGATGCGCGGGCCATGGCCGGATTTCTGGAAATACGAACTGACCCTGCGCTTCAGATCGCGGGCCTTGCCGACATACAGGACGGTACCTTCGGCATCCAGATGCCGATACACCCCCGGCAGGTGCGGCAGATCAGCCAGGAAGGTTTTCAGATCGAAAGTTTCGGGCACGCAAATACCTGGGGTCGGATAACAGCCCAGTCCAATCAGGAGCCGGGGCGGAAGGCATCAGGCGACGGATACGGCGTACTGCCTGGAAATCCAGTGGTCGGCCAGCCAGACCCGCCAACAATTCATCGGCCAGATCGGGACGATTGCACACCAGCACCATGTCGCAACCTGCCGCCAGAGCGGCCTGAGCACGGGCATGAATGTCGCCCGCCACGCTGGCGCCTTCCATCGTCAGGTCGTCAGAAAACACCACGCCCTCGTAGCCCAGTTGTTCGCGCAGGATCCCGGTGACCCAGTGGCGCGAGAACCCGGCCGGACTGGGATCGACCTGGGGATAAATCACATGGGCAGGCATCACGGACGGGATGACCAGGTCTCCCAGCCAGCCATAGGGGGCGGCATCAGTCTCCAGGATTTCATCCAGGGTGCGATCATCCACCGGAATGGCATGGTGGGAATCAGCCGCCACCGCGCCATGCCCGGGAAAATGCTTGCCACACGCCGCCATACCGGCCTGAGCCAGCCCCTGCACCAGCGCCCGCGCCAATAAAGCCACCACGGCAGGGTCACTGTGAAATGCGCGATTGCCGATGACCTGGCTGACGCCATAATCCAGGTCCAGGACTGGCGTAAAGCTGAAGTCCACCCCGCAGGCACGTAGCTCGGAGGCCAGCACAAAGCCGACTTCAGTGGCCCCATGCAGCGCCGCCTGAGGGTCTTGCTCATACCACCGTCCCAGGGTGTGCATGGCCGGCAGCGGGGTAAAGCCATCGGTGCGAAAACGCTGCACGCGTCCGCCCTCGTGGTCCACGGCAATCAACAGGGATTCGTCACGGGCCGCATGGATGGCTGCGCACAGAGCAGTCAACTGGGCACGATCAGCAAAATTACGGGTAAACAGAATAACGCCGCCTACCTGGGGATGACGCAAGCGCAGTCGTTCGGCCTCGGTGAGTTCAACACCGTCGATGTCCACCATCACGGGACCGGGGGGCAGGATTTCAGGCATGGGGTTTGCTAGGTGCATGTCAGGAAAGGGACTCGATGACCACAAAGGCGGCCACCATATTGGATTCGTCGGTCATGGAGACATGGGCGACCCCGAAGCGGGCATCGTACCAGTCCTTCAAGGGGCTTGACAGGTAGATTTCTGGGGCTCCGCCCCGGCGGTTGAGGATTTGCACACGCGACCACGTCATGGGCATATGGATGCCCAGGCCAATGGCCTTGGAGAAGGCTTCTTTGGCGGCAAAGCGGGTTGCCAGATACAAGACCCCCCGGCGCGGGTCGCGCGCTGTTCGCCGGGCATGCACCAGCAGTTCGTCTTCGCCCAGAATACGCTGCGCAAAACGCAAGCCATGACGATCGACTATGCGTTCTATGCGATCCACCCGCAATAAATCCGTCCCGATACCGGCAATATTGGACATGCAAAGCCCCCTGGATGTGTCACAACTTCAGAAAATGTTCCCGATAGTGCTTGAGCTCATTGATGGACTCCTGGATATCGGCCAAGGCCTCGTGCTTGCTGGCCTTGGTAAAGCTGCGATAGACCTCGGGCTTCCAACGCAAGGAGAGTTCCTTGAGTGTGCTGACATCCAGGTTGCGGTAATGGAAATAGGCCTCCAGGCGGGGCATGTATTTCACCATGAAGCGGCGATCCTGGCCGATGGTGTTGCCGCACATGGGGGATTTTCCCGTTGGCACCAACGGGGCCAGGAATTCCAGCAAAATGTCTTCAACCTGAGCTTCAGTCAGGGTAGAGGTCCGCACGCGCTCGATCAAGCCGCTTTTGCCATGCGTGGACTGGTTCCACTTGTCCATGCCGTCCAACACGGCAGCAGGCTGATGCACCACCAGCACCGGCGCCTGGGCGACCTCGGTCAGGTCGGGTTCGGTCACTATCAGGGCGATCTCCAGGATGCGCTCTTTTTCGGGGTCCAGGCCAGACATTTCCATATCTAGCCAGATCAGACGCTGATCGTTCGCTGTCATCACCTATAATCCTTGATAGTAAAACCCCGATTTTCGCACATTGGCCACCCCGACATGCTGACCATTCTTTTTATCGCCTGCCTGCTCGGTGACCTCTGCATCCGTTATTGGCTGGCATTTCGTCAGATCCGCCACGTGCAGGCTCACCGCGATGCGGTGCCCGCCGCCTTTGCTGAACATATCGCCCTGCGCAGCCACCAGCGGGCAGCCGACTATACCGTCGCACGCTGCCAATTAACCATGATAGAACGCGTCGTCGAAGCCGCCATCCTGCTGGCCTTGACGCTGATGGGCGGACTGCAACAGATGGACCTGATCCTGGGGCGGCTGATCGACACTGAACTCTGGCGCCAGTTGGCGCTGGTGGGCTGGGTGCTGGCACTGCTGGGGATTGTGGGCATGGCCTTTACCGCTTGGCGCACCTTCCGCCTGGAGGCCCGTTTCGGTTTTAACCGCATGACGCCGCGCCTGTTCATCAGTGACGCCCTGAAAATGCTGGCGGTCACCCTGGTGTTGGGCACCCCGCTACTGGCGGCTATTCTATGGCTGATGGACTCCGCCGGACCAGACTGGGCCTGGTGGGCCTGGGGAGTCTGGGTAGTGTTCAATCTCCTGACACTATGGCTATATCCCAGTTTCATCGCCCCACTCTTCAATCGGTTTACCCCACTCGACGACCCGCTTCTCGGCCAGCGCATCCAGCAGTTGGCCGAACGCTGCCATTTCGGCCTGGACGGTCTGTATGTCATGGACGGCTCACGCCGCTCGGCCCACGGCAATGCTTATTTCACAGGCTTTGGCCGCCACCGCCGCATCGTGTTTTTCGACACCTTGCTGGCGCGCCTGAATACCGACGAGGTCGAAGCCGTCCTGGCTCACGAGCTAGGCCATTTTGCCCATCATCATATTTTGCGACGCATCACGATCAGCTTTGTCACGGCCGGCATTTTCCTGCAACTATTGGCCTGGGTGTCCGGCCAACTGTGGTTTTACACGGACCTGGGCGTACTGCCTCAGTTAGGACGGCCCAATGACGGCCTGGCGCTGGTGCTGTTCATGCTGACCCTGCCGGTGTTCACATTTTGGGTGGCGCCCCTGGCCAGCCTGCTGTCGCGACGCGACGAATTCCAGGCCGACCGCTATGCCGTACAACAATGCGGGGCCCAGCCGCTGATCAGCGCCTTGGTCAAGCTCTACGACGACAATGCCGCCACCTTGACCCCCGACCCCATCCATTCAGCCTGGTACGACAGCCATCCCCCGGCTGCGGTGCGGATTGCTCATTTACGCAATGTCTGAGGCCTCCACCTTGCAGGGCCGCATCGTTGCCGCCCATGGCCGCCACTACCGGGTAGCCATTGCCGCCACAGAGCAAACCCGTCACTGCTACACCCGGGGCAAGAAAACCGGCTTGGCCGTCGGCGATCAAGTCATCATCCAGCCCGAGGGCCTGCAAGAAGGGGTCATTACCCAAACCCTGCCGCGCCGCAATCTGTTCTATCGGTCAGACGCCCAACGCAGCAAGATCTTCGCCGCCAATATCGACCAGTTGCTGCTGGTATTGGCTGCCGAACCAGAATTCTCGGATGATCTGGTCGGGCGCGCCCTGGTGGCTGCCAGCAGTGCGGGGATTGCCGTTCAGATTGTGCTGAACAAGGCTGACCTGCCCAGCACGGCTGTCGCCCGGGCCCGCCTGCGCACCACAGAATCCCTGGGAGTACCCGTACTGACCATCAGCGCCCTGGACCCAGACCAGGTGCAGCAGAATCTGGCACCCCTGCTGCGGGATCGTTGCACGCTGCTTCTGGGCCAAAGCGGCATGGGTAAATCTACTTTGCTGAATGCCCTGGTGCCAGAAGCCCAGGCGGCCACGCAAATGCACTCAGAGGCCCTGGGTACTGGGCGCCACACCACGACAGACACGCGGCTGTACGTGCTGCCTGGCGGGGGTGATCTGATTGACTCTCCGGGTTTCCAGGCTTTTGGCCTGCATCACCTGAGCCCGCGTGAAATCGAGCAGGGCTTTCCGGAGTTTGCCCCAGCGATCGCCGAATGCCGGTTTTACAACTGCACCCACCGGCACGAACCCGGCTGCGGGGTGCTGGCAGCCATGGCCAGCGGCGCTATTTCTGCCAGCCGACACGCCCTGTATCTGCGCATCCTGGCCGAAAACGAGGCTGCTAAACGCTTTTAGCGATTAGGGTGGTGGTCAGCCAAGCCCGCCGAAGCAGCCAGAAAATAGTAGAAGTTACGCAGCAATATCGCGGTGGCACCCCAAATGAAGTATGACTGCCAGCGCACAGAGAAATAACAGCGGCCATGCCCCCAGGCGGTCTGCAACTGGTGCAGGCGATACTGTGTGGGGTCCATCAGCACCCGCAACGGGACTTCAAAGACTTCGGCGACCTCGGACTGGTCCGGCACAAGACTAAAGCCTGGCAGCAGTTCTCCGACGACCGGCGCCATCAGAAATCCCGTCGTGGTCAGCAGGCTGGGCTGTATCCCCATGATTTGCACAGACTGGCGCCCGACACCGATTTCCTCGTGGGTTTCACGCATGGCCGTATCCACGGCATCGATATCGCCGGGTTCAATACAGCCGCCAGGAAAGCTGATCTGCCCCGCATGGTCATGCAGATGAGCGGCGCGCCGGGTAAATAGCATGTTCAGGCCGTGTGTGCGCTGCACCAAAGGCATCAGCACCGCCGCATGCCGCGCCGATGCATAGGCTGGCCCTGCTGGCACGAAAGACTCGGCAAACAAAGGTTCGACCTGCCAAGGAACGCTGCGCAAAAAAGCATCACGAATGTAAGCAAGCTGCAAACACTCGTCAGGCAGGACTGGCAACGGTATCCCCGGCAAAACAGGCTGCGAGGTCGGATCAAAAGTATCCGAGCGCTGAAAATCCGGGGGTAAAATCTGGAGTGCCATGAGCCACAAGCGCCTAACAGCAGAAAGACCAATTATCGGCAGGAAGCGAGCTGATGGCAAACCCGAACAAAAAAAGCACCCCATGGGGTGCTTTTTTTGATACCTGCAAACAGCCGGAAATTACACGGCCTTGCGGACGAGCTTTTCCTTGATGCGGGCGGCCTTGCCGGTACGACCACGCAGGTAGTAGAGCTTAGCGCGGCGAACATCACCACGGCGCTTGACCTCGATGGAGGCGATCTGCGGGGAGTACAGCTGGAAGGTACGCTCGACGGCTTCGCCGGACGAGATCTTGCGCACGGTAAAAGCGGAATTCAGGCCACGGTTGCGGCGACCAATGACCACACCTTCGTAGGCCTGGACACGGCGGCGCGTGCCTTCGATGACGTTCACGCCAACGATCACGGTGTCGCCCGGGCCAAAGGCCGGGATGGTACGGCCTTCGCTCAGGCGCGCAATTTCTTCTTGTTCAAGGGTTTCGATGAGATTCACAGTGGGCTCCGAAGCATCATGGATAGGGCTATTGGATAGATTTAGCGCCCTGGCAGAGGATGCAGTAAACCAAAGATTATATCAGAAACCCAATACGACGCCGAACCACATCAGCCCTGGAACCATGGCCGCCCACAACACGACCATGAGGATGTCTTGAACGATTCTTATCATGAGGTCTCCTGGATCTGCTTATCTACTGAGTTTATATACAGCTTTATAGAAACTGTAATTAAACACAGTTGTTTGTGCAAGCTCAAAATTGCAACAGGCCCGGCGAAAACCGGGCCTGCAGATCCTGCAAAAACCTGAAAACCGCTTACAGATCAGGCTGCGGGGTAGTACGCAGATAGGGACGCACTTCCTTATAGCCCTTGGGGAACTTTTCTTTCAGAACAGCCGGATCCTTCAGTGACGGAGCAATGATGACGTCCTCGCCCTGTTTCCAGTTCACCGGCGTGGCCACGCTGTAATTGTCGGTCAGTTGGATAGAGTCCAGAGCACGCAGAATTTCATCAAAATTACGGCCGGTGCTGGCCGGGTAGGTCAGGATCAGACGGATTTTTTTGTTCGGATCGATCACGAACACCGAGCGCACCGTGGCCGTGGTACTGGCGTTGGGGTGGATCATGTCGTACAGATTGGCAACCTTGCGGTCTTCGTCGGCCAGGATCGGATACTGGACATCGGTATTCTGGGTGTCGTTGATGTCCTTGATCCAGTCGATATGCGACTGCTTGCCATCAACTGACACAGCGATGACCTTGGCACCGCGTTTGGCGAAGTCACCGGACACAATCGCCGTATAACCCAGCTCGGTTGTGCATACTGGGGTGAAGTCAGCGGGGTGGGAAAACAACACGCCCCAGCCATTGCCCAGCCATTCATGAAATTTGATCTTCCCCAGTGACGAATCCTGTTCGAAGTCGGGGGCTACATCGCCCAGACGCAAAGTGGCCATCAAAAACTCCTTGAAGTGTCGGCTGCCCGGACAGTCCGGGCAACCAATTTGTTTAGACACTTAAGATTCTTGCAGAATATAGAACATTGTTGAAATACTTCTGAGTTATATCTATATCTGATTTGCCTGTGCATACTGGTTCGCCAGCCCCCCGGCCTGGACGGCGGCATTCAGCGCGGCCGCACGCGGCAATACATGCACGGCAAACTGTACGGCAGTGGCAATCTTGCGGCTGTAATAAGCATCGGTCGTCCCGCTTTGCAAAGCCGCCACTGCAGCCAGTGCCGCCCGCCCCAACTGCCAGCCTGCATGGGCCGTGCCTGCCAGCATCAGACAAGGCACGCTGCCGACGAACACGCTGCGGATGTCCTCGCGCACATGGGCCAACACAAAACCCACTGCCGACTCATAGGCCAGAGCGGCATCATCCAGCGCCTGGGCAATATGCTGCAAAGCCTGGGCGTGCTCCCCGACAGCCGCGCGTAGCGCAGCCACGGTATCGCGCATCGCCGCAATTTGCCCCAAGGCCACCTGCCCCCCATCGCGCACGATCTTGCGACCGATAAAGTCATTGGCCTGGATCGCCGTGGTGCCCTCGTAGATCGGCAGAATGCGGGCATCGCGGTAATACTGCGCGGCGCCGGTTTCCTCGATGAAGCCCATGCCGCCATGCACCTGCACCCCCAAGGACGCGACCTCTAGGGAAGACTCTGTCGAGTAGGCCTTGACGATAGGCACCGAGTATTCATAGATGGCCTTGGCCTGTGCCTGCTGGGCCGGATCAGCCGCATGGGCGGCCTTGTCGCGATATCCGGCAGCGACATAGGCCACCGCCCGCGCGCCTTCGGTCAGCCCTCGCATCATGCCCAGCATGCGGGCAACATCGGGATGATGATCGATGGACACTGGGCCACTTGAGCCTTCCAGCGCATTGCCCTGAATACGATCGGCAGCATAGGCGCGCGCATGCTGCAAGGCGCGCTCGGACACGGCCACCCCCTGCAGGCCCACGGCATACCGGGCGGCATTCATCATGATGAACATGTATTCCAGGCCGCGATTTTCCTGGCCGATCAGATAAGCGACAGCCCCCTCGCCCACCTCGCCCTTATTGGAGCCATACAGCAGCACTGCAGTGGGGCTGCCGTGAATGCCCAGCTTATGCTCCAGGGAAGCACAATACACATCGTTGCGCGGACCCAGGCTACCGTCATCCTGCACTAGAAACTTAGGCACGATGAATAACGAGATTCCCTTGACGCCCTTGGGGGCATCGGGGGTGCGGGCCAACACCAGATGGATGATGTTCTCAGCCAGGTCGTGATCGCCGTATGTAATGAAAATCTTCTGGCCGCTGATGCGATAACTGCCATCATCCTGGCGCACTGCACGAGCATTCAGCAGTGCCAGATCCGACCCGGCCTGAGGCTCGGTCAGATTCATGGTGCCGGTCCAGCGGCCTTCCAGCAGCGGGGGAATAAAACGTGTTTTCTGTTCAGGCGTACCCACCATGGACAGCGCCTCGATCACCCCGTCAGTCAGCAGCGGACACAAGGAAAATGAGAGATTGCCTGCATTGAAGCTCTCGGTCACGGGGGCGGACACTAGCTTTGGCAGACCCTGGCCGCCAAATTCGGTTTCGTGGGGCAGGCCCTGCCAACCGCCTTGAGCATACGCCTGGAATGCCGCCTGGAAGCCCGGTGTGGTCCGTACTGCGCCATCATGCCACTGGGCAGGCTGGGTATCGCCAGCCCAATTGAGCGGGGCGATTTCTTGTTCGACAAAGCGGGCGTTTTCTTCCAGCACGGCATCCACGAGGTCATCCGAGACCTCTTCATAGCCGGGCAATGCCAGCACGCCGCCCAGATCAGCCAGTTCACGCAAAACGAAACGGATATCCTGGGTAGGAACCTGATATGTCATGGTTTTTCCTGTGGTGCGCACATGCCGGCCACAGGACCCCTGCATATGCATTGAGAAAGCGAGCCCAGGAGGAACCCCCTGAAGGCCCGCAAACAGACGATGCGTTACAGTGCGCCGGTAAGTTCGGGCACTGCCTGGAACAAGTCAGCCACCAGACCATAATCAGCCACCCCGAAAATGGGTGCTTCGGCGTCCTTGTTGATGGCAACGATGACCTTGGAGTCCTTCATCCCGGCCAGGTGCTGGATAGCACCAGATATGCCCACTGCGATGTAGAGCTGCGGCGCGACGATCTTGCCGGTCTGGCCCACCTGCCAGTCATTGGGGGCATAACCTGCATCCACGGCGGCACGCGACGCGCCCAGCGCCGCACCGAGCTTATCGGCCAAGGCCTCCAGGAGCTTGAAGTTCTCTGCGCTGCCCAGACCCCGGCCACCGGATACCACCACCGAGGCGGCAGTCAGATCCGGGCGATCGCTCTTGGCCAGCTCGCGGCCGACAAAGGACGACTTGCCGGAATCCGCGATGGCGTCGATGGTCTCGATGACAGCACTGCCACCGTCGGCGGCCACCGGGTCAAAGCCGGTGGTACGCACCGTGATGACCTTTTTGGCATCCGTAGATTGCACCGTGGCCAGCGCATTGCCGGCATAGATAGGCCGCACAAAAGTATCGCTGGATTCAACCGCAATAATGTCGGAGATCTGGGCCACATCAAGCTTGGCTGCCACGCGCGGAGCGATGTTCTTGCCGGATGCGGTCGCGGCAAACAAGATGTGGCTGTAGCCACCAGCCAACTGCAGCACCTGGGCGGCCAGATTTTCGGCCAGGCCATCGGCCAGGGCTGGCCCATCGGCCAACAGGACTTTGCTGACCGAGGCAGTCTTGGCAGCCTGATCCGCCACAGTCTGGGCACCCAAGCCCGCCACCAGCACGTCGACATTTCCACCCAGGGCTGCCGCCGCCGCAATGACATTGCGGGTCGAGGCACCCAACTGGGCATTATCGTGTTCAGCAATAACCAGAATGCTCATTTACACCACCTTCGCTTCGTTTTTCAGTTTATCGACCAACGTTGCCACATCCGGCACAACCACGCCTGCCGAGCGGCTAGGCGGCTCGGTGACCTTGAGGGTCTTGAGGCGCGGCGCGGCATTGACCTGCAGATCCGCCGGCGTGACGGTCTCCAGGGGTTTTTTCTTGGCCTTCATGATGTTGGGCAGCGTCACGTAGCGCGGCTCGTTCAGGCGCAGATCCGTGGTAATCACCGCAGGCAAGGCCAGGCTGAGGGTTTCCAGGCCGCCATCGACCTCGCGGATGACCTGGACACGGCCATCCTGGACTTCGACCTGGCTGGCATTGGTAGCCTGCGGCCAATCCAGCAAGGCGGCCAGCATCTGGCCGGTCTGATTGGCGTCATCATCGATGGCCTGCTTGCCCAAAATCACCAACTGGGGCTGCTCTTTTTGGGCCAGTGCCGCCAGGATCTTGGCCACGGCCAGCGGCTGAAGCTCCGCATCGTCCTGGACCAGGATGCCGCGATCGGCCCCAATGGCCATGGCGGTACGCAGGGTTTCCTGACATTGAGTCACCCCGCAGGACACGGCCACGACTTCGGTGACCACGCCTTTTTCCTTGAGGCGGACAGCTTCTTCGACGGCAATTTCGTCAAAGGGGTTCATGGACATTTTGACATTGGCAATATCCACGCCAGTGTGATCAGATTTGACGCGTACTTTGACGTTGAAGTCTACGACGCGCTTGACCGGTACCAGGACCTTCATCGAGCTAACTCCTGAGTAAAGAGAGAATGGAATATGGACATAGGAACTGAAAAAACGGTCCCCGATGCATGCTAGTAACCCCCCAGCGCCCGCACATGCGCCACCGCGCTGCGTCCCAGGGAAGACAGGTCATAACCGCCTTCCAGGAAGCTGACGATCCGCCCTTGAGCAGACTCGTCAGCGACCTCGACCAGGCGTTGGGTGATCCAGGCGTAATCGGCCTCGACCAGTTTCAGGCTGCCCATGTCGTCCTCTCGGTGGGCATCGAATCCTGCGGAAATCAGAACCAGCTGTGGCTGAAATCGGCGCAAGGCCGGCAACCAGCGAGCGGTGACGATATCGCGCACGACCTGACCATCCGAATAGGCATCCACAGGCACATTGATCATGTTGGGCCCAACGTTTTCCTGGCGGGTGTCAGGAAACAGCGGGTATTGATAAAAACTGCACATCATGACACGTTCATCGTGCACAAAAACTTCTTCGGTGCCATTGCCATGGTGTACATCAAAATCAACGATGGCGACACGATCAAGCCCATAGCAATCCTGGGCATAGCGCGCGGCAATCGCGATATTGTTGAAAAAGCAAAACCCCAGCGCCTGGCTTGGTCGGGCATGATGGCCTGGGGGACGTATGGCGCAAAAGGCCGTCTTGGCCTGCCCCGTCAGGATTTCGTCCAGGGCGGTCAAGCCCGCCCCCGCAGCGGCCCAGGCGGCATCCAGTGTGTGCGAATTCATCACGGTATCTGGATCAACCGGAAAATAGCCTTCAGCAGGGGAGTGCCGACGTAAAAAATCCAGATAATCAGGCGTGTGTATCCGCAGCACATCCTCAGGCTGTGCTGAACGCGCCTGCTGTGGCATCAAAAACCCCATCAAACCGCTGGCGACCAATTGATCGGATACCGCATCCAGGCGCGAGGGGGATTCCGGATGCCAGTCGCCCATTTCATGCAGGCGGCAGGCGGGATGAGTAATATATAGCGTCTCCATAAGGGCGATTATGTTCAGACCAACCCGTTTTTTGCAAGTTGCCGTAGCGTCGTTTTTCTTATCGGGCTGTGCCAGCAGCCATGGCGACCACGGCAGCCTTCCGGCAACAGGCCTCGATAAGGCCCAAAATCAAACAATCGTTTCAAACGATCGTATCAATTCTAACAGAACTCAAAAATCCGGCCAAGCCTCTCTTAAAGCCGGAGACTTCGTCAATACGAATGGTGTCTTGTTCGCTGAAATCCAGGCTTTTGCCCGCCAGACCGCAGCTGACCAACAAATCCCGGAAAGCCAGGTAGAGGCGTTGTTGCGCAATGCGCGCTACAACGAAACCGCCGTACGTTTGATGACGCCCCCCTCTCGCAGCGGCCGCATCCGTCGTGCCTGGCAAAGCTACCGCCAACGCCATGTGGACCCCATCCGCACCCGCCGGGGGGTGGCTTTCTGGCAGGACCACCGCCAGACACTAGATCAGGTCAGCGCCCGCACCGGGGTGCCACCATCCATTCTGGTGGCCATTATTGGCATCGAAACCGTCTATGGCCAATACACCGGCGACTACCGGGTGCTGGATACCCTGACGACACTGGGCTTTCGTTATCCAGACCCGAAGCGCCCCGAGCGACAGGCCATGTTTCGCCAGCAACTGGCCGACCTGATTCTGCTGGACCATCAGGGACAGTTGGACGCATACACGGTCGAGGGCTCTTTTGCAGGGGCCATGGGTTTGCCGCAATTCATGCCCGGCAGCCTGATGCGCTACGCTGCCGACGGCGACGGCGATGGCCGAATCGACCTGGCCAACAATGTGGATGATGCGATTGCCTCGGTGGGGCGTTTCTTGCAGTTGCACGGCTGGGTACGCGATGTGCCGGTATTCGCGCCTGTCAGGCTGCCTGAGCGCGTCGCCCCCTTGTTGCAGGAAGGCCTGGCGCCCACCACGGATTGGACGCGCCTGCAGGCCGCAGGGGCCCAGGCCCTGCCGGGGCGACGCAACAGCCACTGGGAAGCCCAGCCCTTAGGGGTGATCGATTTGCAGGATGAAATCCGGGGCACCCACGATTACCGCACAGTAACGCCGAATTTCTTTGCCATTACGCACTACAACCGCAGCTATTTCTATGCCGCATCGGTGGCCGAGCTGGCCCACGAGATCGCTGATCGTGTCGGTTATGGTGATCCTGACAGCTTAAATTGATTGACCGTGCGCCTCTGTTTGGCAGCAGAGGCGTCAGCCGAACACGCCAGTGGACAGGTAGCGGTCGCCTCGATCGCAGACAATAAAAACAATCGTGGCATCGCGCACCGTCGCCGCTACCCGCAAGGCGGCCACGGCTGCACCCGCCGAGGATATACCGCCAAAAATGCCTTCCTCGGCAGCCAAGCGACGCGCCATGGCCTCAGCCTGGTCTTGGCTGATCGGCTGGAAAGCGTTGATCTGATCCGGGCGATAGATACTGGGCTGATAGGCTTCAGGCCATTTGCGGATGCCGGGAATATGCGCCCCATCGGCTGGCTGGGCGCCAATCACCTGGATCGCTGGATTGCGCGAGCGCAGATAGTCTCCGACCCCCATGATGGTGCCGGTGGTGCCCATGGCACTGACAAAGTGCGTGACCTGGCCATCCGTCTGCTCCCAGATTTCCGGGCCGGTGGTTTCGCGGTGCGCGCGCGGGTTGTCTTCATTGGAAAACTGGTCCAGCACCACGCCCAGGCCATCGGACTGCATCTGCAAGGCCTTATCACGGGCATATTCCATCCCGCCCTGATCGGCGGGCGTCAGGATCAGCTGCGCCCCATAGGCGGTCATGGCAGCACAGCGCTCTTGGGACGAGTTGTCCGGCATCAGCAGAATCATGCGGTATCCACGCACTGCAGCGGCCATGGCCAGTGCAATACCGGTATTGCCGCTGGTGGCCTCGATCAAGGTATCGCCAGGACGAATGTCGCCACGCTGCTCGGCCTGGCGGATCATGCTGAGCGCAGCACGGTCCTTGACAGAGCCTGCCGGGTTATTGCCTTCGAGTTTTGCCAGAATGACATTGCCGCGCGTATCTCCGGCATCCCCTGGCACACGCTGCAGGCGCACCAGGGGAGTGGAGCCGACAATGTCTTCAATAGTGGGGTAGGTTTTCATGCCGAAATCATACACCCGCCATCCATGCCCGAATCGCGATGGACTGCCGACAAAATAAGCTTATGAAAATATTGTCTGAATCGATACAGTCTCAGTTGGACTTTCGGCCTGCCCAAGGCTAGCGCCTGGGCTTTGAAAGCAGTGCATCGTCGGCGACCTGATTGGCGGCCTGTTTACCCTGACCAGACAAACGGCTTCCACCCCCGTCGATGGTCAAGCCGGCGGATTGCAACGCCTGGGCGCGACGCGGACCTATGCCGCGCACTCGATCCGACAAATCAGCAAATGAAACATAGCTGCCGCCACGGGTGCGTTCCTCCAGAATGATCTGGGCGGTTTTTGGGCCAATGCCCCGGATGCCGCGCAGTTGATCCAAGGTAGCGGTATTCAGATCCACCGCACCGACAGCCCCCGCCCAGGCGGCCATGGCAGCCAATCCGGCAACGCCTAATACCCGCGACAGGCACACAGCGGGAGACGGATAAGGAGATTTTTTGGCGCGCGCCTTGACCAAGGCGTACACCAGCGATGCGGGCATAGCCCGACCCCGCGATCCGGCGATACCGGTCGGGGCTGAAGGGCGGGCCACCGTATCATGCAAAAACGGGTTCATGAGCAGACTCCTGGATAGATTGGAAATGTCTGTCCATGATGCCGTGAGATCAAGCGTCATAGAGGTGGGCTTGATCGGATTTGTCACAGTGATCAGACGCGCAACTGGCCACCATCCAGCAGGCGCTGCACATAGGCGTTGACCCCGGTTTGCACATCACAGAACGGATGGTCGTAGCCTGCCGCCCGCAACTGGGCCAAATCGGCCTGAGTGTGGCTTTGGTAACGACCCTTGAGGTCTTCCGGAAAAGGGATATAACGCAACTGCCCTGCCCCGACCAACTCTGCCAATGGCAGGGCCAACTGCCCCTGGTGGACACGCAGGCTGTTGACCACGGACTGCGCCACATCATTGAAGGGTTGTGCCCTGCCTGTGCCGCAGTTGAACACGCCGGAGACTTCTGGATGATCCAGGAAATGCAGGTTGACCCGGACCACATCATCAATAAAGACAAAGTCGCGCTGCTGACCGCCATCGGGGTAGCCATCCCAGCCCCCAAACAGGCGCACATGGCCTTGTTCGACGAACTGATTCATATTATGGAACGCAACCGAGGCCATGCGGCCTTTGTGCTGCTCCCGCGCACCATAGACATTAAAATAGCGCAGGCCCACGACCTGGGCGGTCAGACGCCCCATTCGGCGGCGCAGCACCTGATCGAACAGCAGTTTTGAATAGCCGTAAACATTGAGTGGGGACTCGTTGGCAGGATCTTCAAGATAGCGCGGCCCGGCGCCATAGACTGCGGCAGACGATGCGTAGATAAAGGGAACTTCGCGCACCTGGCAGTATTCAAAGAGTTCGAGCGTGACCCGAAAATTATTGTCCATCATGAAGTGCCCATCGCGCTCGGTGGTGTCCGAACAGGCTCCCTGATGGAAAATTGCCTCGGGGCGCTGCAACTGGCCACTGGTCACCTGCTGGCGAAATTCGTCCTTATGCAGATAGTCGGCAATCTGCAGATCCACCAGATTGCGAAATTTATCGCCATCGGTCAGGTCATCGACCGCCAAAATATTAAAGATACCCCGGGCATTCAGGCCTCGCACCAGGTTGCTGCCGATAAAGCCGGCCGCGCCAGTAACCACGATCATGAGGAGAGCTCCTGTGCAGTAACAATGGATGTGCCGAGCTTGCCGACCACGATGCCGCCGGCTCGGTTGGCCCAAGCCATGGAATCAAACCAGCCCAGCCCCGCAGCCCGGACAGCGGCCAGCGTCGCCAGCACCGTATCCCCCGCTCCCGATACATCGAAGACTTCGTGCGCCAGGGCATCCACATGCTGGCGCCCCGCCTGGGTATACAGAGTCATGCCCTGTTCGGAACGCGTGATCAACAGCGCCTCCAGGGAGAGTTCCTGGCGCAGCGCCTGGGCGCGCTGGGTGAGATCGTCCTCGGATTCCCAGCGGCCAACAGCGTCCTGCATCTCGCTGCGGTTGGGCGTGACCAGCGTCGCCCCGACGTAGCGTTTATAGCGATGGCCCTTGGGGTCGACCAGAATCGGCAAACCGACCTGACGGGCTGCCTGGATCAGGTGTTCTACCTGAGACAAAGCGCCTTTGGCATAATCGGACAGCACCAGCAAATCATAATCCGCCAGGCAGGCTTGCAACTTGTCTTGTAAGGCTGTCAAGGCAACTGGTCCGGGGCTTTGTTCAAAATCCACCCGCAACAGCTGCTGCTGGCGCCCCAGCACGCGCATCTTCAGGGTGGTGTCCATGCCAGAAGGGTCTTCGACCAAGCCATCATGCACGCCGGCATCACGCAGCAAAGCCCGCACCTGGGCGCCGGCCTCGTCAGCACCGATAATGCCCAGCAACCCCACCTGGGCGCCCAGCGCGGCGATATTGCGCGCGACGTTGGCTGCGCCGCCCAGACGATCTTCACGTCGGGCAACCCGCACCACCGGCACAGGCGCTTCGGGCGAGATGCGCTCGACCTCGCCAAACCAATAGCGATCCAGCATGATGTCGCCGACCACAAGAATCCGTGCGGCCCGAATAGCCAAAGACGGAAACGGACTCATCGAATTTCCTCCAGACGGCGTGGCCGGTAGGTTTCCCAGGCATTGCAACCTGGGCACTGCCAATAGTAACGGCGGGCCTCGAAGCCACATTGGCTGCAAGCATAGCGGTCCAGTCGTTGGGTGTGTTTGTGGATAAGACTGCGCAGCAACCCAAGATCAGCCCCTGGAACAATGGACTGGCGGGCAGAAGGGCCCGCATCCTGGGTAAGCTCGACCTCGAGGAGACGATCCAGCCCCAGCAGCGAAGGATGGGCCTGCAGCGCCTGGCGGCCATAGGCCCAGGCGGGATCGGCCCCCTGCTGAGCCCGCAAGGCGCGGAACACCACATTGAAAAGATCCAGCGTGGGTAACTGCTGGTATTGGGCCTGCAACACAGCCAAGCCATCAGCGGCCCGTCCCAGCGCCACGTAGCAGTCCAGCAAGGACTGGGCAACCAGGCCAGCATATTCCGGCGCGATCTTCAGCACATCCAGCAACTGCAGGCGCTGGGCATCCAGATCGCCCGATTGAGCAGCCAGTTGGGCACGCAGCAGGCGAATCCGCGTCTCGGCGGCAGGCGTGGCGCCATTCTGGCGTGCGGCGTTCTCCGCCGCATCCAGGGCTGCAGCCACGGCCTGGACATCCACGGAACTGGCGGCCAGCATGGCCTGGGCTCTTTCGCAATGATAGTGACACAGCTGCGGCACGGCCTCGTCGGCACGCCCATGCAGTTGCTGAACTGTCTCGATGGCGCGCAGCCAATCGTGCTCGGATTCGTAAATCCGGATCAGGGCACGAATGGCCTCCTGGGCATGCCGGGTATGCACAATGGCCTGGAACCCTTGTTCAGCGCGATCCAGCATACCCGCCTTAAAAAAGTCCTGGGCCAGGGCCAATTGGGCGTTTTCGCGGTCGGTCTGCGGCAAATCCTGGCGCGAGAGCAAGCTTTGATGGACTCGGATAGCGCGCTCGATTTCGCCGCGACGGCGAAATAGGCTGCCCAGGGCGAAATGCAGCTCGGTGGTTTCGGGGTCCAGCTTGGCGACCTCGATGAATGCATCAATGGCGCGGTCGGGTTCCTCGTTGAGCAGGAAATTCAGGCCTTTGAAGTAGGAATCCGGCAAGGCCCTGGTTTCGGACAGCATCTGCCTGAAATCAAAACGGGCTGCAATCCAGCCCAGGCCAAAAAGCACGGGAACAAAGATCAGCCACCAAGTTTCGAAGTCCACGGTATCCCCATTACAGCGGCGCCAAAGGCGCCACGGTTTCAGGGATGACGGGGCCGGAGGCGGAATGAGGATGAGCCAGCGCATCCTGGGCACGCGACAGTTCCCGACGCAAGCGGTTGATTTCGCGGCGGCGGCGCAATACAGCGGACACGGCCAGCAGCAGGCCAAAGACGGCCCCCAGCACAAAAGCCACCAGCATGACGACAATCAGGGGGACTTGTTGCAGCACATGATCCGCAAAAAAGCCGACATCGACCGGCGCTGTGTTTTTCAAGGCGAAGAGCAGCACAATGATGAAAATCACCAAACGCAGCAACCAGATCAAATAGCGCATATGCCAAGCTCCTAGGGGGAATACCAATATTGTAAGGGGAAAACCTTGCGACAGCCCCGATCCCTGCCTCGCAGGCGGCGCCAAACAGCAAAAAGGCGGCCCGAAGGCCGCCCCGAATCATTCCTTATCCAACTGCCTGAACCAGGCAACCGGATAGGGCCGTCATTCGTTAAAGTACTGCATCTGATACAAGTCAGCCACGGTGGCCGGTCCGTCGGAGTCGGCGGCAGCCGACCCCTGATCCACGCGTTCGCGCAGTTCCTTGCCCGGCTTGAAGTGCGGCACCAGTTTTGCTGGCACCATCACGGTCTCGCCGGATTTCGGATTGCGCCCTATGCGTGGCTGGCGTTGTGACAGCGAAAAACTGCCAAAGCCACGGATCTCGATGCGTTGGCCCTGCGCCAGAGCGTCAGCCATTGCATCAAGAACCGTCTTGACCGCCAGATCCATGTCGCGCAGCGCCAGTTGTGGGTGGCGCCCCGCAAGCACAGCAATCAGCTCGGACTTGGTCAGGCCAGGCATCAGTTGTCGCGCTGCTCGTTCAGCTTGGCCTTGAGCAGGGCACCCAGATTGGTGGTGCCTGACGAGGCGCTGGCTTCAGTCATGCGCTGGATGGTGTCGGCGGTTTCGGCGTTATCGCGGGCCTTGACGGACAGCTGAATGGAACGCGCCTTGCGATCGACGTTGATGATCATGGTTTCGACCTGATCGCCATCCTTCAGCACCGTGGTGGCGTCTTCGACACGACCAGCGGAGATTTCGGAAGCACGCAGATAGCCTTCGACATCCACTGACAGCGTAATGACCGCGCCCTTGGGCTCGACGGACTTGACGGTGCCGGTGAGGACAGCGCCCTTGTCGTAGGTGGCCACGAAGTTGTTGAACGGATCGCCATCGAGCTGTTTGACGCCCAGGGAGATGCGTTCCTTGTCGGTATCGATGCCCAACACCACGGCGTCGATTTCGTCGCCCTTTTTGTAGTTGCGCACAGCTTCTTCGCCGGTTTCCGTCCAGGAAATATCGGACAGGTGAACCAGGCCATCGATGCCGCCGGGCAGACCGACGAACACACCAAAGTCGGTGATGGACTTGATCGCGCCGTGGACCTTATCGCCACGCTTGAAGTTGGCGGCAAAGTCTTCCCAAGGATTCGGGCGGCACTGCTTCATGCCCAACGAAATACGACGACGGTCTTCGTCGATTTCCAGGACCATGACTTCGACTTCTTCGCCCAGCGTGACGACCTTGCGCGGATCGACGTTCTTGTTGGTCCAATCCATTTCGGAGACGTGCACCAAGCCTTCGATGCCGGCTTCGACTTCGACAAACGCACCGTAGTCGGTGAGGTTGGTGACCTTGCCGAACAGACGGGTACCCTGCGGGTAGCGACGGCCCAGACCGATCCAGGGATCTTCGCCCAGTTGTTTGACACCCAGCGAGACGCGCTGTTTTTCCTGGTCGAACTTCAGGACCTTGGCTTCGATTTCCTGGCCCACGGACAGGACTTCGGAAGGATGACGCACGCGACGCCATGCCATGTCGGTGATGTGCAGCAGACCATCGATGCCACCCAGATCCACGAACGCGCCGTAGTCGGTGATGTTCTTGACGATACCCTTGATGACCACGCCTTCGTGCAGGTTCTCGAGGAGCTTTTCGCGCTCTTCGCCCATGCTGGCCTCAAGGACGGCACGACGCGACAAGACAACGTTGTTGCGCTTGCGATCAAGCTTGATGACCTTGAATTCGAGGGTCTTGCCTTCGTAGGGGGTGGTGTCCTTGACGGGACGCAGGTCGACCAGGGAACCCGGCAGGAAGGCACGGATGCCGTTGGTCATGACGGTGAGACCACCCTTGACCTTGCCAGTGATGGTGCCGTTGACCAGTTCGCCGGATTCGAGGGCCTGTTCGAGTTGCAGCCAAGCCGACAGGCGTTTGGCGCGGTCGCGCGACAAGATGGTGTCGCCATAGCCGTTTTCCAGGGAATCGATGGCCACAGAGACAAAATCGCCGTCTTCGACTTCGAGTTCGCCCTGGTCATTGAGGAATTCCTCGAGGGGAATGTAGGCTTCAGATTTCAGACCAGCATTGACGACGACGAAATTATGGTCGACGCGCACGACTTCGGCGGAGATGACCTCGCCGGAGCGCATGTTCTGATCCTTGATGCTGGCAGCAAACAGATCGGCAAAGCTTTCGCCGCCTAGGGCGGCTTCGTGGGTTAGGGTGGACATGAAAGAGTATCCATAGGCCCAAAAGGGCTGACACGCCAGGACAGAACCCGGCGGAGTGAAGAAAAATCCTGCCAGATGGCAACCGACACAGCGGTTGTTATTGCATCAAGCAGGTCCGCGTGCCGACCACAGGGCCAGCACTTGCTGTACCACCTGATCCACCCCCAGATGGGATGAGTCGATGGTGACAGCATCATGCGCCGCGACTAGCGGTGCATGCACCCGACCCCGATCCCGGGCATCCCGGTCGCGAAGGTCACTTAAAAGGTCGTCTAGGTTAGCAGAAATACCCTTGTCGTTCAACTGTTTATAGCGCCTTTGGGCGCGCACATCGACAGCCGCATCCAGAAATATCTTGAGGGGCGCATCCGGAAATACCACCGTTCCCATGTCGCGCCCATCGGCGACCAGTCCTGGAGCCAGTCGGAAATCCCGCTGACGCGCCAGCAAGGCCGCACGCACCGTCGGCCAGGCGGCCACCTGCGAGGCCAGATTGCCGATGCTTTCCTGACGGATTGTGTGCGTCACGTCCTCGGCTTGAAACAGAACGGCCCCGGACTCAAAGCGCACATCCAACTGGCGTGCCAGGGCAGCCGCCTGGGACTCGTCATCGAGATCCGCACCTGAACGTTGGACGGCCAGCGCCGTCAAGCGATACAAGGCACCGCTATCCAGGGCATGCCAGCCCAGATGGTCGGCCACACGCTGGGCAATCGTACCCTTGCCCGATGCGGTCGGCCCATCAATCGTGATGACGGGCGCCAGATTGGGTGCCGTATCGGCAGACGAGGGATTCATACAGGGCTCCAAGCGGGCTCAGGGCTGCAACAGCCGCTGAAAATCAGCAAAATAATGGGGGTAAGTCTTGGCCACGCAGCCCGGGTCCAGGATGGTGACAGGCACGGGTCCAAAGGCCGCCAGCGAAAAACACATGGCCATCCGATGGTCGTCGTAGGTGCCGATCTCGGCGCTGCGCCAATCACCAGCGGCCAGGGGATACACCGTCAGGCTATCCGCATCGGATTCCACCCGAGCCCCCAGGCGGGAGAGCTCCGCATGCATGGCGGCAATCCGGTCGGTTTCCTTGACGCGCCAGCTGGCGATGTTGCGCAAGTGGCACGGACCATCGGCATACAGGGCCAGCACCGCCGCTGTCATGGCGGCATCGGGGATCAGATTGAAGTCCCGGTCAAAAGCCCGCAAGCGCGCTCCCCGGGCTACCTCGCAGCCCTGCACGACGAGCGCATTGGACTGATAATCCACCTGGGCGCCCATGTCCTGGATCACTTCGGCAAAGGCCAGATCCCCTTGGATGCTGTCGCGCCCCACCCCCTGGATATGGATGGGGCCACCGGCAATGGCGCCCAAGCCCAGAAAATACGATGCGGACGATGCATCGCCCTCGACCTGATAAGCCCCTGGGCTCTGGTAGGATGCCTGCGCAGGAATCACAAAGCGCGTCCAGCCGTCGTCGCACTGCACTGCTACGCCAAAGCGGGCCATCAGGTTCAGAGTGATCTGGATATAGGGGCGGGAGATCAATGGACCATCCAGCTCAATCACGACATCCCGGCCCAGGCGGGCCGCCGCCACGGGCGCAGCCATCAGCAAGGCCGTCAGAAATTGGCTGGAGACGGAACCCCTGACCCGGATTGGCTGGTCCAACTGCAAATCACTGGGCCGCAAGGTCAGCGGTGGATAACCAGGCTGCTGATCGTAGTCCAACTGGCAACCCAGCATGCGCAGCGCATCGACCAGATCGCCAATGGGACGCTCGTGCATGCGCGGCACCCCCGAGAGGCGATAGTCTCCCCCCATCACCGCCAAGGCTGCCGTCAAAGGCCGAAATGCCGTCCCGGCATTGCCCAGAAACAAATCAGCCTGACGCACCGGCCAGACAGCAGCACCGGTAATGAGCCAGACACCTGGCCCCTCAGCCTGTATATCCACCCCCAGGGTCTGCAGGGCGGCAATCATGACACGGGTGTCGTCGGAGTCCAGCACGCCGGACAGCTCGGTCGTTCCACGCGCCAGCGCAGCCAGCAGCAAGGCCCGGTTCGAAATGCTTTTGGAGCCAGGCAAGGCCACCAGCCCACTGGCCTGCGTGGCCGGATTCAAGGTCAGGAAAGGAATGGATGAAGTCATGGCATGCGTCCACCCCAGAACCGCCGCGCCAAAGCCGACTGTTCAAGCAGGGTTTCAAGAGTTTCAGGATGGGATTCGTCCTGCAGCGCAATACGCCACTGCTGCAGAGTCTGTTCAAAATCGTCTAGTTCGTGCAGTACGGCCTGGCGGTTCGAGACAAAGATATCGCGCCAGACCTCGGGTGAGCCGGCGGCGATTCGGGTGAAGTCACGAAAACCAGTTCCCGCTAGATTCAGCCGGGTATCGGCATCTTCCGCATGCGCCACCTGGGCCATGAACACCGCCGCCAAAAAATGCGGCAAATGGCTGACACAAGCCAAGGCGCGGTCATGGGCAGCCGGGTCCATCAGCTGGACGCGGGCCCCGCACGCTTCCCAGACACGAATCAACCAATGCTGCACCGTCCCGGCAGTTTCGTCGAATGGCGTCAGGACAACCTTGCGGCCGTGATACAGCATGGGATCAGCTGCCTCGGGACCCGTCATTTCAGAACCCGCAATCGGGTGCCCCGGCACAAACTGCGGGTAGCGATCACCCAGCGCCTGCCGGGCCAGCCGGGCCACATCCGCCTTGGTGCTGCCTGCATCGGTCACAACGGTGCCGGGTCGCAGAATCGGCGCCAGCGTCTGCAAAATACCCGCCATGGCCCCCACCGGGGTGGCCAGCAAAATCAGGTCGGCCTGGGCGGCAGCCTGGCGCAGATCGGCCACGGCATCGATCAAGCCCAGATCCTGGGCTTTTTGCAAAGCAAGCGGATGACGCCCTACCCCCAAAACCCGACCCACCTGTCCAACGCGCTTCAGAGCGGCAGCAAATGAGCCACCAATCAGGCCCGTACCCACGACCGCCAGCACAGGCACCAGAGGCTCGGGCACAGACGTCATGGATGCAGAATGCTGGTCAAAGCCTGTACGAAACGGGTGTTTTCCTGGGGCAAGCCGATGGAAACGCGCAAATGCTGCGGCAAGCCATCACCAGCCACTGGCCGCACGATAATTCCCCGGCGCAATAATTCACCATTGATCCGGGCGGCATCGCCCACGTGCACCAAGACAAAATTGGTATGGCTGGGGACAAAATCCAGCTTCAATGCAATAAAGGCTTCCTGGAGCTGCTGGCGGCCCTGCCGGTTCAACGCATAAGTCTGAGCCAGAAAGTCCGTATCGGCCAAGGCCGTGCGGGCAGCCACCTGAGCCAGGGCATTGACATTGAAGGGCTGGCGCACCCGATTGAGCAGATCGGTCAGGCCAGGCTGCGCCAGGGCGTAACCCACGCGCAACCCCGCCAGACCATAGGCTTTGGAAAAGGTACGGGTCACGATGAGGTTGTCATATTGACGCACCCACTGTGCGCTATCAGCACGCTCTTCAGGGTCCAGATAGTCATCATAGGCCTCGTCCAGCAAGACCGTGACCTGATTGCCATGGCGATCTCGCACGGCCTGCAAAAAAGCCTGGATCTGGGCAGGCGGCACATGAGTGCCCGTCGGATTGTTGGGGTTGGCAATAAAGACCAGCCGGGTATCTTCGGCAATGGCATCCAGCATGGCCGGCAAGTCATGGCCGAAGTCCCGGGCAGGCACCTGGCAATGCCGGGCACCACGCGCCTGGGTGCTGAGGCGATACACCACAAAAGCATGCTGAGCGTAGACCGCCGAAGTGCCTTCGTCGAGCAAAGCCAGGGAAGCGAGTTCAAGCAAATCATTAGAGCCATTGCCCAAAGTGACCCAGTCGGCAGGCACACGATGGTGGGCAGCCAGATCAGCCTTCAGGTCAAACCCGTTGGGGTCCGGGTAGCGGCCCTGCAAGCTGGCTGCCGCCTGGCAAAGCGCATCGCGCACACGGCCGGAGCAACCCAGCGGGTTTTCATTGGAGGCAAGCTTGATGATGTCAGCTGCATCCAGCCCATATTCGCGGGCCAGTTCTTCGATGGGTTTACCAGGTTGATAAGCAGCAATGGCCCGGACGTGCTCGGGCGCCAGAAGCGATGTCATGCGGATGCCTTATTGTCGAGGGTAGGAACCGAGAAGCTTGAAAAAAGCAACCTGTTGGCGCAGTTCTGCCAAGGCCTGCTGCACAGGTTCGTCTTGATGATGACCCAGGAGATCAACGTAAAAATAATATTCCCATTGCCCTGTACGGGCCGGCCGGGACTCCAGGCGAGTCATGGAAACCCCGTGGCGCGACAAGGGTGCCAGCATGTCGTAGACCGCACCTGAGCGATTGGGCACCGCCATGATCAGACTGGTCTTGTCACGCCCGGTAGGCCCGGAATCTCGTGCACCGACTGCCAAAAACCGAGTCTGGTTCTGAGGATCGTCCTGAATGCCGCTGGTGACGGAACTTAAGCCCCAGGCCGCCGCAGCGGCGTCGCCGGCAATGGCGGCACAGGTGGGGTCTTCGGATGCCATGCGGGCGGCCTGCGCATTGCTGGCCACAGGCAGGCGTTCGAGCCCTGGGTGGTTGCGACTCAGCCAGGCCTGACACTGCGCCAGTGCCTGGGGATGCCCCAGCACCCGCCGCACGCCCTCGAGCCCCCCGGTACGGGTCAGCAGGTTATGGTGGATGCGAATCGTGCGTTCGCCCAGGACCTTAAGGGAGGAATGCAATAGCAAGTCCAGGCTGCGGTTGACCGCACCTTCGGTGGAGTTCTCGACAGGCACCATGCCGACATCCGCCTGGGCTGCCTCGACCGAACGAAAGACTTCGTCGAAGGATTCGCAGCGCAGGCTGGTGATGGCCTGACCGAAATGCTCGTAGGCGGCCTGCTCGGAAAACGAACCCTGAGGCCCCAGGAAAGCAACCGTCAGGACGCTTTCCAGCCCTCGACAGGCGGAAATGATCTGCCCCCACACGGCAGCCACGGCGGGTTCAGGGATGGGACCGCCATTGATGGTCTGCAAGCGCCGGATAATCTGTGCTTCGCGCTCGGGCTTCAGTACTGGCCCGCTGGCATCGAAACGCTTTTTAACGTCCCCTACCTGCAGAGCCGTCTGGGCACGCTGGTTGAGCAAGACCAGGATCTGCTCGTCCAGTGCATCGATTCGGTCGCGCAAAGGTTCGAGGCTGGCCTGGAGTCTGGACTCATCAGCCATGACGTGCCTCGAAATCCTGCATGAAGGCAATCAAGGCCTGTACCCCAGCCAACGGCATGGCGTTATATAGCGAAGCCCGCATCCCGCCCACCGCCTTGTGGCCCTTGAGGGCCAACAGGCCAGCAGCATCGGATTCAGCCAAAAATGCCGCATTGAGGGATTCGTCGCGCAGGAAAAAAGGAATGTTCATCCGCGAACGCACCGTCGGATGAATGCGATTCTCATAGAGCGAAGACTGGTCGATATAGCGATAAAGTAAAGTGGATTTCTGGGTGCTGGCCGCATCCATGGCCGCCACACCGCCCTGGCCCAACAGCCATTTGAACACCAGCCCCGCCATGTAGATGGCAAAGGTGGGCGGAGTGTTGAACATGGAATCAGCCGCAGCCACCGGCGCATAATCAAAGGTTGAAGGACAATGCGGCAAGGCATGGCCGATCAGGTCCTTGCGCACGAACACCAGGGTGACGCCTGCCGGGCCAGCATTTTTCTGAGCCCCGGCATACACCACGCCCAAGCGGGAAAAATCAATGGCCCGCGAAAGAATATTCGAGGACATATCAGCCACCAAGGGAACGTCCGGCGCCCCTAAACTGGCCATATCGGGCATGACGGCTTGTTCGACCCCGCCGATGGTTTCGTTGGCGCACAAATGCAAATAAGCGGCATCCGACCGTACCTGCCATTGCGCTTGCGTCGGCAGCCAGCACCAGGGACCATATTCGCGGCCATCCAGCATCGCGGCGGCACTGGCGGTGGCGGCCACGGCGATATCGCCATAGCGACCAGCCTCGTTGAAGGATTTCTTGGCCCAATGGCCGCTGAGTACATAGTCGGCCCGGCCGCGCCCGTCTCGGCCAATGAGATTAAGCGGAATCAGGGCGTTCTGGGCGGAAGCCCCGCCTTGCATGAACAGCACCTCGAAGTCATCCGGCACGGCCAGCAAAGTACGCAGATCGGCCTCGGCCTCGTCGCGAATGCGGCTGTAGTGCTTTCCCCTGTGACTCATTTCCATAACGGAAGTGCCACTGCCTTGCCAATCACACAGATCGGCGGCTGCCTGTTGCAAGACATCCAGCGGCAGAACAGACGGTCCTGCGGCAAAATTCCAGGGACGGGTCATGAGAGGTCCTTTGGTGCGGAAGAGTCATCATCGGAGGTCGCATCCGGATCGGAGGCTGCGTCCGGCGCAGACTGATCGTCGAGCAAGATGGCTTCGTCATCAACGTCGTCTTCGTCGGCATCGCTCTCGGCCACCCGGCGCACACTGATCAAATGGCTGTCTTCATCGACATTGATGAGCGTGACACCCTGGGTGGCACGGCCCATTTCGCGGATTTCAGACACCCGGGTACGCACCATCACGCCGCTGGTGGTGATCAGCATGATTTCATCATCAGGCTGCACCAACACGGCACTGACGACCTTGCCGTTGCGCGCTGAAGTCTGGATGGCGATCATGCCCTTGGTGCCCCGCCCATGGCGGGTATATTCCACGATAGAGGTGCGCTTGCCGTAGCCGTTTTCGGTGGCGGTCAGTACGCTGTGGGTTTCATCTTCGGCCACCAGCAAGGCAATCACGGACTGGCCTTCGTCCAGCGACATGCCGCGCACACCGCGCGCGGTGCGGCCCATGGGACGGACGTCGTTTTCATCGAATCGCACGGCCTTGCCAGCGTCGGAGAACAACATGACATCGTGCTTGCCGTCGGTCAGATCGGCGCCGATCAGGTAATCACCTTCGTCCAGACCCACGGCGATAATGCCGGCCTTGCGCGGATTGGAGAAATCCGACAAGGGAGTTTTCTTGACGGTGCCGCGCGACGTGACCATAAAGACATATTGATCTTCGCTAAAGGCCTTGACGGTGAGCACGGCAGTGATGGTTTCGCCATCGATCAGCGGGAACATATTGACAATGGGACGGCCACGGGAATTGCGCGAACCCTGAGGAACCTCCCAGACCTTGAGCCAATACACCCGGCCACGATCCGAGAAACACAAGAGAAAATCGTGCGTATTGGCGATAAAGAGCTGATCGACCCAGTCGTCTTCCTTCATGGTGGTGGCTTGTTTGCCACGACCGCCGCGCTTCTGGGCACGGTATTCGGACAAGGGCTGGCTCTTGATGTAGCCGCTACGCGATAAAGTAACCACCATGTCCATGGGGGTGATGAGGTCTTCGGTCTCGAGTTCAGTCGCGTTGAACTCGATCTCGGACCGGCGCAAATCCTGGCCCGGCGCGGAAAACTCGGCCCGGATCGCCTGCAGCTCGTCGCTGATGATGGTAGTGACGCGCTCGGGGCGCGCCAAGATATCCAGCAAATCGGCAATGGTATCCATGACGCTGCGGTACTCGGATACGATCTTGTCCTGCTCGAGCCCGGTCAGGCGCTGCAGGCGCATATTGAGGATTTCCTGGGACTGGACCTCGGACAGACGATATTGACCATCGGCCTGCAGGCCAAAATGGGCTTCCAGACCATCGGGACGATAGGCGGACCGCCCACCGGAGGCGACATTGGAATCCGCCCGCACCAGCATTTCGCGCACCAGGGACGAATCCCAACTGCGCTCCATCAGGCCTTGGCGTGCCACGGGCGGCGTGGGGGCAGCCTTGATGATGGCAATGAAGTCGTCGATGTTGGCCAGCGCCACCGCCAGGCCTTCGAGCACATGGCCGCGTTCGCGGGCCTTGCGCAACTGGAAAATCGTGCGGCGCGTGACGACTTCGCGGCGATGATGCAGAAAATGCTGCACCATCTGTTTCAGATTGAGCAGGCGCGGCTGGCCATTGACCAGCGCCACCATATTCATGCCAAAGGTTTCCTGTAGCTGGGTATTTTTATACAGGTTATTCAGCACGACCTCGGGGACTTCCCCACGCTTGAGCTCGATGACCAGACGCATGCCGTCCTTATCGGACTCATCGCGAATATCGGAAATCCCTTCGATTTTTTTCTCATTGACCAGCTCGGCAATGCGCTCTTGGAGAGATTTTTTATTGACCTGATAGGGAATCGCATCGATGACGATTGCCTGGCGATTGCCATGGGGCAAGTCTTCGAAGTGCGCCTTGGCCCGCATGATGACGCGTCCCCGGCCTGTGCGATAGCCTTCGCGCACCCCTGCCATGCCGTAGATAATCCCCCCAGTCGGAAAGTCCGGAGCGGGAATGCGCTCGATCAGTTCATCTATCGTGCAATCGGGATTGCGCAGGCAATACAGACAGCCTTCGACGACCTCGGATAGATTATGCGGCGGGATATTGGTGGCCATGCCCACCGCAATACCGGCACTGCCATTGACCAGCAGATTGGGCAAACGCGATGGCAACAGCAGGGGTTCTTGCTCGCTGCCGTCGTAGTTGGGACCGAAATCAACGGTGTCCTGGTCAATATCGGCCAGAATCTCGTGGGCGATTTTTGCTAGACGGACCTCGGTGTAACGCATGGCTGCCGCATTGTCGCCATCGACCGAGCCAAAGTTACCCTGCCCGTCGACCAGCATATAGCGCAAGGAAAAATCCTGAGCCATGCGCACAATCGTGTCATAGACCGCAGAATCCCCGTGAGGGTGGTATTTACCGATGACGTCCCCGACGATACGCGCAGACTTCTTATAAGCGCGATTCCAGTCGTTGTTGAGCTCGTGCATGGCAAACAGCACCCGCCGATGGACGGGCTTGAGCCCATCACGCACATCTGGCAGTGCACGCCCCACAATTACGCTCATGGCGTAATCCAGATAACTACGCCGCATTTCGTCTTCTAATGAAATGGGCAGGGTTTCTTTAGCGAAGGATTCCATGTATATGTCCGAAACCGATGGGCCTGATGCAGCCAGAAGCAATCGCTGATTCTATCATCCGCACTGCGAGACGAAGGTGCCGCCAGTTCTCAACATGTCCCTGGGCACATTTCCACACAGACCGGCCCATGCGTTGCAAAAATCCCACAACCAGACAGTCTGGCCATGCAAAAACCTCCGCAGAGTACCGGCCTAAGCCTGGAAGACTTAACCCGAGGACTAAAAATGCCTTAAGATTTCGGCTAACACGCACCAAACCCAGCGCAATAGACAGTTTTCGAACTAGACATTGCTATACTGGAAATGTTCTATCGAGATGCGGCGGGGGTTCGCTGCGGTCACTTTCAAGCATCATGCTCAAACGAGGAGAAACATGAACAAACCCTCCAAAATCGCTATTGGACTCGCCATCGCTGCCATGTCGGTCGTGGGTTCCGCGTCGGCCTCCGACAACTGGACCAACGTTGACGGTCACGTCTGGAAAGATGCAAGCGGTGAAAACTGCTGGCGCGATGCTTTCTGGACGCCTGCCACTGCAGCCAACGAATTCTGCGGCCTGCCCGTTGCACAATCCAATGTCGTCGCCCCGACGGCTAACAAGATTGTCCTGAATGCCGATACCTTCTTCGACTTCGATAAATCCAATCTAAAGCCCGAAGGCAAGCAAGTCCTCGACCAAGTCGCCCAACAAGCCGACTCGATCAATCTGGAAACCATCATCGCTGTGGGCTACACCGACTCCATCGGTACCGATGCCTACAACCTGAAGCTTTCCGATCGCCGTGCCGCTTCCGTGAAACAGTACCTGGTCAGCAAGGGCATCTCTGCTGATCGCATCTACACTGAAGGCAAGGGCGAAGCCGACCCGGTTGCTACCAACAAGACCCGCGAAGGCCGTGCTCAAAACCGCCGCGTGGAAATCGAAATCGTTGGTACCCGCAAGTAATTTTTCGGGCATACGGTTTGCTGCGCACCACGCGCAGCGGCATTCAGGGCTCCGCGCATGCGGAGCCTTGTTTTTTTGGATTTCGACGCATGCATACAGCCAATGCCAGCCCTGCAGAGCTGGATAAATTCGGTGCTCTGGCCTCCAACTGGTGGGATCCTCAGGGCGATCTGAAAACACTGCACGACATCAACCCGCTACGCCTGGACTGGATCCGCGACCAAGCCGACACGCTGGATCAGAAGAAAATACTGGATATAGGCTGTGGCGGCGGCCTGCTGACCGAAGCCATGGCAGCCGAAGGCGCACAAGTCACCGGCATTGATCTGGCCAAGCCATCGCTACAGGTTGCACGCCTGCACGGCCACGAATCCGGCGTGCAGGTGCAGTATGAATGCATCAGCGCCGAAGACTATGCCAGCCAGCACCCCGGCGCCTTCGATGTGGTCACCTGCATGGAACTGCTGGAACATGTCCCCGACCCAGCCGCGATCGTCCAGGCTTGCGCCACCCTGGTGCGCCCAGGCGGCTTGGTGTGTTTTTCCACCTTGAACCGCAATCCGAAATCCTTCGCTTTGGCCATTGTGGCAGCCGAATATCTGCTGCGCATGGTGCCACGCGGCACCCATGACTATCGGCAATTCATCACGCCCAGCGAACTGGCCGCCGCCGCGCGCCAATCTGGCCTGGACGTCACGAATCTCTGCGGCATCCAGTACCAACCTATTACCCGCCTGTACCAGCTATGCCAGGACACCGGCGTCAACTACATGATGGCCGCACGGCGTCCGGACTAAGCCCATGTCTTCTTATTTGATCCTGTTTGATTTCGACGGCACACTCGCCGACACCGCCCCCGATCTGGCGGCCGCAGCAAACCGCCAACGCGAATATCAGGGCCTGCCCCCCCTGCCCTACGAGGCCTTGCGGCCCTATGCGTCCCATGGCGCCCGCGGCCTGCTGAAGGCTGCCCTGGACCTGGACCCCGGTACAGATACCTACGAACAAACCCGTGCACAGTTTCTACAGGATTATGCACAGGGCATGCTGGATCAAGCCTGCCTGTTTCCTGGGGTACAAGCCCTGCTGGATCAACTGGACCAGGCAGACATGGCCTGGGGCATCGTCACCAACAAGGTCGAATATCTGGCCCTCCCCATGGTGCAACACCTGGGGCTACAAGCACACTGCCGGGTGACAGTCGGAGGCGACACGACACCGCACACCAAACCCCACCCAGAGCCACTGCTGCATGCGGCTCGCCAGGCAGGATTCGCGCCCAGTCAATGCCTGTATGCGGGCGACGACGAGCGCGATATCCTGGCAGGCAAGGCTGCCGGCATGGCGACAGTGGCGGCTGCTTACGGCTACTGCAGCGACGATCCAGCCGACTGGGCAGCGGACGCCATTGCCCGCCAGCCCGCCGATCTCTGGCCGATTATCCAACGTTGGGCTGAGGCCCAACCGAACCTGCAGCCGTAAACAGCACATCCGTCGACGAATTCAGGGCGGTCTCGGCGGAATCCTGCACGACACCGATGATGAAGCCCACACCAACGACCTGCATCGCCAGGTCGTTGGAAATCCCGAACAGGCTGCAGGCCACCGGAATCAACAGCAGCGACCCCCCCGCCACGCCCGAGGCACCGCAGGCGCAAACCGCTGCCAGAATGCTCAGCAACAAGGCCGTGAGCAGGTCTACCTCTACCCCCAAGGTATGCACTGCGGCCAGCGTCAAGACCGTAATGGTGATGGCCGCACCCGCCATATTGATGGTGGCCCCCAGCGGGATCGAGACGGAATAGGTGTCTTCTTCCAGACCAAGCTTCCGGCACAAGGCTATGTTGACGGGTATATTGGCCGCCGAGCTACGGGTAAAAAACGCCGTCACGCCGGACTCTCTCAGGCAAGTGAAGACCAGGGGATAAGGATTGCTGCGAATACGAAAAAACACAATCAGCGGATTGACCACCAGCGCGACGAACAGCATGCAGCCCAATAACAGGGCAATCAGTCGGCCATAATCCAGCAAGGCGTCAAAACCGGTTTCAGCAATCGTTGAAGCCACCAGGCCGAAAATCCCAATGGGCGCCAAGCGAATCACCACCCGCACAATAAACGACAAGCCCAGGGACAAATCCGACACGACGTTCTTGGTGACCCCATGCGCCTGGCGCAAGGCCAGCCCCAAGCCCACCGCCCAAGCCAGAATGCCAATGTAATTGGCCTCCAGCAGCGCACGGACCGGATTATCCACCACACTGAGCAATAGATTGCGCAGCACCTCCAGCACCCCGCTGGGCGGATTCACGACCTCATTGCCCAACTGCAACTGGATGGTCAAGGGAAATATGAAGCTGGCCAGCACCGCCACCAGCGCAGCGGCGAAAGTACCCACCAGATACAAAATCAGAATGGGACCCAGTTGCGTCTTGGCACCCTTTTGGTGATTGGCAATCGAGGCGGTCACCAACACGAACACCAGAAAGGGCGCCACCGATTTCAGGGCCGCGACAAACAGGCTGCCCAGCAGGCCGACCGCGAGCGCCGAATCCGGCGAAATATACGCCAACACAATACCGGCCAGCAGACCAAGCAGAATTTGAGTTACTAAGCTGCCGTTACTGACAAACTGCAGCAAGGCATTGTTTTTACTGGACGAGGCCGCCATGACGATGTATCCGAATGAAAATGGCCGCCATTCTAGCACCCGCATGCCGACAGGCCTGCAAGCCGATACAATAAAATCAGCAAGCACACGCCTATTTTTCTGATCAGCACAAGGACTTCCATGGCTTCATCCCCCATCCGTATTGGCATTGCAGGTTATGGCAATCTAGGCCGTGGCGCCCAAGCCGCCATTGCCCAGCATCCCGACATGCAGTTGGTTGGCATCTTCACGCGCCGCAATCCCGCCGCCCTGGTCCAGACCGGGACAGCCGTGCCGGTCTGGTCGCTGGACGCCGCCGCTGACCACCGTGATGATATTGACGTACTGATCCTATGCGGCGGCTCCAAGGACGATCTACCGGCACAAGGCCCTCAGCTTGCCCGCTGGTTCACGACGGTAGACAGCTACGATACCCATGCACGCATCCCCGACTACTTCGAGGCCCTGGATGCTGCTGCCAAGGCAGGCGGCAACCTGTCGATTCTGGCGGTAGGCTGGGACCCAGGCCTGTTTTCCATCAACCGTCTGATGGGCGAAGCCATTCTGCCCCAAGGCGGGACGTATACATTCTGGGGCAAGGGCCTGAGCCAGGGCCATTCGGATGCCATCCGCCGCGTACCAGGCGTGGCTGGCGGGGTGCAATACACCATCCCGGTACCCCAGGCCGTGCAGCGTGTGCGCTCAGGCCAACTGCCTCAATTAAGCACCCGCGAAAAACACACCCGCGAATGCTTTGTTGTTCTGCAACCTGGCGCAGATGCCCAGCAGGTGGAACACACCATTGTCAGCATGCCGGATTATTTTGTCGACTATGACACGACCGTGCACTTCATCGACGCCGATACGCTGCAACGTGACCACGCCGGCATGCCACACGGCGGCTTTGTCATTCGCAGCGGCATTTCTGGCCAGGATAATGCTCAGGTCATCGAATATTCGTTGAATCTAAGCAGCAATCCGGGGTTTACGTCCAGCGTGCTGGTGGCCTATGCACGCGCCGCCTGGCGGTTGAAGCTGGCTGGCGACACCGGCGCCCGCAGCGTATTTGATGTGGCGCCCGGCCTGCTATCACCAAAATCAGCGGCTGACCTGCGCCGCGAATTGCTGTAGCCCTTTACCGACAGGGTCTTGGGCGCACCACAGGGCCATTCATCCACTTTCAAGGACATCCATCATGACACACGGCCAACTGCACACACCTTCTTCAGCGCACGACGCCCAGGCCATGGTGGATTTCTGGCTGGCGGCCGGGCCCCAAAAATGGTTCGCCAAGGACGAAGATTTCGATGCAGCATTTCGCAACCGCTTTCAAGAGGCGCATTTTGCAGCGGCCCGCCAGAAGCTGGAAGCCTGGCTGCAGGAGCCAGGGTCCGCACTGGCACTGATTCTGTTGCTGGACCAGTATCCTCGCAATGCTTTCCGGGATACCGGGCATATGTTCGCTACCGATGGCCTAGCGCTATCCTATGCCCGCCGCAGTCTGGTTCACCTGGCTGATATCCAGCCGTCTCTGCGCAACTTTATCCTGCTGCCATACATGCATGCCGAAGACCTGGAGGCCCAAAAAACAGCCTTGGACCTGTATCGACAACATGCCCCGGACTCCATGCCCTGGGCCCAAGAGCACCACGATATCATTGCCCGCTTTGGCCGGTTTCCACACCGTAATTCGGCCTTGGGACGCAGCACCACGGCGGCCGAACAAGCGTTTTTAAACGAAGGTGGATTCAGCGGCTAAGTATCCGATGCTGAGTACGCCATTGTGCATACCAGCCATAGCCACTCAGCAACACGACCCCCAGCACCACCAACAAGGCACCCAGCAAGAATCCTTTTCCGATGGGCTCATCCAGCAGCCAGGCCCCCAGCACCACCCCAAACAAGGGGGTCAAAAACGAAAAAACCCCCAGCCGGGATGCCAGGTATTTACGCAATAGCCAGAACCAGGTCAGATAGCTGATAAAGGCCACGAACAGGGTCTGAAATGTCAGGCTGGCCCAAACCAAGGCGGTGGGATTGAAGTGCGTCTGCCCCAGCAAAACAGCCATTAACAACAACCACGCCGCCCCGACCACCAACTGGTACATCAAGGTATGGCTGGCCGGGAGTTCCGCCAATGGCGTTACCCGCACCACCACGGTAGTGGCCCCCCAGGCCGCCCCTCCCAGCAATGCCAGAAAATCCCCCCATAACATGGCTGTCGGATCAACGGCCTGGCCGGGCTCCCGGATCAGAAAAGCCAATCCCACCCCGGTAAAGGCCAGCACCACCCCCAGCCATTGCACCCAGGCCAGGCGTTCCTCGGGCAATTTCCAGTGCAACCCCAACGCCGCAAAAATAGGGGCGGTATACAGCAGCACCACCACATGCCCAGCCGTTGTAAAACGCAGGCTTTCGCCCAGCAGCACGAATTCCAGGGCATACAGGGAGCCAGCCACCACCCCTGGCCGCCAGCAACGCAAGGCGGCCCCCAGGGCTTGGCCCTGCCAGGCCATGAACGCCCCCACCAACACGCCCCCCGCTGCGGTGCGCAGGGCAATCTGGAATACCGGGGAAAAGTCCTGGGCCGTGGCCTTCAGGGCAATCTGCTGCATGGCCCAGATCAAACACAACAGCAGCATCGTGCCGCTGGCCAGGGCATCCATGGGTTGGCGGTTCATGAAATAGGCAAGATATCAACGATGAAAGTCTGTCTATTGTAGAGGGCTTGGGCGGATTGTCCTGCCCGCAGCAGGGAGACCATGAGAGAAGGCCACCATGCAGGTCTATGATGGTGATACACCCATTCATACAGGAGTTCATCCATGTCCGACACACCGATGTTTCCCAATGCCACACCGGACCTGGCCAAACAGCGCGCCGAATTGGCGCCGGATCAGTTGGCGGCCTTCAAGGCCTTCAGCAAGGCCGTGTTTGCCCCCGGTGCCCTGGACGCCAAAACCAAACAGCTGATTGCCGTTGCCGTTGCCCATGTCACGCAGTGCCCTTATTGCATCAAAGGCCATACCGAAGGCGCGTCCCGTGCCGGCGCCTCGGGGGCTGAAATCATGGAAGCCATCTGGGTGGCCGCCGAAATGCGCGCAGGCGGCGCCTATGCGCACTCGAATCTGGCCTTGCAGACCCTGAATAGCCTGCACACACATCAATAGCCCCACCAGTGCTATGGGGCAGTCATAAACAGCCGCCTCAAGGCACCTTGGCCAGCCAGGCTTCGGTGCCGAACTTAGCCTCGATCAACTGCTGCATGGCCAGCAGCTCTGCGGGTTTTAGGGCGTCTTCGTGCAAACCATTGCGCTGGCGAAAGGTCTCCAGCATGCGCTGGATGATGACATCGCGGGCCAGCCCTGTCTGGCTACGCAATGGATCGACACGTTTTGCCGCCGACGCCGTGCCCTTATCAGAGAGTTTTTCACGGCCAATACGCAACACCTGCACCATTTTGGCCGCGTCGATGTCATACGCCATGGTGACATGGTGCAACACCGCCCCACCACGACGGGCCTGAGCAGCGCCGCCTATTTTTCCGCCCTCTGAGGTAATGTCATTCAGCGGCTGATACCATGCCTTGATACCCAGCTTGTCCAGAGTCTGCAGCACAAAACTGTCCATATAGGCATAAGCATCCTGAAAACTCATGCCCTCAATCAGAGACAGCGGCGCATACAAGGAATAGGTAATGGTGTTGCCGGGTTCGATAAACATCGCCCCACCCCCGCTGATGCGGCGCACGACCTGAATGCCATGCCGCTGGGCGGCCTGCGCGTCAACCTCGTTCTTGAGGGACTGGAAGATACCGATCACCACAGCAGGGGCCGCCCATTCCCAGATCCGCAAGGTCGGCGGCCGACGGCCGGCGGCGACCTCATCCAGCAAGACATGGTCCAACGCCATGTGTTGCAATGGCAGCAGGGGCTCGGGATGCAGCAACTGCCAGTTGTGCTCCGTCCATTGGCTACGCGGCGCAGGAGTATTCATGCCAATGCCCTCTGGATGACCACGGCAATACCTTCCGGGCTGATGCCAAACATCTGCACATCGGCAGACAAGGCGTCTTGTACGGCTTGGGCCAGGGCCTGGGCGCTGGTGCCGATGGGCAAGCCCTCCAGGGCTGCATTGATGCGATCCAAGGCCTCGGGCGGTTCGAGAAAGAAATCCCCCGATAGCCGCACCTCGACCAGCCGTCCGTGTCGGGCCTGTAGATCCACCACAACGAGCTTGCCGCCGGGGATTTTGTATTCGCCATGGCCCACCAGGGGACCGTCTGCTTCCTGATTCATGGACACATCCTATCTTGAAGGCCTCTATTATGACGGCTCTCGGCCAGGCAATGCACCATTCCCATGCGGACAACGCGCTAACATAGCCACAGATTCAGGAGCCCAAAAATCAGATCCGCCATGCGCTCGCCACCTCACACTATTCCCCCAGAGGATCACCCAGACACGGTGATGGACCGCGCACCGACACCGATGCCTCATCGGGGCTGGATTCTGGTGGCCCTGATGCTGACCATGTCGCTCGCCGCCATGGACATCACGATTGTGGCAACCGTCATTCCACAGATTGTGGGGGACCTGGGCGGCTTTGAGCAATTCAGCTGGTTATTTTCCATTTATCTGCTGGCGCAGACCATCACCATTCCTATTTATGGAAAGCTTGCCGACCTGTATGGCCGCAAGCCCGTGCTCATTGGTGGTTCCGCAGTCTTTTTACTGGGCTCCGCAGCCTGCGCGCTGGCCTGGGGCATGGTGCCGCTGATCGTCTTCCGGGCCTTGCAGGGCCTGGGTGCCGGATCCATCATGGCCACGGTCAATACCCTGGCGGGCGACCTGTACTCTACCCGCGAACGGGCGCGAGTCCAGGGCTGGCTGTCCAGCGTCTGGGGGGTCGCCGCCATCGTCGGCCCGACGCTGGGTGGCGCCTTTGCCGAATACGCGACATGGCGCTGGGTGTTTTTGATCAACTTGCCTATCGGACTGGCCGCCATTTTCCTGATCGCCCGATATCTGCATGAACACCAACCCAACCACCAGCACCACATCGATTATGTCGGCGCCATCCTGATGATGCTGGCCGGATCGGCAGGGGTTTTCGCGCTGCTGCAGGGCGGCAACGCCTGGGCCTGGTCCTCCGCCCCCAGCTTGATTGCATTTGCCTTGACGGCAGGCCTGATTCTGGCAACCATTCTGCGCGAACGCGCAGCCGCCGAACCCATCATGCCCGGCTGGATCTGGCGCGAACGCGTGATGTTGGGCTCAAATCTAGGCGTGTTGGGCATGGGGCTGGTCATGATGGCACCCGGCGCATACCTGCCTGTATTCGCCCAATCCGTGCTGGGTCTGGGGCCGATCAGCGCCGGCTTGGTGCTTGCCAGCATGAGCCTGGGCTGGGTCAGCGCGTCGGCCTGGTCAGGGCGTCTATACCTGCAATTCGGCTTTCGCGACACGGCCTTGTTCGGCGGGGTGCTGATGCTGCTGGCGGTGTTGGGCTTCGTCCTGCTGCCGCCCCAACCTTCTGTCTGGCTGGTGACCGCAGATCAGATCTTGCTGGGCGCCGGCTTCGGCATGCTGTCCACCCCGCTGCTGGTGGGAGTGCAGTCTACGGTCCCCTGGCACCAACGTGGCGTGGCCACCAGCGCCAATATGTGGTCACGCTACCTGGGGCAAAGCCTGGGCGCCGCCGTCGTGGGTGCGCTGTTCAACAATGCTGTGCAGACCTCTTTGGCCAATGCCCCCGCAACCCTGGCCGATACCCTGCCATCGGCTCAAGACGTCATGACAGCCCTGCAAGCAGGATCAGAGAGCCTGGCCGTGCACCAGTATCTCTTATCCGTCTTTGATGGTGCTACCCGCCAAGTCTATGTGGGCATGATTGCCGCAGCTATGCTGACCTTGATGCTGGTGCTGCTGGTGCCCAAGCGGCCTCGTGTGCTAGAAGAAACCTAAGTGTCCGACGCGTTCTTCGCTGCGCCAGACGCGGGACGCACAGCACAATTCAGTGCGAGAGGCCGGAGCTGCCCAAGTCTTCGCCATACTTAGGGTACAGGGTATGGGTGCCGCGAGCCGCTTGCAGATAAATTTCCGGCAGCTTCAATCCTCGGGCAGCCAGCTCATCCGGACGCAAGGCGATGAGATAATCCTGGCTGTTCTTGGGCGGCGGCAGCGCCTGAGCTGACTGAATCGCCTGCAGTGCCAACAAGGTTTGCTGCGCAGCCTGATGGCCCAGCCCACCAGGCGAGGGCACCACAGCCAAGGCCCCGCCTCCAATCACAAAGGATTCGCGGATGCCAATGGACAAGGGTTTTGCATGTTTGGCAGTCCAGCCCGACAGTTGATCGGGGTTGATATCTTCGGAAATATCGGGCGACTCAGGCAGCCCACCGGCACTGAGCACCAGCAGGATATCCACCTGATCCGTCAGAGCCAGCACCCGGCTTCGCCAATCCACAGCATCTGTGGCCAGATCCACCCCCAGGAACTGGTGTGGCCCCCAATCATGCGCCTGAACCTGCTGAGCTTCGGCGCGTCCGGTCGGGTCCTCGACACCGATGGCACGGATGCGCAAGGGGCTGCGACCCATGAATTGCAAAATATCCCCGATCTGACCCAACGGCAGGACTTCGTGCACCCCGGTGACATTCGCTGCCCCTGGGTAATCGAACAACGCCGGATTCTCGTTGATGATGTAGACCACCCGTGGCGATGCCTGCCCTGCATAGTAGCGGCCGACGTAATCCTGGGCTTCTTCGCCCACCGTGACCAGCACATCAGGTTGCCAGTTGTCAATGATTTCGCGGCTGCGCTGGCTGGCCGCCACCCATTGACGGTCACTGAGGTACTGGGAATACATCATGTAGCGCCAACGCACCGACAAAGGCTGTCGATTGTGTTCGAGTCCGCGCCGGAACCCCGCATCAAAGGCCTGTTCCCAAGGGCCTTCCTCGGAAAATCCGTGCAGGACCAGCACACGCGGTTTCTGGTGATTGAAAGCCACCAAGAACACCAGCAGCAGGACTGCCAGAATCCCCGCGCAGATGACGGCCAGACGATTTTTCATGGGTATCCCTAGTGCAGCCCTAGCCATTGCCAATAAGGAATAGAGGCATAGGCCAGCACGATGCGCAGCGGATTGAGCCACCATGCATAATGAAAAAACAGGGTTTCATTACAGCGGCTACGCAAACCTGCAGACATCGCCTGCTGCAAAGCAGAGTTCTGGTGCGGCATGAACCAGATATCAGAAAACAGCGAAGCCAGAAAGACCACCAACCAGGGGTGGATACCCTGACTAAGGCCCACCGGCAACAGAATCGTCACCGCCAGAATCATGCCTGCTGTCAGCGGCAGCACCAGCCGCAATGCCACCGTGACCATCAAGGCCAGCAGAATGAACCACCCTAGGCTGCCATCCACCCAGGCCAGCCCCCCACCGATGGCCTGAATCATCAAATCATCCAGATTCAGGTATTGCATGGCTTCCATCAAGCCATCCAGACTCAGCAGGAAGAAAATCAAAGGCCAATCGATCTGAGTCTTGAAGGAGCCTTTATTGAACAGGCCCAGCAGCAATAAGCCGACCAGCACCAAACCCGCCAACCAGGCAGCCTGCGATTGATGCCACTGGGGAATGATCGCTCCCAGCAAAAACACCAGAAAGGCAATCGCAGCCACCCATTCGGGCGGGCGCAGCGGCCCCAGCAGTGTAATCTGGGCGCGGATGCGATCAGCCGGCAACGGATGATGCGTCTCGACACGGAATAAAAACCGCATAGCCAGCAAATGGGCCGCAAACAAGCCAAATGCCACAACTGCGGCCCCTACCAGCCACTCTATGCCCTGAAATTCGCTGCGCACCTGCGAGGGCAACATGGTAAATGCGGCCAGGTTGGAGGACTTGGCGGTCAATAGCAAAGGCGAAAACAAGGTTGCCCCGGTAAAGACGGAAATCATCAGCGCGCTGGCCTGCGGCCCCTGGGCAGGGGCCTTCAGGCTTTGATCCATTTCCTGATACAAAGGCAGCAATAATGTCAGGCGGGCATTGGACGAGGGCATGACAATGGACAATAAAAACCCAAACAAGGTCAAGGCTGTGCGATGCCAAAAGGGGGAATCCGGCAACCGGACCAAAACCCAGAGCATCAGCCGATAGGCCAGGCCCGAACTGACCACGACGGCCGCCAAGGCATAGACCCCCAGCAGCAATAAGAATGTGCGCGAATAAAACCCCCGCAAGGCAACCTGAGGGGGAACCAGGTCGATGAACAACATCGCCACGACCGCCAAGATGGGCGGGATAAACTCGTCTACCAGGGCAAACAGCCACATCAGCGACATCAGGGAAAACAGCCCCAGATAGACCGCCCCCTGAGGCGGCAGGCCAGCCTGATCGGCCAACCACCAGACCACGGGCGGCAAGGCCAAGGCGGCAGGCCAGCCGATGCGCTGCTTCAATGGCAGAGATTTGACCATGGGCGTTGACTGCGGCGGCGATTCGGGCAGAGGGAGACCGCCCAGGCGAGCCGCCAGTCCCATCAACGCAGCGGATTTCAGGCCGGGATGGCGTGTCGCCAGACCCCCTAATATGCTACGAGATACCCGCAAGACCTGCACATCGGTCAATGCCAGGGCATCCGTCAGATAAGTACCCGGCTGCGACAGCTGATCGGCAAAGGCCTCGCCGCCAAAGACCTGATCTGCCTCCAGAAGCACCGGCGTCGATGGCCGTACGAGTTCGACCTGGCCGACCAATAGCCAATAACAATACTGGGCTGACTGGCCCGCCTGGTAAATGGGGTCTCCAGCACTATAGCTGCAGGGCTCTGCGGCAGCCAGCAAACGCGCACGATCCTGCTGCGATAGCCAGCCCAGCGTAGGATGTGCCTGAATAGCTGCAGCGAATTGGTCTGCCTGCATGTAAGCCCGAAAATTGATGTTTGCGTGCACTGTAACACCATCACCAGGGCCAGGTATCTGAGGATCTTCCCGTGTTTTTCAGGGCAAAAAACTAGATTGTCTGCCGCAAACAAAGCGCTTATAGTGAAGATGAAATCAATAATTGCAATTTGTCGGAGGCCCTGATGAACATCCAAGCCCTGCATTTTGTATTGGATATAGACGGCAACAACACCATCGCCGGTTGGGAGGCCCTGAACGCCTTGAAATGGGGCTTCGCCTTGCCAGGTCGCCTGCTGACCGAGGCGCTGGGCAATATTCCCTGGATTGCCGATACCGTTGGCATCCAAGCCTCTGCCGCCACGGGCTATGCCAGCTTCCATGGTCTGCTGACCACAGGATCCAGCCTGGTTTTCTGGGTACTGATACTGTATGGGCTAACCCGTATCGGCGCCCGCAAAAACACGAGTGATGCACCCGATCAGCCACCGCGCGTACCCGGCATGCCACACTACCGTGGCCCACAGCCAAAAAAACGCACGGGCTGACTCAGCGTTGGGTGAACAGCTTATAGGCCAAGAAACTTGAAGGGTTTGGTTTCCTTGAACTGATCGTTCACTAAACCGGCGTATATATGGCTCTGGTCGGGACCAAGACTAAGTTTTTTCACCTGGCCGGTAGATTCCGACAAATCCAGTGTCTTCATGTCGACCCAGAAAACATTGGGAGCAAGTGCTGACTCGAAGAAGTAAAGTTTATTCTTCTGGTCGGCCACCGTGCGCCACCGCGTGGATGAAATATTGGGCTGGTCGGGCGTGACGATGCCATAGGGAACAGAGACGTTACGAATGACACTAAAAGCACTGGCCAAGGCATCCGTGGAAGTCCCTGTCTTGGGGATTGCATTCACATAGAAGGATGCGCGCGCAAAACGATCAGAGGCGCGATTGGTGCCCGGTAACATCACCAGGCCACCAATCTGTTGCCAATAAGAATTAAGGGCTAATTGCTGTTCAAAGATCGGTGAATTAGTCATCACCTGATAGGTCCGGCTGTGGTGAATAACCTGGCGTCCATCAATATATTCGATGATTGCGCTGTCACCCGAAGCGTCCGATAAGGAAAGATGCAGGGTGGCGAGTCGATCTTCTCCGGGTACTTTGTCCGTGACTAAAGTGAAGGGTTGCTCGGCAAGCGTATCGACAGCCTCTTGCACGCTTGCAAAATTGTCGAGTACATATTGCGCCCACGCGGCGATCGACAAGCCGGGTGTCGTTCCGTCATAGGCCGGATAGGTGGACTCGACCAGCCAAAGCGCATTAGCGACCAGGCCAGCCTCATTCATGCCATCTGTGGTGGAAATGTCGTAGCCCGACGCTATGACGCTGCCATATTTCGAGGTCCACCTGATTGAATGAGGACCAGCCTCTCCGGATCGTCGCATCCCGCGCGGAAAGATCCATAGATTGGTTCCTATGTCTGATTTCCAATCCATGGACCGCGCGGTGATGATCTCATTGTCAGCGCCATGATAGACAAACCGCGTGCAGGCCTGAGCCAATGGAGCAAGCACGTAAGCCGACACCAGCACGGCAGCGCATGCAGCCGAGAATGCATACTTTTTTAAGAACATATAACGCCTCTTGTGGAAGTACAACGTGGCTATCTCACATATCCACCACCGGCCTTAGAAGCAAAAAGCCTGATAATCCGTTGAATTATCAGGCTTTTTAATACTTGGCGGACAGGGTGGGATTCGAACCCACGGTACGCTATAAACGTACGCCTGATTTCGAGTCCTGCTGTATAGCAAAACATACAACAAAAAACCTTTATTAATCAACGCCAACTGGCGCTATCCAGATATTGGATTGCTACATTTTAATGTTGTTTTGCGTCTACTGCAGGCACGTTCTGGTCACACTGGGCGGGATGAAAAGATGTTCTAACAAGCTACAAATTCGGGGTATCCGGATTTGAGTGCGGTTTCTACGGCGTCACCACGTCCGCCAGAAAGACGGGGTCTGCAATCAAGGAGAACGCCATGAGCGGCGATACAACGTAGCAGCGTAATCCGCTGAATCCCTGAACATTCGGGCGCGTAAAGCCGGGCGATATCGGCATGGGTCAAAAGTTGGCTGATGGCTGGAGGAGCACCCACCCTCTGTATGCCAGGAGACGCCGCCAAAACCACACGGGAAGTACGCGAGCCTGGGAGAAATCCACGCGAACAGGCCCATGTGGGCATGGTTAAAGCCCGTCCCTGCACGCGTCGGTTGCGGTGCAGGGTCATCAATAGTGCTGTAGCTCAGTTGGTTAGAGCGCCCCTCTTTGTGGGGAGTCGGAAAGAGAAATTCCGGGCAGGTGCACCTGCGGCACTGGTTCAATCCCAGTCGGCACTATTGATGGCAAGGGGGGTATAAGGTCCGTGCAGACGGGCTGGTATGCCACCAGTCGCTGGATAACGTAACCAGTACATACCTTGCCTGATGCGTCCTCACCCGCCTCCCACAAGCATCAGGCCACGTCACCACGTCGGTTCCATTGGCATCACACCACAAGCACAAATCATGAAAGAGACCCTTTCGGGCGGGATCTTGCATCTACGCGTCACGCCTGCGCAAATGAATCGGCTCCGATCAGGCGCTGCACTGACAGGAAAGCCCCTCGCGGACTATGTCCGCGGACTGATCGATGATGCGCTAAACCTCAGTGAACAAATCGTTGAGTTGCGCAGCATTATTCTGGACTATCAGTCCCAAGGCGCGGCCACCGAAGCAGCAAGCCCCAACACAGCAGCAACCGCCGTAGTGCAATCCGCATCGGTAGAGACCCTTTTGCTATTGCGTCAACTTGTCAAACCAGAGCACACCAGGGCAGCGCACGCGGATCTTGCACGACTCTCAATTCCTCCAATCCCATTAGCCTAATCCCAGGCAAGGAGTTTCCATGCACTCAGTTATGTGCAGGGCTGCCAGCGTCCTGGTGGCCCTGATCGTCTGCATTCCTGCAGTATCGACCGCTAAAGCACCCACACCATCCATTCGAATAAAGATCATCGATGCCGAACCACAGGCGTCAGCCCCGATCCCTACGCAAGAAATCATTGCGGCTGCGCCAACTGATGCATCTCCGAATTCCACAGCCCCGGACGAAGTGACAGATCCGGGCTTTACAAATGATGTTGTTGCCGTCGAAAACGATATTTTTCGTGAGCCAGAAGAGTGGGTGGTTACAGCAGCGGAGGTCGTACCTGTCGATGTACCAAAACCTACATGGTCAGTGACTGCAGGAACCACGTTGCACGAGGTAGTACAAAAATGGGCGGATGCAGCCGGCTGGTCTTTGGCATGGACCCTTCCTGAAAAAGAGCATTTGCGCATTGATGCGAGCAATATTTTTGTGGGGGAATTTAAAGACGCCGTAATCGAGTTATTCAACGCTCTTCCCCCAGACATTCAAATATTTGCTGAGCTGCGTATACAAAACAACCCGCCACTTATTTACGTGACGCGGCAACAGAGGGTTTACTAATGATTCCAAAAAAGGCCCTCGTGGCAATAACCACCATCGTCTTAGCAGGATGCGGCACCGTGGCAGAAGTTGCTCGGGATATTGATACAGAACAAAGCGTTCGTCATACGGAATTAAAAACACCATTTCGAATGGCACAGCGCAGCCGAGTGATTGAAGTACCTGGCGCGTTTGTCCCAGTTACCGCGATGACATCACTAAACGGTGGGCTTTGGCTACGCACAAAAATGGTTAGCTTAGACATCAAGAAGCCAACACCATTGGCTGCTATCGTATCCAAATTCGCTGAACAAGGCCTCAATATTGCAAGTGATTTGCCTTTAGACAGATATACGTACGTAGGGCGAGTAAACCGGACTGATGCCGACACAGCGCTCAAAACTGTCTTGGGCTCGCTTGGCCTGGACTATCAAGTCGACGATAGTCGTCAACTGATCACCATTCGCCCTGTTGCAACGAAATCATGGACCTTGAACATTGGTAACCGTCGTACCTCATTTGCCACCTCCAGCAATGAAAACACTGCATTCGAGTCCGATGATTCTTCAGGGGTTTATGGAAACAACGGTGCGGCCGGACGTACCGGCTCTACTCCGGCGCAGTCATCGAACTCGCGATCATCTTCAAACTCTTCAGGAAGCAGTGCGGACGGTCAGGGCACTACAGTCCAGTCAAGTGATGACTTCTGGTCCAGTTTGTCTAAGGAGCTGGAGGCACGTCTGACTATCCAAGTGCCAAGCGCTGCGGCCTCAGCGGGTGGAATGGCTGCAAATATTCCACCACCACTGCCTGGTACCACCCCAATGGTTCCTGGGATTGAAGGTGCAAGTTATTCGATGCTGAGCACTTCTGGTACCGAGTCCTATGCAGGTCAAAAGTTAGGCTCATTTTCTATAAACCCAGAGACTGGCGCAGTGTCTGTGCAGGCCCCACAGTGGGTGCTATCCGAGCTTGACACTTACTTTAAAAACGTGCAGGAAATGTACAACACGAACATTTCATTTGCTGGCGAAATAATCCTGGTCACCACATCACGTGGTGATAGTGAAGGATTTGACTTATCAGGGTTCGCACAATGGGCTGGCGGGAAGTATGGGGCCATCATTACAAATAATGCTTTAGGTGGGGTCACGGTAAGCATGCCAGAAGGAGGTGGTGTCCCTGCTGTAGCGGCCAGTGCTCAAGGCGTTGCTGGCCCGCTTATCGGTGGTCAATACCGAAGTGGTGAAAATGCACTGAATATTTTCAACGCATACTTATCCGAAGTGGGTAAGGTTTCTGTAATCCAAAAACCACGGATAACAACCACTTCTGGTGTGCCGGGAGTCTTCAGGAGAAAATATGTTGATTACTACAATGACATAACTCAGGAAGCAGCTGCCGGTGGAACCGGCTCTGCAATTACAGCAACGAAGAACCAAATCATTCCTGTAGAAACCGGCATTGACTTACGCGTGAATCCACGTGTTGATGTCAGCACCGGACTTATTCGAGTGCAGTTGTCTCTTAATCAAATTATTCGATCAGGAACCAGGGTCCTCTCACAGATGATTACCTTCGGAAATACTGCTCAATCGGTAAACACCGCGATTCCGCTATTGACCAAACAAAATTCCCAAGGCGAAGTTCTTTTGCGTGATGGTGACATGATTATTATTGGTGGCCAGACGGAGGACAGTATGAGTGCGGATGAGAGCGGTCTTCCAGGAGGGGCTCGAGGTCCTCTGGGTGGGATCTTCGGCACAAAGGAGGCCAATCGAGGAAAACAGACCTACTACTTCGCTTTGCGTGTCACCGTCAATAAGAGGCAATGATGATTGGAAAAGTGCGCCGCTGGCAAAAGCGCCGGGCGAGAGCGCGGCCTGATCGCCGCCAAGCTCAACGGGGCTTTGCTCTTCTTGAAATCATGATTTCAGTTTTGGTAATCGGAATCCTCTCGGCTGCGTTGGGGCCACTGATGAGGTCGATCATAACGATGAATGAAAGAGCGTACGAAGAGCGCCATCGTTTGAACAACCTCAGGATCGGCGCTGCATTGATGTCGGTTGCATCCAGCTCAAAGTTAGGCAGATTGCCAGCACCGGTAACATCAGGCGCATTGACGAATGCGATATACAACCCCGCAGACAGTACGCCAGCCGGGTTGGCACTATCGTCCGCGCTAGTGCAGGCGGGCGTCAATATGTCCGAAGTCAATGATGATGGACGTACAGCAGCAAATGTGCGCGTTTATCAGATGGTGTCACCGCCCGCAATGCAAACGCCGCTCTTTTTCCAAAGCGGTCCATCAGTGTTTCTTCGTTATGACGTCGGTGCGATTTACTTGACGGCGTGCTCAAAAGGAAGCGCCGACTGTAATCCGGGACCGGGCGGTGTGCCCGGTGACTCTGCGGCCATGACTGTAGCAAACCATGCCAGCTGGGCAACCTCCGGGACTGACGGCAGCCCGTTTTTGATTTCGTCTTTGCCTGTGCAGAAGATGATGCTGGCAAACACTGTTCAGCGACTGGAGCGGTTGCGCGAAGCGATGGTTGGATATCTCCGTGTGCAGCAGCTCACAGCGAGCGCTTCGGACTCTACGAACTGGTATCCGAATCAACTCGGAAACTCAGAACCTGGGTCGCTTGCTACATCTAATCCAGCTGGTAATCAAGATTGCCTGGATGGCTGGTATCGGCTGGATGACTCAAACGACATTTTGCCGACGCTTGGTCTTGCGGGAGAAGAGTTTGGTCAGACCGCTTGGGGTGGGTCAATTGAATATTGCCGCGATTATGACCCCACTGGTCTACAGGATCCAGACCAGCCACCTCACTATGCAGCTTTGCGTATTCTGCGTGATATCTCACAAGGCCTTCCGCCAGATAACGCAGTACGTGGGAACAACGTCTTTCTGACGTTCTAAGCCCTTTATTCATTAAATTTCATTTCTATCGCTCATTGGAGTTCGCATGCACACGCCTGTAGAAAATCAACAGTCAACCGTTCAAACAAGGCCGGATGACAAACATCAATCGAAGCTTCGTCGTCAACGAGGGTTCGGCCTTCTCGAAGTCATGATTGTGGTGGTGGTTGTCGGGATCCTTTACGCTTTATCTGGTCGTTCTCTTGGCGGCTCGACGGAAAAAGCAAACGCAACGGCCATGACGCGCATGTCGCAGAAACTGACCGACAACTGGACAATGATTGCCCAAACCTGCGGAACAACTACGGATCCGGCGAACAGTCCGGTCAGTGGGAATAGCGCAGCCAACGCACTTAATCTGTTGATCGGCGGAAATACTAGCGCAGCAACCGGCGGTTACACGGTTCCCGCCGCATATGAAAGTTGCTACCGCCAGTCAAAAGTACTGCCATTGACTGAATCTGCCCAATGGGATGCCACCAATACGCGATGGCTCGTGTCGAGCTATGAGGTAGTGATTGCGCGATCCACTAGCTCTGGACAAGGCTTTATTGATACCCAATATCAGAACGTACCGTCCGAGCTGGCCTTGCTGATCGTGCAGCAGTTTGTGCCGAGTGTGACAGATCTTGGTGCTGCTGCTAGCAACTCATACGTGGCCGTGCACTATGGTGCCGAAACGGCGGGCGCTCGCACAGTGACTCTGCGCCGGCCAGTCAACTAAACAGCGGAGCTGCTTCATGTACGCAGTGTTCGTCATTGCGTTATCTGCGTGGCTGGCCTACATCTCGGATGGGCTGGTCACGCACTATCGCGAACTCAGTCAGATGTATCAGGAACATGCGCGTGCAATTCAGACCAGGTTGATTGCTGAAGCGCTCGACCAGTATGTCAATGAGAGGGGCGAATTCCCGTTGTCGTTGACGGCTTTGGCAACAACACCTGGTTTTGAGTACGTGCGTGGTTTATATGGCCCTTGGCAGGGATATGACGTCACAACAGGATTAACCGATAGCGTTTGGCGTTACTCCAGAATGACGTTCTTCACAACAAATCCTAAAGACGGGATTTCTCGTGAAACCTACCTTGGCCAGAACTCATGCGGGACAGGCCCCTTTTCGTCAGCCACCAGCTGGTGTGGTTCACCCGGCAGCTCCTGGTACAGGCGCGAAAGCAAGGATTCAGTTCATAACGAGCTGGCCAATCAACGAATACGGCTGCACCGTACTCTTCAGAAACTAGCGCAGCATTACAACAGCCATGGTGCATTTCCAGCCGCGAAGTCTGATGGCTCTGTTATGTCGGATGGCTCTATCCAGACCTTGGCCGATATTGTGGGTTTTTCGTCAGCCCTTAACGACTGTATCGGCGCCTACGCCTTCGAATCGGTCCCTCTGGACTGTGTTGATTTGTACGACCAATGGGGCGGCAAGATTGAATATCAGCTGGAAAGCGACCAAACAATTGTGTTGCTCTCCCGCGCCCCGGTTTTCAATGCTGCTGGCACACAAATAACGGTCGCCGCAACTTACGACCTGTCTTTACTTTAGGCGCACTATGCAAGCAATTGACGTTGCAAAAGAATGGGGATGGAGTAGCCCACCCGAGACGGTTCTGGATGTTGCAGAACACTGCCTCTTGGCTAAAGAACTGAAATCCGGCGACCTTATGGTAAAGCTCGGCATTATCAGCGAAGAGCGTCGCGATCGGTTATTAAGCACCAAGCCCGCCGAGCAGCGCACAGTAACGTGGTTCGCTCAACACGAGTCAGGCATTGCAGCAAATCAAGATCGCATCCTGGCCCTGCAGGCAGGATATCCCTACTACTCTCAGTTAACGGAACTGTCGGTGCATGAATGTATGCATGACCGGGACGTTAAGAAGCGGGCTGATGGCATCGATGCGGCGGTCATGATGATTCAAGACACGCTGCCGGTGCTGGTTTTTGCGACATGGCCGGCGTTGCTAAGCTTCAAATCTATGGGCCGCGCTGAGCAGCAAGCCGACCCGATCGTGAAACATCTGGGTGGCGTCCCACGGTTGGCAGTCGGGGCCCGGGATGCAATCTCCGTCATCATTCGCAATGTGCTGGACAGCACCGATACATCCAGCACCGCTGAACTGGCTAACCTCTGGGTGGCTGCCAGCGCGGAGAACCGTGATAAAGAAGAGAACCGTCTGGTAACCCGTTTGATTGACCATGCGCTTAGTACGGGAGCCACTGACATCGCCCTCATGCCGCAACGAAATGGCGAGTATCGCGTACAAATCCGACGCTATAACGAAATGGTGACGGCGCCCACAATCGGGGATCGAATCAGCGCAGAACAAAGCGCACAGATAATCCAGCTGCTGCAGTCGAAGTCCGGCGCTAATCCGAGCAACACGCAACAACGATTGCCCACCAACGGGCACATTTCTTATAAGAGCTCGACGGCCGGGGATGTGTTTTTACGGCTATCGTTTATCCCACTGAATCATTTGGGCGAACTGCGCAATCTCACGTCATGTTCGATCAGGTTGTTGCCTCGCACTGATGCCAATATTTCTCTGGACAAGCTGGAGCTAGACCCGGTCGTCATAGAAACCGTACGCTTTGCGATGAGGCTCTCGTACGGTCTAGTTGTCGTAGTAGGGCCGACGAACAGCGGTAAGTCAACAACTGTCGCGGGTGCCATCGGTGAGCACGTTAATCTTTTCGGTTCTCGCCGCAAGCGTCTCTCGGTTGAGGATCCCATTGAACGGTTCTTGCCAGGTATTACCCAGGTCAATGTACCGACGCACGTTACTCGAGAGGCTGCATTTGGTGAGGTGCTGCGAGCATTCAAACGCCACGACCCAGACCTGATATGGGTAGGAGAGGTTCAAGACCAGCACACAGCAGACATCTGTGTGGCGCAAGCAAGCACAGGCCATCTGGCACTTTCCACCATGCATGCCAGCAACACGATTCAAGGATTTGATCATCTGGCCAAGATGCTGCCAGCCGATAAACGATTCCAATTGGTGGAAAGCTGCAGCGCCATTATTTCCCAGCGCCTTGTGCAGCGACTTTGTCCTCACTGTCGCATCGTCGACAAGCACACCGAAACGGAAGCGGCCGAATTCGCTGCCTATTGCGAAATGATAGGTGAGAAGGCTTCGCTACCCACTCAAATTGCTCGACCCAATCCTGATGGTTGTGATCGCTGCGGTAATTCAGGCTACGCGGGGGTAGTGCCTGTCAATGAGGTTCTGCTGATGACGCGCGAAGCAAAGGAACATGCGAGAAAGTTGATTGAAGGCGTGGCTTCCCGCGAAGGATTGGCACCCTATCGAAAGCTGACGATGCTCCAGAATCTCGTAAGCCGTTTGGATTCACACCAGGTCGGTTTCGACGCCATCTTCGAATGAAGCGGACAAAGGACTCCCGGAGCGCTCTAACGATCTGGAGTGCCGTCACAATGTCATAAAAAGGTCATCAACATGATGTCGCTTAAACAGATCAATGCAGCGGCCGATGCATTGGCAAGTATGTTTGGTGCCGGCACTGCAATCGACAAGATCATGAAACGGATGTCTTCGTTGCAGCCTGCTCAGAAAGAGTTTTGGCAGAAGGCACAGGTTTCAGTCGAACAGGGCGCCCGCCTTTCTGAACCTCTTTCTCAGGTGTGGCCTTCCAGTCTTGTGAATGCTGTGAGAGCAGGCGAGGCGTCAGGAAAGATTGAGCAAGCTCTTGCTCAAATAGCGGAAACCACTGAGCTTCAACTGAAAATTCAGGCGCAGATATCCAAGCTTGGATATCCGTTTCTGCTGATTGGATGCGGAATCGGAATCTTCATTTTCTACATGGTCGTTGTTCTGCCGAACATTGGTCGGGCATTGGGTACGAAAACACCGAGTCCGATGATGAAATTGTCAGCATGGCTCAGTGAGCTTGCGGCAAACCATGGCTTCATCATTCTTGGAGCGATTGGCATCATCGCTGTTTTGTTGACCAGCTGGTTGAGATCAGCCGAGGCCCGCACAACGATTCTGAACTGGAGCATGGCAGTTCCGGTGCTGCGTAATGCGCTTAGAGACCTGTACTTCGGAATCTGGGCGAACTACATGGCAATGATGGCTGCAGCTGGCATTTCAACCACGCACGGCTTGAGGCTGACCCAGCCAATTCTGCCCGAAGCAATGCAGGAGAGCGTTCAGCAATTTTTGCATGACCTGGAGGTCAATCACCGCTCGATGAGTGATGCTGCAGATCCAAGCTTGCAGACCGATGATCGGGCAAAGTGGTGGCCGTTTTACATCGGCCAGGCCTTCTTGATGGCCGACTCAACTGGGAGAGTGGATACAGCCTTACAAAAGGTTGCTCCATCGCTCATCAAGGAAGGAAGCCAGCTTCTTGCAGCCGTTCTGAAAGGCTTCTGGGTCGTATCGATAACCATAACTGCCATTGTGGCGGTGGCACCTTTAATTGCGTACTACTGGGAGCTTGGTCAGGCTTTCAACCAATCAGGACTGTAAACATGCTTGAAAGATTCAATCGCAAAGCCAGGCCTCAACAACCAGTCTCTGCCCGGCGCGGATACGAAGTGATTTCCGCTGTAGATGACGCACGATTTGAGAACCTCGGGTCGCGCAAGATCCTGCTGGTGGGTGAACCCGTCTTTACTTCTTTGCGAGCGGATACGCATCCAAGCAACTTTGTCTCACAACCAGCGCGAGAAGGGGCAGGTTTTGTACGGACACTTGTTGCCAAAAGCAGCCCAAAAATTCATGTGGCTGTGGATGAGCGACTATTTAAGCGTCAGCGTCATCGTTTTGCGCTCGCGCTGGATGGATACTTGTCTTGGGGTTTCTCTCAGCGGGATCCAGGCACGCTAATCCTATTGGGTGGCGGAGCCAGCGCGGACAACGGCACCAACGTTGACGTACTTGTATTTCAGGGCGGAGTGATCCATGAGGTAAACGAAAAACATCTGCCTAGCGCCGAAGCATCTAGTTTCGTAGATGCCCTGGAAAACATGATCGCGACGCTGCGCAACAGCTACCCCACAGCTCGAATCGTGCAGGCTGCGCCCCTAGCGAACTGGGGGCTGCATGATGTTGCCTACATCGGGGATGCCCCCCTGAAACGTCTGTCGTTTCGACCGTTGGTCCGATCGTATGCAAAAGGCCGTGCTTATTGGATGCCCGCCGGAATAGCAGCGGCCGGCGTTGTCGTTTACTGCGGCTTGTTGATGTTTGGTTGGGGCAGTTACAACGGCGCCCTATCGAAGTACGAGACAGCCATTACCGATGCAGCCATACGCGATGCGGGTGGTATCGACACGAACTTCCTGGACATCATGAATGCGCGCCGCTTCTACATGGAGCAACCGAGGCGGCAGGTGCGGCTGACGCAAGAAGCAATCCGCGTGGTGCGTGGAATCGGCATCGTGCCGGATGTGCAAATTGTGGAACTCAAATTGCCCGCTCCCGCGCTGGATGGTCCAAGGGCAAATGGAAACACCCTGATCTCTCCCGAGCACACACGCCAAAGGAACCAGATCATGCCTGATAGAACACCTGACGTTTGGATGGCCATTTCAGTACCTCGCCAACGGGATACTGCGATTCTCCAAGCGAAGGATGTAATGACCTCTATCGCCAACAGCACCGGAATGTCCTTGAGGCTGTCCCATCAAGGCTGGCGAGAAGACGCGGGGGCCACGGGTAATGGCGCCAGGCGCATCTTCAATATCGAAGGGTTCATTCATGATTAGTCATCAGTTTCGACGTGCACCATTCTTGATCGCCTTGGTTTTTGTGCTGTTGCTGCTGCTCAATGGTTGGGACGCCTCAACCATTTTGCGGTCCAAGGCGGCAGCTCAGGAGACCGTAACTGAAGGTGTGTATCAGTGGCGCCAAAGTTATATGGCCTTACGAGAGGTACTGGGGCAATGGGAGAAAAAATATCGGCGTGATGATTCCATCCAGGATTTGATCTCGCTGTACGCCATGGTGGGCCTTGATCGGTATGGTTTGAGAACAAATGCGGATAACGTAATCCTGAACACAATTGAACCGATTGTGCAGAACAACCTGCATATCGGGCTGACGAAGATTTGTCTCATTTCAACCCGCGGTGCCGACCACGATTCGCTGCTCGTTGAAGCACACGATTACGAGACGCTTTTCAGAGGTTTGAGCCAACTGGCGGATCAGCCCGATATCCACATCGGTAAGATCAGCATCAAGGGTGATTCCTCCTTGGCTACGGCCAACCTCGGCGACTTTTGCATCCTGCTGCGCACCAGCCAATCCTGATGGAGTTTTTATGGCTGCTCAATCATCTAAAAAATTTGCTTCTGGCATGACAGCGCGGACCATCTATATGGGCGCAGCGGTGGTGCTGTTTTTGACGTGGCAAATCACAGACCATGTCATTACTCGGATGCGTCAAATGCCGGTAAAAATGGCTCCCAAAGTCAATCACCAAGGCGACCTGGTCGATCCCAAAAGTTTCTATCCCGTTTGGGTAAAGCAGGCCGTCGCGCTTAAACCAATTGATCCCGATATGAACGTCGATGCTTTTTTCCGAAAGAAAGAGCAGCCGGCTGCACAGGAGCCACTGCCCGCGCCTGCGCCAGAGCCCGACTATGTGGCCCTATTTGCTCAGCAGGTTCGTATTGACGGCATCACTGATAACGGTGTCTTCCTGAACGGAAGGTTTGTGAAACTGGGTTCTGAATTGCAATCGTTGTCCGTGCAACGGCCAAACGGAGGTTCGGTTATACCGGTCTTGTCCGCTATCTCGATGCGGTTCATCGAATTTCGTATTGGGGAACAGTCACTGCGCATCCCATATAGGGAGCCTACGTAATGGAGTGGTTGGATACTTTACGTTATGACTACCCTCGGCTTTTTCGGGTTCTCGTCATTGTTGCACTAATCATTTCACTGGTCGGCGGCTTCATGATTATTCCCGAAGGGTCAATGGCACGAGCAATCGGAATTACTGATGTGCAGCACCGGGTTACTGCCACTTTTAACGGACTCTACTGGTCAGTTCGAGCACACGTACACCAGGACGGTCCTGAGCAACACGTTCAGCTCTACGGCAACATTGAAGGGATTGACGAAACCACACAGCTGGTTGTTTCAATACCCATCAAAGATCAGTTCCAGCAAAAAACCTTTCGGCTGGCCAATACAGAGATCATTGACGTATATGGTGCGGTTCATGCGGTCGGAGCGCTACGTCAGGAGACGGCCCGCTTCGACGTTTATGACGGAAACAATGTCGTCGTTTGGATTCGGGGCACACCTCTGAACGTGAAGTTGATCGAATCCGGTGTGGCACGCCCCGCTCCTAAACCCCCTTCCAACATCTTTGACCGGGCATTTGCCGCTTACTACTGGCGCCTGGCCAAGGCTCAATAGCAGCATCCCCCATCTTTGGAGAGAATCATGAAACTCGGCAAACTTCTTGTCGCGACGGCTGTCGCCCTTATCGTTGCTGTCCCCGCTGTTGCTAAGAATTGGATGTGGGAAACAGGCCAGCAGTCAATCAATGGATCTATCACGGTGCGCTCGACCAATGGTGGCGCTTCGCAGAATGTCGTACAGAACCCTACAGGTGCAGTTGCCAAGGTCGATCAAAGTGCAGTCACCCAGCCCCCCACCATCATCGTTCAACAAACGGGCGGCGGTGATTGCTACCTGGTTTTTTTCAATGTAAGCGGTACGCCAAAAATGCTCATGGGCAACGGGATTTTCGAGGGGAGCACGTTCACCGGCATGCTCTACGGAACCAAGACTGCTGGCTACTTTCGCGAATGCGGCACGGATGCCTCGTGCGCGTGGAATAGCGCCACCTACGGCTACAGCGGCTACGGCATCGTTTCTGTCGTGGGCCTCCCTATCACTCGAAAGGAAGCGGTAGCTTGTTTATAGACTCTAGGCCCTGGACCCTAGACCCTGGGGTGCAGGGGCAAAGCCCCTGCTTTTCGTAAAAGAGAAATGGAACAAATACAACCCACAGACCAGGAGCGAAAGGACTATGCCCTTACGCTTCGCAACAGCGTTGAGCTTGGTCTTGGTAGAGAAGACCCGCTGATCAAGACATCGGCAATGGTGTTCAAAAAATATCCGCACCACCTGGTGCTGATACAGGCCGGCGGGTTCCTCCATGCGTATGGCAAAAGTGCTTACTTCCTGCATAAGCTCAAAGGCTATCGGCTTCGGGTCGTTGGTCCGGAATCCGCACCAAGCATTCGATGCGGGTTACCGGTGTCACGGCATCGTCGTTCGCTTTGGCATGTATTTGCGGATTACAAAGTCCCGTACGTTGTTGCTCTGGGTTCCCGCGGCAACTACGAAGTCCATGTCTCTAGGGAAGAAACCACCAGCAGTCTGATCGATGAGATCCCTGACTCGATCGTCGAGCAGCTGGTCGCCGAGCTGTCGCAAACGGATCGGCTGCGCACGGCGCGAGCGGCACAGATTCTTCTTCGGCCGGAACAAAGCACCTTTCGACTGAAGCAAGCGGTCGACCAGTTGTACGAAGAGACTCACAAGGACTTGAAACGGATGCCGCGTGATCTACGCATTTTCGTCGGGCAAGATGTAGCAGACTGTTTGGGAAGAATCATTCGCATGGTGTACGGATTCTCCAGCTCCGATGATCGAACCGGCCTTCTGAAAAGGCTATCTGGAGACATCGATCTCTACCGGTACTTTTTGGACCATTGGAGGAAAGTGGGGAAACTAAACAATGACAAGTTCAACCTTCGCGCCGCCCTGATTATCGAGATGGGTAGCCTGGTTGGAGGACTGATCAACAAGTACCGGCGCTCTGCACCGGTACGTTGATGGGGTTTGTGGACCAAGTGTGCCTCGTGCGCGTGGAATAACGCCACCAACAACAACAGCAACAACAACATCGTTTCTGTCGTGGGCCTCCCAATCGTTTGAAGCAGGACCGCCGACATCACTCAGGGATGAATGATGGGCAATAATCATTCGATAACAAACTCCAGGGCTTCTGCCCGAAAGCATGTTGAGCGTCAAAGACGCTCAGCCACCCGAGGACGGGGCGGTGACTCTCTCTCATGCAGAGGAGGAGCCGCCTCAAATTCGGTACCCCATCCAAGCGATCCGGGGTATTTTCATCGAATCACCGAGTTGCACAACCTGAATCGACTCTGGTTTCGCACCAAGCAGTCTCGTTCATTGCGTCCTCGTTACGTGAAGTTCAATCTTCGACGGCTTCACTATTTATCGATCATCCAGGCTCGGTTGCGAGAAGGGCAATTCGAGTTTGGCCCGTACCAGTATTTCTGGGTACAGGAAAAAAGCCGACGCTCCATTGCAAATGCACCGCTTAAAGACCGGGTGGTGCAATGGATGCTTTATGAACATTTGATTGGACACTGGAGCCGCCGTTTCATCTACGACTCGTTCGGCAACCTGCCTGGAAAGGGAACGCATGCCGCCGTAAAGCGCGTGGCCGGCTGGGCGCGAAAGACCAGTCTGCCCTACGCGCTGCAGATCGATGTCTCGAAGTTCTTTCCGAGCATTCAGCACCACTACCTTAAACAGATCGTGCTGCGCCGAGAGGGCAATCACGCCATTCGCGAGCTGCTGATTTCTCTTATCGAATCCTTCCAGACGGGCAACGAATTTGACCATCTTTTCCCGGTCGATCATCCCTATCGAAAGACGGTGGACAAGGGGCTGCCATCCGGCAACCTGTCGAGTCCTACCCTGGCCAACATCTATCTGAATGAGTTTGACCATTGGGTGAAAGAGGTTCTGCGATTCAAGCATTACATGCGATACGTCGATGACCTGATCTTTTTCAGTGATTCCAAGGAAGAGCTGCATAAAGTGAAAGACCTGGTGCTTGCAGAACTTCTTCGATACGGTTTGTCAGCGAACCCACACAAGATTGCCATTCGCCGGGTAAAGGATGGGATTCCGTATCTTGGATATGTCGTTTGGCCCAATCACATCTCTGCAGGCAAGTACGTCCGGAAAAAATACGGCCGCTTGCTGCGCAGATCAGAAGGCCGGGACGTAACGCTTTCTCGAGCCTCCTACCAAGGAATTTTCAAACACACAGGCCCAACGAGATAGCAGCGATGCAGGGAGTTTGCGGCCGGAGTCAAGTAATGCGACAAACTCTCCATCGAATCTTATGCAGTGTGGCCGCTGCTTTGTTCCTCGGCGTGCCTGCAACCCAGGCTACCGTCCAGATGCAGTCTGATGACGTGGTAATCGACTCCCCCGCTCTTCATGCCTTGTATGAAAAGTACCCTGCCTACCACGAAGTATTTGACACTTACGCGCTAAAGCAGGGTTTCAAGCGACCCTATGAGCGTATCGGCACCGTCCTTCACGAGCTGATCCATATCGACTCCATGGTGCACCAAGGGTTCTTTATTGAGGGAGTCTATTACGAGCCATATCTTGATGCGGGCGCTTGGCCGACGTTGACCAACAAGGACATTGACGCCCTGCTGCCCAACGAAGAAAAAGACCACAGGATTTTCTGGCAGTACGTTCGTAATACGCCGTCCAACACGCTTGCCAATGCGCTTGATGAGCTTAACGCTTACTCACACGTAACGGCCTGGATGTGCCGGCACGATGAAACTGGAGCGGTTAAACAGCTTGCCAACATAAAAGGCTTCTTGTGGCTGGTACAGACGTTTCTCGATATGACTCACGAGCATACGCCGGCTGAGTCAAGGGCATTGGCGCTGAACCCAGTATCGAGCTCAGCCCTACATCTGATCGTAACTCGGGCCAAGCAGGTGCTGGCTCAGTGCGCCCTCGTTTCATATCTGAATGTCACGGAGAGTGAATGAAAGCCAAGTTTTTGTCTGCGTTTGAAGTTGCTTGCGAGCAAAACGCCTCCGATCTGCATTTGTCGACTGGTCGCGTACCTTACATCCGAGTTGACGGCGTTCTGGTTCCGTTGTCCGACCCGCCGGTGCTCGATCATGAGATCAAGTTGATGGCGCAAAGTGTTATTCATGCGGATCTGATGGAATCCTACCTGGTAAACGAAAGCGGTGATTATTCAGCGGAAATTGAGGCCGGTGGCGTGCTACGACGGGTTCGCGTCAATTTTTACCGCCACCACTTCGGCCCGGCTGCTGCGATCCGTATCCTTCCTCAACACGTCCAGTCGCTTGAAGACATCGGCGCTCCGGCCCTTCTCAGTGAGCTGGCCCAAGCACCACGTGGTCTGGTATTGGTTTGCGGGCCGACCGGGTCTGGCAAGAGCACGACGCTCAATGGGATGGTTCACCATATCAACACCACACAGCAAAGACATGTGCTGACGCTTGAAGACCCCATCGAGCTGATCCATACATCCGCCCGAGGGTTGATCCATCAACGCGAAATTGGCAAAGATACCCCCACCTTTCAAGCGGGGCTGCGTGACGCACTGCGTGAGGATCCCGACGTTATTGTCGTCGGAGAAATGCGGGACCTGGAAACAATTCGCCTTGCTTTGACGGCTGCCGAGACAGGGCATCTGGTTCTGGGGTCGGTTCATACGATGTCGGCACCAAAGGCCGTTGATCGGATCATTGACGTTTTTCCTGAATCTGAAAAAGGCGCAGTCAGGATGATCCTGTCCGAGAGCATTCAGGCAGTGATATCGCAAGTCCTGCTGAAGCGTGTTGATGGACCTGGCCGGGTCGCCGCGCACGAGATCATGGTTGCAACGCCGGCCATTCGGAACCTTATACGTGAGGGTAGGACTGAGTCGATGCGAAGCGTGTTGGCGACAGGAAAAACCGAAGGCATGAAGACACTCGATCAAGACCTGCAGAACCTTCTGACGAGCAAGCGGATTGATCGAGAAGCTGCGCTGGCCTTGGCGCAGGACAGAACATTTTTCAATCGATAGCTCGGATCCTCTCGGGTAAGAGTTGTTTCATTCCCTCACGGCTTTTCACGCATGCGTGAATTTCCCCTTGCCCTTCATCCTCAGGCGTACCGTCTAGAGCTTGCTGCGCCTGGCATTTAAAGGACAGCTTCATGGTGCTCTATAAAGCAGCGGCTGAAATTCCGCAAATTCTGGACCCGGCGCGCCGCCGTTTTCTCGGCAAGGCAGGTCTAGGTTTTGCTGCGGCCATGTTCCCTCAGGCCTTACTGGCAAATAACTTTTGGGAGCAGCCTCGCACACTGTGGATCAAACGGGCACAAACCGGCGAAACCGTGCGTGAGACCTACTGGGCTAATGGCCGCATCGTTAGACCAGGCTACGAGCGAATTTGCCACGTATTGCGCGATGTGCAGGCTGGCGTGACAGGTGAAATGACCCTTCGGGTGCTCGACATTCTGGCGGGCACTCAGGGCTACTTCAAAGCCTACGGCCAAGACCGTCTGATCCTAGCGACCTCTGGGTTGCGCATCAAAGCAACTAACGGCAAGACAGAAGGCGCAGCCAAAGACAGCGAACACACGCGTGCAAACGCGTGTGACTTCACCATGGAAGGCGTCACCCCTTCCTATCTCTCAAAGCTTGGCCTCTACCTGCAAGGTGGGGGTATTGGCTTATACACCGCCAAAAATTTTGTACATGTTGATGGTGGAAACGTTCGATTTTGGCAAGGCTGAAGCCGAGATCTATAGGATTTTTCTATGAACACAAATATTGTCATTTTTCATCGAATCGATGTGCCCTTCAGCCTCAGCGCGGTGATCGAGGTTTACGGAGGTTGCGGTGAAGGCTGGTCCGAGTGGCGAATCATCAACGAAAGCAAGACAGTGCAAGACACGGGATCTGAAGGCTCAAGCAGTTGCCCAGGTCGTCAGTACGGTAGCCCTCAAATAGCCCTACGAGATGCCTTGATGGTTGCCAGCGGCTTGCCAGATCCGTACATAGCTTCTCGATGATTCCTTCCCTCTTTTCTCAGGAGCTTTAGATGAATTATGCAATCCATGCGATGCAAATCGGCGCACTGGTCCTGTCCAGCGCCCTACCCATTTCTGCCATTGCCGATAACTCTTTAGGTGAGGTGCTAACGGGCGACACGCGCTTGGCTTGCGAAGCCATCCTGTGCCTCTCTTCCAGTCTTCGTCCAGCAGAATGCGCACCATCGCTTACCCGGTATTTTGGCATTCAGATTTTCAACAAGCACGGTCTTGATTGGCCAGCAACCGTTGACGCCCGTCGTGCGTTCCTGGGACTGTGTCCAGCAGGCTCAGAGCCTGGGATGCCTGAACGTCTGGATGCAATATCCAAAGGTGCTGGCAAGTGCGATCCGCAATCTTTGAATGCGACATATCGAAGTGTTGCCTACCGTTGGCGCATCATTGGCTATCAAAATTCTGGTGAAGGTGACCGCGCACCCATCTACGAAGTGCATGAAATCCAAACCGTGACCCCTGAAAAACTGCCGGGGTACTGCGTCACCTATAACGATCACGAATGGACATACGACCTGACGGTCAAGTATGTCGGCACTGCACTGCACGGGGGCTATTGGGTGAATGCGGCCAACTACTCAGCTGCTCTTGGTGAGTGGCAGGCAAACCATGGCAGCACTTTCACCGATGGCTGGACATTTTCCTGGACTGACCCAAGGGAAAACACCACTACTCGCCATAACGACGGCCGCTAAACAAGGGGGATAGATGCTAAGGAAGGTCTGAACAAGTCCCCTGGACCTGTCAGAATGTAGGTTGTTGAACGAGACCCAATCAGGAAGCCCCGATGAGCCAGTTGAGTTTTTCCGACGCCGAATTTGCAGGCAAGCGCAAAGTGACGCGCCGCGAGAAGTTCCTGGCCCAGATGGAACGGGCCGTTCCCTGGAAGGTCTTCGCCGACCTGGTCGAACCGCACTACCCGAAGGCCGGCAACGGCCGTAGGCCTTACCCGTTGGAAGTGATGCTGCGCATCCACTTCATGCAGCAGTGGTTCAACCTGTCGGACCCGGCGATGGAAGAGGCGCTGTACGACAGCACCTCGATACGCAATTTCGCCAAGCTCTCGCTCACGCGTGGCAGCATTCCTGACGAGACGACGATCCTGAACTTTCGTCATCTGCTGGAAAAACACGACATTGCAGCAGACGCACTGGAAGCGGTGAACTTGCTGTTGGCCGATCAGGGCATCACGGTACGCAAGGGCACGATCATCGATGCCACGATCATCGAAGCGCCCAGTTCTACGAAGAACGCCGCAGGCGCGCGGGATCCCGAGATGCATCAGACCAAGAAGGGCAATCAGTGGCACTTTGGCATGAAGGCCCACATTGGCGTGGACATGACCGGCCTGGTGCACACTGTGGTGGGCACGGCAGCCAATGTTCACGATGTCACGCAGGCCCATGCGCTGCTGCACGGTGAAGAAGAATTGGTGCTGGGCGATGCGGGCTACCGAGGAGTCCAGGATCGAGAGGAAAACCAGAGTCGCAACGTGCAGTGGCACATTGCCATGCGTCCGGGCAAACGCCGTGCGCTGGGCAAGAGCAACATGGGGCGGATGCTGGAGTCCTACGAACGAGCCAAGGCCAGCCTGCGCTCGCGGGTGGAGCATCCGTTTCGGGTGATCAAATGCCAGTTTGGATTTACCAAGGTGCGCTATCGGGGGCTGGCCAAGAACACGGCGCAGCTGAAGATGCTGTTTACGTTGGCAAACCTGTGGAAGGTGCGCCACCATTTGATGGCTACGGCGGGATAGGTGCGCCCGAAATGGGCGTAGAGGGCCCAAAACGGGCCTGTCAGGGCGGAAATCACCCTGATTCTGGCCTATTTTTGAGCAAAAGTTCTGCATTATGAAATTCAGGTCGATTGGGCTGGAAAAACAGATTCTGAAACCGGCTTGATCAGACCTTCCCTAACTTTCCAAGCCAACCAAGTACAACCAACGGCTGTTGATAACAAGCTGGCAGCACGTCAAGAAGTAGACCAGGGCCGAGACCCTTTAGACGCCTTGCATGATGCTGAAGCCCTACAAAAGGTTCTCCTATTTGTACAGCGTATCTTGCGCGACCCCAGCACGTCCTACCACCTGCGCGACCGAATCCGTGAGGATTTGGCCTGCGCGGACATGCTTCATGCCTTGGATCAAGCGAATCAGCTTGTACAGATCAACCAGGAGCGATGGGATCTGGTCGTTCGCGAATCAAGAAAGGTCGGGCCATGATCGCTGAATTTGCTGCATTGGCGATGGCGTGTGCCCCACAGGTCCACATCAGCACCCTGCATGCCCTGGTCCAAGCTGAATCAGAGGGCAATCCTTATGCCATCGGGGTGAATAGTGAGCCTCGCAAAACTCTGCGCCTTAAAAGCCATCACCAAGCCGTTACAGCCGCCAAGACTGCTTTGGCCCAGGGGCAAAATATTGATGCCGGGTGGGCTCAAATCAATTCAGCCAACTGGGATTGGCTGGGCCTGACGGCAGACACCGTGTTTGATCCCTGCACGAATCTACGGGCTGCTCAGGCAGTCTTGACCGAGTGCTACAAGCGGGCTTTAAAAACGCACGCAAGTGGCCCCCCTGCCCTCATGGCCAGCCTGTCTTGCTACAACACAGGAAACTTCAGAGACGGCCTGGCCAATGGCTATGTGCGGGGTGTTTATGCCCAGGCAAATGCCCCTATTCCTGCCATTGATCAATCCGGGCTGCCTCCGGTTCCTCCGCCATTACCGGGCACTTCCCCGCAAGCCCCTGCACCTGAAACCACAAGCGAAGGCATTGCGGACGGATTTGATGCAGCAGAAATCCAGGATGGCTTTACCAGCAACAACCTGGCTGACGGATTCAAAGACCCGCGCACAGAATCCAGCACACCGCCCAGCGATTCGACTCAATAAGCGCATTGCCAACGCCAAGAATTCAGGCTACCGGCAACTGCCCTCATCTTTTCATTTTCACTATCAACCTACCAACCCGGTTCGACCTGGCTTGGCCAAGCCAGGCGTGTCGGTTTCTGGAGCATATATGCCCAAACACACGATTGCATCCCACCCTCACCAGCCTTCTGGATTGCAGCGCAATTCAGCGCTTCAAAGGCTGATTCAATGCCTGCTGCTCACCATCTTGCTGACGACCAACGCGTACGCACAAGTCGGCGGATTGCAAAAGACCACGACCTTTTTGCAGATGATCGAGTCCGAAATTCACATCATCGTCCCGATCATCGCAATCATTGGCGGGCTGGTGCTCGTCGCGCTCTATATGAACGACATGATCCGAAAAGACACCCTGATCCAGTGGTTTATCGGACTGGTTATCGCGACGATGATCGTTGAAGTTGTTGCATTTGTATTCTAAGAACAGCCATGGACCTACCCACTTCATCTGACCCCGTCGCGGTCCAGCTTGACACCACCCACAGCTACGTTTTCAAGGGGATACGCCGATCAGCCACCATCCTGGGCATCCCCCTATGGCCAGCAGCCATTGCGTTTTGCACGGTCTGGATCATTCAGATGTTTGGTGGCCTGGTTTGGTGGCTACTGCTGCCCGCAATTTTTCCGACCATGTGGATGATCACCAAGTACGACGACAAGGCCTTTGGCATTTTGTGGCTAGGCCTGAAGACGCGCTGGAGCAACGCCAATAAACCGTTCTGGAAGGGATCTTCCTATACGCCACAAACCTATTCGCGTAATCGGCCCTGGCGCCGACGCTAACCAAGGGAGCTAAACCGATGTCTTTGGCATTGCAATTACGCGAACGCAGCTTGGCTCAATACCTGCGCTATTCGCACCACGTCACTCCTAGCATCATCTCTTGCGGAAATCTGGAATACATGAGTGTATTTCGCCTCTCCGGTCGGTCCTGGGACGCAGCCCCCATTGAGGAGCAACGCGAATGGAATAATGCCTTGCACACTTCTCTTTTGGGTCAGCGCTTCGGTGCCACGGGATTTCATACGCATATTGTGCGTAGACAAATTAATGATTATCCCCACAGCGAGTACAAGCAGCCCTTTGCTCGGCGGTTTGCCAGTCGCTATGCGGCGCAATTTGACGAACGTGCGCTGATGATCAATGAAATCTATTTCGCGATTCTGGTACGCCCCGAGGCCGACCCTGTGCTGGGCAAGTTGGCCAAGATGGAAAAATCGACTGCATCGCAGATCGAGGCTTGGCAAGCTGAGCTTGTAGAACGCCTAGAGGGGATCAATAAATCGTTTGAGTCGGCTTTCAGCCGATACGATCCTGAGGTACTAGGGGTTGTTGAACGCGACGGTATGGCGTACTGCCAAATCCAGGAATACCTGGCATTGATTCTGAATGGCCATCCCGTGGCCATGCCTGTGACACGCGGAAAAATTGCGGAGAATCTCCCGGTTGCTCGCCCGATTTTCTCTCAGTGGGGCAGCCTGGCGGAATTGCGTCATTTGGGCTCGGTGCGTACATTCGGAATGCTGGAAGTTCGAGACTTGCCTGAAAAACTGCGCCCAGGCCACCTGGATGCATTGCTGTCTGCCCCCTTTGAGTTTGTGCTTTCACAGTCCTTTGGGACTTTTTCTAAAGCGCAGGCGTTGAAATTGGCCGAACGCCAGCAGCGACTGCTGCGTGACTCAAAGGACTTCTCGAAGTCGCAAATCTTGCAGCTGAACACGGCACTGGATCACATTACCGCAGGCCGCATGGGTCTGGGTGATCACCAGGCTACGCTGCAGATCTTTGGTGGTGACTCTCAACAGGTCAACAGTGCATTAGGCAAAGCGGCAGCCATATTCTCGGATATGGGGATCAAGGCCCTCCCGCTTGGGACTGCTCTAGAAGCCGGTTTTTGGTCCCAAATGCCTGGCAATTGGGACTGGCGCCACCGTCCCGACGGCTTGTCCAGTGAAAACTTCCTGGATCTGAACAGCTTTCATAACCAGTTGTCTGGGAAACCCACGGGCAACCCGTGGGGTCCGGCCGTGGCGATGTTCAAGACCACATCGGGTGCGCCTTACTTCTTTAATTTCCATACATCATTGGATGAGGTGGACGAAACGGGCAAGCGCCGCCCAGGCAACACGGCAATAATCGGTAAAACCGGCACCGGGAAAACTGTGCTGCTGGGGATGCTGGTCACCATGGCTCAAAAATTCGGCACCTCCTTAGTGGCTTTGGATAAAGACCGAGGGCTGCAAGTGACGATCATGGCCCTGGGCGGGCGTTACTTCGTCATGCGCTTGGGGGAGGCAACAGGCTGGGCTCCATTGCAGCTACCGCAAACCCAAAGAAACTTGGCATTCATGCGTCGATTGATTGCTCATTTGGCAGCGTCACGCGGCGAACTGGTGACCACGGCTGACATGCGGCTCATTACCGAAGCACTCAATGGGCTCATGAAGATGGATCGTTCTGCGCGTCGCATCTCAACGCTCCTGACATTTTTGCCGTCAGTTTCTTCAGAGGGGCGAACGAGCGTGCATGACCGCTTATTGCCTTGGTGCGAAGGCGGTGACTATGGTTGGATGTTCGATGGACATACCGACACACTGGATCTGGGCGACGAGTCCAGTCACGATCAAATCACCGTTGGTTTTGACCTGACGGAGCTTTTTGATGATCCGATCGCCCGCAGTGCGGCAACCCTCTTTCTGGATCAACGAATCGCAGTCATCACCAATGGGCGCCGGCTGATCAAACTGGTGGATGAGTGTCAGCACCCTCTCGGTGATAAGCATTTTGCAAAAAGTATGCGAGACGACAGTCGCACCATCCGAAAGAAAAATGGGGTGCTGTGCTTTTGCACGCAGGAAGTAGCTGCACTACTTGAAGTGCCTGAAGGTCAAAGCCTGATCGACCAAGCAGCCACCAAATGCTTCTTGCCCAACCCCACGGCCAAATGGGAAGAGTTTTCTCGCTTGGGTGTCACACGCTCTGTCTTCGATCTGATCAAGTCGCTCGGCGAACATTCTCGGCAAATGGTGGTCCAGCAAGGCTCCAGCATCACCGTGGTCGATATTGGTCTGCCGGGCTGCGAAGACGAACTGCTGGTCTTCAGTGGCAGCGAAGACCTGGCCATCATCGCTGAAGCCGCCGTCGCTGAAGTGGGACCTGACCCCGAGGTCTGGCTACCGGTTTACTTAGAGCGTGCCCGCATTGCCTTGAAAAGCCACTAATCCTTTCGCTGTTCCCGCTTGACGGACCGGCTGCCGGTTCGTATCCACACCCTACAGGAGTTTTTATGAAAACCACCTTTACCCGTCTGGTATCGGCTGCATTGCTGTGCCTGTCATTTAGCTTTTCCGTTCCTGCCGGCGCTCAAGGCATTCCGGTGATCGATGCTGCCTCAATCCTCAAATTCATCGAGCAGATCGCATTGGCAAAAAACCAACTGGATATTGCGACCCGTCAGATTCAAGCGCTGACGGGGGGCCGCGGCCTGGGGATGATCATGAATGATCCCAGCATCCGCGCAACCTTGCCCCAAGATGTGCGTGACCTGCTTGGCCAGCTTGATGGGGCCATGTCCGGGTTGGGGGCATCCACAGAATCGATTCTTTCTCAGGTGCGTGAGCCAGTGACCGACTTTAAATCTGAACGCGCCCAGCTCTACGAACGCAGCGAAGAACTCTCTGCCCGCATGCAGGCCCTGAACCAGGCGGGCTATGAGGCGTTGAACAAACGCTCTGCTCAAATCGATGGCTTGCAACAACAAATCGACCAGACCCAGGACCCAAAAGCAATTGCCGAGCTGCAGGCCCGCATCCAAATCGAACAATCCAACATTGCGATTGAACAGCAACGCCTCGATGCTGGACGCAAGCAATTGGAATCCGAAAAGGAACTACTGGCTCACCGTACCAGGCGTGTCTACAGCGGCTGGTTTACGGCCCCTTTGCGCCCCGGTGATCAGACCGGGAATTAACAAGGAATACCTATGGATATCCCAGCGCCGCAAATTGAACGGATCGATGAGTGGCTGTTTTCAACAGTGGATGACATTCTGATCGATGTGGTCGCTCAATCAGTCAGCAATCTAACTGAAGTCATTTACGAGCCATTGACGCTGTTTGTGACCATTTCACTCATGCTCTACGCTTATGCAGTAATGCGCGGCCTGATTCAAGAGCCGATCAGTGATTTTTTTTGGCGCGCCACCAAAATCTCCATTGTGTCCAGCATAGTCTTTACTGGTGGAGTTTATGCAAAGGACATAGTAGAGATTTTGATATCACTTCCTAACGACCTTTCAGCTGCCGTGTTGGGTCAACAAGGACTAAACAACATAATTTCGGACATGTTGAATGAGATAACAAAGGTTTCTAAATCAAGTTTTGAGAAAATTGATTTTTGGAGTGATATTCCTCTAAGCCTCTTATTAGTTGCATCCGTCGTCATCATGACCCTTTGCGCCTCCTTTCTAGCTGTCGTCAGTAGCCTGGTATTGATTGTGGTGAAAGTCAGCATGGCGCTGCTGGCATGTGTCGGCCCAATCTTTATCGCTTGTGCTGTATTTGATTACTCCAAAGGATTGTTTGATAAATGGGTAAGCCAATGCATCAACTACACAATGCTCGGACTTCTTTTTACGTTGCTGTTTCAAGTGGTCATGAAATTAAATCTGACATTAGTCAGAGCATCAGTTGGTTGGATAGACGGCGGCAATGTGCAAGTCACCGCCATTATCTTTGCCTATATTTTTGTCTTTGGCGCAAGTATTTATATTTTCCTGCAATTGCCCACAATTGCATCCGCCCTTTCTGGTGGCTTTGGGCTGCAATTTGCAAGCCCGACCAGCATGATCAAAAACGCTTTCAAAAGCAAAAAATAACTCTGCGGAGTCTTTCCCATGAAAACCTTTTTTCTGGCCACGGCCTTGACCCTGGCCGGGTCTTTGTCTGCCTGCTCGTTTATTCCTCCCAAGGCTCCTGTGCCAGCCGATAGCACCCGTATTCCGGTCAACGCCACACCGCCGGCACCCGCCATCCAGGCAGGAGACTCACTATGAATATGTTGGAAGCTGTTGAAATGGCTGAACGCGATCGGGGGCTTGAGCGCGATCTCATATCCGAAATCACAAAATCGCGCAAAACTGCCTGGACCATTGCCATCGTGGCCCTGTTCGTGGCTGCGGTTGCCGTGGGCGCGGTCGCCATGCTGACTCCGCTCAAAGCCCCTCCGGAAATGTACGTTGTGCGCGTCGATGATGCTACCGGCAGGGTCGAGCATGTCAGTCGCCTGGGCGTTGCTGCCCAGGATTATGGCGAGCGCATGGCCCGCTACGACCTGAACCGATATATCCAGAACTGCGAAAGCTACGACTGGTACACGGTGCAATCCAAATATGACACCTGCCTGCTCTTATCGGCGCCAGGCCCAAAGGAAGTCCATAAAAAACTGTATGACGTCAATGATCGCAATAGCATCATCAATCGTCTTGGGCAAGGCAGCTACATCGAGGTCAAGGTGCATTCGATCACCTTTTCTCAGGAAGGCTTCGGCGACAACAAATCATCCACGGTTGCCACCATCCGGTTTTCAAGGGCAGAGAAATCCACCAATGGGATCGGCAACAACAAGCTGCCCGAGAGCCTGGTAGCCACGATTGGGTACTACTACACCGACGCTGCCATGAATGAAGAGGCAGCACGAATCAATCCATTGGGGTTTCAGGTGCTGCGCTACCAGGTCGACGATGACCTGACGCGGTCTTGATCCTGAAAGCCCCATGTTTTGGAGACGCGAAAATGACAAAAGCAGAAATTGATCGCCTGGCCGCGCAGCTGCAGGCGATGCGCAGCATTGGTGACATGCACGGCCCCCAAGGGGAAGCCTTGCGCCGCGACCTGGCCCGCCTGGCCCGAGAGGATCTCTACATGGCCAACCGGCTATTTGACACCCACGTGCAAGCGTCCTTGCGCGAGCAGCCCGGCGTGAAGCCCATCACGCTGAAGGTTGCAACCTTGATCGAGCGTCACTATGAGGGTCGTGCGCGTGAAGCCCGACCTCCCGTCCAGATATATAGCGAGCGTGATGCCGAAATCACGCAACCGAAATCTGGGCGAGCTTATGAGGGCGAGGTGGTTGGACGCACCCCCGACTTCATTGTCCAAAAAGTGGATGACGATTATGTGCTGCATCGCCACGCAAATCTGACGCTAGATCCTTCGATTCTGAAAGATAACGTCAGCATCCGCTACCCCTTCACTGGGCCAACGGCCATGGGCCTGGTTCGCGAACGCAACCTGACGGACCACCAGGCACTGAGCCAGTTGGCCAAGTCGGCGCATCAAAAGGACATCGGCATCAGCCACGAAGCCAAGTCCACGCCTGAGCTATCTCGGTAAGCCTGGCAGTGTTCGCATCACATCCACCGCAGCAGCGCCCGTGCGGGCGCTGCAGGAACCTACAGAATGAATAAATTGCACACATTTGCATTGGCGATTGCTTTAGCAGGCGTCTTTACACCCACCACGGTGACGTGGGCTTTGGATGTGCCTAAGTCTTTCAAGGCTGACTCGCGGGTTCGTCACGCCAGCTACAACCCGGAGAACGTCATCCAACTGGACGCGGTGCTGGGCGTGGCGACCATGATTGAGCTTGAGCCTGGCGAAGAATATGTCTATCACGTTTATGGCGATAGCAAGGCGTATGCATTTACCACGCGCAATAACTACTTGTTTTTTAAACCCATTGCGGAACAGGCCGACAGCAACCTGCTGGTTTTGACAAATCGTCGTAGTTACCAATTCAAGGTGAACTACCACGAAGAAAGCAGCAAGGCTTTGTACAAACTGACGCTGCGCTATCCAGACAGCGAAGCTGCAGCGGCGCAAGAGTACGAGCGTGCCCAACAAATCGACAGCCGGTTGGCCCAGACACAGGCCTCCGTGAATTGGCAAACATACACCATGGGTGGTGATTTAGGCCTGGCACCGATCCATGCTTGGGATGATGGCCGCCAGACGTGGCTGCAATTCCCTGCGAGCGCAGAGTTGCCAGTGGTTTACCGGGTGACGGGGGACGGCCAGGAAACGGTCGCGAATTTTCACATGGCGGGTGCCCGCACAATGGTGCTGCATCACACGGCTGCCCACTGGCATTTGCGGGCCGGGTCCATGGTGCTCGCGATCCATAACGAAGGGTTTGGCACGCAACCTATTGCGCTACAAACCGGCACGATCTCCCCTCAAGTTGAACGCTCGGTGGTCGGTGCCACGCCGGCTGCGCCAGTGCTGGAAGATCGTCCTTTGGAGCAAATCCCTGTCTTGGCCAACATGCCTGCAGCAACAGCTGCGCCCACCTCCGCGTCCCCGGTGCCCGTGGACGATGCATCAGTCGAAAGCAACCATTCGCAAGCAGCAATGCCGTCCACAGCCACCACGCCGGTGCCGTCTGCCTCGCTTTCAGCCCAACAGACAGATCCTGGCGCTACCCCCAAAACGCTTGCAACGGGCGGAGAATTTGTGGGGCAAGCCGGTGGCGATCAGCGCCTGATGCCCACCAAGATTCAAATCGAGGGAGAGGTCACGCTGATGCAGTTTGGGGATTTTGTGCCTGGCATTTTCATTTTGGATCAAAACGGCTCTGATCAACTGGTCGGTATGGATTTTCGCCCAGGCAATCTGATTGCCGTCCAGGCAGTGGCTGATCGTTGGCATCTGCGCCACGGTGGATCGTCGCTTGTGCTGGTGAAAAAGGAACCCTGAGAATGTTCAAACGAAAGAAACAGGCACAGACGATTGATGCCGCCTCCGAGCTTGCCAAAATCGAAGGGGAAATGGGACCAAGTCAGTTCATGGACACACGGCGTGCCTTACCGCCTGGCACGCGCTTGTTCATGCTAGTCATCCTGCTTATCGGCCTAAGTGTTGCCGGCCTATTTACGTGGCGTATGGTGCAGCGTGCGGGCCTGGATAAGCCCCAATCTGCTAAGTCCACGGATCGACTGGAATTGGATGCAACCGCACTTAGGAAGCCGCTTCCGCCACCCCCAGTCGAGATAGCCCCTCCAGCACCACCTATCGAGCCCTGGAAAATGCCTGAGATGCCGACTGTGGACATGCCCACCATCGATCCGATTAAAACCAGGCGTCTAAGCAGCCCTTTGAATCTCGATTCTGAGTCTGGCCAGGAAGGTGGCAGTACTGCCAGCGGTGGAGCTGGCCAATCCGCTGATGCTGGGCCTCTGGCTGACAAGCTTCGTCCGCTAGAGCTGTCTCCTGCCTCAGCAAGCATGCAGGGAGATCGCGACATGCTGCTTAGTCAAGGAACCCATATCGACTGCACGCTGATCTCGCGTGTCGTCACCACTCAGCCCGGCATGATTACCTGCATGGTTCCCACGGAAGTGTGGTCATCCAGCGGGCGGGTCGTTTTAGTGGATGCTGGGACTGTACTGACTGGGTATCAGACGGGAGACCTTAAACAGGGCCAAGACACGATTTTCGCGACTTGGTCCACTCTGCGAACGCCTGCTGGCATAGTGGTGCCCCTGAACTCGCCCGGCACCGGTCCGCTGGGTGAGGCGGGGATCAGTGGCCACGTGGACACTCATTTTGGGGAACGATTTGGCAATGCCATCTTGTTTAGCCTGGTGGGCGACTTTGGTGCGTGGGCAGCAGAGCAAGGCAGTCGCAGCCGCGGAGACGGTACTTCCATCCAGCTAAACAATACTCGCGAAGGCACCACCGAGGTCATCAGCAAGGTCTTGGAAAATTCCATGACTATCCCCCCAACTCTTTTCAAAAACCAGGGCGAACGCATTGGTGTCACCGTCGCCCGCGATCTGGACTTCAGCAGTGTCTACAAACTCAGCTCCCTCACTCGCTAGTTCTTCGCGCAACCCGATAGCGGTGCGCCACTTCATGGCACCGCTTCTGTCCTTGCTCGCTGATGCTGCAGTGACAGAACTCGCGATCGTTCGTCCAAGTGAAGTTTTTGTCCGGGTTCGCCGTTCTTGGGAGCGTCACGACATGCCGGAGCTGACAGAAGAGCACCTGGGCAATCTGGCCAAGGTCTTGGCGGTGTTCAATGGGTACGACCCGGCAACACCGATACTATCGGTGCAATTTCCAGATGGCGAACGCGGCCAAATCGTGCGCCCGCCTGCCTGCATTGATGGCACGTTCTCTGTCAATATCCGCAAGCACTCGATGGTGGTCAAAACCCTAGAGGACCTGACCACAGAGGGTGCCTTTGCCTCTTGGAAGGACGTAAGCCATGCATCTGGCGTCCAGAGCGCCCAGCCTGATCTACCGGCTGAAGACCAGGAGCTGCTATCGCTGAAAAATTCTGGCGATATTCCTGGCTTTCTTGAAGCGGCCATCCATCATCGACGAAACATCCTGGTATCGGGCGCGGCCAATGCAGGCAAAACCACTTTTGCGCGCTCGCTGATCGAGCGCGTACCGACGGCCACGCGCGTTCTCACAATCGAGGACACGCACGAACTGTTTTTGCCTAATCACCCAAACCGGGTGCACCTGCTGTACGCCAAAAACCCTGGGCCTGGCCAAATTTCAGCAGCCATGTGCGTCGAGTCGGCCATGCGCATGACGCCAGACCGGATTTTCCTGGCCGAACTGCGCGGGGACGAAACCTGGGAATACCTACAGGCCTTGAACACTGGCCATCCAGGCTCGATCTCCACCACTCACGCCAATAGCCCGTGGGATGCATTCATGCGCCTGGCGCTGCTGATCAAGTCCTCAGAATCAGGTCGCGGACTCGACCTCCCGGCCATTCAGGCCTACTTGCTATCCACAATCCATATCGTGCTGGGCTTCGAGAATTTTGCGCTGAAGGAGCTTTATTTCGACCCTGCGTATGCAAGATCACGTATTGGACTATAGGACCCCATATGAACGCTCCCTTTGAAGGCGTGGGCTACGCAGCCCAGGCATACGCCATCATGCAAAAAATTCATGACAACTACATAGGCCTGGGGTTATCTCCCAAGCAGCTGGCCCAGCAAATTGACCAGGCCTACCCGTGGCAAAAACGTCGAGGTTGGAAATACAAATGTTGGCTAGCCGCCCGTCGTGAGTTTTTCACTCGCAACCAACTGCCAGGCATCCGGGCCTCGCGCACGATTCGAGCCGTTGCCCAAGAGCGCAATCTCCTGTCTTAGCGCTTGTCGATTCACCACTTAATTGGAGGCAGCATGACTCATAAAGACTTGTGCACTCTGGCCCTGAAGTGGCTCAAGCGCCCGAACAGTGCGGGCGGCCCAGGCTGCGCCGTCGCGGTCAGCGAGTGCCGTACAGGCTGGGCTGGTGAGGTGCCGGATGCAATCGGTTTTCGCTACACCGGCCATGCCCCCAGAGACGGTAGCGTGCTGGTAGAGGTCAAGGTATCCCGATCTGATTTCCTGGCTGATGCGAAGAAGCCTCATCGGATCAGTGGTGGCGTCGGCTCCTGGCGCTACTACATGGCCCCTGAAGGCGTGCTTCAGCTATCCGATCTGCCGGATGGCTGGGGCCTGCTGGAGGTCAATGGCCGTGGGCATATCAAAATCCGCGCCGGACACGCCGTGCATTTCAAGGGCCGTCACGATGAATATATCCGGCAGGCTGCGCTGTGGCGCTTTCGGGATGTGGATCTCTTGCGCGAGCAGTTTTTACTGGTGCGCACCATCGCCAATGCAGGCGACCCACAGAAGGTTCTGGACGTGCTGCGCGACGCAAGCAATCGGAATGCCCGCTTGCTGGCCGAGGTAGAGCGCCTGCGCAACAGGAATCAAAAACTGTATGCAGAGGTGGTCGCTGGGCGGCCTGATCCTGGCGCACCGATTCCCCGGAAGGTGGCATAAAGCACATCTCATCTTCCACGTAACCCCAATTTCCCTCGCTTGTCCCACCCCTTATCGATTTTCGTACACGATATTTGTCAAATAAAGAATAGGAGTTATCCCCATGAGCGTCGCGGCCGTCAACTGGGCATTTCAACAACCCATTACCCGATCATCCTCAAAATTCATACTTGTGACACTGGCCAACCTTGTACGCCACGATGCCCCAGCCTGGTTGATGTTTGGTTCAACTGACTATCTATCCAAGGCAACAGGGTTAAACCGCAAAACAGTGCTCGATGCCATGCAGCGACTGCGTGAAGCAGGTTTAATCGTGGATACGGGACGTACAGCCGGTGGCAACCTGTGCATCCCTATTTATCGACTGGCCGGCTGTCCAGCGTCGCAGAAGCAAACCCCCGACCAGCAGGCGCCTCACCAGGGCGAGTTGATCCCCGAAGAAGCCAAAGAGCCAACAGAGCCCGAAAGTCCCTCAAGCAACGATCTGCAGCCGGCGCCGCTGAGCGTGTGTCAGTCCAGTACCTTCATCAATGCCGGCGCACCCGGCACGCCGTTGCCCGGAGTGTGGAGCTTGCCGCCTAGTTGGCGAGTCTGGGCGAAAAAACAAAGGCCGAAGTGGTCTGATGCAAAGATTGATTCTGTGGCTGCAATTTTCCATGCCCACTGGACATCGGAGCCTGGCCAAAAAGCCGAGAGTCAGGATTGGTATGCAGCTTGGCGCCGCTGGGTGCTGAGAGAACTGGAGCCTAAACAAGCAGTAGGCCTACCCCCTCTTGCGTCACAATCATCAGTCCCCCCTGATTACGAGGCGATAGGTGCCGAACTTCGTGCTCTGGTGAACCAGCATTCGCACCAACCTTCGACAAAAAATAATGGGACCAGTACCGAAAACGGGCCTAGCCCAATTTTTCATGCCACTGGTACCGAAAACGGACTTTAACCAGTACCGAAAACGGACTTTAACCAGTACCGAAAACGGACTTTAACCAGTACCGAAAACGGGACACAATAGGGTTTATAGGGTTTATAGGGTTTATAAAAAGGAGTCGCGTGCGCATCCGCGTGGTAGCCGTTGCGGCAAGCCGTCGCATTTGTCCGCCTACCCTTCGGTCGCTGCGCTCCCTTCGCCCCGACGCCTGCGTCGTCGGCCTATGACATCAGTCCCCCACCCTACGGGCGGGGAAGCAGTAGACCCCCTGCCTCACGGGCTAGCACCCTCCCAACAAACACACCTTGCTCCATCACATGTCTTTTGGATGCAAGTCCCCGTGCCTATGGCCCGGGGAACGCTACGCCCCTGCCGAGCCTTCTTGGTGATTACCTCTCACAAAGACGACCATCGCCCTATCCCACTGGCGGCGGGGCTGCTGCCCCCCGTCCAGGCCTTCGGCCTGCCGCCTCGCCCCCCGGAGGGCGCTAGCGCCCCTCCCCCGCCCTAACGGGCGCGGCACCCACCTCGCAACTTCGACACGCTTACAGCGTGTCGGAGGTCTGCAGTTGGTGAGGCGATTTTCCCCTGCTCAGTCCTCGCGCCTAGCCAGCACCCTGGCGACGGCCTCGGGGTCCCCCAGAACGTTCTGAGGATCATGCAAGTGACAAATGAAGAAATCGGCCGGCTATCAAGCTGGCTCGCGACCATTGCGGAAATGCGTGGCCGCCCACCTCCATCACCGGCCGTTCAGACCGTTTTCATCCGGCTCCTAAGCGAGTATCCCTACGATGTGGTCGATCAGGCGATTTTGGCCCATCTGGCAAGTCCTGCAGGTGCATACACATCCCCACTGCAGCCTGCCCAAATTATTGAGCACATCAATAGGCGCTGGCAGCCATCAACCCATGCCCCATCCCAAAGCGCTGGCCACGAACTTCCACCAGTACCAAAGCCCGAAGGCCGCGCCTACTTGGAAATCATCAAGACGCGTCTGAGCACCCCGCTTCAGGCTGACCCAGATGACGCCACTAAACAGGAAAAAACTTATGAGGATACAGAGCGAAGACCAGGCAGTAATTGCCAAACTCGAAGCGCTCAAACCGAAGAGCATCATCGGTCGGCTCAGGCCTCTTTTGCCAACCATTGACCGTTTATTGCAAACCGGCCTGACGCGTGCCGAGATCCTTGCAGAACTGCACAACGCTGAAATTCCAGTATCCAAACTGTATCTGGACACGGTGATTCAGCGATATCGGAAAAAGCTCAAATCAGCGCCAATTCCCTCCCATGGCCTCGCGCCGACCAACCCCACTTCAAGCCTTTCCTCTCACCAGGGAGCATTACCCACGCACCCAGCACCCGGTTCATTGGTTGAATCATCCTCTGCTGTGCCATCAGTACACAACAAGGGGGATCTAGCCCGTGTACGCAGGCGCACACCCGACTTAAACGAACTTGCCCAACTGGGCAAAAAACACAGGACCAAATTATGAAAGTTGTCACTCTCAATTATTCCGGCTCAGTCGGCAAAACAATGGTGGCCAGCCATTTGCTGGCACCACGCATGAATGAAGCCAAGATTTTCGCTGTGGAATCCACCAATGAGTCAGCTCAGGATCTGGGCCTGGTGGCCGACCAGCTGCGTGGCGAGCATTTTGGGCGATTGTTTCGCGAACTTCTCACGCTTGACAATGCCATCGTCGATGTCGGGGCCAGCAACATTGAAGCTTTTTTAGATCACCTGATGAAGTATGACGATAGTCACCTGGAATTCGATTATTTCGTATTGCCGGTCATCGGCAGTGGCAAAGCCCAGCGCGAAACCATCACGACCATTGAAACCTTATCTGAGCTGGGGATTGAAGCCTCTCGAATTCGGGTCATATTTAACCGGGTAAACGCAGATGTGCATGATGAGTTTCCGGCTATCTTCGGCCATCAGATCGCGTATGCCAAATTCATTGCCAACGAATCTGCAGCCGTCTATGACAACGAGGTCTTTGATCTTTTGGCGGCGGCCAAGACCACGATTAATGCGGTCTTGAGCGACGAGACGGACTATCGCCAGTTGCTGCGCGAAACTGACAAATCCAATGCGGCCGAGGTCTCGCGCCTGGCCAACTGCCACGCACTGAAATCCCTGGCGAGGCCGGTGGTGAGAAATCTTGACTTGGCCTTTAGCGCACTATTTGCAGCGCCGGCAGGGAGCACGCCCTCCACAGCAAGGAAGCGGTCATGAGTGAGGCCTCCGACCCCAGGTCCAAGCTGGATGTCATCTACCGGGATGTTATGGGCGAAGTGGGGACCCTGGTAGAGGCACTTGGCCAAGTTTCGCAGACGGTCAATTCTTGCATTGTTGAAGCCAAAAAATTGCCCATGGATGTGCGTCAAGTCGTTGGCGAAACCAATAGACGGCTGAACGATGAGGCCATGCAGGAAATGGCCCGCGTCTGCCAGCGTCTTGAAGCACTGATGCAGCTTACAGAACAACATCGCCGATCAGTTATGTACACCCATAAGCGCCTGGTGGCCCTAACCGCCATCTTGGGCGGTACTGCCGGGGTGCTGGGTGGCTTACTGGCCGCTGCCCTCTGGCTGTCACTTAGCTAACCAGATCTGCACGTCAAGCAAATTTTATCAATTGATATTGAGGAGCATCACCATGGCAGCAGTCAATGAGTCCATATACCTTGCAGGCCCGATGACGGGCCGAGAATATTTGAATTACCACACTTTTAATGCTGTTGCTGCCTGGGCTCGCGCCCTGGGCCGTACCGTGGTCAGCCCGGCTGAACTTGGATTGGCGCCTGACACACCCTGGGAGGATTGCATGCGTTTGGCCACGCGATCCCTGAGCCGTTGCAGCGAAATCCTGATGCTGCCTGGCTGGGAGAAGTCGCGCGGGTCACTCAAAGAAATGGATTTGGCCCAGACCTATGGCATGCCAATATCCATTTTGACATTTGATACCGTTGCAAAGAGTCTGGATGACGGCTTGCCTCGTAAGCTTGTCATTGCCACCTTGGTGTCGTTGATGCGCGCTGAACTGCTTGCGGGCAATATTGTTGAGCTTTGCCAACACAAAATTCACCCCGCAAAAACCACGGACTCTGAGATTTTTTGGGGAGTGAACCCATACGGTAACGATTTCATCGCACCCTTATCCAAGGGCCTGCAGGATTTTGCAGAGATCGGAATTTTTATCTCTGCGCTTCTTGATACCGACACCTGCTACGGTCAGTGCCCTGAAAACCTATGGCGTGCTGATGCACCCCTCCCACACAAACGATAGGTTCATTCATGTCACCTCTTACAAAACGACGCCTAGCGTCATTTTTTTTGATTCTTGGACCTATCCTGGCTTGGCTAATGATGGCCATGTATTCAAGTGGCACTGGGTTGCGTGAGCTACGCTGGCGCAGCATTTTGCATTGGGCAATGATCACGCCCGATTACCCCTTCATGTGGGGAACCTTGATCATCGGATTTTTGTTTGGCATCGCTGCAACCTTTTGGATTGGACGGGCATACAAAACAGAGGGCTTCGAAGGTGCGGGATTCACCCGATTTATCCGTGGCACCCGGGTGGTCAGCGCCAAGCGCTTGGCAAAGATATGCCGTAACCGGTGGGGCAGTACAAAGCAGCTCAACGTGGCGGGTATCCCGATGCCAAGAAAAGTGGAAAACCTGCACTTTTTAGTTGCAGGTGCTACGGGTACAGGCAAGTCCATTCTTATGCGGGATCTTGTGTATTCGGCATTGAAGCGTGGTGATCGTGCGCTGATTGTTGACCCTAATGGCGATATGCTCAGTAAGTTTTATCGCCCTGGTGACAAAATTCTAAATCCATACGACACACGCACTGAAGGCTGGGTGTTTTTCAATGACGTGCGCAAAGACTACGACTGGAAGCGGATCAGTCGATCAATCGTGCCGATGGCAGAAGACAAAAATTCTGAAGAATGGAATGATTACGGACGGCTTCTGCTCAGAGAAACAGCAAAAAAACTCTACTCTGCAGGAATCAACGACATCAAGGAGGTTTTCAATTACTGCACAATCATCGACGACAAGCAGCTTCGCGCCTACTTGACCGGCACACTGGCCGAGTCCTTATTTGCGGGTTCATCTGAGGCCAGCAAGGCTTTGACCAGCGCTCGGTTTGTGCTCTCAAATAAGCTATCGGAGCACACCAGCATGCCTGCTGGACACTTCAGCATCCGAGAGTGGATGGCAGACCCAAATGGGGGAAACTTATTCATCAATTGGCGCGAAGACATGGCCACCGCCATGAAGCCCCTGGTTTCATGTTGGGTTGATGTTTTCCTGCAAGAGCTACTGTCGATGCCGCCATCCCAACAGCGAAGGTGGGTATTGTCTCTTGACGAACTGGCTTCCCTTGATGCTTTGTCATCGTTGGTAGATGGTTTGACAAAGGGCAGAAAAGCAGGCGCCATGATTTTTGCTGGACTACAAAGTACAGCGCAGTTGGATTACATCTATGGCAAAACCATGTCACAGGTCATTCGTGCCAGCTTTCGGAGCCTGACCGTCTTAGGTGGATCAAACACCGATTCTCAAACAGCAGAAGATTTAAGCAAAGCCCTGGGTGAGCACGAAGTAGAGCGACCCGATTACTCAGTATCTCACTCTAATTCGGGGCGTAATACTTCAGACAAAATCATCCGCATTCGCGAGCGCGTTGTCATGCCTTCAGAGATCCAGAAGTTTGAAGAAATGACCGGGTATGTAAGCTTTGCAGGGAATTTTCCAATCGCAAAAGTTGAAATGAAATTCCAGCATTATGCAGAACACACGCCGGCATTTCTGGAAAACGATCAGGTGTTTGCCGTGCCTCAAAATTTGGCAAATATCCACCCTGCCCCCTGATAATTATTCACAGAACCTGTGGATAACAACCCTCACCCACTTCTGAAACCCTTGGCCTACCAGGCCTTGGGTTTTTTGGTGTTTATTTGATCGATATTGGGAATTGAATAGCCATGATTAGCGCGAAGGTACTGCACCGGGCAGATGCAGTGGATGCGGTCAAATACTATGCTGACCAAAAAGACGACTATTACAGTCACGACGGGCAAGCTGCCGTTTGGCAAGGACAAGGCGCTGCAGCCCTGGGCCTGGCCGGGGAGGTGAATCCAGCAGCATTCAAGGCGATGATTGCCGGCCATTACGGTGCCGGTATCCAGATTGCAGCCACCATTCGCAAAGACTCAAGCGCCCGCGCTGGCATTGATTTGACGTTCAGTGCGCCTAAATCTATTTCGCTGCAGGCCCTGGTTGCAGGTGATGGGCGCGTGATCGCTGCACATGACCAGGCAGTGACCGAGGCACTGCGCTTTGTAGAAGAGCAGCTGGCCATGGGTCGATACAAGGTGGATGGCCAGGCCTATGCCGAAATCACCGGCAACCTGATCATTGCTAAATTTCGCCATGAGACGGCACGCCCGACCAAGTTCTCTCGGCCAGACCCCCAACTGCACACACACGCCATCATCATGAACCTGACCCAGCGAAAAGATGGAGCTTGGGTGTCTTTGAGTAATGAAAAGATCATGCAGCTGCAGCGCATGATCGATGCGCAGTACATGAGTGTCTTAGCCACTGAGCTGGAACGCCTGGGCTACAAACTGAGGTTTGAAGCCAATCACATTGAAATTGCGGACTACACACGCCCGCAAATCGAGGCCTTCAGCAACCGGCTCCTGGACATCAACCGTGCCTTGCACGCCATCGGTTTGGATCGAATGACGGCCTCCCGTGCCCAAAAGGCATTGGCCACGATCAAGACCAGGCTATCAAAGGATCTGGTTGAATATACGCGTGAACACTTGCTATCCAGTTGGCGTTCGCTAGCCCAATCGATTGGCATTGATTTGGACAGCTGGAAGGCTCCATTGGATAAAGAAGAGCAGCAGCATGAAAAGTCCGACCAGGAGCCGGATCAGCCTCATGCACCGGACCAGCCCCATGAACCGGACCAGCCCCATGAACCGGATCAGCCCCATGCACCGGATCAGCCCCATGAACCGGACCAGCCCCATGAACCGGATCAGCCCCATGCACCGGATCAGCCCCACACCGATCTGAACGATAAAAACCAAACTGTTCCACCTACCTCTGCTGCGTTAGACGGAGGTAAAGCGGTCGATCAAAAGCAGAACTATGTTGCAAATCAAGCGATTCGCTGGGCAATCAAACATTTATCTGAACGGGAGTCGATCATGAGTGAGTCAGAGATTTTGGCAGCTGCCTTGCACCATAGTGGCGGTCGTGCGGATCTTCCCAGCCTGCGCCAAGCCCTACAGTCAAACTTGGACCGTGGTGTTTTATTAGCAGGCGATCAGATGTACCAACCGGCTGATGATCTGACATTACGCCCCATGACTCGGGCGGGATGGGAGGACACGATCAAGCTGCTTGGTCGTGATCAGAAGGAAGCATCCCGTCTGGTGACAGATGGAATCATCGCTGGTCGCCTCGTTGCGGCCGAGCCTCAATATACGACGGCTAAAGCACAGCAGCGTGAACTACAAATCTTAGCTGACGAGCTTGCCGGTCGGAAGGTATTGGCCCCTATCATGAGTGCGCAAGCCATTGATGCTGCGTTGCTCGACGAACCACTATCACCTGGCCAGCAAGCTGCTGCCCGCCTGATCCTGGGTACTGAAAATCGAATTATTGGGGTGCAAGGCTTGGCGGGGACAGGTAAGTCTCACATGTTAAATCGGACCCGAAAAATACTCGAGCATCGCGGCTACAAAATGGTTGCTCTGGCTTCCTACGGCTCCCAAGTTCGGGCCTTACGAGAGCTTGGGGTCGAAGCCAGCACCATTGCCTCGCGCCTTGAAGCCACCAAAAAAGGACGGTTTACCGGGCAAATTAACGAAAAAACCGTGTTGGTGATTGACGAAGCCGGGGTGGTCCCTGCGCGAATCATGGATAAATTGATCAAGCTGGCCGAACAAACCGGCGCCAAAATGGTGTTATTGGGTGACACTGAGCAGACACCTGCCATCGAGGCTGGAAAGCCGTTTGCACAAATGCAAAAAGCGGGCATGGCAACTGCGATCATGAGCGAGATCATCCGGCAAAAAAACCCCACCCTCAAAGCAGCCGTCGAATTGGCAGCCGCTGGGCGTGCCAGTGCATCCTTGACTCGGGTCAATGATGTCATTGAGGTTAAAGACCCCGGATCACGTTATGAAACGCTTGCCACGCGATATGCCGGAATGACTGAGCAAGACCGGGCTGCAACGCTGATCGTTACCGGCACCAATGATTCACGCAACGAGATCAACCGTGCCTGTCATTCGTTGTTGGGGCTTGCAGGCAAAGGTCGGGAGTACGATCTGTTGACCCGGCGGGACACAACACAAGCCCAGCGTCGTTACGCAAAATACTATGCAAAGGACGACATTATTCAGCCCGAACGCAACTATGCTTGTGGTCTTATACGAGGTGAAATGTACCGTGTATTGGGCGAAGGCAGTGATCATAAGCTGAAGGTATGCCACGAAGCCACCGGTGAATTGTTGGAGTTTTCACCGAGCCGCACACAAAAGATTTCGGTCTATCAGCCGGTACAAGCAGAGCTATCTGTTGGTGACTGGGTGCGTGTCACGCGCAAAAGTGCAGAGCTTGATTTAGATAACGGCGAACGATTTCAAGTCGCGGCAATTACGTCCAAATCGGTCACGATTTCAGGCAAAGGACGCACAATCACCTTACCTGCGGACTTGCCTTTGCACTTGGATCATGCTTACGCATCAACCGTTCACAGTGCGCAAGGATTGACCTGCGATCGGGTGTTGATCAACGCGGAAACCCACAGTCGTACAACCAAGCAAGATGTATGGTACGTGAGCATTTCTCGCGCCAAACATGAGGCTGTCATTTTCACGGATGACATGAAAAAACTACCGGCTGCAATTGCCCGCCGAGAGCCTAAAACAGCGGCGCTTGATCTTGTACCAAACGTGCATAAACCCCAAGTATCTTTGGTCAAAAAGGACGCTGAGTACGAGATTTAAATACCCCGACGAACTAAAAACAGGCCTTGTGCCTGTTTTTTTTGTTGCTTGCCTAGTTCTTGTGCTGGATTTGTCTGTTGTGCGTCCTGTATCTGTCTCGGTCCAGTACTATCCTCGTCTGTTTCTGTATTGAAATTGACTGTGTTTTGATTTAAGAAAGAATCTGTTTTGTCGTGTTTTGTCTTTTCGGCTTCAGATTTCATGTGTGTTTGCTTCAAAAAAACACAAGTAGGACACAGATAATATGAATCATATCAAAGCATTAGATTTGAACTGTATCAATGATGTGTTCTATTTGAAATTCATGGGTTTAGAAAAAGGTCATATAAATCAAGAAGATATTGCACCCACCAGGGTGCGTACTGTGTGTACGCCTTAAGGGACACAAATCTGAAGGATTTGAGGCTCTTAAGGGGGACTGCGGGAACGCCAGTTCACGCGGCGTATGACCCAGGGTCCCGACCACCAGGGCGGGCAACGACGCCACCCAGCAACCACAGCAGCTGCACCACGCCATAGCGACATGACGGCAGGGCAGGATGGCTGATCTGGACGCAGCGGCAAATTGCCGAAGACAAAAAAAACGCCACCAATGATGGGCAGCGGGCGCACAAGAAAATGGGCTGCATACGCAGCCCTGGTCAAGGTAGAGTTGGAGTGTTAGATCACTCGTTCAATTCAGTGGTTGTCAGTCCATGTTGGATGCTGCGGTTTCCGCAAGCAGGTCACGGGCTCGACACACCCAGGCAGGTTCGCCATGCTCTGCGGCGCGAAGGCATGTTGTGGTTTTGATTGCAGCATGATTGCTGTCCGTAGACTGGTCTGCGCCAATCCACGGACTTGTAACTACTCTGCCTGACTAGCCAACTTGATCCTCATGGGTTCTGGAAGCCATCGAGAACCTGCAAGTGCCTTTTCTGCAGCTTCAACCGCAGCCCCTTTTTTCATGGCACCCAGGGCAAGCGCGGCGTCTGCTCCGACCCCCTCGGTGACGACTTGAGTGATCATCCCTTTGCTGACATGCGCCAGGAAGGATTCACCAGTAGGGGCCCACCAATCGGCGATATCGGTTTCGGCCGTAGTTGCCAGTGCGTCCAGTGGCGTGGCGTGTTTGGTATCCTGCGTCTGAATTCCCTGCACGGTGCCTGCGATGCAGTAGGCCAGGAGATCAAGCAGGATTTGTTGATCCTGGGCCAATGCCCAAGGCAAGACCTCTGGCGTCACTTGTCCGTCTTTTGTGGGGAGAATTCCCAGCCAGTGCTGTCGCATCTGGTCCTGGGCATTGGCCGCTTTGCTGTCGTCGTAGTCTGGTGCATGTGTCCGCAGTGCTTCATTCCGCATCGAAATGCCAAGCCCAAAGCCACGCGCCCATCCGGGACCAAGTTTTTCTTGGGTAAGTTGCGCAACCAATACAGCCAGGGCAATGGCGGGCTTGCTCGCCAGATCAGCACTGACGGCACCGACTTTGTGGGCTGTTAGCTGACGCATCAGGCGCTCTGAGTAAGCGGGCCGTGTTGTTGGTGCGGGTAGTGATGTACGCAGCGCCGGGGAATCCCCCCCCCTCGTTTGCCGCCGTCTGGGCTGCTACTTGCGCCGCCCTGCGGTCTTCCGGTCGGATAAGCCCATATGTGATGTTCAATTCCCCCGTGTCACTGATGTAAGCACCGATGCCTGAGAATTTTTTTGCTTCGTCGGACCAATCTCGCGCCGAATTTTTGATTGCGTCAAGTTGATCACTCAAATCTGACATTTCATCGTTCATTTTGTCCCATGCTTCTTCATCGATCCCGTTGGGATCTTCGAGTGCATCCATTGCCGTGTCCAGGGCGTCAATCTGGGCCGTCAGCGCTTTGATTTGCGCGGTTTCGGCCTTTGTCAGCTTGCGTTCTTCGGCGTGGACACGCCCGAATTTGTTGCTATGGCCTACCCAACCGGCCTCGTCCCATGTCAGCACCGTTTCAACCCATGCCCAGCCTTCACTGTGCTGGCTCAGGTTGATCTGCATTTTTTCAAGGGCCAAGGTCTTGATGATTTCGGCATCTTGAAGATAGATACCACTCAAATCACTATCGTCTGCAAAAAGATCGCGCACCACCCTGCCCCCGGCTGCTTCATAAGCATCGAGACCCACAAATTTTGCTATGCCACGATCAGCACTGAGTGCGTTGTCTGTCAGTTTGCTGCGTATGCTTTTTGGTCGAGTATTCATACGGTCCCAGGCACCCATCCCCGCCCAAACTTCAAGCTGTCTTGCATGGTCGTCAGAAATGGTGAAGGCCATCAGCACTGAAAGAGGCATTTCCTTATTGCGGAACGCCTGCAGCAGATCGGGGGCCACAGCCGCAAGTTTCATGCGCCCCCTGACATAGCCCGGATTTCGCCCGAACCGTGCAGCGATATCCTCAATTGTGTTGCCCTGATCGATCAATTGGGCAAACGCCTCGAATTCATCGACCGGCTCCATGTCTTCACGCCCGATATTTTCTGTCAACGATGCTTCGAGGCCGTGCTTTTCTTCGATGATCAACACTGGCACAGCGCGATCATGGGGCCAGCGTCCATCCTCGATCAGAATTTGGATAGCTGCCCAGCGGCGTCCGCCGGCGACAACTTCGTACTGGCTTTTTTTCTTGGCCTTTACAACAACAAGGTTTTGCAGCAGGCCTTGGGCTGCGATGGTGTCTGCAAGCTCGGCCAGGGGCTTTTGGCCTGGAGTTTTCCGGGCCTGATAGCGGACTGACAGAAACAAGTTTTTGGGCAGGATTTCGGTACGTTCGTTGCTTATATTCATGATCACGCTCCAATCAGTGAATCGACTTGATATCGTTTGCGGCATGCTGATCTAGCAGCTTGACCAGGGCAGCAATTTCGCGGCCTTTCAGTGCAGGCAACCGCATAGGCTTGTGGGCCGCGTGGTTGTCGCGCATAAGTGCTGCGAGTTTGGTAAGATCATGGTTAATCATCGCTTTTGCTCCTTACAGTGGTAGCGGTGTTGCCCCTGGGTCGGTTGCTGCCGTCCAGGGGCTTTTGGTTTTAGGTTAAATGCAGGCCCAGACGCGACCGGCACCGAGGCAAGAAAACGGGATGTCGTCGTCCATGTCGTTCAGGCCACCGGACGATGGGGCTAACTGTGGTGCGGCAGCAGGTGCAACGGGGGGTTTCTGTTGGGGTGCTCGGCGTGCTGGTGCCTGGGAAAACCCGGTGTCACCGTCCGGTACGTCGCTGACGGAATCGCGCCCACCCAGCATCTGCATCTGATCGGCAACAACTTCTGTGCTGTAACGGTCAGCGCCGGTGTCCTTGTCCTGCCATTTGCGGGTTTTCAGGCGGCCTTCGACGTAGACTGACCGGCCTTTTTTCAAGTATTCCCCGGCGATTTCGGCCAAGCGGTTGTAGAAGACGACGCGGTGCCATTCGGTTTCTTCACGTCGTTCGCCGGTGGCTTTGTCTTTCCATTGGCTGGTGGTGGCGATGGAGACGTTGCAGATGGCAGTACCATCGGGGCTATAGCGGACTTCGGGGTTGCGCCCCAGGTTGCCGACGAGGATGACTTTATTGACTGATGCCATGGTGATGCTCCTAGATGTTTTCCGTGGATGGGAAGTTCAGCGACAGCCGCTGTCAATGCCCTGACCCGCAGAGCATTGGCCGCAGTTGTCTTTATCCATGGTGCGGGCATGGGTGCCCGTGCAAGTTGTTACAGCCGGAACATGCATTCATTTCGGCCAACTCCTCTACCCAATCTATGGCATCGTTGTAAGCCTGTTCGGCTATTTCCAAAGCTGCACTACGCTGCCCGCCCAGAAACGCCTGTTTCAAATCCGGTTCATCGATAAATAGGTTAGGGACGGGGCTGCTATAGTTGACGTATCCGAATTCGTTCGCTTCTTTCAAGGCGAACAGCCCCAAAGAACTCCAGTGATTGACCTTTGCAATTGCGTAATCGATCCTGATGTCTAGTGCTTGTTGGATGTTCATTTCCGTGGTTCCTTTGAAAAACGTTTCCGGGTTTGGTTTTGTCTGCTGACCGAGCCTGAAGATTGTTAGCCCGGATGGTGATTGGGTGGGATTGCTGGATTTTTCTTTCGCGGTTGTTGCCGCCGATCCTGTGAGTTGCTGAGCCCGTGCCGTCGATTACTGAGCTGACGCTGTACGGAGCAGGACCGTGGAATAAATGGGGGGGACCCGCTTGCGGGGGGTTCCCGTTTATGCCGCGAAAGCCTGCGCAGTGCAGAGGCAGGGCAGTAACGTCGGCGTTTTCGGGCTCAGCGGCTTGCAGGATTGGTGGCATGCGATGGAGGTGGCAGCAAGCGCCACCCGCCGCGCGGCGAGCGCCCCCAGCTGTGCGCCAGGCGCACAGCTCTAACCTGGCCAACGGCCAGCGCAAGCGAAGCGCGCAGCGCCGTCAGGCGCGAAGGCATGAGGGATGAAAGCCCGTAACCGCAGGTGCAGGGTCAGGACCCGGAACGGGGTCTGACCCTGCCAGCCCGACCCCGGCGCCGTGGGCGCCGGGGCATGCACCAAGGGCTTGGATCAACACTGACCGCGTTCTGCGAGTGAAACAGCGTCTGTGGCGCTGACAATGACATGATCCAGCAGGCGCACATCGACCAAACTTAGGGCTTGCTTTAGTTGCGCGGTCAGGGCCAGGTCTGCGCGGCTGGGTTCTGGGATTCCTGACGGATGGTTATGAGACATGATGCAAGCTGCCGCGTTCAAGCAAAGGGCAGTTTTGACGATTTCACGAGGGAACACACTTGCGGTAGACAAGGTTCCATGTGCGAGCTCTACATATTTGATCAGCCGCATTTGTGCATCGAGAAACAGCATCGCGGCGCACTCATGACCCAGGCCGGTTAATTTAGCCTGAAAGAATTCTTTGACGGCTTTGGGTTGTTCCATTGGCGGGCCACTGGCTAGCAAGCTATTGGCAGCATTTCGCCCAGCAGCGAGAATCTGTGCATCAGACGCGACCTGGTAACCGCCTTCGTTATTGCGCACATATAGGTCTTGCACCTCGTTCATATCACTATGGTTCAGAGCAGAAAAAGCATCAAAATTCAAGATGGTTTGCATGACTTTGGTCCTAGATATTGCGTCTGAAGTAGAAATATTTTGTCTGCTGACCGAGCCTGAAGATTGTTAGCCCGGTCGTAATCGGTGGGATTGCTGGATTTTTCTTTCGCGGTTGTTGCCGCCGATCCTGTGAGTTGCTGAGCCCGTGCCGTCGATTACTACGCAGACATGGCGCGGAGCAGGATCGTGGAATAAATGGGGGGGACCCGCGAATGCGGGGAGGCGACCTTTTATGCCGCGAAAGCCTGCGCAGTGCCGGGGCGGCGCAGTAGCGTCGGCGTTTTCGGGCTCAGCGGCTTGCAGGATTGGTGGCATGCGAAGAAGGTGGCAGCAAGCGGCCACTGATGCCGCGCGGCGAGCGCCCCCAGCTGTGCGCCTAGCGCACAGCTCTAACCGAGTCCTGACGGCAAGGTTTTCATCAGATCGACGACTGAACCCATCACCCATAGTGAGGACTTGGCTTGGCTGTCAGTGGTATAAAAAGTGGGGGCCGCAGAAGCGGCCCCCGCTTTTTATGGGCTCAGCTGCTTGGCCAGCTCTGTGATGTTGAGTTCGCGGGCGGCGATTTCTTCAAGTATTGGATTCGGCAGAACGGCGATGAACGCGGCGTGACGCCGATCCAGCTCTATTTTTGCCAACTTGGCCCATTGCTGGTCGCGGTTGAGTAGTTCCATGTTGTTCGGGTTGCTACGAGCATAGCCGCGCATGTAGTCCAACAAGTCAGCGGTGTTCTTTGTCGTCACGGTGGTCTCCGTTGGTGGTGGCCGGGCCCAGATGGCCTGGCCGGTCATTACTGGTTCTGGCCGACTTTGCCGACCAGGTAGGGCTAGCGGAACTTACTAAGCTGCCCATCGTTCTTGCTGATGCCCCCTGCCCTGCCAACCGATGGCTGTGATTCGTTGCTCTGCGGCCGCGTGATACTTCCGATCGAGCTCAATTCCGACAAACCGTCGGCCTGTTTGCAGGGCGGCGACGCCGGTAGAGCCAGAACCTGCAAAGGGGTCGAGCACAATGTCTCGGGGCTTGCTGAAGGTTTCGATAAGCGTGGACAGTATCGAGACTGGCTTTTGTGTCGGATGAAAGCGATTGCCCGAGTATTGCCAAGGCATGACGTCGCTGGGCGGATTGTCCGGCAGATCCGGCATCCCCTTGGCCAGCAGGTAAGCAGACTCATGCTGATAGCGCAGAAACCGACTTTTAGATGCGTAGGGCTTTGCAAAAACGATGTGCCCCACAACGCGAAAGCCTGCTGCCCGCCAGGCGCCGGAAAACTGATCAACCTGGTTCCAGCCGTAAAAGGATATGCACATCGTGTTTTGGCGTAGCACCCGATGGACTTCTTGAAACGCTGGAATCAGCCAACTGCCCTCTTTATCGCCCTCGATCGTTCGCCCGCTGCGGTCTTTGTAGTTGACTAGGTACGGTGGGTCAGTGAGAACCAGATCGACACAGCGATCAGGAAAGGTGGGCATGATGTCGAGGCAATTACCCTGGATGATTCGGCTCATGTTGCTGCTCCTTGTGGCAGCAGCGCGTCGGTGTTGCGCGCTGCACTGCACGAGGCAGGCAGGCGCAACCAGATCAGTGCGGGGTCCAGGGACCGTGGAATAAATGGGGGGACCCGCGCTAGCGGGGGGCACCCTTTTATGCCGCGAAAGCCCTGGACGGGCTGGCTTGGCTACACTTTAGGAGCCAAAGCCTGCACATCCCCGCGAAGGCTGGGGGCGACAGTATGCGTCGTGTAGTGCAGCCCCCATATGCGCAAAGCGCTTGCTTCGGGGCCTTGATGAGGCAGTGCTATCCCGTTAAAAACGGGTAGTTCAATGCGCTAATTTGCTTGATAGATTTATAATTAATCACTATGATTAAAATCAAATCATATGTGGAGGGTTTGGCTAATGAATACTTCCCCGCATAACACGGCAAACGACAAAAGCGATTCGGCTTGGGATCGTGCGGCGAATTTTGAAAAAGAGAATCGCCCAATGCTCACCATCAGCAAGATCGTGATCAAAGGTTCGGTCGATGTCGTTTTTGTTCGTGAGGCAGCGCCTCACCTAGTTGTTGCCGGCGAAAGCCCAGAGGTGATTCGCGGCATCAAAACCCGTTTCAACGGCGATAAGCTGATCATTGAAGATGAAGTCTTTTCTATTACTAGCAGCGGTGAAGCCATTGGAGTGCATCAGTCTGCAGGAGTGAACACCGGGGTGATGCAGGTTTTTTATGGTTCTGTTGGGCAGGTGGCTGGTCGCAGCATCCACGTTGTGGGCTCTGGCAATATTGTGTCTGGTAACGATATGCGTGATGCTGATGGTGCACTCGTTTTTGTGCGGGGCATCGTTCGTGTCGCGCTGCCGGCAGCTCCCAGCATTCGCATCAAGGGCAGCGGGGATGTGACTTTGTACGATCTACAGCAGGATGTACTTGATGTGGGTATTCGGGGATCAGGCAACATCACAGCTTTCGGGCAGGTTGGCCACCTGGTGATCAAGGTGGCCGGGTCAGGCGATGTAGACGTCAGTGAACTCGTAGCCACGTCCGCTGATTTTTCGATAGCGGGCTCGGGCGATATTGACGCCTACGTCACTCACTCAGTGAAGGCACGCATTGCCGGGTCTGGGGACATCGTAGTGCGCGGCAACCCGACTGACCGCGACCAGGCAGTAGCTGGATCTGGCGAAATTGAATTTCAATAGGAGAGGTTAATAATGACCGCAACCACCAAAGTGCTGACTGCCCATGTTTCGCTTCAGCTCGCTGAGAAAGTGGATCAACTGGCTTTACAGCTTGATCGTTCACGCGGCTGGATCATTAAGCAGGCGCTTTCAGCTTGGGTAGCTCAGGAAGAAGAACGCGATAAGTTGACCCGTGAGGCACTGGCTGACGTAGATATCGGGTGCGTCATTGAACACCATGACGTACATGTGTGGGCAGCTAGCCTTGGTACTGATGAGCCCTTGCCGGTGCCCCGTTGATGGAATTGAAGTGGACTAGCAAGGCGCTCTCCGATTTGGCGCGCTTGTACGAATTCCTGGCGCCGATGAACAAATCAGCAGCCGTGCGTACCGTGCAAGTGCTGACCAAAGCGCCAACCATTTTGCTGACTAACTCGCGCATCGGCGAACAGCTTTTTCAGTTTGAGCCTCGCGAGGTGCGAAAAATTCTGGTTGGAAAATATGAGATTCGCTACGAACTCCAGGAATCGATCATTTACGTGCTGCGACTGTGGCATACACGAGAGGACAGGTGAAATGACTTCGTGAATTGGAAGGACTCGCCAGAGTCCTTCCCGCGATATTTTTTGCTGACACATAACTCATTGATATTGAGTAGATTTCCAAAGAAATGTATAATTGAACAATGAATATGAACACTCGCTACAGCCTCAAATCTTCGCCACTGAGCCACGTATCAAAGAGGCGGAAAGTGGGGACCAAGGCATCACAAATGAAACGTCGGCGCTCGACGGTGACATCAGTTTTTGTTCGTGCTTTGGCTCGCCGTGCGGGCATTGCATACACAGCGACGTTCGCAGACAAATGGGCAGTTGATGTCACCCGCCTGGCGGGTGATATCGTCCAAAGCGATTCCACTGATGATTTGCTTGTTGCCCTGGCTCGCTCTGGGAAAATTACAACTGCCGAGCAGCTGAGTATGCTCGTTGCGCATCATCGCCGTGTCCGGTCAGTTTGATCCCTTTGGCGATTTCGCCACAGCTGGTTATCTGCGAAATTCGCAGCGTGAGAAAGATCCTGCAGTCATCAAGGTTTTGGAGCATCAGATTTATAGGACGATGTTGCCAAAGGCTTTAAATTTTCTAGCCGGATTGCGCCGAATCGAGTATGCGGATTTTCTGCAGGTTCATCGGATTCTGTTTGAAGACCTTTATCCGTGGGCTGGTCAGGATCGCATGCAGACTATGCCAGATCGTGCTGTTGTCAAGGGAGAGGTTCGTTTTTGTGACCCTCTTGAATGCGAACGTGCTGTGCTCCATGGCTTGGAGTTGGCACAGGACAAAGGTTTGATGGTGAGTCAGCCTGGCCTTGTCATGGGCCTGTTTGCTTATGGCCATCCATTTTTGGATGGCAACGGACGTACGATGCTGCTGGTGCATGCGGAACTTTGTTCGCGTGCTGGTATGTCGATTGACTGGCATAAAACCAACAAAAACAGCTATCTTACCGCCCTGACAAGAGAGATTGCCGACCCAAATGGCAATCACTTGGATGCATACTTGCAGCCCTTCATTGGCCCACCGATTCCTCGTGCGCAATGGCTTCAGGCAGCTTCAGACTTACGTGGTCTTGAAGGCGGTGCTGGGCCTGCTAATGAGTACGCACCAAGATATACAGACCCGGGGGTTATGGCTCAACAGAAAGAATTTGAGCGACTCCGAGGCTATGACCTAGACATGGGTTTCTAGGCATTTCGAGGTCTGGATTTCAAACTGTATTTCATATTGATTGCTGGCTGGGGGCCTGTGGGCATGTGGTAAAAGCGGGTCTGCCTGTGGGCAATACCTGTGGTCAGGCGGTGGGCAGCGTAGCTGTCCACGGTCTGTCCATCAGGTTTGTCCATAGGCCGAGCGAAGCGAGCCCGCTGGTCTGCGCCGGCACGGCGCAGATTTCCATATGTCCATAGGTTCGTTTTGAAAAGCGTGTAGGGAAGATTTGGCATTGATAATTGCACCGATTCACCGCCAAATTTCAACCACCTGCCTCCAGTCCGTGGTGTACGCCGGTGTCATCCGATCCTGACGCATATGCCAAGCGGCATCAGGGTCAGATAAGGCGCTGGCCACCGAAACTGTGGCTCTGCCAAATCGGTGATTTAAGCCGTCGATGACCCCCATCAGTCTATTCTCGGACGGTAGCGCGGCAAAGAGATTGCCCTGCGCCTGGGCCATGTCAGACGCAGCCAGGTCGAGCAGGCACGCGCCCGCTTTCGCGTACTTGAATCCCGGCCGGAAAATCTTGCGTAATCCTCTGGACATAGCAGTCAGCAGCGTTGCTGTGTCGTCTGTGGGCTGGTCTAGCTGCTCGACTATGCTGCCCGAATATTGCGGATCTGTGCGAAATGGGCTTGTGCGTATAAAAATTTGGATTGCTGAAGTGCAAGTGCCGTCGCTGCGCATCTTCTCGGCGGCTCGGGTGACAAATAGGCTTAACGCCTGCTGCAGGGAAACAATATCAAGAACGGCGTGGCCGAAACTTCGAGAGCACATAATTTGTTGCCTCGCTGCTGGCACAGCTTCCCATCTCACGCACGACATTCCGGCCAGCTCCTTGCTGGTTCTGGCCAGCACGATTGAGAAAGTATCGCGGATCTCGCGATAATCAGCTTGGGCCAGGTCAGCAGCGGTGTGGATGCCCATGGCCTGCAGCTTCGGCGCCAGTCTTCTGCCGACACCCCATACTTCACCAACTGGCACGCGGCTGAGTACGCGCATAAGGCGGGCCTGGTCGATGGTTGTCAGGTCACAGACGCCCAGCAGCCTGGGGGTCAGCTTTGCCAGGTGGTTGGCCAGCTTAGCCAGCGTCTTTGTCGAGCCAATGCCCACGCACGTCGGGATGCCAACCCACTGACGCACGCGCTGGCGAATGTCCGTGCCAATTTCTCTGCCGGTACCAGAAATGCCGGTCAAATCCAGGAATGATTCATCGATGGAGTAGATTTCTTGTCTGGGTGAGAACTGGCCGACCACATTCATCATTCTGCTGCTCAGATCTCCGTAGAGATTGAAATTAGCCGATAGAGCCATCAGGCCCTGGGTCTCAAGGTGCTTGATCTTGAACCAGGGTGCTCCCATTTTGATGCCTAAATCCTTGGCTTCCTGGGTGCGAGCGATGGCGCAGCCGTCATTGTTGGATAGCACAACTAGGGGCCTGTTTTCCAGATCTGGACGCATGACTCTTTCGCAGCTGCAGAAGAATGAATTTCCGTCGATCAGCGCTATGCGCGGTTTTGCTTGAGCGTCCACGTCACCACCCCCCAAATCACCAGCTCCTGGCCGTCACGTAGCTCGATATTTGGAAAAGTCGGATTGGCGGCCATTAATCGCACCAACCCGCGCTTGCGATGCAGCGTTTTTACCGTGAACTCGCTGTCGACCACGGCCACAACGATATCGCCATGCCTGGCCTCCAGGGATCGGTCGACGATCACATAATCCCCGTCCTCGATCCCGGCGTCCCGCATCGATGGGCCACGCACGCGCATGTAAAAAGTGGCGTCAGGCTGATGGATCAGGATTCTATTGAGATCGATGCGCTGCTGCGTGTGGTCATCTGCGGGGCTGGGAAAACCACATTGTGTAGTCGCGACCGTGGCCCAGCATATTGCTGGATTCGGTTGGAAAGGAAGAGGGGCTGACATGGTAATTCACTGTATGAACAAACAGTGTTTTTTACCATGAAATATGCGTCCCAGTCAGCCCTGATGATGGATTTGTTGTGCGTTCATGATGATCCTTGTCAGGGTTCCCGGGAACGAATTCACGCATGCGTGAATTTGCGCTTGCGCTTTATTTTTACTATATTTATAATTCATTAATTATTTCGCTTTCTTGCGAGTTCCTATGAAATCCTTTGCTATGAAAATACTGGCTATCGCCTATCGTAAAGGCGGCGTTGGGAAATCCACGCTTGCTATACACCTGGCATACACTCTTGCTGCACAGGGTAAACGCGTGCTGTTGATTGACACGGACGAAGATGATTTGTCTGAGGCTTTTCCAGATCAAGCCGACTACAGCAATTGTTTAGTGGCCAGCAACTTATTTAAAGGATCTTTGGCCTGCGCGCCCAGGCAGGTTGCTGAGAATATTTGGCTTGTTCCCGCTGATCTTGAAGTCGTCGACGTCGATGATGCGACCCAGGGTGAACTGCCCGATTTGCGATCCACCATTCTGGAAAACTTTTCCGACTCATTTGATATTGCTGTGATCGACACCCCCCCTAATCTACAGCGACGGCTGATCAGTGTCCTGGCAGCTGCTGACGCGGTGGTATCTCCGGTGACGATCAGCTCTTTTTCGATTCATCGCTTGCCGAAATTCCTGAACACCGTCGAGTTGATCAGGTCCCGCTACAATCCCGACCTAAGAAATTTGGGTCTGGTCCCCTTCCTAGTGAATAGCCGATCTCGCAACGAACTGGAGGGTATTGCCTTCCTTTTGGAAGAATACGGTGAAGAAATGGTGATCAACCAGCCCATCATGCAACGTGCATGTGTACCTACGTCGCTTGCCTTGGCAAAACCTATCTTTCAGGCGCCTCGAAGCGGCAGCCAACGCCAGGCTTCTGCCGAAATGCGCAGTGCTTGCAATGAAATCATCGCCCGGCTTTACGCCTGACATCACAAAAAGGATTACTTATGAGTGTTTTTACTAAAGGCATCCGGAAATCCAAGCTGTCTGAATTTGAAGCCCCGCGACCAGGTGAGCAACAAATTGATATCGATACTGACCTGATCGATTTCTTACCCCAGCAGCGCTCCAAAGATAACCCTGGCCTGACAACAGAGGCACTGGAAGAATTAGGTGCAAACATCGTGGCCTTGGGCCAAATCCAGTCCGCTGTTGTGCGCCCGAACCCTGATGCACCTGGCCGCTACATCATGGTTGCAGGCGAACGACGTTGCAGAGCAGTGGCGCTGAAGGGCCTAAAGCTTAAAGCGATTGTTCGTACTCTCACTGAGCTGGAGCATCTTCGCATCCAACGGGCTGAAAATATTCACCGAGAGGCCCTGACGAACGCTGAAATTGCTCAGGCCTTGCGTGCTGACAAAGAAACCTTGGGCACATTGGAAGCCGTGGCCGCCGAATGGCAAAAAAGCACCAATTGGGTTTCTGAAAGACTGCGCTACCTGACGGCAGTTGAGTCTGATCCGGTGGTGCAACAAGCCATCGAGCAAGGTGTCAGCAGTGATGTGACAACCCTCAATGAGCTGAGTCGTCTGGCAAAACAAGATCCTGCTATCGCTGAGGACATCGTCTCGCAAGCAGCTGCAGATCCTGGTAGAAATATCCGACAGGAAGTCCGGGACCAGCTGAAGAAAAAGAAACCTCGCGATCCAGCGGCACCAAAGCCTGCAACTGCTCCTTCGTCACCTACGATGCCTGCGCCACAAACTGTTGCATCAACCCGTATTGATCACACAGCACAGACTGACCTTGCCAAAGTATTGATTTCTGACACAGTTGAAGTGATCAGACATCAGTCGATGTGGCAGTTGGCTGGGCATGAAGCCATTGAATTTTCGACGCTCGATGGCTTAGTAGCTGCAGTGTGGGGCGCGAACCCAGCTATTAAAGTAGTCGTACAAGCCAGTCCTGCAAAACAATAAAGCGATCTGATCGCACAAACGACCCGATCACGTAAACTATCCTTATGGAGGTGGTATGGTATCTAAAGTTATCCTCGGGCTTTTCATAGTCGCCATCGGTGGTGTGATCGGTTGGTTTGCCCCCGAATCGTGGCGGAACTCACAGCAGAAGATGCACAAGAATATAGAGCAGTGGTTCAGAGAACGATGCAGAAAAAACGCTTAACCGACCTAGAGTTTATGAGCCTGGCTGCCGAGATGGGCGAAGTACGTAACGTCCAAGCCCAACGGCTGGCGTATGCGGCCCTGGTGGATGGGCGCACACTTGCAGACATAGCACGGGAGTACGGTGTCACGAGCCCGTGGGTGATGCAGTGTCGGGACCTGTGGTGGGACGCCTACTTGCGCCTGAAATGCTTCCCGCCGGGATGGGTCAAAGCCACCGTCATTGCCCCCGAACCCGAACTAAAGCAATTTTTGGACGATATCGAAGTCCTACGCCAGGCATACCTGGCAAAAGGTGGCGAATAATTCACGCATGCGTGAATTTGCTGTACCCTCCACTGTAATCCCATATTCGGGAATCATATTCCGCATTTGAATGTGCCTTGCTGGCACTATCCAAATATGGGAAAAAAAATCGTCGATGAACTGAGCAGAACGCTCAAACGGGTCACGGGACATGGCACTCGCTATCCTCAACTGGAAGTGATTGCGAGTCGTACGGGCGTCAGCAAATCAACGATTGCGCGTGCACGCACAGGTGAAACCGCACTGAAAATTGATAATTTGGAAGACCTGGCCAAGGCTTTCGGCATGGAGGCCTGGCAGCTCTTGGTGCCAGGCGTTGAGCCGGATAAGCCCCCTATTTTGGTGGATTCCCCTGAAGTGGCTGCCACGACGGCGTGGCCGTTTGCAGATATTGTCAGTCTTGAGGAATACAGAAGCCTGCCGGTTGAAGACCAAATGGCAATTCGCGAATATATTGAGATGAAGGTGCACAAGCACGCAAGCAAAACATTTCGTCCAGACAAAGCCGGCTGATCTAGTTCAACCAGTGGTGCTGTTGCGTTTGATTTGCATTAACGGTCAGCTTCTTGAGTGATCTCAGTTTAGCGCTTGTCTTTGTATACCGAACGCCGGTTTCCGATCCTCAAGACGAGAATACGGACTTCCCCGTTGAAGCCGCGCGCGATATTTGATCAGCTCGCCTCAACGCTACGGCCAACCGCTCTGCAGTGACCGGCCCCTTAATCCTCACCCTCATCGGTACACCTCTCTCCGATTGCCAATACGCACAACTAGGACGCGCAAGGCACCGTCCTGGATCTCACAAATCACCCGACAGTCACCCACGCGGTAACGCCAGAAACCGCCCAGCGGTCCAGTCAACGCCTTGCCCGTGCTGCGCGGGTCCTCCAGCGGGGCCACACGCTCGTCCATGAAATCAACAATACGCCTTGCCACCTGCCGATCGAGTTTACGCAGCTGCGCTCTGGCCGAATCCGCGTAATCAATTGTCCAGGCCAAGATCCTTCCTCACGGCAGCAGCCGAATGCACCTGTTCCTGTCCCTTACGGATGCGCTCCACGGTGCTTGCAGCCAGGTAGTAGTCCTCCATTTCCTCGATGCCCTGCTCGATGATCTCGCGCAGGTAATACGCCTTGGTGCGCCCCGTCTGGGCGGCAAGGTGATCCAGCCTTTTTTCAGTCTCAGGGGCAAGCCGAACGGACGTAGCCATGTTCAAACCTCCTATTGAATACATGTATTCATTGTATCAAAAACAGGGTGATTCAGACGATAAAAGACATCCCTCACAACGGAATGAGGCCGCTCGCTGTTGTAGAACGTGAAATATTCAACCAGCCCTGTGATGCCCCCCGCACCTGTCGGCAAGCGACCAATATTTACGAAGCGTTGCTAAATCCCAATAATGCGCTTAGAATTGCAACACTTTCCCATATTTGGGAATTGCTCCTTAACAACTTACACCGATATAACCGACCCTGGCGCGAACCCAGGGCGGCCACCCGAGTCGTCAGGAACCAGCCCTTCAGTTTTGGGCCAGGCCGGGGCGGCACGTGCACCTGGGTAGATAAAACAGGTGAAAACTCATCTGGTCAGCAAACCAGCAGAGATTGGCGTAACCCAGTTGAAACTGGTGCACTTTTGTTGATTTTAGTGATGACGATCCAGGCTCAAGCCCTGGACGCCGGCAGCGTCGAGAGACGTCCCTCTTGCCCTGGATGGCGCGTAATCCTGGGCTGAAGGCGGCAAATACCGCAGCCCCTGCACCCTGTCGCACCGGCTTTGCCGGGTAATGGCACCAGGCCCTGCAGGTCGTGATCAGAACACCTGGCCCCCGTCGTGGTATCTCGGCGGGCCAGGGTAAGGCCTTGGTCAAGGCCGTTCTGGCAAGTGTCTTGGTTTTCAGGACACTTGCCAGATCGAGAAGTTATTCAACGCGGACGTATTCCTTCCCCCCGATGATTAAGTGACCTGTTTTTTCCTCTATAGATCCTGTAATAGTCATTGGACCAGCGCTAACCTCAAGTTGCCCATGCTTATTTACAGTTGCTGAAGATTTTTTGTTTTCTTCATCTGCAGACCACTTCATACCTCCCGTATGGGTAATGATGAAGTCCTTGCCGTTTTTTTCAATCGTTAGGCCTAGACTACCCCTCGTGGCCTTCCAGGTTCCTAAATATTTTTCACCATCATCGCTTCCGCACGCCGTGAGGCCAAGCATTACCGCTGCGCCAGCGGCAGCCAAAAATGCGCGTCGTTTCATGGAGTGTTCCTTTTCAGTTGTGGAATATTTCATTTACGATTTGTTGATGAATGATACCAGCGTTGATTATCAGCGATATGTTTGAGTAAACATGTTGTTTGTAAAGAAACATCATGTGTATCCATAGAAGCTACCTCACAAGCACAATCCGTGCATGAAAAAGATGCATGAACACATGGCGCGGATCTATACAGCTGCCTCAAAAACAGGTCGATTGGACGAAGATCATAGACAAGCCTCCCTCGCAAGGCTACTAAACGTCAGCGTCCAAAATGTGAATAACTGGGAATCACGAGGCCCTTCCAAAGAAGGTCTCTTGCAAGCTCAGGAGTTTTTGGGCATAAATGCTACTTGGGTTCTAACTGGGCAGGGACCGCTATTAATAGAAGGCTATGACATAGGGAAAAGTGTTAAGTGGCCATTTCGTAAAATCTATCCTCAGCAACTATTCACGCTTTCTGATGAAGAACTCAACGAAATTGAAGAGGACCTTACATACCTTATTGGGAAAATCAGCAGGCGAAAAGGATAAACTGTTTGCAATTTATATAAACATGGTGTTTAATTGGTGGATAGTAGTTATCGCTATCTGCTCCTTAACAACTTGCACCGATATAACCGACCCTGGCGCGAACCCAGGGCGGCTACCCGAGTCGTCAGGAACCAGCCCTTGATCTTTTTGGGCCAGGCCGGGGCGGCACGTGCACCTGGGTAGATAAAACAGGTGAAAACTCATCCGGTCATCAAACCAGCAGTGATTGGCGTAACCCAGTTGAAACTGGTGCACTTTTGTTGATTTTAGTGATGACGATCCAGGCTCAAGCCCTGGACGCCGGCAGCGTCGTGAGACGTCCCTCTTGCCCTGGATGGCGCGTAATCCTGGGCTGAAGGCGGCAAATACCGCAGCCCCTGCACCCTGTCGCACCGGCTTTGCCGGGTAATGGCACCAGGCCCTGCAGGTCGTGATCAGAACACCTGGCCCCCGTCGTGGTATCTCGGCGGGCCAGGGTAAGGCCTTGGTCAAGGCCGTTCTGGCAAGTGTCTTGGTTTTCAGGATACTTGCCAGATCCAACCACTGAATTATTTAAAGTGAAGATATGGTCACTGATGCTGAACTGCTTCCACCCGGTAAAACCGGAGATTTTGAGGTTGTGGACAACATTGGTGGTCCTGGCCAAGAAATATGGCTGATCCGTGAGACGAACCATGGGCGCTACTTTAAGTTGGCGCCTCAGGTTATCAAGCTAGAGCTACGTACCGGCGCGATGTATTGTGGCGCCATCCCCTCTAAGGTTACTATTCGTTAATCGTTGACGGATTTTGTTGTTCCTTCCCTGTGATTTCTCCATAGGGCACCCGTCATCGGCTGCGCCGCGAGTAGCCGATGACCGCCAGGACGAAGGTAACCTGGCATCCTTTTTTGCAGTACGTCAACCGGGTAAACATCCAGGAGATCAACCATGGCTGCAAATCCACTTCCCGTGAAAAAAACATTCAGTGAGACCTATCTCACAAAGCGCAACAAGCGGGTCGCCAAGCACACCACAATTTTTCTTCTCAGAGTCATCTGGGCTTTAGGGAAGGGACTGACTAGCTTTGCTGCAGTCACGCTTTGGCATTTCTTCAGGATTCCCTTCGTTGTCGTTGGTGCGATGTTTGGCATCAGATTCTGACGGACAGTATGCCCCGGCACCTCTTTCGCGCATGCGTGAATCGGTCCGCGATGACATAGGGGGCTGACTAGTCACATCCCACAAGGAGGTTTTGATGGGCCAGGATATCTTCCCCGTGATCATTTCCCTTGGGGGTGAAAGTCGGAGGTTCAGTCCTGACTTCCAGTCCGCGAGTGAGCACGCGCCTGCTTGGAAGCACACGCTCTTAAAAGCCCACGGCCAAGCTATTGTGAGCTGCTGCTGTCAACAAAATGACCAGCCCCGTAGGCTTTCCGTAAAATATCACTCCAAGAGCGATTCGTTTTTTCTGGCCAAATTTCCAGAAACTGGTCATCAGCATGACCCCGATTGCCAGTATTACTCCCCAGACCCTTCTTCTTCCGGAATTGCGGCTTATCAGCCTGGGGTTGTTGAAGAGCTTCCCAATGGCAACCTGAAGATAAAGCTTAAAGTAGGATTGCAAGGCAGGGGTGCCGCAGATGATGATAAAACCCCTCCGCGTGCTCCAACCAAGTCCAAACCCAGTCCAAACCGTCGTCGTGGCAAGCCTGCAGTCACGCTGTTGGGCCTGCTACACCTCATCTGGACGGCAGCAGGCTTTAACAGGTGGTCCCCGAGCATGGCCTGCAGGCGTAACCTCAGCCTGGTGATGTTCCATCTGGCCAAAGCTGCATCGAAAATCGAAGCTGGCCGTGTACCGCTTGCATCCGCTTTGCTGCTAGCCACGCATCAGGCAGATAGCGATCAGGCTGAATACAACAAGGCTTGCGCCGTCGAGGCATCTAAAAACAGGGTGCGTATCGTGGCCATTGCGCCGCTGGCAAAGCACAAAGACGACTACGAAGATGTGGTTGAAAGGCCACCGATTCAGGGTTTCAACGGATTCCCGTACCTGGCTATTGATGATGCGCTGTGGAGCAATGCGCGTAAGCGGTTTGAATCGGCCTGCAGTGCATGGCGTGACGGTGCACGGGTCATGGCTATTTTGCAGCTGGACGTGCCAAAGGCACAGCGCAATGGACAATTCTTGTCCGAGGTCATCGATATCGCTTTAATGCGAGTGTCAGACGACTGGATACCAGTAGATTCTGGCTACGAGGATCAGGCGGCTGGCGCTTTGGTGGCCCAGCACCGTAGGTTTGAGAAGCCCTTGCGCTTTGACAGCGATGCAGATGCAGTTTTTCCTGACTTTTGGCTGCAAGACATTGGTCGAGACTTTCCCATGGAAGTATGGGGGATGCTGACCCCCGAGTACCTTGAGCGCAAAGCAGAAAAAATTATGCACTATGACACCACCTACGGTCCTCAGCCGGAAGGCTGGTGGGGCTGGAATGCTGCTGCCGAAGAACCCATACCGACGCTTCCCCAAAAGCCCTGAATTTTCACAAATGAAATCACTGCACTAACCATCGACGGCTTGTCGAGTCAGATGCGGCCGTTCGGTCAAAGGAGGCATCTCATGCACACGACTGTTTCGGGTGACGAAATCGCTATCAGTCTGGCCGAGGCAGCCCGACGACTAGGGCTGTCATATCAGACCGTATTTGCCAATCGATACAAGATAGCTTTCAGGCTCCCGAATTCAAGAATCTGGCGCGTGTGGCCATCTCGGCTTGAGGAAATGAGCAGGCCGCGCTATAACGTCACACGGATAGCGTCGGTTGGCATCGACAGGAACACATCATGTCAATCCGATTACGTAACGGCGTCTGGCACGTCGACTTCTGCGCGGCAAGCGGCAAAAGAGTTAGACACTCTGCTGGCACGACGGACAAAAAGCAGGCGCAGGAATACCACGACCGCTTAAAAGCCCAGCTCTGGCGACAATCTAAATTTGGTGATCAACCGGACCGTAGCTACGATGAAGCTGCAATCCGGTTCTTGGCAGCTCACGTCAATCAATCCGACTACGAGTCCAAGGCTCGGTATATTGAATATTGGCGTCAGTTCCTGGGGCATCTGACTATCGGGCAAATTACTGCTGATGAGATTTTAGATAACTTACCCACGCACAAAACGCACAAGCACAAGGGCCCCACACCGCTGAAACCAGCAACTAAAAATCGGTACTTGGCGACCATCCGCACGATGCTCAAGATGTGCGTCACTTGGGGATGGATCACTAAGGCCCCGCACTTGCCTATTCTGGACGAACCCACTCGACGAGTCCGGTGGATCACGCATGACGCTGCAGCAAACCTTATCACGGCAGTTCCTCAAACATGGCTCCAAGATGCTTGCATCCTGGGGTTCGCTACTGGCATGCGTGAGGATGAGCTGTACGGACTGGAGTGGCCACAAGTCAATTTCAAGAACCGAACAGCATGGGTCGAAGGTGAACAAGCAAAGTCTGGGCGGGCTCGATCAGTTCCGCTAAACGCTGATGCATTGGCTGTACTGTGGCGTCGTAAAGGCTTGCATGATCGTTTCATTCTGACGCGCAACAATAAACGCATCAAGGGCGGCGACGATAGGATGTTCCACAAAGCATGTGAAACCGCAGCCATCGATAATTTTCGATTCCACGATATCCGACACACCTGGGCCAGTTGGCACGCACAGGCAGGCACCCCACTACTTGTACTGAAAGAGCTTGGTGGATGGGAGACGCTGGAGATGGTGATGAAGTACGCGCACTTAGCGCCCAGCCACCTTTCGGCCCACGCAGAAGCTGTCACGTTTTGGTCACACGACGGTGAAACAGCCAAAAAAAACGGCACACAGGATATGAGCCTGCGTGCCGTAGCGTCTTGATTCCATTGTGTTTTGGCGGACAGGGTGGGATTCGAACCCACGGTACGGGGAAACCGTACGCCTGATTTCGAGTCAGGTACATTCGACCACTCTGCCACCTGTCCGGCTATGACTGCGGTCAAGCTGCGCATTCTAACATAAAATCCGGCGTGGGCAGGCCGACCCGGCGCGCTAGAACGACATCAGGCCAAGCCGACGGATCAAGCAGCCCGAATGGCCTCCAGCCCGCCCATATAGGGACGCAGCACCGGCGGGATGACAATGCTGCCATCAGCCTGCTGGTAATTTTCCAGCACGGCCACCAGGGCGCGACCCACGGCCAGACCAGAGCCATTCAAGGTATGCAGGTATTCTGGCTTGGCCTTGGGGCCTTCGGGACGAAAACGCCCCTGCAGGCGGCGGGCCTGAAAGTCCAGACAGTTGGAAACCGAAGATATCTCGCGCCAAGTGTTCTGTGCGGGCAGCCAGACCTCGAGATCATAGGTCTTGGCCGAACCGAAGCCCATGTCGCCCGCGCACAGCAGCACGACCCGATAGGGCAGGCCCAAGGCCTGCAGCACGTGTTCGGCGTGGCCCACCATCTCGTCCAGAGCCGCCCAGGACTGATCCGGATGCACGATCTGCACCATCTCGACCTTATCAAACTGGTGTTGGCGAATCAGGCCGCGCAGGTCGCGCCCGCCGCTGCCGGCCTCAGAACGAAAGCACGGCGTGTGGGCAGTGAGCTTGACGGGCAAATCCTGAGCATCCAGGATGCGGTCGCGCACCGTGCCGGTCAGGGGAATCTCGGCCGTGGAGATCAAGTACAGATCTTCAGCCTGATCATCATCGTCTGGAGTACTGCCCTGGCCGCCCTTGGTGACCGCGAACATATCATCCTTGAATTTGGGCAACTGGCCTGTGCCGTACAGGGTAGAACTATTGACGATATACGGGGTATAGCATTCCTGGTAGCCGTGTTCGCTGCTTTGCATATCCAGCATGAACTGCGCCAAGGCGCGATGCAGGCGGGCGATGGGACCGCGCAGCATCATGAACCGCGCGCCGACCAATGAACGGGCGGCGTCAAAATCCAGGCCGAAGGGCTCGGCCAGCTCGACGTGATCGCGGGGTTCGAAACCCAGGGCGGCGGGGTTGCCGGATGCGTCGGCCGCCCCCGGCAGCCAGCGACGAGCCTCGATGTTGTCGGTTTCAGATGCGCCATCGGGCACGCTGTCATCCGGCAAATTAGGAATCGTCATCAACCACTGATGCAATTCTTGCTGCACCGCGCCCAAGTCGTGCTCCAGGGTCTTCAGGCGCTCGGGAATCGCCTGGGACTCGGCCAGCACTGCAGTGGCGTCCTCGCCGCGGGACTTCAGTTGCCCGATTTGCTTGGCCAGCGCATTGCGGCGGGCCTGCAGTTCCTCGGTCTGCACCTGGACAGCCTTGCGGCGAGATTCCAGTGCGTGATAGCGGTCCGTGTCGAAAGTCAGGCCGCGACGGCCCAGAGCGCGCACGACGCGATCCAGGTCCTTGCGCAGCAGATTGGTATCTAGCATGGCGATGAGCAAATAAGGGTGACACCCAGGGAATCCCAAGGTGTACGAGACTGGGCCCAGACAGCGGGCGGGCCGAAACCGGAAGTCACGGGCAAATCGCCCGCAACCGGGTTATTGTATTAAATTAAGCCCGTGTTCATGGGCGAATTGAATTCAAGCCATCATGCAGGACATTATTCGTCTGATTCCCGCCGCCGATCTGCTGCCTGTCCCCTGGAAAAACGGGGGAGGGGTCACCCGCCAGATCGCAATTTTCCCGGTCGATGCCAGTCCGGATGATTTCATCTGGCGCGTCAGTGTGGCGGATCTGGCAGCCGATGGGCCTTTTTCCCACTGGGACGACATGGATCGCATCCTGATGCTGATTCGCGGCGGCCCGGTATGTCTGACCCGCACCGACTCTGGTCAGGAAACCCGGCTGGATACCGGCACCCGGCTGTACTTTGCGGGCGAAACCCCCTATATGGCCGTCCTGACCGACGGCCCAGCCCAGGACTTCAACCTGATGCTGCGCCGCAAACAAGCGCATGGCTGCGTGGACATGCGCAGCAGTCGCCAGAAACTGACCCTCAGGCCAGGCGAAACCATCCTGCACTGCGTGCAGGGACAATTCCAGACCGGCCTGCCCCCCCATCTGGGGGGCCAGCGGCTGCTGGATGCCGGAGACACCCTACATATCACGCTGGACTACGTGCCTTTTTTCGGGCTGGAACTGACCCCATTGACGACGGACGCCCGGCTAGTGGATGCCCGCATCAACCTGTATCCCACGACCTGAAATCCCTAGCGATAAACCGGCAAAATATCCAGAACATCGGGCGACAACAAATGAAAACCAGCCGCCAGCACTCCGTAAACCAAGACTACCCCGATCAGAAGACGCTGGGCGCGAGCGCCAAACGATAGGAGGCGGGTCTGGTCCTGCGTCACAGCTCTGGCGTGCTTCCAGTCCATCAGGGCAGGAATGATCACCGACCAGATGGCGGCGGCAAAACCCGCGAAACCAATCGCCATGATGAAGCCATCCGGGAAAAACGTACCGGCCAGCACGGGCGGCGCAAACGCCACCAGAGCGGTTTTGACCCGGCCTAACAAGCGGTCATCAAAACCGCAGACATCGGCGATATAGTCAAACAGCCCCAGTCCGGCGCCCAGAAACGAGGTAACCACCGCCAAAAACGCAAAGATGGACACCACCGGCCCCAACCAGGCACCGGCCTGCACCGATTCGACCGCTGCCAAGTAATGACTAATGTTGCCCCCTTGCGCATAGACAGATTGCAGGCCGTCACGGCCCAATACCCCAAAACCGATCAGAATCCAGACCGCATAGAACAAGGCGGCAATCAGCAGACCGTAAAAAATGCAGCGGGCAATGCGAGGCTGGTCTGGCCCGTAGTATTTGACCAGACTGGGCACGCTGGCATGAAAGCAGAACGAAGTGAGAAAATACGGCAATGTAGCCAACAGATAGGCGACCTTAGGCAAGGTATCCACAGGCTCGGTTGAAGTCGGAGGATTCAGCAGACGGTCCCACTGAAAGGCGGGCAACATGCCTGACAGCGCGACTACAAAAGCCAGCACCATCCCCGCCATCAAAATCACCGACAGACGATCTACCGCTCGGGTGCTCCAGAAGATGCAGCAGGCCAGCAGCACGCCAAAACCCAGGCTGACCAGCCCCTGAGGCCAGGGCAACCCCAGGCTGTGCTGCAAGGTCGCCCCGCCCCCGCTGGTATAGGCGTACATCAACATATACAGCACAAAGCCTACCGACAGGCCATTCAGCAGGTTCCAGCCACGGCCCAGGGTGTCGCGCACGACAGTGTCAAAGCTGGCCCCTGGGCGATAGCGTAGATTGGCCCGCAAAATCATCAGCGCACTGGCGCGCATCATGAAAAAAGACAGAACCAGCACTGCCAGCGTCCAACCAGTCCACATCCCGGCGGCAATAATGGGCAAGGTCAACATGCCAGCACCAATGACGGTGCCGGCCACAATCATGGTGCCCCCCAGAACGGACGGAGTGGCAGTCTGCCCCGGCAGCGGGGCGGATGGCTTATTCAACGAGGCTCTCCGAAACATGCGGATGTGCTGACCCAGAGGCTAAGCGCACGGGATAAGACGGATGCGTACCAGGGCTTTCAAGCGCTACCTGCCTCATCATCCCACAGCCGCAATTGGGTCAATTTTTGGGCAATCTTGATTTCCAGCCCACGCGGTACAGGCTGATACCAGCCAGGTTCGGCCATGTCGTCCGGTAGATAGGTCTCTCCGGCCGCATAAGCATTGGGCTCGTCATGGGCGTAACGATAGGCATGCCCATGGCCGAGTTCCTTCATGAGCTTGGTGGGTGCATTGCGCAAATGCACCGGCACTTCACGGCTTTTGTCCTGCTTTACAAAAGCGCGGGCTTGGTTGTAGGCCATGTAACCCGCATTGCTCTTGGCTGCAATAGCCAGATAGATGACGGCTTGACCCAGCGCCAGTTCACCTTCGGGACTTCCCAACCGTTCATAGGTCAAGGCCGCATCATTGGCGATCTGCATGGCCCTTGGATCGGCCAGACCAATGTCTTCCCAGGCCATGCGCACAATCCGCCGTGACAAATATTTTGGATCAGCTCCACCATCCAACATACGCGTCAGCCAGTAGAGAGCCGCATCAGGATGCGAGCCACGCACTGATTTATGCAAAGCTGAAATCTGGTCATAGAAATTATCCCCGCCCTTGTCAAAGCGCCGGGCATTCAGGGTCAGGGCATTGCTGATGAAGTCGGCATTCACCTGGACGATTCCGCTGGCGGTGGCGGCGGTCTGACATTGCTCCAGCAGGTTCAGCAAGCGCCGGGCATCGCCATCGGCATAGCCAACTAGGGTATCAAGCGCCAGATCATCAAACGCCAGCCCCCCCAAGGCCCGCGCCTGGGCACGCTGCACCAGGGCGCGCAGTTCGTCCTCGGTCAAAGGCTTCAGCACATAGACCTGCGCCCGCGACAGCAACGCGGAATTCACCTCGAAGGACGGATTTTCCGTGGTGGCCCCGATGAAAGTCACCAAGCCGCTTTCGACAAACGGCAGCAGGGCGTCTTGCTGGGCTTTGTTGAAACGGTGGATTTCATCCACGAACAAGAGGGTGGGTTGGCCCTGGGCTTGGTTTTGCTCGGCCTGCGTCATGGCGGCGCGGATGTCTTTAACACCGGAAAACACGGCCGACAAGGCAATAAAGGCACAATCAAATGCCGTGGCGCTTAATCGGGCCAACGTGGTCTTGCCCACGCCGGGCGGCCCCCAGAAAATCATGGAATGCGGCTTGCCGGACTGAAAGGCCAGCCGCAGCGGCTTGCCGTCACCCAACAGGTGCGACTGCCCGATCACATCGTCCAGGGTGCGAGGACGCAGGGTTTCGGCCAAGGGCGCATGCGCGGCGGCCACTGCGGGCACGCCGCCCGCCGCCGGGCCGGATGAACGCGGCGCAGGTTCCCGCCCGCCGCCGCGAAGCAGACGCTGCCCGACAGGGGAATCGGCATCCGGCGGCGTCAAGGCATCGCCCAGGAGGTCTACGGGTTCGACCATCAGTTCATCTTGACCAGATCGGCACCGTTGGGCAACTCAAACTGGAACTGGGCAGCCGGGATGGCGGGATTGGCCTTAAGGCCGGAAAACTGGATGCGCGAGGTCTGGCCAAAAGCATCCAATAGTTCCAGACGCTTGGGCAGGCCATCGGCAAAGCCAATATCCACATGGGTGAAACCGGCATCCGGGGCCTTGGGTACGGCACGCAGCCATTGCAGGCCATCGCGGTCAGGCTGGGCCTGCAGGGTAAAGGCGTCGTCCAGCGTGCCCGCCCCGAACAGCAAGGCGGCAGGCGAAGCGCCAATGGCCTGCCCTGCCGAACGTTCAGTGACCTGATCCAGGTCGGGATCATACTGATACACCCGTTGGCCATCCGACACAATCAACTGAGCATAAGGTTTCAAGACCTGCCAGCGGAATTTACCAGGGCGCTGGAAGGCAAAATCACCGGTCTGGACGCGCGGCGAGCCACCCGTCACGGATTGCTCTTGAGAAAACTGGCCCGTTGCGGATTTGACCTGATCGACAAAGGCCTGCAATTGAACCTGGGCCGTATCCACCGCCCAGGACACGCCGGGGGTGACCAGCAAACCCAACGACAACAAACCAGCGGCAAGCCAAGCATGGAGTCGCAGCCCAAGGGGGCAATTTTCGGTGAGTGCAGGCTCAGCGGTCATGCTTGCACGCGCACTATTCAACAGGGGTTTCATCAACACGTTATTCTTCCTCGACTCTGGCCGGCACCAGAATATCGCGATTGCCGTTGGGCTGCTGAGGGCTGACCAAACCGGCATGTTCCATTTGTTCCAGGATGCGCGCAGAGCGGTTATAGCCGATGCGCAGATTACGCTGCACAAAAGAGATCGACGCCCTGCGGCTGCGCATGACGACCTCGACGGCCTGATCATATAAAGGATCGTTTTCCTGGTCGGCAAACCCGGTGACAGAACTGACGCCATCACCAGTTTCACCCTCCAGAGTGCCTTCCAGCAGGCCTTCGATATAGTCGGGCTCGCCGGATTCCTTCAGGGATTCGACTACGCGATGGACCTCGTCATCATCCACAAAAGCCCCATGCACGCGGGTAGCCACGCTGGTGCCGGGCGGCTGATACAGCATGTCGCCCTGCCCCAATAGCGTCTCGGCGCCCATCTGGTCCAGAATGGTACGGGAATCGATCTTGGACGACACCTGAAAGGCAATCCGCGTCGGAATATTGGCCTTGATCAGGCCGGTGATGACATCAACGCTGGGGCGCTGCGTCGCCAGAATCAGATGAATGCCCGCCGCCCGGGCCTTTTGGGCCAGGCGGGCAATCAGTTCCTCGACCTTTTTGCCCACGACCATCATCATATCGGCCAGTTCGTCGATAACGACCACGATCAGGGGCAAGGCATCCAGCGGCTCGGGTGCGTCAGGGGTCAGCGAGAACGGGTTTGTCAGGGGCTGTTCTTGCTTCTGGGCATCACGGATCTTGGTATTGAAGCCGGCCAGGTTGCGCACGCCCAGTTTGCTCATTAATTTATAGCGCCGCTCCATCTCGGAGACGCACCAGTTCAGGGCATTGGCGGCATGGCGCATATCAGTGACCACCGGCGCCAACAGATGGGGAATACCCTCGTAGACGGACATTTCCAGCATTTTCGGATCGATCAGGATCAGCCGCACCTGGCTGGGGTCGGCCTTGTAGAGCAGTGACAGAATCATGGCATTGATCCCCACCGACTTACCCGAGCCGGTGGTACCGGCCACCAGCAGGTGAGGCATTTTGGCCAGATCCGCCACGACCGGATTACCAGCAATGTCCTTGCCCAATGCCATGGTCAACAGCGAAGCACTGCTGTGGTAGACCTGTGAACCCAGGATTTCCGACAGACGCACCATCTGGCGGCGCGGGTTGGGCAGCTCCAGGCCCATCAGATTTTTGCCGGGTATGGTCTCGACCACCCGGATACGCACCAGACTGAGCGCCCGGGCCAGATCCTTGGCCAGATTGACAATCTGACTGCCTTTGACCCCCGTGGCGGGCTCGATTTCATAGCGTGTGATGACCGGGCCGGACTGGGCCGATACCACCGTGACGCTGACGCCGAAATCAGACAGCTTTTTCTCGATCAGGCGCGACGTGAACTCGATGGTCTCGGGCGATACGGTCTCGGGAGCTTGTTCCACCGCATCCAGCAAAGACAAGGCAGGCAATCCTGCAGCCAGGGAGGGCGCTTCCTTGGGGGTGAACAAAACCTGTTGTTTTTCTTGTTCGACGCGCGGGGATTTGGGGACTGTGGTGACCGTGGGCTCTATCCGCACGGGCTGTTCGTGTACCAACTGGGTCTGACGGGTCTCGACGATTTCCTCGCGGGCGGCCTTGGCCGTCATGCCGGCCCGACGATCCTGCCAGGAATTCTTGAAATCGACCAGGCGACGCCAGGAAAGCTCCAGCACCAACCCGATGCGTTCAGCGATATTCAGCCAGGAAAATCCGAAAAACAAGCTGGACCCCATGATGATGAATGCCAGCAGCAGTAAAGTCCCTCCGGCGTTGCCTGCGGTCGCGGCCAGCATGCTGGCCAACAAATGACCCAATTGCCCCCCAGCCCCGGCAGGCAGCGACGTGCCCCAACTTTGCAGGCGCAGAGATTCAATGCCCATGCAGCCCAGGAACAATAGCGCAAACCCAATGCCGACCTCCCAGCGCACCCGTGGCAGGAGTTCTGGGATTTTGGTGGGCAGCACCACCCGGGTCAGGCGATAGAATTCCGCCACCACCCGACGCAGCAGCAGCAAGACCCACAACCAGGCCGATGCCCCGAAGAGATACAAGAGCAGATCCGCAATATACGCGCCAAACGTCCCCCCCAGATTTTGGGTAACGCCGGCATGCACGGAATGCGACCAGCCCGGGTCAGTGTGATGCCAGGTCGCCAGGACCAGCACCAGCCAAACAGCAACCGCTGCCAGCAAAATCCAACGGGCTTCGCGCAACAGACCACCCAGACGGGCCTGCAGAGCCGAGGGGCCATTGCGCACATTACGAGTCGAGCGGGGGGAGGTCACCGGAATTCTAGCCATCCCGCCATTATAATTGCCGGGTTGATGATGAAGGGAATTTCCGTGATGTCCACTGCAAAACACGCCAAAGTAATGATTTTGGGCTCCGGCCCTGCGGGTTATACCGCAGCGGTCTATGCTGCCCGCGCCAACCTGTCCCCGGTGTTGATCACCGGCCTGGAACAAGGCGGTCAACTGATGACCACCACCGATGTCGATAACTGGCCCGCCGACGTGGCCGGGGTCCAGGGCCCCGATCTGATGCAGCGTTTCATGGAACACGCCCAGCGCTTCAACACGGAAATGGTGTTCGACCATATCGCCAGCGTAGACCTGTCCAAACGCCCTTTCACCCTGACCGGCGACACAGGCGCCACCTACACCTGCGACGCCCTGATCATTGCCACCGGGGCCTCGGCCCAATACCTGGGGCTGGAAACCGAACAGGCTTTCATGGGTCGCGGGGTATCGGCCTGCGCCACCTGCGACGGATTTTTCTACAAAAACCAGGATGTGGTGGTGGTGGGCGGCGGCAATACCGCTGTCGAAGAAGCCCTATATCTGGCCAATATCTGCCGCACGGTCACCCTGGTGCACCGGCGCGATAAATTTCGCGCCGAACCCATTCTGGTCGACAAGCTGATGGACAAAGTCAATCACGGCAATATGCGCCTGAAGCTGTTCTACCAGTTGCAGGAAGTCCTGGGCGACGACTCCGGCGTCACAGGCGTCCGTCTGCTGAACACCCAAACCGGTCAGACCGAAGACCTGGCGGTCACCGGCACCTTTATCGCCATCGGCCATAAACCCAACACTGGACTCTTCGAAGGTCAGTTGACCATGGAGAACGGCTACATCACCACGCGCAGCGGCCTGCAAGGCCTGGCCACCATGACGTCCGTGCCCGGCGTATTTGCTGCCGGCGACGTACAAGACCATGTCTATCGCCAAGCCATCACCAGTGCCGGCACTGGCTGCATGGCCGCCCTGGACGCACAGCGTTGGTTGGAGAATGAAGGAATCTAAGCCCACCCTGGCCGACCTGCGCCGCCTGCGGGAAGCACCTGCCCAAGCGGCAGCCCAGGCCCAGGCAGCAGCCAAACAAGCTGCCGCCAAGCAGGCTGCGGCCGCGCGCCGGGCCAAGGTGCACCAACACCTGATGGCCGCTGCCCACCAGTCTCCCGCTACACAACGACCCGCCGCTGTTCCCCCGGAAAGCCCCAGTCCAGCATTCGCGCTGGACGCGGCGGACTGCGCCCTGTTTCGCCAGGCCATGCGCTTTGTCCAGCCCCTGCCGGATCGAGGACCGCGCGCCCGTGTGCTTAGTGCGCGCGACCCGGATGCCATACTGCAAACACGGCGCCAGCATGCGCAAGGAGACGCTACCCAGCCCTGGTCCCAGACCCCGGCCCTCCCCAAGCAACGGCCGCAAGCATTCGACCCGGAAGCGACCGAGTTTCTGCAAGCTGGCTGCGGCACTGACCTGCTGCGCGGTCTGCATCGGGGGAAATGGACTCCCCAGGCGACGCTGGACCTGCACGGCAGCTCACTAGAGCAGGCCTACGAACGCCTGGATCAATTCCTGGGCTCGTGCCTGGCACATAATATTCGCTGCGTATGCATTGTTCACGGCAAGGGTTTTGGCTCACACAAGGGAAAATCCATTCTGAAGACCCCTATCCGCCAACATTTATGCCGCCTGGAAGCCATCCAGGCCTGGGTGGAATGCAATGAACGCAATGGCGGCGCAGGAGCCGTGATCGCATTGCTGCGCATGCCTGATCCTAACCAGAGCCCCCCATGAATTCCAGCTGGACTTATTTGATCGTGGCCATCATGGCTGAAGTCATTGCCACCTCCGCCCTGAAAGCATCGGAAAGCTTCACCCGCTTGATTCCATCGGCAATCACCGTGGCGGGCTACGCGCTGGCCTTTTATCTGCTGGCCCTGGCGCTGAAAACCATTCCGGTTGGCATTGCCTATGCGGTTTGGTCAGGGGTGGGCATCGTCGCCATCGCCATCATCGGCTATTTTATTTTTGGCCAGAAACTGGACCTGGCCGCCATCATCGGCATCGGCCTGATACTGGCAGGTGTCATTGTGCTGAATGTGTTTTCGGCAGCCGGGCACTGATATCAACACAGAAAATTAAAAACGGGGCTAGTGAATCATCACTAGCCCCGCCGATTTTGGTTCTTATAGGTACAGCCTACAAATGAAAGCGCTATCTCCGTAGCGCCCGGTGCCCAAGCAGGGCATGTCTCCTCACCTGCATGGAGTGCATTATGCAGGTTGAAACACTATCTGACACCTAGGGATGTCCCTAGGACCGCACTGATCAGGCTCACCAAGCTGCCGTTATACTGTTTAATAAAAAAATACCAATAATCAGGCGACCAGCATGGGTATGGGGGATTCCTTATGAATCAAACGCACCAGCCAAAACCAGATGAAACGCCTGCGACTTCTATAGTCCCAGATCTTCGGCAATTGCAAGCATCCATCCAGCAACTGGAACACTCCGAGCGCCTGCAGCGCGCCCTGTTCGCCATCGCCAACACAGCCGCGTCCGGGCTGGATATGCAAAGTCTGCTGAAAAGCCTGCACGGCATCATTGCTCAATTGATGTATGCCGAAAATTTCTTCATCGCCTTGCATGATCCACAGCGGAGCACCGTCCGCTTCATTTATTTTGCCGACACCCAAGACGGCCAGCTATACAGTCCTGACCAGGAGTTCCCCACCAAAGACCTGGGCAACACCATTACCATGCGGCTCATCCGTCACGGAAAAGCCATGCGTGGGGGGTCAGATGAGGTTGCCGCCCATCTGGGGGTGCATACCGGTCAGGGGGTAGGCACCCCTTCGGTGGATTTCATGGGCGTGCCCATGCTGCGCGATGGCGAAGTTCTGGGCATACTGGCTGTCCAAAGCTACGAACCTGGACAGTCTTATACCCAATCCGATCAGGACGTGCTGGCCTTTGTGGCCGAACATGTTCTTAATGCAGTAGAGCGCAAGATCGGCCAGGAGGCCCTGGAGCGCCGGGTGGCGGAACGCACCCACGAATTGGCCCAGGCCAATGCCAGCCTGCAGGAACAGGTTCGCGAACGCGAACGCGCGGCCCACCTGCAAGAAACGCTATATCGTATTGCAGCACTCAGCCATGCTCAAGACACCCAGGAATACTTCTACCGCAACATCCACGAAGCGGTCAGCAAACTGCTGAATGCGGATAATTTTGTGATCGCACTGGTCAGCACGGACGGCCACAATCTGGAGTTTCCATACTATGTAGACCATTCCGGTACGGTTCTGAACACCCGTCCCATGGGCCGAGGCATGAGCGAATATGCTATCCGCCATGCCCAGACCCTGCTCTTGGACGACCGCGATATCGACCACTTGATTGTCCAGGGCGAAGTCGATGCCACCACCTACGGCACCCCAGCCACCAGTTGGCTGGGGGCTCCGCTGCTGGGGGCCCACGGGGTCATGGGGGTATTGGTCGTGCAAAGCTACTTTACCGATATGCACTACAGCCCCCAGGATGCCGACCTGCTGACCTTTGTGTCTTACCAGATCGCCAGCACGCTGCAGCGTCGCCAGCAGGACGAGGCCCTGCAGCAGCTCAATGCACAGCTGGAACAACGCGTGCTGGAACGCACCCAAGAGCTACGCCAACAAATCAGTGTGCGTGAACATACTCAACAACAGCTCAAGCATCAGGTCATGCACGACCCCCTGACCGGCCTGCCCAACCGCCTGTTTCTACGCAATCGCCTGAACCAGGCCCTGGCCAGGCAGCACGCCGACCCCAGCCAGGGGTTTGCCCTGCTATATCTGGATGTAGACCGGTTCAAACTCTTTAATGACAACCTGGGGCACCTGGCCGGAGATGCCGTCCTGAAAGCCGTGGCCGGACGCCTGGCCAGCTGCGTTCGCACTCCCGATGTGTTGGGCCGGCTCTCCGGTGACGAATTCGCCATCCTGCTGGAAAACTGCATCCATGCCGAGACTGCCAGCATGGTTGCCCAACGCATCCTGGCACGCATGGAAACCGCCATGCGTGCCGGTGATCGCCTGCTGCACGTTTCAATCAGCATCGGCATCGCCATGAGTTCCCCCAGCTATCAGACAGTCGACCAGCTACTGCACGACGCCGACACCGCCCTATACCGGGCAAAGCTCACAGGCCGACGGCGTTTTGTACTGTTTGACGAGAACCTGCAAACTACCGTCCTGAACGTGCTGGATCTGGAACAACAAATGCGCATTGCCCTGGATCAGGGACAATTCATCCCTTATTTCCAGCCTATTATTCAGTTGAAAGATGAATCCATCGTCGGCTACGAGGCCCTGATCCGCTGGCAACACCCAGAACGCGGGCTACTGGGTCCAGCGGCGTTTTTGCCTGCCGCCGAGGCCATCGGCCTGATCGAGGAAATCGACTGGCATATGTACCAGTTGGCTTTACGGGCCGCAGCGTCCTTTTTGGGACCAGATCGTATCTTGAATATCAATATTTCCCCCCGCCACTTCCAGAACCGACTTTTTTCAAAGCGCTTGCTGGATCTGCTGGCGCAGACCGGCTTCCAGCGCCAGCAGCTATGCATCGAAGTCACTGAAGGCACGCTGCTATCCGACCCGATCAGCACCGGCAATGTACTGAACGCCTTGAACAAAACCGGAATCCGCATTGCACTGGACGATTTTGGGACCGGCTACTCCTCACTCAGCCACGTCCATCAATTCCCCCTGAAAACCCTGAAAATCGACCGGTCCTTCATCACCCCCCTGGGTTCGGGACACCCAAACCGCAGCACCGCCATCGTCTCGGCGGTGCTGGGGCTGGCAACATCGCTGAACTTGAATGTTGTCGCCGAAGGCGTCGAAACCCCAGCCCAACGCGACACACTCATGGCCATGGGCTGCAGCCTTGCTCAGGGCTATTTATTTGGCCGCCCTGCTCCCGCCGCCGCCCATGTACACGACTTGACAGCCCCGGGCCACTACCGCACCATCCCTGCAGACACCCCTGAAAACTAACGGAGCAATCGCTATGACTGGTCGTGACGAAGAGGTTTTCACCTTTATGGAAGAACCCTCCATCCCGGCCAATCACTCGGCTGTCCCTGCATGGCGGATCTTGCTGGTCGACGACGAACCCGATGTCCATGCCGCCACCCAGTTGGCCCTGAAAAACATGGAGATCGAAGGCCGAACGCTGGAATTCTTCCACGCCTACTCGGCCCAACAAGCCATCGACCTGCTGCAGCGGCACGATGATTTCGCCGTGGCCCTGGTCGATGTCGTGATGGGCACAAACGATGAAGGCCTGCAACTGGTGCGCCACATCCGGGAAGACCTCCAGCAGCACGCCATCCGCCTGATTCTGCGCACGGGCCAACCTGGCTACGCGCCGGAAATCGACACCATTCGCCAGTTTGATATCAACGACTACAAGACCAAATCCGAACTCACCCAGGTGCGCCTGTTCACCAGCCTGACCATGGCGGTGCGATCTTACGCCCAGATCTGCCAACTGGAATCCAGCCGCCAGGGACTGGAACAGATTTTGGCTGCTACCACTCAGCTCAGCAAGCCCGCCGGTCTGAAAAAATTCGCCAGCGGAATCGTCACCCAGCTATGTGCGCTATTGCGGGTAAAAGCCGAATGCCTGGTTTGTGCCGCCACCCAAGAGCCCGGCACGCCCTCTTATATTTTGGCCGCAGCGGGGCACTACGACAGCTGGATAGGCATGTCCCTGCACGATATCCCGGACCAGCGCGTCAAATCCCACCTGACCCAGGCGCTGGAACACCAGCAGCACGACTTTAACGACGGCATCAGCCTGTACTTCCCCGGCAGGGGTCCGCAGGCACTGGCGGCCTTTATCGATATGTCCGCCCCTCTGCAGGACCTCGAACGTGGGCTGCTCGAAGTCTTTTGCAGCAATCTGGCGGTCGCCTTCGAAAATCTGCAGCTCTATTTGGATATCAATGACCTGGCTTATCGGGATGCCCTGGTTCATCTACCCAACCGCAATGCCCTGGTCTCAGCCATTGACGCCCATCCCTCCGGAAAAAATGCCGTGGCGCTACTGGATCTGGACAACTTCGCAGACATCAACAGCATTCTGGACGATAGCTACGGTGATGCTGTCCTGCAGATGGCGGCCGCCCGGCTGCGAGACAGCTTCTCTCCCGAAACCCTGGTGACCCGGATGGGCAGCGACCTGTTCGGCCTTTTTGGGCCTGCCGAACAACTGACCCCTCAGCGTATTGCCCAGGTCTTCGCCACCCCCATCGAGGTATCGGCTGGCGATCCGCTGCGCTTGTCGGCCACCGCCGGGCTGGTGCTGCTGAAAGACACCCAACCAGGCGTTGCCGTCCTGAAAAATGCGGGGGCGGCCCTCAAACAAGCCAAACGCTTCCAGCGCGGCAAGACCATGATCTTCGAAGCCACCCAGGCTGATGCCGCGCGGGATCGCATCCAGATGCTGAACCGCCTGCGGGCCTCTTTTTCCGAAGAACACCTGTTTTTGCATTACCAGCCGTTTGTCAGCCTGGACAACGGCCAGGTGGTGGGGGCCGAGTGCCTGTTGCGTTGGAAAACGCCAGACGGCGAATTCATCCCGCCCGACTACTTCATCCCGCTGGCCGAGCAATCCGGCTTGATGATTCCCATCGGAGAATGGGTGTTTCGCACCGCCCTGAAATGGCGCAAGAGCCTCACCGGAAAAGTAGACCCCGAGTTTCGTGTCGCAGTTAACGTCTCTCACGTCCAATTTGCCGAGCCCGACTTCGTCACCCGGTTTCTGGCCATTCTGGATGATGTCGGCATCCCCGGCTCGCAGCTGGAAATCGAACTTACCGAATCCGTGGCGATCAGCAACATCGAACGCCTGAGCACCCGCCTGGACGCCTTCAGGGCACGCGGCATCAGCATCGCCATGGATGATTTTGGCACGGGCTACTCGTCACTCAGCGTCATCCAGCGCCTGCAGGTGGACCGCCTGAAAATTGACCGCAGTTTTATCAGCGGCGAACAAAGTGTCAACGACTGCTTCGGCATTGCCCGCACAGTGATCGCCCTGGCCCGCCACTTGCAGGTAGCCACGATCGCCGAGGGCATCGAGACCGATGCCCAACGCACTGCGCTCCTGGCGTCTGGCTGCAACGAAGGCCAGGGATACTTGTTTTCACGCCCCCTGGATGCCGACGCCTTCGAGCAATGGCTGGCCAACTGGCAAGCTGACTACCAATGAGGCTGCAGCATGGTTTCCCGACGCGCCCTGCAAACTGCCATGCTGTTGACCGGATTGACCCCATGGGCAGCACGAGCCACCCCCCCATCACGCGCATTCTGGCGCGTCGGCATGCTGTACTGGTCCAATACCATTGCTGGACAACTGGCGTCCTATATCACCTCGAACAACTATCAGGCCGGATACCTGGGCGGTGAATATCTGGCTTCTTTATTCACGGCCGACACCACATTGCGCCTGGTGCTGCTTGAATACCCGGCAGTCTCCTCTACGGTAGAACGCCTGAATGGATTCTTCGATGGCCTGAAGGATCGGAACCGCACTTATCAGATCATGAACACTTACCGCGCCGTCACCCCAAAAGCGGGACGCGCCGCCGGGCAAAAAATCCTCCAGGACTTCCCTGAAAAAAACAGCATCAACGCCTTGTTCGCCGTCAGCGACGGAGGAGGCCTGTCGGTGGTCAAAGCCCTGGCTGATGCCGGGCGCCACGAAATCGCCGTCGCCTCGGTCGATGGCGATCCCGCCGACATCACTTACGCCATCCTGCAAGGCAAGCCCGTGCCACAACACATCACCATTCCTACCTTCCCCATCACTCGGCACACCCTATCCGCCTATCCGGGATGGGCCGGCCCCATCCCGCCTTCTTTCAAGAAAACCTGGGCCTCCAGCCAGCCTGTCTGGCAAGACCTGATCACCCAGACACGCCCATGAAATCCCTGAAAACCCTCAGCACAGGCAGCCTGGATTTCACCACCATGGATCGGCGCATGGCGCTGGCATTCGGACTGCTGATCTTTTCCCTGATGTTACTGGTCTCCTTGTCCATCACCTGGTATGTACGGACCTCCATGGAGCGCGAACAAAACCGTCTGGCCACCCTGACGACCCAACTGCTGTCCGACGCGGTCAGCAAGGTCAGCTTCTCCGGCCAGTATCAGGTCCGTCTGCTGCTGGATAAAATCACCCAGGAACAAAGCGATATCGCCTACGTCCGCCTGGTCAATACCCGTGGTCGCGTCGTGGCTGACAGCAATATGCCCGAACAGGTTTCCACGCGTTTGCCGCCCAGCCAATTGGCGAAAATCACCCCCTTGCTGCAAGGCGACTCACCGCCCCAGATCCACTTGCTCACCTTGCCCGACGGCAAGCAGGTGCGCGAGGTCAGCCTGGCCTACCGGGGGGGCTTCAATAATGAATTTCAGGGTGTGATGCAAGTGGGCATCTCGGAAGCCAACCAAGGGGCAGTCGCACGCAACGGCCTGCTCTATCTTGTCGGGCTGCTCAGCGTACTACTGGTGGTCGGCATGCTCATCACCCTGGCCATCAGCCGATATTTCGGTCGGCCAGTGCGAAAATTGGCTGCCGATCTGACCGACGAACGCCGCCGCCTGGGCGAAATCCTGGACGCGCTGGGGGCAGGAACCTGGGAATGGGATATCAGCAAAAACCAAGTCCGGGTCAACCAGCGCTGGGCAGATATTTGCGGCTATCCTCTTGCAGGCTCCAACATCATCGCGGCCAACACAATCCTGAGCCAATGCCACCCCGATGATATGCAACGCTTCTCGCAGGCCCTGGAAGCCCACCTATCGAGACAGACCGCCAGCTATCTTTGCGAATATCGCATCCCCCACCAGGATGGCCACCCCGTCTGGATACTGGATATCGGACAAACCGTACAAAGCGACGCCCAGGGCCAACCCCTGCGCGTCGTGGGGGCACGTTTTGATATCAGTGACCGGCACCAGGCAGAAGAAGACTTTCGCCGTGAAAATGAACGCTTCCATGTGCTGGGCCGGGTATCCAATACCGGAGTCTGGGAATGGGATGCAAAACACGGCCACCTCTGGTGCAGTCCAGAATACTTCAGCATGCTGGGCCGCGACCCTGCCGCTTACGACCAGTTGGAAACGGAAAATCTGGAAACCGTCTGGATAAACCTGCTGCATCCCGACGACCGCGAAGAAGCCAGCCGCCGCTTCGCCGAATATCTTTCCTCCGACCTGTCGGGCATGTACGAAAGTGAGTTCCGTATGGCCCACGCCAACGGCAACTGGGTCTGGATCTGGTCCCGTGGCAGCACTCTGCGAGACCCCCAGGGACGGGCCACGACCCTGACCATCGGCACCCACATCAACGTCAGCAGCCTGAAAGAAATCGAACGCCGCCTGCGCGAGAGCCAGCAGCGGCTGCAACTGATCAGCAACAACATCCCCGACAGCATGGTGTTCCAGGTCGATTGCGGCCCAAGCGGCGAGCAGCGTCAATATACCTATATCAGCGAAGGTATCCAGCATCTACGTGGCTTGTCCGTTGCCGATGTCAAAAAAGACCCCTCTCTGCTCTCTCGGCAACTGCACCCCGACGACCTGGCCATGATTGCCAGACGCGAACAACTATGCCTGAAAAACCTGTCTACTTTCAGCGCGGAGGCCCGTGCCACCTTACCGGACGGCAGCCTGCGCTGGATACACATCACATCCTCGCCCCGTCGGCTGGATAATGGTCATCTGGTGTTCGACGGCATTACCACGGACATCACCCAGCGTAAGCTGCGGGAACAAGAAATCGAGCGCCTGAATGCCAGCCTGGAGCAGCGCGTGCAGGAACGCACGACCGCCCTGCGGGCCACCCTGGATCGCCTGCGCCACACCCAGGACGAGCTGCTGCAAAATGAAAAACTGGCATCGCTGGGAGCCCTGGTGGCCGGGGTATCGCACGAACTCAACACCCCCATCGGCAATGCAGTCACGGTGGCGTCAACCCTGATCGAAACCCACCGCCGGTTCCGGACCCAGACTGAAACCGGACTGACCCGCAGCGCCCTGGCCAGTTACCTGGATGATGTCGACGAGGGCAGCCAGATCATCGAACGCAATCTCAGCCGCGCAGCCGAACTCATCAGCGGTTTCAAACAGCTGGCCGCCGACCAGACCAGCTACCAGCGTCGGCCCTTCGACCTGCATACGGTGATCGAGGAAATCATCATGGCCATGCAGCCTGCCGTGCGCAAGACCCATATCCAGCTATCCAACAACACCCCCACCGGGCTGACCCTGGACAGCTACCCCGGCCCACTGGGCCAGGTGCTGATGAACCTGATCAACAACGCCTTGATCCATGCCTTCCAAGCGCAGGAAAGCGGCAGTATCCAACTGGGCACCACCCCGGCCCTCGACCAGGACACCATCAACCTGGTGGTGTCCGACAACGGTTGCGGTATTCCCTTCGCCAGCCAGAAACGTATCTTTGATCCGTTTTTCTCGACCCGCCTGGGACAGGGCGGATCTGGCCTGGGCCTGCACATCACCCACACACTGGTCACGGGATTGCTGGGCGGACGCATCCAGGTGGACAGCACCCCAGGCCAAGGCAGCCGCTTCATCCTGCAGCTGCCCCTGCAGGCGCCCCAGGCGGAATACATCGCAAACTGATCTGCTTAGGGACTTTGCCACGATTTGACTGGCACCTGATCGGGCACAAAAAAACCCCGATTTCCTATGAAAACGGAGCCTTTCCTGACTTCAAACGACACGCTATATACCTCGCCAAATACCTCACTGTCGGCTGGCCCCCCCGCCAGCGCCCAGCCTGGTGGAAAAGGACTACTGGATCATGCATTGCCTATGGGGGGGTTCAAAGGCAGCAACCAAGAAACCAGTGAAATACCAAAGAATAATATAAACTGGTACAAACCCAAGGAGAAGACCCATGCGAAATACATCTGTATCCCTCGGACAGCACTTCACCAACTTCATTGATGCCCAGGTACAAGGCGGGCGTTATGGCTCTGCAAGTGATGTAGTCAGGGCAGGACTGCGACTACTGGAAGAACACGAAACCAAGGTGAGGGCACTGCAAGACGCGCTGAATGCTGGCCTTGAATCCGGCGAACCGCGCCCGTTCGATAGCGACGCGTTCCTGAGCCGAATGCACGCGCAGCATGGTTAAGCCTTATCGTCTCTCTCCCTTGGCCGAAGCTGACCTTGAAGAAATTTGGCTCTACACGTTAAGGCACTGGTCGATGAAACAGGCCGACACCTACCACCAGGCCTTTATGGAGGCGCTCAAGGGACATGCAGTGGGCACAAAGCAAGGCCGCCCCTCTGTCCTGCCGAACTTCCAGAAGTATCTATGTGGTTCACATGTGGTCTATTTCTTGGACTACGCCGACCACCTGGACGTTATCCGTATCCTGCACCAAAGACAGGATGCAGAACAGCACTTATAGGCCGCAAAAATCAGAAGCTGCGCGGCAAAATGCGCATGACTTGTGACCCTGAATCACCATTTTCAAAGCCAAGATAACAAGGCCCCGCCTCTCGAAAGAAGCAGGGCCCGGTCAGACGGACATGACGAAAAGCCGTAGAGGCTGGCTTTATCAACCCATCATCGATCAAGGTAAAATGCATGAAACTTCAATGTAATTTCATGCATTCCTAAGCACATCATGAGCTCACAGCACCACCACAACCTGCCACAGAAGGGCTCGGCCGCCGCGCTGGCCCACCATCTTCGTGCCGGTCACGTCTACCGGCGCGAGGATCTGACGCGCCTGTCGTCTGCGGTGGACCGCGACCTGGGCAAGCTGGTGGCCGCCGGGCGGCTGAAAAAACTGGCACAGGGCCTGTACCACGCACCCAAGGCGTCGCGCTTCGGACCACTCCCCCCGGAAGACAATCAAGTCGTGCAGTCCTTTCTGCGCGGCGACAAGGATTTTCTGCTGTTCTCACCGTCCGCCTACAACACGGCAGGCCTGGGCACCACCCAGCTGTATAACCGCACGCTGGTCTACAACCGCAAGCGCCACGGCGTCTTCAAACTGGGCAACCGGGAATTCGATTTCCGCGTGAAACCCCGCTTCCCCCACCAGCTGACGCCCGAATTCCTGTTCGTTGACCTGCTCAACAATCTGAGCGAACTGGCCGAAAATCGCGATGACGTTTTGGATCGCGCCCGAACGCTGTGGCCCGCCCGCGTATCACCCAAGCTGCTCCAGGCCGTCGAACTGTACGGCAACGCAGCCACTCGCAAACACATCAAGGCTTGGATGGATAAGCTCGTTCCTGCATGAACGCCCCGATTTCAGGGTTCTTCCAAACCTATGCCTGGTGTAGACTCCAAGCCATCCGAAGTAACGATTTGACGCAGTGCAGAATCAGGAAAACACATGACCAGTAGCCAGCAACGCGCGGAACTACAACGCCGCATTTGGCAAATCGCCAACGATGTCCGGGGGGCCGTCGATGGCTGGGATTTCAAGCAATACGTACTGGGCACCCTGTTTTATCGTTTCATCAGCGAAAATTTCGCCAGCTATATCGAGGCGGGCGACGACAGCGTCCACTATGCCCAGCTGCCAGACAGCGTCATCACCGACGCCATCCAGGACGATGCCATCAAGACCAAGGGGTATTTCATCTACCCCAGCCAGCTCTTTGGCACCATCGCGGCCCGCGCCAACACCAATGAAAGCCTGAACACCGACCTGGCCGCCATTTTCGCAGCCATCGAGGCTTCGGCCAGCGGCTATCCATCCGAGCACGACATCAAGGGCCTGTTTGCCGACTTCGACACCACCAGCAACCGCCTGGGCAATACGGTCAAAGACAAAAACAGTCGCCTGGCCGCCATCCTGAAAGGCGTGGCCGACCTGGATTTTGGCGAGTTTTCCGGCAGCCAGATCGATCTGTTTGGCGACGCCTACGAATTTCTGATTTCCAACTATGCGGCCAATGCCGGAAAATCCGGCGGCGAGTTCTTTACCCCGCAAAGCGTATCGCGCCTGATCGCCCGCTTGGCCCTGCACAATCAGACCCACGTCAACAAGATCTATGACCCGGCTTGCGGATCGGGATCACTGCTGCTGCAGGCAAAAAAACAGTTTGACGCCCACCAGATCGAAGACGGTTTTTTTGGACAGGAAATCAACCACACCACGTACAACCTGGCGCGGATGAACATGTTCCTGCACAACATCAACTACGACAAGTTCAATATCCAACTGGGCAATACCCTGATCAATCCGCATTTCGGGGATGAAAAACCCTTTGATGCGATCGTCTCGAATCCGCCGTATTCAGTCAAGTGGATTGGCAGTGACGACCCGACCCTGATCAACGATGAACGCTTTGCCCCCGCCGGGGTGTTGGCCCCCAAATCCAAGGCCGATTTTGCCTTTGTGCTGCACGCCTTAAGCTATCTGTCCAGCAAAGGCCGCGCCGCCATTGTGTGCTTTCCCGGCATTTTTTACCGGGGCGGTGCCGAAAAGAAAATCCGCCAGTATCTGGTGGACAATAATTATGTTGAGACCGTGATTTCACTGGCCCCCAATTTGTTTTTTGGCACCACCATTGCGGTCAACATCCTGGTGCTGTCCAAGCACAAGCGCGACACCACCACGCAGTTTATCGACGCCAGCGCTTTATTCAAAAAGGAAACCAACAACAATATCTTGCTGGATGAACATATTCAGCAAATTGTGCAGGCTTTTGACCAGAAAGAGGATGTGCCGCATTTTTCCCAATCGGTGACCCTAGAAGCTATTGCCGCCAACGACTATAACCTGTCGGTCAGCGGCTACGTAGAGGCTGAAGACACCCGCGAAGTGGTGAATATTGACGAGATCAATGCAGAGTTGAAAATAACGGTCGCCAAAATTGACCGACTACGGGCCGATATCGACGCGATCGTGTCTGAGTTGGAAGGAAACAAGGCATGAACCGGATTGATGCTTTGATTGCTGAACATTGCCCGGATGGGGTGGAATGGACACCACTAGGGAAAGTGGCAAGTTTTCAGCGTGGAAAAAGACTGGTCAGAAGCCAACTGGATCAATCTAGCGGATTTCCAGTTTATCAAAACAGCATGACTCCGCTTGGTTTTTATCATAAAACCAATGTGGAGGCAGGAACAGCTTTTGTTATTGCCGCTGGTGCAGCCGGTGAAATCGGCTACAGCAATGTTGATTTTTGGGCGGCAGATGACGTCTTTTTTTGCCCAAAACCAAGTGGTATAAATCAAAAGTATCTGTATCACTTCTTATTGATGAAAAGAAGTGAAATTTCATCTCAGGTGCGCAGGGCAAGTATCCCTCGTTTGTCGAAAATCGTCATAGAGCGACTGTCAATTCCAATCCCTTGTCCAAAAAACCAAAAGCATTCTCTTGACATCCAGGCTGAAATCGTAAAAGTGCTTGACACTTTCACGGAACTGGAAGCGAAGCTAGAAGCAGAATTAAAAGCGGAGCTAAAAGCACGTCGGCAGCAATACAAGTATTACCGCGACGCGCTTCTGACATTCGACAAGCGCACGGATAGCGCCAGCCAGCCAGCCAGCCAGCCAGCCAGCCAGCCAGCCAGCCAGCCAGCCAGCCAGCCAGCCAGCCAGCCAGCCAGCCAGCCAGCCAGCCAGCCAGCCAGCCAGCCAGCCAGCCAGCCAGCCAGCCAGCCAGCCAGCCAGCCAGCCAGCCAGCCAGCCAGCCAGCCAGCAATTATAAGGTGGATGATGCTGAATGAGATAGGAAAATTCATCCGTGGCCGTCGATTTACCAAAGCTGACTATGTAGGAAATGGTATCAATGCCATCCACTACGGTGATATCTATACGCAGTACGGCGTGTGGGCAGACAAAGTCGTTGCGCAAGTAAATCCGGAAATGGCAAACACCCTGCGCTATGCCCAGCCTGGAGATGTTGTCGTTACCGATGTAGGGGAAACCGTCGAGGATGTGGGCAAGGCAGTGGCATGGCTGGGTGACGAAAAAGTTGCCATTCATGACCATTGCTATGCGTTTCGTCACGGCATGAATCCAAAATTTGTTGCCTACTATATGCAAACGACCGCATTCATCGCAGAAAAAGCGAAGTATGTGATGCGCACCAAGGTCAAAACACTATTAATTGACGGTTTTTCCAAAGTTCGCATCCCAGTGCCACCACGGGAAGAACAGGATCGCATTGTCGCCATCCTGGATAAATTTGACACCCTGACCCAGTCTTTGGCCGAGGGTCTGCCCCGCGAAATCGATCTGCGCAAAAAACAATACGAATACTATCGCAATCTTCTGTTGAATTTTCCCAAGCCAACGGCCCAGCCCATCCAGGAACCCCCGCATGGATAAGATCAGCCAAACCAAACAGTTGGTCAGTGAAATCAATCGCCTGCATCATGATTTTTTTAGGGACTATTTTGAAACAGGCCGGATCGAAAAGATCAATTTATCCAGAACCATCCAACGGGTACCGGTGGATCACATCTACAAATACCGCCTGACCTTGCACGAAAGCGTCAACGATTACCTGATGCAGGCAGAGATCGATATTAAATATTTTTACCGGGTAAAAACCCGGGAAAGCATTGACGATAAAATCACCCGGTTTTCGACCCGTGAAAACCAATACCCCATAAACAACTGGTTGAATGATATTTTTGGGGCCCGCATCATCTTGGACACCGATGACATCCAGGCCATCATGGATTTATTGCATGATTGGCAAGATGAATTTGGCCTGAAAAGTTGGTATTTACGCAACACCAACGAATACCGTGGGCTACACGTCTACTTCAAGAACAAGAGCAATTATTATTTCCCCTGGAAACTGCAAATCTGGGACACAAAAGACGTCCAACACAATATTGAAAGCCACGAAAAATTCAAGCGGCATTTTATATAACCCCCTCTGCCATCATGAAAGACTACAGCCCCATTGCCGAATCCAACAATTTCATTATCCTGGATCATTACGACCGGCAGGCGCAGCTGGCGGATTGCTACCAAAGCGAGGCCGCCCTAGAGGACGAATTGATCCAGGACCTCAGCCGTCAAGGCTACGAATACCGGGACGATATCCGCAGCCCCCAGGCCCTATTGGCCAACGTGCGCGATCAGCTGCAGGGGCTAAACGCCGTCATCTTTACAAACGACGAATGGCAGCGCTTTGTGGGCACCTGGCTGGACAAGCCCAGCGAAGGCATCGTGGATAAGACCCGCAAAATTCACGACGATTACATCCACGACTTTGTCTTTGATGACGGCCACATCCAGAACATCTACCTTCTGGATAAAAAGCACGTTGCCCGCAACAAGGTACAAGTCATCCGGCAGTTTGAGCAAAGTGGCAATGCCGCCAACCGCTATGACGTGACCATCCTGGTCAATGGCCTGCCCCTGGTGCACATCGAACTGAAAAAGCGCGGTGTGGCGATCCGCGAGGCCTTCAACCAGATCCACCGCTACAGCAAGGAAAGCTTTAACAGCGAAAATTCTCTGTACAAGTACTTGCAGCTGTTCGTGATTTCCAACGGCACAGATACCCGATACTTTGCCAACACCACATCACGCAGCAAGCATAGTTTCGACTTCACGATGAACTGGGCCAAGGCCGATAACGAGCTGATCCGGGACCTGAAGGACTTCACTGCTACATTTCTTCAAAAGGAAACCCTGCTGAAGGTTCTGCTGCACTATTCCGTGTTCGATACCAGCGACACGCTGCTGGTCATGCGCCCCTACCAGATCGCTGCCACCGAACGCATCCTATGGAAGATTGCCAGCAGCTACCAGTCCAAACACTGGAATTCTACCGAAGGTGGCGGCTATATCTGGCACACCACGGGCTCGGGCAAGACACTCACCAGCTTCAAGGCAGCGCGGCTGGCCACCGAGCTGGATTTCATCGACAAGGTGTTCTTTGTGGTGGACCGCAAGGATTTGGACTACCAGACCATGAAGGAGTACCAGCGCTTTTCACCCGATAGCGTGAATGGATCCGACAGCACGGCAGGGCTGAAGCGCAATCTGGCCAAGGACGACAATAAGATCATCGTCACCACCATCCAGAAGCTGAACAACCTGATGAAAGCCGAGGCCGACTTGCCCGCCTACCGGCAGCAAGTGGTCTTCATCTTCGACGAGTGCCACCGCAGTCAGTTTGGCGAGGCGCAAAAAAACCTGAAAAAGAAATTCAAGCACTTCTACCAGTTTGGTTTTACTGGCACACCGATTTTCCCAGATAACGCCCTGGGGGCAGAAACCACAGGCAGCGTATTTGGCCACCAGCTGCATTCCTATGTCATCACGGATGCCATCCGGGACGAAAAGGTACTGAAGTTCAAGGTGGATTACAACGATGTGCGTCCGCAGTTCAAGGCCATCGAAACCGAGCAAGATGAACAGAAGCTGACGGCCGCCGAGAATAAAAAGGCCTTGCTGCACCCCGAGCGCATCCGCGAGATCACCCAGTACATCCTGAACAATTTCCGCCAGAAGACCCACCGCCTGCGACCGGGTACGCAGGGATTCAATGCCATGTTTGCGGTCAGTAGCGTCGAGGCGGCCAAGCTGTACTACCAGGCCTTCAAAACCCAGCAACAGGGCAGCGACAAGCCTCTGCGGGTTGCTACCATTTTTTCCTTTGCTGCCAACGAGGCGCAGGATGCCATCGGGGATATTGGCGACGAAAGCCTGGAGACCACTGCGCTGGACGTCAGCGCCAAGGAATTTCTGAACGCAGCCATCGCGGACTACAACGCGCTGTTCAAAACCAGCTTTTCCGTGGACAGCCAGGGCTTTCAGAACTACTACCGGGATCTGGCCAAACAGGTCAAGGCCGGAGAGATCGACCTGCTGATCGTAGTAGGCATGTTTCTCACGGGCTTTGATGCACCCAGGCTGAATACCTTGTTCGTGGACAAGAACCTGCGCTACCACGGCCTGATTCAGGCCTATTCCCGCACCAACCGAATTCTGGATGCCACCAAAACCTTCGGCAACATCGTCACTTTCCGCAATCTGGAACAGCCCACCATCGACGCCATTACCCTGTTCGGCAATGAAAACACCCGCAACGTGGTGCTGGAAAAAAGCTATCAGGAATACATGGCCGGATTCACCGACATCGCCACGGGCGAGGCCCGGCGCGGCTTTATCGACGTGGTCGAGGAACTGGCACAACGCTTCCCAGATCCCACGGCCATCGAAAGGGAGTCTGACAAGAAAGCCTTTGTGAAGCTCTTTGGCGAGTATCTGCGCATCGAGCACGTCTTGCAGAACTACGATGAATTCGCCAGCCTGCAGGCCCTGCAAACGGTCGATCTGAACAACCCTGAGGCTGTAGAGGCCTTCAAGGCCGAGCACTACCTAAGCGACGAGGACCTGGCAACGCTGCAGGCCATCAAAGTCCTGCCTGAGCGCACTGTCCAGGACTACCGATCCTCCTACAACGACATCCGTGACTGGCAGCGCCGCCAAAGGGACGCGGATAAAGAGGATCAATCCACCATCGACTGGGATGATGTGGTCTTCGAGGTGGACTTGCTGAAGTCCCAGGAGATCAATCTGGACTACATCCTGGAATTGATCTTCGAGAACAACAAAAAGATGAAAGACAAAGCCGTTTTGGTGGAAGACGTGCGCCGGGTGATCCGTGCAAGCCTGGGCAATCGCGCCAAAGAAAGCCTGGTAGTCGATTTCATCCACCAGACCGACCTGAACCAGATCGACAACAAAGCCAGCCTGATCGAAGCCTTCTTCAGTTTTGCCCAGGCCGAGCAACAACGCGAAGCACAGGCCCTGATTCAGGACGAGCAACTGAATGTCGAGGCCGCCAAGCGCTACATCAGCGCCTCACTGAAGCGCGAATTCGCCAGTGAAAATGGCACAGAACTGAATGCCATCCTGCCCAGGATGAGCCCACTGAACCCACAATATCTGACGAAAAAGCAAGGTGTATTTCAGAAAATCGCTGCCTTCGTGGAAAAGTTCAAAGGCGTGGGCGGCAAGATCTGACCGCTGCCCGTCGGTTAATCCTCCTCCGTATCCGTAGGCAATACTTCCAGATACAGCCCACCGCCATCCGTCAAGGCATAGGGCTTGTCCTTGGGTTTGGCGGCATTGATGACGATAGGGCGCAGCGCATAGGCAAAAGCACGAGACATGGGGCCATGATCCTGAAATTTTGGGGCCATGATAGCAAATATGGCCCCAAACTATGGCCCCAAACTCATGCGATGGCCCCGGATTCAGCCATACCCCACTGGACACTAAAAAGCCCCGCTCTCCTATGAAAGCGGGGCCTTTCTGGACTTCGATGAATCGATCAAAAACTGATTACATGTTGTCGATCATCACCTGACCGAAGCCGGAGCACGATACCTGGGTGGCACCTTCCAGCAGGCGGGCAAAGTCATAGGTGACCTTTTTCGACAGAATGGATTTACCCATGCTGCTGATGATCAGGTCGGCGGCTTCGGTCCAGCCCATGTGGCGCAGCATCATCTCGGCGGACAGGATTTCCGAACCTGGATTGACGTAGTCCTTGCCAGCGTACTTCGGGGCGGTGCCGTGCGTGGCTTCAAACATGGCCACGGAATCGGACAGGTTGGCGCCCGGGGCGATGCCGATGCCGCCGACCTGTGCTGCCAAGGCGTCGGAGACATAGTCGCCATTGAGGTTCAGCGTGGCGATGACGTCGTATTCCGCCGGACGCAGCAGGATTTGCTGCAGGAAGGCGTCGGCGATGGAGTCCTTGACCGTGATGTCGCGACCGGTCTTGGGGCTCTTGAATTTGCACCACGGACCGCCGTCGATCAACTGGGCACCGAATTCTTTCTGGGCCAGGGCATAGCCCCAATCGCGGAAGCCACCCTCGGTGAACTTCATGATGTTGCCCTTGTGCACCAGCGTTACCGTGGGGCGGTCGTTGTCGATGGCGTACTGGATGGCCTTGCGCACCAAGCGCTCGGTGCCTTCGCGGGACACGGGCTTGACGCCGATACCCGAGGTGGCCGGGAAACGGATCTTATTGACGCCCAGCTTATCCTGCAGGAACTCGATCAATTGGCGAGCCTTGTCGGACTCGGCCTCGAATTCGATACCGGCGTAAATGTCTTCAGAGTTTTCACGGAAGATGACCATGTCGGTCTTCTCGGGTTCGCGCACAGGCGAAGGCACCCCCGGGAAATAGCGCACCGGGCGCAGACAGACATACAGGTCCAGTTGCTGACGCAAGGCCACGTTCAAGGAACGGATGCCACCGCCCACCGGCGTGGTCAGAGGACCCTTGATGGAGACGACGTAATCGCGCACGGCTTCCAGGGTTTCTTCGGGCAGCCAAACATCCGGGCCGTAGATTTTCGTGGATTTCTCGCCGGCATAGACTTCCATCCAGTGGATCTTGCGCTTGCCGTTGTAAGCTTTGGCCACAGCGGCATCCACGACTTTCAGCATCACTGGGGTGATGTCCTGTCCCGTGCCATCGCCCTCGATGTAGGGAATGATGGGTTCGTCGGGGATGTTAAGGGAAAAGTCGGCGTTGACCGTGATTTTCTGACCACCGGCCGGGACCTTGATGTGCTGATAGGACATGAGTGCTCCAGAATTGCTGGGGTTGTTGTTTAAAAAGAGAGGGTTTGAGTCTTATATAAGAGTTTAACGTAAACTGGCTGATAAGCGACAGCCGCGTCCGATCCGCCGCAGCCATCAGGCAACAGGCTGCGTAAAATAAGGCTTAATCCAAGCACCCGATACTGTATCACCACTATGTTCAACCCCTCCAAAGAACAGGTTCGCCACTTTTTCACTGATGCGTGGCGCAAACGCCGCGAAGCCGGTGTGCTGACGCCCCTGGAAACCATGGCTGCCGACCTGGTCGAGCGCCATCCCGAATATCACGACGACCTGCAAGACCCCGAGGCCGCTGAACGCGACTACCCGGTGGAAGCCGGGCGCACCAATCCTTTTTTGCACCTATCCATGCACCTGGCCATCCAGGAACAGCTGTCCATCGACCATCCGCCCGGCATCCGGGCAGCCTGGACAGCCCTGCTGCAGACACACGACGAACACGACGCGGCCCATATCATCATGGAAGCCCTGGGCGAAGTTGTCTGGGAAGCCCAGCGCCTCGGGAAGCCACTGGACAACGACCACTACCTGGACCTGATCCGGCGGCACGCCAGCCGGACCTCCTGACACGACCATGACCAAAAATACCGCCACCCCCCAAAACCGATTCGAAGGCACGGATCAATATGTTGCCACCGATGCCCTGAAAACAGCAGTCAACGCCGCCCTGGTTCTGCAACGCCCCTTGCTGGTCAAGGGCGAACCCGGCACCGGGAAAACCATGCTGGCCGAAGAAGTCGCCCGGGCACTGGGACGTCCTTTATTACAGTGGCACATAAAATCCACCACCAAGGCTCAACAGGGTCTATACGAATACGACGCCGTCTCGCGCCTGCGCGACTCCCAACTGGGCGAGGCCCGGGTGCATGACATCCGCAACTATATTGTCCAGGGCGTGCTGTGGCAGGCATTTTCATCAGACACCCCCTGCGTGGTGCTGATCGACGAAATCGACAAGGCCGATATCGAATTCCCCAACGATTTGCTGCGCGAACTGGACCGCATGGAGTTCCATGTTTATGAAACCCGCGAAACCATCCAGGCCCGCCACCGCCCCCTGATCCTGATTACCTCGAACAATGAAAAAGACCTGCCCGACGCTTTTCTGCGCCGCTGTTTCTTCCATTACATCGATTTTCCTGACCGAACGGCCTTGGCCGATATCGTGGCGGTGCATTACCCTGAACTGCGCCAAGACATCCTGACTGCCGCCATGGATGCTTTTTTCCGCCTGCGCGACACGCCCGGCCTGAAAAAACGCCCCTCCACATCAGAGTTCCTGGACTGGCTGCGCTTACTGCTCGCCGAATCCACCCCGCCCGAGGCACTGAACCAAGAGCCCATCCCGCCTCTGGCCGGTGCCTTGCTGAAAAACGAGCAGGACTTATCCCTGCTGCGTCGGCTGGCCATGCTGGGCCAACGAGGACGCTGATTGACCCACCCTCGACAGGTCCTGAACGCACGGTAGACAGGTCACGAACATGCTGATCGATTTTTTCACCCAGTTGCGCGCCGCGGGCATCCCGGTCTCCATCCAGGAATACCTCAGCCTGCTGGCGCTCCTGCGCAGTCCGGCAGCACCGCTGACAACTGAAGACTTTTACTATCTGGCGCGTTTATCCCTGGTCAAGGACGAAACCCGCTATGACCGTTTCGACCGTGTCTTTGCCGTCTTTATCGGTCAGTTGCAGGTCCAGGCCGGGAACAGCGACGTCCCTGCCGAGTGGCTGCAACAGACCTTTCGCAAACACCTCAGCGACGCAGAAAAAAACGCCCTGGAAAAACACGGCTGGGATAAGCTGATGGAGATGTTGCGCGAGCGCCTGGCCGAACAGAAAGAACGCCACGCAGGGGGCAGCAAATGGATAGGCACAGGGGGCTCATCGCCCTTTGGCCATGGTGGATACCATCCCGAAGGCATCCGCATCGGCGGTCCGTCTGCGGGCAACCGCACGGCTGTCAAAGTCTGGGAACAACGCCACTATCAGGACTACGACGACCAACAAACCCTGGGCACCCGTAATTTCAAGATGGCGCTGCGCCGCCTGCGGCGCTTTGCCCGCCAGGGCGCTGCCACAGAATTGGATATGCCAGGCACCATCCGCGGCACTGCCGAACAGGCCGGGCTGCTGGATCTGCAATGGATGCCCGAACGCCACAATACGGTCAAAGTGCTGATGCTGCTGGACGTGGGTGGCAGCATGGACGATCACATCGCCCGGGTCGAGTCATTGTTTTCAGCGGCCCGCAGCGAATTCAAGCACCTGGAAGTTTTTTATTTTCACAACTGCCCGTATGAATCCGTATGGCGACACAATGACCGCCGCCGTGACGAGCGCCTGGATACCTGGGACCTGCTGCGCAGCTACGGCCAGGATTGGCGCCTGATCCTGGTCGGGGATGCCTCCATGAGCCCCTACGAACTGCTGTATCCGGGGGGTTCTATCGAGCATCACAACACCGAAACCGGCGCTGCCTGGCTGCAGCGGATTCTAGGCCATTGGCCCCATGCCGTCTGGTTGAATCCAGAACCGGCCGGGTCCTGGCCCTATCGACAGTCCATCGCCATTGTCCGCGAGCTCATGCACGAACGCATGGTCGGCATGACGATGGAGGGCCTGGAACAGGCCATGAAGCTATTGTCGAAATAAGCTGAAGGGCACTTGGCAAGACCTGATCCTGCTAAATGCAAAAATGGGTATCCCGATCCAGCGGAAAGACAGGTCGGCGCACGGCCCGAAAATCAAACAAGGCATAGTTCGAGCTGGTCACACCGTCACTGTCGCATTCGACATATCCTCGTGCGATGGGGAAAAACACAGGCCGACAATACATCCTGGATTTCAGCAAAACAAACTGTTTTTGCGAAACATCCAGCCCGACACAAGTAAACACCCCGAGATCCCAAGGCTCGTGGGTGCGTTCGGTCACCACGATTTCAGCCCCCTCAATTTCCAGGAGTGCTGTACGCCCCATAGAACAAGTCATGCCATGGTAGGTCGGGCCGGAGATGACGTACTTGCCATCGCTCAAGTATTTAACCTTGCCTGTCAATACAGGCGGCACCTTTCGGACTCCGATCTTGCTTAGATCCCGTTTATTGCCCAGGCCTAAGCTGACTGTGCTGCCCTGTCCCGCCCGGAACAAAAGATCCACGGCCTCGGGATCACAGACCGGTCCGACCGCAATTTCCGTCAGCCCTTGAGCCAAGGATTCCAGCAGAACATCCATCGTGTCGCAGGTCCCGCCGGACATGCAGTTATCGCTGTGATCCAGCAGCAAGACCGGCCCATTGGGATTGCCGCATTCAGCCGAAGCCAAAATAGTTTCGCGTGACATTTGCCGTGCCCTGGCAACCGACTGGGCCAGTGCTTCGCTGGTATAAATGAAGCCTTCCCGATCATCCCAGATTTCCCCGGCCAACTGATCCGCAGCCGCCTGAGCCGACGCTGCATCTTTGCCCACCACGACTACACTGAGGCAAGGCGCAGGAATATCCGCCAATGAAAAACCCGCCATGACGGTCACGGCGTAAATATCGTCCTGAACTTCCAAAGCCCTGGCTTTGTCGACAGCCACCTGCATGGCCGGAGAAAGCGTGGCGCTTTTAAGCGTATGCGTCATCAAAGGCAATTGCCGCCAGGCCAGCGCCGGTCGACAGCGCCCTTGCATCATTTCGTGCATGATAGTACCCGCCAGATAGCCGGACTCATACATATCCACGTGGGGATAGGTTTTGAAACCTGTGATGATATCGGCATGATCCACCATCTTCTGGGTGACATTGCCATGCAGATCCAGGGACACGGCAATCGGCGTATCAGGGCATGCCGCCTTCAGACGCTCAAGCAGATCACCTTCTCCGTCGGCAGACGTCTGCACCACCATGGCACCATGCAAATCCAGAAGCATCACATCACAACCAGGAGCGGCATCCACAATGGCCTGGCAAATCGTCTGGTAGGCAGCGGCATCCACCGGCCCGCTGGGCCACGCAGTCGCCGAGACGGGCGTGACGATTTCCGCCCCCCACTGTTCAGCCAGTGCGATAAACGCCCCCATGGCGGTCGCCGCCCCCTTATTGACCCGATACGCCGCCTCACCGTAGTCGGGCCCATTCAGGCCAAATGCCGACAACGGCGTTGGAACCGGTGAAAACGTATTGGTTTCATGGTTCATGCGCGCAATCAAAACTTTCATTCGGTACTCCTGCTGCGATCAAACATTGACAATGCCCGCTGCCTGCAGCATGGCTTGCAGCAAGACATTCCCGCCGGCTTCGATATGCTCAGGCAAGGCGTCTTCGATCTCGTTGTGGCTGATGCCGTCCTTGCAAGGAATGAAAATCATGGCGGCTGGTGCAACCCGCGCCAGGTAAACCGCATCATGCCCCGCCCCGCTGACAATATCCCGAGACGGCAGACCCAGCCGCTGGCTGGCCTGACGCACGGCACCAACCATATCGGCATCAAACGGTTGGGGAGGAAAATAGACTACCTGTTCCAGCTGCATCCGAACACGCCCATCGGCATCCAACTGAGCGCAAGCGCTTTTCAAACCGGCATCCAGTTGATCAAGCACATGATCATTGGCGGCTCGCAAATCGACGCTCAGGCGCACCGTGCCGGGAATGACATTGCGTGAATTGGGATAGGCGTCAATCCATCCCACGGTTGAACGTGCATCGGGCGCATGATTCAAGGCTAGTTGATTGACTGACTGGATCAATCGCGCGGCAGCCAGCAGGGCATCCTGACGCATATCCATCGGGGTTGGCCCGGCATGGGCTTCCATGCCGGCGATGACCACGTCGTACCAACGCTGCCCCAATGCCCCAGTCACGACCCCGATGGGTGTGTCCGTGGCTTCAAGAATAGGCCCCTGTTCGATATGAGCCTCGAAGTAGGCCTTGATGGGGAAATGCTTGGCTGGCGTTTTCCCGGCATAGCCGATTTTTTTCAATTCATCGCCCACCGACAAGCCCTCAGTGTCCTTTTGCTTCAGCACGCCATCCAGCCCAAAGGCATCGACGAAGACACCGGAGCCCATCATCACAGGCACAAACCGGGAGCCTTCTTCGTTGGTCCACACCACCACTTCAATGGCAGCCCGTGTTTGGATATTGCGGTCATTCAGGCTGCGCAAAACCTCAAGCCCTGCCAGCACACCATAGTTGCCATCGAACTTCCCGCCTGTCGGCTGGGTGTCAATGTGGCTGCCGGTCAGGACGGGCGGCAAGGTGGCATCCCGGCCTTCCCGGCGTGCAAAGATATTGCCAATCTGATCGATGCGCACCGAGCAACCTGCTTCTTGGGCCCAGCGAACAAAAAGGTCCCTGCCCTGTCTGTCCAGTTCTGTCAGGGCAAGGCGGCAAACCCCCCCTTTTTTGGTAGCACCAATCTGGGCAAGATCCATTAAAGAACCCCACAAGCGCTTACCGTCGATACGCATCAGGGACTGCGTGGAAGACACTTTATCCATGACTACTCCAATTCAGATTGATTCAAGCCCAGGCCGTTGGCCTGTCCGTCAGACTGCCTGCGTTTGTTCGCCCACTCCTAAATACCGGTCTTTAACATCGGTATCCTGTTTGAAGGCCTCGTTGTCGCCTTGATAGACAATGCACCCGCTTTCGAGGATATAGTGCCGATCCGCCAGTTGGGTACAGACTTCGAGGTTTTGTTCGACCAACAGGATCGTGACACCGCTGCTGCGGATATGTTTGAGCTGCTCGACGATTTCCTCGACGATAATGGGGGCCAGACCTTCGACAGGCTCGTCCAAAATCAATAAATCAGGCGAGTTCATCAAGGCACGCCCAATGGCCAGCATCTGCTGCTCGCCGCCGGACAACTGCCCGCCGCCATTGCGCTTGCGTTCCTGCAGGCGCGGAAAGATCCGGTAAATATCCGCCAAAGACCAGCGCGATCCTTTGTAGGCAGCCAGCTTGAGATTTTCTTCGACGGTCAGTTGCCGAAAAATACCCCGTTGTTCAGGAATCAGGCAAATATTGCAGCCTGCAATCCGATAGGTAGGCAAGGCAGTGATATCGACACCATTGAACTGAATCTTGCCCTGCTTGGCGGGAACGATTCCCATGATGCTTTTCAGCGTGGTTGATTTTCCAGCGCCATTGCGTCCCAGTAAACAAACCAATTCACCTTGATCGACATGCAGCGAGACATCCTGCAGTACATGGCTCTGGCCATAATAGGCGTGAATATTTTCGACAGTCAGAAACATCAGGCACCTCCGGTAATCATTTTTCCAAGATATGCCTCTCGGACCCGTGCATCGCCTTTGATTTGTGTCGGCGTGCCTTCGACCAGCACTTTTCCCAGTTGCATCACGGTGATGGTGTCGGAAATATCCATGACGATGCCCATATTGTGCTCAATCAACAAAACCGTCAGGTCTTTGCGCAAGTCGCGAATAATGGCTTTCATGGAGTCGATATCATCGATTCCCATGCCTGAGGTGGGTTCATCGAGAAAAATCATTTTCGGCTTTGCTGCCAGCGCCATCCCGACCTCAAGGCGGCGCTGCTGGCCATGAGACAATTGACCGCTGACGCGTTCCATGCAGTGCGTCAGGCCGATCCGCTGCAAGATGCTGTCGATGAGATCACTGTGGTCCGTATGACCCAGCTTGCCCCCCCAGAAATGCAGCGCTTTGCCTGGTTGGATGCCCTGCGCGGCCACGCGCAAGTTCTCACGCACCGTCAAGGATCGGAACAAGGACGTCACCTGAAATGAGCGCGCCATCCCCAATTGGACCCGCTTGTAATCCGGCAACTGTCCGACTTCCGCATCCGTAAACCGAATGGAACCAGAGGTCAGGGGAACAGTCCCTGTCAGGCTATGAAACAGCGTAGTCTTGCCTGCCCCATTCGGCCCGATCACGGAATGCACCGTATTGGGTAGAACATTCAGGCTGACACCGGAGACAGCCGTGAATTTGCCATATCGTTTCACGACATCTTTGGCCTGAAGAATTGCTTGCGTCATGGTGTCTCCTTGTTGGCGGCACGGCTATCCGGTTGTCGCTGCCTGAAAAGTCTTGCCAGCATGGTGCATGCGCCCCACAGGCCACCTTGCATGTACAGACTGACCGCCATCAGCAGCAAACCAAAAATCATCAACCAGCGCGGCCACAGATGAGACAGCCAATCCGACAAAATCACATAAAAAGCAGCACCGAGCACCGATGCAAACAAGCTGCCTGTACCCCCCAGCACCGTCACCAGCAAAATGGATTCGCTCATGTGGTAGTTAATGCTGGTCAGGGGGGCAATGCCTGTCATCATGGCGTAAATGGCCCCACCCAGCGCGGTGACCGCGCCAGACAGCATGAAGGCCACCATCTTGAAATGAATAATGTCATACCCCAAGGCAGCCGTACGATCCGGGTTGTCGCGCATGGCCAGCAAAGTACGGCCAAAGATGGAATCCACCACACGCTGCACGGCCCAGAACACGACAACGAAAATCACCGCCACAAAGGAATAAAACTGCCAGGATGTCTGGTTGGGAAACAAGGTATAGCCAAACACGGAAAAAGCCGGCATGGGGATATCCAGCAAACCGTTATCGCCCCCCGTGACTTCCGGGATGGAAAAAGCCAAAAAATAAAACATCTGCGCCAAGGCAAGCGTCAACATGACGAAATAAATGCCCTTTTGACGTATCGCCAGCCAGCCCACCATACCGGCCACGATCACACCAACAACCATGGACAGGATCAGCACCAGCGGCATGGGCAGGCCTGTCGTGGTCAACAGTATCCCCAGGGTATAACTGCCCATTCCAAAGAATATCCCCTGGCCGAACGACAGCAGCCCCGCATAGCCCAGCAGCAGATTGCAGCCCAAAGCTGCCAGGGCAAAGACCAGCACTTCGGTCGCCAGAGAGCCGGACGACAACACCAATGGCAACACCAGCACCGTCACAAGGGCCAGAATCACATCGCGTTTATTTCGGATCATGGTCATCATTGCGCTCTCCCCATCAAACCATCCGGGCGCAGCAGCAGCACCAGGGCCATGGCCACATAAATCATCAGGCCCGCGCCAGACGGCCAAAGCGTGCTCATCAGGCTTTGCACAATACCCACCAGCAAGCCACCCAGCAAAGCGCCACTGAAGCTGCCCATGCCACCGACCACGACCACGACAAAGGCAATGGCCAGGGCTTCGATCCCCATATAAGGCTCCACCCCCCTCAGCGGCGCAGCCAGCACCCCGGCCAAGCCAGCCGTCACGGCCCCCAGGGCAAAGGTCAAGCCGAATATCCGATAGACATTGATGCGCAGCAGCGTCACCATTTCCGGCTGTTCACTGCCAGCACGGATAATGCTGCCCAAGCGGGTGCGTTCCAAGAGCAGCCACAGGGCAAACGCCAGCAAGGCTGAAAATGCAATGACAAACAGACGATATTGGGGATAGATGAAATCCCCCCAGATGACCACGCCAGACAGCCCCGCAGGCGGCGAGACATTCACCCCGACAGGCCCCCAATACGAGATGATGAGTTCCTGAATGACCCAGGCCAGACCCAAGGTGAACAGGATATGGAACTCGTGCGGCAAGTCATACATCTTGCGCAAGAGCAAGCGTTCGATCACCCAGGCACAGAAACCGACGATGACCGGCCCCAGGACCAGGACCAACCAGAAACTGATGCCTGATTGCACCAAGGCATAACAAACATAGGCACCCAGAAGATAAAAGGCGCCATGGGCAAAATTCACAAATCTCAATAAGCCGAATATGATCGACAAACCGACTGCCAGCAGGAAGTAAAGCATTCCTATGCCGACCCCGTTGATCACCTGGAGGAGGTATAGACTCACGACAGTAGTTTCCTGAAAAAGAGTGCCTCGGCTGCAGAAAACAGCCGAGGAAACAACGACACTTTTTTAATGCCGCCAGAAACTAGCCACGATCAGGCAGGCATCTTGCAGCCTGCTTGCTCTGGACTCAGGAACGATTGCCCGCCATGAACAATATCGCAATAGTCATCTGAATCAGCCATGGCCGATTTGGCTTTTCCTTTCAGGAGATAGTAATTTTTGATCACTTGGTGATCTTCCTTGCGGATTACCTCGGTGCCGGTCAAGCCGTCGTAACTGGTTCCCTCCATGGCGGCGATCACCGCAGCAGGATCTGCCGATCCCGCCTTGACAATGCCATCCGCCATCATCTTGCACATGATGTAGGCACCTGCCAGGCTGTAGTTCGGATTGATATTGAATTTTTCCTTGGTCTGCTGGACAAATATCTTGTTCAGCGGGGAATCAATCTGATGCCAATACTGCACCCCAAAGTAAACGCCTTCGCACAGATCGGCCCCCAGGGTCTCGAATTGCTCCAGGCCCGATGCCCAGGCCATCAAGATCGTGGTGTTGGTTTTCATACCAAAGCTGACTGCCTGGCGCAAAGCTTCCGAGCTTTGTGAACCGAAATTCAACAAGACCAGAACATCCGGCTTGCTGGCCATGGCATTGGTCAGATAACCACTGAACTCGCGCTCATCCAGCGAGTGATAGCTATTGCCGACCAGTTCCAGGTTATTTTCTTTCAGAATATCTTTGGTCGCCGACAGCAGGCCTTCGCCAAACACATATTTCGGCGTGATGGTGTACCAGCGCTTGGCATTGGGCAGCATCTTGATCAGAGGGCCAATGGTTTCCCGAACAGCGCCGTACGTTGGCACGGACCAGCGGAATGTGGCCCGGTTGCAATCTACCCCGGTGATTTCATCTGCCCCGGCTGTCGTCACAAAAACCCCGCCCAGCTTGTCCAGCTCTTTGCCTGCAGCCAAGGCTTCAGAAGATAAAATCCCGCCCCCGAAGAACCGGGCCTTATCCTGTTCGAACAGATCCTGAACCTGGCGTACAGCAGTGGCAGGCTTGCCCTGAGTATCCAGCACCTTAAAGGCTGTTGGCCGCCCGATCAGTGTTTTGTAATGATCGAAAAAGAGTTCAGCCCCCATCGCAGCGAACTTGCCGTTGGCGGCAAAAGGGCCAGACATCGGATTGGGAATGCCAAACAAAATCTGGGGTTCTGCCGCAAAGGCGGATTTCAAGGACAGCGGCGTCGCCAGCAAGGCAAGACCACCTATTTTGAGAAGATCACGTCTGTTCATATTGTCTCCGTATCTTTTATATTGAGCGTGTCAAGAATGCCGCCCATTAATGAACATGCCATGCCTATGCGCGAGGGCGCGCTAGGCTGATGACAAGATGGGAGGGGCGGCCCCCCCGTTCAGCCTCAAGCAAAAAATGTGGATCACAGCCTCACCCCGATTCACGGATCAATCCACGGTTGCCAGCACCGTTGCCAGCGTGCCGAAAAGCTGGGCAATCTGGTCTTCGGTAATGATCAGCGGTGGCGAAACCGCAATGGTGTCGCCGGTGTAGCGCACCAACACCCCTTGATCAAAGCATTTTGAAAAGACCTCGGCGGCGCGGGCGCCCGGCGCACCAGGACGCGGCGCCATCTCGATCCCGGCCACCAACCCCAGGTTGCGGATATCGATCACGTGGGGGCTGCCCTTGAGGGCATGGGCGGCGGCCTCGAAGGGCGCAGCAAGACCTGCTGCGCGCTGGAACAGGCCTTCATCACGATAAATACCCAGGGTGGCTCGGACCGCAGCAGTCGCCAGCGGGTGTGCCGAATAGGTATAGCCATGGAAGAATTCGATGCCGGCTGCGCTGGCATCAATAATCGTGTCGTGTACAGAACGACGCACCGCCACGGCACCGGCTGGCACGGCGGCATTGCTGATGCCCTTGGCCATGGTGATGAGATCAGGCGTCACGCCGAAGAACTCGCTGGCGGTGGCGGCACCCAGGCGGCCAAATCCAGTGATCACTTCGTCGAAAATCAACAAGATGCCGTGTTTTTCTGTGATGGCCCGCAATCTTTCAAGATAGCCCTTGGGCGGCAGCAAGACACCGGTGGAGCCCGCCAGGGGTTCGACGATCACGGCGGCAATGGTAGAGGCATCGTGCAAGGCGATGATGCTTTCCAGGGCATTGGCGAAATGTTCGCCGCCCCAGGCGGGCTGGCCGTGCGACCAGGCGTTGTGGGCCAGGTCATGCGTATGCGGCAGGTGATCCACGCCTGGCAGCAACACCCCTGAAAACGCCTTGCGATTGGGCGAGATCCCCCCAACCGATATCCCGCCAAAGCCCACGCCGTGATAGCCGCGCTCGCGGCCGATCAAACGGGTGCGCTGGCCTTCGCCCCGGGCGCGATGGTAGGCCACGGCGATCTTCAGTGCGGTATCGACGGATTCGGAACCGGAATTGGTGAAGAACACCCGATCCAGCCCCTGCGGCATCATGGCGGCAACATCCGACGCCGCCAGGAACGAGTCCTCGTGGCCGATCTGGAAGCTGGGGGCATAATCCAGACTGGCTGCCTGGCGGCTGATGGCATCCACAATAGCCTGACGCCCATGGCCAGCGTTGACACACCACAGCCCCGAGGTGCCATCCAGCACCTGATGGCTATCGCCGGCGGTGTAGTACATGCCCTTGGCCGCCGTCAGCATACGAGGATGCGCCTTGAATTGGCGGTTGGCAGTAAACGGCATCCACAAATTGGACATGTCTGGGGATTTTTTCACTTCAGTTTGCATAACAGCCTCTCAATGCAGGGTTTCGGAGACCAAAAATCAGTGAATCCATTCTGGTCTGGCAGACAGGCGAAAACCATACACGGTGACAGAATCCTCAGATAACTGTACAGTCAGAACCGAGACAACTGTATTGATTGATAACGATCAGGCCAGCAATCATGATTTTTTTCATCCCGGATCGCCGACGCAAGGAAACGCCCTCCCTGGTGGATCAAACCGTCGCAGCACTGGAACACGCCATCCAACAAAAGACCCTGCGCCCCGGCATGGTCCTGCCTTCAATTCGCCAGTTTTCCCGGGATCACGGACTCAGCACCTTCACAGTCACGAACGCCTATAACCGCCTGGTCGCACGCGGCCTGGTGCAATCCCAGCCGGGGGCAAACTTCCGGGTCAGCCGCCAAAAACCCGTGCTGCAGTCCAGCGTTCCTCAGTGGGTCATGCCGCGTATTGGCTCGTCCTGGCTGCTGGCCGACGTCTTCGCCGATCACTCGATTTCGATCAAGGCAGGGTGCGGGTGGCTGCCGCCCGACTGGCACGACGAAGCCGGGCTGCCACCCGCATTGCGCCAGATCAGCCGGGCCCCCGTCAGTCAGGTATCGTCCTATGGTCATCCGCTGGGGTATCACCCGCTGCGCGAACTCATTACCCAGCGCCTGCAAGACCATGGCCTGGATGTGGAACCCAATCAGATCCTGCTGACGCACGGGGCTACCCAGGCGCTGGACATCGCGGTACGCACCATTCTGCGTCCAGGCGACCACGTCGCCGTCGAATCCCCCTGCTATGCCAATCTGTTGCAGATTCTGGCCCTCAGCCAGATCGTCGTCCATGCCGTGCCCCGCACCCGCGAAGGCATTTGCGAACAAACTCTGGAAGACCTGGCGGCACAGCATCCGATCCGCGCCATGTTTGTCACCACCGTGCTGCAAAATCCCACGGGCGCCAGTTTTTCCATGGCAGGCGCTTTCCGCTTGCTGCAACTGGCGGAACGCCATGACTTTCTGGTCGTCGAAGACGATGTATCGCGCGATCTGCTGCCCGAGCCCGCCCCGCTGTTGGCCGCTTTGGCAGGCACCAGCCGGGTGATTCATATTTCGGGTTTTTCCAAAAACGTCATGCCATCCACCCGGGTCGGCTATCTGACCTGCGCCAAGCCCTTGGTCGAACAATGCACGCACACTAAAATGTCGCTGGGGCTGACCTCAGCCGAACTCATGGAGCGCGCGGTATTTCAAGTCTTGCGCGATGGCCGACACAGCACCTATATGCGCAGTATCCGCGAACGTCTGCATCGGGCCCATGACCAAGTCGCCACCATGATGCAAACGCATGCGTTCGATATCTGGACAGAGCCTGGGGCCGGGCTGTTTCTGTGGGCCAGGCCGCCCTATCCCTTGTCCCGGGACAGCATGATCAGCCTGGCTGCCCGCGCCCTGCAGGCCGGCATCTGGCTGGCGCCCGGCAGCTACTTCGACCCCGAAGGCCAGGAAGCAGGCTGGTTCCGCTTTAATGTCGCTTATAGTGCAAACCCGCGACTATGGCAGTTCTTTCAGGAAGAACGGGAACGCGCGGAATCCGCCCCACCATCGAACCCATCGGCAAAGACTTCCAGCAGATAATCCAGCAACACCCGGACATTGCGCGGCGTGCGGGCCGAATAAGGTCGCAGGGCAAAAATCGTGCGGCCAAACGTATTGACTGCCTGCCAATCGGGCAGGATTTCCTGCAATTTCCCTTCCCGAACCGCCTGCTGCGCCGAAAAATCCGGCAAAACGGCAATGCCCAAGCCAGCGCACGCCATATCGCGCAGCACCTCGCTGTTATTGGCCACAAAACAAGGCTGAACAGGCACCGTGACGGGTTTTTCCACCGATGATGACCGGGTCGGCTTAAATACCCAATTGGTCACCCCTTGCTGGCGGGGATAATGCAAATGATGATGCCCCTTGAGCTGCCAAGGGTCCTGGGGCGTCCCCTGCCTGGCCAGATAGGCAGGGCTGGCCAACAACAGTGTGCGGGTGCTGCACAACGCCCGTGCCACATAAATATCCGGCGGCACTTCGATATGGCGCAAGGCCAGATCGAAGCCTTCGGAGGTCAGGGACACCAGGCTATCGCGCATGTCCAATTCCAGGCGAATCCGGGGATAGCGCCGCATGAATTCCGGCAGGCACGCCACCAACTGCTGACGCGCAAACGCCACTGGCGCCGTCACCCGCAACAAACCCGCCGGCACCGTGGATAAATCCTGGACCTCGGCAAAGCTACGGGCAATCTGTAAGTAGGCATCCCGCGTGTCGTCCACCAGTTGGCGGCCCGCATCGGTCAGGCGCACCGAGCGCGTCGTACGCAGAATCAGTGGGACACCTGCCACAGATTCAAGTTCGGCCATCCGTTGGCTCATGGCGGCCTTGCTGACCGCCAGCCGCCGCGCCGCCGACGTAAAACTGCCTTGTTCCGACAGAACGTTCAACCAGTGAATGTGGGGCCAGAGCCGATCAATGTTTTTGTAATCCATATGATTATTGTTCATTATTTTAAACAATGATTCCAGCTTTTTAGGCTATGCAGTCCAGCGGCCCCTTCCTACACTGGTTTGAAAATCGCGTTACCAGCCACCCACCATTCCCTGGAGACTTCCATGCAGGCTTATACAGATACCGCAGATGTAGTTCATTTCATCAACGGGCAGCGCACCTTGGGGCAAGGGTCAAAAACTCAGGCCATCTTCAATCCAGCCACCGGTGCAGTCGCCCGGCAACTGCGGCTGGCCTGTGCCGCCGATGTCGAATCCGCCGTCAGTTCCGCCGTCGCGGCATTTCCGGCCTGGGCCAACACCCCCGCCCCCCGCCGCGCCCGCGTCATGTTCAAGTTCCTGGAACTGATGAACGCACACTGCGAAGAACTGGCTGCCATCATCACGGCAGAGCACGGCAAGGTCTTCAGCGACGCCATGGGCGAGCTGGCCCGCGGCATCGATATCATTGAATTCGCCTGCGGCATCCCGCAGTTGCTGAAAGGGGACTACACCGAACAAGTCGCGACCGGGTTGGATAACTGGACTGTTCGTCAGCCCTTGGGCGTCGTGGCAGGCATCACGCCGTTCAACTTTCCGGCCATGGTGCCGTGCTGGATGTTTCCGCTGGCCCTGGCCTCGGGCAACTGTTTCATTCTCAAACCCAGCGAACGCGATCCTTCAGTCTCGCTGCGGATCGCCGATCTGTTGCGCGAAGCTGGCCTGCCCGACGGCGTCTTCACCGTGCTTCAGGGCGACAAGAACACGGTGGATGCCTTGCTGACCCACCCTGACGTACAGGCCATCAGCTTTGTCGGCTCTACCCCGATCGCCCGGTCCATCTACGAGCGCGGCGCACACCACGGGAAACGCGTTCAGGCCCTGGGCGGCGCCAAGAACCACATGGTGGTCATGCCCGACGCCGACATGAATCAGGCGGTCGATGCGCTGATCGGCTCGGCTTACGGGGCCGCTGGCGAACGCTGCATGGCGGTTTCCGTCGCAGTCCTGGTGGGCGATGCCGCCGACCGCATCGTCCCGATTCTGGCAGAACGCGCGCGCACCTTGAAGGTTTCGCACGGCATGGACCCTCAGGCCGAAATGGGCCCGGTCATCACCCAAGAGGCCGTCCAGCGCATCACCAATTATCTGGAGATCGGCGTCAACGAAGGGGCAACCCTGGTGCAGGATGGCCGCCAACTGAAGGTTCCCGGCCACGAAGCAGGCTTTTTTATCGGCGGCTGCCTGTTTGACCATGTCACGCCCGACATGCGCATCTACCAAGAGGAAATCTTCGGACCTGTCCTGGCCTGCGTGCGCGCACCCGATATCGAATCCGCGATCCAGATCATCAACACCCACAGCTTCGGCAATGGCGTGGCCTGCTTTACGCGCGATGGACACGCTGCCCGCGAATTCGCCCGCCGCATCCAGGTCGGCATGGTGGGCATTAATGTCCCCATCCCTGTACCCATGGCCTGGCACGGCTTTGGCGGCTGGAAAAACAGCTTGTTCGGCGATATGAACGTCTACGGCGAGGAAGGCGTGCGCTTTTACACGCGCCAGAAATCTGTCATGCAACGCTGGCCCGACAGCGAAGCCAAGGGTGCGGAATTCGCCTTCCCCACGCACGGCTGAGCCACAAAACCGATTGCCAGGTCGCTGAATCCCGGCATGGGCGGCCCCTTCGAGCCGCCCGCTTTGAAGAACCACCGTAAAGGCGGTTCTTTTCATGCCCGGCGGCCCAGCTTCGTCCTTATTTGAAGTAAGGTGATGAACTCTTTCCCACCTCCCGCCTGCATCCATGAATCGACTGAAAACTTGCCTGGCCCTATTGATACTGGCTTTAACTGGCCTGATGCCTGTTTATGCCAGCAACACAGCGGCGCCCGCCGACGGCATCCAGCCCATCGTCACTATCCAGGGCGTCAGCGAATACCGGCTGGATAACGGTCTGACCATTTTGCTGGCACCCGATCCATCCCGCGCCCAGACCACGGTCAATATGAGTTACCGGGTGGGATCACGCAACGAGGGGGCAGGCGAGACCGGCATGGCGCATCTGCTGGAACATCTGCTGTTCCGAGGCAGTCCCCAATTTCCGGACGCCATGGCCGAGTTTTCCCGGCGCGGACTGGCCGCCAATGGCTCCACCACCACCGATCTGACCAACTATTACGCCACCTTCGCCAGCGACCCGGAGACTTTGCAGTGGTACTTATCCTGGCAGGCCGACGCCATGCTCAATGCCAGCATCAGCCGCCAGGACCTGGATGCGGAAATGCCGGTCGTGCGCAATGAGATGGAACAGGGCGAAAACAGCCCCTTCAGCATTTTGATGCAGCAAACCAATGCCGCCGCCTATCTATGGCACCCGTACGGGCGCAGCGTGATCGGGGCCAGATCCGACGTTGAAAACGTAGATATCACCCAGTTGCGAGCCTTTTATCACCAGTACTATCAGCCCGACAACGCCGTACTGATCGTTGCCGGGCAATTCGACCCTGCCCAAGCTTTGCAGTGGATCACCCAATCGTTTGGCACCATCGCCGCGCCCAAGCGCATCCTGCCTCCTGAATACACCACCGAACCCGTCCAGCAAGGCGCACGCGCCGTCACCCTGGAACGCATAGGCGGCAGCCCCATCGCCATTGTGCAATACCATCTCCCCGCCAGCGCCAGCGATACCTTCACGGCTCTGTCCATGGGCACAGCCATGCTGGCCGACAGCCCAGCCGGCCCCCTGTATCAGGATCTGGTTCAATCCGGCCAGGCCAGCCAAGTGTTTGGCTTTGCCCGTGCCCTGCAGCAACCCGGCTATGCGGTCTTCGGGGCTCAGCTACAACCTGGCGCCGACCCTCAGGCTGCCTTGCGCGCCCTGGAAACCGCCCTGGAAACCAGCGGCATCCCCCTGCTGGACCAAGCCGCCCTGGAACGCAACCGCACGGCCTGGCTGAATCAATGGCAGAAAGTCTACGACCACTCGGCCAGCCTGGCCGACGCTTTGTCCGACGCCGTATCGCGTGGCGACTGGCGTCTGTTTTTCATCGAGCCCATGCAGGTGCGCGCCCTGACCCTGGACACCATCCGCCAAGCCCTGACTACCTGGCTGCTGCCGACCAACCGGACCAGCGGGCTTTATCTGCCCACGTCAGATCCTGTCTATGCCCCTGCAGCCCCGACCGCTGACCTGGCCCCTTGGATCGCACAGTTGGAAACCGGCACCACCCGTCCCGCCACGACGGCTTTCGACACGGACCCGCTGGCATTGGATAGCGCCACCCAGCGCAGCGTCCTGAACCTGCCCAACGGCCAGGTAGCCATGGCATTGCTGCCCAAGCCCACCCCTGGCGATCAAGTCTTCGTCAATATCAGCCTGCGGGCGGGTACTGTCCAGCAAATGCAAGGCCTGGGTCTGGTGCCCGACATCACGGCATCCATGCTGCTGCGCGGTGCCCAGGGGCTGACGCGCCAACAAATCGAAGATCGCCTGACCGAACTGGACTCCGGGCTGACATTCGGCAGCGCAGGCAATACCTTGACGGTCAGTATGCGCAGTTCGCGCCAACATCTGCCGACCCTGATGGAATTGGCCTTCACGCTCTTGCGCCATCCCAGCTTTCCGGAATCCGAACTGCAGGAAATCCAGCGCAGCCTGGAGACCAACATCGAAAACCAGGCCGTCAGCCCTGCCTGGCTGGTGCAAAATACTTTGCAACGGCACGATCAGCCATGGCAACCGGACGATGTCCGCTATACCCCAACGGCCCAAGAGCTGAGCGCCCATGCCAAGACCCTGACACGCGATCAACTGCAGGCCTTCCATCATCAGTTTTATGGTGCGGGCGACCTGCTGGTGTCCGCAGTGGGGGATTTTGATCCCCAGGCTCTGACCGACAGCCTGCGTCAGGGGCTGGCGGGCTGGCAACAGGCGCCCGCCTACCAGCGCATTCCCGATCCCTGGTATGCCGTCACCCCCGATGTATTCCACATTCCTGCCCCCGGCAAGGCCAATGCCAATTATCTGGCCGTGCTGCCCCTGAAACTGCAGGATACCGACCCACGCTGGCCCGCACTGGCGCTGGCCAACTACCTGCTGGGCGGTTCGCAGGACTCCCGCCTGTGGCAGGCCATCCGCGTCCAGGGCGGTCTGTCCTACACCGTGGGCAGTCGCGTGCAGGCCTCGGCCTGGGAGCCCTCCGGGGGCTGGTCGCTGTTTGCCACCATGGCCTCACAAAACGCAGCCCCACTGCAAACCGCCATGCAACAGGCCTTGGCCGACGCCCTGAAAACCGGCTTTACGCAGGCCGAAGTCGATCAGGGCGTCAAATCATTGCTGAACTATATGAAGCTGGGCCGATCCAGCGATAGCTGGCTGGCCAATCAGTGGCTGGACTATCTGGATACCGAGCGCAGCTTTGCCTGGCAGCAAGCCACGATCACCCGGCTGCAAGCCCTCAGCGCCGACGAGGTCAACCAGGCCATGCGCGATTTCCTGACACCGGATCAGCTCAGCATCGCGATTGCCGCCGATACCGCCCTCTCGCACTGAAATCCCAAGAAAAACCCCGCATTGCCTGAGGGCAGTGCGGGGTCTACAAGAAAAGCGCCAAAAAGATCAGGAAAAGAAGTTTTTGACCTTATCCGTCCAGGATTCGCTTTTTGGGGAATGGCGGTCACCACCATTACTGAGCGAGGCTTCGAACTGACGCAGCAACGCCTTTTGTTCGTCATTCAAACGCACTGGGGTCTCGACCGCCACGTGGCAATACAGATCGCCCGGATAGCTGGAACGAATCCCTTTGACACCCTTGCCGCGCAAGCGGAAGGTCTTGCCTGTCTGGGTGCCTTCAGGAATGGTGATCTCACCCCGCCCAGACAAGGTCGGGACTTCCAGGGAACCTCCCAAGGCGGCCTTGGTGAATGGAATCGTCAATTCACAATGCAGATCTTCGCCATCGCGCTGGAAGATACCATGCGGAATGATGCGGATCTCGACGAACAAATCGCCCGGAGGCCCGCCATTCACACCGGGTTCGCCATTGCCCGATGAGCGGATGCGCATGCCGTCATCGATCCCGGCCGGGATCTTGACCTGCAAAGTTTTGTTTTTGCGGATGCGGCCTACGCCATCGCATTCTGCGCAAGGGTTGGAGATTTCCTTGCCCGAACCATGACAGGTGGGGCAAGTCTGCTGCACGCTGAAAAACCCCTGCTGCATACGCACGGCACCGCTGCCGCCACACGTCTGGCAGGTATGCGGCGTCGTGCCGGCCTTGGCCCCCGACCCATGACAGAAATCGCAGGTTTCCCAGCTGGGAATGCGGATCTCGGTATCAAAACCGTTGGCCGCCTGCTCCAGGCTGATTTCCAGGTTGTATTTGAGATCGGCTCCGCGATAGACCTGCGGCCCGCCGCCACCGCCTCGCCGACCACCGGCGCCTCCAAATATCTCGCCAAAAATATCGCCAAAGGCATCGGCGAAACCACCCGCGCCAGCGCCCATGCCTGGGCCGGCAGCATTGGGGTCCACCCCCGCATGACCAAAGCGGTCATAGGCAGCACGCTTTTCTGCATCGGACAGCATCTCGTAGGCCTCTTTGGCCTCTTTGAATTTGTCTTCGGCTTCCTTGCTGTCCGGGTTACGGTCTGGGTGATACTTCATCGCCAGCTTGCGATAAGCCTTGCGGATATCGTCATCGGAGGCGTTCTTGGCTACCCCTAGGACTTCGTAGAAATCTCGTTTTGCCATGGCTATCGGTTACTTGCTGAATACGCTACGGTTAAAGGACAGATGCCCGGATCGGTAAACACCGAACCCGGGCGGCAGGCAGACTGCTGCACTGCGCCGACCTCCCGGATGGGATGGTCGGCGACAGGCACAGCAATATTAGTCGCGCTTGACTTCCTTGAAGTCGGCATCGACGACATCATCGTCCGCGGGCTTGGCACCGTCAGCCGCTGTTGCGCCTTCGGCGGCTGCCTGCGCCTGCATGTCGGCGTACATCTTCTCGCCAAGCTTCTGCGCAGCCGTGGCCAGGGCCTCGGTCTTGGCATCAATCACAGCCTTGTCGTCGCCCTTGGCGGCTTCCTCGAGGTCTTTGATGGCAGCCTCGATGGCTTCCTTTTCAGAGGCTTCGAGCTTGTCGCCGTATTCAGTCAAGGACTTGCGGGTGGAGTGTGCGAGCCCATCGGCCTGGTTACGCGCCAGGGCAAGTTCAGCCACGCGGTGATCTTCCTCGGCATTGGCCTCGGCATCCTTCACCATGCGCTCAATTTCGTCCTCGGTCAGGCCGGAACTGGCCTTGATCGTGATCTTGTTTTCCTTGCCGGTGCCTTTATCCTTGGCTGAGACATGCAAAATACCGTTGGCGTCGATGTCGAAAGTAACCTCGATTTGCGGCAAGCCACGCGCTGCGGGCGGAATGCCTTCCAGGTTGAATTCACCCAGGGCCTTGTTGCCGGCAGCGATCTCGCGTTCGCCTTGATAGACCTTGATCGTCACGGCTGGCTGATTATCGTCGGCTGTCGAAAACACCTGTGAAAACCGCGTCGGAATCGTGGTGTTTTTCTTGATCATCTTGGTCATCACGCCACCCAGGGTCTCGATCCCCAGGGACAGCGGCGTCACGTCCAGCAGCAGCACGTCCTTGCGGTCACCCGACAGCACCGAGCCCTGAATGGCAGCACCGGCAGCCACAGCTTCGTCGGGGTTCACGTCCTTGCGGGGATCGCGGCCAAAGAATTCCTTGACCTTTTCCTGGACTTTGGGCATACGCGACATACCACCCACCAGAATCACGTCGTCAATGTCAGAGACCTTGACGCCGGCGTCCTTGATGGCGATACGGCAGGGCTCGATCGTGCGCTCGATCAAGTCTTCGACCAGCGCTTCGAGCTTCGAACGGGTGATCTTCAGATTCAGGTGTTTCGGGCCGGATGCATCCGCCGTGATGTACGGCAGGTTGATCTCGGTCTGCTGCGTGGAAGAAAGCTCGATCTTGGCCTTTTCGGCAGCTTCTTTCAGGCGTTGCATGGCCAGCACGTCCTTGGACAGGTCGGCGCCGGAGTCTTTCTTGAATTCGTCGATGATGTAACTGATGATGCGCAGATCGAAATCTTCACCACCCAGGAAGGTATCACCGTTGGTCGACAGGACTTCAAATTGCTTTTCACCGTCCACATCGGCGATCTCGATGATGGAGACGTCGAACGTCCCGCCGCCCAGGTCATACACGGCGATTTTACGGTCACCGCGCTCGGCCTTGTCCAGACCAAACGCCAGAGCGGCAGCGGTAGGCTCGTTGATGATGCGCTTGACTTCCAGGCCGGCAATGCGCCCGGCGTCCTTGGTTGCCTGACGCTGGCTGTCGTTGAAATACGCCGGCACCGTGATCACGGCCTCGGTGATTTCCTCGCCCAGATAGTCCTCGGCGGTTTTCTTCATCTTGCGCAGAATGTCGGCAGACACCTGCGGCGGGGCCATTTTCTTGTCTTGTGCCTCGACCCAGGCGTCGCCATTGTCGGCCTTGAGGATCTTGTAAGGCATCAGGTCGATGTCTTTTTGCACCGCTTTTTCGTCGAATTTACGACCGATCAGGCGCTTGACGGCATAGACGGTATTGGTGGGGTTGGTCACCGCCTGGCGTTTTGCAGGCGCACCCACCAGGATTTCACCGTCCTGCATGTAGGCCACAATGGAAGGCGTTGTACGCGTGCCTTCGGAGTTTTCAATGATCTGGACCTTCGAACCGTCCAGCACAGCGACACAGCTGTTGGTCGTCCCAAGGTCGATCCCGATGATCTTGCTCATAGTTGATCCTGTCAATGTTTGTATAAGGGGGCGGGCTTGATCCGCCGATGTCTGTGATGTGGGGGCGTAACGACCGATTTCAAGGCTGGCCGGTCGACACCATGACCAAGGCTGGACGCAGCACCCGATCAGCGATCAGATAGCCTTTTTGCAGGCTCTGGGCCACAGCACCCTGGGGGTGTGGCGACGGCACGTTGGAAATGGCCTGATGCCGGTGCGGATCGAAGTTATCGCCCGGCTGAGGCGCGATCTCGCGCATCTGATTGCGCTCGAAAGCGGTATTCAATTGGCGCAAAGTGGACTCGACGCCCTGCTGCCAGTCTTCCGCCGTCTGGTTTTCCTGGGCCAGGGCGGCCTCCAGGCTATCGCGCACAGGAATCAGGCTCTCGGCAAAGGATTCCGTGCCGAATTTACGCGCCTTGGCAACGTCATCCTGAGCCCGACGACGGATGTTCTCGACCTCGGCATGGGCACGCAGCAGTTGATCGTGGTATTCGCCGATCTTGGCCTGCGCTTCGGCCAACAGAACCGCCAGATCCTCGGTTGGCTGTTCAGCCGGGGGGATGCCAAAGGCATCAAAAGCATCGGCTGGACCCTGGGGCGGTACGCCCGTCAATTTCGGATCCAAGTCATCCTGGGGTGCCGACATGGTGCGATCTCCAAAACAGAAAATAGAAAAGTTGCTCTATAAATAAGGGGTAAGCCAGGGATTTCAAGAGCCTGCGACAGAATCATCTGCCCACCCGGCCAGATTGTCCGCCAATAGGCCGGCAAAACCCTGAATCCAATCAGGATTGGCATTCAGGCAGGGGATATAGCGAAAATCCCGGCCACCCGCAGCCAGAAAGGCCTGACGACACTCCAGATTGATTTCTTCCAGGGTCTCCAGGCAATCCGCCACGAACCCGGGACACAGCACATCCACCGACGCCACCCCATCACGCGCCCAGGATTCCAGCGTGGGCTGGGTATAGGGCTGCAGCCAAGGGGCCGCGCCAAAGCGGCTCTGGAAACTGACATGCAGCCGGGCGCCGTCAGCACCCAGTTGCGCGCGCAGCGCTGCCGCCGTCTGCATACAGTCGCGAAAATAGGGATCACCCTGGCGCACACAGGACTGCGGCAAGCCATGAAAGCTGAGCAGCAGGCGCTCCGCCTGCCCCGCCTGATCCCAGTGCGCACGCACCGATCGGGCCAATGCCTGAATGTAGGCGGGCGCCCGGTAAAAGCGATCCAGATAACGCAAGGTGGGCTGATGGCGCAATCGGGCCAGGTGCCGACTGACCGCATCGACCGCCGTCGCGGTCGTGCTGGCGGCGTACTGGGGGTATAACGGCGCCACCAAAATACGGCCACAGCCTGCCGCCTGCAATCGCTCGATGGCGGCATCCAGGGCCGGCTGACCATAACGCATCGCCAGCTCTACCCGCACGCCCAGACCTTGCGCAGCCAACGACTGGGCAACTCCCTGGGCCAAGTCCTGACCATGCACCAGCAAGGGTGATCCGCGTTCCAGCCAGATTTCAGCGTATTTGGGCGCAATGGCGGCTGGTCGGCGCGTCAGCACAAACAGCCGCAAAATCAGTTGCCACAGCACGCCGGGGAGTTCGACCACGCGGGGGTCAGACAAAAATTCTTTCAGGTAGCGGCGCACCGCAGCCGGGGTCGGCGCATCGGGCGTGCCCAGATTGATCAGCAACACGCCCAAAGGGCCTCGGCCCGGGCCGGGCACATCAGGGTCTAGCGCCTGAGGATCAGGCGCTGAAGATAGAAAACGGGTCATGGACAACAAGATATGGAATCAGACATTGGAGGGATGACAGATCTACGAAACACCCTGCCCGAGCGCATTGGACAACATGCGGGCAGTAATATCGACAATTGGGATGACCCTTTCGTAGGCCATGCGCGTGGGGCCGATCACCCCCAAAGTACCGATGACCTCGCCATCCACCCCATAAGGCGCGGTAATGACCGACACGTCTTCCAGGGGCACCAGGCGGGAATCCCCGCCTATGTAGATCTGCACCCCCTGGGCATGGCTGGAGACATCCAGCAAATGCAATAGATCGGTTTTTTGTTCAAAAAGATCAAACAGGCGCCGCAAGCGATCCATGTCGGTCGTCATTTCAGTGACGGACAAGAGCTTGCCTTCGCCAGAAATCACCACGGACTCGTCCAGCGTATCAGGCGTACCAATCCCGGCATCCACGGCTTGCTGCATCAAGTGGGAAATATCCGTGCGCAAGGATGCGAGTTCGGCGGCCAGAGACAGGCGCACCTGATGAAAGGACTTGCCGGAAAAATGCCGGTTGAAAAAATTGGACGCTTCGAGGAGCTCGACCTCGGTGTATTCGCGTGGCACAAACAAGATGCGGTTCTGCACATCGCCGTTGGGCGTGACGATGATCAGCAGGACGCGCTTGTCGGACAGGCGAATGAATTCGATGTGACGAAAGACCTGAGTGCGTTTCGGGGTCAGCACCACCCCAGCAAACTGGGAAAGATTCGACAATAAAGTCGCTGCCGCCGTCACCGCACGTCCGGGTTCGGCAGCCGGCAGATAATCGGCAATCGAGACATCCGGAGAGAACTCGTAGGGCCGCACCGTCAGCAGGCTATCGACGAACAGGCGATAGCCCTGCGGCGTGGGCACCCGTCCTGCCGAGGTGTGGGGACTGTGGATCAATCCCAGGTCTTCGAGATCGGCCATCACGTTGCGGATGGTGGCCGGCGAGAGATCGAAAACCTTGGATAGGGTGCGCGAACCCACGGGCTGACCATCCGCGATATAGCGTTCCACCAGCGCCTTCAGCAAAGCCTTGGCTCGATCATCCATGTTGTTTCACACCCTACGTACAGGACAGTGGCGACACATCAAGCACTGCGATGGCACCCTATCCCCCTATAATCGGATACTCACTATTATTCCATTAAACGAGCGAGGCACTGGGTTTCATGCATTTCAACACCGTGGCCCTGGTCGGCCGCTACCAGGATAGCGGCATGGACGCCCCCCTGCGACGGCTGGGCGCCGTGCTGCAGGCAGCCGGCTGTACCGTCCTGATCGAGGCAGAAACCGGCCGCAATACCGGCATGACCGACTTCGCCCTGGCGTCCTACCAAGAAATTGGCAAGCGGGCCGATCTGGCCATCATCATGGGTGGCGACGGCACCATGCTGGCCGCCGCCCGCCAGCTGGCGACGTCCGGGGTGGCCATGATCGGCATCAACCATGGCCGCCTGGGCTTCATCACCGACATCCCGCTAGGCAGCGCCGACGAGGCCATCACCCGCATCTTGAACGGCGCCTACGTATCCGACGAACGCATGCTGCTGGAAGGCCGTGTCATGCGCGGCGACCAACTGATGACCACCGGGCTGGCGTTAAACGACGTGATCATCAATCGCGCCGGGCGCGGCGGCATGATAGAACTGCGCGTCGAATGCGATGGCGTCTTCATGCACAGCCAGCGTGCCGACGGCCTGGTCATCGCCACACCGACTGGCTCCACCGCCTATGCCCTATCGGCGGGCGGTCCGATTCTGCATCCTCAGGTCGACGCCCTGGTGCTGGTGCCCGTGGCCCCCCAGACCCTGTCCAACCGCCCCATCATGCTGCCCGAGACCTCTTTGCTGAATATCACCATCCGCGCCCTGGGTCGGGTCGAGTCCGGAGCCAGTGTGCACTTCGACATGCAAACGATCTCCAACTGCCAAGAAGGCGACCGCATCGACGTGCGCCGCAGTCCGCACCGCATCCGTTTCCTGCACCCACAGGGCTACAGTTATTTTTCCACCCTGCGCAGCAAGCTCAACTGGAATCGCATGCTACACCCCTGGGATGATCCAGACGAGTCCGCCACCTAGGGAAAATCACTGTTCATCCGCCCCAAGCCTGTTTCGGGGCGCATACAAACCCAGCCCAGCGCCTGCAAAAACCCCCATGCTCTGTTCCCTATCGATTCTGGACTTCGTCATCGTCGACCGCGCCGAGATCATCTTCGAGCCCGGCTTCACTGTATTTTCCGGCGAAACCGGGGCGGGCAAATCCATTCTGATCGACGCCTTGTCATTGGCGCTGGGGGGGCGCGGTGACGCCTCGCTGGTGCGCGAAGGGACTCGCCGGGCCGATATCAGCGCCGTCTTCGATATCCCCCCCGCCGCCGCAGACTGGCTGGCTGAACTCGCCATCGAGGGCGAGGAACTGATTCTGCGCCGCATCATCGACAACCAGGGCCGCAGCAAGGCCTATATCAACGGCTCTCCCGCGACACTGGCCCAACTGCGCGAACTTGGCGCTTTATTAGTGGATATCCACGGCCAACACGCCCACCAAGGCCTGTTACAGGCCGCCAGTCAACGCGACATCCTGGATACCCAGGGTGGTCACGCTACGTTGGTGCGCGACCTGAGCGAAGCATGGCAACACTGGCGCTCGGCACAGGCCGCATTGGACAGCGCCCAAGTCAGCGCCACCCAACAGGCCCAGTTGCTGGATCGCTTGCAACAAGAAGTAGATTTTCTCGATGAGATCGCCCCCACAGCCGACGAATGGCCGCAGCTGTGCGCCCGCCAGGCCCAATTGGCCCATGCCCAGGCACTGTTGGCCGGCGCCAGCCAGGCTGTACAGGCCCTGGACGGTGAGGACGGCTCGGTGGCCAGCGCCTTGCAGGCGGCACTGCAGGCCTTGCAGCCCCTCGTGCGCCACGATGCGCGCCTGCTGGAACACTGTCAGACCCTGGAAACCGCCCGCATTCTGTGTTCCGAGACCGTCTCTGGCCTGAACGCCTATGCTGACCGCCTGGAGCTGGACCCCGAAGCATTGGCGCAAGCAGACGCTCGCATGAGCCAACTATTTTCGGCAGCCCGGCGATTCCATATCGAACCCGACGCCCTGACAGCCCTGCACCAAGAACGATCCAGCCAACTGCAACAGGCCCGCACCGGACTGGATCTGGTCACCCTGACCCAGGCACGGGACCAGGCCCAGACGCGCTATCAGACCATCGCCGAGACACTGAGCCTGGCGCGGGCCGACGCGGCGGCCCAGCTCTCCCGGCAAGTCACCCAGGCCATGCAGACACTGTCCATGGAAGGGGGCTGCTTTCAGGTCGGGCTGCCCGCCTGCGAACCCTCTTCCCATGGTCTGGAAACTGTGGAATTTCTGGTGGCGGGGCACGCGGGCGTACCACCCAGGCCGCTTAGCCGCGTCGCATCAGGGGGGGAACTCGCCCGGATTTCTCTGGCACTGTCCGTGATTGCCAGCCAGGCCGCGCGGGTACCCTGCCTGATCTTCGACGAGGTGGACGTCGGCATAGGCGGCGCGGTGGCCGAGGTTGTGGGGCGCCTGCTGCACCAACTGGGTCAGCGCCATCAGGTCCTGTGCGTGACCCACCTGCCTCAGGTTGCGGCCTGTGCCAGCCACCATTTCCAGGTCAGCAAGACCACACACCAGCAACACACCCTGTCAGCCATCCACGCGCTGGATGCCAGCGCCCGGACAGAAGAAATCGCCCGCATGCTGGGCGGGCTGAAAGTCACTGCCGCCACCCTGGAACACGCCCGCGAGATGCTGCAATTATCAAAAACAGCCTGAAAACCCGATTGCCTCAGGCAAGGAGTCTTCAGGCTGGCCGACGCCCATCAAGCGCAAGCCCAGCGCGTGCCGTTATTTACCGGCCACCGCGCATTTCGGGCAGATGCCATAAAGCATCATGTGGTGGCTTTCCAGGGTGAAGCCGCGTTCTTTGGCAATGCGATGTTGGCGGCGTTCGATTTCGGCGTCGGAAAATTCTTCGACCCGGCCACAGTTGGTGCAAATCAGGTGGTCGTGGTGATCCCCATCATTGAGTTCGAACACAGCCTTGCCACCGTCGAACTGGCTGCGCAGCAAGATGCCGGCCTGTTCGAACTGGGTCAACACCCGATATACCGTGGCCAGACCGATGTCTACGTCCTCGGAGATCAGCGCCCGGTAAATATCCTCGGCGCTATGGTGCCGGGTCTCGGCCTTGCGGAAAATATCAAGAATCTTCAGGCGCGGGAAAGTCGCCTTCAAGCCCATGTTTTTAAGTTCTATTTGGTCATTCATGGTTCAAGTATCCTGGGTTCGGATAAGGAAAGCAAGTAGGGGAATCGGGACGAAACCCTGGCGCATCCGCATGCGCAAATCCGAATACCCTTTATGATAGCGGTTTTGTCGGCCACAATCCGCTGGCCAGCCATCGATCACGGGGGCCACTGTGCGCATCCAAGCTCGTTTCTTTTCTCGCAGAGCCATGTTCTGCTTGGCAGCCGGTGCGCTGTCCATCGGCCTAGCCGGCTGCGGCACAACCAACTGGGGGTTCCCGTATCGGGCCACCATTCAGCAGGGCAACTGGATCACGTCCGAACAAGTCGCCCAGTTGGCCGTCGGCATGAGCCGCGACCAAGTGCGCTTCGTCCTGGGCACACCCACCTTGCAGGATATTTTCCACGCCAATCGTTGGGACTATCCGTATTACAACCAGCCCGGCTACGGCGAAGACGTTCTGCGCCAATTCACGGTCTGGTTCGATCAAGACCAGTTGGTTCGTTGGGCGGGTTCCGAGCAACCCGACCGCCAGCCCTTTCAGCAAACGGACAATGGCGCTGAAGACATCAGCAACCAGGGTCAAAGCAGCGCCAACCAGGCTGCCCTGGACGCCACCTCACCCGGACTGAACGACTCCGCTGCGCCCAATACGGGGGGTCTGGACACCACGACCCCGGAAGCCATCATCCAAACTCAGGAAGATGAGCACACCACTTCTGACAAGGGATTGTGACCATGCGTATCGCCATTGCCGGCGCCTCTGGACGCATGGGTCGCATGCTGATTCAAGCAGTGATCGAATCTGACGACCTGACGCTGGCCGTTGCCCTGGACCGTCCCGGCAGCGACAGCCTGGGCCAGGATGCCGGGACGTTTCTGGGCACCACGACAGGTGTCGCCATCACCGACGATTTGCAGGCCCTGTCCCAAGCCGACTGCCTGATTGACTTCACCCGCCCCGAGGGCACCCTGGCGCATCTGGATGTCTGCGCCGCGCACGGCGTGAAATGCGTGATCGGCACCACGGGCTTTGATGCCTCGGGCAAACAAGCCATCCGCGCCGCCGCCCAGAAGACCGCCATTGTTTTTGCTCCCAACATGAGTGTCGGGGTCAATGCCACCCTGAAACTGCTGGACATGGCGGCCCGGCTGCTCAATAGCGGCTACGACGCCGAGATTTTCGAGGCCCACCACCGCAACAAGGTTGATGCGCCATCCGGCACAGCCCTGGCCATGGGCGAATCCATCGCCAACGCCTGGGGCGTGCCGCTGGATGAAGTCGCCGACTGGGCCCGTCATGGCGACACCGGCGCCCGCGAAACCGGCCGCATCGGGTTTTCGGTCCTGCGCGGCGGCGACATTGTCGGCGACCACACCGTCTATTTTTGCGGCACCGGTGAGCGCATCGAAATCACCCATCGTTCCACCAGCCGGGTCACCTATGCCCAGGGCAGCCTGCGGGCAGCCCGCTACCTGGCCCGCCGCGAATTCGGCCTATTCGATATGCAGGACGTGCTGGCCAGTTAAGCCGCCCCTGGTGCACCAGCGCGGCAACCTCTTGCTCGGCCCCCAAAGGCGCGTGCCAAGGCCGCTAATCCAGCAGCACTGGCTCTTGCTCCAGGCACACCCCAAAGCGGTCTTGTACCGCCTGTCGCACAGCCTGGGCCAGGGTCTGCACATCGGCAGCCCGGGCGCCGCCGTAGTTGACCAAGACCAACGACTGGTGCTGGTGCATGCCCACCGGCCCCAGGCGGCGACCCTTCCAACCTGCCTGTTCGATCAGCCAGCCCGCCGCCAGTTTTACCTGCCCATCGGCCTGCGGATACCAACGTATATCTGGAAACCGCTGCCGCAACGTGGCAGCCAGCTCGGCAGGCACCAAGGGGTTCTTGAAAAAACTGCCTGCATTGCCCAGCACTGCCGGATCGGGCAGCTTCCGGCGGCGGATATCACACACCGCTGCGTATATATCCTTTGGCGTGGGTTTGTCTTCCTGCAGGGCAGGATGCGCCTGCAGATCAGGATAATCCAGCCTGGGCACCCAGGCTTTGGGCAAGGCAAAGCGCACCCGTACAATCAGCCAGCGCCCTGCCCCAGCGCGCTTGAAACGACTGTCCCGATAGGCAAAGCCGCAATCCGCCGGATGCAGCACGCATTCGTGTCCGGCCTGCAAGTCCCAAACTACGATGGAATGCAAGCATTGATCGATTTCCAGCCCATACGCGCCGATATTCTGCACGGGGGCAGCCCCCACCGTGCCAGGGATCAAGGCCAGGTTTTCCAACCCCGGCCAGCCCTGCGCCAAGCAGTGTGTCACAAAACCATGCCAGGACTCGCCCGCCGACGCCTCGACCAGCCAATGTTCAGGGGTTTCCTGCCACAGGCGGACCCCCTGCAAAGCCACCCGCAGCACCTGCCGTCGTGGACTGTCCTGCACCACAACATTGCTGCCTCCGCCCAATATGAACAGGCCTTGGTCGGATTTCACAGCATCGCACAGGCTCGGAATCTGAGCCTCGTCAGCCAGCACAGCCATGGCCGCCTGCGCAGGCAAACCCAGGGTATTGCAGCGCAGCAACGACTGATCGGAAAAAATAAGCGGCATCGCAGTACACAAATGATGATCACGCCGGAGGTTCTCCGGCAAACGCGTAAGCATACCGCGCAGGCCGTATTTGACAGCGTCATATCTTTTGTTTTATAGTTTGCGCCTTGCTTGATTTCGTATCGGTGCAGGGCACTAAAAGCCTCTGCCCCAGTTTGGAAAAACCAATCGCTGGTTTGACAGATAAAAAAATACGATATACAATGCATGGCTTAGCTGGATTGATTTTTAATCCTAGCAACGCGGGAATAGCTCAGTTGGTAGAGCGCAACCTTGCCAAGGTTGAGGTCGCGAGTTCGAGACTCGTTTCCCGCTCCAGATTCAAAAAAGGCCCAGACTACGGTTTGGGCCTTTTTGCGTTTGGTGGTTTCGTTCTGGCGGTTTGGCTGAGTGCTTGCTTAAGACTGAAACGGACTCGCTTCTTTTCATTTCTTTCGCAGCCTTAGCTCAGCGGGCCATGAGCGCAAAAAGCATGTCGCGGTATTAAGTAGGTCGTGTTCTGCTAGCCGCACAGTGTTGCGTATCTTCTTCTCTACATGCTTTACCAGCTTGTTGTAAAGAAACGAGAAGAGTTTATCTATGTCTTTTTGGTTGTCGAAGTCTATCGATGTTCCAGCCTGCTCCCAACGTTCGACTAATATCCAGGCTTCGTTTTGTACGTCGTCGTGTTCACACTCGTTTCGAGTTGCTTTCGCAATCCGCCTAAACTTATATCGATACTTTCTTGAGAACTGCATAAACTCGGCAAGCCGATCGTCATCCATACGGCACCATTCAGTCAGAGAAAGAAGACCTCCAAGTATTTTATAGGGTGATGGCAATTTGACGAAATGAGACGGCAACAAGCCCGCGATTGCCGTCATGGGCGACACATCGCTGTCCAAAGTCCATCAGGTCATCGCCCGTATCTGCGCGTAGCCACCATCACCCAGCGCAGTTCTCAGCGTTGAAACTATAGTTTCATGCAGGCACCAATTTGACGTACAATTATGGTCTGCCTATTTACAGATGTGGAGGTATTTGCCATGAGTGCAGTGACCGATACCAAACAGGAACGCATTAATTTGCGGTTGGAGCACAGTGCTAAGCAGGCACTGGAGCGTGCCGCGCGTTTCGAGGGAAAAACGGTCAGCAGTTTTATTCTGACCAGTGCCCTGGCACATGCTGAAAAGACCATTGACGCGCATGAAGTCATGCGCCTGAACAGCCAGGATTCCGAGGCGTTCTTCAATGCTCTGGACAAACCTGTCCGACTCAACAAGAGGCTGGCCACCGCCCTCAAGGAACATGAGCAGCGCGTGACCAACAGATGACTGATTATTCGTCTCTGTTCATCTCGGCGCTGGACAGCAGCCACGAGAGATCTAGCTTTCACTGCGGCGTGCCTGCGCTGGATAATTATCTCCACAAGCAGGCCAGCCAGGATGTGAAGCGCCGCATCAGTCGCGTATTTGTTGCGACGACACCAGTGAATCCGCACACCATCGTGGGCTATTACACATTGTCCACGCTTTCGATTGAACTCGATCAATTGCCTGACAGTGTCGCCCGCAAGTTGCCTCGACATCCGGTCCCGGCGGCATTGCTGGGTAGGCTTGCTGTCGATCAGCAAGCCCGTGGCCATGGTGTGGGCAGAATGCTGTTGGTCAATGCCATTCAGCGCACGTTGGCAGTCAGCGACCAGATCGCCATTTATGCCATGATTGTCGATGCCATCGACGAGCAGGCACGTAGCTTCTATGAGCAGTTTGGCTTCTCGCTGCTGGACTCGGGCGGTCATCGCCGGTTGTTTCTGCCGCTGAAGTCTGTTTAACGTAAAAGTGGGACACCCTCAGCGGAAAAGCATCAGGGCGCCAAGTCAACGTGGCAGTTCCTGACGTAGTTGGGTGCGGGCTTCGAGCAGAACCTCAAGTGGGCAGTCCACTTCAGTCATGCCAACGAAAGCGCGTTCATATTCGGCTGCGATGTCCTTATCGTTCCCGAACAGCACTTCATGGGTGGGCCGGTTGTGCCCTGCCAAATAGACCACGAAACACTCGACCATGGCATCGGTCAGACCTCCGGTCTGGAACAACTGCCAGACGTCGAACAGATCCCGCGGATGCTGGCGATCCATGGCGGCAACCAACTTGGTGTCGCCAAGGTCTTTGCTGCGGATCAGCCGTGTCTGTACGCCAAGGCGTTCGACGCGCTGCGCGATGGAGGCCAGTTCCTGATTGATACCCTCTAATGCCTGGTCGCGTGGAGTCTGCCAAGGGCGGTACACCACATCTATATCCACCGATAGGCGGGGCATGTCCCGCAGGAACAGATTGATAGCCGTGCCCCCCTTCATGGCGAAGATGTCGTTGTCAAACACGTAGGGCGCGATGTCCAGCAACAGGCGGACGGTATCGGCGTAGTGTTTATCCATGAGGGTTCAGGCTCAACAGGGTTCCGTCATCCAGCCGGCTCATCCATCGCCTGGCGCTGCCGGTGCGTACCATGTATTGCGCCAGCAACTCATCCACGTCGATGACGCCGGTTTCTCGCGCCCAGGTCAGGAGCAGGCGCACGGTCTTGACGCTGGTGCAGCAGGCCAGCAGCCGCCCAAGCACGTCCTTGCGCGGTGAGCGCAGGCCGTCGAACAGGTTGCGGGATTCTTCGAGGCTTTCCCGCGTACCGGTGTCGTAGAGCAGTTCCAGAACGGCACGCTCGGGCACTGCCACCCGCAGCCCAGCGGGCTGTCCGGGTGGTGTGTGCAGGGTCTTGCTGGCGAGGTCATCGTCTGGCCAGACGAACAGCCTGGCGCTGACGTAGCGTGATGGAGTACGACTCGAAGGCAAAGATCATCGTCTATGCAGCCACTCTCGGCGTAGCAGGCGGCCTGTGAACGTATTCAAATTTAATTATATTGAATACAACTACCTAAACAGGAGTGATCATGTCTAGAGCAAACACCACGACTATGACGATCCGCCTCAGCGGTACTCTCAGCGACTTCGTCGCTGCCATTCAGAGCGATGGCTTGCAGCGGCTTGAAAATCTAGTCATTGGCTCTCGTGTTAGGTACAATGATATGTACATATAAAAAGGAGATTGCCATGCGCACGATCAGTTATACCGAAGCCCGGCAAAACCTATCCGCCACGATGCTGCAGACCGTCGAGGATCGCGCTCCAACCCTCATTACCCGCCAAAACGGCGAAGCATGCGTGCTGATGTCGCTGGAGGAATACAACGCGCTAGAGGAAACCGCTTACCTACTACGTTCTCCGGCCAATGCACGTCGCCTGATGGATTCGATTGACAGCCTTAAGCATGGCCAGGGCGTCGAACGGAATATCGCCGAGTGAAGCTGATCTGGTCTGAGCAAGCCTGGGACGATTATCTGTACTGGCAGGAGGCGGATAAGCGCATGGTCAAGAAGATCAACGATCTGATCAAGGAAACCCGCCGCACTCCTTTCGAGGGCAAGGGCAAACCGGAACCACTGCGCCACAACCTGGCAGGTTTCTGGTCGAGACGGATCACCGCCGAACACCGGTTTGTGTATTCGATGACGGATGAGGCGCTGTTGATCGCCGCCTGCCGTTATCACTATTGATGGCTGAAGCTCCTGCCCCCCGATACGATAAGAGCTAGAAGACGGCTTATTTCGCTTTCCGCCAGACATTGCTGACGCGGCATCGGCATCGACCCAGATCCAGCGGCCTGACAACAACATTTGATCAAATCCATCCATTTTCATTTATTTATAACTAAAACAATAACTTAATGCCAAAAACCACCATAACGCCCTACGGCGGCAGCATGGTTTAACCATGAATTGAAAGGGTGTATTGGCAGGAAACAGCGGACTCCACGCTAGCATTTCTGAATAAACTTCACTTCTAAAGTTTTTTGAAGATGAGGCACATATCCAGAATCCCCGCCAAACCGCCCGTCACGGAGGATGCATGACGCAGCGGATACAGCAGCGGTCACCAAGGAGAGGAGATGACCGAATACGTACCCACAGGGATGGATCGGCAGGCGCTGCAGCCATCCGAAAACCTGTCCACGCAGCAACTCATTGATCTGTACCGGCCCATGCGGCTGGCACGCACCTTCGAGACACGGCTTGGGCGCTTGTATCGACAGGGCAAGATCACCGGTGCAGTCTATCTGGGCACCGGCCAAGAAGCCATCGCCACCGGCGTCACCAGCCTGCTGAATCCCGACGATTATATTTCCACCGTGGCCCGCAACCTGGCAGGCTGGTTCGTGCGCGGGGTCGATCCGCGCCACGTCATGGCGCGCTGGTTCGGTCGGGATCAGGCGCCCTCGCACGGCAAGGAATTGGGCCTGTTCCTGGCCGATCTTGGACAGTATGGGATCACCCCCTATCACAACGGTTCCATGGCCGCGTGGATTCCATCGGGCGCGGGCTTTGCCCTGGCCTTCCGGCAACGGGAAGAAAGCCGCATCAACGTGGCCTTCACGGGCGACGGCGCGACCAGCCCAGGCGACTTTTATGAAGGCCTGAATATCGCCGCCATCCACAAGCTGCCCCTGCTGATCATTATCGAAAACAACGGCTACGCCTATTCCACGCCGCCGGCGCAGCAGATGCCGGTCAAGAACGTAGCTGACCGCAGCGCGGCCTTCGGCATTCCGTCGGCCATCGGCTTCGGCAATGACGTCTTCGAGGTCCGCCGACTGGCCCGAACAGCCATTGATTATGTGCGCGCCGGTCATGGCCCTTACCTGCTGGAATTCAAATGTTTTCGCATGCGCGGACACGGCGAGCACGACGACATGGGCTATGTGCCCGAAGCGCAACGCGCCTGGTGGGAGCAACGTGACCCTGTGGTCATGCTGCGCACCTATTTGACTGAACAAGGCGGCTTGTCTGAAGCCACCGTGGCCGCCATCGACCAAGACTGCGAGCAACTGGTGGACGAAGCCGTGGAATACGCACAGAACCTCCCGCTGCCGAAGCCCGACACCGCACTTCAAGGAGTGTTCAAGGTATGACCAGCACCTCATTTCTGGATGCCATCAGCCAGGCCATGCGCGAAGAGATGCGCCGCGACGAACGGGTTTTCCTCCTGGGCGAAGATATCGGCGCTTTTGGTGGCGCTTTCAAGGTCACCCGGGGTTTCCTGGAAGAATTCGGACAATGGCGCGTGATGGACATGCCGATTGCCGAAAGCGGCTTTGTGGGCATGGCATGCGCCACGGCCATCGAAGGCCGCATCCCCATCGTGGAATTTCAGTTTGCGGACTTCATTGCCTGCGCCTTTGATCAGATCATCAATTTCGCCGCCAAGGTCCATTATCGCTGGGGGCTGCCCTGCCCCATCGTCTTTCGCGCCCCCTGCGGCGGCGGCGTACGCGGCGGCCCCTACCACTCAGAATCGCCCGAAGCCTGGTTCACCAATGTGCCCGGCCTGAAGATCGTCTACCCCAGTACGCCCTACGACGCCAAAGGCCTGCTCAAGTCAGCGATCCGGGATCAGAATCCGGTGATCTTTTTCGAGCATAAGCGCCTGTACCGCAAGATCCGTCAAGACTTGCCCGAGGGCGAAATCCTGGTTCCCCTGGGGCTTGCCGACATCAAGCGTCCGGGCAAGGATCTCACCATCATTACCTACGGCGCCATGGTGCACGACTCGATCGAAGCTGCCCAGCGACTCAGCGAAGCTGGCTACGAATGCGAGGTGCTGGATCTGCGTTCACTCTGTCCGCTGGACGATGAGGCCATCTATCGCAGCGTTGCCCGAACTCATCGTGCGCTGGTCGTCCACGAAGCACACCTGACGGGCGGCTTCGGCGGCGAACTCGCGGCCCGCATCGGCGCAGAATCCTTTGCTCAGTTGGACGCCCCCGTGGCCCGCGTAGGCGCGGCGGACGTGCCTATTCCCTACAGCCCACCGCTGGAAGACGCGGTCTTGCCCAACGCAGAAAAGATCTACGCGGCGGCGCTGCGCACGCTGGAATACTGAAAACGGAGACCACCCCATGCCCTTAATCGACGTCATCATGCCCCAGTTGGGCGAATCCTTGACCGAAGGAATCGTCAGTGAATGGCTGAAATCCCCCGGCGACGAAGTCGCCCGGGATGAACCGCTACTGATGGTAGAAACCGAGAAAGTCAACACGGCCATCGAGGCTGAAGTCGGCGGCACCCTGGAAGAAACGCTGGTCGCACCCGGCACCGTGGTGGCCGTTGGTACCGTTATCGCGCGGGTCCGGCAGACAGATGCTGTGGCCTCGAAAGGCCCTGATGCCTTGCCTGACACACAGACGGTTGCTGCAGACGAAGCCCAAACCCCAGTTGCCAGCCGTGGGCATCTGGGCGCCGACAGCCAGGTCACGACCTTCCCAGCCCACGCAGACACCCACCCACAACGCGCCTCGACGCCGATTTCCTCGGCAGACGGGCACTTCGGCAGTCGTGTGCTGGAACTGGCCCAACGCTACCGCGTCACGTCTCAAGAACTGGCCCAGCTCGCCCAGACGCTGGACAGGGCCCGGCCCAGTCCCCAGGATGTCTTGCGCTATGTGGCAGACCGTAGCCTGCACACCCTGCCAACCCAGCACGCTGTCGCGCAGGCAACGGTCGCCGCGACGACACTGTCCTCGGGGCCGGGTATATCGGCACCGCAAGCACCCACGCCGCCGACGCGCTATCGGTACCGTCCAAACGACCGCGATCTGGTCCGGCACATGTCCGCGAAACGGATGGTGATTGCCGAACACATGACTTGGTCCCGGGCGATTTCGGCCCACGCGACCGCGCTGATGGAGGTCAATATGTCAGCGGCGGCAAGCTTCCTGAAGGCGCAGCGCGACCCCCATCAAGCCGCCACCGGCGTACGGCTGACCTACACATCGATCATTGCGCACGCCGCCGTCCAGGCCCTGGAAACCTTCCCGGAACTGAACGCATCGGTCGTGGATGATTCCATCGTGCTGAAACCCTATGTCAACCTCGGCATCGCCGTGGCTGTCCGGGATAATCGCGAACTTGTAGTGCCCGTGGTGCACGACGCCGATGCGCTTTCTTTTACCGAACTGGCGCAGCGCATCACCGACCTGACGGCGCGTGCGCGCGCACAGCAACTGCGCCAAACAGATGTTGAAGGTGGAACTTTCTCGTTTTCCAACCCAGGCACCGTGGGCGGGCTGGCGGGTACGCCGATCATCAACCAACCACAGGTGGCCGTTCTGGCCGCCAATGCCATCGTCCGGCGTCCGATGGTTCTGGAAAATAGCGATACCATCCAGATTCAGCCCATTATGGTGCTCTCCCTGAGCATGGACCACCGCATCATCGACGGCGCCCTGGGCTTTGCTTATCTGGCAGAAGTCCGCAAGCGGCTGGAGCAGTGGACGTCCGAACCCACCGCCTAGCAATAACATCTGCCACACACCTGGTGACGCAAGCGTCATCTGGTGTGTGGCAGATTCTCGTATCAGTCCGGCACAACCGCCGTGACTTCGATCTCGACTTTGGCGCGATCTTCGATCAAGCCGGACACTTCAACCGCAGTCATCACGGCATTGAAGCTGCCGATCAGTTCACGGAACGCCTTGCCGATCGCCGGATAGGCCGCAACGTATTCCTTCTTGTCAGTCACATACCAGGTCATGCGCACAATATGCTCAGGACGGGCGCCACCCTCATGCAGCACTTCAACAATATTCTGCAAGGCCTGGCGTACCTGTTCAGCGATATCGTCTGTTTGAAACTGGGCCTGCGCATCCCAGCCGACCATGCCCGCCACAAATATCATGCGACCACGCACAGACACGCCATTGGAATATCCTTTGGGCCGCGGCCAACCGGGAGGAAGTAGGATCTGCATGGAAAACTCCTTGTCAACAAACTAAAAAATTCGTGCTATGCCACCGAGGCACTGTTGGCCAAAGCGGCGCGGACATCCTCGGGCAGGCTGATGGCACGATGCGTATCCAGATCGGTGAACACCAAGACCTGGCGCGAGGCAACTCGCAAGACCCCATTCCCACTGGCTTCCAAAGCCAGCGTCAACGATTTACCACCGACCCGTTCGACGGCCAGGCTAAAACTGAGTGTCTCGCCCATACGGCCGATGGCGCGAAAATCGCATTCCAGACGCACGATAGGCAGGCCGATGCGACGCGGCCCCAGCATCTCTGTATAGGAAATACCCAAGCCATCGGTGAACCAATCTTCGACCAACTGGTTGAACAGCACTAGATATTGGGGGAAAAATACGATGCCGGCCGGGTCGCAATGCGAAAAACGGATGCGGTAATCACGCTCGAAACGCATGGCAGACTCAAACAGCCGATAAAGTTGGCGCCGAGCGCAGCAACTCGCGGGCAATGATCAACTGCTGTACTTCGGTCGCACCTTCATAAATGCGCAAAGACCTGATTTCACGGTATAGCTTTTCCACAGGCTGTCCGCTGACCACGCCCAATCCGCCAAACATCTGCACCGCGCTGTCAATCACCCACTGCGCGTTCTCGGTGGCCGTCATCTTCGCCATGGCGGCCTCGCGCGTCACGCTGCTGCCCTGATCGCGCAGCCATGCCGCCCGGTAGGTCAGCAAGGCGGCGCTGTCGATTGCCGTGGCCATCTGCGCCAGCTTCGCCTGCGTCAACTGGAAATCCGCCAAGACACCGTTGAACATCCGCCGCGTGGTGGCACGCGTCAGCGCTTCGTCCAGCGCACGCCGGGCGAACCCCAGCGCCGCTGCCGCCACCGAGGTACGGAATATATCCAGCGTGCGCATGGCTACCTTGAACCCCTCGCCCGCCGCCCCCAAGCGCTGGGATGCGGGAATACGGCAAGCATCAAAGCGCAGCCGCGCCAGGGGATGCGGGGCGATGACTTCGATCCGTTCGGCGATTTCCAGGCCCGGCGTATCCGCATCGACCACGAAGGCCGTGATGCCGCGCGCCCCCGGTGCCTCGCCCGTGCGGGCAAAGACGACATAAAAGTCAGCAATGCCGCCATTGGAAATCCAGGTCTTCTCGCCGTCGAGGACATAGTCGTCGCCATCGACACGCGCTGCGCAGGCCAGCGCCGCCACATCCGAACCCGCCTCGGGCTCGGACAGGGCAAAGGCACTGATCGCGTCGCCCGCAGCCACCGGCACCAGATAGCGATTGCGCTGCTCGGGCGTGCCGTGCAGTGAAATCGCCCCCGACCCCAAGCCCTGCATGGCAAAGGCGAAATCCGCCAGACCCGAATGGCGGGCCAATGTTTCGCGGATCAAACAGACGGCTCGGGTGTCGATGACTTCGCCCATGCCGCCATGCGCTGCGCCCGCGACGGCATGACGCAGCCAGCCGTCCCGCCCCAATGCACGCACCAGCGCACGGCAGTCGGCATCCACGTCCGGACCATGCGCGTTGGTCACGTGCGTGGCCGCCCAGGCATCCAGCGCCACCGCGAGTTCACGGTGACGCGGCTCGAAGAACGGCCATTCCAGGTAGGACAGATCAGCCATGTCAGTTCCCTTCGAAGACCGGGCGTTGCTTGGCCACGAAAGCCTCGTAGGCCCGCGTGAAGTCCTGGGTCAGCATGCACAGCGCCTGTGCCTGGGCCTCGGCTTCGATGGCCTGTTCAATCGTCATGGCCCACTCTTGGTGCAGCATGGTCTTGGTGATCCCATTGGCGAAACTTGGCCCTTCGGTCAGTTGTGCCGCCAGTGCCTGGGCTTCAGTCAGCAGCGCATCGGGTTCGCACAGGCGGTTGAAAAACCCCCAGCGCTCACCTTCTTCGCCGCCCAGGCTGCGACCGGTGTAAAGCAGTTCGCTGGCACGCCCCTGACCCACAAGGCGCGGCAAAATGGCGCAGGCGCCCATGTCGCAGCCCGCCAGGCCAACCCGGTTGAACAGAAAAGCAGTCTTGCTGCGCGCCGTGCCCAGGCGCAGATCGGACGCCATGGCGACGATGGCGCCCGCCCCCGCGCACACCCCGTCCACCGCTGCCACGATGGGCTGCGGGCAAGCCCGCATGGTCTTGACCAGCTCACCTGTCATGCGCGTGAACATCAGCAATTCCGGCGCCTTGAGCCGCACCAGCGGGCCGATGATGTCATGGACGTCACCGCCCGAACTGAAGTTTCCCCCGGCGCCGACCACCACCACCGCGTGCACGTCATCAGCCCATTTCAAACAATGGAACAGATCCCGCAGTTCAGCGTAACTGTCGAAAGTCAGCGGGTTCTTGCGCTCGGGACGGTTCAGCGTAATCGTCGCCACGCCCTGCACCACCTCCCACAAAAAGTGGGTGGCGCGGTAATCGGCCATAGGCCGACGATTGCCAGCCAGCAGACGGGGATCAGTACGGTCGTCACTCATGGGGGAATCTCCTTGTTGTTGCATGCAATACATATCATCGGGCTACATGACCTCGCCACCGCAAATAGGCAGCGATAGCCCAGTCAGCGCGCCTGCCCCCTCGCCGCACAGCCAAGCAGCAGCATCGGCGACTTCTTCGGGCGTGACCAAGCGGCCCTGCGGATTGGTCTTCATGAATTCGGCACGCACATCCTGCGGATCGCGGCCGGTCTTTGCCACCACACGCGCAACGCCTGTGCGCACGATGTCGGTATCGGTATAGCCTGGGCAGACCGCGTTCACGGTGACGCCTTTGGTCGCCAGTTCCAGCGCCAGCGCACGCGTCAGGCCGATCACGCCGTGTTTGGCGGCGCAGTAAGCCGTCACATAGGCATAGCCCGCCAACCCGGCGGTACTCGCCACGTTGACGATACGACCCCAGCCGCCGTCCAGCATGCCGGGCAGAACCGCCTGAGTACAGACCATCACCCCGGTCAGGTTGACCGCCAGCATGCGCTGCCATAAATCGGCATCGGTCTTCAGAAAAGGCGCGCTTTCCGCCTGACCGGCGTTATTGATCAACGCCTGTACCGGCCCAAAGCGTGCCTGGGCATCGGTCAGCGCATACCCCACCTGCACCGCATCCGCCACATCGGCGGTCACGGCATGCAAGCGCTCGGGATGACGCGCCGCCATCGCCCGGACGGACTCCAGGCTGCGGCCCAGCACTGTCACGCGCCAGCCCTCGGCGACCAAACGCAAAGCGATGGCGGCACCGATGCCGCGACCGCCCCCGGTGACCAGGGCATGGCGCCCGTCCATTGCCATGCTCATTCAGGTGCCTCCCGCCGCTGCAGCCGCCTGGATGGCCTTTTCACGGGCAAAATTGTTTTCCATCTGCTGCTTGGCCGAGCGATACTGCTTGGGCCAGGTCGTCCCGACATAACCGATCTTGGCAGCTTCGGTCAGTGTCCAGGCCGGATTGGCCAAGTGTGGACGGGCCACAGCACACAGATCCGCGCGACCTGCCGCCAGGATGCTGTTGACGTGATCGGCTTCGCTGATGGCACCCACTGCAATGGTGGCAATCCCCGCTTCCTGCCTGATCCGGTCGGCGAACGGCGTCTGGAACATGCGCCCGTATGTCGGCTTTTCTTGCTTGCTGACCTGCCCGGAAGACACATCGATCATGTCTGCACCTGCGACCTTGAAGGCACGGGCGATCTCGACCGCATCGGCAGGCGTAATGCCGCCTTCCACCCAATCGTGCGCGGAAATCCGCACCGACATTGGCTTTTCCTGTGGCCAGACCGCCCGCACCGCCTCGAACACTTCCAGTGGATAACGCAGGCGGCAGGCCAAAGAGCCACCGTACTCGTCGGTTCTCTGGTTGGTCAGCGGTGAAATAAAAGAGGACAGCAGATAGCCATGGGCGCAGTGCAATTCCAGCCAGTCGGCGCCTGCTTCGTCGGCCGCCCGGGCCGACGCCACAAACTGTGCCTTGACCTCGTCCATGTCGGCCTGCGTCATGGCCCGCGAGACTTGGCTGACCCCTTCCAGATACTGTTGTGGAGAAGCCGAGATCAGCGGCCAATTACCTGTCAGCAGCGGCTGATCCACGCCTTCCCAGGCCAGGCAAGTGGAGGCTTTGGCCCCTGCATGACCAATCTGGATGCCGAATTTGGCATCCGTATTGTCGTGAATCCAGTCGGCGATCCGTTTGAATGCCGTGGTGTGTTCAGGCAGGTACAGCCCTGGGCAGCCTGGGGTGATGCGGCCTTCCGGGCTGACGCAGGTCATCTCGGCAAACACCAGACCCGCACCGCCTTGCGCCCGCGCGCCCAGGTGCACCAGATGGTAATCACCCACCAGCCCATCCTCTGCTGAATACTGGGCCATGGGCGACACCACGACGCGGTTTTTAAGCGTCAGGCCGCGCACCGTCCAGGGGGTGAACATGGGTGGTGTGATGCAACCGGCCTGGGTGGGCACATGCGCACGCTCGGCGAACCAGCGCTCGTAGCCTTCCAGCCATTCTTTGTCGCGCAGGCGCAGATTTTCGTGGCTGATGCGCTGGCTGCGCGTCAGCATCGAATACATCAGTTGTTCAGGCTCGAATTGATCGCAGTAGCGTTCGCCGCAGACCTCAAACCATTCCATCGCATTCCAGGCTGCGTTTTGCAGACGCAAGGTCTCGATACGACGCGCTTCTTGGTAGGCGGTCAGCACTTCGGGCAAATGCGATACGTCGTCGCCCAGCAATTGGAACTGGCGCGTGAGCTCGATGGCATCTTCGATGGCCAGCTTGGTGCCCGAGCCAATCGCAAAGTGTGCTGTGTGGACGGCATCGCCCATCAGCACGACATGGCTGCCCTGGGGGTTCTTCAGCCACCATTGTTCGCACACCACGCGTTGGAAGTTCAGCCACGCAGCCCCGCGCAGATGGCGGGCGTTGGTCATGAGCTTGGCGCCTTCCAGGTTGCCATCGTTGAACAGTTTTTCACAGAAGTCGATCGACTGCTGCTGGTCGGCCTTGTCCAGGCCGTGCGCCAGCCAGACATGCTCGGGACATTCGACGATAAAGGTCGTGGTATTTTCGTCGAACTTGTAAATGTGCGCCTGGAACCAGCCGTGCTCAGTCTTGCGAAAATCGAAGGTGAAGGCATCGTAAAGCTTATTCGTGCCCAGCCAGATATAACGGTTCGGACGCATGACGATGTCTGGCTTGAACGTATCGACGTACTTGTCCCGAATACCGGAGAAGATGCCGTCGCTGGCGATGATCAGGTCCGCGTCCGCATAGGCTTCATCCGACTTCACTTCGGTCTCGAACACCAGTTCGACGCCCAGTTGCTCGCAACGCGCCTGCAAGATGTTCAGCAGCTTTTTGCGGCCAATCCCCACAAAGCCATGCCCCCCCGACCGAATGGTGCGCCCTTTAAAGAGCAGATCAATATCATCCCAGTGGTTAAAGGCTTCCTGGATTTCGTCGGCTGTTTCGCGGTCCCACTGGCGCATATTGTCCATGGTGGCATCGGAAAACACCACGCCCCAGCCAAAGGTATCGTAGGGCTTATTGCGTTCCACCACGACGACCTCGTGCCGTGCGTTCAGTTTTTTCATGAGTAGAGCCAGATACAGACCAGCCGGCCCACCACCAATGCAAACAATCTTCATCTCATGTCTCCTGGTACTTTGGGTGTAGTTTTTGTATCTAATTCACTTGTATCTAATTTACTTGTAAAGTAAATACCTGTCAATTAGAAGTATGGGTGGTTCTATGCGGATGCGCCGCCACCTTAATTTTTGGTCGATGAGGTAGGCACATCTGAGCCCACCTGATGGTAATCACGGTTGAAATACACCAATCCTTTTTGCGCATCGCCACGCCGGATATCCTGGACTTCGCACAGAAAAATGCTGTGTGATCCGACCACGCTGGTGTTCTTGATGCGACAGTCGAAGCTGACGACCGTGTCATCAATCAAGGGACTGCCCGTGGCGAGCCGGCTCCAGCGGACGCGCGTAAAGCGTTCTTCCATGGTGACGTTGCGATCCGCAAAAAGTCCCGGCGCTTCTTTGTTCGACGCGCTCAGCACATTGACGCACAGCACGTTATTGCCCTGGAAAAACCGGTGCGCAAAGGACGAACGATTCATGCAGACCAGCAGCGTAGGGGGCTGATCCGTGACGCTGCACACGGCAGTCGCCGTAAATCCGGCCAGACCGCTGGGACCATCAGTCGTGATGATGTTGACCGCACCAGCCAGCATGGCCATTGCGTCACGAAACGCGTCTACGTCTGCCATCGTGTTCTCCTGATCCGCCATCTCAGATGCCCAGCGCCAGATCATGGGTTCTGGTGTGGGTGCCGCCGCTATCTGCAATTTATTCATGATCCACTCCGTATGATGTGATCCGATCTAGCGCAATGCTGCGTACGCACCAGATCAAAACGACTACCGCATGAAAAGTCCGCCATTGACATCCCAGGTGGCGCCGTTGACGAAACCTGCCTCTTGCGAAGCCAGCCGCGCCACCATATCCGCCACGAACTCCGCATCGCCCAGGTGTCTCACAGGGATGCCCTGCACAATTTGCGCGAGCTTCTCGGGTGGCACCAGGGCATGCACTGAGGGCAGATCCATGGGTCCGGGCGAAATGGCATTGGTCGTGACGCCGCGAGGACCCAGCTCGCGCGCAAAGATCTTGGTCAGCGTGATAATCGCGCCTTTCGAGCAGGCATAGTGCGCCCCGGTGGCCGTGCCGCCGTTCTGGCCTGCCAGCGAACCCATATTGATCAAGCGCCCGTAGCCGGCCTCGGCCATGTAGGCGCCCATCACCTGACAACCAAATAGCGTGCCGCGCAGATTGGTGGCCAGCACCGCATCGAATTCCTCAGGGCCAATGTCCATCACAGGCGTGGCTTTTGTCATGGCGGCGTTATTCACCAGGACGTGCAAATGGCCCCAGCGCGCCAAGACAGCGGCCAGCGCCGTCTCGAAATCCTGCTTGCGCTTCACATCAAGCTGCAGGGGCAGTACGTTTTCGCCCCGTGCATCAATCTGCTCTGCGGCCTTCTGCGCCAGACCCAGTTGATGGTCGGTGATGACCACCTTGAATCCGGCCGAGTGCAGGCGCCTCGCGATGGAGAATCCCAGGCCCTGGGCGGCGCCGGTCACGAGTGCAATTTGATCCATGATGTTTCTCCTGGGGATGGGGTTCAATCAATGATCAATTCGCGCCCGATACGGGCCTCGACACGCATGTATTTCCACAGCTTGTACGTGCCGTCACCCACAGGAGTGGCGCGAAACAGATTGCAGGCATCCGCCACAGTCTCGAAATCCGGCACGTCAGCCAGCACATAGGTGGTCCAGGGAAATTGCACCGAGGGTCCGACCATGATCCGGTCATCGTCCAGATTGCCCAGCACCCGCACGCCGGGCAGATCGCGAATGCCGCGCATCATGGCCAGAAAAGCGACCCAGACATCTTGCATGTCCTGAGGCGTGCCATCCATGAAGTTTTGATTGACGCCGATGCAGAACAGCACACGCAATGATTTTTTGTCTTCCACGAGATTCTCCTGAAATAAGATTGAGTCGGGTTGTGCTCAGAGATAACCCGGCAGGGGCGACAGGCCGAAGCGCATGGCACCTGCATTTTGGTAGATGATGTCGCCCATGAAGGCATGCTGAGTCACCATCTGAGCATCGCGCACCTGCTGGGCCAGCGGGCTGGCTTCATAAACCCCGGTCATGCCACTGAGCATCTGCGCACGACGGGCGACGTCAGCCCCTACCCGGGCGGCGTGCGTCGCCGACAAACGCAGCATGCTGATCAGATGGTCCTCGGGTTTGTCACCCGCGACGAGCACCTGCCAGACATCGTTGATGGCCTCATAGAACCAGCTGCGGGCGGCACGCAATTCGGCCTCGATGCGCGCGACTTCCAGTTGCGCGTAAACGCGTTCACCCAGGTTTGGCGCCCCCGTCACGGACTTGCGGCCTGCGGCCATCTGCAAGACCTCATCAATTGCCCCGCGCCCGATACCCAGAGCGACCACGGCCAGGACTTGCGCCGCAAACGCCAGGGCCGGATATTGATACAGCGGTGTGTCCAGGGACGAGGCGCTGCCGCGCACGAAAGTCCAGTCTTCCTGGACCACGACGCCCTCAGCGACCAAGTCGTTGCTGCCGGTCGCCTTCAGGCCCATGACATCCCAGTTTTGCTCAATGCGGATCTGATCGCGGCGCATGACCGCCATGCGCGGCAAGGCAGCCGCCCCTTCTGCGGGCGGGATGATCCCGACACCGACCACGTCCGACCCCATGCTGCCGCTGGAAAAGTGCCAGCGACCGGAAACCTCGAAACCACCCTCGACGACCTTGACAGGCTGGGGTGGGAAGATCCCGCCAGCGAAGACCTGATCCACGCCGCCATCGGCGTACAGCTTTTCCTGCGTGGCGACCGGCAGGGCCGACAGGTAGATCCCACCGACGGCGAAGCTGGCAACCCAGCCTGTCGAGCCATCGGCCTGAGAAATCAGTTCGATCAGGCGGCAGAATTCGGCAGGCGTGCATTCGTCGCCACCGAAGCGCTTTGCCACCAGCGCGCGATAGACGCCCAGCTTCTTCAGGCGGTCGATCATATCCTGGGGAATATGCCCCAGGGCCTCGAATTCCCGTCGGCGCTTGTGGATATCCTGCAAAAGATCGGCCAGTTCGGGATTCGAACCGATGCCAGCAGGCAAAGAAGTAGTGTCAGTCATTGTCGTCTCCATTGATCGGTGCTTCATGGTGGTGATGCTTGATTGGGTCAGAAGCGATAGCTGCTCTGCACAATTTATTTCCGATTTCAATTGATTTTTGAATTAAATAACTAAAAAAACCCGGGCTCCATTCTGCACGGCAAGTCTTAGCTTTCTAAATAAATCCAAAATCATATATTTAGTTGTAATGCTATTAACCGGAACGAACTCGATCAATAGGGAATATCCCGAATCAGCTGGATATTTTGCTGCTGCGCCGCTTCGGTGCAGCCGCTACGGCCTTGGCTTCGACCTCGGCCTGACGGCTGGCCAGGAGCACCCGCAAGTGGCCCAGGTGCTCGTAGAGCGCGTCCCGGCTGTCACCCGGCAAGCCCTTGAACATCTCGACCAGCCAGCGCTCGTGTTCGGCGGCCATGTCGGTGAATTCGGCACGCCCTTTGTCAGTCAGGATCACGCGCCAGGAACGGCGATCTTCTGGATTGACAATACGACGCACCAGCCCTTCTTTGACCAACTGGTCAGTCAGACCGGTCACATTGCCGCCGGTGACCATCAGGTAGCGCGACAGCAGATTCATGCGCAAGCCGTCTGGATGCCGATCCAGCTGGGCCAGATAATCGAAGCGGGGCAGGCTGGTTGCAAACCGCACGCGCAGCAATTGACGGATCTGATGCTCGATCTGTGTGCTGCAAGCCAACAGACGCAACCAGATTTTGGTTTCCATGTGATCGTCGATCTGGGCACGCGCCTCCAGGCCGATATGATCATCGCCCAATGCCTGCACCAGACGAAAATGTTTGGCATGCGTGGTCACATTCAGCCTCTCTGCTCTATCAAATTATCTACGATTTTGGCTCAAACTGAGGGCTTGCGCGGCACCTGAGGACGTTCCCAGGTCAGTGCGCTCACCCCTCGTTCGCGCAACTTGTATTTCTGAATTTTGCCATTCTCGGTGCGCGGCAGGTCTTCCAACACATCGATATAACGCGGCACGGCAAAATGCGGCAGCCGGGATTCGCACCAGACCGCCAGATCGGGCAGGCTCAGGCTTTGGCCAGGCCGCACCACCAGTGCGGCCATGACTTCGTCCTCGGCCAGATCGGAGCCCACCGGATAGACGGCCACGGCGGCCACGGCCGGATGGCTCGACAGCACCTGTTCGACCTCGTAGGACGAGATATTTTCACCCCGTCTGCGGATCGCGTCCTTGATCCGATCCACAAAACGGAAGGCGCCATCGGCTTCGCGCAACACCCGGTCGCCCGTATGAAACCATAAATTACGCCAGGCCTCGACGGTCTTTTCGGGCATATTGAAGTAACCGGAAGCAAAAGCATAGGGTTCTTGCGCACGCAAGAGCAACTCGCCAGCCTGGCCAACGGCCACCTCCACATCGTCCTCGTCGGCCACACGCGCCTCGAAGCCCGGCAGAATCCAGCCCATCACCCCGCGCCGGGGCGAATCCAGCGCGGTGCCGATCACGAAACTGGTTTCCGTCGAGCCATAGCCTTCCAGTAATTGCACGCCAGTCCGCGCTCGGAATGCTGCGCTTGCCTCGGCGGGCACGCCCGGCCCCAAGCCAATGCGAACACGGTGCGCCTGCTCTGCCGGTCCTTCAGGCTGCGCCAGCAGGATCGGCACCATCGCGCCGAGCAAGTATACGACGGTCGCCCCACAGGCACCCATCGATGCCCAGAAACCCGATGCCGAAAATTTTGGCTGGAATACCACCTCGCAGCCGATCAAGGCCGCCTGCGCATACGTATTGAGGGCATTGATGTGGAACAGCGGCAGCGTCGTACACAAGACATCATCCTGCCGCACGCCCAGGACGCGCAAGGTGTTGACACCCCACCAGTAGTAATGCGCGTGTGGGCAGAGCACGCCTTTGGACGGCCCCGTGGTGCCCGAGGTATACAGGATCGCCAGGGTATCACCCGGCCCCACCGCCTCGGCCTCTAGTGCTGGCCCCTCGGACGGCCATGCGCTGGCCGGCACCTCGCCGATCGCCCCCACAGCATCAGAACCATCCAGCACCCAGATTTGTTGTAACGAGGTCTTGCCCAGATCGACCGTCGCCAGCCGATCCAGATACTGCGCCTCGATCACCAGCAATCGCGCCTGGCTGTTGGCCAGGAAATACTCGATCTGCGGCCCGCGCGAAGCGGTATTGATCGGCACAGCGACAGCGCCTGACCAGCCGCAGCCCAAAAAAGTCTCCAGGACTTCGACCCGATTTGAACTCATGATCGCCACGCGATCTCCCCGGCCCACGCCTGCGGCGCGCAATGCGCCCGCCCGCTGCGCGGCGCGGGGCGCTGCATCTGCGTGTGTCCAGCGGGTCGTGCCCAGCGTCAAAAGCGCTCGATCAGCGTACATCGCTGCCTGCCGCAAAAGCATCTGCGGCACAGTCCGTTGTGCGGGCGGCAGTCCTTCATACAGCATCGTCATTGGTGCCCCCTCCTAGATAAGTGGCTTGTACCCGTTCGTCCTCGGCCAGCGCTGCCGAATCACCCGACAGAGCGATTTCTCCGGTTTCCAGCACATAGCCGAAATCAGAGCTCTCCAGCGCGGCCCTGGCATTTTGCTCGACCAGCAGGATCGACACGCCATCCTCGCGCAAGGCACGCACAATAGACAGGATTTCGCGCACAATCAGTGGCGCCAGCCCCAGGCTGGGCTCGTCCAACATCAGCAAGCGCGGCGCCGACATCAAGGCACGTCCGACCGCCAGCATCTGGCGCTCGCCGCCGGACAGGGTATCCGCCCGCTGTGCGCGGCGTTCAGCCAGTCGCGGAAAACGCGCATACACCGAATCCAGACGATTGCGCAGCGCCTGTGACCGCAGCCGACGCGAATACGCCCCCAGGCACAAATTGTCCAGCACCGAGAGTTCGCCGAACAGTTCGCGCGTTTCAGGCACCAGGCACAGTCCGCGCTCGACGCGCGACTCGACATCCAGGCCGGCCAGGTTCTCCCCTTCGAAGCGCAACATGCCACGCGCGGGGAGCAGGCCCATGACCGCCGATAGCAGCGTTGTCTTGCCCGCGCCATTAGGGCCGATGATGGACACAATCTGCCCAGGCTGCAGAGTGACCGACACCCCGCGCACGGCCTCGACCCGCCCGTAAGCAACCCGCAGGTCTTCTACTTCCAGCATCGGCACACTCATGCGGTTCCTCCCAGATAGGCGTCCTGCACCCGCTTGTCGGCGCGCACGGCGGACGGCACACCTTCCACCAACTTGGAGCCGAAGTTCATCACGACCAGCCGGTCCACCAGATTCATCACAAAATCCATGTCATGCTCCACGATCAGGATGGTCATGCCTTCCTCGCGCAACTGGCGCAGTAGCTTGCTCAATGCCAGCTTTTCCTGACGGCGCAGCCCTGCGGCGGGTTCGTCCAGCACCAACAGGACGGGATCGGAGGCCAGAGCGCGGGCGATCTCCAGAATGCGCTGGGTACCCAAAGGCAAGCTACCCGCCGCTTCATGCGCGCGGTCGCTCAGGCCGATCCTGTCGAGCTGACGCCAGGCCTCGTGCATGATCCGACGCTCTTCTTCCCGGTCCAGGCGCAGCCCGGCGCGCAGCACGCTGGGACGCGTCCTGGCATGAACGCCCAATGCCACGTTATCCAGCAGACTCATGTAGGGGCGCAGCTTGACGTGCTGAAACGTGCGCCCCAGGCCCAGGCGGGCGATTTCCAGCTGCAGCATGCCGGATACATTGCGCCCCAAAAACTGAACCTGGCCGGACGTCATTGACAGCGTACCGGTCAGCAGATTGAACATGGTCGACTTGCCCGCGCCATTCGGTCCGATCAGCCCCAGAATTTCGCCCGCATTCAGTTCAAAGCTGACTTCATTCACGGCAACCAGACCGCCGAAACGCTTGACCGCGCCCTGCACCGACAGAATGGGGGTTCCTGCGGTGGGCATGACGCGACGCGGCAGCAGCCGAGCCGGTGCCACAGGCATCAGGACCGGACGGCTAGGACCATAGCGCCGCTGCCAGCGGCGTACAAAGGCCATGAGACCGCCACGGGCAAAATGCAGCAATGCGATGAACAAGGCTGAAAAAACAACGGAATCGAGCTGACCGGCTCGTTGCGTCAACCATGGCAACACATCCTGCAAAGCGTTCTTGAGCGCCAACACCAGGCCAGACCCCAGCAAAGCGCCCACCAGGCTACCCAAGCCACCTGCCACCGCCATCAGCAGGTATTCGATACTGGCGTGCACGCTGAAGGGCGAAGGGCTGACGAAGCGGTTCATGTGCGCATACAGCCAGCCCGCCAAGCCAGCCAGCAGTGCGGCAGTGACGAACAAGGACAGCCGCAGCCGGTAGGCATCCGCCCCCACGCTGGCCAACAGGGTTGCCCCACCGCGCAGGCCCCGGATAGCGCGTCCGGGACGAGAGTCCAGCAGATTGCGGCTGAACAGAAAACCCAGGCCAACCACGGTCCAGACCAGATAATACATGGCCTGCGGTTCCATCAGCGACCAGCCGCCAATCGTCACGGGCGGGATGCCCGACAGGCCGGTATGTCGGCCCAAGGCATCGATATTGCCAAACAGCATGGAGATCGACAGACCCCAGGCAATCGTCGACAGCGCCAGGAAGTGCCCTCCCAGACGCAGGGTCAACATGCCGATGGCCAAGGCGGACAGCCCCGTCAGCAGCAGCGCAAAGGGCAGGCCCAGCCAGGGCGAAATATCGTAGTTGATCGTCAACCAGGCGCTGGCATACGCGGCGATGCCCACAAAAGTTGCCTGACCAAACGAGGTCGCGCCGCCCACCCCGGTCAGCAAGACCAGCCCCAGGGCAACCAAAGCACCAATCCCGATTTCATTCAGCAACGAGACGGTGAAGGTGCCAAAAAACAGTGGCGCGAGGAGAAAAACAACGGCCAATACTGCCATCGAAATCTTGGAAGCGAGTGGTTTCATTGATCAATCTCCTCGACTTCATCTTCGTGGTGACGTGCCATATAAGAGCGCGCCATCAATACGGGAATCAATAGGCTGAACACAATCACGTCCTTGAGTGCACCGCTCCAGAAAGACGCAAAACTTTCAAAAATACCGACTGCCAGGGCCCCCAAGGCCGTGGCCGGGTAGCTCACCAGCCCGCCAATGATGGCGGCCACAAAGGCCTTCAGGCCAATCAGAAAGCCGGAGTCGTAGTAGATGGTGGTGACCGGCGCGATCAGGATGCCGATGAATCCCGCCAGCAAAGACGCATAGCCGTAGGCCAGCAACGCGGTGCGGGCGGGACGTATCCCAACCAAGCGGGCACCCACACGATTAATGGCCGTTGCACGCAGCGCCTTGCCCATTGCTGTCCGTTCGAAGACAAGAAAAAACAGCCCACTGAGTACGACTGCCATGCCCACCATCAGAATTACCTGACCGCTGACTTCGATCCCGTCACCCAAGGAAAGAGAACCCATGGCCAGAGGCGCCGTGCGCGTACCTTCGGGGCCGAAAAACAGCAAACCCAGGCCAGACAACAGAAAGCTCAAGGCCAGGGAAACGATCAACAGCACCAGCACCGACGCATCGGCGATGGGCTGAAACATCACCCGTGCCAATAGCGGCGCCATCGGCACCACCAGCAGTACCGACGCAATCACTTGGACAGGTGCCGGTGCGCCGGCCCGCGCAACCATCCAGGCAATCAGGCAGGGAATCACGGGCAGCACCCCCCACAGCAGCAAGGCCTCGGGAATGCGACGCCCCTCGCCCCGACGGACCAGACTGCCCAATTCCGTCAGCAGTGCCGCCACAGCCAGGAAAATCACTAAACCAATCGTCGGCGGCACCTGGCCCGCCTCGAATGCCGCCAGGCTGAGAGCGGCAAAGGCAGCAATGTCCCCAAACGGCACAAAGACGACCCGCGTGACTGAAAAAACCAGCACCAACCCCAACCCTGCAAGCAGGTAGATGGCGCCATTGGCCAGCCCATCGATGCCCAAAATGAGGGCGATATCCCATGTCATGATGTCAAACCTCTACGTTGATCACTGCGGGCCGCTGCTCAATGGCCTGGCGGCGTGGATGAGACCAGTTTGTACTGATGACGCAGGAACTCATCACGCCGACCTTGCGACTGCCCTCTTAGGGAACCAACTTCCATTGGCCCTTTTCCAACTGGACCACGACGCGGGAACGCTCGTCCGTGCCGTAGGTTGTGTCGGGCTGGAAGTTGTATACCGCGTGGGTGCCCACCAGTTCCTTGGTGCTGTTGATCGCATCGCGCAGCGCCAGACGGAATTCCGGTGTGCCTGGCTCTGCGGTCGCCGAAGCACGCTCAGCCGCATCCAGGAAGATCAGCCAGGCGTCGAAGGAATAGGCGGAAAAGGCATCGGCAGCCGGTGCGTTGTTGGCCTTTTGGTAAGCGTCACGATAGGCCATCGACACCTGGCGGATAGGATTGCTCTCGGGCAGTTGCTCGGCAACGATGACCGGGCCGGTGGGTGCCAGCAGACCTTCGACGGAACTGCGTGCCACATTGACAAAGGCCGGATTGATCAGGGCGTGGGTACCATACAGCTTGCCTTTGTAACCACGATCAGCCAGCGCCAGGTACGGCAATGCACCCGGTGTGCCCGAGTTCCCCGTAATCACGGCGTCAGGGCGCTGAGAGACAATCTTCAGCACTTGGCCTGCGACTGAAGTGTCGCTGCGCGCATAGCGCTCGTTGCTCACGACCTGAATGCCTGCCGCCGGTGTCGTCTTTTCAAGTGCTTCATAGACCTGATCCCCCCAGGCGTCCGAAAAACCGATATAGCCCAGGGTCTTGATGCCGTCCTGCTTCATGTGATCAACCACGGCGCTGATCATCAAGGAGGCGGGCTGCGGCACTGTCACGACCCACTCAGCCTCCTCCCCCGACAGGGACGCATGGGCAATCGAGATCAGCGGCGTCTTGGACTCGCGCGCCACGGCGGCAATCGCCAGGGCGCCGGGTGATCCAGCCGTGCCGATAATGGCATCGACCTTATCTTCTTCGATCAGCTTGCGGGCATTCCGCGCCGCTGTGCTGGGATCGGAAGCATCGTCCAATTGAATGAGCTGGACTTTCTTGCCATTGATTTCAGACTGGTAGGCTTGCCCCGCCATGATCCCTTTCTGGTAGGGGATGCCCAGGGAAGAAACCGGACCCACCAAAGAGGTGATGAATCCAACCTTGTAATCGGCTGCATGGGCCGATGGGACTGCGGCAATCAGGGCGGTGGCCGAGACCGTTGCAGCCAGGACGCGCAGGGTACGAAAAGACTTCATCATGAACTCCATCAGAAAGGGAGGGAATCAAACGGTTAATTTATAAAAAATTCACTTATAAATAATAAAAACAAGATGCTGGATTGCTGGAAGAGGAGCCTGCTTCAGGCATCCGCCACCAGGGCCAGCACTCGCAGGGGACTACCGCTGCCCTTTTCAATCTTCAGCGGCGGGCAGATCAGCACGGCACCAGAGGCAGGCAACTGATCCAGATTGCACAGACACTGCAAGCCGTAGCGCCCAGTGCCGTGCATCAGATAATGACAAGGATAGGGCGGACGCAGGTGGTATCCCTGGCCCGCATCGGTGCCGATGGCCTCGGAGCCAAAGCCCAAGACGTCGCGCTGCTCGATCAGGAAACGCACGGCCTCGGCGCTGGGCCCCGGCGTATGTTGGCCGGTTTCATCGTAATTCTGATATTCCTCGGGATCGGTGCGCTTGGACCAGTCTGTGCGCATCAGCACCCACGACCCCGCCGGAATACGGCCATGCGCGGATTCCCAGGCTTCGATGTCCTGAATGGTCAGCAGGTAGTCGGGATCGTCCTTGACCTGCGGCGAGCAGTCGATGACGCAGGCAGGCGCCACAAAATTACGCACCGGAATGGTATCCACCGAATTGTTCGGCAAATCGCGGCCAGAAATCCAGTGAATGGGCGCATCAAAGTGCGTGCCGGTATGCTCGCCGCAAGAAAAGTTGTTCCAGTACCAGCCTGGCCCGCGTTCATCGTATTTCGAGACTTCCTCGATACGAAAAGGCCAGCACTGGCCAAATTCTGGCGGCAGCGCAATCTGCGGAAACTCGGGGGTCAGGGTCTGGGTGAGATCGACCACGCGGATGCCGCCCCCCAGCAGAGCTTGGGCAAAGCCCATCAAGGCCTGCGCGCCCGTCATCGGATTGGTATGGGATGTCATGCTTTGCTTCTCCGGGCCATCAGCCACGATTCATCGAAAGTTCACGTTCCAGAACCTTGGGATTGTCGCGCCAGCGTTGCAGCCATTCCTGGGCCACATCGCCGGGATAGACATCCTCGATGCCTTCTTTCAAGGCCTTGACGATGGCATTGGCCAAGGATTCCGGACTGAGTTTGGGTGGCGGCATGTTCTGGTTCCATTCATCATCGACGGGCCCTGGATAGACATTGACGACGCGGATGCCCGCCGGCGTCATTTCCGCCCGCAGGCACTGCGCCAACGAGTGCGCCGCCGCCTTGCTGGCGCTGTAGGTGCCCTGGGGCGGGAAGTTTGCCAGCGCGTAGATCGACAGCAGATTGACCCACGCTGTAGCGCTGGTCGTGCCGTCGGCCGAGCGCCCCTTGAGCGCGGGGCCGAATTCCTGGGCCAGGCGCAACAGGCCGAAATAATTGATGTCCATCTCGGCTCGCGCCACATCCGTGCCGCGTCGCGAGGCAATGCCATGCGTCCGGTGCACCTCGGCATTATTGATGACGATATCCACCTTGCCACCAATCGAGCCGGCCTGCGCGACGATGCTGCGGCCATCACTGAGATCAAGTGGCACCAGCGACACCTGCGGCAACGCTGTAATGTCATCCAGCCCACCCATATTCTTCCAGGGCTCGGCATGGCCCACCCAGACCAGATCAGCACCGGCTGCCACCAGTGCCCGCACAATGGCCTGGCCTACCGGGGTCTTGCCATCGGTGACCAGCACCTTGCGAAACTTCGGGTCGCAACCCATCTCACGCAACATCGGATCATCTGCCATATTTGCACTTCCTTCCATCGGGAATCCAATCAAGACGGCCTGCCCGGCACGATCAAGCCGTGCCCCCACGCGTATTCGCTGCGGCGCAGCACCAACGTCGCCGTGTACATGCACCATGACGGTCGGCCCCGCATCCAAACGCACGAATCCCAAGCGCCAAGGCAGACGCTCGCGAAAGAACAGATCATTGCTGTGGTGCAGCGTTGTTTCACTGAGGAGTTCGCCCGCGCCGTCCTGTTCGCGCCAGACCAACTGGTTGGACAGGCAGTGGTGACAGGCGGAACGCGGCGGATACTGCAGGGTCCCGCAGGCATCACAGGCTTGTAACTCGAAGCGGCCTTCAGCCGCCGCAGCCGTCATGCCCAGGGCCACGCGTCCACGCGCCCAGGGGGGCAAATTCATTTGTTGGGTGCGCAGGACCGGATTCTTGCGCCGGGGCCGCATCAGAGGCATGGTCATTGGCTGCTCCCGAGGATCACCGCGCCCGTACACAGGCAACGGTCGTAAGTCACCATCCCGAACCCCGCCACCAGACCCAGCTTGGCATGGGCCACGGCACGGTCACCAGCCTGGCCTGTCAGCTGGCGTATTGTTTCAGTCAGTCCCATGAACCCCCCTGCAGCCCCTGGCTGCCCGGCCGATAGCTGGCCACCGCCCGTGTTGTTGGGAAAACTGCCATCTACGGTCAAGGTATTGGCACGCACGAACTCGGGGCCTTCACCTTTTTCACAGAATCCCAGATCCTCGAACTGCATCATTACGATGACGGGATAGTCATCATAGGATTGCAGCAGATCAATATCAGCGGGTCCGACGCCGGCCTGCGCATAAAGATCATCGCGATCCTTGCGCCAGCCGCCGCACACCATCACCGGATCATCGAAAAAAGCATTATGGCGCTCGATAGCACCGCGCACCAGAACATGGTCGAGCCCCAGGTCACGGGCACGCTCTTGTTTCATCACCAGAAAGGCCTCGGCACCGGCGCACGGCATGACGCAATCGAACAAATGCAAAGGGTCGGCGATAGGCCGCGCCGCCATGTACTGGTCCAGCGTCAAAGGCTTTTTGAACAGAGCATTGGGGTTGAGCAGCGCATTCTGGCGCTGCGCCACGGCAATGCGGCCGAAGTCCTCGCGCTGGGCGCCGTACTTGCGCATATAGTGCGCCGTAATCATGGCGAAGACCGAATTAGGCCCTCCCGATCCATACGGATAGGTGGCATCTCGGGCAAAATCACTGAAGCCCCCGAGCGTCTGGCGAAACGAATCCACATGATTGGTATCGGCCGCCACGCAGGCCACGATATCGGCATCGCCCACCTGAACCGCCCGGGCGGCACGCCGCAGACACATGACGCCGGACGCGCCCCCCGTCGGGATGTGGTCCAACCAACGCGGCGACAGGCCCAGGTGCTGGGTAACCCCCACTGCAGTATCGGGCACCAGAGAAAAACTGGACAGGCACAGCCCATCAATCTGCTCCTTGGCCACGCCGCTGCGCTCGATCAGCCCGCGCACGGCCTGGCCAATAAACCAGTGCGCACCTTCGTTCGAGAAGCGCTGGTAAGGCACAGTGACCGGCACGGCCACGGCCACATCGTCATACCCCAGGCGTGCCATCAAGATTTCCTTTTATGCATGAATAGATCCTTTGGGCTCAGGCAAACAGCCCATCGACCGGAAACCCCCGGCGCACCAGGGTGTCGCGCAGGAAGCGACCATGTTCGTCGGCCAGGGCCGCATTGCGGATTTCGCGCAGGATGGCGGGTGCCAGCGCGTTCGCATGGCGATCCAACACCGTCATGATGATTTCGTAATTACGCAGACCCCGTGTGTGCGTATCGCTGTAACCACGCACCAGCGTTTGGCATTTGGCGGCTTCCAGCGCCAGACGGGGATCGATGGCGGCTGCCGTGCGCAAGCGCTGCAGCCAGACATCGATACGCGCAGTCTCGACGGCGTAGCGCAAGGTGACGCGCCGCCAGCGCCCCCACCATGCCAGCACATACAGCAAGAAAAATCCACCCAACGAACTGGTGGCAACCACCCGGCCTTCGCGAGTGAAGCGGGCCACCAGGCGATGAATGGCATGCGGCTTGGACAGCCAGCGCCCCAGGCCGGCCGGCAGGGTTTCACAGATTTCCTCGATGCGCGGGTGCATGTATTCAGAAATCGACAGCACCTGCTCGTCGGTCGAGTGCACTTCATCGCGCACACGGTTAAAACGGCTGCCACGGATTTTGAGGTCGGCTACCCGAATAGTGTCTTCGTAGCTCATCCACAAGGCGAGATGGCGGGCTATTTCACGCATCATCTCGGCATCTTCACCGCCGGGCGCAGCTCTTTGCGCATCCAGCCGATCCAGATACAGACGTCCGTAGGCAGGGTCTTGGTAATCCACACAACGACGGATGCCCTCGATCACGATGGGCTGGATGTCTGCTGGGTAGCTGCGGGCATGTTCGACCAGCCTAGCCACCTGTGGATGGCGCGGCGCCACAGTGGCTGGGTCCGGCAAGGCCGGTTTTGCATCGACGGCTGGGCCACCATCCCGCGCCCGCACCGTGGGACGTGAAGCCTCGCTTTGTGTGATCCGCGCCTGCTCAAAGGCATCGGCAAAAGCCGCCAGACTGGCCTTGACGCCCAGGCCGCCGCGTTCGATGGTTGCTTCGAATTGGGCCCGATTGAAGGGCAGCACCCCGGCACCGCTGAGCGCGCCAAACAACACGGCGCTGACCACGCTGCCGTTGCGCTCTGCCGTGCTGGCCATGTCGAAGGCCACCAGCCGGCGGGCGGCACGGCGAATCTGCCGGTGCAGCGCATCGCTATCAACCCGGCCATCGCCCGGATGCGATTTCTCGGCAATCGAATAGACCCGGTGCGTAGACCCGATCAGCGTCGTGCGGTCCTGCGTGACGAAACCGCGCTGAACCGCACGGCCCGCTTCCATGAGTTCGGATGCCAGGACGATATCCACATCGCCCGGCATAGGCGACTGCGCCAACACTGGCACACGGGCATCGGGCCGATCCGCCCCAGGGAATAGCTCGACATAATAGATCGTGGCGCCGGTGCGTTGCGCCACGCCGGGCACGGACGCAGTCTGGGCAAACCAGCCATTGGCTTCGCCCATATCGACGATCCAGTCGGCCAGCACGCCGCCGCCTTCGCCACCCATGGCCAGAATCGCAATCTTGATCGGTTCAGAATACATATCGGCTTATCTCAATGGACCCATTAGAAGACATGCCGGTCGCGACGACGGGCCAGGCCGCGCTGCAGCCAGGCAATGACCGCCCCGCGCATGCGGTGCTTCCATTTGTCCCAACCGGTCGGGTTATTGATGATGCTGGCTTTATAAAACGATGGACACAGCACCGCAGCATGGGCGACCTCGCCGCAATGACCGCACCCCACGCAGCTATCCTCGACTGCCGTGATGGGCTCTTGGCGCAGCGGATCGGGATTATCCTTGATGGTGAGCGACGGACAGCCCGACAAGCGAATGCAGGAGTGATCGCCGGTACATGTGTCAGGATCGACCCCGAAGCGTTCACGCACGACTCGTTTGCCCTCGGCAATGGCTTTGCGCCGCAGCGGTTTTTCACGCCGCTGGAGATTGAGCATGCATTCGCTTTGGGCGATCAACACCTTGGGGCCATGTGAGAGCGTGGTCAGAGCCTCGCGCAGCGCGCGCGTCATGGCCTTGGTATCGTAGGTGCGCCGGATCGTACGCACCCACTTCACCCCCACGCCGCGCACGGCGTCCTCGATTTCGTGGCCGGTGCTGCGGGTCGGATTGACGGTATTGTGCGTGGAAAGTATGTCCTGCCCGCCGGTGGCGGCGGTGTAGTTGTTGTCCACGATAATGGTCAGGTTATCGCTTTGGTTGAACACCGAGTTGGCCACGCCGCTGGTCAGGCCGTTATGCCAGAACCCGCCATCCCCCATGATGGAAATGGCGCGGCGATTGGCGGGTGTACTGCCCGGCGCGACATTCAGGGCCGATGCGCTGGCCCCACCCAGACCATAGCCCATGGTGGTATTGCCCAGGTCGAAAGGCGGCAGGATGGAAAACAGCTGGCAACCAATATCGGCGCTGATGTGATGCACCCCCAATTCGCGTTCAACCAGTCGGATGGCAGAGAAAATAGGCCGCTCCGGACATCCGGTACATAGCCCAGGCGGGCGTGGATACACGGTTTCGCTAAGCGGCGGCAGCTCTTGCCCGGGGGGAACCTCGGCGACCGCCGTCACTTCGATAGCGGCAGTGGTTTCGACCGCCGCCACGGCTGCAACAGCGACTGCTGCTTCCGTGGATTCTGTCACGACCGGCAGTGGCGCATCAGGGGTAACTTCGGGCAAGGCCCAACCGTGCTGTTCCAGAAAAGCCTTCAGTCCGACGCGCACAACGGCGGTCGTGTATTCACCCGCCATCGGCAGCACATCCTTACCGTGCAGGCGGATATCCAGATGACGCTGCAGCACGATCGAAGCAACATTTTGTTCGATAAAGTTTGGCTGCCCTTCTTCCAGAATCAGCAGGGCTTTCTTGTCCTGGCAGAAGCGTTCGAATTCGTCTTCAATCAAGGGGTAGGCCACGTTCATGACATACAGGGGAATCTTCGATTCACCGTATACGTCTGCCAAACCCAGGCGCTGCAGTGCGCGGATCACGGTGTTATAAAGCCCGCCTTGCAGGGCTATGCCAACATCCGCCACCTTTTCGGAGAAAAACTCATTGAGCTGGCGATCCTGGACGAAGCGCACGGCAGCAGGCCAGCGTTCTTCGATTTTTTCTTTTTCGTGCACAAAGCTGGCCGGGGGCAACACAATGCGATTGACATCCCGCACGGGGTTTTCCAGCGCATCGCGCACGGAAAATGCGGGGGCCTGATTGTCGGACGCAATGAACTGCCCATGCAAGTGGCAAGAACGGATACGCACCTGCAGCATGACCGGCGTGTGGCTGGCCTCGGACAGATCAAAACCATCCTTGACCGCCTGTACGATACAAGGCAGATTCGGGCGCGGATCGAGCAGCCAGATCTGGGATTTCATGGCAAAGGCGTGGCTGCGCTCTTGCATGATCGAAGAACCTTCACCGTAATCTTCGCCGACGATCACCAGCGCACCGCCTGTAACCCCGCCCGAGGCCAGGTTCGCTAGCGCATCGGAAGCCACGTTGGTGCCGACCGTGGCCTTGAAGGTGACTGCGCCGCGCAGGGGATAGTTGACGGATGCCGACAGGGTTGCCGCCGCCGTGGCCTCGCTGGCGCTGTTCTCGAAGCGTATGCCGTATTCCGCCAGAATGTCCTGCGCATCCGCGAGAACATCCATCAAGTGCGAAATCGGCGCCCCCTGATAGCCTGCGATATAGCCCACCCCGGATTCCAGCAGCGCTTTGGTGATCGCGAGAATGCCCTCACCACGAAAGACTTCTCCCGCTGGCAATCGTAGCTTCTTGACTTCATTGACAAATGATCGTTCGGCCATTGTCTCGCTCCAGAATCATGAATTCGCCGCCTCTTCCGGGCAAATCTTGGAGCAAATTATAGTTTACGACTGAATCTATTCATTATCATGATTTACCCTAAGCCCATGTCCGGTAATCATCGGACAGGCATAGAATGGCAGCCACGACTGACAGTAGGATACAGATGTCACACGCTACGGAACCCAGCCCTTCTCCCACTCGATTCATCGATGGCTATCTGCCCGCCCTGCTGGCGCTGGCCAGCCAACTGATTTCGGGAGAATTTCACGAGGTGGTCCGCCAACACGGTTTTTCAGTCACTGAATGGCGCGTCATGGCATCTCTGGCTGATGGCAACCTCATCAGCATCGGCGACCTGGCCCAGGTTACCGTCACCAAACAGCCTACCATCACCCGCCTACTGGACCGCATGGAATCAAAGCACCAGATTGAACGGCTGCCCCACCCTAGTGATCGGCGCATCACCCTGGTTCGGATCACGCCCCAGGGGACTACCATGATCAAACATCTGATCGGGCTGGCCCGCGAACACGAAAGCCGCATCCTGGAACCCTTTGGGCTGGTCCGGGCCGAAGAACTGAAGAAGACGCTGCGCCAGATTATTGAACTACACGCAGGGCTGCCAAGCGGCAGCAGCATCCCCAACCAAAGCGACCAGCCCGACTCAGTGCTCGGATAGGTTTGCAAACATATGCTTGAGCGTTTCCATCAACTGCTCCAGTTCTTCCGCAGTCAGGCCCTGATAGCCACGCACGAAAATTCTGTGGGTCGCCTGCTCGATCTGCACGGCCAGCGCCTCGCCGTCGGGGGTGATCACGACATCGGTCACACGCGCATCTTCTGCATTGGTGCGCATCTCGATCAGCCCCGCCTCACGCATCCGCTGAAGAATACGCGTCAATGTCGAAGGCTTGATGACCACGTGCATGGCCAGCGTGGAGACGCTGACAATCCCATGCTGCCGCAAGACAATCAAGACCCGCCGCTGAGGGATACCGGTCTTCAGTCGCTTGAGCACTCTTTCCAGTTCTAGCGTATAGAGGGCATGCAGGCGAACCAGCCAGTAAAACGGGAACTCGTCGTAATGGAAGTCTTTACCTTCCGGAATAAAATGCTGTGGATCAATGCCAGCCATAGTCCCTACCTGATAGCCATCCTGAGCCCGCTTTTTCCCTACGGAACAAGCGGGATTTTCCCACGCATCATACGTCAAGCCAGACCGATATCATTGATTACGCGCCATGAAATCCAATCGACCACTCTTTGACCTGGACTTGCTGAAGGCCTTTATCACGGTGGTGGATCACGGTGGCTTCACAGCAGCCGCCACACGGCTGCATTCGACTCAATCCACGATCAGCCAGAAAATACGCCGCCTGGAAGACATGGCGGGCCATCGCTTGCTGGACCGCGGCAACCGCGAAGTGCTGCCGACCGAAGCAGGCGAAGCCCTGCTGAGCCACGCCCGCCACCTATTGGCCTTGAATGAACAGATCCTGGATGTGCTGGCCGGTGCCGCCGTTGCCGCGACCGTACGGCTGGGCGTGCCAGAAGACTTTGTGGCCCGCCGCACGACGCAGGTGCTGGCAGACTTCAGCCGCCACCATCCACAGGTGAAGCTGGAAATCACCAGCGGACTATGTTCCAGCCTGACCACCAGCTTTGACCGGGGCGAACTCGACCTCATTTTGATCAAGCAACGCCGCCACAGCCGCAGCGCCATCACCCGTCAGGCTGAATCCCTGGCCTGGATCGACAGTGCGCAGCATCCTTGCCTGCATCTCGATCCCATTCCCCTGGTGACTTTTCCCCCCAGGGGCCTGTACCGGGAAGATATGATCCGCGCCGTCGAAGCCATGGGCCGCGCCTGGCGCATTGCCTACACCTGTTCCAGCCTGAATGGCATCCAAAGCGCCGTGGCGGCAGGCCTGGGCATCAGCCTGTTGCCGCAGCGCAGCGTCACGCCGGATCACTCGGTACTCGGCACCCACCATGGTCTGCCGCCCGTGGAACAGTACGAGATTGCATTGCTGCACCGGCCAACGGCCAATGCCATGGTTCAGGCATTGGCACAGGCGCTGGCCGATATGCTGGCCGAAGAAACGCGGATTAGCCGCCCAGACCACCCAGGGTCAGGGCCGCATGGCGATTGACGTCCTTGTACAGCAAGTAGCGGAAGGGCTTGGGGCCACCGGCATAGCAGGCTTGCGGGCAGAAGGCGCGCAGCCACATGAAGTCACCCGCCTGTACTTCGACCCAGTCTTGATTGAGACGGTAGACGGCCTGGCCTTCCAGCACATACAAGCCGTGCTCCATCACATGGGTTTCGGCAAACGGGATGATGCCACCGGGCTGGAACGTGACGATATTCACATGCATGTCATGGCGCATGTCGGCCATGTCCACGAAGCGCGTCGTCTTCCAACGGCCTTCGGTATCCGGCATGGCGATCGGCTCGATGTCCTGCTCGTTGGTGAAGAAGGCCTCGGGCGCAGCCAGACCGTCCACCACCTGATAGCGCTTGCGGATCCAGTGGAAACGCACGGCTGACGCACTGCGATTACGCAAGCTCCAATTCGATGCGGGCGGGATAAAGGCATAGCCGCCCGCTTTCATGGCATGTGCGGTGCCATCCAGCGTGACTTCCATTTCCCCTTCGACTACAAACAACACACCCTCGGCCTTGGAGTCCAGCTCGGGCCGATCACTGCCGCCACCGGCGCTGACTTCGACAATGTACTGGGAAAAAGTCTCGGCAAAGCCTGTCAACGGACGGGCCAGCACCCACAAGCGGGTCTTGTCCCAGAACGGCAGATGGCTGGTCACGATATCGCGCACCACCCCCTTGGGGATGACGGCATAGGCCTCAGTGAACATGGCGCGATCGGTCAACAGGTCGGTCTGTGGGGGGTGGCCGCCTTTCGGGGCGTAGTAAGTCGTGGACATGGAGGACTCCTGGGATGTCATGTGAAGAACCCTGGCGCATCGACACTGGCGCCTTGGAATTGAAGCGAGAGTCCATACCATATCGGACGCACTTCATATTTACAAATTAAATATTGAAATTTCATCATTCATTTTATGAATACATAAACTAAGCAAATCCTGGCTTCGCATCCCCAGCCCGGATCGCATCCCCAGCCCCCCACCGGCAAAGCCCTGGGCCGACTCATCTACAATGCCGTCTTCCCTTTCAATATCAGCATGATGCAGACGCAATGGACATCGCACTTACTCTACTGGCCATCGTCGTGGCATGGCGGCTGCTGTGCCTGCGCTACCAGCGCGGCCACATCGCCTTACTGGGGCGCCATCTAGCCCGCCTGCAACTCGAACGCCACATGGAAACCCTCACGCAGGGCTATACCCGGGCCATCAACGAAAAAGAAACCAGCCGCCAACTGCAGGTACTGGCTGGGTTTGCCCAGACCGAACACGCCGTCGCCGCGCAAATGCGTACCTTGGCAGATGCCATGCACGCAGAAAATGCGCAGGACACGCGCATGGGCATACTGTCATTCTGCCTGCCGTATATCGAACGTTTTCTGCCGGCCTCCACCCGCGACTTTCGTGCCCTGCTGGAGATACACGCCACAGGCCTGCGCCACGTGGTGGACAATGAGAACCACTGGAGCCCGAAAGACCGCGCCTATCATCTTTCAGCAGAGCTATACCTGATGCAGCACAGCTGCCACTGGTACTGCAAGTCGCGGGCTGTGGCCGATGTCAGGCTGGCAGGGCGGCACCGAGTCAAACACCAAAAGGTCCTGGAGTCCGTCTCAGAGGTGACCCGGCAGGCTTATCAGCAATGGTTGCAGGGCGACAGGATATAATCCCCACGGCAACACCTTCATGGGTTCCCTTACCCCATCCACTAAAAAGGCTCATCATGACCTCCCCTTGCGCGCCGTCTTCGCGGGCTTCCAGCTATCTGACTTTGCTGGTTGCATTCCATGTATTCATCATCATCGCCAGCAACTATCTGGTGCAACTGCCCATCGACCTGTTCGGGTTTCACAGCACCTGGGGCGCCTTCAGTTTTCCTTTCATCTTCCTGGCCACCGACCTGACCGTACGACTGATCGGCAAGCATCAGGCACGCCGAGTCATTGCCCGAGCCATGGTGCCTGCGCTGATTGCTTCATATGTGGTATCCGTGCTGTTCAACGACGGCCTGTTCAGCGGCCTGGATGCCCTGGGTCACTTCGATACTTTCGTCTTTCGGATCGCGCTGGCCAGCTTCATGGCCTACGTCCTGGGGCAACTGCTGGATGTGCAGGTGTTCGACCGCATCCGACGCAGCACCGTGGTCTGGTGGGCCGCCCCGGCCGCCTCTGCCGTTCTCGGGCAGGCGCTGGATACACTGGTGTTTTTCTGGGTGGCCTTCTGGCATAGCAGCAACCCCTTCATGGCGGCGCATTGGGGTGAAATCGCCCTGGTGGACTATGCCATCAAACTCTTGGTCAGCCTGCTGCTGTTTGTTCCCTTATACGGCATCATGCTGAATGCCATCACCCGTTTCATGCAGTCTCAGCGCGCCGCTCAGGTCCCTGCGACATGATTGCCATGTGGCGGTAGGGGGTCAAAAAAATGGGGTCAGACACCATTTTTTTACGGCAAAACGGCCCATGTCGAGGACATGAGCCGTTTTTGTAAATCTGGAGGCGCAAGCCGGAATCGAACCGACGTATACGGATTTGCAGTCCGCTGCATCACCACTCTGCCATTGCGCCGATGATGCGCTGGATTGTTCCAGCCAAGTCGATCATTATACGATATTTTTCATCATCGCATTTCAAACGCCTCACGGTGCACCGCCACATCCTTCAGGCCCAAGGCCTGCAACCCGGTTTCCAACTGCCTTGCCAAGCCTGCCGGGCCACAAAACCAGACATCCATGGCATCCCCCTCCTGGACCTGACTGGCACGGTGCAACGTATCCGCCTCCAGACGCTGGCCATGGCTGGCATCGTGCACATGCAAGGTGATGCTGGGTAGTGCAGCACACAGCGCCTGCAACCGAGTCACAAAAGGATCATGGGCAGCATCCCGCACGCAGTAATGCAGTTGCGCTCGGGGAGCGGCCTCGGGACGGGCCTGCAAGGACTCCAACCAGGCCAGAAACGGGGTGATGCCAATGCCGCCCGCGACCCAGGCCTGATTAGCCTGGCCTCGTCGATGGTCAAATCGTCCATAGGGGCCTTCCACCTGCACCGCATCGCCCGCCTGCAGGCGCTGAGCCAGCGTCCGGGTGTAATCGCCCAGTGCCTTGATCTCGAAGCGCAAGTGCCCGGCCTGCTCGGCACTGGCAATGGTGTAGGGGTGGGCACCCTCACGCGCATCAAACGTCACAAAGGCAAATTGGCCCGCCTGATGCCCCGGCCAGCCGGTATTCATCACGCAGTTGACCTCGGTAATCCCCCCTGCCAGTTGGCGCACGGACTGAATATGGCCGACGTGGCGACGACGCTGGCCGATCCGCTGACGCAGGGCCGGAATGGCCGCCAGGCTGCCGCCCAGCATCAAGGCCCCCATGATCAGCCCCAAGGGCTGCAACCACCAGGCCGCCGGGGTCAAGGCCACCACATGGAACACCAGCACGAGATACAGCAACGGCATCACCCGATGCAGAATCCGCCAGGATTTATAGGGGAAAGCCTTCCATAGCGTGATCAACAGTGACACAATCAAGATATAGATCGCCCATTCGCCCACGTCCTTGGCCAAGCCATGGCTGGACACCAAGAACTCCGGCACAATGGTCTTGGGCGGTTTGTTGACTGCTGCCCCGATCAGGCTACGCAAGGTTCCCCCGCCAATTTCCATCAACCAGTGCACAATGCCCAGGCTGATGGCCAGAATGCCAGCCCATTTATGCAGCCGGTAAATGCGGTCCATACCTCCCAGCGCAGACTCCAGCCAGACGGGCCGGGTGGCCAACATCATCACCAGAGACATCAGGCCCATGGCCCAGATGCCAGTCAGGAAAATACCTTCCTTGCGGGCAACCCAGAGCCCATCCCCCGCCATGGGGTTTAAGACCAGGGCATCCCAGGCCCAGGCCAGGGTCAGAATCCCTAGGAACGAGATCAGAACAGTGCGTGTTTTCATACTGATTTCCATGCATTCAGCCAATCCAATTGGCGATGGCGTCAGTATGCAAGCCACTGCCTGAACAAACTGTGAAGCCTGCGTTCATCCGAAATTCATCAAGTATCAAATGTTCTAAGATAGCCCCCGTACATGTTTTCATTGCTTTTTGCAGGACAGGATTCACCCATGGGAACCATTTTGCCTTTGATCACCGGCACGATCTGGCTGTATATCGTCTGGCGCTTCGTCTGGCCGCTGCCTATTGGCATTGCCGGTCGGGCAGGGTTGGCACTGGTACTGTTGCTGGCGGCCCAGTACCACAAGATCATCACACTTTTTTTCGGCACCCTGGCCTCGCCCGAACTTCCCCAGTGGGTGCTGATCATCCTGGCCTGGGCCTTTGGCGTGGTGCTGTTGCTGGCCTTGCTGCTGCTGTTGCGCGACATCGTCGGCCTGCTGGCATGGCTGCCTGCCCGCTCTGTGGGACGGGCCATTCTAAAGGGGCGTAATCTGGGGATAGGGATTGGCGGGCTGGCCGTGGTGTTGTCGGCAATTGGCGTCTGGCAGGCAATCAAGACCCCAGACATCAAGACCATTGCCGTCCAGATCCCCGGCCTATCGACGGAATTCGATGGCTACCGCATCGTGCAGCTCACCGACACCCACGCCAGCCGTCTGCTGCCGGAATCCTGGCAGGCAGCCGTCGTCGCCCGCACCAATCAGCTGGACCCCGATCTGATCGTCATCACAGGCGACCTGGCCGATGGCACGCCAGAAGAACGGGCCGCCGACGTGCTGCCGCTATCCCGGCTGCGTGCCCGCGACGGCGTGCTGGCGATCCCTGGAAATCACGAATACTACTCTGACTATATCCGCTGGATGCCGGCCTATCGAGCGCTGGGCCTGACCATGCTGGAAAACAGCCACGTCCTGATTCCGCGCGGCAATGCCACACTGGCCGTGGCCGGCGTCACCGACCGTCAGGCCACCGCCTTCGGTCTGCCTGGACCAGACCTGCAGGCGGCGCTGCAAGGCATTCCCCCCAACACCCCCACCATCCTGCTAGAACACCGTCCCAGCGATGCCCCGAAGAACGCCGACAGCGGCGCGATTGCCCTGCAACTGTCAGGCCATACCCACGGCGGCCAGATCCTGGGCCCCCATCTGCTGACGAAAATGGCCAATAATGGCTTTGTGTCCGGCTTTTACCGGCTCGGCCCCATGACGCTATACGTCAGCAACGGCACCGGCCTATGGAACGGCCTGGCCATCCGCCTGGGCCGCCCTTCGGAAATCACCCAGATCATCTTGCGGCCTGGTAAATAAAGAGCAAATCTCATGAAAACACGACTATTTGGCACGACAGGCCAATCCGTTTCCGTTCTGGGACAAGGCAGCTGGTATATCGACGACGCCGATCACCATCAGGCCATCAAGGCCTTCCAGGCAGGGCTGGATGCGGGCATGTCACACATAGACACCGCCGAGATGTACGGATCGGGCGCTGCTGAATCCGTGGTGGGGGATGCCATTCGCAGCCGCCGCGACGAAGTCTTTCTGGTCTCCAAGGTCCTGCCCTCCAATGCATCCTACCGAGGCACCATCGCGGCCTGCGAGCGCTCTTTAAAAGCCCTGGATACCGATCATCTGGACAGCTATCTGCTGCACTGGCGCGGCTCGGTGCCGCTGGAAGAAACCTTCCGGGCCTTCGAGGCCCTGCAGGCCGATGGCAAGATCCTGTCTTATGGGGTCAGTAATTTCGACGTGGACGATCTGCAGGAAGCCTGGGACATCCTGGGCCCCGGAAAAATCGCCTGCAATCAGGTGCTGTATCACCTGCAGGAACGCGCCATCGAACACGCCGTCATTCCCTGGTGCCAGGCGCATCAGGTCGCCGTGGTCGCCTACAGCCCATTCGGGCATGATGATTTCCCCAACGACAGCGATGCCGGCGGCCAGATCCTGCAGTCCATCGCCCTGGCCCACCAGGCCACGCCACGCCAGATCGCCCTGGCCTTCCTGACCCGCGAAGACGGCCTGTTTACCATCCCGAAATCATCGTCGGTGGCCCACACCCAGGCCAACGCGGCAGCGGCAGGTATCACCCTGAGCCCGACTGATATTCAGCGCCTGGATCAGGCCTTTCCCAAAGGGCCGCAGCCGTCTTACCTGCCGATGATCTAAGCTCGTGGCAATAACGCCACTGGCCGGGAGACGGGGCTGACGTTCTGCTCAGCCCCGTGCTCGTCCAGGCGGAAGGTTCCCACCAACTGGGCCAGGGTATTGGCCTGATCCTGCAGGCTGGCAGCAGCAGCAGCGGACTGCTCGACCAGACTGGCGTTCTGGTGGGTAACATCATCCATCTGGGCCACGGCGGTATTGATCTGCTCGATGCCGGTGGTCTGCTCGCGGTTTGCAGCGCTGATCTCGCCCATGATGTCAGTGACGCGGCGAATGCCCTCCAGGATTTCCCGGGTGGCCTGACTGGCGCTGGCGGCCTGCTGATTGCCTTTGGCCGTGGCCTGCACCGAGGTCTCGATGAGACCGCGGATTTCCTTGGCAGATGAGGCGCTGCGCTGGGCCAGCGCCCGGACTTCGGCGGCCACGACCGCAAAACCTCGCCCCTGCTCGCCCGCTCGGGCGGCTTCGACCGCGGCATTCAGCGCCAAAATGTTGGTTTGGAAGGCAATGCTGTCGATCACCCCGATGATTTCGGCCACCTGCTGGGATTTGGCATTGATCTCACTCATGGTAGAAACCAGCTCATCGACCGTATGGTTGCCTGCCGTGGTCGTGCTGGCCGCTGCCGCCGACAGTGTATTGGCCTGCTGCACATGATCGGCATTCTGCCGTACCGTGGCGGTAATTTCCTCCATGGTGGCTGCGGTCTCTGCCAGCGAGCTGGCCTGTTGTTCAGTGCGCGACGACAAATCGTGGCTGCCGCTGGCGATTTCAGTAGCGGCAGTCTGGACAGACTGGGATGCCGCCCGGATGCGCAGAAACACGTCAGAGATTTTATTGGCAAATAAATTGAAAGCGCTGGCGATCTGAGTCAGTTCATCCTTGCCGGATTCGCCCAAGCGGCGGGTCAGGTCGCCATCCCCCGAGGCAATATCCTGCAAGGCATCGCGCACCAGCACCAGCCGTCCCAACTGCTGGCGCACGAAACCAGCCATGACCAGCCCCGCGACCAGCACGCATACCAACGCAATCACGACAGCCAGCCACAGCAGACGGTCAAGCGCAGCCGTGGCTTCGGCCCGATCCACGCCAATTCCCAATATCCAAGGCGTGCCCGCCACATTCACCGCATACAGCATCTGGGCCGCACCCCCAATTTCCACGACCAAGTGACCGCCTTGATTTGCGACGGCAGAAACGGCCTGGACGCTAAGATCGGGCGCTAGATCGGTGATCGGCTTCAAGGTCAGATCCGCATCTGGATGCGCCAGGATATTCCCGGTATCCGCATCCATCAAAAAAGCAAAACTGCTTTTATAAGGACGGATTGCCGCAATTTTTCCGATGATGGATTTCATGGTCATGTCCGTCCCGATCACGGCAGTGGTTTTCCCACCCTCGATGACAGGCTGGACAAAACTGATGGTCAACACCCCTGTAGCACTATCTGGATAAACAGGCGTGATGACTGGCTTGCCCGCAGCCTCGGCCTGCTTATACCAGCTGCGCTGCGTGCCATCGTAGCCAGCGGCAACGGGGCGGGTAAAACCATAGGTCTTATCCGAACGCACGAAAAACGCCAGATCGACCCCCGTGTCTTGTATGACTTTCAAGTAGGAAACCGGGTCCTCTTTATTCAAGGCAAGTTTGATCGAGCTGGTGATCTGCTGCTTGTCATCCACCCACTGGGTGAGTTCTCCGGCATAGCTTTTAGCGAGACGATCAATGCTGGTATCCAGTGATTCCAGCACGATAGAACGCATCACCAAAAATACCGCTGCTGTCAAAATGATCAGCGATAGCGAAACAATCAGAACACTCACGCCTGTCAATCGGGCACGCAAGCTATTGAACATGGGCTGTCTCCGGTCACTTTTATTAAAATCCGGAAACCATTCTACCGACGAATGTGGTCAATCCAAATCTATTGTTAGCGATTTGAAGACATTACAACGGTAAACCGACCATGGCCTGGGCCACTGCGGCAGTCAGGCGTTTCGCATAGGGCACATGCAAAAACTCATTGGGCCCATGGGCGTTGGACTTAGGGCCCAAAACCCCGCACACCATAAACTGCGACTGCGGGAAGCCTTGCAGCAGCAAATTCATCAGCGGAATCGTGCCGCCCTGGCCGATATAGCCACACGGCGCATCGAAGTATTGTTGTGACGCGGCATCCAATGCCTGGGTCAACCAGGGGGCGGACTGTGGCGCGTCCCAGCCGCTGGCCACCCCCGGGTCAGGCTGAAACAACACCCGAGCCTGGTAGGGCGCATCCTGCTCCAGCAGGGTTTTCAGTTCCTGGGCGGCCAAGACGGCATCGACCAGCGGCGGCAGGCGCAACGAGAGCTTGAAGGCTGAACGCGGACGCAGCACATTACCGGCGCTGGCCAAGGGCGGCAGGCCCTCGGCCCCGGTCACGGACAGGGCCGGACGCCAGGTACGATTCAGCATGGCCTGCTGCGGGTCGCGCGTCATGGGCAGCACAAAACCGTGATCTGCCCCGCACGCCCAGGGAAAGCGTTGCCATACCTCGTCGCCCAGGATACGGGCGGCCTCGTGGGCCTGATCCTGACGCTTTAGAGGTATATCGCAATAAAAAGACGCCGGCAGTACCCGGCCCGTGCCGCTGTCTTCCAGGCGATCCAACAAATGACGCAAGATCCGAAAACTGGACGGCACAATCCCGCTGGAATCCCCGGAATGTACGCCTTCGTCCAGCACCTGAACTTCCAGTGTGCCGGTCACCAGCCCACGCAGCGAATTGGTCATCCAGAGCTGGTCGTAATTACCTGCCCCCGAATCCAGACACACCACCAGGGCCACCTGCCCCAGACGGTCGCGCAACGCATCAATATAGGGCAGCAAATCGTAGCTGCCGGATTCCTCGCAAGTCTCGATCAAACCCACGCAACGCGGGCGCGGCACGCCCTGGCGATCCAGGGCCTCGATGGCGGTCAGGGACGCATACGCTGCATAACCATCGTCCGCCCCGCCGCGACCATAGAGCTTGCCGTCCTGCATCACAGGCTGCCACGGCCCCAAACCCGCCCGCCAGCCCGAGAACTCTGGCTGCTTATCCAGGTGGCCATACATCAGCACGGCCTGACCATCATCCTGACGCGTCGCAGGGGCCTCGAAAAACAGCACCGGCGTGCGGCCCGGCAAGCGCAGGATCTCGACTTTCAGGCCCCTGACCGGGCGGCTTTCCAACCACTGGGCGGCATCCCGCACCACCTGATCAATATAGCCATTGCGCACCCAATCCGGATCAAACGCCGGGCTTTTGGCGGGAATCGCAATATAGCGTTCAAGCGCGGGAATGATTTCACGATCCCATTGCTCATTGATAAAGGCCTGCAATGGCTGAGGGTCCAGCCCAACAGGCGCAATAGCATTGATGTGTGGCGTATCCATGATGGAATCCTCTGGGCTGGCAAATAGCGCAAAGCTTCATTCTACGCCGACCCAATATCCCCATGACGCCATCGGTCAGCGCGCAAATCCGCTCATTTCATGCCATGCTTACACCACACCAATCCACCGGAGAAAACACACCATGTCCGATACCTGGCTGACTACCCTGATCACCGCCACCCCCCAAGAAGGCTATGAGCTGGCCATCAAACTCTCCCGCATGGGGGTCAAATACACCCAGCCCTCCGCTGAAGTGCGCGATAAACTGCGCCCTGTATACGGCGAGGACGCCAACGCCCTGATTGCTTCATCCCAGGTCGTGGCCACAAACTTCCAGACCATCGCCGCCGCCAACAACTACTGGAAATAATCATGATGCGCTCCTGTACAGTCCGGGCCGCCCTGCGCTAATGGACGACCTGGTCCACGCTGCCATGGCCCGCTGGCCGGATGTGCCGGCGGCCTATGGCTGGCTGTCTCTTTCGCGGCGCGGCCAATGGCGGCTGCACCCGCACGGCGGCGGCTGGGGGACCGACACCCCTGAACCCGGCGAATCCATCACCAGCCCACAGATCCTGGGCTTTATCGGCCGTAACTACCAGACAGACGACAGCGGCTGCTGGTTTTTTCAGAATGGCCCCCAGCGGGTATATGTCCGCCTGGACGGTGCCCCCTGGATATTGCACACCCAGCCTGGCCCGGATACCCAATTACAGTTGGGCACCCACACAGGCCAGGCCTACGGCCCCCCCAGCCACTGGTGGCTGACCCATAGCGGTCTGCTGTATGCCCAGTCGGCCCAGGGTGCAGGGTTGGTACAGGACCACGACCTGGCCCAATTGCTTGACCACCTGCGCCTGGCCGATGGCCGCACCCTGGGGGATAGCCTGGATGGCCTCAGCGCAGACCAACACACGATGATCAGCCTGGCCGGACACGACGCCCCCCTGGGCTGGCTGGACGACAATGCGGTCGCCGACATGCTGGGATTCGTCCGATTCCCCGTTTTTTAGGATGCCTTTCGCGTGGCCGTACCTTAAAATCAGCATATGAACCAGCCTGCCCCCGATTTCTACCACCCCGCCCCCCGCACCCAGCAGTTCTGCTCGCAGTGCGGCCACCCCCTGACACGCGACACACCGCCAGACGACAATCGTCTGCGCGATCTATGCACCCACTGCGGTGCAGTGCACTATCAGAATCCGCGCAATGTCGTGGGGGTGCTCCCGATTCTGGGCGATCAGGTCTTGCTGTGTCGCCGCGCCATCCAGCCGCGCCATGGCAAGTGGACACTGCCAGCGGGATTCATGGAACTGGGCGAGACCACCGAGGAAGGCGCAATCCGCGAAAACCAAGAAGAATCCGGGGCTCAGATCCAGGTGCAATCCCTCTTTACCGTGATTGACGTGCCGTCGGTCAACCAGGTCCACCTCTATTATCTGGCGCAGGCGCTGTCGCCCGATCTGGCCCCCGGCATCGAAACCCTGGAAGCCAAGTTCTTCGATCTGGATCGCATCCCCTGGGACGAACTCGCCTTTCGCACCGTCAGCACCACCCTGCAACACTATCTGCAGGATCGCGAACACGGGATTTTCGCTACGCACCATTATGCGATCGATATCCGGTTTCCCGACTGATGCCGCATGCCTTCCGATCATCCTGCCCTGACGATCCCCTGGCTCAATCCTGATACCGCGCTCCCTGATGCCAGCCAGGCCCTACCGAACGGCCTGCTGGCGGCCGGGCTGGACCTATCCCCCGCCCGCCTGCTGGAAGCCTATGGCAAGGGTGCCTTTCCCTGGTACAGCCCCGGTGAACCCGTGCTGTGGTGGAGTCCGGACCCGCGCATGATTCTGCAATGCGATGATTTCCACCTGAGCCGGTCACTCGCAAAGCGCATCCGGCAATTTGACCGCAGCAGCCTCTCCCCTGATTTCCCAGGGCCAGGCAGTGGCCTACGCCACCCACCCGACACACAATGCGTCACGCTGAATCTGGCCTTTTCCGAGGTACTTGCGCACTGCGCCACCCGAGGTTCCCCCCGACTCAGCCTGGGGGCGGCCCGATCCGGTCTGCCCTGGATGGCCCCTGGCCGGGCAGAGGGACGGGATGCAACCTGGATCACCAGCGACATCGTGGATGCCTACACCGCCTGGCACACCCAGGGCTACGTACACAGCGTGGAAACCTGGGTTGATGGACGCCTGGCAGGCGGTCTGTACGGTGTCAGCCTGGGGCAATGTTTTTTTGGCGAATCCATGTTCAGCCTGGCCGCCGACGCCAGCAAAATCGCCCTGGCTTATCTGGTCCGCTACCTGCAGGCTCAGGGCGTTCCCTGGATAGACTGCCAACAAGAAACCCCGCACCTGGCCAGCTTGGGGGCCAGGCCGATTGCCCGCCCTCAGTTCCTGGCCCTGCTGGCCGCCGGACGCCATGCACCCGCCCCTGCCTGGGGGCGCGGGCGCTTGACCGCCAGCGGACTGGTGTCACAATGATATCTAGTCATCCTTGGCCACGGTCATGAGCAAGCCCAGCGAATCCATTTTCCACCGCCTGCAGTTCTATACCACTGCCTCCTACCCCTGCAGCTACCTGCCTGGGCGGCTGGCGCGGTCCCAGGTCGCCACCCCGGCCCATCTGGTGGACGACGCCGCCTATTCCCGCCTGATCGAACAGGGCTTCCGGCGCAGCGGCCTATTCACCTACCGACCAGCCTGCGGTGCTTGTCAGGCCTGCATCCCCCTGCGGGTCGATACGCTGCATTTCCAACAGGATCGTACCCAGCGCAAGCTCTGGCGGCGCATGCAAGCCACCCTGGATGTCACCCTCAGCCCCCTGCACTGGGACGCCCAGCATTTTCAGCTATACCTGCGCTACCAGCAAAAACGCCACCCTGGAGCAGGTATGGATCAGGACGACCAGGCCCAATACACGCAGTTCCTGCTGACCAGCCGGGTTCACACCGAAATGGCTGAATTTCGAGACCAGGGCGGCGTTCTACGCATGGTGGCCATCATGGATCGCATCGACCACGGGATCTCGGCGGTGTATACGTTTTACGACCCCGACTGGCACGGCAGCCTGGGAACCTACGGGATTTTATGGCAGCTGGATTATTGCCAGCGCCTGGGCCTGCCCTGGCTGTATCTGGGATACTGGATCGCCGAAAGCCGTAAAATGGCCTATAAATCACGCTTCCAGCCCCACCAGATCCTGCAAAATGGCACCTGGGTGGATTCGGAAACCCGACAGGATTCCTCCGACTGAAAAGGCCTATGTCTCTGCTATTCAAAGCCTACCCACTGGCCAAACGCGCCCTGTTTTCCATGGACGCCGAGCAGGCGCACGAATGGACGCTAAAAACCCTGCAGCACAGCCACAACTGCGCAACCACCCGGTTCCTGACCGCCAGCCACCAGCCGACCTTGCCGCGCACCCTGATGGGCTTGCCGCTGCGCAACCCCGTGGGGCTGGCGGCCGGGCTGGACAAAAACGGCGCCTATATCGACGCCCTGGCTGCTCTGGGATTTGGCTTCATCGAAGTCGGCACCGTCACCCCCCGCGCCCAGCCTGGCAACCCAAAGCCCCGCATGTTCCGCCTGCCACGGGCCCGCTGCCTGATCAACCGCATGGGCTTCAATAACGATGGCCTGGATGCCTTTATCGCCAATGTGCAGCGCAGCCAATGGCGGCGTCAGGGCGGCATCCTGGGCCTGAATATCGGCAAGAACGCGGCCACCCCCATCGAACACGCCGTAGACGACTACCTGCGCTGTCTGGATGGCGTCTATCCCCATGCCGACTACATCACGGTCAATATATCCTCGCCCAACACCCAAAACCTGCGCAGCCTGCAAAGCCACGACGCCCTGGACGCCCTGCTGGCGTCTTTGCAGACCCGGCGCCTGGCCCTGGCAGATCAACACGGCAAACGCATCCCCCTGGCAGTCAAAATCGCCCCTGACCTCAGTCCGGAGGAAATTGACGCGGTGGCGGAATTGATCCCGCGCCACGGAATCGATGGGATTATCGCCACCAACACGACCTTATCGCGCGATGCGGTGCGCGGTCTGCCGCACGATGACGAGGCCGGTGGCCTGTCCGGCCCTCCGGTGCATGCGCTGTCGCTGGCGGTGATTCGGCGTTTGCGCCAGCAGCTTGGCCCGGACACCGCCATCATTGGCGTGGGCGGGATTGAATCCGGCCAACAGGCGCTGGAAAAAATCCAGGCAGGCGCGGATGCGGTGCAGGTGTATACCGGGCTGATCTATCAGGGTCCGGGGCTGATCCGGGAATGTGTACAGGCACTGGACGGGTAGCCTTTCTTTTCGTTTTGCGGGATGCTGTTTGGGTTCTTCAGAGGAATCTCATCGCTGTGCGGGGGAGCTTAGAAAACCGAACGCATGTCGGTGGACAAAGAAACACCCAGGGATAGGCATCTGAAAGATAGCCGAGTGAAAATCAGCTATGACATTCCTGCCCCGACACCACCCCTGACTCCTGCGCTTCCTTGAATAATGAGGCATCCCCGCCCCAGGATGCCCGTCATGCCATCGAAGCCCGACCCTCCAAACAGAAAACCCATCACCGACGACCACGACAGCCCCTGGAAACACGCCCTGGAACTGTATTTCCCGCAGGCCCTGGCCCTATTGACGCCCAACGTGCACAAGGCCATCGACTGGGCCATCCCCGCAGAATTCCTGGACAAAGAACTACAAGCCATCGCCATCCCCAGTAAAAAGGGCCGCCGCCTGGTGGATAAACTGGCGCAAGTGCGCCTGCGCGACGGCACAGCCGCCTGGCTGCTGATCCACGTCGAGGTCGAACGCCGACTGGACGGCAAACAGGCCCTGAAGACCTTTGCCTGGCGCTTGTACGAATACCGCTTTCGCATCCAGTCGCGCATCATGCAGCAACGGCGGCTGAGCCTGCCGCCCAAGATCTACAGCCTGGGCATCCTGCTGGAAAGCAAAGGGCTAGGTTGCGAGGTATTCCACACCGACGAATACCAGGGCCAAGGGGTGCGATTCCGCTTTCCTGTCGTAGAATTGGAGACATGGCGCAGTCGCTGGGATGAACTGGAATCCCTGGCCCCAAGCAACCCTTTTGCCGTGGTCGTCATGGCGCAACTGCAGGCCAACCACTATCGGGATAAGCGCACCCGCCTGGGGCCTAAACTGCAGATGGTGCGCCAACTGCAACGCTATGGTTACGATGCGGTGGTGGCCATGCAGGTCTACCGCCTGATCGAATGGATGATCGCTCTGCCCGAAGACCTGGAACCGGACTTTTTACAGGCAGTCGATGCGCTGTCCAAGGAGAACGAAATGACGTATGTGACGCTGATAGAACGCGCTAGCCGCGACAAGTGGTTTGCCGAAGGCCAAGCCAAGGGCCGTGCTGAAGGCAAGAAAGAAGGTAGCGTGAAAGGGCAAACGGAATTACTGCTGCGGCAGGTTCAGCGTCGCTTTGGTCCACAGTCGGACGACATCAACCAGCGCATCCGGACTGCCTCGGCCGCACAACTGGAAACCTGGTCGTTGAATTTTGTGGATGCCACTGAACTGGATGACGTGTTTCGAGATTAATCAGGTTCGATGCCTCGTTGTTGCGACCTATCCTGCCGCTGTCTTCTACCTGGTGGCTGCCATCTTCCGCCCACGACGGGCACGCAGCCGACGGGCTTGCTTCAATGCCCGACCACGCACATAGCCGTGATGCAGGCGGTCCAGGTACAGATACACCACCGGGGTGGTATATAGCGTCAGCACCTGCGACACAATCAACCCGCCCACCATGGTGTAGCCCAGCGGCTGGCGTAACTCGGACCCAGCGCCCGTGCCCAGCATCAAGGGCAAACCAGCGAACAAGGCGCACAAGGTCGTCATCAAAATCGGCCTGAAACGCAGCAAACAGGCCTGGTAGATAGCCTCTCGGGGCGTCAAGCCCTGCTCGCGCTCGGCCACAATGGCAAAATCAATCAGCAAAATCCCGTTTTTCTTGACGATCCCGATCAGCAGCAAAATTCCGATCAAGGCGATCACGCTGAAATCCATGCCGCTGATCATCAAAATCAGCAAGGCCCCCACCCCCGCAGCCGGCAGGGTCGACAAAATCGTCAACGGATGGATATAGCTTTCATACAGCAGACCCAGCACGATATACACCGCCACCAGGGCGGCCAGGATCAGATACGGCTGCGATGCCAGGGATTCCTGAAAAGCCTGGGCTGTGCCCTGAAATGACCCTTGCACCGAGATCGGCACGCCCATCTCAGCCTGGGCCTGCTGGATCGCGTCCACCGCCTGCCCCAAGGAATAGCCTTCGGCCAGATTGAAGGAAATCGTCACAGCGGGAAACTGCCCCTGGTGGTTGATGGATAAATACCCCGTGCCCGAGGTATCCACCTGGACCAGGCTGTCCAGCGGCACCTGCTGTCCCGTCAAAGGCGAGGTGATATACAGTTGCGAGAACACTGCCGGGTCGCGCTGCCATTCCGGGGTGATTTCCAGCACCACGTTATAGCTGTTGATCTGCGTGAAATACTGCGCCACCTGACGCTGGCCCAGTGCGTTGTATATCGTGCTGTCGATCAGGGCCGGGCTGATGCCGAACATCGCCGCACGCGCCCGGTCTATCGTCACCACGGCCGTATTGGCGCGGTTTTGCTGGTCAGTCGCCAAGTCCGTCAAGGGGGCCAACTGAGCAAAACGCGCCAGCAGCCGGGGCGCCCAGGTATTCAGCTCGTCCAGGCTGGCGCTGGTCAGGGTGTACTGATACTGCGTGCGCGACATGCGCCCACCCACATTGATGTCCTGCCCCGCCTGCAAGAACAGCCGCACCCCCGGCACCTGCCCCAACTTCGGATTCAGGCGGCGGATGACTTCGTCCGCCGTGGCTTCACGACCCTCGCTGCGCGGCGTCAGGCTAATGAAGAACCGCCCCGTATTGAACGTGGGCGCATTGCTGGTCATGCCAAAGGCCATGATGTCCGGGTCCTGGCGCAGCACATCAGCCAGCGCCATCATGCGTGCGTTCATGGCTTCAAAAGAACTGTCCTGGGCAGATTCAGCCAGACCAAAAACCGCCCCGGTATCCTGCTGTGGAAAGAACCCTTTGGGGATGGCCACCAACAAGGCCACCGACGCGGCCAGCGTCGCCAGAAACACGCACAGGGTCGCAAAATGGTGATCAAGCACCACATCCAAACTGCGCCGGTAGGCCCCCAGTAGCGCATCAAAGCCGCGTTCGAACGCTTGGGACAGCCGCCCGCGCGGGGCATGCCGCAAGTCCCGCAGATAGCGCGAACACAACATCGGTGTCAGGGTCAGGGTGACCAGCACCGAAATCACGATCGTCATCACCACCGTGACGGCAAACTCGCGAAACAGCCGCCCAACGATCCCGCCCATCAGCAGCAGCGGAATAAACACCGCCACCAGCGACACGGAAATCGACACAATGGTGAAGCCGATCTCGCGGGCGCCCTGCAAGGCGGCCTCCATGGGCCGCATGCCTTCTTCGATGTGGCGCCAGATGTTTTCCAGCATCACCACCGCATCGTCCACAATAAAACCGACTGAAATCGTCAGCGCCATCAAAGACAGATTGTCCAGGCTATAGCCCGCCAGATACATCAGGGCAAAAGTGCCCATCAAGGCCAGCGGCACCGCCACACTGGCGATCAGCGTCCCCGCCACATTGCGCAGAAACAGGAAAATCACCAGAATCACCAGGGCAATCGACAGCAACAGGGTGATTTCGACCTCGTGCACCGAGGCCTTGATGTTCTGCGTCCGATCGATTAGGGTGCTGACCTGAATGCTGGCGGGCATGGACGCCATCAGCGCAGGCAACTCGGCCCGGATGCGGGCCACGGTGTCGATGACATTCGCCCCTGGCTGTTTGGTCACCCCCACCACCAAAGACCGGCCATCCATGACGGCATCCTGCGGCCCCGCCCCCTGCCCTGCAAAGGCCCAGGCGGCCTGCTTGGCGTCTTCTGGCCCCGGCACCGCCTGACCGATATCGCGCACCCGTACCGGCGCCCCATTGCGCCAGGCCACAATGGCGTCATTCCACTGATCCGCGTCCTCCAGCTGATCGTTGGTATAAATGGTGTAACTTTGGCGGGCACCGTCCACCGTGCCCTTGGGCTGGCTGACCGTCGTGGTCGCCATCACCCCGCGAATGGATTCCAGATCCAGCCCCAGCGCAGCGATCTTGCGCGGGTCCACCTGCACCCGGATGGCGGGTTTTTGCTGGCCGAAAATATTGACCTGACCCACGCCCTCGACCCGGGACAGCTGCTGCGCCAGAATATTGTCGGCGTAATCATTGACCACCGTGATCGGCAGCACATCGGATTGCACCGCCAAAATCAGGATTGAAAAATCCGCCGGATTGACCTTGCGAAACGTCGGCGGGCTGGGCATGGTGGACGGCAGTTGCCGGGTAGCAGCAGAAATCGCCGTCTGCACATCCAGCGCCGCCCCGTCGATATTGCGATCCAGATCAAACTGCAAAGTGATGCGCGACGAACCCAGGGCATTTTCAGAGCTCATCTGCACCAGCCCAGGGATGGTGGAAAATTCACGTTCCAGCGGCTGGGCCACGCTGGTGGCCATGGTCTCCGGATTCCCCCCCGGCAATTTCGCCGTCACCTGGATCGTCGGGAAATCCACCTGCGGCAAGGGTGCCACTGGCAACAGCGGAAACATCGCCAGACCCAGCAAAAAAATCGCCACCGCCAGCAGGGTCGTGCCGATGGGGCGGTGAATGAAGGGAGTGGATATATTCATGCCCGCCCCCGTCAGGATGCAGCGTCTGCGGCTGCTGGCGGCGTGGCATCATCTGGACGCAGCCGACCCGGCGCAGCCGCTGCGTCGATTTCAGCCACCAGGGTGCCGGGCTTCAAGCGATATTGTCCATCGACCACCACGCGATCGCCCGCCGCCAGCCCCCGGCTGATCAGACTGCCGCCGTCCTGCGATTCCAGCACCTGCACCGGCTGCACGCGCACCCGGTCGTCGGCATCCACCACATAGACAAACAGGCCATCGGCTCCGCGCTGCACGGCAGGGTCCGGCACCACCAGCGCCCCCTGACGTGTGCCCAGCATCAAATTCACGGTCACGGTCTGCCCAGGCCACAGAGCCAGACTGGGATTATCCAGGCGTGCTTTCAAGCGCAAAGTCGCGCTGCTGCTGTCGATCTGGTTGTCCACCAGCACCAGGCCACCCTGCCCCAATAAGTGCGGCTGTCCCTGCGACCAGACCTGAACCTGCAGATCGGGGACCGGTGGCGATATGCCAAGGTCATCCTGAGGAGTCATGGTTTTGGGGCGAACGGCTGCGGATTCTTGTATGGTGGCCCGGATTTGGGCATAGGCGGCATCCGGCACGGTAAAGCTGACTGCAATCGGGTCAACTTGGTTGATCACCACCAGCCCCTGGGCATCTGCTGCCCGGATCTGGTTGCCTGGATCAACCAACAAAGCGCCCGTGCGACCCGCCAGGGGCGCATGAATGCGGGTATTGTCCAGCTGAACCTGAGCCGCCTGCACCAAGGCCTGCTCTGCCCGCACCGTGGCCTGCAAGACAGCCACCTGGGCCTGCTGCGCATCCAATACCTGGCGCTCGATGGCCCCATGGCGGGCAAGTTCGGTGTAACGCTTTAAATCCTGACGTGCATTGTCCAACTGCACTTGGCTGCGGTGCTGCTGGGCCACGGCCTGCGCCAACTGGGCCTGTTGGGCGCGGTCATCCAGTTGGGCCAATAGCTGCCCCTGCTGAACGGTATCCCCTTCCTGGAAGCCCACAGACTGGAGCTGGCCATCGATGCGCGCCCGCACAGTGACCGTCTGCCAGGGCTGCACCACACCCAAGCCGGTCAAGCGAATAGGCATATCCCGCGCCTGCACCAGGGCGGTATGCACCCGCACCGGCCCACTGACCGCCTGCGGGGCGGGCGCGGCGGCGGGCCGACCCAGCCACCAAAGTGCAAGCAGCACCAGCAGAAAAACAGGCAGGCCAATCAATAACAAAGTACGACGTGTGGAAGACATGGGCTTTGGACTGTCTGCCACCATCGTGGGCGGCTAAGTGAGGGACTTTAAGAGTATAGAGTGTCACCAAATAAATGGGATCAGACCCCATTGACCTAGCCATTGACCTTCTGACGACCAGTATTAGTCTCCGAACACATCATCCAGGGTTTGTGCATCCACAAAATTCAGTGACCAGGCCTCCAACTGGGGGCTGCTGGCTGTGTGGATTTTCTCATGGAGACTATCAGGCTGGCTGCCAAAACGACGTTCGATCAAACGCAACAATAATCGGGATCTGTCCCCGACTCGCTGACATCAACAGGGCGCGATGAATCACGCCCCTACGCTTTGAACACGTCATCCAAGACCTGAGCATCCAGGATGTTCAATGACCAGGCTTCCAATTGGGCGCGGGTGGCTGCATGGATTTTTTCATGGATGTGATCGGGCTGTTTGCCAAAGCGACGTTCAAGCAAACGCAGCAACAAACCTGCCTGGCCTTCGATTCGACCTTCTTCACGGCCTTCTTTCAGCCACTGTTTGGCCCAGATACCGGGTTCTTCGGCAATTATCATATCCAGCTCCTGCAGGGTCTTGGTGGGGGGTAAGGGTTCGGGCAAAGCGGCATTGCGTTCGATCATCAGCACCAGCCAGGCGGTGATGCTGCGGTTCAGTTCCTGGCTTTCGGGCAGGGCCAAAATGGCTTGGGTCAGGGTATGCAAGGATACTTGCCACTGCTCTATCTTACGGTCATGCCGCAAGCGAAACAACAAAGTCGCCAGGTTGTGACTAGGTCGGCCGATGGATTTCAGCAAATCGCGCTCACGAACCAGCAGGTAGCGCATTTGCGGCTGGTACGCCTGCAGCGCCACCGGGACGCCGCCCGCCAGGCTGGACACATCCTGCGCTGCCGTCCAACGGCGTGATCCGCTGTAAAACACAACGGGCAACACCGCTGGCAGCGGCAGGCGGATTTGCCGAGTACGCAGCAGGGTCTGATAGCTTAGACAGGTATAGGTGGCGATGCGCAACGCCATGGTGTCGTCAGGCTGGGATTGCTGCTCGAAGATCAGCAAAATACACAGCCCGTGGGATGATACGCGGTCGGTGGCTTCACCCGCTGGCGGGTCTGTCGTATGCTCTGCATGCCCAGCGGCTGGGAGTGGGGATCTTGTACCGCACGGGTCACCGGATGGACTGCCTGCGTCTGGGGCATCCGCAGCCCAGGGGACCAGCCAAGCACAATCACCCGTGCGTTGCTTCAATCGGTCGCTGATGTGCGATGTGTTGATGGCCGCATCTGCGACCAATCCAGTGCATTGAACAAGGCAGGGTCCATCACGCAGGCCAGGATGTCGCGCAACAATTCTTTGTGTTCAAACAGGCGGCGGTACGCCGCATCCAGTTTCCCCATGATGGCCTTCCGATTGTGTTCAGAAAGAAGCATGATGGGGGGTTAGACGGCTGTTATGGGGGTGGCGGGGGCCATTTTGTCACACTGTAGACCTAAAAAACCGACCGCCTTGCCCGTAGCGCCGTGTATTTGAGCGCGACTCATCGCGACCAGCATCACAAACACGTCGTCCAGCGCCTGGGCGTCTACGAAATTCAACGACCGGGCTTCCAATTGGGAGCCGGACGCCAAACACATTTTTATTGGATCAAAGACAAGACTGTCTGCGGGATTTGATTCGCCTGGGCCAGGACGGCAGTGCTGGCTTGCATCAGGATTTGTGCCCGCGTCATATTGGATACCTCGACAGCATAGTCAGCGTCCTGAATCCGCGACTGCGCTGCCGCTGTCGCCAGCTGCTGCTGGCCCAGGTTCTGAATCGCACTTTCGAACCGGTTGGTCAAGGCCCCGTACTGCCCCCGATAGCTGTCTATCCGGTTCAGCACGTCACGCAACCCGGTCATCGCCTTGCGGGCTTCTTCAATCGGGTCCAGCTCGATTTTATCCATGCCCAGCGACACACTATCTGAAGGCGTGGGCTCGATGGTGACCTTTTCCAGCTCCTGGCCATACTGGGCACTGACCACAATGTCCGTGGGTTCACTATATGGTGGCTGGATTTGATGGCTGGGCTGGGGCATGTGCGTCCAGTTCGCCACGGCGGTGAATGAGCCATTGCCAACCACAATGATCAGCAGGTCCTCGGTCACCTCGTCGATGGTCAGGCGCTCTAGCACACCCCCAGCACCATTTGAACCATTGTTGAAGTCAACGCCAGTCTCATAGCGATCACCATCCCCGCTATAGGAAAAATTCATCCCGTTATAGCTACCAGATGCGCTGCCGTTGATATCAAATGTGGCCCCGCCTTCCAGCAGTTGACCGTCGTCATACACCGCCCCAGGCAAGAAGCCATTGGATTCGGTAAGCACCTTGCCCTTGGCAGAAGCCGCGTCCGTAATCCCTTGACTGATCCAGACATAATCCGGATCAGCCCCAAAAATTGGCGTACCCACCAAGTGCTTGCCGTCCCGAGTAAACAGCTGGATATCGTCATCTGCCCCTATAGAGTTGATATCCAATACAAAATCTGTCGCACCCGCTGGAATATACGCAGTTGACACAATGCCTGATGTGAAAGGGGCTGAGCTGCCCGGGACGGGAAATTTGGCAAAAATTGGCGGCGTATCCCCAACATTGACGGGTATTTTGGTTGATGCATCCGGCCCTAAAGGATAACGACCAAACACTTCAGTGGCCATGGCAATTCGATCAATCTCGTCTCGGACCTGGTGATATTCGGCATTGATAGAGGCCCGATCGTCATCAGACAGCGTGCCATTGGCAGACTGCACGGACAGCTGATAGGCCCTGTGTACCAGGTCATTAATGCCATCCAGCCCGCCTTCAGCAGTCTGCATCAGGCTGATTCCATCATTAATGCCACGCACCGTCTGAGCATCGGCCCGCAGATTGGCCTCCATTCGGTTGGCAATGGCCTGACCGGCCGCATCGTCCTTGGCGCTGTTGATGCGCAGGCCAGAAGACAGACGCTGAATCGCCTGCCCAAGAGCGCTTTCAGACTGCTGGTGGCGGGTTAATGTCTGCTGGGCGGGAAGATTGGTGCGAATAATTGACATATTATGTTACGTTTTGATATAAATACCCGTAGGATTCTACCCAACTTGCCAACTTGCCAACTTGTGGCTAGTCAACTGCAATAAACAAAAAATTTGGCATCTTCCCCTAAAGTTCCTAACCCCCCCTCCGTTAATGAGTCAGAACAGGAGGTCACTCAGTTTGTCATCCTGGGCAACAAGGGCGGATCTCCGCCGAACCACATAGGAGTCTCTCATGGCTGTCATCAATACCAACTACCTTGCTCTGGTTTCCCAGAACAACCTGAACAAATCCCAGTCATCCCTGGGCACCTCCATCGAGCGCCTGTCTTCCGGCCTGCGCATCAACAGCGCCAAGGACGACGCCGCTGGTCAGGCCATCGCCAACCGTTTCTCGGCCCAGATCACCGGTCTGACCCAGGCTGCCCGCAACGCCAACGACGGGATCTCCATCGCACAAACGACGGAAGGCTCCCTGAACGAAATCAACAACAACCTGCAACGTATTCGTCAACTGGCCGTTCAAGCCTACAACGGCACGAACTCCGACGACGACTTGGATTCCATCAACGCTGAAATCAAACTGCGTCTGGACGAAATCGATCGCGTTGCCAAGCAAAGCGAATTCAACGGCGTGAACGTGCTGGACGGCACGATCCCCTCCGGTGCCGGCAATGGCCTCGCCATCCAGGTTGGTGCCCGCGACGACCAAACCATCCTGATCACCGGTACTGACGCCCAGGTTTCTGCTTTGCTGAGCGGCGCCACATCCATTACCTCTGCTGGTCTGGCTCGCGCTGCCAATGTGTCCGGCGCAGGCGCTGCTCAGGGCGTGGTTTCCGGCGCTCTGGCAGAAATCGACAAGGCCATTCAGCGCGTTGATAGCATGCGCAGCGACCTGGGTGCTGTCCAGAACCGCTTCGAGTCCACCATCGCCAACCTGAACAACACCATCAACAACCTGTCAGCTTCGCGCTCGCGCATCGAAGACGCTGACTACTCGGTGGAAGTGTCCAACATGACGCGTGCCCAGATCCTGCAACAAGCAGGCACCGCCGTGCTGGCTCAGGCCAACCAGATTCCGCAGACCATGCTGTCGCTGCTGCGTTAATCTACTGTACCAAGGCGGGTCTATCCCGCCTTATGCAGAAAAAGCCGCCGGAATATTTCCGGCGGCTTTTTGTTTGCTCAGTATTCAGTCTGTTTTGCTGGATGCATCCAACGCCGCGCCCCAGGCATGTGCCCACTGATCCAAAAAAGCGCCTTCCAACAGCCAACCCGACAGCACCGCCTGTCGCAGCGCATCGCCCTTCTGAGCCAATTCATCCATATCGGACAGATGGCTGCGAATCGCCTGAATCCAATCCCGCGGGCGATTACGCACCAACGTTACCGGAAGATCACCACGATAGGGATCGATATCTGTTGCAATGATGGGCACCCCACACGCGCCGAACTCCAGCAGACGCAGGTTACTTTTGCAGCGATTGAATTGATTGATTTCCAACGGAACCACGGCCAGATCCAAATTTAAGCTGACCAATTTAGCGGGGTATTGCTCAAAACCCACCCCTGCATGGTATTCGCAAGCCACTCCGTCAGGCTTCATTCCCATGAAGACCCACTCTACTTCATCTTGTAAGTCCTGGACCACAGGGCGAATTTCCGCTAAATCCCCCGTATGGCTGATGCCCCCCGCCCACCCAACCCGGGGCTTGCGGCCCGCCCGGCGTTGACTGAGCAAATCCCCCCAGACAGCCCGAGGCAAACCATTATGCGCAACACGAATATCGTGATGATAATCACGGTATTCCTCTGCCAGCACAGTTGTAGACACCACCAGCCAATCCACTTCCTCGATCGCTCGGCGCATCTTCTTGATTTCGCTTTGCGGCATCCGCTGCCGATACACACTACGGGCGGGGATATTAGGCAGATAGTCATCGAATTCCAAGACCACCTTAGCGCCAGTCAGGCTTCTATACCGGCGAATTTCTTCCAAGATGCCATCCACGATCCAGGCCCCTTGTAAGACCAGCACGTCAGGCCGCACCCTGGCAACATCGGAAAAATAATAATTACCGATCTTCAAGCTGCCATCCAAGCGTAATTCATCGGATAAGGCCTGAAAAGGGTGTAAAACACGGTAATGTCCACAACCGTCCCAATCCGCATGCATGGCCATTAAAACCGGCAAGGGTCGGCCTGGCAGTGGTTCCTGAATCCGCGAAGCATCGCGGCTAAGCCCAAAGCCTGGGGAAAACTTATCAAAAGCGGGATGATAATTGGGGTCGCGCGCCAGTTGCGGCAACCAGGCAGCAAAAAGCCGGTCACGTTCTTCTACGCTAGGCTCGCTTTTAATGCCGAATTTCCGGGTCAGCAGACGTGTCGCCCCGCCCATATGCCGCAGGCCGGTGTCTGGTTCCAACGCCAACAGGTAACCAGCCTGCGTGGCCCGCATGCATAGATCGGCATCCCCATAGTAAATCGGGAAATCCTTGGCATCGAATCCCCCCAGTTCCTGGAACACGTCACGCCGCATCATCAGACAAGACGCGCTTAAAGCGCTGACATTCTGCTGTGCGACTAGACGGCTCATATATCCGCGACGCTCTGCAGGCTGACCATGAAAAGCCGCGCCAACGCTGCCGTTAAGCCCCAGCACCAAGCCATTCTGATCAACCTTGCCATCGGCCAGGTCCAGCCTGGGGCCTGCCGCCCCCACCTCAGGCCTTAAAGCCAGGGATAAAAGTCGCTGCAGCCAATCCGGTCGCGTCTGTTCAGTAAAACCGATGTCATTATTCAAAAACAGAAAAACATCGCCGCGCGCTTGCTGCACGGCAAAGTTATTGATGGCGGAAAAATCGAAGGCCTGAGGCCAGCGCAATACCTTGACCTGCGCGATGTCCATGGCTTCTAGTTGGGCTAAAAACTGAAGCGCATCGGCATCCCGGCTGTCATTATCCACAATCAGCAATTCATAATGCGGGTAAGTCGTGTGTGCCATCAAACCTTCGACGCAGGCGCGCAGCACGGGCAATTGATCGCGTGTGGGGATGATGATCGAGACCAGTGGCTGGGCCTGCAGCGGATAAGCGACCCGACAGATGCCTGAGTATGCAGTCACCTCCACTGCGGCTTGCGAACCCATGCGACCCAGATGCGCCTGCGTGACCATGGGCGCCCAGACCATTGCCTGGGCTGACTCCACCCAATCCAGCAGGCTGACGCCGCCATACTGCAAAACTTCCGGGATATGGCCCACGACGGGGGGTCCCACTTGTTCCACCATCCGCCACAACAAATCCACCGGCGCAAGATCAGCCAGTTGACCATCCAGCCCTCCCGCCGCCTGAATGGCGGCCGTGCTGAGGATCAGATTACGGCCAACATAAGGATAGCTGCGCAGCAGGTCTACGTTGAAATCTGGTTTTAGCATGGGATTGGCCGGTTCTCCGTCCACCAGAACTGCCTCGTCCGCATACCAGATCAACGGGTCAGGATTGCGCAGGCGGTATTCACCCATGGTCAGCGTGGCATGTGGCACCAATCGGTCGCCCGAGTACATAATCCACAGAAAGTCTGGTGCATTGCCTTCAGTGATTCGCTCAGACAAACGCTTGGGCCACCCACCCGCACCAGGCACGATTTCGATGCCATTCCCTGCAGCTGCTTGTGGTATATCATCACCAATCAGCCAAACCCCATCCACAGGGCGATGCTGAATGCCCAGGCTTTCCAAGGTATTGGCTAAAGGTTGAAGATCCTGGACATCGGGGACGATGACCACCACCCCCAAGGTGCCAACATCGGGGTTGGCTTGCAACATGGTTTGAATGGCCAGAACGCGGGCAGAGGAAGGGGTACGATCAGCTATCCAATCGGGGACAGACCAGCTTGCTGCTGCTTCCTCCTGTTTCTTCAGTTCCGTGACACATGCGCGGATACGCTCGACAAGCGGGAATGGAGTGAAGCCTTTGCTTGGATCGTTCAACGGCTTGATACGAACAAGGTGATTATCTTTTTGACGATGCCAGTCCAATTCCCGGATCATGCGCCTGAAATCACTGTGGCCTTTTTCTCCGACCCCTGGCTGGTCACGGCCTTGCTGGCTGAATTGTTCTTTCGAGACACGGAACTGAGAATAAGGCTCATGCAGAAAGGCCAAATTGCCGCGACGTAATAGTTTGACCACTACAGCCAGATCAGCAACCCACGAAATCGGTTGACGACCTAGATAATAGAGACCAGAATGCCCCCCAGACACAATGGGCTCATAATCTCGCCTGCGAAACATAATGGAGGATGGCTCACCAATGAAGTTCAGCGTTACATCACCCAAGAAAGAACCAAGATCCTTTCCATGAATAATGACATCTTCATCAAACAGAGAGCGCGTTGCAATAATATCCGGCAACTGTTCGCCCTGTTCACCCACTCTTAGCCGACGAGCGGACACCACAGAAATATGATCATCTTGGGATAGCACCTGAACAAATCTGGACAAAACACCAGACAGCAATACATCATCATCAAAAAGCGGTTTGACGTAAGTCCCACGCGCTCGCTTTACGCAAGACGATAAATTACCGCCTTCTCCGTAAGGTGTTGGATTTCTATAGTAACGGAAATTAATTACTTTATTATCTTCGACAAATTTTCTCAAAAACCCAACGACTTCATCTGTGGGGCAATCATCCCCAACCACAATTTCATAATCCGAAAAATCCTGCTCCAAGACACTCTCAAGTGCCGCCTGAAGATAGGTCACTTTATATGCAGGAAGCACCACGGAAACCAAGGGATCACGCTTAGTTTGAGTAGTTTCAAAATCCATTTTCATCAGCCTATTGCAAAAACTTGTTTAGTCAGATTTTCTGAATCAGATAACTATTTTCAAATCCGCGAACAGATCCAATAATATTGAAACCATCAAAATACCCTCCCGCCCGCAGCAGATCAACGGCAGGCCCTACTCCGGGGCTATATACAACATCCGCATAATCATCGAACACAACGAACCCACCTCGAACCAGGCTGGGGGCATATAACAGGAAATCCAGCAGGACATTTCTGCCCTCGTGACCACCATCAATGTGCAGCAATGCCACACTGGGGGAAAGCTCATAGAATCGTTCTGCACATAGCTCTGAAAACCCCCTCAATATAATTGCATCCTGAAACATCAGATTTTTGTAAAAACAGAATTCTTCGTACTGCTTTGGCAACGCGAAAGGATCAATTCCAATAACACGCCTTGAACGATTGCAGATTTCATTCATCAAAGACAGGGATTTTCCTTTCCAGACACCAATCTCGACGATATCGCCGGATACACCTTCAAGCAGCATGCACAAATACGCCAGCAGCTTAACCTGCTCATGAAAAGATATCTCTCTGCGGTCCATGGCCTGTTCAAGAGGCAATGCAGCCTGGGCACGCTCGAAATTTTCTCCCAGTAGTCCCCAGATGGTGGCCACCATTTCATTCAGTTGTGGATTCTCAAGAACCCCATGCAATGCTTCCCTGGTAACCATTTCCATCCTCAAAAATTTATCCTACACACCCATGCTGCTCTGTATCGCAGCTGGCATATTACTTTGATTCGCTCGGTTTACAGCAGTCAAAACGGCCTTCTGTGCACACTTATCCATCCACTCAAAAAACGAGTTTACCCCGAAGTAAGTTCAAGCATGAAAACCGAAATAACCCTTGTTTTTCAGGGTACTCTCCTGTGATTTCCATTCACCTCATGGAGTACAATTGGTACGGTTCTTTATGGGGCTTCCGCAGTTCTTTCCAACGCCGGACAACATGATCTCACAGCGTTGCACTCTCGTCACTGCCCCCAATGCTCAGGTCATTAATAACGCGACCCGGACTTCATGAATTACTGAAAAGGTCTTCAACCATGCCTGACGTCTACCTCAACGCCATCGCAAGTGTTCAGGGCAGCATACGCCAACGCAACGATGCCTCCACCCTGAGCATGCCCGGCTCCCAGTGCGAACGCTTGGTCAACAAGATCGGCATCTCTGAACGACCTGTCGTCGGCCCAAGTCAATACACCAGCGACCTGGCATTGGATTCGATCCATAAGCTGCTCATCGAAAATCCCTGGCTGACTACCGAGGACATCGGTGCCCTGATTGTCTGCACTCAGACGCCGGATCACCTGATCCCCGGCGTGTCATCGCTCTTGCACGGTCGGCTTCGCTTACCTACCGACTGTTTTGTACTCGATATCAATCAGGGGTGCTCTGGATTTGTGCTTGGCACTCAAATGATCACCGCCTTGCAAAAGGTTCAGGCCAAGGGAAAAAGCACCATTCTAGTCAATGCTGATACCTATACCCGGCTACTACAGCCAGATGATCTGACTACGCGTGTCCTGTTTGGCGACGGTGCTACTGCCACTGTTTTTTCGTCACATGTCCCTCGCGGACTGCGTATCATTTATTCCCACAGCTACGCTGATGGCTCGGGCTACGACGCATTCGTAGCCCATGGCTCTGCCTTGCGTCCTAATGGCGAACAGGCAGCAGGCATCCAAATGGATGGCCCCGCTATCCTCAACTTTGCTTTGCGCGTCGTCCCCGACGCCATACAACGGGCTTTGGTAGATACCAGCCTACAGATAGAGGAAATCAAGACGGTCGCCTTTCATCAGGCCAACCACTTTGTCACGTCTCAGCTGAGCAGAAAACTAAAACTAACCCCTGCCCAGGCACCAGAAAACTGTGCTCAGATGGGCAATTTGGTTTCCGCCTCAATCCCTACCCTGCTGGCTGACCAGATGCCTGAATTCAAGCCTGGCGATAAAGTGATGACTGTCGGGTTTGGCGTTGGATTATCCTGGGGGGTTTCTATATTTGAGTATGCACTGGATGAAAGCTAGCCGGCATCGATGTTATTTTTTAAAACCAATGGCGAATATCGAACGCGCGTGCCCCTTCAAGAAAGGAGGCACCCATTTAGTGTCAGATCGAAACGGCAATAAATAAAATGCTTTCCAAAATTTTAGATCCCCTTTGTAATACCACAATGGCTTGCAGCGCGGCCCCGGAAAGACCTCCACATCCTTATAGCCAGATAAACTGAGTAGTTTCTTCAGTGAGATCGGGGTATAAGGACGAACATGGGTGGGATCATTATAAAAATTTCTCCAATCATACTGGAAATTTGGAGTTGACAAGTAGATCGCCCCGCCTGGCTTCAAACACCTGTATATCTCACTTAGAAACAACTCAGGATCATGCAAATGCTCTAAAACAGCTAAACTGATCGCCGCATCGACGCTTAGATCCTCCAATGGAAATGCATCTGTTTCGAAATTTGTTGTATCAATATCCAAACCGATATAGCGGCATCGCAAGTCAGATATAGCAGGCTCTAAATGACGATCGCCACACCCAACATCCAAAAACACCCCACCATCACCCGGAATCTGCCTCCCTGTCAAGCCTAACAAGTTTTTGAAAGTGGCGATTTCCCTGCGACCAAGTTCAATTCTGTAAGAACTTAGCTCTCCAGCAGGCAGGCGAACTTGTTGATAGGCCAGCTTGATTTTTTTCATATTTTTAGAGCTTGAAGAACGTCAAGAGAGACCTTATTGTAGGGTCAAATTTATCTGGATTACGGTAACTTTGCATATGATATTCAGCAACATTCCAGTAAGTTGCCCCCAGCATCAGGGCCAGCAACACATTGGCACTGAAATAGAACTCCGTATATGGCCGATCAGTGGAATAACTTGATAAAGGAAAATCAAGTTTTTCATTATCCATTGCTATCTTTACACGCATTTCCTCTTCTTGAGGGAATGGAACTTGAGCAGATGACTTTATTATTAAATAAACATCTGATTCCGGTTTGCACACAGATTTATTTTGATAAGCCCACATATTCTTACGAGCACGATTCAGCAGGCTCTTCCATGGAAGACGCAATGCAGCGGGCCACTGCACAAGATCCAAATCACATGAAAACTGCGCAATTGAAGCAGCATAAGCCACGCGATCTTCCTCTGAATAATCTCGGTCTACCCCTTTAGTAAGGGGCTCCAGTTCAACCTTCAAAGCCCCCAGTTCCACACTGTCGCCAGTAGACAGCATACACAACTGGTCAGCATCCATCCCAGAGCTTTGCCAGTGTTCAGTAATTTGTCGAGGTGTTGGCTGAGGTTGGAAAGGCGCATGACATGCGCCTTTCCCTCCAAGCACAAATGAACCTGCTGCAGGAACAATTCGACGCGCCATGATGGTTTTGGATAACTGTACAAATTTATCCAGCTTTGCCTTGCGCAAAGCAAGCATGCGTTTACGCTTCTCCTCAGGGGAATAGTTCTTGTAAATAAATGGATAAACACTCGCTCCAGTATAAGGCAGGATTGCCAGATCAACTACGCCGTGCTCTTTCCGTATCATGTCAGCATGTCTTTCTTGCATCGGATTATCCACAGCAAAAAAACATTTCTGGCCATCAACATCCTGGAGAAAAATAGAGGTATCTACATCGACTCCAGAGTCGTTGATCAAATCATCTGATGAACCAGAAAATTGAGAATATATCCGGACCTCATGCTGACCTAACAAGGTCGTTACCCCAAATTCAATTTCAATGATATTTTCAAACCCGAGACTCTTAAGAGACAGAAACATTGCTGGAGTTGAAAATTTTCCAACTATAATCGGAGTTTTTTTGTCAAAATGCTTCAACGTCATCGCATCAAGATGATCACTGTGCAGATGACTTATATATATGTAATCCGGTCGCAATTCCAGATAACCGGATTTCAGCTCTGGTCCGATTGGCGGATAGTTAAAAATCAAACCATGATATATTCCATCAGAAAGCCACGGATCTGAAAGAATAGTCATGCCATCTGAAAATTCAAACAGAAAACAAGCATTTGTAATATATTTGGCTCGCATCTAATACCTCAAAGACTTTGATAAATCAAAAACCAAAAGCCATTTTTAATTGAATATATCCCAACTTATTGGCGTCCCCTTTTTTACGTCTCTCGCCACAATACGCCCAAGCAGAATATTGTAATATTTTGGTGCTAGACCATGCCCAGGACGAATACGCCTTAAGTTTTTCTCTGTCAGGACATCACCCGCTTTGATATCATCACCCGCATACAATGAGCGTCTGCGCAAGCGTGCCTTTTGTTCTGCAGCCGTCGGCCCATAGCTCACTTTTCCCAGCGCTTGCCAGGCTCGTTCAACCTCTTCAACCAAGCATGCCATTTCTTCTGGCTGCAAAGAAAATGTGGAATCGACCCCCCCATCCGATCGTAGCAAGGTAAAGTGCTTTTCAATCACTGTTGCTCCTAAGGCAACCGATGCTATTGCGGCGCCAACTCCCATCGTATGGTCGGATAAACCTACCTCGCACTGAAACAACTCCCGCATATGAGGAATAGTCTTGAGATTTGTATTTTCAGGTAATGACGGATAGGTGCTCGTGCACTTCAGCAGCACCAGATCAGTACACCCAGCACTACGAGCAGCGTCAACAGCCTCATCAATTTCTGCAATTGATGCCATTCCTGTCGAGATAATCAACGGTTTTCCTGTTGAGGCTGCTTTACGAATCAGCGGCAAGTCGACACATTCAAAAGAAGCAATCTTATAACATGGAACGTCCAGTGTCTCGAGAAAATCAACTGCGGCTTCATCAAAGGGCGAACTGAAAGCCAGCATTCCTTGTTTTTTTGCACGCGTAAAAATAGCCTCGTGCCAATCCCACGGTGTATATGCCTTTTTATAGAGAGAATAAACAGACTGCCCCTTCCAAATATTATTTGGATCAGTAATCATGAATTCTCCCTCATCAATATCCAATGTCATTGAATCAGGAGAAAATGTCTGTATCTTAAACCCATCCACACCAGCATTCGCAGCCGCATCGACAATTTCCAAAGCTCGCGTTAAAGATTGATTGTGATTTCCTGACATCTCAGCAATCACGAAAGGCTTCGCCTGCGTTCCGATCAAACGATCACGAATCCTCATATCCGCACCTTGAAAGCACAATAAATACAAATTTTACGAGAAAAATTTTACCAAATCTTCAATAGACTTGAGCCTCTCAGAATCGTCATCGGAAACCTTCTTTCCGGTAACCCCTTCTAATTCTAATAAAATATTATAAAAATCCAAACTATCAATACCTATATTTTTTAGAGGCTCATCTTTTTTTAAATCACTTGGATTAATTTTTAGATTGAGAGCACTATTAATTATAGTAACTATTTTTTCAATGGTCATCATGGAATAGCTCCTAATCAATTCGGTTAATAATTGCCGTGGCCCAGGACAGACCAACGCCAAAACCACTAATTAAAATACGATTAACTTCTTTTTCCAGAAGGCGGTTTTCCAGAAGCAAGGGAATCGATGATGACACAGTATTCCCTGTAGCTTCCATATCTTTTACAAAGCGTTCTTTGTGTTCGCCAAAATTTCGTGCAATAGCATCTACAATTGCATTACTGCCTTGGTGGAGGCAATACAAATCTATATCTTCGTACTTTAAGCCTTCTCGCTCTAGTAGTTTCTTAATATTATCTGCGATTTGAGAAAAGGCGAAATTGAAAACCTGGCGGCCATTCATATGAAGGACCCCACCTTCCTTTTTTAGATATTCACTTCCTGAACCATCTGTACCATAACAAACAGGGCCCAAGCCCCAACCAGGCCCACTTCCCAGCCAAGTTGCTGTCGCAGCATCACCAAACAAAAGGCTCGTCGCCTTGTCTTTCAAATCAACGATTTTTGAATATGGATCAGCTGTAAGAAGAACGCCATTTTTCAGCCCAGAGGATTCCAAAAATCCTTTTAATGCAAAGAGACCATACACATAGCCGGAACATCCCAGAGAGATATCAAATGCCGCAACCGAAACCGGCAACTGCAGCTTCCTTTGCACAATAGCCGACGTATGGGGCAATCCTTCCCCATCAGGATTCTGAGTAACAACGACAACAACATCAATATTTTCTTGATTAAGATCAGGGTTTTTATCCAATAGGTTCTGGAAAGCAGACACAGCTAAATCTGAGGCATCCTCACCTGCCGTCATGCGTGGCAAATGCAAAGCACCAATTTTATTCCGAATGAAATCCTCAGTCTCTCCGAAACCAACAGCTTGGTCAATATTATTTATCGATGACTCAGGGACATAGCTCGCAATGCTTTTTATCTTGATCATTATGGTGCTCCAACAATAAACCGAATTGACCCAACCTTTTTTTTGTCAAGATATATATTATTGACACTAAATTTATTATTGATAAGCTTGACCATATGCACTGAGACATTTTCACAAGCCTTGACCAACGGAAACATTAAGTCCAACTGTCCGAAGACCCACTTTCCATCTACATCAGGAACCACGCTGTAATTCAAGAACTTTGTTAGCGCTATTATATTTTCAATAACAGAATACTCTGAATCAAAGAGAATCTGCGCACTACTTCCCGCCGCATCAAAAACAGCATCCTGGACTATGGAGGCCTCATTGAAAGTTGCCCTACCAGTAACTGCCATTTCTGTTTCAATAATAAACGCACGAACTGGCTCTGTCATTCCACAAGCTCTATAGCGAACTTCCCCAACAACCTTCTTCTCATTATCAGGAGAAATAGTTTCAATAAAACACGATTTCCTGGCAAACCCCCTGAAAGAGAGCCTCTCGATGTATGAACCTTTCTCACCTGTCACATCATCAGCAATAGAAGAAAGACTATTAAATATGTCACTACCGTGGAGATAGTTTCTATTCCCCTTATATGGCAAATCAAGAAGCTTCTTCATCACTACCGCCTATTAATAATTCTGATTATTATTTTTTATTTTACGCAAATTTCTCAAAAACCCCAACATATGAATTTTATGATTTACGGCAAAATTTCCCGAAACAGCCTCTCCATCACTGACATGGTCTATAACAACAGATCCAGCCATCAAGTTTGCATTGCTTCCTATGCGAATATTTTCTTTGACTACCACATGAGTACCGAGAAATGAGTTATTTCCAATAACAGAACGCCTAGCCACTACACACTGATTTGAAATCACCACGCCCATCCCAACCTTGGCTTCATGCCCAATGATAGCACCCAAGCCTATCAGGGACCCATCACCTATTTCAGTAAAATCAGTATCATGTATCGACCTGACGGCCACGGAATTCGCCATCATTGTCACATGATCGCCAATACGCACATATCCTGCATGATTGATGGGAACTATTCTGTTGCTCAACCTTGAATAAAGAATGCCATCCACACCAAGCTTGACCCCTGGACCTATTTGCACATTTGATCCAATTTCAACCCCGTCTGTGATCACCACATGTTCAGCAATTGAAACATTATCACCTATACGGCACCCAGGAGAAATCACTGCAGTCGAATGAATTCGACAATTTTCACCCACCCCCGGATCAAAGGGAAGCCTATAATTACCCGCATTGATGAACTTCTGGTGAATAGCATAAAACATATCACGCGGATTTTCCGCCACCAGCAAACCAGGAATTTTTGCTGCAACTTCAGCCAGGCTGGGGGTTGTTATCAAGGCAGCGATATTTGGATTCTCTACAGCAATGAGGACATATTTTAATTTATCCGCATATACAAGCAGTCCTGCTGATAATGAATCCACATATCCCAAACGAGAAAATTCAAAATCACGGATACATAAGGCATCAGGAACAATACTCGAAAGTCTCATTACAACATCCCCACCATATAATCACCAATGCTTATTTTATGATTAGGCATTAGCTTTTCTTGGCTTTTCCGCATGGCTTTTAATTCACCAACATCCTGGCGAAAACCCTCCAGCCGGGAACGTAAAGAACCGGGCAATTTTCCTGTGAATGCCCCCAGATACACAGCCCCACCGCAAAGATCCATATTCTTTGCCAGATCAACTTGGTTATCTGCGATGCTTATTATCAGCATTGGCACTCTTAATGCACACAACTCCCAAACAGTCGTTCCCCCTGCAGTAATCGCCAAATCTGCCTGCTCCATGAGCACTGCCACATTGTCTGGTTGTACATGCAGCTTGACCGAAGCAGAATCTGTATATCTATGTTTAATTTTTGCGATATGAGGATTTTCCTTCCCCAGGAGCACATCGATAACCACAGTCGATCCAAAAAGTTTGGAGAGCATATCCACCACAGCCAGCGTTGCATTTGGCTTGTCTATACCACCAAAAGAAACAAAAAATCTTTCCATTTTTTTGATTTTCTTATCTTCTGTAATTTTCTGAATGACAGAAAACTCAGGGCGCAACAAGGCATATTCTGGCCCTGCTAATATGCGACATTCAGAAGGAACAAGCTTACTCCATCGCGCAAGTCCTTCAGGAGAATAGGTCTGATCGAGCAGCAGGTCACAAACATGGCTTCGGTTGGCATAACCGTCAATCACCATAAGTTTCATGCCAGAAATCTCTTGTTTAAGCAAGCTTTCCCACCGCCAATCAATGCTGTGATGATCAACTACAACCCAACAGGCTGTTTCATCTCGCAAAAATCCTGCTGTCGATAAGGCATCTTCATGAAAGCTTTCTCCAAGAAAAGAGTCCACATCCAAGTTGCATGAACCACCCACCTGCATAGGTAGAGCGAATACTTGATACCCAGCAGCTACGATTGAATCAATCATGTGTCCCACATGGGCACGACAGATAAAATAAACAATCGCCCCACGGGCCCTCAGCTGATCAGCCAACACTAAACACCGCATGACATGACCTGTTCCGATATCAATAGAGGCATCGACGCGGATGAACACTTTCATGGGGAAGTCTTACCTATCCATTATCTTGAACATTTTTTCCGCCCTGATCCAATCCTCCTGGGTATCTATATCTTGCACTCTATAGCTAGGCAAAACTAATGGGACAGAATGATTGGAAAAAGCCGACAAATTATCTAAAAAAGCGTCTGTTTTGCCCCAATAAAATTGCCCGGCGTCATGATACGCCGCCTCCAAATCCTGAGATCTAGTGGTGCGAAACTCAGGATTAAACATGGCAACCCGTCCGTTTTGGCAAATCTTTAATGCTCTCTGCACAGGTGCCTGAAAGGCAGCGATTGTAAAGACAAATTCACAATCGGACGCAACCAACATATCAAACCCATCTTTAAGATCTTGGGCTGTAGCAAAAGGCGCTGTCGCATACAAGCAGCAAACATAGTCTGGCTTTTTATATATGGACTCGATCTGCTTAATAGCATGATTAATTATCGGCCGAGTGGTTGTGAAGTCATCCGATAACTCTGCAGGCCGCATAAATGGCACATCCGCGCCATAATTTCTTGCTATTTCAGCGATTTTCAGATCCTCAGTTGAAACGACCACATGATCAAACAGCCCAGAACGGATAGCAGAATCAATGGACCAGGCAATCATCGGCTTACCACAAAAATCCCTTATGTTCTTATAAGGGATTCGCTTACTGCCGCCACGCGCTGGGATAATTGCTACGTTCATGTTTAGCTGAGTTCCAATATTGATTGACGAACAGCCTCGCAGACAAAGTCTTGTTGAGATTCGGAAAGTGTGGCATACATCGGCAAGCTGATTGCTTCGCAATAATAGCTTTCCGCTTCTGGAAAGTCGCCTACCTTGAATCCCATCTTTTGATAGAACGGCTGTGTATGCACAGGAATATAGTGCAGATTCACACCTACGCCCTGCTTTCTCAGCGATTCAAAGACATCATTGTGCGCATTCTTCAAGCGATCGGATTGCAATCTAATCACATACAAATGCAGTCCAGAATAGCCATCCGAACTCTGCCACGGGGTTGTAATCGGCAAATCAAAAAATTGTTCTGAATAGCGTCGTGCCAACACATGACGACGCGCCACATAGTCATCCAGTCGCTGCACCTGACTAACGCCCAGGGCCGCTTGAAGCTCTGTCATGCGGTAGTTGAACCCCAAAGCCACTTGCTGGTAATACCAAGAACCATCAGGTTCATGAGTCATCAAATCAGGATCGCGGGTAACACCATGACTGCGCAATAATGCCATGCGTGTGGCGATTGTCGAATCATTGGTCACAGCCATTCCACCTTCTGCTGTTGTGATGATTTTCACCGGATGAAAGCTGAACACTGTAATGTCACTATAGCGACTATTACCGATATATTCATCCTTATATTTCCCACCAATAGCGTGCGAAGCATCTTCAATGATCTTAAAACCATAACGCTGAGATAAGTGGTGGATCACAGCCATATTACAAGGCTGCCCGCACAAATGAACAGGAATGACAATTTTCGGTAAGCACCCATTTTTCTCTGCAAGCTCAAGCTTATACGCTAACGCAGCAGGGTCCATATTATAAGTACGCCGATCTATGTCTACAAAATCCACCTTTGCCCCGCAGTATAAGGCGCAGTTGGCTGTAGCAACAAAGGTAATGGGCGTCGTCCATAGCCAATCGCCCGGCCCCAAGCCAAGAGCGAGACACGCAATATGCAAAGCCGATGTGGCACTATTAGTCGCGACGGCATGCTGCGCCCCTACCTTTTTCATTACAGCCTGTTCAAACTCAGGAACCTTCGGTCCCTGGGTTAAGAAATCAGATCTGAGAACCGCCACGACCGCATCAATATCAGCTTGATTGATATCTTGACGACCATATGGGATCATCTTAGACTTTACCGATTCTCTCACCATTTTCATCGATCCATGCTTGCAGGGCTTCGGGTGGCATCCATTCAGGATTAGAGTCACTGGCATACACAAAGCCTTCTGGCACCTTTATCCCATTTTTGATGCGTTCCATTGAACTGCCCCACCCATTGATAGCAGGCAAAATCTTATAATAATCCTGATATTCATAGGTATAGTGAGAATCCTCGGTACCAATCATCTGCTCGTGCAGTTTTTCGCCTGGGCGAATACCAATAATTTTCTGTTCTGCATGCGGTGCAATCACGCGTGCCAGGTCAGTGACTTTCATCGAGGGGATCTTCTTGACATAAATCTCGCCTCCTTCCATGTCTTCGAATGCATGCCAAACCAACTCTACGCCCTGTTCCAGAGAAATCATAAAGCGAGTCATACGGCTATCCGTGATAGGTAGCTCTCCTTTTTCACGAATCGACATAAAAAAAGGAATTACAGAGCCACGTGATCCCATGACATTTCCATACCGGACAACAGAAAACCGGGTACCATGAGCACCTGCATACGAATTCCCTGCCACAAACAGTTTGTCAGAGGCCAGCTTAGTCGCCCCATACAGATTGATCGGACTGCTGGCTTTGTCCGTTGATAAGGCCACGACACGCTTTACACCTTGATCGATACAGGCATCAATCAAATTCATCGCCCCGATGATGTTTGTCTTTATGCATTCAAATGGGTTGTATTCAGCTGTCGGTACAATTTTTGTCGCAGCAGCATGCACTACAAAATCAACACCATCCAGAGCTCGATGAAGGCGATCTTTGTCACGCACATCCCCAATAAAAAACCGTACGCGAGGATCATCACCATATAGCTTGGCCATTTCCCATTGCTTCATTTCATCCCTAGAAAGAATAATGAGACGCTTTGGGTTATAGCAAGCCAACGTCATTGGCACAAACGAGTGTCCAAATGACCCAGTGCCACCAGTAATTAGAATGGATTTTTCTTTAAGCATGTGCTTTCATTGATGAGTTTTTATGACTCAGAAATTTTTGTCCCATACGACGATGCCAAGATCGCATTATTTCGACATAGCAATGGGATACCACCCACGATCGGATAGATCAAACCAGTTTCCCGTGCCGCAAAAACACCTTCTATAAAATCAAGGGGTGCATGTGTCAGAGGGCAACGCCACACTGTCTGAGAAGGGTTTTGTTCGTGCAATTTTTCAAGCAGAAGCACTCCACTAGGATTCAGTGGATTGAAGCAATAATCCAGCAAGCGGTAATCCAAGATTACACACCCCAGATCCTCGGCAGATTTTTTCAGATTGCGTACATATCCATGACTTCGCATTCGCGCCTGCGCAGCCGCACTTCCCAGTTCATAAATTGGCTCAATAAGAACCACGAACCGGCGAGCCACCCTCAGGAGTTCACGGATCGCCTCAAGCTCGCGACCACCGTTTGGTTCTAATGAATGGGACGTATAAACTATATCTATGCTGCTGTCCGCTAAAGGGATATGAAAAAGATCAGCAACAAACAATTCAGCACATTGACCCATTTGCTTCAGCCAGCCAAGCCCATGGGCGCATCTAGACCAACTGATATCAAACCCAAATGCAGAAATCTGGGGCAGAGAAAGGTGTGCTAACACACCAGATAGGGTGGTCGCCTCGCCAACACCGACTTCTAGCACTGAACCACCTGATTCTTGTAAGTGGGGCGACAATAAATCTGCAATCTGTGATACCCAACGAGCCTTTCCTTCCGGATTTGCACGCGCCAGCTTGACATAGCTTCCAGCTTGCAAGTCATAAGCAATCTGTGTGGCAATGAGTAGATTATCATCGCGCCCAAGAAAACTTCGCGCATACTCCATCGCATTGTCGCCACGAAAGAAAGCAGCACGCATGCCTTCCAACAATTGACGCATCTTGGCTGCATCGGCATCCGCCATGTGAAGATCCGGCTGCTCCACTTCTATGCTCCCTTCTCTGTACGAACCAAGGATTCATCGTGCATGAACTCCAGTGGAAGATTGGGCGATACTGTTATTTTCGCCAATATTCTGCCACCTTTTTCAAAATGGTGCCTGGCCACAAGAAACGCCTTGCGTATATTATCCAGTGCGCAATCTGTTGGATTCGTGCTGATCTCTGGCGAGAAAAAATAACCAGATTTTGAATAATCCAGATCCACGCCACCCACATAAACCTTTGAATAGCCCATATAATAAGCGAACTGGATAGCATCAAGCACAACCGTCCAACCTCCGAATAGCATGACAGTCGGATCATAGGAAAAATTCTCCTCGCTGTCATGCATATCTACACCAGGGGATTCTCGACATTCATAGTGAATAATATTTTGATCTTCAATATCATTTGGTCTGTTTTTATGAATAATTTTATAAACAGAATTCCGGAAGAATTTTTTCCCCGCCTGAACCTCGATGATATCATCAAGAAACATTTGAGCGCCAATCAGGTCGGCCCAAAAATAATATTTTGGCCGAAAATCAATACCTGATTTTTCAATCTCAAAAGCACGGTTGCACCAAAATGACTCGCGTGCCATCAAATCAGAAACATCAAAGCCTCTTAATGAAGGACCATTACCCAATATATAAGCTGTCTGTCCTATCTTGCTGTTTTTCAGTTTTTCTATCTCAGCAACTGACACACTTTGATTTTCTTTATTCGGAGTATTGCTGGTTATCATGCGAGCCTGTTGTCTCACTAGGTCATCGACACGTTCCCGCAACAACCCGCCACCAGAACGCTCAAAGATCGCGAGAGGAACTGTGCGTTGCCACGTCAATGCTTTTTCGTAATCCCCCCAGAGTTCCAGTGTTTCTCGACCGCAACGATGACTTAGTGCAGATAAGCGAGCTACTCTTGGAAGTTGGGCGGATGGTGTCAATAAGCAGTGCCAAAAACCAGGTGCAATAAAATCCTGGAAATGAATCTGCGAGTACGCATCTGCAGCCGATATGCCATCGCCATCCAGCGATACCTCCGATGGCACCATTTGGTGCACATTCTTTCTATCGAACCAAATCGCCTCCTGGAGAGCCGGGGCCGACAGACCAGCTAGAATAAAATTCTCATGAGCGCTCAGTACCTGATAAATACTCTGAGGGCATGGGTCCACCTGCAGCCCCAGCGCTTTGGACAATTCTGACCGAGCTTGCGCCGCAACAGTTTCGACGTTTTCTTCTGGTTTGAGATTCATCCCCCAATCGGCCAGATACAGCACTCGGTGCCCTCTCGCTAATTCATACAGTCGTTCGGCGTAATCCGTGCATTGCAGGTAGCGACCTTGACGAGTCCACAGAGCAGAATCCAACCGATGCTGGCCGACATAGATAAAGGCATCTTCCAAGTCAAAGTAGTAGCACAGATTTTCTGCTCTCCTGCCGCGATGGATGCCCATATTGGCGGCCAGTAGAGCAGCTTCCAATCGCAGCTCCTCTTTAGATACTTGATTATCTACGATACGCGTACGCAAGGTTTCATCGTTAGTGTGCAGTGCAATGTAGACATCTTGCCCAAACCGCAACGGGGAATTCCGAAAATCCAGGAATATGACCCCCCTTTCAGAACAAGCTTGTTTCATCCAAGGGGGCAGGTCGAACGACATTACGAGACTATTTTGGGGAATATATTCAAATAAATAATCCAGGGCTTTACCATTGACTCGATAATAGGTAGCATTCCATAGTGGCATGCCCTCTGGGCATCCTGCCACAGCCAGTTCCCGAAACTGTGCAACATCGAAGCCAGCCCACTTATTGTTGGCAAGTTTCTGCCCACTGAAATTCTGCTGTTCTTGTTGGCGTTTAATATGAAAATCTTTTCTCAGACTAAAAGAGGATATCTCTATACCACAGCCCTGTCGTATCGGTTCTCGGATTAAATTTAAAAACCCACTGCTCATCGAAGGTTGCCCACCGACATAGCGGGCCTTGTACTCATGGAGCAGTTCCGGAAGATAAATGACTTGTGAAAAACTCATGCTCGGGACCGTAGGTTAGGAAACACAGGGATGCATTCAGCTAAAACGACCGGACTCGATCATGGAACCCATCAGCCCGCATAAACGTAAATAGGTTCATCATACCGGGGATCAAAGAAGGTATTACTGAGCACGTCCTGCTCGTACATACGCGGCCATCCTAATTCGCAGCCTCTCCCTATGGTTACCTGGCTGCGAATCGCTGCGCCCATCCTCAGAATGCAATATGCGCCGATTTCGACGCCCGAATCAAGCTGCACACCGCTTTCCAGCCAACACGATGATTTGACCCGGCTGTTTGGGCCGATGATGACGCCGGCATGGATAATTGTATTGAAATCAACTCGGCAACCATGCCCTATGGTCGCATTCGGGCCAATGAACACGTTCATGCCAATGATTGCATCTTCGGCTACGACTGCACTAGGAGAGATCAGTGTATCCAGTCGAAACCCACGCACCATCAATGCCCGCATCAGCTCCATACGTTTCATGTTGCCGAAACTCTCATCAAAAGCAACGAACGCGGTACCGCTGTCGGGTGCCAACGCATCCAATGCCGCCGAATCGAATTCATCGTCATCAGTCTGAGGCACGATGATTTTCTCCACTTGATCACCGGGATATGCTTGTTTGCAGGCGTGAAAGATCACGTCCAGACAATCACCAGCACCCACAATCCATCTAGATTTCATGATCGGTCTCCATCAGCGTGGTGTACCAGCGCTCGATCTGACGATTGGTGCTTTCATACGCCCCCTGGGTCGGTACCGGGGCATCAATATGCAGCCCTGCTTGTACTGCCTCCAGCATGCCAATGTCTTCACTCAGGATTTTTTTGCCATAATGCATATGTGCCAGCAGCACCTGAGGAGAAAAGGCATAGCTCTTTCTTTTGCGAGCCGTCATGAAGAAAAGCTCCACGTCGGTTTTTCCTGGGGAAACTGGCACATGATTCTCGATTGCAAAGGAATATCCACCATTACCGCAAGCAATATGAAGATTCGGATACGCCAGCCAATTGAAATAGGCGTCGGTATCGCCCCAGCGCTCAACCATGTTCATCCAAGGCTCACGTTTAACCGGGTCGATCTTTCCCTCGGGACCGCCGTAGCTGAACGTGCGCATTTCCCGACGCAGCGCTGCAGGCGAACAGTCCTGTAATGGCGCCTCCGCCACATCTACATCAGCTGCCCCAAACGGGAAATTAGCAATCTTCACCAGACTCTTGGCATGCAGGTATTTGATGTGATTGAAATCACGCAAGTTTTCGTAAATCAGCTTCCAGTTGAATTTGGCATGCCAGGTGGTCATGATGACCTCTGTGTCGTATGCCTCGGCGCTGCTCTTGAGCAAAGCGATGAACCCAGGCGGGAACTGATCCTCGAGCGGCAACGGCTCAGGTGCAAGATTGATGAACAGCAGCCCACCCAGCTCGACCAGCGCAAAATTGCGCAATTTGAGAGATTTTTTTCTGTATCACCGATGCGATAGATGGCATCGCAATCCGGTATTTTTTTGACACAGCCACTGCTGTCGTAGCTCCAGGCATGATAGGGGCACACCAGCGGACGCGTTCCCGTAAACCCTTGCTGTAACGGGGCGCTGCGATGCAGACAGACGTTTTCAAATGCCCGCAACTCACCGTTGAAGTTTTGGATAACCACAGGAATCCCTACGATTTTCCGTGTAATGAACGAATTGTGCTTGGGCAAGAATGATTTCAGACCCGCAAATACCCAGGCTTTACGAAAGATTTTGCTCTGCTCTCGATCAAAAATTTCCTGTGACAGATAGTACTTGGGGTGCATCCGTGAACGCATGGTGGTCCTCAGTAACACAATGAGCGGCTATTCAGAAAATCACTCGAGCCGGGTTGCCGAACACAGTCACCCCTGGCGGTACATCCTTAACCACTACCGCCCCAGCCCCCACCGTTGCCCCCTCGCCCACAGTGATATGTGGGATAATCGTGGCATGCGGATGGACGATGGCATAGTCACCAATTCGTGCCCCGCCACCAATAAACACCATGGCACCAATCTGCGCATAATGTCCGATACGCACATCATGGCCAATAATCGTGCCGCTGTGAAAATTAGCGAAATCGCCTACCCAGACATCAGGGCTGAACTGCACTCGAGGAGCCCAGAAGCAGCCTGTTCCTAAATGCACCCCTTTGCTGAGATAACCTTCTGAGTTGAATGGCGTGTAAATATGAATGAATTCACCGCCCTTTTCAAGAATGGGCACTGCGTACTGTGCACGCCCCTTCGGTAGGCCCACCGCACAAACAAAGGCCTCGCCCGCCTGTGGCTGATGGATCAAAGGATCGCCCACAATCGAAACCCCACAGTCGATACCGTCCAACATATGCGCCCGCGTATCCAGAAAGCCCGCAATAGACCAGTCTTTGCCGTAAGCTGATGCAGTGCGCATCTGGATCAGTACCTCACGGCCCCAACCACCAGCGCCAATGATGTAAACCTTTTTCATCAAATCACCGCCCCACCATCCATGACCAGACTGGTGCCGGTGACCCAGCGGCTGGCGTCAGACAGCATATATACGACGCCGTTGGCCACATCATCCGGCGTGCCCAACCCTAGCGGGTGACGAGCCTTTTGTTCTTCGAGCAAACCCGGGTGCATAGCCCTCATGGGCGTGACGATGGTCGAGGGTGAAATGCCATTGACGCGTATCTTGCGCTCGGCCTGCTCCAACGCCAGACACTTGATCATACCCACCAGCCCTGCCTTCATGGCAGAATAGGGTCCAAGACCCCGCGTCCCAACATGAGCAGCGGTGGACAGCATGAAGACGATCGAACCCTGCTGCACCACGGCATCAGCCTGGAGCAGGCGCTGAGTCAACATCACTGGTGCCAGAAAATTGACCTGATACATCTCGCTCATAAGCGATTCATCCAGTTGGTGCACGAGACAGTGACTTTTCAGACCTGCACAATGAACCACGCCGTTCAATACCCCAGCAGTCTGAACCAGGCGGTCCCGGTCACCCTTTTGTGTCAGATCGGCCACCACCTGCACATGCCCGCCACCCGGCAGATCAGCATAAGTCGCCTGCAAGCGTTCGGCATTCCGCCCAGTGATGACCAAACACGCACCACGACGGGCCAGTGTTATGGCGACATGCCGACCCAGATCTGATGACGCACCGGTGACCAGCACGGTTTTTCCTGCAACAGAAAAGGGATAGTGTTGTGTTGTGTCACTCATGCGTAGATATCCATAGGCGTGCTTAAACCGCCATCCAGAATAAAATAATTGCGTGTGACCCAGCGACTGGCATCTGACAAGTAGAACACTGCAGTACTGGCAACATCTTCCGGTTCTCCCATACCCAGGGGGGTCAACGCAAATAATTCATCCATACTACCGCCCCCCTGCCCCAGACCGTCCAGCATCGGTGTCTGCACATAGCCTGGAGCAATGCAGTTGGCGCGTATGCCTTGCTTGGCGACCTCCAGCGCCAACGAGCGCATAGCCCCCAGCAATGCTGATTTGCTTGCAGCATAAGCCGAGGTCGCCAACGCGCCACTGTGTGATGCCAGCGCTGCAATGAACAGAATTGACCCCCCAGGGGCGATCTGTTTTTTTGCCAATAACCCCTTGGTCAGCAGCATGGGCGCGTAGGTATTGGCCGAAAAAATCACATCAAGATGTTTCTGGTTAATCTGCCTGAACGGCACCAGCTTTGAAATACCAGCAGCATGCGCCACGCCATCAAGCACACCAGCTTGTTCTACCAAGTGATCAAGGCCCTCTGGCAACGCCAGATCAGCAGCCACCACAAGGTGACTGCTACCACACAAAGCATCCGCAGTAGCCTGCAAGCGTTCTAGGTTACGGCCTGTTATCACCAGCTGTGCGCCCATTTGTGCGCAAGTCAAGGCAATCTGCTTGCCAATGCCGGAGGACGCACCTGTTACCAGAATGCGCTTGCCAGTCAGACAAAACGGATCATCTTGCCCAGTCATGCTTCAATCAATTCCGGGAAACAAGCAGACTCGATGTCTACAATAGCAGAGCCCCAAGACAGGCCCACTCCAAAGCCGCAAAACAGCAGACGTTTTTTTCCGGTCGCCAACGCATCCCTCAGTCTGACAGACACCGTGACTGGCAAAGAAGCACCACTAGTATTACCAAATTCACGCAAACTAGAGGGAACCTTATCTTCTGATAGCTTTAATTTCTTGCGAATGGTTTCATTAATCATACGATTGGCTTGATGAAAGATAAAATAATCAACTTCATCTTTAGAAACACCCGAATACTCTAAGAGATATTCCACTGCAGGTGGGACACGCTGCGTAGAAAACCCAAGTATCGCGGGGCCATCCAGAATCAAATCAAGATCTGATCGCCAAAAACCATCTTCTCCCTTGTGAGCAAGGGTATGCTCGAGCTGAATAGGGTTACGGTGCCCACCAACCGGAACAATGATGGCTTTGTAACCACTACCGTCGCTATTGAGATCAAAATACATCGGTGGAGCACCTTCCTGATACTCCAATGCAGTTGCCGTACCAGCATCTGAAAACAGCGGGTCTTTTAGCGAATCCCGGTGCTTGTAGCTGGACCGATCACCCAGCAGGATCAGGCCTTTTTTAATAGCACCTGACGAAATCAGACTACCTAAAACCTGCAAAGCAAACGGATAAGCCGAACATCCCAAATTAATATCAAATGCCATTGTGGAATGGGCCAGCCCTAACCGATCCTGTAAGATGATAGAGGTAGCAGGGACCGGATAATCTGGTGACTGAGTGACCACAATCAATGCACCAACTTCATCGCGTGACCACTCTAATTCATCCAGCAGTTTTTCTGCAGCATCGTATGCCAGATCCGAAAAACACTGCCAAGTCGGGCAAACCCGGCGTGTTTCGATGCCAATATTCCTTACTAAGCGTTCGCGCTCTGAACGCAAATGAGGGGGCGCATCGTGCACATTGTGCACTATTTGCTTAGGCACGCAGGTTGCCATACCTGCGAAACGCACATTGGATAATTTAGAGGATGCCATAGCTATGCAATCGCTAATTGATGAAGTTCAGCAATGGTAGTGACTTTAGACAAATCATCCCCAGAGATGGTTTTATCATATTCAGTATCAAACATCACAATAACTCCCAACGTGGCAAGCGAATCCCATTCTGGAAAATCCACAAACACAGAATCAGGCGCGACCGGAACGGGCTCTTGGAAATCTACCGCAATAATAAATTTTTCAATAAAATCTTCGATATTGTTCATGATTGCTCCCGCTAGCGTAATTTTAAATTAATAAATAAAAATCAATCTGTAGCATCGACAGCTAGCCGAACAGCGGCAACAACCCGATCAATTTCTGCAGATGTCATATATGGTGAAAATGGCAACCCAATCAAACCAGAGGCAATCGCTTCAGCGACAGGCGTGACCTGCCTGATCATTTGAATAAAATCAGAATTCTGATGAAGCAAAGGCTGATACCAGCGTCGGGTCGCAATTTTTTGATGTTGGCAGACTCGCTCTAGGCACTGGCGCGCTTCTGCCTTCATGCGTACACACAGCATGGTCGGTGCAGTGACAGGAACACCTGCTTGCCATTGTAAGGCATCCCCACAAGCAAGCTCAAGCGATTGCCGGTATGGACGATAGACGTCCTGACGTCGCTGAACTTGCATATCCCATTGATCCAGGCTGGCGTGAGCCACAGCAGCGTGATATTCAGATAGTTTGGCATTACTACCTACAAAAGACAGATGCCCGACAGGGAAACCTACATTAGCATCCAAATTAATGCCAAAGTTACTAAGCTGTTTAATGTGAGCATTAAGATCGGCGTCGCCACTGACAACCATACCGCCTTCGCCAGCAGCCAGGGCCTTGGTAGCATGCATGCTGTAAACAACAGGAATATCAGGTGATTCCACCCACTGACTACCAAATGCGCCTGCTGCGTCAATGAGTACACGCAGACCAGTGCTACTTTGCAAATCACTCCAAGAGTGGGTATCCAATGGCTGCCCAAAAGCAGCAACTGCAAGCACTGCCTGTGCCCCGGATTTTGAGGCAACTTCCATTGCAACTTCTGGCGTAATCAACCAACTATTAGGATCAATATCCGCAACCACAGGAATATGACCCGCGCGTATGATTGCCGTCAGAGACGCTACAAAAGTCAACGCAGGCACAACGACTTTACTTTTAGGCGGCAAACCTAGGCTACTAAGCGCCAACTCTAACCCCTGTGTTGCATTGCTAACGGTCGTAACGTGCAACGAGTGCGAGGTATGTTGTTGGAATAGCGCTGCCAAACGAGATTCAAGCGCAGTATTGAGTGGTCCAAAATTTGAATACTGTCGACTACTATCAATTTGTTCCAGATACGGCATAATCGCCATCCTGTCAGGCAGCAAAGGCGTTAACAAAGGAATAGCGATTTGTTGCTGATTCATGTGAACCTCAAGTTGCGACTATGCATAAGTAACGCATAAAGGGAAAGGCAAAAAAAGAGAATATTTTTAAAACCACTCGTTATAGTCATTTAATTTCAAGACTAACAGCACACAAGCTATAAAACTTCGAGGCCGATCCCTTTGAGCCTATGGCGACATACCCTATCTACGGCTCTCACCGGAAGGTCTTTAGGTATTCGTCATTGGCCTACTTCAGGGCATCCACCCCCTGGGTAAAGCATAATAAACAACAATGCTCGACATATCAGTGGGATGTGCCACTGAGACCCCAAGTTCCTGCCGGGAAGATTGAACCACTAAAGCAGATCCCAAAGCCAGCCTTCCCAGACCATTTCTTGAATAAATAAAAATCATTGCACCCACGACGGAGGTGCTGTCCCAGCCACGGGCGAGGCATACAGCACGGGATCGTAGTAGGCAAAGCAGAAATGTTGACGCAGTCGAAAACGGCAAGCATCCACCAGGCTGTCCAACTGTTTCATGACATCAAGCAAATCCAGAGCATATTGATAGACGCAGATGACCATCTTCAGGAACGTCAGGTTTTCCAACTCGTCAGCCATCTGGACGGGAGTGAGCCCACCCAGGGATTCATGCGGTCGTTCGTTGTTGTAAGTCCAGAGCCATTCAGTGGCATCATCTTGGGCCTCTTGCAGGCTGGCAAACAGGTTTTTGGTCGGTCAATCATAGCGTACGGTCCTGTTGTAGCGTTCGATGCAAGTGTTTTTCACGGGTTACCCGGCTGGGTATGGATCAACGTGATACGCCACCTGGCAGTCCAATCCAGCAGGATTTTGCCCACATGTTCCGGCTCGTTGTCACACCGAATGGAATCGGGCGGTCCGCGCCAAAGAGCTCGATAGTCTGTTCCTGCCCAAATTGGATAGCCTCGAAGACATTCGCCGCTACAAGAACAGCGCCCAGCAGCAATGGGACGCGCTAATGTCCACGACCGCCCCCACAGCCATGGCCAGACGCAAACGGTGACGCACAACCATTCATTTTTCACCTACTTGGGAAACATCCCCCAAATCGGCCATGCCCTGTCGGGCCTGCTTGTCGGCATACACGCGCCGGTCCACGTCCTTAAGCACGGCCTTCGGCGAACTGACAACCGGATCGACACTGACAACACCCTGGCTGGCGACGAAATAGGACGGAATTTTGAGCAAGCGAGCAATGCCAAGCGAATGGCCGACACCGTGTCATCCGATAGATTGTTCATGTAAATACGGCCATAGCCCAGGTCGTCGGATAAGGCATTCATGAAGCCGCCCATAGTGGTAGCAGCTCTCGCTGATGCCCAACGTCGTGCAAACAATACGGATGCTGACCTGCCGCTGCCCCAGGACTTGCCGCGCCGTCTCTTTGCGTCGAGACGGCCCTACCATTTTTTTGCGATGACCTCCCGGGCGATCTCCGCCTTGCTGCGGTTCAAAGGGATGATCATAGAAAGCACAAGTCCTTGAAAAACAACAATCTTAAGTTAAACTAGAGACATTGAATCCCTATTCAAGGCGCTTTCCATTGAGATAATTTCAACATGAAAAATGACCTGCCCGGCTTGCTTGTTGGCCACCTAAACGCACCGTACGGCCCAATCCTTACTGTAGAAAGCTTGCGTCTGGCGGTTGCCGATGGCTCATGCCGGGCCATCGGCATCCCTGAAGATCAACAAGCGCTGCTCGCTCCGATGTTTGTTGAATGCGCACCTGCGCTGATTGGGCGGGCCTGCATCCATCTAGGGTTTGATATTCGACACGCTCATGCGCTGTATCTTGAATGGCTCGCGCATGGGGGCCAAAAGGTAGGACGTTGGGAAGATGCCATGCGTGATCTATTGGTGTAGAAAAATGAAATCGCAATGACATTTCAGACAAAGCTCTCTCCTGCTCAGATGCAGGCACATATAGATCATGGTTCCTGGCGCAAGCTGGCTTCCATCGCACAAGAAATAACAGAGTCCGCTAGAAAAATTGGAGGATCCTTTTTTTCCCCTGTAATGGGTGGCGGCACTCGTCTTATGCTTGAGATTGCCCACCGGGTAAGTGACGATATCGATCTCTTCATCGACTCACCCAACTGGCTTGGTTACGTATCACCTCGTCTAAACGAGGATTTCGAGGATAGCCTAAGATCCTATTCAGAGGAATCAAGTTACGTTAAGTGGCAATTTGATGAAGGGGAAATCGACTTTATTGTCGGCTCCAGGCTGCTGAATACCGATCTGGATATGCAGAATGGTCTTGTAAAATTTCCGCTAGAGTCGATTGCAGAAGTATTGGCCAAGAAATTGTTCTATCGTGGCTGGGCAATTACACCCCGCGACGTGTTCGATTGGTGCATGATTGAACGACTTGCACCTCTGCCCGAAGACACCAAAGCCCTAAAAACCAACAATCTGAGATGAAGGCAGATCAGACTGACTGAATCCGTCTGCCAGCGCGGCCTAGATGCCCAGCGCCAGCGGAAACAGTCGATACAACTTAGTCATACTGCGGTCCCTCCAACAGACGTATCCTTTCATCAAGCAGGGGCTACGCTGAAGCTTAAAAGGATGCTGGCTGGCGACACTTAGCTAAGGCTTACAGCAATTCCATTATTTTGTGTACTATATAGACAATAACCCAATAAATACACATTATGTTGGATTTATCACTCAGCAAGCCAAACGAAATCGTGAAACGACTGTGCGAACGCCTGCGCACAGAACGACTGGTGCGGCAGATGACGCAGGCCGATGTGGCTGGCCGCGCCGGCATCGGCGTCAATACCGTGTCCAACCTCGAAGCCGGGCGCAATGTTGGGTTCGATAATGTCGTCCGCGTGGCGATAGTTCTTGGCCGCGCCAAAGAACTCGACAATCTGTTTCTGCCCAAACTGGATAGCCTTGAAGACATTCGTCGCTACAAAAATAGCGTCCGGCGGCAACGCACTAAAAAGAAATCTAGCGATGCTTGAACAATACAAACAGCGGCTTCCGCATGCAATCCTGAACCCATTGTCTTAGAATCAAAGGCCGACGCGACGCTGCCTTATCCCATGATTGATTCGCCCTCTTTGCAGGCTAACCTCTTTCGCCATCTCAATGCTGACAAGGCTGATCTGTACCGTCAGATCATGGATTGCTTTGCGGCCGCAAAACGCCAATTCCGCCTGCACTTGCGGCCAGACGAAGTGCTGACCGAAGGCGCCTGGTCCTCTCTGCCGCTGGCTTCACGCCCCAGGCTGGCAGACATCCAGACCGCACTCAACCAGCTAACCGACTGGGGCAATCTGGAGTCCCAGCCTGACGTCTCTCGGGTCACCAGTCTCAGCGACTACTATCGGGCGCAATACCTGTACCGCCTGTCTCAAGAAGGCGAAGCAGTCGAATCGGCGCTGGTCACTTTTGCCCAGGCACTGCACCGCCGGGCAGAGCTGCAAACTGTCGCGCTGGAAGACATCACCTATCGCCTGCAGGCTTTACGAGCACTGGCAGACGACGCTGACCCAGACGCCGCCAAGGTCCATGAAGTGCTGCGCGATTTGGTGCGCGTGTTTGAAAGCCTGACTGACAATGCCCAAGCCTTTATGGCGGGCATCGGGCGCAGCATCGAACTGCAGCAAGCACAAGTACAGGCGGTACTCGGCTATAAAAAACGACTGATCGACTACCTGGAACGTTTCATCGGCGACCTGGTCGCCCGATCAGGCGGCATTGCCCGGCACCTGGAATCTCTGACGCCTCGGATTGACGCCTTGTTATGGCTGACCGCACGCCGCGAGGCACGCGACAGCGCGCCAGGCAATGATCAAGAGCAACTGTCAGCGCTGGAACACTATCAGCATGCCTGGCACGAACGCTGGACCGGGCTGCGGCGCTGGTTTTTATCGACAGGACACGAGCCATCGCAGGCCGAACTGCTGCGCACCAAAGCCCGTGCCGCAATCCCTCAGTTGCTGATGGCCATTACCGCCCTGAATGAACGGCGCAGCGGCCGCAGTGACCGCTCGGCGGATTTTCGCACCTTGGCAGCCTGGTTTGCAGACTGCCAGGATGATGCCCAGGCACACCGTCTGGCGCGCGCCGCCTTTGCCTTGAATCCTGCCCGACACTTGGCGCAGCAGCCTCCGGGCAACCAGGATCTGCCTGCCAGCACACCTTGGGCGCAAGCCAAACCCATCCAGGTATCGCCGCGCCTGCGGGAATACGGGGAGGCCGCCCCGCGCGGGGTACTGCCCAGAATTCAAGATCGTGCCCAGGCACGCAGCCTGCTGGCTGCCCAACTGCAGGAAGAACACGATCAAATCGAAACGGCCCGACAACGCTTGGCGACGGGCCGGATCACGCGCTTGTCGGAATTAGGACCTTTGGACGCACCGACGTTTGCGCTGTTCCTGGATCTGCTGGGCGAAACCCTGACGGCGCAACCAAACCCGGACGCCATCGTCGAGGCGCAAAGCGGCGATGGGCTTTTACAAATACGCCTGCAGCCCTTGGCCGCCGACACTCAGGCCAGCATCCACACCAGCGATGGCTGCCTCAGCGGGCGCGACCATCTGATCATGATTTCCCGCACTGGGCCTGCCGATGAAACGCGATAGCCGCAGCATCCGCCGACAACAAGTCCGGTACCAGGACAATGAGCGCATCCAGGCATTGCGTGCGCTGTTGATGACCCCGCTGATGGTGTCATCGCATGACGCGTTTCCCGCCGTCTTGCACCACGCAGATACCCTGCGCACCTGGTTTTCCCGCGAAGCCGGCTGGACGCTGCATATTGAACGGGACTGCGCGCGCCTGTACAAACGCCCTGCCCAACTAGAGGATGCCAGCCGGGGGCTGCCAGGTTTCGACCGCCGCCGCTATGTGCTGTTGTGCCTGGTCTGTGCAGTGCTGGAACGCGCAAATCCCCAGATTACCCTGAAGATACTGGGCGAGCGCCTGCTGGTACAGACGGCAGACCCGGCCCTGATCGCCCGCGACTTCAGCTTTACCCTGACCACCATGCACGAAAGGCGCGAGTTGGTGGCGGTCTGCCGTACCCTGCTGGAGCTGGGAGTGCTGCGGCGGATTGCCGGCGACGAGGAAAGCTATGTACGCGCCAATGCTGCCGCTTCGGGTGAAACCAATGATGCGCTATATGATGTGCACCGACGGGCGCTGGCGGGCATGTTGGCGGCAATTCGCGGGCCCTCCACCTGGCCATCGGAACAGGCTCCAGTGACTTTATCGGACCGGCTGGATTCGCTGGTGCGAGAATACAGACCAGACACAGAAGATGGTCAACGAACTGCCTTGCGTCATCATCTTGCCCGACGTCTTTTGGACGATCCCGTCGTCTATCTGGACCCATTGACCCCGGAACTGCGCAGCTATTTCATCAACCAACGAGGTGCCATGGCCAGCCGCTTGTGCGAGGCCAGCGGCCTGCAGGCAGAACAACGCGCCGAAGGGCTGGCCCTGACGGATATTGATGGCGACCTGAGCGATATTGCCATGCCTGCCGAAGGCACCGAAGCCCATGTCACCCTGCTGGTTGCAGAATTCCTGGCGCAGGCCCACCACGCTTCCACTGCCGCCACCAGACCGATCCTCCTACAAGACATCGCCGCACATCTGGCGCAACGGCGCGAGCAGTACGGGCGCTACTGGCGCAAGTCTGCTCGGGAAGCGGGCTCCGAGCACGAACTGGCGCAATTGGCCGTCGCCCGTTTGCGGGATCTGCAACTACTGACCGATGATGGCGAGCATATCGCTGCCTTGCCGGCCCTGGCCCGGTTTGCACTGGGATCGGTAAACATGCGACCATCCAGCACCGGCCCAAGCCGCACCCAGCAGCCCGCTGCTTCCCCCATGACTCCTGACCTGTTTTCATGATCCAGGACACATTACCCAACGCCAAGACTGATCACGCTGCCCTGCCTATTCCAAGCCTGAATCGCTGGCAACCCTTGCGGCTGGGGTTAGTGAATCTGTTTTACTACGATAGTGAAGAATTTCATTTTCGGAATGGGCGATTGCTGCTGCGCGGCAACAACGGCACGGGCAAATCAAAAGTCCTGTCGTTGACACTGCCTTTTCTGTTTGATGCCCAGATTCGCCCTTCACGCATCGAACCTGATGGCGACAACACCAAAAGGATGGCCTGGAATCTGCTGCTGGGACAGCACGAACGGCGCATGGGTTATACCTGGGTGGAATTCGGTCGCCTGGATGCCGATGGCCTGCCGCATTATCTGACTCTGGGCTGCGGCCTGTCCGCAGTGGCAGCACGCAGCCAGGTAGAGGCCTGGTATTTCACGCTGACGCAACGCCGCATCGGACAAGATTTTTGGCTCATGAACCCTAAGCGGGTCGTCCTGACCAGGGACAAGCTGGATGAAACCCTGCAAAATCTGGGCGGGCAATTATTTCGTTCTGCGCGGGATTATCGGCGCGCCGTGGATGAACAATTATTCCAGCTGGGACCAGCCCGCTACGACGCCCTGATGGATACGCTGGTCCAATTGCGCCAGCCCCAATTATCGAAAAAACCGGACGAATCCAGTCTGTCGCAGGCCCTGACCGAAGCCTTGCCGCCGATTCCGTCTGAATTATTGGCCGACGTGGCGGAAGCCCTGACCCAGCTAGAGGAATACCGCCAGGAGCTGCAAGAACACGAGGCTCTGGCCCATGCAGTCACACAGTTCAATCGCCGCTATCAACGCTATGCCGCCACCCAGGCACGGCGACAGGCACGCCATGTGCGCAGCGCCCAGACTGCCTTTGACAATGCCAGCCGGACATTGAACGAACAAAACCAGGCACTGGCGGCAGCCCAGACAGCAGAAACACAGGCAGAGGCCCAACAGCAACGGGCCAATACCGACCGCGCTGTCTGTCAGACTCGGCTGGATACCCTGAAGTCTGATCCGGCCATGGCGGATGCGCACACCCTGAGCAACGCTGCCGAGGAAGCCCAGCGCCGCCAAGACGCGGCGGATAAGGCGCGGGAACAACAGCAATCCCGACGGCAACGCCGGGACGAGGAACAAGCCGCCACCAAAAATTGTCACGCTCGGACACAGCAGCTGACACAAACCTTGGCCCAAGTCCGCGCAACCAGCCGCCAAGCTGCAGGCCAAGCAGGCTTAGCAACGGACTATGACGCCAGCCTGCTATCGCGCAGCGACGATAATCGGCCGCTACCGGATCAGGAACTGCAAGCTGCCCAAGCCGACTTGCGCCGGGCGCGAGACCTGCGGCGGGAACAGATCCAGACCGTACTGGAGCGCTGTACAGCGCTGGATCAGGCCAAGCGGACACGCCACGAGGCACAAATCCGGCATGATGAACGCCGCGATGATCTCAGTGATGCTATCGCACGCAGGGAAGACGCTGATGCGCAGGTGCACGACTGCAGCGGTGCCCATCTGGACGCCTGGCGCGAACACCTGGACAGTCTGCGACAATTGCACATCGTGGATGGCGACCAGGTCATTCAGGATCTGGATATCTGGACCATGACGCTGACCGGCACCAGCCCCGCCCACCTGGCGCTACTGGCGGCCCAACAATCGGCCAGCCAGCAATTGGCGCAACAACAAGCCGCTTTGCTGGCGCAACAACAGGCCCTGAAAGACGAACAAATCCTGCTGCAATCCGAGCAAAAAGATCTGCAGAACGGCCATGACCCCCTGCCTGCCCTGCCTGGCTGGCAGAACGCGGCGACCCGCCAAGGGCAAGCCGGTGCGCCTTTTTGGCAGTTGGTGGATTTTCATCCCAACCTGGACGAAGCACAAAGAGCGGGGCTGGAAGCCGCACTGCAGGCAGCCGGCTTGTTGGACGCCTGGGTCAGCCCGCAGGGCGATCTGCTGGATCAACAGGGTGCCCCCATTGTGGGCAGCGCCTGGTGGGTGCCTCGATCCCGACAGGCGGCATCGCTAGCGGGCTGGCTGGCACCGGCCCGCATAGAAGACCTGCCTGCAACCGCCTCCATCCAGCAGGCATGTGCCCGCATCCAGGTCTTGCTGGACGGTATCGCCTGCGGGCCGCAGGATGTCCCAACGGCAGAAGCCTGGGTCGCACCAGACGGTCGTTTTCGCCTGGGCTCTCTGCAGGGTGCCTGGACCAAGCCCCAGGCACAGCACATCGGCCATGCGGCGCGGGCAGCAGCACGGACGCAACGTCTGGACATCATCCATACCCGCCTGCAGGCTATTCAGGATGCGCAACAGGCCCTGGCGCAGCAACAAACAGAGTCTCGTGCGGCCCAAGCCCAGGCTGCGCAAGAATGGCAGACTGCGCCCTCGGACGAGGCCCTGCGCACCGCGCATGCCCTGGCAACGGCCAGCATGCGAACGCACGCCTTGGCCCAGGAATACCTGCAGCAAGCGGCACAGCATCTGCAGCTGGCCGACACAGCGCTAGATCAGGCGCAGCAAACGCTGCAGCAAGATGCCGCCGATTTACATCTACCCGATACCCCAGAGGCGCTGCACAGAATCGGACAGCACCTGCAGGATTTTGCCGACACCATCGTACAACTGGCGCTGGCCACGCGTGAACGGCAACAAGCGCATCTGGAATGGCAGCAGCAGGCAGCGCGTGAACAACACGCCCGCGAAGATGCCACCCAGGCGGATGAACAAGCAGCAGAATGTGCGCTCGAAGCCCAACAGGCCCGCACACGCCTGGAAACGCTGCAAACCAGCATTGGGGCTCAGGTCCAAGCACTACAAGCGCAACTGCTACAGGCCACGCAAGCCCTGCGCCTGGCCGAACAAACCCTGAATGATTGCCATGACGCGCTGCGCCTGGCCTCTGCAAACTACGCCCGCAGCGCCCAAAAAGCCGAGGCAGCCACCGAAGTACTGGAGCAGCGACTGCAGGCACGCCAGCAGACGATCATGCGGTGGCAAGACTTTTGCGGGACAGGCCTACTGGCCTCGGCGTTGCCGGACTTGGCGCTACCCGCGCCACAGGACAACTGGTCCATCGAGACTGCCTTGAGCCTGGCGCGGCGCACTGAGCAGCGCCTGAATCAAACCACGGATGATGACGCCGCCTGGTCGCGCATCCAGGGCGAAATATCCCAGGACTACACCGAGCTGGGCAGTGCCCTGAGTGCGCTGGGCCACCAGGCACAGGCCGACACCAGCGATTTCGGTCTGGTGGTGCACATCATTTACCACAATCGGCCTGAACGTCCCGACCGGCTTGAGGCCCATCTGATTGCTGAAATCGCACAACGCAAGGAACTCCTCAGCGCCCGCGAACGCGAAATCCTGGAAACACATCTTCAGGCCGAGATTTCGAGTGCCATCCAAAAGCGTTTGCGTGATGCACAACAACAAATTCTGGCCATCAATGAGGAACTCCAGCAGCGCCCCACCACCACCGGCGTGCGCTTTCGACTGAAATGGGAAACGCTGCCAGAAGGCGTTGACGGGGCGCCAGTCGGTCTGGAGGCCGCCCGCCGACATCTGCTGAATACCAGCACGGATCTATGGTCTGCCGATGACCGTCGGGTGGTGGGCGAAATGCTGCAGCAACGCATCGAGGCCGAACGCAGCCGCAGCGACACCTTGCCCGGCTCCAGCCTGCAAGAGCAACTGGACCGAGCCCTGGACTACCGTCGCTGGCACCGCTTCCGGATAGAACGCTGGGCTGGCGAATGGCGTTCTTTGATGGGACCGGCCTCCAGCGGCGAACGGGCGCTAGGCCTGACTGTCCCCTTATTCGCAGCAGTCGCCAGTTTTTATTCTCGAGGCAGCAGCAGCCATGCGCCGCGCCTGGTGCTGCTCGACGAGGTTTTTGCCGGGATCGACGAACCTGCCCGGGCCCACTGCTGGGCCTTGATCCGGGAGTTCGATCTGGACTTTGTCGTCACCAGCGAACGAGAATGGGCCTGTTCAGCCGAACTGCCAGGTGTGGCCATTGCCCAATTGCAGCGCCGTGAGGGCATTGATGCTGTGCATGTCTCGCGATGGATCTGGGATGGACGCACCAAGCGACGGGTGCCAGATCCTGATCAGCGCTTTCCGCCCGAGACCGACGCAATAAACAAAGATGCGCATGCCTCCTGACGATGCCCGCCTGCAACGCCTGCTGGGCGGTCCCGAATTGGCAGATCTGCGCCGACGACTGCGGCGCCACTATGAACGCCACCCTGCTGGGCAACACCCCCCTATTCTGCAATTGGGCGGATTAGCGCCCCACGAACAAGCAAGGCTGGCGGCCCTGATGGGCAGGCCGGTGCGGCCCGTCAAGACCATCCGGATTGACCTGACGGACATCGATACTGCATTGCAGCACGCAGGCGTGTGTTCATCTCTGCGCGATGCCTTGGCACAAATCGACGGCCCCTTGATTGATCGACGGGCTGCCAAAACTGAGCAAATTCAGGCCTGGGCCACGCTGGCAACAGGTCAGGTCAACACCGACAGTCACGGCACGCCATCAGACCCACGACTGCTTGCCTGGCTACAAACGCCCGTGGCTATCCCTTTGCTGAAGCGGCTTGGCCGAGCCAATATCCCCAGCGCGGCCAAGCTGCTGTCGCAGGCCGATGCGGTCATGCAGCACTTGCCGGCCCCAGGCATGCCCAGGGCCCAACTTGCTGCCCGCACCCTGGGCGATGCCCATGCTCTGGATGATGGCCAAGCAGTGGCGCAAGTTGTACTGGCGATATGGACCCAAACGGATGGCAGCACATTGTCAGCACCCGACGTCAAGAACGAGCGCAACCGTGCCATCTGGGCGCGCGCCGGTGTTTTGGTCAATGAATTGGCCCGCCCCGCCTTGTGCGTGAACCTGCCCGTGCAGGACCCAGCCACCGCCACCTGGCGGCCAGGAATACCCACCTATCTATCGTTGCGCCAACTATTACGCCATCCGCCCGATTGGGCGGTGGCGGGACTCACGGTGTATATCTGCGAAAACCCCAACCTATTGGCGATTGCCGCCGATTGCTTGGCTGATCATTGTGCCCCGCTGGTTTGTACAGATGGCATGCCATCTGCCGCCCAACGCACTTTGCTGGATCAGTTATCCGCGGCCGGTGCCAAGCTGGCTTATCACGGGGATTTCGATTGGCCTGGACTGCAGATCGCCAATCATGTCCAACACCGCTGGCACGCTCTCCCCTGGCGGATGAGTGCAGCAGACTATATGAACGCCCTGCGGCACGCACCGCAGCGTCCGCCGGATCTAGGAGAACCAGTAGTCCATGCGCGATGGGATCTTGCCCTGACCCCGACCATGCAGGCCCATGGTTTGATCGTTGCCGAAGAAGCCGTCGCCGATGAGCTGATACAGGATTTGCGCCAAACCCAGGCGTCCAGGTGATGCTGAAAATCCAACAATTGTTGAATCACCACGACACAGGCTCTACAAACCATGTCGTGGCAGGCACAGAGGCCACGGTTGGCGTTGAACTCCACGCCCGCTCTTGCTACAGGCACGGCGCAGCCATGGCTGCGCCATTTTTGTCCGTGCGGATTTTTCCGATCTATCCGGCGGACAGGCGGGTCTGCACAATGGGACATCTTTCCGCAGTGGATGTCCTGCCATGCCCGCCACGCAACACCACCCGATGCCGTCCGCCGACACAGGCCAGATCGCCGATGATCACGACAGCCCATGGAAGGAAGCACTCGAATTGTTTTTCCCACAGGCCATGGCCTTGCTGGCCGTTGAGCTGCACACACAAATCGACTGGGCAGCCCCCATTGAATTCCTGGACAAAGAACTGCAAGCCATCCAACGTGCCGCCACCCCCGCCAAGGGCCGCCAACTGGTGGACAAACTGGTCCGAGTCCAGCTATTAACGGGCAGCACCGCCCTGCTGTTAGTGCACATCGAGGTCCAGGGACGCCTGTCCGGCCCCGCCCAGTCCCAGGCATTCAGCTGGCGCATCCTGCAATACAAAATCCTGATCCAGACGCGCGAAATGCGCAAACACCAGACTCCGACGCCACCCCTCATCTACAGCCTGGGCATCCTGATCGACCAGCCCCTGCCAAAGCCTGGCGCGATGCCGCTGACTGCCTTGTGCTATCAGGATAAGTTCTTGTCGCAAAAGACCGAATTCACCTTTCCAGTTGTAGAATTGAATGATTGGCGTAGTCGCCTGGAAGAACTGGACGCCTTGGCCCCGGCCAACCCCTTTGCCGTCATCCTGATCGCGCAGATACAGGCTTCAGCGCATGCCGACAAGGCAGCCCGGCTGGGGCCTTTGTTGAAAATCGTCCGTCGCCTGTACGACTATGGCTACGATGGTAATCAGATCCGGCAAATACTACGCCTGGTGGAATGGATCATCCGCCTACCACCGGATCTGGAACCAGAATACTTTGCAGCAACCGATCGACTGCACCAGGAGCACAACATGAGTTACGTCACCGTTGCCGAACGGGTATACACCCAACGCGGGCTGGAGCAGGGGTTGGAACAAGGGCTGGAACAAGGCCGCGAACAGGGCCAGGCATCCTTGTTGCTGCGACTGCTGCAGCACCGCTTTGGCGCAATGCCTGACGAAACCATTCAGCGCATCCAGGCTGCAGATACCCAACAACTGGAAATCTGGTCCCTGAACACCCTGGATGCCAAAACCCTGGACGAAGTATTTCACGACTAGACTCTGGCACCAGCCCACCTTCAGCTGGATCGCGCCTTCCCTTCGCTCCTCGGGAGGCCATCTTGTCCTGCCACACAACGATGCGCCTGCTAGACTGTCTCCTTTGACTTCTACCGGCCTTATTTGTGACCACACACGCTTTTTCCAGCTTGCCGCTGTCCCCTACCCAACTCGATAACCTGGCGCAGATGGAATACACAGCCATGACGCCGATTCAGGCGCAAAGCTTGCCGATTATCCTGGAAGGCCGTGATCTGATCGCGCAGGCCAAAACCGGCAGCGGCAAGACCGCTGCCTTTGGATTGGGCATTTTGCACCGTCTGGACCCGGCGCGATGGGTGACTCAGGCTCTGGTGATCTGCCCCACCCGCGAACTATCGGAACAGGTCGCCATAGAACTGCGCCGTCTGGCACGCGCCGAGGGCAACATCAAGATTCTGACGCTGACTGGGGGCGCGTCCGCGCGCCCGCAGACCGAGTCGCTGGCGCATGGTGCCCACGTCATCGTAGGCACGCCCGGGCGCCTGTTGGACCATTTGGCCCGCCAGACCCTGGATCTGTCCGCCGTGCACACCTTGGTGCTGGACGAGGCGGACCGCATGGTAGACATGGGATTTTTCGCGGATGTGATGGCAATTGCCAGTACATGCCCCAGCCAGCGCCAAACCTTGCTGTTTTCCGCCACCTACCCGGACAGCATCCGCAACGATGCCGAACACCTGCTGAACGACCCCGCCATGGTCAAGGTCGACGCTATACACAGCGATGCCCAAATCCAACAGCACTTCTACGAGGTCGACGAGGCTGGACGTTTCGATGCAGTGGCGACGCTGCTGCGACATTTCCAGCCCGCCTCCGCGTTGGCTTTTTGCAACACCAAGGCAGCCTGTGCCGCGCTGGCCAGCCACCTGAAACACGCAGGCTTCAGTGCGCTGGCGCTGCATGGCGACATGGATCAGCGTGATCGGGACGATGTCCTGGCGCAATTCTCCAACCACAGCTGCAATATCCTGGTGGCAACCGACGTGGCGGCACGCGGGCTGGACATACCGTCGCTGCCCATGGTGATCAACGTCGAACTGGCCCGCGACCCCCAGGTACACATCCACCGCATCGGACGAACCGGCCGGATGCAGGAAAACGGCCTGGCCCTGAGCCTCTGCGACCCGGCAGACCGCTATGTCGCGTCACGCATAGAAAAAAGCCTGGAACAGACCCTACATTGGGATGCCCTGCCCCGCCCACAGGCATCCAGAGGGCGCCCAACCCCGGCGCCTATGGTCACACTGCTGGTGCTGGGGGGCAAAAAAGCCAAGCTGCGGCCAGGCGACCTGTTGGGTGCGCTGACCGGCGACGGTGGCTTGACACGCGAACAGGTGGGCAAAATCAGCATCACGGATCAGGTATCCTATATTGCCCTCAGCCGAGACATCGCACACCGTGCATTTCCACGCCTGAGCAATATCCTGATCAAAGGCAAAACGCAGCGGATGAAACTGCTCTAGGCCTGCCGACAGGCACAGGCGGGCTCGGGACACTCTACTTAAGCTGGCGCCGCTTATGCAAGAAATACCCAATCTCCAACTCAGCCATATTGCAGGCCCGCAGCATGCCGATGCGGACCTGCACTACGAGGCGCTGGGCACGCTGGCCAGCCAGTTGGGACGCAATATGTCCATGCATCGCCATGACCGATATTTCCAGGTGCACTATGTCCTGGATGGGGCTGTGCGGGTGCAGTTGGAAGACCGCGTCTATCGTCTGCGCGGTCCCATGGTGTTTCTGACCCCCCCCCGCTTTTGTGCATGCCTTTGTCACGGACGATCAGGCCGATGGCCATGTATTGACAGTGCGCCAGCAGCTATTGTGGCCGCTCTTGAACGAGGCCGCCGCCTGGTCGGACGGGGCACACGTGGCACCGCTATGCCTGTCGATCCAGAGCCTGGCTGGGGAATCCGCCGAGGAAGCGCAGCGCCTGGATTTACTGTTTGGGCAACTGCAGCAAGAATACGCCGGTCAGCAGCCGGGCCGCGCCCAAAGTCTGGAGCTGCTGGCCCAGCTGATTTTCATCAGCCTGCTGCGCCTGTCACCCCAAGCCATGGATTCGCCGCCACCCTGCCGTGAGGAACTGCAGCTGTTTCTGGACTTTAATGCCATGATTGAAGACGGCTTTTGCCGCCACTGGACGATTCCGCATTATGCCGAACAGGTGGGGATTTCAGAGCAACGGCTGAATGAAATCTGCCACGGCATCGCGGGCAAGCCCCCAAAACGCCTGATCAACGAGCGCCTGATGCAGGAAGCCCGGCGCCTGCTGCTATACACCAACCAGCCGGTCAGTCAGGTCGGCTATCGGCTGGGCTTCGAGGACCCGGCATACTTTGGCCGGTTTTTTCTGCGGCATGCGGGACTGGCGCCGGGCAATTATCGCAGCCACATGACCCGCGATCTTATGTTGTCTGACCAGCAGCCATGATGCCCTTCAGAACGCGCTTGAAGGCAGCGATTTCTGCTTCATCGAACTGCGACAGAATCTGAGCCTCGTGGTGCTGGGCCAGCGCCCAGATATCGCAGACCCGGGCACAGCCCTCGCGGGTCAGTTCATAGCCACCATCCGCCTGGCGCACCAGGCCTCGGCTGACCAGCAGGATCAGGGTCTGTTCTACGGCATGTACCGGCATATCGGCATCATGTGCCAGGGCCGCGACATCACGGCACAAGCCATCATCCAATAGCATCAGCACGCGGGCTTCGCTGGGCCGCCAGCCGATTTTCACCTGCTCGGGCTGATAGCTTTGCTGATAGCTGCGCACAGCCTGGGTCAGCAGAAAATAGGTATGGTCCGCCAGCCGCCCACGCACACTTTTGTCGACCACCGGAGGGTTTTCTCGTTCGCGCTGAGGGTGGGACAAGACCATCGAATAAGCCCCCTGGTGATACACCAGCGGCGGGCTGCCATTATCTTCAAAATCCACCACTTGGCCAATCATGATCCAATGGTCGCCGCCATCGATGATCTGGTGCTTGCGGCACTGGAAACTGGCGCTGGTGTCTTCCAACAGCACGCAACCTCCGTGGCCGGATCGCCACTCAACCCCTGAGTAACGGCTATCGCTGGGCCGGGCAAAACGGTTGGAGAGCTCGATCTGGCCCATCGACAGGATATTGATGGCGAAATGGCTGGCCCGCTGGAATACAGGAAAGCTGCTGGAGCGTTTGTCGATGCTCCAGAGGACCAGAGGCGGGTCCAGCGAGACTGAACTGAAGCTGTTGGCCGTGACGCCCACCATGGCGTCACCGTCATTGGCCGTCACGATGGTTACCCCGGTGGCAAAGTTGCCCAGCGCACGGCGCAGCACGCGCGGATCAAAAGCTTTGGTTGGCTGGGGCCGCAGGGCATCATGCATGGTGAGGGTTCCTTGGAAAATCTGGGAGAGGCTGGCGTGCGTTTAGCTTTATAAAGCCAAACGCACGCAGACAACACCGCCGTGGGCGGTTTTACTGCTGAAATGCCTTAAATCATCGTAGGATCGGGTTCCATGCCCATGATGGAGCGCCCAAGTATCTGTGAGCACACGTCATAGTCTGTGTACGCGTGGGCCCCGGTCATGTGGCTGTCACGGAACAGCCGCTGCAGTTCGTTGCCATCGAACCAGGCGCTGGCCCCTGCCACGCTGAACAGACGATCCACGGCTTCGATGCACATTTTGACGGCATAGGCCTGATTGGTGCGCCAAGCGGTCAGCGTTTCTGCGGTGGGATATTGCTTGGCCACGCCATGCACACGATGATCTTCCCAGGTCTTTTCCAGGAAGGCCCGCGCAGCACCCACCTGATGGGTGGATTCAGCCAGGCGCATCAAGGCTGGGGTGGCCATGCCGACACTGGCCCCAGTATAGGCGCGCACGCGATTGCGGGTCTTTTCCTTGAAGGCTTCGAGCATGCGCTCGGCCACGCCCAGGCTGATGGCGGCAAAGCCACTGGCAAAATATGGACGATATGGAGTATAGAAAATCTGGCTGTCGGGATACAGACCGAAGCCGGCAGACTGGCCTTCCATCATGCCCTTGGCCGCTTGAATCCGGTGCTCTGGCACAAATACCTTATCCAGAATCAGGGTCTTGGAACCGCTGCCGCGCATGCCCATGGCATACCAGTCGTCGCGGATGGTGTAGTCCTGACGTGGCACCACAGCGAAACAATAGACCTTTTCGCCATTCGCATCGAAACGATTAAAGCCCACAATGGCCCAATCGGCATGATCACAGCCGCTGCTCCAGCCCATTTCGCCGCTGAACAGAATGCCGCCCTCGACTTCTTCTGTGCGCCCAAACGGGGCAATGCTGCTGCTGGCCGTGGCGTCGGGGTTCTGGCCCCAGACTTCATCCTGCAATTGCTTGGAAAACATGGCCAACTGGTGGCTATGCGTGCACAGCAGGCTGAATGCCCAGGAAGTACCCCCGCAGGCCCCCGACAGTGCCACCACGCATTGGGCAAAATCCGGCAAGGACATTTCCAGGCCACCGTAGTGGCGAGGCTGAAAAGCACGATGCATGCCGGTTTGCTTCAGCAGCCGGATATTTTCAGCAGGCACCTGGCGCTCTTTTTCTGCCTGATCGGCGCGTGCAGCGATGTCAGGCAGAATGGCGCGGATGCGATCCAGCATGGGATTGGGGCTAGTCATGGGGTTCTCCTTGGACAATGGGGCGATGTGCTCAGGAGAAATAGTAAATATGTTAGCGATTATCCGGAATGCACATTTTCTGAGGAACCTGGTACTTTTCTCGGAAATACGGGATAACCCCAATGAGTCAATCCTCTCCGATATCCTCATTCCATAAATCCGGATGATCCCGAATGAAGTCTCGCATCAAGGCAATACAGCCAGGGTCTTGAACAACCTCGACCTGGACCCCTCGGGCCCGCAGTAAGTCCTCATCCCCCATAAAGGTTTGGTTTTCACCAATGACCACGCGGGGAATGCCATAGAGCAGAATCGCGCCGGTGCACATAGAGCAGGGCGATAAGGTGGTATAGATGACCGACTGCTGATATATCTGAGCGGGCTGACGGCCTGCATTTTCAAAGGCATCCATCTCACCGTGCAGGATGGCGCTGCCTTGCTGGACGCGGCGATTATGGCCACGCCCCAGCACACGGCCCTGGTGCACAATCACCGACCCGATGGGAATCCCGCCCTCGGCCAGGCCTAGGCGGGCCTCATCCAGGGCAAGTTGCAAAAACTGATCCATGGCGCACTCCTTTACAAAGATTCAAATATAAAGCTTATGCATTGACAATTTTGCTAGATTGCATTAAATTTTTTGGCTGTTCTAGGGGTGTCCGAATTTTCGGGCTGAGACTTCGCCATCCATGGTGATAACCCTTCGAACCTGATCCGGCTCATACCGGCGAAGGGAAGGACCGCACCATTTGCCATTTCAGGCGACCTTCCCCCTTTTTTATCTGCTATCCGGGCACGCTGATGCCCGAACAGCCTGATCGGCGCATACGCGCCAAGGGGACATCATGTTAAGCACTTTTGCCACATTGTCGTGGCTGATCGTTTTTGCAGGCAGCTTTTCCCTGGCGGGCGTCTGGTATGCCCGCCGCAGCCACGACAACCTGGAAGACTTCATCGTGGCGCGCAACAGCCAGAGCGCGACTGCCACTATTCTGACACTGCTGGCCTCGTCACTGGGGGCCTGGATTTTGTTTTCCCCCGCCCAGGCGGCTACTTGGGGCGGGATCGGGGCCATTACCGGGTATGCGCTGGGGTCCATGGCCCCACGCCTGACCATGATCCCGCTGGGCCAGCGCATGCGCGAACTGATTCCGCGCGGCCATACCCTGACCGAGTTCGTCATGGTGCGCTACGGCCGCGGCCTGTACGGCCTGGTGTTGATCATCATGATGTTCTACCTGTTCATTTCATTGACGGCCGAGATCACCGCCATCTCGAAAATGGTCACCCTGATCGCCCCTATCCCTTTGTGGGTCACTGCGGGTATTGTGCTGGGCTGCACCCTACTGTATACCGCCTGGGGAGGCTTGAGAACCTCTATCTTTACCGACCAGGTGCAGATGATCATCATCGTGCCACTGCTGGGCATCCTGGTGCTGCTGGGCTGGCAGGCCAGTGGCGGTATCGGCGCAGTCACCCACGAACTGCAGATCAAAGCCCCTCAGTTGCTGGAATTCGATAATTTTTCAGGCATCAAAGCCGGGCTGACCTTTTTTGTGGCGATCCTGCTGACCGGCCTGTTCCATCAGGGTAACTGGCAGCGCGTCTACGCCGCGAAATCGATCCGCGCGATGCGCCACGGATTCATGCTGGGCGGCCTGCTGGTTGCCCCGGTCATTTTCCTGATGGGTTTATTCGGGCTGGTGTTTGTTGCCCAAGGCGGCGGCGACAGCTCTGTGGCGCTATTTACCGTGCTGATCCCCAATTTGCCGGTCTGGTTTTCCATTGCCCTGATTCCCTTGGGGCTGGCACTGGTCATGAGCAGCGCCGACACGGCCATCAGCGCTGTCTCCAGCATGATTGCCGTGGACGCCCGCCGCCTGATGCCGCAGGCGTCCACTGCACGCCTGATGCACTATTCACGCATGGCGATTTATCTGATGGCCATTCCCGTCTGGCTAGCCTCGGCCCAAGGCTACAGCGTGCTCTATCTATTCCTGCTGGCCGATCTGTTTTGTTCCGCCGCCGCTTTTCCCGTGTTTTTCGGCCTGTACAGCCCCCGCTACGATGGACGCACCGCCTTGATCAGCACCCTGAGCGGGCTGCTGACCGGCATTTCGGTATTCCCCGCCCCAGACGGGAACATGGATACCTTGCTGGAATCCTTTTTGTTGGCGGCCCTGGTGCCCGTAGCTGTATCGGTCCTGATGACCCGTCTATGGCCCAGCCGCCACTACGATCTTAGCCAAATGCAAGGCCGCATCCGCAGCCTGCAAGCCTAATCCGGAGAAAATCATGACCACAAATTTTGCCGCTGGACCCCATACACAGGCACTCTGGCAGCGCGTCCAACCCATCGTGGCCCGCACCGAAGCCCTGCCCTTTCTGAACCAGATGGCCAACGGATCGCTGGACCCGGTCGCTTTTGTCAATTACATCCGCCAGGACAGCCTATACCTGATCGGCTATGCCCGCGCCATGGCGCTGCTGGCTGCAAAGGCCACTACCCGCCCAGAATCTCGTTTCTGGGCCGAGTCCTCGGCCTCGGCAATCAGCGTCGAAGAAGGCATGCACGGCGACCTGCTGGCCGATACCCGCCTGGCTGCTGCCTGCCAGCAACTGGAGGTGGCCAGCAAACCCGCCCAGGCCTCGCCCACCACGCTGGGCTATGTCTCATTCCTGTTGGCCGCCGCTGCTACCGAATCCTATGGCATCGGCGTGGCGGGCGTACTGCCTTGCTTCTGGGTCTATGCCCATGTGGGCAAGGTTCTGGTCCAGCAGGCAGGCACCCTGGCGGCTGACCATCCCTACGCCACCTGGATGGCCGCCTATGACAGCGATGTCTTTGATCAGTCCACCCGCCAGGCGGTCGGCATCCTGGAACAGGCCTTGGGCGACGCCACCGATGCCGAGCGCAGCCGCATGATGGACGTCTTCGAGCAGGCTTGCGTCTACGAATGGCACTTCTGGGCCACCGCCCATGCCTTGCAGGGCTGGGATCTGAGCTAGATGATCCCACGCTGAGCCAAGTCTGACCGGCGCAGCATGGCTGCGCCATTTTTGTCCGTGCGGATTTTTCCGATCTATCCGGCAAACAGGCGGGTCTGCACAATGAGGCATCTTTTCGCACAAGCTGGTCAGAGTCCAGCTATTAGCGGGCAGCGCCGCCCCTCATCTATAGCCTGGGCATCCTGATCGACCAGCCTCCGCCCAAGCCCGACGCGATGCCGCTGACTGCCTTGTGCTATCAGGATAAGTTCTTGTCGCAAAAGACCGAATTCACCTTTCCAGTTGTAGAATTGAACGAGTGGCGTAGCCGCCTGGTCGAATTGGATGCCTTGGCCCCGGCCAACCCCTTTGCCGTCATCCTGATCGCGCAGATACAGGCTTCAGCACATGCCGACAAGGCAGCCCGGCTGGGGCCTTTGCTGAAAATCGTCCGACGCCTGTACGACTATGGCTACTCTGGTCCCTGAATACCCTGGACGCCAAAACCCTGGACGAAGTGTTCTGCGCTTGACTGCGAACGGCCCCATCTCTGTTCGCCCACGTCCCGGACAGGCCATGTAACAGGCAGGGCCTGTCCGAACCAGCGTTTTTCCTGCACAATCGGGGCTTCTGACACTGTCCACAGGAGACAAAATAATGGCTAAAAAACTATTGATGCTGGTGGGTGATTATGTCGAAGATTACGAGGTCATGGTGCCGTTTCAGGCACTGCTGGCGGTGGGCCATGCTGTGCACGCCGTCTGCCCGGATAAAAAAGCCGGGGACTTCGTCGCCACTGCCATCCATGACTTCGAGGGCGCCCAGACCTACAGCGAAAAGCCCGGCCATCGCTTTACCCTGAACCAGGATTTTGCGACCATTGATCCCGCTGCCTACGATGCCTTGGTCGTGCCCGGTGGGCGGGCGCCTGAATACCTGCGCATGAATCCCCGTGTCCTGGAAATCGTGCAGCATTTCCACCAGGCGGACAAACCCATTGCCGCAATCTGCCATGGTGCCCAGTTGCTGGCTGCCGCCGGCATTCTGCAGGGCAAGACCTGCTCGGCCTACCCAGCCTGCGCTGCCGAGGTCCGCCTGGCGGGCGGCACCTATGCCGAAATCGGCATCGATCAGGCCCATACGGATGGCAAGCTGGTCACCGCCCCAGCCTGGCCCGCGCACCCTGCCTGGATTGCCCAATTCCTGGCCGTGCTGGGCACCAAGATCCAGCACTAAGCCTCGCAACGATCTATCCCGTGCCTTGCAGCAGGCTGTCCCTGAAGCGCAGCCTGGCCCCCACTGGAATCTGGCCCAGCAGATCATGCTGGGCACGGCATACGACGGCAATCACCGGATACCCCCCCGTCAGGGGGTGATCCGCCAGAAACAACACCGGTTGACCATTGGCCGGCACCTGAATCGCCCCCACTACAGCCCCTTCGCTGGGCAGTTCCTGGGTCTTGCTGCGCACCAAAGGCTGCTCGCCCGACAAGCGCATGCCCACCCGGTTGGATTGCGGCGTCACTAACCATTCCCGCGTCAGCAGACTATCCAGGGCTGACGGATCAAACCAGTCATCACGCGGCCCCAGTACGACATCCAGCGTCACGACATCTCCGGGACGCGGCAACATGACCGACTCAGCATGATCGACCCCTTTCCCCTGCATACGTCGTACACACGGAATATGCCTCGATGCGTTCACCGGCAGACAATCCCCCCCCCCGCAACGGCTCGGGCCCAATCCGGGCCAGCACATCCGTAGACAGGCTGCCCAGCACAGCTGGCAAGCCCCAACCGCCCTGCACCGCCACATAGCAACGAACCCCGGCACGCACGGCACCAATTTTCAGAACATGACCGTCCTCCAGCCGCAGTGAATGGCCCATAGCCGCAGGCAAGCGCATGCCCGATGCACTGAAAACCGATACGGCGGCTTGAGCGCCCGTGACCGCCACCATTGCCTGCCCATGACAGCGCAGTTGCAAGCCCCCCAGGGCATTTTCCAGTACGGCGGTGTCCGGCGCATTCGCCACCAATTGGTTGGCCTGCCGCATGGCGGCACGATCCAGGGCTCCGGAAACCGATACCCCCATGCCTGTCAGTCCGGGTCGCCCGGCATCCTGCAGCAGGGTCTGCACCCCTGGCTGCAACACCGTCAGGCTGGCTGCGCTGACTGTCTGATCCGATTCGACCCTGGCCCGTTGGCGGCCCACCCTCTCCACAAGAGGGTGATTCGATCCAAGCTGGTCGGCAGACGCATGGGCAGGCCCTTCCAGTGCCCGGAAACGTACCCAATCCCCCGGCTGCAATAAGGCTGCTTGAGCCCGATCCAGATCCCACATGCGTAGTGCCGTCACCCCAAGCAACTGCCAGCCTCCAGGGCTATCTGCGGGATACACCGCGCTGAAGTTCCCCGCGACGGCCACAGACCCCGCCGGCACCCGAGTCCGAGGACTGGGTCGGCGCGGCAGGCCATGAAAACAAGGATCTCCGCCAGTCAAATATAAAAACCCCGGCGCAAAGCCGGCAAAAGCCGCCCGAAACATACTCCCCGTGTGACGCTCGATCACCTGGGTGCAACTCAAGCCCAGATAAGCGGCGACTTCTGCCAAGTCCGCCCCGTCATACTGCACAGGAATCTCAATCACCCGAGCCTGTTCAGGCGGCTGGTCTGAAGAACCGCGATCGCCCATGCTGCCAACATGAGTACCCAACCAGAACAGCACTTGGCCCCGCGTGATCTGATCCGGCGAAAACTGCACCAGCAAGGTCCGGGCAGCGGGCACCAGCGCCACGACCCCCTCGGGCCGGTGATGACCAAGCCGTGCGTACAAGGCCAGCACGGTATCCAAGGTATCCAGTTCTACCAATACGGCAGCATCCCCCGCCGGCAAATAGCGCACCAACGCCATCAAGCCCCCGGCGAATCCGCAAAAGGCCGCAGTTGCACCCCTTCGGCATCCAGCCGGGAGCGCACCGTCTGCGCCAGCGCCAATGCCCCAGGGCTATCGCCATGCACACAGATCGAATCCGCCTGCAGGCGCACCCGCGTCCCGTCAATGGCAGTGATGAAACCCGTCCGCGACCAATCCAACATGCGGGCGGCGACTTGATCCGGATCATGCAGCACGGCCCCGTCCAGTTGCCGCGACACCAGGGTGCCCTGCGGGGTATAGGCCCGATCGGCAAAAATTTCAGCCACCACCCGCAAGCCACGCTGGCGGGCTTGTTCCAGCAAGGGCGAGCCCGCCAACCCCATCAGGATGAGCTGCGGGTCCAGCGCCAGCATGGCGGCAATGACATCCCCCGCCTGCCGCGTATCGGCCGCAATGGTGTTGTACAAAGCCCCGTGAGGTTTGACATAGCGCACTTGGGTGCCGGCCACGGCGGCCAGCCCCTGCAAGGCCCCGATCTGGTAGATCACATCCGCCATCAGTTCGCGGCTGCTGGGGTCCATGGCCCGGCGGCCAAAACCCACCAGATCGGGATATCCCACATGCGCCCCCACAACCACGCCGCGCGCTGCAGCTGCCCGCAAGGTATCCAATATCCCTGCCGGATCCCCGGCGTGAAAACCGCAGGCAATATTCGCGCTGGTGACAATCGCCAGCAGGCCGGCGTCATCGCCCATGCGCCAGGCCCCAAAGCTTTCCCCTAGATCACTGTTCAAGTCCATGGTGAATCCTTATCATGTCGCTACATGCTCAAGATTGTTGAGCAATCCAGAGTCTTAAAAAACAAGTGGTGTCCCCACACACCCCAAAAAGCCCAAAACCCCATGCAATCCAGACATTATCCCAGCACCACCCCAGGCTTGAGTCTGGCGGATTCGGTCGCAGAAAACCTGCGCCAGCAACTGATACACGGCCAGCTGCATGCGGGCCAACGCCTGTCGGAGGCCAGCCTGAGCGAGCAACTGGATGTATCCCGCAATACCTTGCGCGAAGCCTTCCGCATTTTGGTGAAAGAAGGCCTGCTGCACCACGCGCCCAACCGCGGCGTTTCGGTGGTGGTCCCCAGCATTGCGGATATTATCGATATCTACCGGGTGCGGCGCCTGATTGAATGTCAGGCACTGGCCCAGGCCTGGCCCCGGCATCCCGCCCACAAGCGCCTGACCCAGGCCACCGAAGATGCCCAACAACGGCGCGAAGCGGGCGATTGGCAAGGGGTGGGATCGGCCAATATGGCGTTTCATGCAGGCATTGTGGCCCTGGCTGACAGTGCCCGCCTGGCGGCCATGTTTGCCGACATCGCCGCCGAATTGCGCCTGGCATTTGGCCTGCTGGACGACCCTGAATACTTGCACGCGCCTTTTGTGGACCAAAACAGCCACTTGCTGGGCCTGTTTGAATCCGGCGATACCAGCGCCGCCGCCCAGGCGCTGGAGCACTATCTGATCCAGTCCGAGCGCATGGTGCTGTCCGTTTATACCGGGCGCATCGACTAAATCACCACGGCCCCTCCCAGTGCGACGATCAATCGCCCAGCAGCCGCAGCGGCATAGCAAGACAGATTTGATGAGAGAAGTCCTCGGCATTCAGTTGAACGATTTTAATTAATTGATGAACATAATGAGGCTATAACAGCTACAAAAACATTCTTATTGTTGAAAACCCTGATAGCCATCAAATACGCTGTGGGCTACTGTTTCTGCTGATATCCCCAGGGTCGGCATACTGCATCCCGGCCCTCTTTCCCAGGAGACCGCCTGATGAAACGCCGCACTCTGTTTACCGTCACCCTGGCCGCCGGCCTAGGGCTGGCCTTCAATGTCCACGCCGCCACGCAATGGGATCTGGCCGCCGCCTACCCCGCCTTCAACTTCCACTCGCAAAATCTGGAACAATTTTCCAAAGACGTGTCCGCAGCCACCCAGGGCAACGTCAACATCACGGTACATGCCGGGGCATCGCTATTCAAGATGCCGGAAATCAAACGCGCGGTGCAGGGTGGTCAGGCCCAAGCCGGCGAATTCTTCATGGTCAGCTTCCAAAACGAATGGCCGCTGTTCGGACTGGATGGCCTGCCCTTTCTGGCAAGCAACTACGATGAAGCCTGGAAGCTATACCAGGCCCAGCGCCCCGCCCTGGAAAAGAAACTCGACCAACAAGGCATAAAACTGTTGTATGCCGTGGCTTGGCCACCGCAAAGTATCTACAGCAATAAACCCATTAACTCAGTCGAAGACCTGAAGGGCATGAAATGGCGGGTCTACAGCCCCACCACTGCCCGCATTGGCGAACTCGTCGGCGCCCAGCCAGTCACCATTCAGGAAGCCGAACTCACCCAGGCCTTGGCCACCGGGGTCATCGAAGGCCTGATCACCTCCAGCGCCACGGGGGCCGACAACAAGCTCTACGAGCAAATGAAATACTTCACCAACGTCCAGGCCTGGATTCCGAAAAACGCAGTGGTCGTCAACAAAAAAGCCTTTGAAGCCCTGCCCAAGGCCGAACAGGACGGCATCCTGAAAGCTGCCGCCGACGCCGAGGCCCGGGGCTGGGCCGCTTCCCGCCAGGTGGATGCCGACTCCATTGCCAAGCTAAAAGCGGGCGGCATGCAGGTCATTGAACCCTCGGATGAATTGCGTGCTGGCCTGGCCAAAATCGGTGATGTCGTCATCGAAGAATGGACCACCACGGCAGGCGACGAAGGCAAACAAGTCCTGGCCGATTATCGCGCCAACAAATAAAGCCCACCCCCCATGCGCAAAACCCTGAACTTCCTGTATGACGCCAGCGCCTGGCTAGCCGGCCTGTGCATGATTGTCCTGCTGGCCATGGTGGTTACTACCATTTTGGGGCGATTACTGGGTTTTCCCGTGGGGGGCATTGATTCCTATGCAGGGTATGCCATGGCGGGGGCTGGTTTTCTGGCGCTGGCCAGCACCCTGAAAAAAGGCGAACACATCCGTGTCACCCTGGTGTTGGGCATGCTGAAAGGCCAGCGTCGTCGCGGACTCGAACTGACGGCCTTATCGATCGCCGTGCTGCTGGCTGGTTTTCTGGCTTTTTACTCGGCACGTCTAGTCTGGCAATCATGGCTGTTCCAGGATATTTCCACCGGAATTGATGCCACCCCCATGTGGCTGCCTCAAACCTTGATGGCGACCGGCACCCTGGTTTTCTTCATTGCTTTTCTGGACGAATTTTTCCTGGAACTCCTGGGAAAAACTCGTCAGGACACACCAAAAGACCAGCACCATGAATGAAATTTCCACCAGTATTGCACTGATTGTCGTCCTGTTTGCCCTGCTGGGCGGTGGCGTCTGGGTGGGCCTGGCATTGGCTGGCGTGGCTTTGTTCGGCATGGAATTCTTTTCTGCCAGGCCAGCTGGCGACGCCATGGCGCTCACCATCTGGGGCAGCTCCAGCAGCTGGACGCTGACTGCTTTGCCACTATTTATCTGGATGGGCGAAATCCTATATCGCACCAACCTATCCGAAAACCTGTTTCGCGGCCTATCCCCTTGGGTCAACCGCCTGCCCGGTCGCCTGCTGCACACCAATGTGCTGGGCTGCACCTTATTTGCCTCGGTATCCGGCTCGTCTGCTGCCACCTGCGTGACCGTCGGCAAAATGAACCTGCCCGAACTCCGCAAACGTGGTTACCCGGATGCCCAGATCATAGGGTCTTTGGGCGGCCCCGCCACCCTGGGCCTGCTGATTCCCCCATCCATCATCCTGATCGTCTATGGCGTGGCCGCCGAAACCTCCATCGCCAAGCTTTTCATTGCCGGTGTCATCCCAGGGCTGCTGCTGGCCGCCTTGTTCAGCGGCTGGCTCATTGGCTGGGCCTTGCTGCACCCAGACCAGGTCCCTGAAATCACAGCCCGCATGGGGCTACGCGAAAAACTCCGCGAGTCCCGTCAGTTGATTCCGGTGGTGCTGCTGATTTTAAGCGTCATCGCCAGCATCTATACCGGTATCGCCACTGCCACCGAATCCGCCGCCATTGGTGTGCTGGGGGCTTTTGTGCTGTCCGCCTGGCAAAAATCCCTGACCTGGCAATCCTTCAAGGATTCTCTGTTGGGTGCCACCCGCCTGTACTGCATGATTGCCCTGATCCTGTCCGGGGCGGCCTTCATGACGCTGTCCATGGGATACATCGGGCTGCCACGTCAACTGGCGCAGTTTGTCGGCAGCCTGCAGCTATCGCCTGCCATGCTGATTATTGTGTTGGGTCTTTTCTACATCATGCTGGGCTGTTTTCTGGACGGGATCTCTACCATTGTGCTGACCATGGGGGTGGTGCTACCCATCATCCAAGCGGCCGGCATCGACCCGATCTGGTTTGGCATCTTTCTGGTAATCACCGTCGAAACCGCCCAGATCACCCCCCCGGTGGGCTTTAACCTATTCGTGCTGCAAAGCATGACTTCCAAGGAAATCACCTATATTGCGCGGGTCTGTGCCCCCTATTTCTGCCTGATGCTGCTATTGCTGGTGGCGTTGTGGTTTTTCCCCGAACTGGTCACCTGGCTGCCATCGCGCATGTAAGGCGCGCAGTCTTCGGCACACCCCATTTGTCCTGCGGACTATTTAGTGGAATGATCATGGTTTCACCTCCACATTCTTCTGCTGATGTCACACCATAAACCGCTATTACTGACCAGCCTGCTGTGCATGGCTGGCGTCATGCCACTGGCACATGCCCATATTTCCCTGCAAACCCCCAGCGCTGCGGTAGGCAGCAGCTATCAGGCGGTGCTGCGTATCGGCCATGGCTGCCAAGGGTCTGACACCACCCGCATCCGGGTGCGTATCCCCGACGGTGTACTGGCGGTAAAGCCCCAGCCCAAGGCGGGCTGGGTACTGACAGTGACCGACGGCCCCTATGCCCAACCCGAAACCCTGCACGGCGCCAGTATCGACCACGGCGTGCGCGAAATCGACTGGACGGGATCGCTGCCGGATGCTTATTTCGATGACTTCAGCTTTGTGGCAACCCTCTCGCCTTCTCTGAAACCCGGCGATACCCTGTATTTTCCCGTGGTGCAGGAATGCACCCAGGGCGTATCGCGCTGGATTGATACCAGCGGCAATAAGAAGGCCGACAATCCTGCCCCCAGTCTGAAACTCACTGCGCCGCAGCCCAAAGACGGGCACCATTCGCATTGAATATCCCACGCATTCTGCTGACTTGTCTGCTGGCCTGGGCCTGGATTCCCGCATCCTGGGGACATGCCGCCCTGGTGGCATCCGTCCCACAAAATGGGGCAATGCTGGTTCAGCCCCCCAATACGGTCCAGCTACACTTCAGCGAGCCGGTCAGCGCGACCGTGCTGCGGCTGATCGATCCAGCCGGACAGACCAGTGCGCTACAGCCCGGCCCAACGCAAGGCACGGATCTGCGCATTGCCCTGCCCGATCAGGCTGGCGACGGCACTTATTTACTGAGCTGGCGGGTAGTGTCTGCCGACGGCCATCCGATCGGCGGCACACTGGCCTACACCATCGGCGCAGGCTTGCCCAGTAACAATCCGGCTGGCGCACAGGCCGACAACCCGGCCCTGGACAGCACTGCCAGCACCCGACATTTTCTGATCTGGCTAAGTCGCTGGCTGGCTTATATATGCCTGTTCTTTGCCGTGGGCGCAGCCCTGTTCCGGGCGCTGTTTCCGGATATTCTTGGCCAAACATCCACACGGCAAGCACCGAAAAACACACAGGGGCCTGCAGTCCGGCATCACCGTCGCCGCGGGCCCAGCTATCCCATGCTGCTGGCAGGCGCATGCTTGATATTGCTGCCTTTCAGCCTGGCATTGCAAGGCCTGGACCTGCTGGCCGCACCCTGGGCGCAGGGCTTTTCAGCCGCTGTCTGGCGGCAAGCCGCGGCCAGCCCCTATGCCGTCACCCTGGGCTTGATGGCCCTGGCCCTGTTATTGGCAGCCTGCACCATGCACATACATCGCCGGGTCACCCTCAGGCGAACCAGCCTGATTTGCCTGATGCTGGCAGGCGCTGCCCTGGCCGTCAGCGGCCATGCCAGTACCGCGCCGCCCCAGTCCTGGGCCCGCACGGCGATCTTTTTACATGCCATTGCCGCCATGATCTGGATCGGCACGTTGGTGCCCCTGGCCCAGGCATTGCGGCCCGACAATCCCGTGGGAGCTTCCACCCTGGTCAATTATTCCCGCTGGATTCCCTGGGTCGTCGCACTGCTGGTCCTCAGCGGCATCGGCCTGATCTGGCTGCAGTTCCAGCGGCCCGCCGATCTATGGCAAACCGCCTACGGCCAAGTCCTGGCCGCCAAGCTGGGACTGGTGACCTTGCTGTTGTGTATCGCCGCCGTCAACCGCTGGAAGCTGACCAAACCAACACTGCAGGGCCTGCGCCCTGCCAGATTGCAGCTGCGGCGCAGCATCCAGCTGGAAATTGTGCTGGCAATCCTGATTCTGGCCATTGTGTCCTTATGGCGCTTTACCCCACCGCCGCGCAGCCTGGACCAGGCCGCCAGCCAGATTGCCAGTCTCGCACAGGATAAGCCCAGCTTCCCCGCGACCACCCTCAGCATCAGCCGCGTTGCCGCCCGGATCATCCCCGGCACGGACGGCTGGGCCATCCACCTGTCCCAGCCCGATGGTCAGCCCTTTACCGCCGAGGCCCTGACGCTGCTACTGAGCAACCCCACAGCGGGCATCGAAACCATTGAAACCCCGGCCAGCCAAAAAAATAGCGGGCTATGGACAGCCAATCCGCCTGCCCTGCCTGCCACCGGGCACTGGCTGATTGGCGTCCACATATTGGTGGACGATTTCGAGCAAATCAGCCTATCGGATTGATCGGGCCGACAATCTTGGCGCTACACTGGGCTTGGGCCGCTAGACATAAGGAAAGCCATGGATGCCACCTTGCTGATCGATCGCCGCACCCACGACCTGGGGGGTGGCTTCATCGTGGGCCGCGTATTGCCCTTTCGCAAACGCCGCATGGTCGGACCCTTTGTTTTTTTCGATCATATGGGTCCCCTGGAGCTGGCCGCTGGCATCCCGCGCGAACTGGACGTCAAGCCCCATCCGCATATTGGCCTGTCTACGGTCACCTATTTATATAGCGGCGCCATCACCCACCGCGACAGCCTGGGGTCGCTGCAGGAAATCCGGCCTGGCGCCGTCAACTGGATGACCGCAGGCCGTGGCATCACCCACAGCGAAAGGCTGGAATACGCCCGGGCGCACGGAGCCTCCATGCACGGCATCCAGGCCTGGGTGGCCCTGCCACGCGAGGACGAAGAATGCGCCCCCAGTTTCCACCACTACCACGGCGCTGAGCAACTGCCGGAATTCAACGAAGACGGCGTGCACGGACGCCTGATCGCCGGCGCCATCGACGGGCAGACGGCCCTGGTGAAAACCCATTCCCCGCTGTTCTATCTGCACTGGAACATGGCTGCGGACGCCCGCCGCAGCCTGGGCACCCAATACCCGGAGCGCGCCATTTATGTGGCCCAAGGCGCTATTGATGTCGACGGCCAGCCGCTGGCCGAAGGCCAGATGCTGGTCCTGCCGCCTGGCAAAGCAGCCCAGTTGACCGCCCACGAACCGGCCACGGTCATGCTGCTGGGCGGCGAACCCATCGGCGAACGCTATATTGACTGGAATTTCGTGTCCTCGTCCAAAGACCGGCTGGCACAAGCCCGCGAAGACTGGCGGGCTCAGCGCATGAAACTGCCCGTGGGGGATGACCAGGAGTTCATTGCTTTGCCGTCTTAAGCGCAAGGTTATGCTTGATTGCCCTGGGCAGTGCATCCATCCCAGTACCAAGCCAATAGGTCAAAACAGACGTTCTGCGTAGATGCCTTCTGGGAAAAATTGCGTCCAGGGATTGCCGCTTTCTGCCATGAACCGCGCATCCGGCTGTCTGCAAATAGCATTGACAGACGCCCAGAACGCATCATCCACCCCTGGCACCAAGGCACTGAGTTCTGCTGACAAACAAAACAGAGGCTTGTCATTCAGGCGATCGGCCAGCGCATCGGTTGCGTCTTTGTCCGGTAACTGGATGAAGGCACTGACTTGTGCACGCGCCTTCCATAAAGAATAATCAGGTTGAAGCACAAAGCCGGGCACTGTCGATCCCACCATAGCACCACTGAACAGGGCTTTCGGCAGGACGCCATTCTTATAAAAAGTCCCGGCCAACGCAGGCTTATGATCGCCATAGACAATCACGGCCAGCGGCCTGCCTTTGGCCTTGGCGGCTGCCTTGATGTCATGTAAGAACAAATTCATGTCGGCCATGGCTTCTGCAAACCTCTGTAGATAGTCGTGTTCACCAAAATCACCATCTCTGTTCGCATAGTCGCCATGCGTATGCATGGTGATCAAGTATAAAAATGAAGATTGAGAAGACGGTACTTGACGATAATGATCCAGAGCATTCTCATAAAGAATACCATCACCAGGATGCATATTGACCAACAACTTCCCACTAGGATCCATATCTTCTATAAATCTGGAATAGTTGAATCCAAATTTAGAATGGACTGTTTTTATTTTCCAAAAGCTACTTTTATAATTATTCATGCTGATCGTGTCATATCCAGCGCGAGCAAACCGATTGACCAGGGTATCGGCCTTATCCCTGAATCGATCAAAAAAATTCTGATAATCTATCCCCGGCAGCACTGCCGAAGACAAGCCTGTCAATACTTCAAACTCTGCTTCTGCTGTATTTCCACCATATACTGGACTGAGCATATAAAACGGCACCATCCCCTGATCAATCAACGACATCATGGGTGTTTTGAATCCATCATCAAAGGTCGTAAAACAGGACTCGCACAAGATCATCAATACATCAGGCTTGTCTGGATTCAGCATCGCAGGTGCAGCACGACGATAAAAGTCATGCGCCAACATCCGTGGCATTTTTACTGCTTCTGAGGTCATGACCAAATGAGCCAATGCACCGTTTATCCTGGCGTTGGCAGCCGGCACCCACGCGTAATAGCAAATATGCGATCGACACAGAAAATCTTTGGATATTTTTCCTGCATTACCATTGCTGAACATAAATACCCAGATCAATGCCAGCATGGGGACAGCCAGCGGAAGCCTGCCAAAAAACGGCTTCCAACCAGGTTCTCTGTAACGCCAGCCACAATATAAGCAGACAAGCAGCAGGCCCAGCGCAATATACAGCCCCACCGGAGCATAGCTGGTCAGCTGCATGGCCTGCCAAAATTCGATCAAGTCCCGCGCTGTCACGGGCTCACCCGCTTGACTGATTTTTACCTGATTCGCCTGCAGTAATAAAGATTCCAGCAGCAGACTGCTTAACGCCGCTGATACCGGATGAAGCAAGCAAGCCAGCAGTTGAAACAGAAGCAGGGAAAACAAGAATGGCATCAGAAATGACGCCGGATATCCAGAACCATCATCAAACAACAGTGGCAACAACACCCTGCCCAGCAGCAATAAAGCATAGGGCAGGAGCACAAAACACGAACGGATCAGTGATTCCCGATTCATAAAAACCGACCTACCAATGATTTCAATCTACTGCAAAGGCACCGCCAAATATGCCAAGCGGCGAATTTCCCGCCTGGCTCGTGCCAGAGAGTCCAGCACCACACCGACGGCAGCCAGCAATAAGCCCACCACACACAATCCTGTCACCAGCACCGCCGTGGGCAGGCGAGGCACCAGACCGCTATGGGCATAATCAATAAACAGTGGCACGGACAGGCCAACCCCCAGCAGGCACAACAACGCGCCTAGCAGGCCAAACAATATCAGGGGACGTTCCAGCATATACAAGCGCATAATCACTGCAAAAATCCGCAAGCCATCACGCCAAGTGGACAGCTTGCTGACCGAACCATTGGGTCGTGCACCATAGGGAGTTGGCATTTCTCCCCAGGGCATGGCCATTTCCAGGGCATGCACCGTCAGCTCGGTCTCGATCTCGAAACCTGCCGATTGCCCGGGAAAGGATTTCACATAGCGCCGGGAAAAAACCCGATAGCCCGATAGCATATCGCTGAACGAACCCCCAAAAATATGGCGCACAGATCCGGTCAGCAAGCGATTCCCCAGGCGGTGGCCCCGTCGATAGTTTTCCGCCTGCCCAGCATCGGATCGGCAGCCTACCAACATATCCAGATGCTGGTCGATCAAGGTCGCCAGCATGGCCGGCACACTGGCCGCATCGTAGGTCGCGTCGCCATCCACCATGATGTAGTAATCAGCCTCGATATCGGCGAACATACGGCGCACCACACTGCCTTTGCCGCGCTGTGCCACCCGGTGAACCTGGGCACCGGCAGCACGCGCTACGTCCACCGTGCTATCGTCCGATCCATTATCAAAGACATAAGCTTGGATATCGGGGATGGCTACCCTGAACTCATGCACCACCTGGGCCACGGTCAGTGCCTCGTTGTAGCAGGGGATCAGCAGGGCAATTCGGGGATTTGGTAGCATGGTCTGTTTTTTTAAAAAAGCCGAAGATAGTCCAGCGGGCATAAGTAAAAACTCAATCGAAATCAACAACGTCAATACAACATAAAGATGTTACATAATTTAAACGCAAAAAAGGCATTTTTTTCAGTACTCATTTTAATCATTATGGTGCTGGCGTTTAACATCTACCGCCAGGCTCCTACCTTGCTATCAGCGGAATTCAAAAACCCCGATAGCTATACTAGGCTAGTCCTGGTTCGCGACTGGCCAACTACCACCGATTACCAATATATGCCTCGGGACGGTGCGCCTGATGGCAGCTATCTGCATTGGTCCATGGCCCACACCTGGGTCATGCAGCACTTGGCCTGGGGGCTGCAATGGCTGGGTGTCCCATCAACACAAGCGCTGCTATGGGCAGGTGGTGGCCTGACCTTAGGCAGCTTGTTGCTATTAACTATCTTTTGCGCCATGGCCATCATCCAACTGGGCGGGCGGTTGGCCGCTCTAGCGACCGCACTGGCCCTGGTCACCAGCCAGGGTTTGATGTCCTATGCGCAACTATTGCAAATTACGCATCATATTTTTATGCTGATGCCAGTTGCGGTTGCCGTTTGGCTGATATTCAGTCAAAAAACAAATCCGATGCAAGCCAATCTCAGGCATTTCATTGCGGGCCTCTGCTTGGGGGCGGCCTTGTGGATTTCACCGGAAACCATGCCCTTAGTAGCCGCCATGGCGACCATCATGGCAGCCCGCCGACTGCAATTTTCCGATAGCGGCCACTGCTGGCCGCTGGCCGCTGGGATCGGTGCAATCACAGTCACCACCTGGTTGATTGACCCCCCACCGCCCGGTTTTTCGGCCTGGGCGCTGGACCATATCAGCCTGGCCTGGTTAGCCTGGGCAAGCGTACTGGCTATCCTGCTTTGCCTGACAGACAAGCTGGTCGCACATCGCCAGCGATCACTATCAGCCAGCGTCTTTATCCTGGCTCTGGCTGCAATCCTGGGTGGAAGCCTATGGCTTTTTGCAACACCTGGCGCCTTAGCGGGGCCGGCAGGCCTGCTGCCGCCTGAACTCAAAACGCTATGGTGGGACCATATCAAGGAACTCCAACCAGCCACAAAATTTTATCAATACTTATCCTGGGGTGGCCTGCCTGCAATCGCCGGGGTGCTGCTAATGATCCAAGCCTGGCGGCAACGCTGTCTATGGCAAGCGGTACTGGCCTGCACCGCGCTGGTATATGCAGCCATGGCCCTATGGCATCTGCGCATGGGGGCAGCCGCCAGCCTGGCAGGTGCGCTAGCCTGGGGAATCTGGTTATGCGGGCAACCGGTGTTTACCAGTGCGGAGCCCAATCAATTACCCGCAAAAGCCCAGTACCGGGCAGCAGCCATATTATTTGCCCCAGTACTGATCCTGCTCCTAACCCTGATCAGCATTGTGATCGAAAACAAAACCGACACTGACAGCCATTCCAATAAATCTGGCTGCAAGCTGGCCAATATTGCAGATGTCCTGAACAAAATCCCACCTGCCACCATCCTGATTACATTGAACAGCGCCCCGCAACTTCAATGGCTGACTCACCACCGCGTCATCGCTGGTAATTACCACCACAACACTCAGGGATTACTGGATTTTTATCATTTATGGCGCTCGACAGGTGATGACCAGGATGCGCAGGCCATTGCAAAAAAAAAGAAATATAACTTATCTGCTGGCCTGCAAAAACGAAACCGTGGCCAAAGGTGACTTCCTAGGATCGAGGGCAGAAAGAGGAGATCACATCACCTGGATGGAGTCACCGATTCGGATAGAAAACTGGTTGTTGTACAAAGTCACTCATTGAATAGACAGTTAGTGCACAAACAATGTCCTTTTCCAATTGACCAAAATCAACAAGACAAGATGCTATATCTACTTGATCAACCTGAGTTCTGTCAGCGCACCTGCAATCTGAGCAAAGGCTTCTGGCAATTTACTGGCATCTGAGACATCATAATAATTATCTCCAGAGGAGCAATTTTTCATGATGGATTTTTCCTTGACATCATTACTAAGGGTCAAAGTGAAAATACGAATTCCTTTTGCCTTAATATTGGAACACAATTGAGTCATGTAGTTATCCATGGCTGTTTTGGTAATAGCCTCTGTTCCAGGACTAGTGCCTGCCCATCCAATATCTGAATTTATTTTTGTGCAATTACTATTATAGTTAGATCCAGTGACATTATTTGGATTTAAAATTCTCAGTCCTGATACAGGACATTGATTAAAGGAACTCAAGCTACCAAGGCTTATTGTTTTACTTCCTTCATAAGTGTTATTACTTTGTTTATAAGCATAATTTAAACTAAACGCAGCGAATCCGCTGGAATACGCTTCGGATTGGCGCTTTACCACGCCGCTTGGCGCATTGTCTCCATCACTAAGCAGAACAATTACTTTATTTAATTTATCCGTATTGTAGTCGCGCGGCAGGCCTTCATTGCCCCATCCGCCTGTGCCTCGCCACGAGGGATCCAGCATACGCCAAGCCCAAATCAAACCCATACCAACATTAGTACCACCATAGCTTTGCATAGCATCCACAGACGAGCGTAAATATCCATGATCAAGCTCATCCTCTGTTCCAATAAAAAACTTGATATTGGATCTTGCACAGTACTGAGGCTCCAATGAAAAGCGGGTTCTGACTACTGGATTACTACCACTGACAAATTCAGCATTTATTCTACGGTCTTTGTCTTTATCCGAGGGTGCGCCAAATCCAACGCCAGAAGAATAATTATCATTAAAAACTAGACTTTGATTGCCACTGAGACCAAAGCTGCTTTTTCCATAATCAACACTATAGATAGAAACCAATGGTTGAAACCCAGCTGTCGGGGTCAAGGCAGCAGCAGGCAAACGATTATTTGCAGTCCAATTTCCTTCAGGCTCAACAATACAACCCGACCAATTTCTAGACACGTAATTTTCTTGATCAGGAAAACGGTTCAGCCACCCAGTCATCCAGGATTTCGCTGTGGGTATTGCAGACACATTAACCACATCGTTAAATGGCACCAGACCAATAAAAGCACCACGCACTTCGTCATCATCCACGTCCACATAGTCTCCTGCTCCTGCAGCAGCGGCATCCATCACTGTTTTAATCAAATCCTTAGTGGAGGTCTTCAGTACTTGCATCCGAGACTTACCCCCGCCCGCACCCTCATCCATCGATCCAGAATTATCCAGAGCAAGCACCAACTCCAGATCATTGCGTACTTTACGGCGAGCCTCGTTGGTTACCGCAATAGGCCAAGAAGGCTGTTTGAAATACCCCATGCTTAACAGCGGCAAGTTGGTGCTTACGCTCATGGCAACACGCTGAGCAGTGCGGAAATTAGTATTTTCAGCCTTGTCTTCCATGTAATTTATTTTTAGATCATCACAGGTCAAATTCAAACCCATGAAGCCTGAAGGCATATTTGCCATAAAATAATTACACGCATCCTGCTGCCAAATCAAATTCTGATCGGGGTCATTGGGGTTAAGGATTGCCAGCTTGCGACCAGCCGAAATGACCGTAGTGTCCAATGCACTTTGCATTTTAGCCTGTGCTACATTGTGCCTAACCATGTCAACAGCAAACAAGGAACTAGCCAATATGACGGCAAACGATAAAATGCTGATAATAGCAACAGCACCACGCTCATCATGCCGAAAATCACGTATAAAATTATTAATTTTTTGCATAAAGGCACCCATATTTTTGCCAATTACAATAAATAACACTAAATATTAATTATGAAAAAACGCTACAGCGTTGATAATTATTTAAATTATTGCAAAGCATTGAGATCATCAAAACGCGGACGGTAAAATGACGCCGCTCTAAGCGTTCTTGGACCACCTAAAGCCTGCCAGTATCTCGAACTGATCACGAAAGGCTCAAATGTCTGGAATACCTCAACAATGACTATGGTATCGTTATCATTGGGCGCAGGTGTTTCAGTGCCTGTGTATTCTTGTTTGAAGTTTACACAAGCACCTGATCCATCACAGCGCTTTCCCCATTCAGGCATTGTTTTCCATACGGTCTTGGTCTGCTTATTTTGACCTGATCCTGTTGTTATATTTTCAGTTTTCAATAAACGAATTTGTAAACTACCCCCATTTTGGTAGTCTACAGGCCGCATCAAATCAGGCATTAGTGCACCATAGGTACACACATGGTCCGATAAATTACAAGGGCCACCATCGAATAAATCTTGCTGCATGGACACGCCATCTGCTACTGAAAACGCCGCGCGTGTCATCAGAGCATCCGTACGAAAATACTGATAGAGCTCGACTACCCCCATGGCAAAAAATACCATCAAAGGCAATACAATGGCCGCTTCCACAGCGGCAATTCCATGGTCGGCACGAAAAAAATGACGGATATTCATGGTTCATTTTGCACGATAACAGTGCGTTCAAAGCGAAAGAAATCCAAACCCATCAAGGAAATCAGCCCTGTCAGGCCTGGGCGTTCAAAGCCTAATCTAAAAACCACCATATCTCCCGCATTTCCCAAATCGCAGATGATTTTGTCCTTATAATCCGGATCATTAATATCTTTGAAGCTATTATCTATCCCAGGTTTATAAACCTTTGCATCCGCATGCAGATTTTTCGCATCTGTCCAGATTGACAATGCATCTTCCATGATATTCATGACCCACTGGCGACAATCATCGTCCTCTAGCTTGACCTCATTCAGCTCTAAGACCTTGGCCTGCCTAACTACCCGACTGGCTGCGCGATCCAGGGTAGCATCCGCAATCAGCATGACGGCAACTTCCAAGCTGAGAAATATCACGATGAAAATCAAGGGCGCAACAATGGCGAATTCTAGCGCAGTAACACCTTTTTGATTGCGCCACAATCGGCGAGCGCTTATACGGATTCGGTTCATGCTTACCCTTTGAATCAATTATTTTTGATGGGTCCGCAAATAGCGATAAAACGCTAAATTGTCTTGTACCTGACCCCTGGACTGATAGCTAAGCAGGATATTTTCAGCGGTATCTTCACGGCCCAGCAAGCCATAGGCCAAAGCTAGATTATCCCGCCTTTGGGGCAAGCCATGATTGACCCCATCGTATCCCAGCAATACATTCACAGCTTCTCGTGGTTTTCCATCCAGGGCCAAAGACAGGCCCAAATTAGTACGCAATATTTCGTTACCACTATGTTTTCCCAAGCCCTTTCGATAGGTTTCTTGGGCCAAGCCTCGTTGGCCAGATAAATCATAAGCAACCCCCAGCCCTGATAGCACCAGGGGGTCGTCAGGGCTATCGACCAACATAGCCTGATATTGCAGGATCGCCTGATCCAGATTACGTACACGAATATCCACACGCGCCAGAGCTAACCGCGCCTCAAGCAAGCCCGGACTAAGCTGCAGAGCCCGGTTATAACTTGCCCGCGCCGCGGCATAATCTGCAGACAGGAAATGGGCATCTCCCAACCCTACCCAAACATCAACATTTTTTGGATGCGTTTTGCTTAATTCACTATATAAGGACAAAGCAACAGGAACATCTCCGCTTTGCAAGGCACTGGCAGCAATACGCAACTCGCCAGCAGCCAACGCAGTAGTGTCTTGCAAGGTATCAATAGGCCGAACCACTGTTTGCGGAGCAGAACATGCTGCCAGCAAGAGCACCGAAGCCCAAATCAAAGATTTCTTAATCAGTATCAGCATCGCAATCCCATCTTTATCCAGAGCCGGTTATTGGCCGGAAAAAAACCGCATCAAGTTAATTACAGCCGGGCCAGCCCCCACAATAATCACCGTTGGCAAAATAAACAGCATCATGGGGATCGTCATTTTTACAGCTAGTTTGGCTGCGGCTTCTTCCAGTCGCATCATTCGTGCTGTGCGTTCAGTTTTGGCCAGTATTCTTAAGGCCTGTGTGATTGCTGTTCCATATTTTCGAGCCTGAATTAAAGTGCTGACAAAAATACGGATGCCTTCCAAGTTTGTTCGACTAGCCAAGCCATTTAAGACGAATTCTGTATCGCTACTTAGTTTTAGCTGCGAGGCGGTTAATTTAAATTCATCCGCCAACGCCGGAGCAACCGTTTGCATTTCGATCGCTGTCCGGCTAAGGGTTGCATTTAAACCCAAACCCGCATTGGTACAGATGACCATTAAATCCAGAGCATCCGGCAATGCCTGACGGATAGCTTCCTGACGCCGCTTGACTTGATAATCCAGCACCAGGCGCGGAAAAAGGCTACCCAGGTAGGCAGCCACGATCATGCCCATGGTCCAGACTGTCTTGCCATACTGATCCAGGTAAGCCCCCCCAAACCAGGCCATCAAGCCCAACCCAGCCACCACACTGGCTACCGTTAAACCCAAAAGCACCAGCATGGCCTGATCCGAGCGATAGCCCGCTGAAACTAGTTTATTGCTGGACTCCAGCCGCTGCGCTGAGTTTAATAAAGGCAAGGCCCTGCCAAGGCGCAATAAGAACTTCATCCCCTGGCTCTGGATGTGCTGAACTGTTTTTTGCTCTACAACGGCAGACCCCTGCCGAGCAATTTCGGTCTTGATGCGGTCGCGCAAGCGCTGCCTGCGATTGGATCGTGCATACAAATACAGCACAACGCCCAAAAGAACCAGCACAAGTAATAAAGCAGACATCCACTGGTAAGAGTCTTCCATGGTCTATATTTTAATATCTGATATTTTTTGAATCAGGAAAATACCCACTATCAGCATACCTCCAACCACCCATAGCAGGGTATGCCCCGTTTTAGTCAAGAACAGAGTTTCAATATACTTTGGGTTAGATGCATACAAGACTCCTACGATAACAAATGGAATCGCAGATAATAGGCGACCAGAAAACCGACCCTCCGCGGTTAAGGCTTTGGCCTTTAGCTGCAAATCTCGCCGTGCACGGATAATCCCTGAAAGATTTTCCAGAGCTTCTGCAATCGATCCTCCCGATTCGCGCTGCAGCAGCACACAAACAGAAAAAAAGGTAAAGTCCGGCAATAGAATGCGTTGTACCGATTTATCCAACACATCTTGTAAATCTTCGCCCAACAACAAGCCATTACCTATCCGCAGGAACTCTGGCCCCAATGGAGCTTTAAACTGCAGACCCACCTGACGCAAGGCCTGAGTAATTGGTATCCCAGCCTGACTGGATCGGACAATCATATCCATTGCTTCGGGCATCTGAATAAGAAACTTCTTGTTGAAACGGCTTAATAAAAACCGATATAACCAAATACCAACCAGCAATGGCATCCCGAAAACAGCCATCCCGGCCACCCACAGGCCGCCTGGCAAGACCCCTGACATGACCAGGGCCACACCAGCCAGCCCCATTACCAGCAAGACCGACAAAAAATTTCTGACCCCATGGCTACCGGTAACCGTATCCAAGCGATTCAAGTAATAGCCCAGACTACCCAGGGACTCACGGCGGCGACGACGATGGGATTCAGTTCGGGCACGGCTCAAGTCCCGGGCAACTGCCTGGTTGTTTTTGCTCCCTCCAGATCGATCCCGGATCGATTCCAGACGCTGGCGGATCTGATGCCTTGGCCGACGCCGCAGGACATCCAGGGCCAACAACACGGCCAAGCCCAACAGGATCACCAGCAAAAAAAAGGCCAACGTAATGACATCAGCAGTGCTCATGGACGCATCGCCTCGATTAGTGCATTTTCCATCCCGAAATACCGTGCTCGATCCGCGAAAATGGGCCGCAGGCCTGTACTATCAAAAGACCCCCGGACTTCCTCGTCAAAGGAGCTGGCATCATAACTAAAGTGAAACAGATCTTGTGTCACGATAACATCGCCTTCCATGCCAGCAACTTCGGCAATGCTGGTGACCTTACGGGTGCCGTCGCGCATGCGTTCAACCTGAATGATCAGATTTACCGCACTGGCAATCTGGCGACGGATGGTAAACAAGGGCAAATTACCATTGGCCATCATGACCATGCTTTCAAGGCGGCTTAAGGCATCTCGCGGGCTGTTGGAGTGCAGCGTGGTCATGGACCCGTCGTGTCCCGTATTCATCGCCTGCAACACATCCAAGGCCTCTTGCCCACGGGTCTCGCCCAGAATAATACGATCGGGCCGCATCCGCAGCGCATTGCGCACCAGATCTCCCTGAGTAACCTGGCCTGTCCCTTCCAGGTTGGGAAGGCGGGTTTCCAAGCGCACAACATGGGGTTGCTGCAACTGCAATTCGGCAGCATCTTCGATGGTGACGATACGTTCGTGCGCTGAAATATGCCGTGACAATGCATTAAGCAAGGTGGTCTTACCCGACCCTGTCCCCCCCGATACCACCATATTCATCCGGCAGGCAGCAGCAATTTCCAGCACCCGCGACATGGCCCCCGACAAACTGCCTCGGGCAGCCAGCCGGGCCAGGGTAAGGTCCCTGCGCGAAAACTTACGGATGGAAATCGACGCACCGTCAATGGCCAATGGTGGCAGAACGACGTTGACCCGACTACCATCCTGCAAGCGGGCATCAACCATGGGGCTGGTTTCGTCCACCCGACGGCCCACCGTAGAAGCAATACGCTGCGCCACATTGATGACATGCGCATTGTCGCGAAACTTAAGCGGGGTGAGTTCGAGTTTGCCATAGCGCTCGACAAAGACCTGATCAGGTCCATTCACCATGATGTCAGTCACGCTATCGTCCTGCAGCAATGGCTCGATGGGCCCCACGCCAAACATATCGTGCAGGATTTCCTGCCCCATCAGACGCTGCTCAGACAAGGTAACAGGCAAGTTTTCTGTGCGCACCGTATCCCGGATGATGGCATCAACTTCACGCTGCACGGTCTCATGCTTTTGATCGGCGGCCTTAGCTGCATCAATCGAACTGAATACCGTACGGCGAATGCGCCCATAATGTTCAGAACGCACGACAGACTGGTTAAAATGTGCGGCAGATTGCGACGATAGACCCGCAACATCCGCCCCCGGAGGGGCGGGATCAAGCGCTATCTCTGGATATTCAGGCAAATTATCAGTAAGCAACTGACCAGACTGCAAAGCATGATTTGGCTTGGCATCCAGTAGTGTCTCGGGCTGTTCGACACCCAGCTGCACCGTAGACACAGCTGGCGCAGCAGGTCTGCGTCCAAAGCTCATTTTTTACCTTTAGCGATCCGCTTCCACCAAGGCTCTGCTTGTTGAACAGTTGCTTCACCGGTAACCAAACCTGCCAAGGCCTGAATCCCGTGACTGAATTCACAACTGTCCGGCAAGGCTTGGCCTAGATTTTCCGCCAGTGAAGGGCCTTTTGCATCATGAACAATAGTGGCCCGGATTGAATGGCCAGTCACCTCTTGGAAATCAGCATCCTGCACTTGATTGCGCACAGGTGCCCAAGGATGATTGAGAACGGCCAAGACAGTGGGCGGATTGGGCCGCGATTCAATGTGGCGCGTCAAACGGGATAAAGTACGAGCCGAATGGACAGAAGGGTCAGCCAATAAACAAACAATATTGGTACGAGTCAAAATGCTTTCAACCAAGCCACCCGTGCGAGTCGGAACATCGACCACTACATAATGAAAGTACTGACTAAGTGCATCCAGCAGCTGACTTAATGCATCAGGTGCAGGAATATATTCGTCCGAATAGTCCATTTCAGCCGCTAATACATAAAAATCCGGACTGATCTCAGCGAGGGAACGTTCCAGGTACTGGTGATCCAAACGACTGATATTGTTCAGCACATCAACCAGTCCCCCCCCCTCCTGGGCGCCCCAAGAGCCCTGGTCCGCAGCCATCATGTAAATTTAAATCCAAGTAAACCACGCGGCGACGGATGCCTCCTTGTCCCAGGATACGTGCCAGATGCGCCGCCACGGTCGTGGTGCCTACTCCACCTCGGGTGCCCATCACCGCCACGCATTTTCCATAACGGCCCTGGCGAACACTGCTGGATTTATCCTGTACCAAAAACCGTCGCACCAGATCAGCATTCAAGGGCTTGACCAGATAGTCCTGCACCCCGCGTTCCAGCAAACTGCGGTACAGGCCAACATCATTGCGTTCACCCACCACGTAAACCAGCACAGAAGGGTCACAGGCATCTGCCAATCGGGCTAAATCATCCAGCGCTCTGGTCGACGCTGAAATATCCACTAATAAGCGCTGTGGCGATTTTTCTTGTTTGACCAACCATGCAATCGCGGCATCCACCCCGCCCTTATCTACATGAATATCAGTCACTACATCGGCTTGCAAGACGCCTCGCACTTCTTGTAAGCTGGCATCATCATGTAAAAATGCCACAAACGAATACAAGCGACTGATGTCTTTGGCTTTGGTAATGCTGGTGACCATTACGTATCCCTTTAGCTTCCAGACATGCTTGTGGTGTTGGATTTCTGAATTGGTGTCGTTTTGTTTTCGCGATAGCGCGTCACAGCAGAAGCCGCTGCATCAGGCTGATGCCCAGCATAGGGATTTGGCGCAACCAGATCACGGGGCCGAGCAACACTATTGGCTAAATTGGTATAAGTGGCGCAACCAAAAGCCAGCTTTGCACGATTATCAAATGGCCCACGCAAGGCATCCTGATGCAAACTGGCGCACTGCGGCGGAATAGCCACCCATTGGCCGTTTTCTAGCTGCACCTTAATGACATCGGCATCCGGAACCAGGTGATAGTCGCGATCTGGAAAAGCGCAGGCCGACAAAGCCAACACCGCGCCGGCAACCACCAAAACCCTTAGTGATGGGATAATAAAAACCATGCCAACCCCTTAATAAACAAACCCTGCTGCCCCGCTTAAGCGCGGTACAGTGCTTTGCAAGGGATCGTAGCCCATGCGCTGACTCAATAAAAATTCGATATCACTGCTGGCCCGCATACTGGCCACCGGATTGGTCAGTTGATCCGGACTGGTTGGGCGCACCAGATAAGGGGTAACAATAATCACCAATTCGCTTTTATGATTTTTATAATTGGTTGAAGAAAACAACTTACCCAGCACGGGAATGCTACCCAGTCCAGGGATTTTATCAACCAAATCAGAAATATTATTTTGCAATAGCCCGCCAATCGCAAAACTTTGGCCGCTGGCCATTTCGACCGTCGTTTCTGCTCGCCGGACTCGAATCCCGGGAATGGCCAAACCATCCACCAAAATGCTAGCGGACGGATCCAGTTCGCTGATTTCAGGCCGTACTTTCAGGCTGATCCGATCATCAGATAAAACAGTAGGCGTAAAATCCAGAGACACCCCAAAAGGCTTGAACTCGATGCTCATGGTGTCCTTGTCCTGCTTGACGGGGATAGGAAACTCGCCTCCCGCCAAAAAACTGGCGGTCTGCCCCGAGACCGCAGTCAAATTGGGTTCAGCCAATACCGTCAGCAGGTTTTCGCGGTCCAACACATCGATCATGGCCTGGGCTGGTGCGCCAGACTTGGAGTATCCACCCAAAAACGAATACCCTTCGCCCGCCCCAATATAGCCACCAGCGCTATCCACAAAGCTGCGCCCGCTGATCAAGCCCGTCACAAATTGCCCGGGGGTGGCCACCACATTCCAGTTAATCCCCAGCTTTTGAGTAATAGCCTTGGACATCTCCGTCACCCGCACGCGCAAATACACCTGTGTCGGGCTATCTACATGAATACGATTAATCAACTGGTCTTTTTCACCCAAGTAAGGCTGGATCGTGCGAGCGATCGCTTCGGTGACCTCGGCACTGGGGGCCGAACCCGACACCATCAAAGATCCCGGCGCAGACTCCAACGACAGCCGCAGGGCTGGAAACCGCTGAGTCAGGATTTGCTGCAGTTCAGTCAGATTATGGCGCACCACGATGGATTCGCGCAGAATGCGCTTGCCGTCTGCATCCAAGGCATACAGCGTGGTTGTACCTGCCCGCTTGCCTACCACCAGGACAGACAGATTGCTGCCAGATTGCGCAGGCGGCACTTGGACATCAGCAATATTGGGATCGGCCACAAAGACAGTGCGAGCGTCTTTCATGGTTAAGACATCCCCGGCCCCGACAGCCAGATTCAGGGCCTGCGCTGCCGTTGATACCCCAAGCAAAGCCAGACACAGCAGTAAACCAGCCCGGATCGGTCGACCTGACTGAATAGGCGAATTGATGCAAACCATCAGTGACGGGCTCCGTTATTTTGGACGATATTGGACAATGCGGCATTAGCCGAAGAGTTTTGGAGTATTTCCTGAGGCTGTCCCCCTAGCACAAAAGAGGAATCTGAAGGAGCTGTCGGGAACGTATTGAGTGGCATTGCTTGTTGATCGGTTCCTCGGACCACCGTGACATAAGTAGGCTGGCGAACGCTGGCGATCGCGTCATTCACTAGACCAGTGATCGGGGAGTCATTGGCGGCAGTGGCTTGCTGAGCTTCTGCACTCGCGTTTTGACGCGCACGAGAGACGTCATTACCCCAAATAGGGCCGGTTTCGCCCACCTGCTGGTGATTGTCCCAGGCCACCACGGCAGCATCCGAGCCCTGTGCAGAAATCGTTGTATCTGTCCTGGCAAAGCTGCGTAGGGCCAAGGACAGGCTGCCCAGTTCTGAAGCAACTGTAATCGCTTCAGCAATCCGGGGCGGGGCTTCGAAGGTCACGGTATTGGCCCGGATCGGGTTGGTTTTGTCACTACCCCGCTTAAAGCTGGACCCCACAGCAATGATACGCGCCTGCTGGACAACAGTTTCACTGACCACCTGCTTATGATTGCCGCCAAAATCCCCACGGCCACCCAATTGTTGGGTCAAGATGATGTCTACATAATCCCCAGGCTGAATCAATCCGGCGTTACCTGACACGCTATTGACAGGCACCGAAACCGCCACCGTGCCTGGCCGCAATGCAGCCGCCAGAAAACCAGGGGCATCGGACTGGATGACATCATCAATTTTTAAGACTGCGCCGGAATCTACCTGGTGACGCAACAGTGCTCCCACCAATCCGGATGGGTCAGTTCCTTCGGTCAGCGCATTTTTTGGGACTTTGGATTCTGGTACCTGCTGCCAGGATAAATCGGAATCGCGCAATAACAGGCCAGCGGGCAAGTCTGCCGCCGCCACACGAATGCGCACCAGCGAATCGGATATTTGCTTTGGTGTCAGGCTACTAATATAAAAAATCCGTGCACCAATGGCCAAGATAATCGCAGCCAGTAAGATCAATAAAAACTTAAACACCGACGACATAGGCTATTGTATCCCCAGGATTTTAAAATGCTGCCACAACACATATAAACAGCCCGCAGCCAATGCAACACCATAGGGCACGCCTTTTTGAGCCGAGATCGCCCCCAAAAGACCAGCCCCAGGGCGACCACCTATCCGCTGGGCACAGCGGCGATCTGCCAACCAACCCAATATGGCCAACACACCGCCACCCCAGGCAACAATCATGGTTAAAGGCCAAGTCAAGTCGGGGCCCGCCCACAGATAGACGACGGCACCCAGCTTAACATCCCCACCGCCCATGGCACCCAGCACATACAAGGCGAACATGAATACAAATGCCAGCAGGCCGATCAGCAAGTGCCAAGCAATTGCTTGGGCACTTAGCCCATCAGCCCACCAAGCCCCAGCGGCATAAAAAATGAACAATAAGCACAAAGCCAGCACCCAGGCATTGGGTAAACGCCTGCCGTACAAATCGTAAGCAGCCAGAACCAAGGTTACTGCACCAGCTGCTATAACAAGCACAGCAAAGAATACCGGCAATTTTATCTTTTAAAAATATATATCGATTCAATCAAGCATTGACGCAATGCAAGACAATATGAGCATATGGGAACAATTATGAGCCTGAAGCATTTTCTGCCACGTTCAACCCATTCTGTGCTGCGTCGAATAAATTCGTGATGCTATTACCGAACCCGGAAACACCCGCAGCCACCGCCACAATCACCACGGCAGCCAAAATCGCGTATTCAATCGCCGACACGCCGCGCGCATCGTCTTTAAGGTTTTGAAAAGCAACATGCAGCTTACGGCAGAAATTCGTGTACATAAAAACTCCGAATAATTCATATTAAAAAAATAGAGCAGCACTGTTGGCTTATACCCCCAGTAACCCCATTAGTTGCAGTCAAATGTAGCAGAAAAGATCAAAGCCCCTAAAATTAAATCGGGCTCGCATAGCAAATCGGCATAACTCTGAGAAAAGCTAATTTTTCTATGCATATTTTGCATAATTGGTTATGTAGGAACAGATCTAAGCTACCACGGCGTTGGGCCAATACAACGAAGCACCGACGATCTACCTCTGTTTACGCCCAGCAATGCCTCACCTTTAGTTGCCTCAGCAGCAGCTACAATCATGGACTACCCCAGCATAGTCACGACCTTAGCTTCTTTTCGGCCACCTTCGCCCATGCCTCCTAGTCGCCTGCGCCGTTTGCTCCCCCTGTTCCTGCTCCCCCTGTTAAGCGCCTGTACCCCGCGAGCGCCTTCTTTCTTCATGATGGGCTCTTACTTCCCATCCTGGCTGATCGGCATTGCCCTGGGCATTCCCCTGGCCGCCGGGGTGCGGCTCTTATTCATCCGGGCAGGGATTGACGACCACCTGCCCTTGCGCCTGTTCATCTATGCCTGCCTGGCCATTATTTTTGCCCTGGTGTTTTCTTTTTTATTTTCCCCACGATGAGCCGCCCATCCAAGAAACCATTGGCCATTTCCCTGGCCGTGCTGATCGTCGGTACCGCCGCGCTGCTGGCCTGGCTGACCTGGCGTCATTTGGTTGCCCAGCCTATTTCCACAGACGCGTCCCTGTCCGCCGATGTCATCCACATGAGCGCCAGTGTGCCGGGTACCCTGCACACCCTGAATATCCAGGAAGGCAGCCGGGTGCAGGCGGGGGATCTGTTGTTTACGTTGGACGAACATAGTTACCGGCTGCGGGTCCAGCAGGCCAACGCCGAACTGGCCATGGCCCAGGCAGCACTGACGACCCGCACACGTATGATGCGCGCCGAACAGGCCAACGCCCACATCGCCCAGCAACAGATCACCCGCGCCCAGGCCAATCTGGATCTGGCGCAACGCACCGCCAATCGCCTGCGGCCGCTGGCCGCCAAGGGCTTTGCCCCCCAGCAAGAAATAGACACGGCCGAAACAGCAGTGCGCGATGCCCGCATCAGCTTGGCCCAGGCGCAGTCGCAGGCCGACGCCGCCCAGGAACTGATCGTCGAACTCGAAGCCGCCCAGGCGGCGGTCCAGCTTGCCCAGGCGACGGTGGCGCTAGCGGACAAAGCGCTGGCGGACACCCAGGTATACGCCCCGGCCAACGGACTGGTAGTGGGATTGACCGTCTCCCCCGGCGAACACCTGGCCCCGGACCAGTCTTTGTTTACCCTGATCAACACCGATGTCTGGTACGCCACGGCTTTTTATCGCGAAACCGACTTGCCTCATATCCAGGAGGGCGATTGCGCAGTGGTTTATGCCCTGATGGCACCGGACGAAACCCTGACTGGCCGGGTGGCCAGCGTGGGCTGGGGGGTCATCAGCAGCGATGCCATTCAGTTGCCGCGATCCATGCCGCTGGTCCAAAAATCCCTGAACTGGGTACGCGTGGCCCAACGGTTTCCGGTGCGGGTACGGCTGGATAATCCACCGGCTTCGCTGATGCGGGTCGGGGCCTCGGCCACCGTCATGGTGCGCCCCGGCCAAGGCTGCTAGGGCAGCGCATGCGGACAGCCACCCTATGCCGCATCCTGCAGGCCGAACTTGCCCCCTTTGATGGACGTTTGTCCACGGCGTGGCGGGTGGCGGCGACCTGCACCCTGACGGTCATGGTGTTCATGACCTATGGCATCCCGCTGGCAGCCATCGGCTGCTATCTGGTCCTGTTCTTGATGAAGCCCAATCCCGCCGAGACCATGCTGATGGCGATCGGCATCTGCGTGTTGGTGGCCCTGATGGTACCCGTGCTATTTGGCGCAACCCTGCTGGCGATCGAATACCCGGTGTGGCGTATGGCCATTATTGTGGTGCTGTCGTGCTTTTTCATGTTTCTGGGGGCAGCCAGTCAGGTTGGACCGGCGGGGGGGATTATCGCCCTGGTCATCGTTTTTGTGCTGACCATGTTGGGCGAAGTTCCCTTTGGCGAAGTCGCTACCCGGGCAATTTTATATGCCGCACTGATGGCCTTGGTCCCCATGGGCGTGCTGCTGGGCTTTAACGGTTTCTTTGGCCCGTCGGTGCCAGGCCGACTGCGCCAGGCACTGGCCCAACGGCTGGACACCGCTGCCGCCACACTGGACGGCACGGATACGAATGCGCGACATCAGGCCCTGGAAATCCTGCGCGAAGGGAACGGTGAACTGCAAAAAATGGCCTTGTTTATACGCCTGTTCCACATTACCCCAACCCTCGAGACCCAGGCCCTGACCCAAGCCATTACCCAGACCCGCGATTTACTGCTGGCGGCAGCCGCTTGCGCAGCGCCCAGTCACTTGGCCCAACAGATCCGCGCCGATGCCGCCTTATTGCGGGCTGGCCAGACGCCAGCGCTGTCATACCCGGACATCCCGTCCTGGGACGCCGCCAAATCAGCCACTAGCCCCTTGGCCCATCGCGGTTTTTTTGCGGCGGATGCCTGGCGCAATCCCCTGTATGTGCGCTATGCCCTGAAAACCACGCTGGCCGCCCTGATCTGTTATTGGATCTATACCGCGATCCAGTGGCAGGATATCCACACGGCGCTGATCACCTGCTATGTGGGCGCGCTAGGCACCACCGCCGAAACCCTGCATAAATTAACGCTGCGCATCACCGGCTGCCTGATCGGTGCGGCTCTCGGGGTGGCGTCGATTTATTTTTTTATGCCCCTGATGGATTCAATCGGCCAGTTAATGGTGCTGGTTTTCCTGGTGACGCTGCTGGCCGCCTGGGTATCGACCGGGTCTGAGCGCAGCAGTTATGCCGGGGTGCAAATTGGGCTGGCCTTTTTATTGACCGTCTTGCAGGGCTTTGGACCAGACGTCCAGATGGATGCGGCTTTTTATCGCGTGATGGGCATCTTGCTGGGCAATCTGGTGATGTACTTGGTATTCACCCGCATCTGGCCCATCAGTGCGGCAGCCGCCGTGCGCACCCACCTGCAACAGGTGCTGGACAGCTTGTCGCCGTCTGCTCAGCGCCCGCACGGGCCAGATGTCGCCCAACTGCAAACCGATATCATCCCGGCCCTGCAGCAACTGGGGTACGCCCGGGCACAGCTGGCCCTGAGCGTCTTTGAACCCGCCCACGTGCGTCCCAACCCAGCAGAGACCACCCACCTGCGGGACCTGGTGAATCAACTGGAATCCTTTTATCTGCAGGCGGTCAACCCACCAGAGGGCACCACGCCCCCCATCACCGCCATGCGTCAACGGCTGCAAGGCCAGCTGGCGGACAGCCCCCGCGCCAGCCCACCAGCCTGGCGGCCCGGCACCCACGGAGAAAGCCCTTGAACATCCGGCCCATGCTGACGGCAGCCTTGCTGACGGTTCTACTGGCAGGCTGCACCAGCCTGCCATCTGCCCCAGTTGCACCAGACCAGCCTTGGGTCGGCGCGATACCCCCTGGCCCTGACCATCCCTGGGCAGCGCAGACAGCCGCCGCTGCGGCCATCCCTCAATCCGAAAAGCGGCCGAGGCCCACTTTTGAGGTGCCCTCGGTTCCCCTGCCTGCGCAGGCCCCCAGCCAGATCCGTACCGACCCTCAACAGCCCCTGGGTTTGGTTGAGCTTATTGACATTGCCCAGCGCGAAAGTCCACTGACACGTCGCGCCTGGAACGCTGCCCGCCAAGCGGCATTGGGTGTGGACTTGGTGGACGCTACATTTTTGCCTATGCTATCGGCCAGCGTGCTGACCGGCTGGCAAGAAACCCGCTATCCCCTGCCGGATAATCTTCTGGGCATCGACCAGCTACAGGCACGCAGCCACGGCACGGTGCCCTTGCTGGCCCTGAGCTGGCTGCTATTCGATTTTGGCCAGCGCAGCGCCCTGCGCGAGGGTGCCGCGCAGCTTTCGTTTGCCGCCAACGTTCTGTTCAATGCCAGCCACCAGCAGCTGATCCGCGACGTCACCGAGCAATACTATCAATACACCACCGCCCGCCAGCGGGTGCGCTTGTCAGCGCAATCCCTGGCCCTGCAGCAACGGGTGCTGGACGCCGCCCAAGCGCGGTTTAATGCAGGCATCGGCACCACCGTGGATATTGCCCTGGCCCGCCAGGCCGTGGCCCAAGCACGCTTGCAGGTGGTCAATAGCCAAGGGCTGGAAAAAATCGCCCGCCTGGCCCTGTTGGGGACCATGGGCCTGGCCCCCGACGCCCCATTGGCCGTCGCGCCACCCAACAACCATCCCCTGCCCCCCGACGTGCAGGGCATGACGCAGGAAGCACTGCGCCTGGCGCTGACCCGACGACCAGACATCGTGGCCCAATATGCTGCCCTGAAAGCAGAAGAAGCCAAAGTCCAGGCAGCCGAAGCCGCGTTTATGCCCAAGGTCTATCTGGGCGCGGTCTATGCCCATCAGAAACAGCATTTTCAGCTTAACAGCCTGCCCGAACTGGGGATGCAATCCAGCAGCAGTGGCGTCATGCTGGGGGTCAGCCTGCCATTGTTTGACGGCGGCCTGCGGCGCAATCGCCTGCAAAACGCAAAAATATCCGCCCGCCAAGCCCAAGACAATCTACAGACGCTGCAACAAGACGCTCTACGCGAAATGGCTGCCGCCGACACCACCCTGCAATCCGCATTGGCCAGCCATGTGGCGGCCAGCGAGCTGACCCACACTGCCCAGACCGCCTACGAGGCTGCCCTGGCCGCCTACCAATCGGGCCTAGGCACCATCACGGTGGCCAACGAGGCCGCCAATCAGCTGCTGCTGGCCCGCCTGGCTCGTCTGGACGCCCGTTCGGCCAGCCAGATCGCCGCCGCGAATCTGGCGTTTGCCACCGGGGCCATGGTACGTTCCCAGCAACAATGGCTGGCCTCCGACTGATCCAGCCCACCCCATCGGCACAGCACTGGGCACTTTTACCCTCCATCACCGGAAAAACACCCCATGATTGATTTCCCCTTCGCCGTTAAAGTCTTTATGGCCTTATTCGCCATCATGAACCCAATTGCCAACGTCCCGGTGTTTCTGTCCTTTACCCAAGGCGTGCCCGACAGCGCCAGACGCAAAGTCGCCACCACCGTCTCCATCGGGGTGGCAGTCGGCTGCATCTTGTCAGCGGTGGCTGGTGGCCCATTGCTGCATGTGTTCGGCCTGCAGGTTGATGATTTCCGGCTGGCAGGCGGGCTGCTGGTACTGCTGATTGCACTGTCCATGTTGCATGGCTCGGCCAGCACGCAACAGGCCCCCACCAACGATGAAAACGCGGCAATCGCCCAGGCCGACAGCATCGCTATTTACCCACTGACCATCCCGCTGCTGGTCGGGCCAGGCACCATCGCCACCCTGATCGTGCTGGGCCATACTGCCGTCCAGGATGGACAGGAAATTGCCATGGCCCTGGGGCTGGGAGCATTCCTGGCGGTCATGACCTGCGCCCTGATGCTGGCCCCATTATTAGGACACTATCTGTCCCCCAAGATCACCGCGATCACGCAACGCCTGATGGGCATGATTCTGGCTGCCATCGCCATGCAAATGATGGTACAAAGCTTGCAAGCCTTCTTTCCAAAACTTATCTGACCTTACCCATTTTTCCTGGCTTCCAGCAAAAAATTTCTGCTCATTCCTCCAAATTTCCGACCTTCAATAAGGGTCTTGTATGCGAAATATTAAGATTGGCACCCGACTGACGATGGGGTTCGGTTTTTTGATTCTCATTGTCCTGATTGTTTCCAGCATCGGCATCTGGAGAACCCTGCAAGGCCAGGAAGAATCCGAAGTCATCCAAGAACAAAACATGATCAGCGCGGCAATCCTGCAGTGGGTGCGCCAAGTGGACGTCAATGGCACCCGCACGCTGGCGGTGACGCGCCTGGCCACTGAAAAGGACAAGGAGCTGTTCGAGGCCGACATGAAAGCCACATCAGCGCAGATTACCGAACTGCAAAACAAAGTAGACAGCCTCGTTCAGGCGCCCGAAGCAAGAGCGCTGTTTCAAAAAGTATTGGCTGCCCGGAAAAACTACACACAAAGCCGATCGACCGCACTGCAGCAGCAAAAAGATGGGGACACCGCAAAAGCCTCCGCTTTTTTTAATGAGCAACTGCCGCTGTTGTTAAGCGCCTATAAAGAATCCATCGAACACCTCTACGCATTTCAAGCCCGCTACGAAGAAGCGTTGTTTGCACACAGAAAAACACAAGCTCAAAGCACCATTGCCATTCTCGCCATCCTGGCGGCAATTTCCATCCTGCTGGGGATTATCCTGGCCTGGAAAATTCACCAATCCATCTCGCGCCCGCTACAAAAAGCCACGGGTTTGGCCGCCAGTATCGCCAGCCGGGATCTGTCCCTGGAAATCAAACCACAAGGCAAAGACGAAATCACCAAACTGGAAGTGGCCCTGGACACCATGGAAGAAAGCCTGCGTAGCGCCGTCAGCGAAGTCCGCAGCGGCGCCGTGTCCATCGCCTCGGCAGCCGGGCAGATCACAGCGGGCAATCTGGACCTGTCCTCGCGCACCGAACAGCAGGCCAGTTCCCTGGCGCAGACCGCCGCCACCATGGAACAAATCACTGCCACCGTGCGCCAGAACGCCGACAACACCCAACAAGCCAACACCCTGGCTTCGGCGGCTGCCCAGACCGCCTCCAACGGCGGCAGCCTGGTGGCTGAACTCGTCGGCACCATGGGCGAAATCAACAGCAAGTCCCAGCAGGTCGCCGACATCATCGGCGTGATCGACAGCATCGCCTTCCAGACCAACATCCTGGCCCTGAACGCCGCCGTCGAGGCCGCCCGCGCCGGTGAACAAGGCCGTGGCTTTGCCGTGGTCGCCGCCGAAGTCCGCGCTCTGGCCCAGCGATCCGCCGGTGCTGCCAAGGAAATCAAGGACCTGATCGACTCCTCCGTGCAGGCCACCACCAAGGGCAACGAACAGGCCGCCCACGCAGGCGACACCATGCAGGAAATCGTCTCCAGCATCAACCGTGTCACCGACATCATGGGCGAGATCAACGCGGCCAACCGCGAACAAACCACCGGTATCGAGGAAATCAATACCGCCATCACCCAGATGGACGACGCCACCCGCCAGAACGCCAGCCTGGTCGAGGAATCCGCCGCCGCCGCCACCAGCCTGCAGGCCCAGGCCGACAATCTGGCCAGCCTGGTGGCCACCTTCAACCTGGGGCAGCACAGCAGCGCAGCGCAATCCGCCGGTGCAGCACGCCAGCAGCGCAGCCACACCGGCAGCCAAACACGGTCCGGCACGGGCGCACACCAGCAACCCAGCGGTCAGGCGGCACGCATGCCCTCGGCCCCGGAAAAGGTGATCAGTCCGGCTCCGGGCCGCGCCCCCCGCACAGCCCAGGCCCAGGCCCCCGCCGCACCCGCGTCTGCAAGCAGCCGCCCCGCACTGCGCGCCCCCGGCAAACCTGCCCCAGCCACCGCAGATACCCAGGAATGGACTGAGTTTTAAGGAAGCCCGCAGCCAAGCAATCCCATCAACAAGGCGCGTACACTAATGCGTGTCCTCTTTTCAACAGGCTATCAATCATGCATCCATCCAGTACTGCGGTCGCTGCCCCTTGGCTGACCAGCAAATTTTCTCCTGTCCAATGGGCCAGCCTGTTGCTGGGACTGATCATGCTTTGCTGGGGTACAGCCAGCCCGGCAGCCGCTGATGCCAAACTCGAAGCCGAATCCAAGGCAGCACTGGAACAACTGTATAGCCAGCAGCCCATCGCACGCCTGATGTCCGAACACGCCAGTGCCGTGCTGGTTTTTCCGCGTATCGTCAAAGCGGGTCTGATCATCGGGGGCGAGCACGGCCAAGGCGTGCTGTTTCAGAATGGCAAAGCAAGCGGCCACTATTCATCGACCGGCATATCCTACGGCCTGCAGGCGGGGGCCCAGGCTTACGCCTATGCCCTGTTCTTCATGAATGATGCCGCGTTACGCACTCTGGACCAGCGCGATGGCTGGGAAATCGGCGTCGGCCCCAGCGTCGTGCTGATCGACCAGGGCATGGCCAGCAAGCTATCAACCACCACCATGGATAGCGATATCTACGCTTATATTTTCGGACAACAAGGCCTGATGGCAGGTATTGGCATCCAGGGCAGCAAAATCACCCGCTTGGATTGACGGACGCCCAATACAAAAGGCCGAACCCAATGTTTAAAAGGGTTCGGCCAGCGATCTAATTGTTCTGCCCGCCAAATCTGGCGAGCAAAATAATCAAACTACTTCGATCATCGTTGCTTGAGGACCTTTTTGCCCAGCGGTGGATACAAATGAAACGCGCTGGTTTTCTTCGAGGCTCTTATGACCAGAGCCCTGGATGTCGCTGTAATGAGCGAAATGATCCTTGCCACCAGACTCAGGCGAAATAAAGCCGAATCCTTTGTCATTGTTGAACCATTTCACGATACCAAATTCTTTTTTCAAGGTAAATCCTAATGTGTAATAGGGAAAAGTAATCCCGCGCTAATTATAGGGGAGCAAGTCTCTACGATACCAGAAAAATTACTAATTGATACTTTTTTATTTGCTGTGATCAATTTATGGTGATACTTACATCCTGCAGGACGCGCACCAGTTGGGCGCATACAACAAAATGCCTTGACGCTGTGTAGGCGCCAAGGCATGAGTGTTATCTGGTATTCCTGGTGGGCAGTCAGGGACTCGAACCCTGGACCGACGGATTAAGAGTCCGCTGCTCTACCAACTGAGCTAACTGCCCATCGCATATTTCGCGAAGAACAAAACTATACACCCATTTCCATACTGGTGCAAAATCAGATGGCCTGGGCCAGATCGGCAGCCAGGCCAATATAGCTGCGCGGCGTCATGGTCAGCAGACGTGATTTTGCATCCGCGGGCATGTCCAGACCACCGATGAATTCGCGCAAGGCGTCCTGGGTAATGCCTTTGCCACGCGTCAGGGCCTTCAGTTGTTCGTAGGGCTGCGGCAGACCATAGCGGCGCATGACGGTCTGGACGGGTTCGGCCAGGATCTCCCAACAGGCGTCGATGTCCGCATCAATGGCAGCAGCGTTGATTTCAAGCTTAGCCAGACCGCGCAGGCAGGCATCGTAGGCCACCAGGCTATAACCCAGCGCCACCCCAAGATTGCGCAGCACGGTGGAATCCGTCAAGTCACGCTGCCAGCGTGACACAGGCAGTTTTTCTGATAGGTGGCGCAACATGGCATTGGCCAGGCCCAGATTGCCTTCGGAGTTCTCGAAGTCGATCGGGTTGACCTTATGCGGCATAGTGGATGAGCCGACCTCGCCGTCTTTCAGGCGTTGTTTAAAGTAACCCAGAGCGATATAACCCCAAATATCGCGGTTCAAATCCAGCAATATCGTATTGGCACGCGCAACGGCATCGAACAGCGCTGCCATCCAATCGTGTGGTTCGATCTGGATAGAGTACGGGTTTTGCGTCAGGCCCAAATCACCCAGCACACTGCCTGCGAACACGGGCCAGTCGATTTCCGGGTAGGCCGACAAGTGGGCATTGTAATTGCCGGTGGCGCCATTCATCTTGGCCAGGGGCTGCACGGCACGGATAGCGGCCAGGGCGCCGTCCAGGCGGGCCACCACGTTGGCGAATTCCTTGCCCATGGTGCTGGGGGTGGCGGGCTGGCCGTGTGTGCGCGACAACAGCGGCTGGCGGGCATGCTGGTGAGCCAGCTCGCGCAAACGGGCGATCACGGTTTCCAGCACCGGCACGACCACCAGGGAACGCGCCCGGCCCAGCATCAGGGCATGCGAGGTATTGTTGATGTCCTCGGAGGTGCAGGCAAAATGGATGAACTCGGCTGCCTGGGATAGTTCGGCATCATCGGCCACCTGTTCTTTCAGCCAGTACTCTACGGCCTTGACGTCATGGTTCGTCGTGCGTTCGATGGCCTTGATGCGGGCGGCATCGGCTTCAGAAAAATTTTGCACCAAGACTCGCAAGCGGCGGCGGGCATCCGCTGAGAAAGCGGACAATTCCGGCAAGCCAGCATCAGACAAACCGATCAACCAGGCAATCTCGACCTCGACACGGTGCGCCATAAAGCCAGCCTCGGACAGATATGGCCGCAAAGAATCGGCCTTGGCCGCATAGCGCCCATCCAGGGGAGAGAGCGCATTCAGGGCGCTTAACGAGGTAGCAATCTGCATAAATGATCCGGGCAAGTCGATGAGTAGTCTGTGAGCAAGGTTTTGATTCTAACATTTTGCCGCGCTGTCAAGGCTTTCAACAGATAAACCACAGCTATATAACAAACCCCTCTAAAAACCCATCCCCGGGCAGCCTATGCCCGGAACCATTGCGACACCCTGATATACTTTTTGAGCCTTAGACTACCTCGGTTTGACATGAGATTAATCGGTTCACTGACTAGCCCTTACGTCCGCAAGGTCCGCATCGTGCTGGCAGAGAAAAAGCTGGACTACGAACTGGTGCTGGACGACCCCTGGGGGGCGGCCACGCAGCTCACCGCCCATAATCCACTGGGCAAGGTCCCCTGCCTCATCCTGGACGAAAACGATTCTCTGTTTGACTCTCGCGTCATCGTCGAATACTTGGATACGCTATCGCCCGTGGGACGACTGATCCCGCCGCCGGGCCGCGAACGCATCGCAACCAAACACTGGGAAGCCGTGGCCGATGGCATCATGGATGCCGCAGCTGCGGCTTTCATGGAATCCCACCGTCGACCCGAGGCGCTGCGCAGCCCCGATTGGGTAATACGCCAGAACGCCAAGATCACTGCCGCCCTGGCTTATATGGATACGCTGCTGGGCGACCAGCCCCACTGCATGGGGGTCAACCTGTGCCTGGCGGATATTGCCGTGGGGGCCGCTCTGGCCTATCTGGACCTGCGCACCCCGGACCTGGGCTGGCGTGACCAGCACAAAAACCTGGCCCGGCTGGCCGAAAAGCTGGATACCCGCCCATCCTTTGTGTCCACCCGACCGCCTGCCGCCTGATCAGATAATCACGCCGCCACCCAGACAGACAGCGCCGTCATACAACACGGCTGACTGACCTGGCGTCACGGCCCACTGCGGCTCATCAAAGAATAATCCAAAAGCCTGGGCACCCTGCGGTGCCAGCATGCAGGCGGCATCACTTTGCCGATAACGGGTCTTGGCGCCATAGGCACCCGGCTGGGGAGGCTCGCCCGCCACCCAGCTGGCGTCCTGTGCCGACAAGGCGGGCGTCAGCAACCAGGGGTGATCATGTCCCTGAACGACATACAAAGTATTGTCGGCCAGGTCTTTGCGCGCCACATACCAGGCATCAGCCGTGCCATCATCGCGCTGACGGCCCTGCACCCCCCCGATACCCAGGCCCTTGCGTTGGCCCAGCGTATAAAACGCCAGACCCTGGTGCTGCCCCAGAGACTGACCTTCCGGGGTGCGCATAGGCCCTGGCTGGGTGGGTAGATAACGATTCAAAAATTCGCGAAACGGGCGTTCGCCGATAAAGCAGATCCCGGTGGAGTCCTTTTTAGCGGCATTGGGCAAGCCGATTTCCTGTGCAATACGGCGCACTTCGGTCTTGGGGATTTCACCCAATGGAAACAAGGTGCGCGACAGCTGTGCCTGATTCAGGCGATGCAGAAAATAGCTTTGGTCCTTGGTCTGGTCGCTGGCCTTCAAGAGCTGGCTGCGCACCCCGCTGTCGGTCGACACCCGACGTACCCGGGCGTAGTGCCCAGTCGCGATGTAGTCCGCCCCCAAGCCCATGGCATGGTCCAGAAAAGCCTTGAACTTGATTTCGGCATTGCACAGCACATCGGGATTGGGCGTGCGCCCAGCGGAATATTCGCGCAGGAATTCGGCAAAGACACGGTCCTTGTATTCGGCAGCGAAATTAACGGCCTCGATGTCCACCCCGACCACGTCGGCCACGCTGGCGGCATCCAGCCAGTCCTGGCGCGACGAGCAGTATTCGCTGTCATCGTCGTCTTCCCAGTTTTTCATGAACAGGCCGATGACCTGATAGCCCTGCTGCTTCAGCAGCCAGGCTGTGACGGAGGAGTCCACCCCGCCAGACATGCCCACCACCACCCGCGCCCCTGGGGGCGGCAACTGGTCGGGCAGTACGGAAAAATCAGCCATGCATGGCCTCGTCTAGGGTTTCGATCCAGTGGCGCACTGGGGTATCCGTGCCGCTTTGCAGATGGCAGATGCAGCCAATATTGGCCGACACAATGGTATCGGGCAGAGTTTCCTGGATGGCTTGAAGCTTGCGGTCGCGCAGGCCTTTGGAGAGCGTCGGTTGGGTGATGGAATAAGTGCCGGCTGAACCACAACATAGATGGGCTTCGCCAAAAGTCTGCAGATCAAACCCCAGATCCGCCAACAAGCGTTCCGTCAGGGGGCGCAGCCCCTGCCAGTGCTGCAGCGTGCAAGGCGGATGAAACGCTGTGCGCCCGGGTGTACGCCGCATTTTCGCGCGCACCTGGGCCGCCATCGGCGCCAGGAATTCAGCAATATCCAAGACATAGGGCATCAGTCGGGCTGCACGATCCGCGTAGGCCGGGTCATGCTGTAAGTGATGGGCATAGTCCTTGATCATGCCACCGCAGCCCGTGGCATTGACGATGACAGCCTCCACCAGACCGGATTCCAGCAGCGGCAGCCAAGCATCGACATTGGCACGCATCTGGTCGCGGGCGGATGCTTGGGCATCCAGGTGAAAATTGATGGCCCCGCAACAGCCTGATTTTGCTGCAAAGCGCGTCCCCACCCCCATGGTGTCCAGCACTCGCTGGGTAGCGGCATCAATAGAGGGCAGCATGGCCGGCTGCACGCAGTTGCTGAGCATCAGCACCTGACGGGCATGTCGTTGGGCATGGACTGGTATCGGGCCGGCGGGCCTGGGCACGGCAATCTTGCCCTGCAATACGGCGGGCAATACGGGCCGCACCCAGCGGCCCACCCGATACAAAGGCCCAAAGGCAGGCGACAGCATCAGGTGCCGCAATGCGCCACGCAGCCAGCGTTGATACCAGGGGCGCTGCACTCTGTCGCTGACCAGCCGCCGCCCGATATCGACGAGCTTGCCGTATTCCACCCCCGAAGGACAGGTGGTTTCGCAGTTACGGCAGGTGAGGCAGCGATCCAGGTGCTGCTGCGTGACATAGGTAGGCTGCACGCCTTCCAGCACTTGCTTCATCTGGTAGATGCGCCCACGCGGACTGTCGAGCTCGTCGCCCAGGATCAGATAGGTGGGACAGGTGGCCAGGCAAAAACCGCAGTGTACGCAGCGGCGCAGGATTTCTTCGGCCTCGCGGCCATCATCCGTGTCGCGGGCCCACTCGGCGAGTTGGGTTTGCATGATGAGTCCTTAGAGCTCCGGGGCCAGACGCCGGGGATTGAAGATCGTCGCCGGGTCGAACTCTTGTTTTAGCCGGCGGTGGATCTGCATGACCCCGCCCGCCAGCGGATGAAAGGTCGTGATATCGCGCGAGACACCCCCACGATGATACAAGCAGGCTGAACCGCCCAAAGCCTGTACCCGGGCCCGCAACGTGGCCGCATCGGGCTGGCCAGCCAGCCAACGCCGCCCCCCGCCCCACTCGTGCAGGCAAGGCCCCAGGCCCAATACGGGGGCTTTGGGCGGCAGACTAAGACGCCACAAAGGCCGCTGCTGAAAGAATGCATGGGTTTGATCGCGCAGGCCCAGCCAGACAGCGGCGGCCTGTTCGTCGACCAAGGCTTCGCCGCCAATCACTGCCTGTGCCTGGCGCACGGCAGAGCCGTTGCCCGAGAGCCGGACCAGCAACTGCCCTGCCCCTCCATCGGCAGCAGGCAACCAGGCAGTGGCCGAAATAGGCAAGGGCTGGGCACGCCAGCTCAGGCAATGCGCCAAGGCGGCGGCCTCGTCCATGACCAGCACCCGAGTGGCCTCGGCATGCGGCTGGGGCATGACCTTGATGGAGATTTCTACCAAAGCCCCTAATACCCCCAGCGACCCAGCCATCAGACGCGACAGATCGTAGCCCGCCACATTTTTCATGACTTCGCCGCCAAAGCGCAACACATTGCCATCGGTGCCCAGCACCTGCGTGCCCAGAACAAAGTCGGCCAAAGGCCCGGCCGCCATGCGGCGCGGCCCCGACAGGCCAGCGGCCACACAGCCGCCCAGCGTGCCGTCGCCGCCAAAACGCGGCGGCTCAAAAGCCAGCATCTGGCCCTGATCGGCCAGCAGCGTCTCGATCTCGGTCAGCGGCGTACCCGCGCGTGCGGTCAGCACCAATTCGGAGGGTTCGTAGCCCACGACCCCGTGATAAACCGATATATCCAGCCAGTTGAGCGTGTCTTCGGGAGGCAGAGGCTCGCCATAAAACAGCCGGGTCCCGCCGCCACGGATCATCAGGGGGCGTTTTGCCGCCCGGGCCGTGACCACCTGTTCGCTGAGTTCTGAGAGAACGAATTCCATAGCATGACTTTAGAAACGGGGAATATCGGGAAAGCGCAGCTGGCCCTGATGCACGTGCATCTTGCCGTATTCGGCACAACGCACGAGCGTCGGGATGAGCTTAAGCGGATTGAGCAGGCCATAAGCATCGAAGGCGCGTTTGAAGGCCGAAAACGCATCCAGTTCTTCGCGGGAAAACTGAATGCACATCTGGTTGATTTTTTCTATCCCCACGCCGTGTTCGCCCGTGATAGTGCCCCCCACCTGTACGCAAAGCTCCAGGATGGCGGCCCCGAAGGCCTCGGCTCGCTGGATTTCATCCGGCTGATTGGCATCGAACAGAATCAAGGGATGCAGATTGCCGTCGCCCGCATGAAAAACATTGGCGCACCGCAAATCAAATTGCGTCTCCATCTGGGCAATGGCAGCCAGGACCTGGCCCAGATGGCGGCGCGGAATGGTGCCGTCCATACAATAATAATCCGGCGAAATCCGCCCGGCTGCCGGAAAGGCGTTTTTACGTCCCGCCCAGAACCTCAGGCGCTCGGATTCGGAGGTCGAGACCTGCAGGCGACTGGCGCCCACATCACGCAACAGAGCCTCGACCCGCGCGATTTCCTCGGCTACCTCGTCGGGTGTGCCATCGGATTCGCAAAGCAGGATGGCTTCGGCATCCAGATCGTAGCCTGCCTGGACAAAGGGTTCGACCATGTGGACCGAGCGCTTGTCCATCAGTTCCAGGCCAGCCGGGATGATGCCGTCGGCGATGATGCGCGTCACCCCCTGGCCGGCCAGCTCGACACTAGGGAAGCTGGCCATCACCACCTGGGCCAGCTGCGGACGTGGGATCAGACGCACGGTGACTTCCGTCACCAGGCCCAGCATGCCTTCGGACCCGATAAAGGCCTGCAGCAGATTCAATCCGGGCGCATCCGGGGCCTCGCCGCCCAACTCGATGACCTCGCCCTCGATGGTGACCATGCGAACGCGCAGGACATTGTGCACGGTCAGGCCGTATTTCAGGCAATGCACTCCACCGGAATTTTCAGCCACATTACCGCCGATCGAACAGGCGATCTGGCTGGATGGGTCCGGTGCATAGTACAGGCCATGCACGGCGGCGGCCTCGGAAATCGCCAGGTTACGCACCCCCGGCCCCACGACCGCCATACAGGCTTCCGGGTCCAGCCGGATGATGTGGTTCAGCTTTGCCAGCCCCAGCACCACCCCCTGCGGGTGCGGCGTGGCGCCACCAGACAAACCCGTGCCCGCACCGCGCGGCACGACCGGCACGTTGAACTCGCGGCAGGCCTTCAATATCTCGATGACCTGGGCCTCGGTTTCCGGCAGCACCACCACAGGAGGTAATTCGCGATACAGCGCCAGGCCGTCGCACTCGTAGGCACGGGTCTGGTCCACCCGCGTCAGGATGCAATGGGCCGGAACCTGCGTCCCGATCCGGGCCAGGAAGCCGGCAAAGTCCGGCCAGGCGGCTGGGGGGGGGAGTCAAAGGAGCAATGGCAGCATCCATGGGTGACTGTCCTGTCGGTTCAGGCCGAAGCCGCAGGCAGTATCTTGCCTGGGTTGAGGATGTCGCGCGGATCCAGCGCGGCTTTCAGGGCGCGCATCACATCCAGGGCATCGTCGCCGTGCTCGGCCCGCATAAAGACCTGTTTGTGCAGGCCAATGCCGTGCTCGCCCGTGCAGGTGCCGTCCATCTCGATGGCGCGCTGCACCAGACGATGGTTCAGACGTTCGGATTCGGCCCACTCGGCGGGATTGTCCGGGTCCAGCAGCATCAGCACGTGGAAATTGCCATCACCCACATGGCCGACAATGGTGTATGGAAAGGAAGCCGCATCCAGTTCGCGGGCGGTCTCGCCTACACATTCAGCCAAGCGGGAAATCGGCACGCAGACATCCGTGGTGCTGGAGCGGCACCCCGGACGCAGGCCCAGCCCAGCGAAATAAGCATTATGCCGGGCAGTCCATAGGCGACTGCGATCCTCGGGGCGTTCGGCCCATTCAAAATCCAGGCCACCATGATCACGCGTGATCTGCTGTACGGTTTCGGCCTGTTCACGCACGGCAGCAGGGCTGCCATGGAATTCGAACAACAGCAAAGGCGATTCGTTCAGCGTCAGATGACTGTACTGGTTAGTGGCCCGCACCGCACCGCTATCCATGAACTCGACGCGCGCCACCGGAATCCCCATCTGGATGACGTCAATCACACTGCGCACCGCCGAGTCCAGATCTGGAAAATTGCAGATAGCGGCCGAAATGGCCTCGGGCTGGGGATACAAGCGCACAACGACCTCGACAATAATGCCCAGGGTACCTTCGCTGCCGATGAACAGGCGCGTCAGGTCGTAGCCCGCCGAGGATTTCCGCGCGCGATTGGCCGTGGTGATGACCCGTCCATCGGCGGTCACGACCTTCAGGGACATGACGTTATCGCGCATGGTGCCGTAGCGCACGGCATTGGTCCCCGAGGCCCGGGTCGCCGCCATACCGCCCAGGCTGGCATCGGCCCCAGGATCGATCGGAAAAAACAAGCCGGTATCACGCAAGGAATCGTTGAGCTGCTTGCGGGTGACCCCGGCCTGGACCGTCGCGGTAAAGTCCTCGGGGTGCACCTGCAGAATTTGATCCATGCGGGACAGATCCACACAGACCCCGCCCTGCACAGCCAGGATATGGCCCTCTAGAGAAGACCCGGCACCAAAGGGAATCAGCGCAATGCCATGGGCATGGCAATGGCGCGCCACCCAGGCGACGTCGTCCACCGATTGGGCATAGACCACCGCATCAGGCGGCATGGTCGGATATGGGGATTCGTCACGGCCATGGTGCTCGCGCACGGATTGGGCGGTCGAGCAGCGCTCGCCGAAATAATCCTGCAAGGTCGATAAAAACCCTGCAGGCAACGGCCGGGGCCGTTGCGCCAGATGCAATGTGTCCATTGATTCATCATCCCGGAAAAACTTAGATGATACTCGGCATACTCTGCCGAAGCCCCAATTGGCAGCGCAGGCATTGGCGCCAGCGAGACGTCAACAGACGCAGCAGCATACGCCAAACACCATCAGGCGGCACTGCCGACTGCCTTGGAATTGGCCTGGGCCAGTCGTTGGCGGCGAACCTGCACCGCCGTGGCCAAGCGTTCGAGCAAGGCAACCGACGCATCCCAATCCACGCAGCCATCGGTGATGCTCTGACCATACACCAAAGTGCGGCCCGGCTCGAGATCCTGGCGTCCCCCCACCAGATGGCTCTCGATCATCACCCCGAACAGGCGAGCATCACCCGCCTCTATCTGCTGACAGATGTCTTCGACGACTTCGGGCTGACGGCTGTAGTCCTTATGGCTGTTGGCGTGGCTGGCATCGACCATGATGCGGGCCGGGATACCGAATTTTTCCAGGGATTCGGCAGCAGCCTGGACGAATTCAGCCTGGTAGTTGGGGGCCTTGCCACCGCGCAGAATGACGTGGCAGTCGTGATTGCCTCGTGTCGCCACGATGGCCGAATGGCCGCCCTTGGTGACAGACAGGAAATAATGGGAATTGGCAGCGGCCTTCAGGGCGTCGATGGCAATCCGGATATCGCCCGTGGTGCCGTTCTTGAAGCCCACCGGGCAGGATAGGCCGGAGGCCAGTTCGCGGTGTACCTGACTTTCAGTGGTGCGTGCCCCGATCGCCCCCCAGGACACCAAATCGGCGATGTACTGCGGCGTGATCATATCCAGGAACTCGGTGCCGGCAGCCCCAGGGCATTGATGTCGATCAGCAGTTGCCGTGCAGTGCGCAAGCCCTGATTGATGTCGAAGCTGCCGTCTAGGCCCGGATCATTGATCAACCCCTTCCAGCCCACCGTGGTGCGGGGCTTTTCGAAATATACCCGCATGATGATCTCTAGGTCACCGGCAAAACGCTGGCGCTGTTCGGCCAGGCGTTGGGCATATTCCAGCGCGGCTTTGGTGTCGTGAATCGAACATGGGCCAATGACCACGGTCAGACGGTCATCCTGGCCTTGCAGCATATTGTGCACGGCATGCCGAGAATTATGCACGGTGCGGGAAATGTCCGGCGTGCAGGGAAATTCACGCATCACATGCGCGGGCGGGGCGAGCTCGCGGATTTCTCGGATGCGAATATCGTCGGTATTGTGTGACACGGTCTTGCTCCAATGATGTATCCGGTATTCCAGGCGGCAACAAAAAAGCCGCCTGGCTGCGCCGGCGGCTTTTGGGAAATTTGTTGACTACCTAGATGTACAACGAATCCCTTCCTGCGCCAGCGGCGTTGGAAAAGTAAAAAAATAAAAGAAATAGGAAGTCGCGTTCATTTGTTGATCCTAGCACAACAACCCTTATCAGGCAAGCCGCAACCGACCCATTGTTGACCCGATCCCGTCTTGGTTCCGCCGACGGCATCCGTGGACAAATACGGCCATGACACCGTCGATCCGCACCGCCTGTGCGCAGCCGGGTATCCGCTGCATCGGCATCAGCCCTCTGAACACCGATGACCAATCACGCTGATAATTAATTTGTGTTCTAATCATTCTATATGAATATAATAATTGAACGAATGATTTGATGCATATTCATTTACCGTCTAATCATGACAGACCATCCGATCAGGAAATTCTTATGAGCAAAGCACTGAAAACCAGCCTGCTGGCCGCGGCCACTTTCGTGACACTGGGCATCGCCACCAGCAGCCACGCCGCCAATCTGGCCGATATCCAAAAAACCGGCACCTTGCGGGTGGCCGTGGCCAATGAAATCCCCTATGGCTATATGGACCTGAACGACGAAGCCAAGGGTGTGGGGCCCGACACCATCAAGCACATCGCCGATGCCCTGGGCATCAAGAACATCCAATGGACCACCACCAGTTTCGGTTCGCTGATCCCCGGCCTGCAGGCCGACCGCTATGACATTGTGGCCGCCGAAATGGCCATCCTGCCGCAGCGCTGCCAGCAAGTCAGCTTCTCCGAACCCAACAGCTCGTATGGCGAAGGCCTGCTGGTGGCCAAAGGCAACCCGGAAAACCTGCACGATTACGCTTCATTTGCCAAATCCGGCCACAAAGTCGCCATCATGGCCGGGGCCAACCAATTGGAAATGCTGCAAGCCCTGAAAGTTCCCGCAGATCAAATCGTCACGATCGCCAGCAATGCCGATGCGATATCCACCGTCGCCACGGGCCGCGCGGACGGCTATGCGGCCACCAGCCTGACCGTCAGCCAACTGGCCGCCAAAGGCAAAGGCAAGGTCGAAGCGGCCACCGACTTCAAGGACCCAGTGATCGACGGTCAGCCAGTGCGCAGTTGGGGCGGATTTACCTTTGCCCAGAACTCCGATGCCCTGCGTCAGGCCGTCAACCAGGAACTGGCCAAATTCAAGCAAACCGACGGCTGGAAACAGATTCTGGCCAACTATGGGTTTTCGGCGGAAGACGCCACGCAGTCTTTCGAGCGCACGACCGCCCAGCTGTGCAAAGACTAAACCGCTGACTCATGGACTGGACCGATTATCTGCGTCCCTTGCTGACGGGCGCCGGGGTCACGGTGCAACTGACCGTGTACTCCACGCTTCTGGGGGCGCTGTTTTCTTTTCTATTCGGTGTGGGACGGCTGTCGCGCAACCTGGCTTGCCGCTGGGCATCCATCGCGGTGATCGAGGTCTTTCGCGGCACCTCGTTGCTGGTGCAGTTGTTTTGGCTGTTCTTTGCCCTGCCGGTTCTGGGCCAGGCCCTGGGCATCGACCTGCGTCTGCCGCCTGTGGCGGCGGGTACGCTGGCCCTTAGCCTGAACATCGGGGCCTACGGGGCCGAAGTCGTGCGCGGCGCCATCCAGGCGGTGCCCCACGATCAATACGAAGCCGCCAGGGCGCTGGATTTCACCCCCCGGCAAATTCTGTGGCGCATCGCCCTGCCTCAGGCGATTCCTGAAATGATGCCCAGTTTCAGCAATCTGACGGTGCAGAATCTGAAAGACACCGCCCTGGTGTCGCTGATCGGCCTGAGCGACATGGCTTTCCAGGCCGAGCGCATCCGCAATATCACCCAGGACAGTGTATCCGTCTACACCTTATTGCTGCTGATGTACTTCGGCATGGCCCTGGCATTGGCCGGTGCCATGCGCATCCTGGAAATCCGCGTCGGCCGCTGGCGCAGCCGGAGAACCTGAATCATGCTGTTTGGTATCGAATGGAACACAGCCAACGACTGGACCTTTGCCTGGTCGATTCTGCCGATCTTGCTGCGCGGCATGGTCATCACGATCAAAGCGACCTTGCTGGGCTTTCTGGTCGGGGCAGTGCTGGGACTGGCGCTGGCCGCCTTAAAGGGGGCACGCCTGAAAATCGTTTCCTGGCCGGCCCGTCTGCTGACGGAATTTCTGCGCGACACGCCGCTGCTGGTGCAACTGTTCTTCCTGTACTACGTGCTTCCGGAGTATGGCCTGGTGCTGCCTGCTTTCCTGACGGGCGCCCTGGCCCTGGGGGTGCAATACAGCGCCTACATGTCCGAAGTCTACCGGGCCGGCCTGGAATCCATTACCCATGGCCAGACCGAAGCCGCCCGCGCGCTGGATATTTCCCCTTTGCGCACTTTCGCCGTCATCATCCTGCCCCAGGCCATCCCGCGCATCATTCCGGCGCTGGGCAATTACCTGGTTTCCATCATGAAGGACGTGCCGGTGCTGTCGGTGGTCTCGGTACTGGAAATGCTGAATGTCGCCCGCATCATCGGTGACCGCAGCTTCAATTACATGGTGCCGCTGACCATGGTCGGCGGACTTTACCTGATCTTGACCCTGATCGCATCCGCCGGGGTGCGCTATCTGGACGAACACCTGCCCAAGCGCGGCATTCCTTTGCGCGGGTAGTGAAAGGCTGAATAATCATGTCGGAAAAACCCACCCCCTCAGACGATTCCCCCATCATTGTGATGGACAAGGTGGTTAAACGCTTCGGCGCTGCCACCGTGCTCGACCGGCTGGACTTTCAGGTCGCCAAAGGCGAAAAAGTAACAATCATCGGGCCGTCCGGGTCCGGCAAGTCCACCGTGCTGCGGATTCTGATGACGCTGGAAAACATAGACGGCGGCCTGATCCAGGTAGCCGACAAACCGCTGTGGCACGAATACCGCCATGGTCAGACCGTCCCGGCCAGCGAGGCCCATTTGCGCCGGATGCGCAAGGAAATGGGCATGGTGTTCCAGCAGTTCAATCTTTTCCCTCACATGACGGTGTTGCGCAACATCACCGAATCGCCCATCCATGTGCTGGGACTGTCCCGCGAAAAAGCCCGCCAACGGGCCTTCGAATATCTGGATCTGGTGGGCATGACCGATCACGCTGAAAAATTTCCCAGCCAGTTGTCCGGGGGCCAGCAACAGCGCGTGGCCATTGCCCGCGCCTTGGCCACCCGACCCAACATCATGCTGTTCGACGAACCAACATCCGCCCTGGACCCTGAACTGGTGGGCGAAGTCCTGAGCGTGATCCAACGTCTGTCCGAAGAACACGACTTGACCATGCTGCTGGTAACCCACGAAATGGAGTTCGCCCGCCAGATATCCGACCGGGTGTGTTTCTTTGACAAGGGCGTGGTGGTGGAGCAGGCCCCCCCTGAGGATATCTTCAATAACCCCCAAGAGGAACGCACTCGGGATTTTCTGAAAAACTTCATGGAGGCCCGCCAAGGCATCCATTGAAGGCGCTCAAGCGTTCTTCGGGCGCGGTGTCAGTATCTCGTCCGCCCGACGCGATGCGATATGCGCAGGGCGTGGCTGCATGCCGTGAAACGGGGCCACCAGACGATTTTCCACACTGTTGTAGACCATGAACACATTGCTGCGCGGCCAGGGCGACAGATTGCCACCCGACCCATGCAAGGTGTTGCAATCGAAGAACACCACAGATCCCGCCGGGGCAGTCACCGCCCGCAAGCCGCCTTGTTCGGCCAGCAGGCGCAAGCTGACGGGGTCCGGCACGCCGACTTCCTGACGTCGCAGAGATTTTTTATAGTTATCCTCCGGGGTCTCGCCCACGCAGGCCACAAACTGCCGGTGCGAACCCGGGATCAGCATCAAAGGCCCATTGAACGGCGTGTTGTCCGTCAACAAGACCGAGCAACTGAGCGCCCGCATGGCCGGCATGCCGTCTTCCACGTGCCAGGTTTCAAAATCCGAATGCCAATAGAATTCCTTGCCATCCAGCGCGGGTTTCATGTTGATCCGGGACTGGTGGATATAGACCTCGGAACCCAGAATCTGGCGCGCCACATCCAGCAGGCGCGGATCACGCGGCAGATCGGCCAGACGCCTGCCCAGCTCGTGCACCCGAAAAATCGAACGCAGGGCCGTCCCGCCGGGTTCGCGCACGACTTCTTCCCCCTCGCGGACAGCGGGCTCGTGTTCCAGGACATCGGCTTCCTCGCGCAGGGCGCGGACTTCATCCTCATCGAACAGGCCCGGCAGGATCAAAAAGCCATCTTCCTCATAGCGCCTTAATTGGGCGGCCTGCAGCGCCTGGACATAGCGGCCTTCGCCATATACCACAGGGTCCGCCCGCGCAATCAGGGCCGCAGAACGGCTCGTCCGCGATTCATAAAAATCTTTCATCGTGAATACTCCTTTTAAAAACAGGCGGCCCACCATCGCTGGTGGGCCGCCTCCGCCACCCGGCGCACGCGCCGGGACATGCGGTTCAGGACGCGGTTTCCAGCGGGTAGACACCAGCGGCGTCGTGCACCTCGCGCCCGGTCAGCGGCGGGTTGAAAACACAGATGACGCGCAGCGGCGCCGTCCCGCCGCGCAGCCAGTGTTCGTCGTGCTGGTCCAACGCATACACCACCCCCGGTCCCAAGGTATATTTCCGGCCATCGGCAATGGTCTCGATTTCACCATCGCCCTCGATGCACCATACCGCCTCCAGGTGGTTCTGATAGTGGATATGTGTCTCGGTCCCCGGTGCAATTACGGTTTCGTGAAACGAGAACCCCATCTTGTCATCCGCCAACAAAACCCGGCGGCTGGTCCAGTTGGGCGTGACGATTTCCTGATCGGTCCCGATCACTTCGCCGACATGGCGCACAATCATGCATTACCCCCGGCGACCTTGAGCAACCGAGGCCGGCGGCCCAAGGAGGCGAGCACCTCGTTGGTGCTGCGTTCAATGACTTCCAGCCCCTGGATCAGCTGTTCTTCAGGGATGGTCAGGGCAGGCAGGATTTTCAGAACCTCATCATGCGCCCCCGAAGTTTCGATCACCACCCCTTGCTCAAAGGCGCGCCGGGCGATCTGGCTGGCCAGACCATCGCCCACCGGCGTCACCAGCCCCTGAATCAAGCCCCGGCCACGCACCGACAGCCCCGCCGTCCGGCAGCTGTGCGCCAGATTTTCCAGCCAATCGCGCACCAGGCATTCTTTGGCCGCCACAGCCTCGGACAGGACCTCATCGGCCCAGTAAGTCTCCAGGGCCTGGGCGGCGGTGACGAAGGCCAGATTATTGCCCCGGAACGTGCCGCTGTGCGCCCCCGGTTGCCAGACATCGAGTTCGGGCTTGAACAATACCAGCGACATGGGCAGGCCAAAGCCGGACAGGGACTTGGACAAGGTGACGATATCGGGCGAAATCCCCGCTGTCTCGAAACTGAAAAAATGACCGGTGCGCCCGCAGCCCACCTGGATATCGTCCACGATCAGCAGCATGTCGTACCGGCGGCACAGACGTTCGAGTTCGCGCAGCCAATGTTGCGACGCCACGTTCACGCCACCCTCGCCCTGCACGGTCTCGACAATCACCGCGGCGGGATGATCCAGGCCGCTGCTGGGGTCGTCCAGCAGGCGTTCCAGGTAGGCGGCCGTATTGACATCAGGCCCAAAATATCCGTCAAACGGCATGAAGCTGGTATTGCCCAAAGCCACGCCAGCGGCCTGGCGGAATTTTTGATTGGCCGTGGCGGCCAGCGATCCGCCCGACACCCCATGAAACCCATGGGTGAATGAAATGATGTTCTGGCGCCCTTTGATCTGGCGGGCAAGCTTCAGCGCCGCCTCGACTGCATTGGTCCCGGTGGGGCCGGTGAACTGCAGGGTATAGTCCAGTCGGCGGGGTTTCAGGATCAGCCTGTCCACCGTCTGCAGAAAGTATTTCTTGGCGCTGGTGGCCATGTCCAGACCATGCACCACCCCATCCGAATCCAGGTATTCCACCATGCGCTCGCGCAGGATCGGGTTGTTGTGACCGTAATTCAGGGTGCCGGCCCCGCTGAAAAAATCAATATAGCGGCGACCTGCCTCATCGAACAGCTCCGCCCCCCGCGCCTTGGAAAAAATCACCGGAAACGACCGGATGTAGCCCCTGACTTCAGACTCCATCCGGTCAAATATTTCTAAATCCATGCTGTTGCTCCTTGTTGACGTTCGAATAGACGACAGCAACTTATTTCACTGCCGACAAGGAAATGGGCCCAATGCGCAGCAGCGGCTCCGCCTCGTGCGCACCCGCCCCAAACAAAGCCGCCTCGAACAGCGGCAACTCGACCAGCGGGGCCGCCAGCCGATCGGCCAGCCGCGCAAACAAGCGCCGCGAAGCCTGGTTTTTCGGGCCGACGGTGGTTTCCACCCACCGCACCCTGCGCAAAACGCGGCGCAGCAGCAGCTGCCGCAGCATGCGGCCCCCTATGCCCTGACCCCGGATGCGCGGATGCACGGCCACCTGCCAGACAAACAGCACACGGCTGCGCCCCGACGGCAGATACGCCGACACCATGCCCACTATGCCCTGGGCATCTTCGGCCAACACGCAGGTTTGGGGGAAATGTTCCGCCAGCAACAAGTAGAGGTAAATGGAATTCAGGTCCAGCGGCGGGCACTGGGCAACCAGCGCATGCAAGGCGGGGCCATCCGCCTTGCGCGGAGGCCGGAACCGAAGCTGGAATTTATCCTCGGCCGCCGCAAACGGACGGTCGGCCTCTGTTGAATTCAAACCACCAACCCCGATTCGGGCGCTACGCCGGTGACGGGCACATCCAGCATGGGCGACTGCGCATCAGCCACCGGGAGCACGCCGCTATCGGACTCGATCAAACCCACCACGCGTTCGAGCGACAAGGTAATCGTCGCCTGTTCGAGTTCAGGCAGGGCCTTCAGGGAGTCCGCGAGCTTCTGCTGCAGCGGCGAAGGCGTGTCCTGGGCCAGCTTTCGCCCGGCATCCGTGGCGCTGACAAACACAATGCGCCGATCGGCGCGACCACGCTCGCGCACGATCAGGCCTTTGTCCTCCAGGCGGTCCAGGATGCCGACCACGGTGCTGGCGCTGACGTGAACATCGCGGCTGATGGCGGTGGCGGTCAGCGGGCCTTTGTCGATGACGGTGCGCAAGCAGACCAACTGCGGCCCGGTAATGTGGCCGCAGGCTGAAAGCTGCCTGGAATGCAGGGCAACTGCCCGGGTGATTCGGCGCAAGGCCCGCAAGATACGCAGGTCGTAGGCCTGCTGCGCATCCATTTGAGTGTTCATGATGGTGACGTGTTCCTGAAAAATTGATTTCTACTGAAATAATAAGCTAGCTGAACATTATGGTCAAGAACAAATAATCCGGATGCATGGCAGATCAAAAGCCCGGTGCTTGGCGGAACGGGCACGGCATGCGTCTGTGTGCCAGGAATGGGCTGAAATGCTGGCCATATCATAAGTAAAAATGATTTTTATTCGTATTTGCAATTAATAATGATTCTTATTAAGATACCGCAACATCTTTTTTCATGCCTCTGAAAAAACCAACTTTCTCTTGCCCTCGCCGAAGCACCATGAAACTCGTCCCACAGCATTCCCTCCCCTTTGCGCTGTCCCTGCTGACCGCCGCCCTGGGCGCCCCCGTCCTGCAAGCCCAGGAAAACATCACTCAGCTGGACCGGGTGGTCGTGTCGGCTACAGGTTATGAACAGACCGTAGAAGACGCGCCGGCTTCGATTACCGTGCTGCCCCGCGCGGAATTGCAAAAACGCGCCTACAAGGACGTCACCGATGCCCTGAAGGATGTTCCCGGCGTGGTGGTGACCGGCGGTGCCAGCAACAGCGATATCAGCATCCGCGGCATGGGCTCGGCTTATACCCTGATCCTGATCGATGGCCGCCGCCAGAATTCGCGCGAAACCCGCCCCAACAGCGACAATGCAGGCATCGAACAGGGTTGGCTACCCCCGCTGGACGCCATTGAACGCATCGAGGTGATTCGCGGCCCGATGTCGGCGCTGTATGGGTCCGACGCCATGGGCGGGGTGATCAACATCATCACGCGTACAGTTCACCAGGAATGGACCGGCTCGGCGCGGGCTGAAGCCACCATCCAGGAAAATCACAACGCAGGCAATATTTACCAGGGCAGCGTCTATCTGGCCGGGCCCATCAAGTCAGACCTGCTGGGCTTGCAGTTTTATGGGCAATACGTCAATCGCGAGGAAGACCACATCCTGAATGGCTTCAATGATCAGCAACAAAACGCCGGAACGCTCAAGCTGACCCTGACTCCCGATAAAAACCACGATATCGCTGCCGAAATCAGCCGCACCCTGCAAACACGTCGCGCCACTCCGGGCAAATCCAGCGCGGCCACGGGCTGCCGTGGCGGCTGCGATGTGTCGGAAAGCAAATATGGCCGCAACACCTATGCGCTGCGCCATACGGGCCGCTGGGGCTGGGCGACATCCACCACCTATGTGCAGCGCGATGAAACATCCAATGAAGGCCGCAATATGTGGCTGGACAACACCGAGTTCAACACTCAGTGGGTCGTGCCCCTGAAAGCTCACACCCTGACGATGGGATATCAGTTCCTGCGCGAGACCCTGCGCGACGATGGCAACCAGTACGCCACCAGCAGCACCAACCGCCTGGCACGCAACCAATGGGCGATCTATGCCGAAGACGACTGGTACCTGAGCGATACATTCACGGTGACGGCGGGCCTGCGCACAACCAACGACCAGGACTACGGCACCCACTGGACGCCACGCCTGTACGGCGTCTGGCATGCCACCGACAGCCTCAGCATCAAAGGCGGGGTCTCCACCGGCTTCCGGGCCCCCAGCCTGCGCCAAAGCGTGGCCGACTGGGGGCAGATCACCGGCGGCGGGGGCACACCCGCCATCATCATGGGCAACCCGGACCTGAAGCCGGAAACCAGCATCAGCCAGGAACTGGGGCTGATCTGGAACAACGGCAGCAATCTGGACGCCAGCGTGATGCTGTTCAATACGGAATTCAAGGACAAGATTTCCGAGATCCGCCTGTGCACGGATGCGGGACAACAGCCCACCTGCCATGTGATACCGGGCGACGAAGGCTATAAGTTCATCAGCACCCGCACCAATGTGGACCGGGCCACCATGCGCGGCCTGGAAGCCACCATGACCTGGGCCATGACCGACAGCCTGCGGCTGGCCACCAATTACACCTATACGTACTCCAAGCAGAAAACCGGGGCATTTTCCGGCCAGCCGCTGAACAAAATGCCCAAGCACATGATCAATGCCACGCTGGACTGGGACGCCACTGACAAGCTCGGCCTCTGGTCCCGGGCCAATTTTCGCAGCCGCACATCCGAATACCTGAGCCGCACCAGCATGGCGGAAGGCACGCCGTCCTACACCTTTGTGGATGCGGGCTTCAATTATCAGATCAACAAGAAAACCAGCGTGGGCGTGGGGGTCTACAACCTGCTGGACAAACAGATCGGCTACGACGACTACGATACCGTGCTGGACGGGCGCCGCTACTGGGCGCAACTGACGGTGGGTTTCTGACGCTTTCCCTCCATCGACAAAGGCCCCCACAGGGGCCTTTGTCTTATCCGGATCATCCGTGAACGATGTGGCCGATGACGGCAATCACGGATGGATCGCGATCGCGCATCAATGGCCGGAATTCGGATCGATCGCCTCGTCGCTGTGGAAAATGGTGTGGTCCGCCTTGCCCTTGACGGTCAGGAAGCCGGCCACACCCTTTTCAACCCGCGAAAGCGCATGGTCCACCAGCAGGTATCGGCCCGGGTAGTCGGTGACGAACTCGACCATGGTGGCTCCGCCAGGCGGAACCATGGTGGTTTGCACGTCGGTCAGGGGCTTGCTGGTCAGGGACGCCTGATCGTAGACCTTGTCGAAGACCTCGCCAATCACGTGGAAGCTGGAGATCAGGTTGGGGCCGCCCACGCCAAAGAAGATGCGGACATTGTCACCCACGTTGGATTCCATGCTGTAGACCTTGGTCAGGGCATCCATGGAGCCATTGAACATGACGTGCTCCGGATTTTCCGCCAGGAGCTTTTCCAGGGAAAATTCTTGCAGGCCGCTGGCACCGTAGGGCTGGGCGGTATAGAGCTCGCCTTGCATGACATAGAACTCTTTGTCGACTGCGGGCAGTCCGCCCTCGGGCTCGACCAAAATCATGCCGTACATGCCATTGGTAATGTGCTGGGCGACCATGGGCGTGGCGCAGTGATACACAAACAGCCCCACATGGTTGGCCTTGAAGCTAAAGGATTTGGTCTGGCCCGGCGGGACCTGAGTCACGGCGGCGCCGCCGCCTGGGCCAGTCACGGCATGCAGGTCGATCGAGTGGATATGCGTGCTGTCCGGCGCATTGGTGATGTTGAAGGTCACCGTGTCGCCCACCCGTACCCGCACAAACGGACCAGGGACTTTATTGTTGAATGTCCAGAAGCGATACGTGCTGTTATCGCCCAAACGGCCTTCGATTTCGGTGGTCAGCAAGTCAACGGTGATGTCCTTGGGGCCGCGTTTGCCCACCGGAGTGCCGACCTGGCTTGGATCATGGGCAATCTGCGGGGCTTTGACCTGAATTTCATCAGAGGGCTCGCCCACGATGATGTTACCCACCATCCCGGCGGCCTTGTGGCCAGGCAAAGTGCACAAGTATTCAAAGGTGCCGTTCTTGGTCGCCCTGAATACAATCGCCGTAGCGGCACCCTTGCCGGAAATTTGATCTGACTGCGCCTTGAAATCAGGCACTGCAATATCGTGCGTGGCGCCATCGCTATTGATCAGGTTGATCTGCACCACAGCACCCTCGGGGACCTTCAGGTCGGGATTCACCTGGTCCAGAATATCGCCGCGATCACCGATGAAGACGAGCTTGCCGTCGGCAATCGCGGTGCGCAAGGTGAAGGTGACATCGGGCTTGTAGGTGACGGACTGGCTATCGTGGGTGACGGGGCCATGCTCAGCCCAAGCAGGGCCAAGCCCTAGTCCTGCTGCCAACAACAGGCCTGACAGAATATAGCGGATCAATCGCATACTTACCCCCGGAAACTAATTGATATCGAAACAGTTGCCATTTAGACCTTATAGGCCTAATGTCATGATCTCTACTGTACTGCACCCAGGCTGACGGTAGCAGGCAGTTGGGGGAAGACCACGACAAAAAGCAAGACTTCCACACAACAAAATCGGGTGATTAATACTGTAAGCTACAAATATCCTGATAAGGAACTTATAATCCCCCTGGAAGCACGGGGGCTTTTTCTTCCCGTTGCTTATTTTTTTGCGGGCTTCATTATTTTGGCTGACACTCCCTCCCCTGGGCCTAGCACCCGGATCACCATGCTGAGACGTGTCCCGGTGGCTCCCGAGTCCACGCGGTGTTCCACCTGTATGCTCAATGCCATCTGCCTGCCCCTGGGCATGGCGCGCCAGGATGTCGCGAAGATGGACGAGCTCATCAAGGAACGCATTCGTCTGCCCAAAGGCGGCTCCCTGTATCGCCAGGGCGACGCAGCAGAGGCTATCTACGGGCTGCGCTCGGGGTCCATGAAAACCCAGATCGAAGACGCCAGCGGCCAGGTCCAGATCACGGGGTTCTTGCTGCCAGGCGAAATCCTGGGCATGGATGGCCTGATGCACGCGCAGCAGGCATCCCATGCCATTGCTCTTGAAGACACCGAAGTCTGCGTTATCCACCTGGACGAAATGGACCGTCTGACACCCCAGCTGCCCTCACTGAATCTGCAACTACGCAGGCTGATGAGCAAGGAAATCAGCCGTTCGCACCAGCAGTTGCTGTCCTTGGGCAGCCTGCGCTCTGAACAGCGCGTGGCGGCGTTCTTATTGAATCTATCCCAGCGGCTACAGATACTGGGGTATTCACCACACGAATTCATCCTGCGCATGAGCCGCGAGGAAATCGGGAATTTCCTGGGTCTGACCCTGGAAACCGTCAGCCGCCTGTTTTCCCGGTTTGCCCGTGAAGGCCTGATCCGCGTTCAGCAGCGCGAAGTCCAGATCCTGGATGTCGCCAGCCTGCAAGCCCTGTCCGGCGCGGATTGCGGATAATCCACTGACCGCGCAGCCCCCTTCAGTTCAGGGGGTCGCCAAAATCATCCAAGATGACCCCGCGCGGGGCCAGGCGCAAGGTCAGGGCGCTGGATAATGCCGTCATGATCCAGAACAAAAAGAAACCCAGTGTGTATACGGTCAGGCGATTGGCGCGCAGTTCGCCTAAAAACACCAGATCCAAAGGATCGACCAGCACAAACACCACCCCGCTGACGATCCCCGCCATGAGAAATGAAGGCCATAAAATCCACATCAAATCGCGTGTGTGCAGCATAGAGGCCCCCCGTACTTACTGTGTGGATGAGGCTGGCGAAGTCACCACCAACCCTTGCCGGACCCCGCCATCGAATATTTCCTGATCGCCGTAGGACTGGAATGCCAGCACAATCGTGATGACGCAGCCCACCACCGCCACGGCAGGCCCCAACAACAGCAGCCAGGGCCAGCGATGCTGCCACCAGGGGCGGCCTTCGGACAGTTTTGACAGGTCTTTTTGGCGGGCTGGCATATCGGAGGCCTTATTAGTTAGGAACATAAAAACTGGATTTCTCAATGACCTGGGTGGTGTCACCCGGTGTCCGGGAACCCTCGGTCTTGATGCTGATATCGTACAGGCCGGGCTTCAGGTCGCCAATCGGTGCGCGCAGCACCACCGGCACCAAGCGGTTGGACGAACCATCGACCTGCACCATGCTGTCACCGTGGTCAGCCGTCACCAGCACCAGACCCGGCACACCGCTGGCAGACAGATCGAGCACAATGGGTTCCTCGGAGGAATTGATGATCTGCAGCCGATAAACGTTTTCGATCTGACCACCGGCGACTTCCCGACCCAAGGCCCCGCGATCACGAATCACATCTACCCGTAGTGTGGTACGAGTCGCCAGCGAAAACACGAAGCCGATGAAAATCACCCCCAGCAGCGCTGTATACGCCAGAACACGCGGGCGCAGCATGCGACGACGCACCTGCGGCTGCGTCAGACGTTCGGTGATGGCATTGCCTGAGGTATAGCGGATCAGGCCGCGCTCGTAGCCCATTTTATCCATGACCGAGTCACAGGCATCGACACAGGCGCCGCACCCGATACACATGTATTGCAGACCATCTCGGATGTCGATGCCCGTGGGACAGACCTGCACACACAGGCTGCAATCCACGCAGTCGCCCATGCCGGCTTCTTTGTGATCGATCTTGCGTGAACGCCCACCTCGCGGCTCGCCGCGCACGTGATCGTAGGTCACGACAAAGGTATCGTTATCCACCATGACGCTTTGAAAGCGCGCATAAGGGCACATGTACTTGCATACGGCCTCGCGCATAAAACCGGCATTGCCCCAGGTAGCAAAGGCATAAAACAGCATCCAGAACCACTGCCAGGGGCCCAGATCAAAGGCCAGCAAGTGCGCGCCAAGATCACGGATGGGGGCAAAATATCCGATGAAGGTATAGCCGGTCCATAGCGCCAACACGACCCACAGGCTGTGCTTGATGGCCTTCAAGCGGAATTTACGCGCATTCCAAGGCTGCTCGTCCAGGCGGATGCGCGCCAGGCGGTCGCCCTCGACCCGCGCCTCGATCCACATGAACAATTCAGTGTAGACCGTCTGGGGGCAGGCATATCCACAGAATAGCCGCCCCGCCATGGCGGTAAACAGAAACAAGGCGAACGCCGACAGCACCAGCAAAACAGCCAGGTAAATGACATCCTGGGGCCACAGCACCATGCCGAACAAATAGAATTTGCGAGCGCCCAAGTCGAACAGCACCGCCTGACGGTCATGCCACTGAATCCACGGCAGGCCATAGAACACAGCCTGTGTCAGAAAGACCATCAGCACCCGGATGCGGGCAAAATGTCCTTGCGCCGAACGCGGATAGATTTTCGAACGCACATCCGCCAAGGCCTTTTCCACCTGAGGAGACGCACCGCCCCCCGAGCCCTTGCGTATCCGGCGCACGGGCTTCCAGGCCGGGTCGTCACGCGATTCTGGCGTGGCGGCCTGTGGGGGGGATTGCTTCTGCATGGTGTCCTCTGTGTGGCTAACTGGTCTGCGTGACAGGCCCTTGTGGTTGATATGAGATCGGCAGGAGGCAGCCATCCATGATCGAATGGCTGCCTGACTGACTTAGCTGGGATTGGATTGACCCCAGACCCAGGCGGCCAGCAGACGGATCTGCTCTGGCGTCAGGTGGTTTTCCTGGGCCGGCATCTGGTTATCGCGCCCATTGTTGATGGTCTCGATGATGGTGCCCTCGGAGCTGCCATACAACCAGATATCATCCGTCAAATTAGGCGCACCCAACATCGTGTTGCCCTTGGCATCCACCCCGTGGCAAGCCACACAATAGGTATCGAATCCGCGCTTGCCGGCATTGACCCGCAAGGGGTCGTGCGCCAGACCAGACAAGGACCGGACATATTGGGCAATGGCGGCCGCTTCTTCGGGCTTGATCACGGCCCCCCAAGGCGGCATGATGCCGTGGCGACCCTTGGCAATGGTCTCCAGGATTTGCTCGGGTTCGCCCCCCCACAGCCAATCGCTATCGGTCAGGTTGGGGAAGCCCCGCCCGCCTTTGGCATCTGAACCATGGCACTGGGCACAGTTGTTCAGAAACAGACGCTGACCGATATCGCGTGCCTGCAGATCGGCGGCGATTTCTGGAATCGGCATTTCGCGGAAGCGTTCGTAGATGGGCTGAACCTGGGCATTGAGGGTTTCTTGCTGTTCCAGCACCTGTTTGCCTGCCGTAAAGCCCAAGGTACCCTTGAAGCTGCCCAGACCCGGATAAAGCACCAGATAGCCAAAGGCAAAAACACACAACAACAGGTAGAACACCGTCCACCAACGCGGCACCGGATTATTCAGCTCGGTCAGGTCTTCGTCCCAGACGTGGCCGGTGTCTTCGACCACCTTGACGTCGGACTTCAGCCATTGACGCTGTGAAAACAGCAGATACACGCACCAGACAATCCCGCCAAGCGCAATGACGGAAATGTAATAGCTCCAGAAACTATTGATGAAATCACTCATGGGTATCCCCGGCTTTCTTGTCGTTTGGATGCTTGCCTAGCTGGTATTCCTCGGGCAAATCGAAAGGGAGTTTTGCGGATATGCGGTTCGCCTCGGCGCGATGCGACGACCAGGCCCACCAGACAATGCCGATGAAGGTCAGCATGGCCAACACCGTCATCACCGCGTTGATCACGGCCATCATGTCATTGCTCCCCGGTTTTCATGATTGCTTCGGCGGCTGCACGGCTGGCTACGCCCAGGCCCTGCAGATAGGCCACCACGGCATCTTCCTCGGTCTTGCCGACCAGCGCCTGCGGTGCAGCCTCGATGTCCGCATCGGTGTACGGCACGCCAATCATGCGCAAGGCCTTCATGCGATCCTGGACATCAGCCCCTTCGACTGTGTTTTTCTGCAACCAGGGATACGACGGCATATTGGATTCCTTCACCACATCACGCGGGTTGCGCAAGTGAATGCGGTGCCACTCGTCCGAATACCGTTGGCCGACCCGGGCCAGATCAGGGCCGGTGCGCTTGGAGCCCCACAGAAATGGGTGCTCGTAGACGGATTCGCCTGCCACCGAGTAGGGCCCATAGCGCTGAACCTCGGACTGCAGCTTGCGAATCTGCTGCGAATGGCAGCCCACGCAGCCCTCACGAATATAGATGTCGCGCCCCACCAACCGTAAGGATTCGTAGGGGACCACACCCTCGACGGGCGTGGTGGTGGAGTGCTGGAAAAACAGCGGCACGATCTGCGCCAGACCAGAGAAAGACACCACCAGAATGCTGAAGAAAATCAGCAGCCCGACGTTGCGCTCCAGCAACTCGTGAGAAAAACGTTTTTTTGTACCAGACATGGTGGTGAACTCCTTAAGCCGATGCCGGCACGGCAGTGAGGGGAACGTCACGGGGGTCTGCGGTTTTCAGCGGCACAGGCGGATTGATGCCTTCTTGGCCACGCACGGTCAGCCAGGTATTCCAGGCCATCAAGCACATACCCACCAGGAAGAACAGCCCACCCAATGCCCGAATGGCATAGAACGGATAGGTAGCCTTGACGACCTCGACGAAGCTGTACGTGAGCATGCCATCGGCTTCGGTGGCGCGCCACATCAGACCCTGCATGACCCCGGCAATCCACATGGCGGCGATATACAGCACCACACCCAGGGTAGCCAACCAGAAATGCAGGTTGATCAGGCCCGGCCGCGCCATGGATTCACGGCCGTACAGGCGCGGAATCAGGTAGTACAAGGAGCCAAAGGTAATCATGGCAACCCAACCCAAGGCGCCTGAGTGCACATGCCCAACGGTCCAGTCGGTGTAGTGCGACAGGGCATTGACTGTGCGGATGGCCATCATGGAGCCTTCGAAGGTGGACATGCCATAGAAGGACAGCGCCACCACCATGAATTTCAGGATAGGATCGGTGCGCAGCTTATGCCAGGCGCCGGACAGGGTCATGATGCCGTTGATCATGCCGCCCCAGGACGGTGCCAGCAGAATCAAGGAAAACGCCATGCCCAGGGATTGCGTCCAATCGGGCAGCGAGGTATACAGCAGATGGTGCGGGCCGGCCCACATATAGGTGAAGGCCAGCGACCAGAAGTGCACAATCGACAGACGATAGGAATAAATGGGCCGTTCGGCCTGTTTTGGCACGAAGTAATACATCATGCCCAAAAAGCTGGTGGTCAGGAAGAAGCCCACCGCATTGTGTCCATACCACCACTGCACCATGGCATCCTGCACCCCAGGATAGATGGAATAGGATTTCCAGGCCGACACAGGCATTTCAAGATTATTGAATATGTGCAGCATCGCGATCGTCAGGATATAAGACCCAAAGAACCAGTTCGCGACATAGATGTGCTTGACCCGGCGCTTGACGATGGTGCCAAAGAAGACCACGGCATAAGCCACCCAGACCAGCGTGATCAGGATGTCCAGTGGCCATTCGAGTTCGGCGTATTCCTTGGTGGAGGTGAAGCCCATGGGCAGCGTGATGACCGCCCCCACCAGCACGGCCTGCCAGCCCCAGAACGTGAACGCGGCAAGCTTATCCAGGTATAGCCGCGCCTGACAGGTGCGCTGCACCACGTAATAAGAAGTGGCGAACAATGCGCTGCCGCCAAAGGCAAAAATCACAGCATTGGTGTGCAAGGGCCGCAGGCGCCCGTAGCTCAGCCATGGCGTGTTGAAATTAAGCTCGGGCCATATCAATTGCGAGGCGATAAAAACGCCCATCCCCATGCCCACAACCCCCCAAAATATGGTGGCTATCGTGAACTGGCGGACGATTCGATAATTGAAAGTTTCGGCCGATGCTCCGGAGCTCCCGGTCGTGCCCATAGGTATTCCCCTCGAAACAAGTTAAAACGAAATTTTTATAAACCTGAATGTTCCCTGAACCAGCAGGAATTGGCCTTGATTTAAATCAATCTTGTGCAGAACACCCCCTGTCGTCATCGTCCAGGACGGATTGGGCGGCAGCCTGGGTATCATCGAATTGACCGGAAAATATCGCCCACCAAAGCGCCACCCCGATCCCCAGGACAAACAGCAGCGAAATCGGCAGCAGCAGAAATAAACCGTCCACGGAAGGCCTCAGGCAAGTTCGACGGCGGATTGGCGGCCCTGCCCGCCCAGCGAACCGATACGGGTCAACCGCCAGGCATTGGCAGCCACCGCCAGAGAAGACAGCAGCATCGTAATGGCGGCCAGCCAGGGTTGCACCAGACCAAAAGCAGCCAACGGTGTCATCAGCACATGCCAAGCCAGTGAGCCATACAAATTCTGGAGAGCGACGCGACGGGTGGCCTGATCCAGCTGTGCGGGCTGCGGGTTGGGCGAAGTATCTGCCAGTCGCAGCCACGCCGCCCGGCGGGCCGCCAGGGCGGACGGCACCGACATGGACATGGCACAGGGACAGCTCATGACCAGCAAGGCTACTGTCACTGCCAATGCTTGCGAGGAACCGGCCTGCCACCACCAGGCGCCGACCAGCGCGGCCAGCAGGATCTGGATGCAGACGAACCAAAAGGCCACGCGATCTGCCTGCGCCAACAAATGCGCGTCGGCGGCCATCTGGCCGGACGGAGTTTGATCAGGACTTGGATCGGCGTCATCGGACATGCCGACTGACTGGCGTGCGCAAAATTCCAGAAAACGGGCACTCAGCAAAAAGGCCACGAACATGGAGACCGAGTCGAAATAGACCTCGCCCACATCGTTCCAGGTCGCCCACACGCTAGGAATGAATGCCGCCAAAATACCCAAGGCCACCGGCACATCCATGCCTACCTTGGCCTGAGCCAGACTGCGCAGCGCGCCGCGCCACACAGGCCAGGCGCAATACAGCACCAGGGGCACACAAAGGATCAGGCTAAGCCAATTCATCAATAGAATGGCTTGCTCCAGTGCCTGCTGGGAATCCGCCGAACGTGCGCCATGGCGCAGATAGCCAGGAAAAGCCAGCATCATGACCTGCATCATGATGAGCCAGGCCAAGCCAGTACGCGCCAGCATATGCCGACGGGACCGGCGCATGGCGTCGCTCATGAATGGCGGTGGCGTCAGCAAGGATAACGTGGACATGAGTGGACTATAGCCAGTCGATCTCACCCTGGCTTTGACTTAAATCAAAATTGATCCAGATCATGGCCGGGCTGAATTTGAAGATTAAAAAAGCCGCCCCAAAAGGGACGGCCTTAAAGCGATGCCGCCGACTGCAGAGCCGACGGCAATCAGCGAGACAACTTAGTTGGCCGAGGTGCGCTTGGCGGTGACGGGCTTGGCAGCCTTGGTCACATCAGCAGCGGCCTTCAGGGTGGCGTTGGTGGCTGCCGTGAAGTTCGACTCGGCGGCGCTGGCGGCCTGACGAGCGGCCTTGGTGGCGGACTCGTAGGCGTTGTTGGCGGTGGCCAGGGAAGACTTCAGGATGGCGACAGCGCCTTCCGAGCCCGTGGGGGCGTTGCGAGCGATTTGCTCGACGACTTCAGCCACGCGGTCCTGGTTTTGGGACAATTGGGCTTCGGCCAACTTGCTCAGTTCACCTTGCATGCCGGTCAGGATTTCGTAGACGTCCTTGCCGTAGGACACGGCCTGCTCGGGGCGCACCCAGGCGGAGGTCAGAGCCAGCAGCTCTTGGGCGTCTTTCAGCTCGGTGGCGTCTTGGGATTTCTGGGCCACGTCGTCCAGAGCAGCCTTGGTGGCCTTCAGGTTCAGGTCAACCAGCTTTTCGAAGCTGCTGAAAATCGTGCCTTGCACGGCCAGGAAATTGTCGACGACGGCTTTTTGCGAGACCAGCAGGTTTTGGGGGGTTGCGCTCATGATGACTCCTTGTCAGTAAGTGAAGGCTGCCATAGAGGCATAATGCCTGGGGCCTTCTCGATCGCAGCTTAATTGCTGCATCGCACAAATGAAATTTTAAAGGAATCCAGCTGTATGTCAAGAGTTATTTGCTGCAACGCAACAAACTAATGTTGTGCCTCGTAGCCCAGGGCTTCGGAAATACTGGAGGTGGCCGTCAGCAGCAGGGGAATCCAATCGTCGCGCATGCGCTCGGCGGGGGCCGATAGGGAGAGCCCCGCCAGCAAAGTTCCGGTGTCGTCATACACCCCGGCGGCAATGCAGCGCACGCCGAGTTCGAGTTCTTCGTTGTCGCGTGAATAACCATGGCGACGCACCAGGGCGAGTTCGCGTTCGAGTTGATCCAGCTGGGTGAGGCTGTTGCGGGTGGTGCCTGACAATCCTGTGCGCATGGCATAGCTGCGCACGGCGCGCGCGTCCCAGGTGGCCAGGAAAAGCTTGCCGGTGGAGGTCAGGTGCAAAGGCGCCCGCCCCCCGATGGCACGCACCACTTGCATGCCGGAGCGTTCGCTCCAGGCACGCTCGATATAGACGATTTCGTCACCCTGGACCAGAGACAGATTGACCGTCTGGCCGGTCTGGCGATGGAGTTCGCGCATGGGGCCGATTGCCGCTGTGCGCACATCCAGGCGACCCTTGACCAGGGAGCCGAGTTCCAGCAAGCGCATGCCCAGGCGGTACAGGCCGCTGTCCACGCGCTCGACATAGCGGCCCACTGCCAAGTCAGCCAGAATGCGGTGGGTGGTGGAGGCATGCAGACCAGTAGCGGCCGCCAGATCCTTCAGGGCGATGGGATCGCGTTGACTGGCCAGCGCATCCAGAATACGCATGGCCCGATCCAGCACCTGTATGGTGACAGGACCTGACTCAGTCGCTGAATCATGCAGCGCTGGTGAGAGAGACGACTCGGCGGGACGAGAGCTGGATAAACGGGCCATGATTTGCTTTTGTTGCGTTGCCACAATTCCATATTATGAAATAACATTCCATATAGCAAGCCCTGATTAGCAATCAAAGGGGTGGATTCAGGCTGCCGCCCAGGGCTTGAACCTGATCGCGCAGCCAGGCCAGCGCCTGGGCAGCGGCTTCGGGCGCGCCCTTGACGCCTAGTTCGATATGGGGGTGGCCACCACGATCCCCCACATTGGGCAGGCTGAAGGCACGGATACCCGGCCAGTGCTGCTCCAGGAATTCCAGTGCAGGGGTGATGCGGGATTCTGGCAACCCAAATACCAAAAAAGAATGTTCGATGCGAATTTCCTGGTGATGCCAGCAGGCGTAGCGCGTGTCCAGCGTCCAGGCCATCATGGCATGCGCCATGACAGGAAAGCCCGGCATGAAACTGTGATCGCGGATAAAGAAGCCCGGAATCCGGTTATAGCTGTTGGGAATGATCTCGGCCCCCAGCGGGAATACCCCCATCTGCAGGCGCTGTTGATTTTCAGGGATGGACATATCGGCACTGCCCTGGCCTTTGGCTGCAGTCTCGGCACAGCGTTCGCCAATCAGGCGAGCGGCCTCGGGGTGTAGCGCCAGACCCACACCCAGGGCACGCGCAGCCGCCTGACGGGTGCGGTCATCCGGCGTCGCGCCTATGCCCCCGCAACAAAACACCAGATCCGGCGTCGCGAAACTGCGCTGCAGACAAGCCACGATATCGTCCTCGTCATCGGAAATGAATTCGGCGGCGTGCAGGCGCATGCCACGGGCCTGCAGCAGTTCGATGAGCTTGGTGAAATGCTGATCCTGACGGCGCCCGGACAGTATTTCGTCGCCGATGGCGATCAGGCGCACCCGAGGCACAGGCAGGCCGGACGAGGCGGGCTCGGGGGCTGGCGCATGCAAAGCATGTTGTGACACATCTGGCTGGGTGGGCATGATGGAAATCCAAATAAGCTTAGTATGGTGCAGCCGATCCGGCAGATACGGCTCGCCGATTACATATCAATCACGGTCTCGGCCCGCAGGCGGGCGATGGCGGTGAGGCAAAAATGGGCATATACCAGCGCCGAAAACACAGGCATGACCAGCCAGAACAGAGGAATCAGATTGATCAAGCCCAGAATACCGGCGATCAACCACAACTGACGGCTATGCCGCCGCCACAACAGGCGACGTTCTGTTGGGCTGGCATGTTCTATCATGGCATCCACCCGCAACATGCGGTTTAACGCAAAAGCCCACCAGAACACGGGCAGGATCAGCGGCATCGGGGGGATCAGCCACAAAGGCATGGTAATGATCCAACCCAGGCAAAACAGAATGGCCACCCAGATGGCATTCCAGGTGCCCAACACCGTAGCATGCTGGCCCTGACGGCCAAGGCCCTGGTACTGGCGGTGTTCCAGATGCTGCAGCACCAGCGGCATGACAAAAACAGCCGCAATCACCAAGCCCAATATACCGGCCATGGGCAGCAGCAGGCCGACGGCCATCAAAGGCACCAGCCAGAGTTTCAGGGAAAACAGCCCGACCGCCACCAGCCAGCCATCCACGGTGTTGAACACCCCCCAGGACGAGGCTTCCTGGTTCAGCCAGTCGGTCAGGGGAGTCCAGAAAAACCACAGCAGCAGCACCGCCCCCAAAGTGGCGATCAAAAAAGGCAAAAACAGCGCCGCCAGCATGCGCGGATGCAGCTGACTGCGCAGTGCGCGCCGAAAAGCCTGTCCGACCAGGGACAAACCATTGGATACTTGTGAATCCCGCACGGCGGGAACTGGATGCCTCATGTGGCACACACCTGTCAGAATGTAGAAAGAAATTCCATACTATATTGCGCCTATGAAACTATTCAACCCCCACACTGACTTGTCGGCCCTGCGCACCCGTTTGACGGAAGATCACGGACTGCGCGTGGTCTGTTATTGCGCCGCCTGGTGCCGCACCTGCGATACCTATAGGCCTGCCCTGGAGACCCTGGCTGGGCAGTTGCCGCACTGGACTTTCATCTGGGTGGATATCGAAGACAGCCCCGGCTGGCTGGGGGATGAAGACATCGAAAACTTCCCGACGGTCCTGGTGCAAGACCGCGTCGGCACCCGTTTTTGGGGCGTGCAACTGCCATATGTCGAACACCTGCAGCGCCTGCTGGAGGGGGCGGAACACCTGCCTGTCACTGCCGACGGCCCTGGTCAGGTGGATCAGTTGGTGCAAACCTGAATCAGATGGGCTTGCGGGCGCCGCCCAGCAATACACCCACCGAATACCGGGCGGGGGCGGCAGCGGGCCGTACATTGGCCCCAGACACCGCCTGGCCGGCTGGGGCAGGCACATAGGGCTTGGTGAAAAAATCATCCAGCGGCGCCTCGGCGGCGCGCCAGCCACCACTGGACCGATGCCCACCCACGGGGTGGCGGCGGGATACCCGGGGCAGGTCCAGCTCGCCGCGCGGAATCTTGGTCTTGATGAATTTTTCGATATCCAGCAAATAGCGTTCTTCGTCGGGCGTGAACAAGGCAATAGCCTCGCCCTCGGCGCCGGCTCGGCCGGTACGGCCAATGCGGTGCACATAGTCCTCGGGATTGCGCGGAAGGTCATAATTGATGACGCAGGGAATGCCCGCCACATCCAACCCTCGGGCGGCGACATCGGTGGCCACCAGGACCTCCAGGGTGCCGGCCTTGAAGGCGTCCAGCGCCTTCATGCGTTCGATCTGGGATTTATTGCCGTGTATGGATTCGGCGCTGACGCCGTCTTGTTCCAACTGGCGGGCCAGCCGACTGCAGCCGATCTTGGTGTTGGAAAACACGATCACCTGGCTGAGCTTGCGGGATTTGACCAGATGCACGACCGCCCGGCGTTTGGCATCGGTATCCAGCGGATAGGCGATCTGGGTGACCGTATCCGCCGTGGCATTGGGGCGGGCGGCCTCGATTTCGACGGGCGTGCGCAGAAAACTGCGGCCAAGCTTGCGGATCTCGGGGCTGAAGGTTGCGGAAAACAGCAGACCCTGGCGCCCCGGCGGCAGCAGCCGCATGATGCGGTCCAGATCCGGCAGAAAGCCCATATCCAGCATGCGGTCGGCCTCGTCCAGCACCAGAATGCCCACCTGGCTGAGGTTGACGTTGCGCTGTTCTATGTGGTCAAGCAATCGACCAGGCGTGGCGATGAGGATTTCGCAGCCCTGCCGCAACTGTTCTTTTTGGGGACGAATATCCACCCCGCCAAACACGACAGCTGCCCGCAAGGGCACAAACTGGCTGTAACGCTGCACGTTTTCGTGGATCTGATCTGCCAGTTCGCGCGTGGGTGTCAGGATCAGGGCCCGTACCGGGTGGCGCGCCGGCGATGCACTGGTGTTGGCAAAAGGCATCAGACGATGCAGAATGGGCAAGGAAAATGCAGCGGTCTTGCCGGTACCGGTTTGGGCGGCCCCCATGACATCGCGCCCAGACAGGGCAATGGGGATGGCTTTGGCCTGGATAGGCGTGGCAGACACATAGCCAGTGGCCTGGATGGCCTGCATAATGCCTGGATGCAGGCCAAACTGGCCAAACTGAACAATGGGTTCGGCGGTGGAGTCGGTAGGGGTGGATTCGGTCATTCGTAGCCAGGGGAACACAGGTGCCCGAATTGGCTCTGTGCGTTATGAACACATCATTTTACAGTGCATCGTCGCCAGGCGGGCAATTGGTACAATATGACCCAACTAATTATGGGAGAAGGCAATGTCCATGGCTGACCGCGATGGGGTGATCTGGTATGACGGCAAGCTCGTGCCTTGGCGCGACGCCACCACCCACGTCCTGACACATTCCCTGCATTATGGCCTGTCGGTCTTCGAAGGCGTGCGCGCCTATAAAACCGACCACGGCCCGGCAATCTTCCGCCTGGAAGAGCACACGCGCCGCCTGTTCAATTCTGCGCATATTTACCAGATCAAGATCCCCTACACCCACCAGGCGATCTCGGACGCCCAAATCGAAGTCGTGCGCCGCAACCAGCTGGACTCCTGCTACATCCGGCCCATCGTGTTCTATGGCTCCGAAAAAATGGGGGTCTCGCCCAAGGGCTCCCAGGTGCACGTCGCCATCGCCGCCTGGTCCTGGGGTGCCTACCTGGGCGAAGAAGCCCTGAAACAAGGCATTCGCGTCAAGATCTCGTCCTATGCGCGCCAACATGTCAACGTCACCATGCCGCGGGCCAAAATCGCCAGCACTTACGCCAATTCCATCCTGGCAAACGCCGAGGCCCTGGACCACGGCTACGACGAGGCCATCTTGCTGGACACCAATGGTTTCGTGGCCGAAGGCGCGGGTGAAAACCTGTTCATCGTGCGCGACGGCGTCCTGATCGAACCCGACATCGCCTGCGCCCTGACCGGCATCACGCGCGCCTCCATCCACCAGCTGGCCGCCGACCTCGGCATCCAGGTGGCCTCGCGCCGCCTTACCCGCGACGACCTTTATATCGCCGACGAAGCCTTCTTCACAGGCACCGCCGCCGAAGTCACGCCCATCCGCGAGATCGACGGCCGCCAGATCGGCGCAGGCGAACGCGGGCCCGTCACCGCCCAGCTCCAAAAAGCCTTCTTCGATGCCGTCACGGGCAAAACCCCTAAATACCACCATTGGCTCTCAAAGGTCTGACAGGAACAAGCATGAGCAGCACATCCAACCCCACCCAGAAACCCGACCCCATCGTGGTCGGCGCCGCCGATCTGCCGGTCTATTGCCCCGGCCCGGATGCACCGCTGTGGCGCATGCACCCGCGCACCTACATCGAGGTCCTCAAGAACGGCGTGGCCAAATGCCAATACTGCGGCACTGAATACGTGCTGCGCGAAGGCGATCATCCCCATAGTCACGAACAGGCCGGCATTCGCCTGTAGCCTCCTGAACCGGCCCCTTTGCGGGGCCGATTTTTATCCTACCGCCTGAAAGGCTCCAGCAGGGCCCGCCGGTTTTCCAGGTGATCCCGCAGCTCGCGGATCAGCATATCCAGGCGCGACTGCTCGTAGAAATCCTGAGACAGGTTACGCGCCTGCTGCAGATGTTCCATCGCTGTGGGCAATGCCCCGGTCTGCTCAAAATACCGGGCCATGACCTCGTGGGCCTGAACCTTGTCGCCCAGGCGCTCCAGGCTATTGGCCAGCAACTCCAGGAAATCAGGCACCTGCGGCCACTGCTGGACGACGGCTTGTAGAAACTTGACTGCGGCCTGATCCTGCCCGGCCGCCTGCAAGGCACGCGCCCGGGCATCCGCCACCCCCTGGTTTTGAGGCCAACGCTTCCAGGCCTGGGCCGAGGCCTCCAGGGCCGCAGCAACGCCCTGCTGGCGCGCCAGACTGATCAACAACATATCCAGCTGTGGCGCACCCTGGATTGCCTGAGCCTGCTCAATCCGCTGGCGGGCAGCAGCCATATTGCCAGCCTTCCAGTCCAGCCAGGCCAGGCCAAATAAAGCGGCGGCCTTGCGACTGCCCTGATCGTCTCGGATATCGCCCCGAAATGCCTGTTGCAAGCGCTGCAGGGCTTCGTTGCTGCGCGCCTGGATCAGGGCCAGCCGGACCCGGATAAACCAAAATTCGGCGTCCATGGTCGACACACCACCGGTATCCTCCGTGAGACGATTTTCAATATCGGACATGCGCTGGATCGACAAGGGATGGGTGGATGCATAGCCGCCCCCCGTGCCTTCGTTCAGACGCGACGCATTCATCAGGCGACGAAACATATCCAGCATGCCCCGGGGATCAAACCCCGCCTGGCGCATCATTTGAAAGCCTGCGCGGTCGGCTTCCTGTTCGGCGCTGCGCGAAAACCCCAGCTGACGATCAATCGTGGCGGCCTGGCCAAAGGTGGCCATCCCCATGGCCAGATCGCCCTGCCCGGCCAGGGCCGCCAGCAAGGCCCCGATCATGCTGGCCACCATCAGGCCGGTGCCCTGGGCCTGTTGCGTGATGCCACGCGCAATATGGCGCTGCATCACGTGCCCGATTTCGTGGGCCAGCACCCCGGCCAATTCAGATTCGCTCTGGGCGGCCAATACCAGACCGCTATTGATACCGATATAGCCGCCCGGCAAGGCAAACGCGTTGATCGCGGGATCGCGCACCGCAAACACCGTGATGGTCTGTTCCAGGGGCTGTGGGGCTTTGGCAGCCAGTTTGCGCCCCAGATCCGTCAGATATTGATTCACATCCAGGTCGGCGATGTAGGTCGGATCGTGACGGCCTTGTTCCATGATGGCCTGCCCCAGCGTGCGTTCGACCAGGGGTGAAAGCTCGGCAGCCGAAGCCGCCCCCAGAGAGGGCAAGCCCACGGGCTGCGCCTGCAGCGGAGCCACGCCTGACAGGCCCAGTGCCAGGCAAAGCGCCTGGGCGGCAAAACGCTGCCGAATCGGCTTCATGAGGCGGTTCCTAGCTTGCGCGGCAAGTGCCGGATGCCTGGTTGCCGCAAACGCCCCTTGGAGGACAAGCGCAGCCAGGTGGCCAGGGCCACCAGCAGGCCAAAGGTTTCGACCAAGGCGGCAGGCACCCACATCACCAAGCCGCCGATCACCTGATCATCCAACGCGGTAAAGCCAGGCAAGGCCCGTCCGCAAAGATCAAACAAAGGATAAAGATCCACCGTGGAAAAAGCGATGAAAGCCCCTGCCACCATCTGCGGCGCCATTGTCAGCACCGGCGATAAAATCCGGCCCTTTGGGGTCATGGCTGCCGGGAGATGCGGTCGGCGATCCAGAATCAGGTTCCAGTACAACAGCCCGCTGATCACGACCGACCAGTTCATGAAGCGGTAGATCCGCCAATCCAGCATGGAATAAAACTGCACGGTGGGCTCCAGCCAGACCAGCACCAGCAGGACAAACAACAAGGGAATCAAAATACGGTGCGTGGCCAGGTGTTCCAGCACGCGCAGCGCACTATGCCGCCGCGCCGCCGCCAGCCTGACCCGCCAGGACAAAGGCAAGCCGGCCCGCAAGACTTGCCCCGGATAGGCCGCCATCACCAGCAAAGGCCCCAGGTGGTGCAGCACCAGGTGCTGAATGCGATGAATGAAGAACATGCGCTCGGCGTAGTAGTCCACCCGCGTGTGCAAGGACAAATACAGCATGATCCAACCAAGCCAGAACAGCCATTGCCGCAAGCGACCCACCCGGTGTGCGCGGCACCCCCGCACAAACAGCCAGGCCGTCGCGATAAAGGCCAGCACCAGCGTGGGAGAGGATTCCCAGGGCTGCAGCCAGGCAAGCAAATCGATCACCGCACAGTCATCCCAAAAACATAGCGCTTCATTGTAATAGACCCGAGCGCACCCCAGCGCGTTAAAATGCCTGTTTTCCCACCCCATTCCTCCATGCCTGCCCCGACTTACGACATCGCGATCCTGGGTTCCGGCCCGGTTGGCTGCGTACTGGCCCTAAGCCTGGCGCGCCACGCCCCCGATCCCCGGCGTATTGCCCTGATGGGTCCGGCCCCGGCCACCCGACAGCCGGGGCAATCCATCGACCCGCGCGCACTGGCACTGAATCACGGCAGCCAGCACATCCTGCAGCATCTGGGGGCCTGGCCCGCGCTGGCTGCCGATATCCTGACCGTACATGTCTCCCAGGTGGGGCACTTGGGCCGTACGCTGATCGATCAGGCGGAATTGGCCGCCCCCCGGCTAGGCAGCGTGGTGGCCTATGACGACCTGCTGGATACGTTGCAGGCGGCGGTCCAGACCAGCGGCATTACCCGCATTCTTGAACACCCGCCCCGGCCCCTGGCCGGTCGGCCTGTCACCTTGGCCCTCGCCGAGGGCCAGGCCCACAGCCGACTGGCCTTGATTTCCGACGGCGCCCGCCCCAAAGGCCTGCAGCGCCAATATCAGCAAAGCGCCGTGCTGGCCACCATCCGAGCCAGCCGCCCGGCTGTCGGCCGCGCGTTTGAACGCTTCACCCGCACAGGTCCTCTGGCCCTGCTGCCGCACCCCGCAGGCCCCGATCTATACAGCCTGGTCTGGTGCATCCACCCCCAGCAAGCCCAAAAGCTGGCGGCACTGCCCGACGCGGCCTTTGACCAAGCGCTGCAACAGGCCTTCGGCCAGCGCCTGGGCAGCCTGCAACGCCTGGGCCCAGCCAATACTTTCCCGCTCTCGCTGCACGTCGGCCCCAGCCTGCAAGGCCAGGGCATCGTGGCCGTCGGCAACGCCGCCCAAACCATGCACCCGGTCGCCGGCCAAGGCCTGAACCTGGGACTGCGCGATGCCATGCAACTGGCCCACACCCTGCAGCCCTGGCTGACCGCCCCCGAACAGGATGCCCAGCCATTGTTGGCCCAATTCGCCCGGGCACGCCGCCTGGACCGTGGCCTGACCATCAGCATTACCGACACCCTGCCGCGCTTGTTTGCGACCGAAAACCCGTTGATCCGCCACGCCTGCGGCCTGGGCCTGCTTGCCCTGGACCTGATCCCCGCACTGCGTAAGCCACTGGCTCGTCACCTCCTGCAGGGCCAGCGCCTGTAAGGCGCCCGACATCATGCACATTGGCCCCTGGACATTTCCGCATCCGGTCTTTGCCGCCCCCATGGCCGGAGTCACGGATCGCCCTTACCGCCGCCTGTGCAAGGCGCTGGGGGCGGCCTATGCGGTTTCTGAAATGGCGGCCAGCAACCCCAGGCTCTGGGACAGCGTCAAGACCGCCAGGCGCCTGGATCACACAGGCGAATCCGATCCCATCGCGGTACAGATCGCCGGAGCCGATCCCGACATGCTGGCCGAGGCCGCTTTATTCAATATCCGCAAGGGCGCCCACATCATTGATATCAATATGGGCTGTCCAGTGAAAAAAGTCTGCCAGGTGGCGTCCGGCTCGGCCCTGCTGCGGGATGAAGCCCTGGTGGCCCGCATTCTGCAGCGCGTGGTGGCCGCCTGCGCCCCCCTGAACATCCCCGTCACCCTGAAAACCCGCACCGGCTGGGATCGTGAAAGCCGCAATGCCATCCGCATTGCCCGCCTGGCCGAAGACTGCGGCATCGCCGCCCTGACCCTGCACGGACGAACCCGCTGCGACCTATACCAGGGCGAGGCCGAATACGACACCATCCGCGAGGTCCGCCACGCCATCAAGATTCCCTTGATTGCCAACGGCGACATCACCAGCCCCGAGAAAGCCCGGCGAGTTCTGGACTACACTGGGGCCGATGCCATCATGGTCGGTCGCGCCGCCCAGGGGCGCCCTTGGATTTTCCGCGAAATCGCCCACTACCTGGCACACGGCCAATATCTGCCGCCCCCGACGTACGGCGAACTCCGCGAACACCTGCTGGGCCACCTGGAAGACCACTACTCGTTTTATGGTGAACACACCGGGGTACGCACGGCACGCAAGCACATCGGCTGGTACTTGGCCGATCTGCCCGGCGCCAGCACCCTGCTGCCTTTGCTGATGACGCTGGGCAGCACCGCACAGCAATCCCTGGCCCTGCAGCGCTGGCTGGATGCCCAACCCGCCGATGCGCCCATCACGGCAATGGCAGCAGCCCTGCATTAACTCCACATCCGACGTTACCCCTGAAATTCCACCCATGCATACCACTACGCCTCTGGAACAAGCCGTCCGCGACCAACTGGACCAATATTTTGAAGACCTCGGGGATTCCATCCCGGGCGACATGATGTCCATGGTCAATCTTTGTGTCGAGCGCACAGTCTTGCAAGTCGCCCTGGAACGTACCAACGGCAACCAGACCCGCGCCGCCGAGATGCTGGGAATCACCCGCGGCACCCTGCGCAAAAAACTCCAGCTGCACCAGTTGTCCGCCTGATTTTTTCTTCTGCTCATCGCTACCATGACTATCCAGACTGCTTTGATCTCCGTGTCCGACAAAACGGGCATTGTCGAATTTGCCCAGGCCTTGGCCCAACGCGGCGTCGCCCTGCTCTCCACCGGCGGCACCGCGCGCCTGCTGCTGCAGGGCCTGCCGGTCACCGAAGTCGCCGCCCACACGGGCTCGCCTGAGATCCTCGATGGCCGCGTCAAGACCCTGCACCCGCGCATCCACGGCGGACTGCTGGCCCGCCGCGACGACCCGCAACACATGCAAACCCTGAAAGACCAGGACATCCCTCCCATCGACCTGCTGGTGGTCAATCTGTATCCTTTTCAGCAAACCATCAGCCGCCCGGACTGCATTCTGGCCGACGCCATCGAAAACATCGATATCGGCGGACCGGCGATGCTGCGCTCCGCCGCTAAAAACCACGGCTCGACCCAAGGTGGCGTCACCGTCATCATCGATCCATCGGACTATCCGCGCGTGCTGGCCGACATGGACGGGCCCAGCCACCAGCCGTCCTATGGCCTACGTCTGGAGCTGGCCGCCAAGGTCTATGCCCACACGGCAGCTTACGATGGTGCCATCGCCACGTATCTCAGCAGCCTGGCCGAGGCCGAGCCTGCTCCGGCTCAGGTCCCAGCCCGCGAGGCCTGGCCCCGGGTACTGACAGTGCAGATGCAGCGCCAGCAGGCCCTGCGCTACGGCGAAAACCCACACCAGGGGGCAGCCTTCTACCATGACCTCTCCATAGGCGAGGGCCTGTTGGCCGCGTACCGCCAGATTCAGGGCAAAGAGCTGTCCTACAACAATATCGCCGACGCCGATGCCGCCTGGGAATGCGTGCGCAGCTTCAGCAGTACTGCCTGCGTCATCGTCAAACACGCCAACCCCTGCGGCGTGGCCTTGGGTACTGATGCACTGAACGCCTACCAACAAGCCTTCAAGACCGACCCGACTTCGGCCTTTGGCGGCATCATTGCATTCAACACCACCGTAGACGAAGCCACCGCCCAGGCGGTCAGCAATCAGTTCCTGGAAGTCCTGATCGCCCCGGCCTACACTGGCGCCGCCCTGGCCGTGCTGGCAACCAAGAAAAACGTCCGCGTGCTGCAACTGCCCGCGGGCGCGGCACGCAACCCCTTCGACGTCAAGCGCGTTGGTGGCGGCTGGCTGGTGCAAGACCCGGATGGCCGCCCCCTCAGTGCCGCCGACGTGCGCGTGGTGACCCAACTGGCCCCCAGTGCCGATCAAATGCAAGACCTGCTGTTCGCCTGGAATGTCGCGCAATACGTCAAATCCAACGCGATCGTCTTCTGCGGCCAGGGCATGACCCTGGGCGTCGGGGCTGGCCAAATGAGCCGCATCGACTCGGCCCGGATTGCGTCCATCAAGGCTGAAAAGGCCGGCCTGTCGCTACAGGGTTCCGCCGTGGCGTCGGATGCCTTCTTCCCGTTTCGGGATGGTCTGGACGTGGTGGCCGAAGCAGGCGCCACCTGCGTCATCCAGCCCGGCGGCAGCATCCGCGACGACGAAGTCATCGCCGCCGCCAACGAACGCGGGGTCGCCATGGTGTTCACCGGCACCCGGCATTTCCGCCACTGATGCGTATCTTGGGCGTAGATCCAGGCCTGCGTCGCACGGGCTTCGGCGTGATCGAAGCCCACGGCGCACGTCTGCGCTATGTCGCCAGCGGCACCATTGTGGTGCCGGCCGCCCTGCCCTTGCACGCCCGTCTCAAGGTCATTCTGGACAATCTGCGCGAGGTCGCCCGCGACACCCAGCCTGATCAGGCCGCCGTGGAAAAGGTTTTCCTGAATACCAACCCGGCCTCGACCCTGCTGCTGGGTCAGGCACGAGGGGCAGCCCTGTGCGCCCTGGCCGACAGCGGCCTGGCCGTGCAGGAATACACCGCTCTGCAAATCAAAAAAGCCGTGGTGGGGACAGGACGCGCCAGCAAGGAACAGATCCAGACCATGGTGCGACATTTACTGAGGCTGGACGGCACCCCCGCGCCAGACGCCGCCGACGCCCTGGCCTGCGCCATCTGCCACGCACATTGCGCCCCGCTGGCGGCCCGGCTGCAGGCCCTGGCCCCCGAGACACTCTCGGTACGCGGCCGACGCCTGCGCACTGGCCGACTGGTATCCTGATCGGCATGTTGTCCCTTTTTTTACCTCTACCCCCACGGAGCCTGCCATGATCGGCCGCATCACCGGCACCCTGGTCGAACTCACGCCACCCACCGTCTGCATCCAGACCGGCGGCCTGGGCTACGAAATCGACGTCCCCATGAGTACGCTGTATAAGCTGCCGCCCGTCGGACAAACCGTCACCCTGCATACGCACCTGGCCATCCGGGATGACGCGCACGTGCTCTATGGGTTTTCCGCCCCCGCCGAGCGCCTGGCCTTTCGGGCGCTGATCAAGGTCACCGGCATCGGCGCGCGCACCGCCCTGGCCGTGCTGTCGGGCCTCAGCGTCGAAGACCTGGCCGACGCCATCGACCGCCAGGAGTCCGGCCGCCTGATCAAAGTACCCGGCATCGGTAAAAAAACCGCCGAACGCCTGCTGCTGGAACTGCGCGACAAGCTCTCTCCCCTGGCGGGCAGCCCCCGCCCCGATGGCAGCCTGGCGCCCGCCGGATCGGGGGACGTGCTGAATGCCTTGCAGGCCTTGGGTTATTCCACCGCCGAGGCGCGCCGCGCCATGGCGACCCTACCCGACGACTTGAACGTCTCGGACAGCATCCGCCAGGCCTTGAAAGCCCTGTCCAAGGCCTAGGCAAGCAAACACCATGCACGACCAAACCATACCCATGTGGGATGAAACCGGCGACCTGCTCGATGGGCTGGACGCGGCATCGGACACGGGCCGCAGACCTGCCAACAACATGGCTGGGCCAGGCCGTTACAGCACCGCCCTGGATGCCTTGCGGGAAGTCTTTGGCTACGATGCCTTTCGCGGTGAGCAACAGGCCGTCATCGACCACATCATCGCAGGCGACAACGCTCTGGTACTGATGCCCACGGGCGGAGGCAAATCGCTGTGCTACCAGATTCCGGCCCTGGTGCGCCCCGGCACCGGGGTGGTGGTGTCCCCCCTGATCGCCCTGATGCAAGACCAAGTGGATGCCCTGCAAGAACTCGGTGTACGAGCCGCCTTTCTGAATTCCAGCCAGACCTCGGCACAGGGCCGCGAAGTCGAACGCGCCTTTTTGCGCGGCGAGCTGGACCTGCTGTACGTCGCCCCAGAACGCCTGCTGACCCCGCGCTGCCAGGACTTGCTGGATCAGGGAAAAATCGCCCTGTTTGCCATCGACGAGGCGCATTGCGTATCGCAGTGGGGGCATGATTTCCGCCCGGAATACCAAGGCCTGAGCCTGCTGGCCGAGCGCTGGCCCACGGTGCCCCGGGTGGCACTGACCGCCACGGCCACAGCAGCCACCCGACGCGACATCATCAGTTGCCTGGCGCTGGACGACGCCCCCCAATTCGTCGCCAGCTTCGACCGGCCCAACCTGTGCTACCGCATCATTGAAAAACAAGAAGTCCGCCGCCAGTTGCTGGGCTTCATCCAGGCCGAACACAGTGGCGAGTGCGGCATTGTCTATGCTTTATCGCGCACCCGGGTCGAGCAGACCGCCGAATTCCTCAGCCGCCACGGCATCATCGCCCTGCCCTACCACGCCGGGCTGGATAACCGCACACGAGCAGCCAACCAGGCCCGCTTTCTGCGCGAAGACGGCATCGTCATGGTGGCCACCATCGCCTTCGGCATGGGGGTGAACAAACCCGACGTGCGCTTTGTCGCGCATATCGACATGCCGAAATCCATCGAGGGCTATTACCAGGAAACCGGCCGAGCCGGGCGCGACGGCCTGCCGGCAGACGTCTGGCTGGCTTATGGCCTGCAGGATGTGGTGCAACAACGCCGCATGATTGATGATTCGGACGGGGATACGCTGCACCAACGCCGTCAGGTACGCCAACTGGACGCCATGCTGGCCCTGTGCGAGACCGTGACCTGCCGACGCCAGGATCTGCTGGCGTATTTTGGTCAGACTATTGCGCCCTGCGGCAATTGTGATACCTGTCTGGACCCCCCGGCGGCCTGGGATGGCACCGTGGCCGTGCAAAAACTACTGTCGACCATCTACCGCCTGCTGCGCGAACGCGGCCAGCGCTTTGGCGGCGGCCATGTGATTGATATTCTGCGCGGTCAGCTGACGGATCGGGTCAAGCAACTCGACCACCAATCCCTGAGCGTCTTTGGCGTGGGTGAAAGCCTGTCGGTGGATGCCTGGCGCAGCATTTTACGCCAGGCACTGGCCCTGGGGCTATTGACGGTAGACCTGGAAGGTTATGGCACGCTGGCACTGACCGAGTCCAGCCGAGGGGTGCTGAAGGGCGAACGCACGCTGATGCTGCGCCCGTTAGCGGTGAAGAAAGCCAAGGTCAGCCGTCAACGCACGACCACGGCAGCTCAGCTGGACGCCCTGCCGCCGGACGCTCTGGCGCGCTTCGAGCATTTGCGGGCCTGGAGAGGCCGTGTGGCACGCGAACACAGTGTGCCGGCCTATGTGATTTTCCATGATGCGACCCTACGAGAGATCGCCTTGCAGTGCCCGGATGATCTGGATGCGCTGGCAGGCGTCAGCGGGGTGGGGGCACGCAAGCTGGAGACCTACGGAGAGGCGGTGATTGCCTGCATCCGGGAAGTCGCCCGCTAGAGCAACAGAGGTTCGGTGCCGCCGGACGGGGCCTGAAGGCCCAGATGCTGCCAGCAGCGACGGGTAGCCATACGGCCCCGAGGGGTGCGTTGCAGATAGCCATGCTGGATCAGGTACGGTTCGATCACGTCTTCGATGGTGTCACGTTCCTCGCCGATGGCAGCGGCCAGGCTGTCGACCCCGACAGGACCGCCATCAAATTTATGGACGATGGCTTCGAGTAGTTTTCGGTCCATCAGGTCCAGCCCCTGGGGGTCGACCTCGAGCATGGCCAGGGCGGCCTGGGCGGTAGCGGTGTCGATGCGGCCATCCGCACGGACCTCGGCGTAGTCGCGCACGCGGCGCAGCAGGCGGTTTGCGATACGCGGGGTGCCGCGCGAACGGCACGCGATTTCAGCCGCGCCATCCGGCGTGGTATCGGCCCCCAGCAAGCCGGCACTGCGCCGGACAATATGCGCGAGGTCTTCGGCTGAATAGAATTCCAGCCGCGAAACAATGCCAAACCGATCACGCAGCGGATTGGTCAGCATGCCGGCACGCGTGGTGGCCCCCACCAGGGTAAAGGGCTGCAGGTCGATCTTGACGCTACGGGCGGCGGGGCCTTCGCCAATCAGGATATCGATCTGAAAGTCTTCCAGCGCAGGGTAGAGTATTTCCTCGACGACGGGCGACAGACGATGAATTTCGTCGATGAACAGCACGTCGTTGCGTTCCAGGTTGGTGAGCATGGCCGCGAGATCGCCGGGACGTTCGAGTACCGGGCCGGAGGTCTGGCGCAGCTGGACGCCCATTTCGTGCGCCACAATATGGGCCAGCGTGGTCTTGCCCAGGCCTGGCGGACCAAACAGCAGAACATGATCCAGAGATTCGCCGCGCCGACGGGCAGCCGCGATGAAAATATCCAGTTGTTCACGCACACGATGCTGACCAACGTAATCCCCCAACGATTTGGGCCGCAGGGCGCGTTCGATGGAATCCTCGGCGTGCGAAGCCACGTCCGGCGTGACCAGGCGGGATTCGGCAGGACCGGAAGACAAGGAATCGGGTTGTATGGCCATGAACGCTGTCTATGCAATAAAAGGGGATGCCATCATTCACCCCCAAGCCTGTCGAAGCGCACATGAGGGGGCTGATACCAGAAAAACCGCAAACTGTCTATAAACACAGTATATTATATTCTGCCCAAAGCCCTCTGGTCAGGCCTTTGCCAAGTCTGACCAGAGGGCTTTGGGCCGCTGAAGCCAGCCAATCATCTTATACTGATTCCAGTCTTATCACGGGATCTCACCCATGCGCAGTTTTAATGATGCTTCGGGGCAGCAGTGGGATGCCGCCCTGCTGGATGCCTCGTATGGCAATATCCTGCTGATTTTCAGCGCCCGCCGGGGCCAGGACAACCGCCAACTGTTACTGGCGGCCGAAAATCAGGCCCAGGCCGAGGCCCAATTGGCGGCATATTCAGATGATGAACTGTGCGCCCAGCTGAACCAGGCCCAAGCCTGGGACCCGACCCGGCTGTTTTGATTGGCCTCGGATAGCACGACAAGCTGCTCACCGAAAAATCCGCCCAAAACCCAATCATTTCTTCCGGTGCTGCAGTATCAGCGCCGACGTGGGGTCAGGACAAAAGCATCCTCGCTGTCCACGGCACGCTTCAGCTGAGAATAGCGTTCCAGCAGATCGGATTTATAGACCACCCCCAACAGACGGGCCGGACGATCACGGCTGACGACCGGCAGGCGTTCGCCCTGAAAAGCACTGAACCGGGCCTGCGCTTCATCCAGGCTCAGGTCTGGGTACAAAGGCGTGACAAAATCCAGCCGCAGCACGTCGCCGCAGGTCTTGGTGGCCACGTCCACCTCGCCCAGCATCATGCGGGTCAGGTCCTGCTGGGCGATCACCCCCTGCCAGCAGGACTCCTCGTCCACCACATACAGGTATTTGACCGGATAATCCAGAAACATCTCCTGGGCCTGCCGCACTGAAGAAGTCGTCCGCACCACGGTCTCGGCAGGGCGCAACAGACTGTCCAGCCGCGCCTGGCGCAAGCGCTGGCGCAAAGCCTGATTGTCCTCATGGTGCAGCGTGACCTCGTACATGACCGCCTGCGCCAGGCCACGCGACACAAAATACGCCACCACACAGGCCAACACCAGGGGCAGCACCACCTGGTAGCTCAAGGTCATCTCGAAAATCATCAAAATTGCCATAAATGGCGCACTGGTGGCCGCCGCCAGAAAGGCCCCCATGCCCACCAGGGCAAACATCGCACCATGCCCCGCCAACACCGGCCAAGCTTCAGCCAGCACCTGACCAAACAACATGCCTAGGGCGCCCCCCACAAACAGCAAGGGTGTGAAAACCCCGCCAACCGCCCCCGAGCCGACCGTCAACGAGGTGGCCAGGACCTTGCACAGCAGCATCAACAAGACGGTCTGCCAGGCCCATTCATTGTGCAGCAGCGACAGCACCACCCGATTGCCGTTGCCTGCCATCTCCGGCAACTGCGTCAGCACAGCACCCAGCAGCAAGCCCCCCAGCGCCAGCCGCAAGGGCAGCCCCAGGCCGGTGCGATCAAATACCGTGCGCACCCCATGAATGGTACGTAGGAACTGGGCCGCCCCCACGCCCGCCAGCACGCCCAAGGCCAGACAAGGCAGCAACAGCTCGACGGGCATGGCCTGCAGGTCCGGCATGGGATAACGCACCGCGTAATCGCCGCTCAGGTGCATCACCAAGCTGGCCACCGCCGAGGCCACCAGCAAAGGACCAAAATTCTGAAAAGACATGGACCCGAGAATGATCTCGCCCACGAAGACCGCCCCGGCCAGCGGCGCACCATAGGCCGCCGACACCCCCGCCGCTGCACCACAGGCCGCCAGCAAACGCAAATGCGCCGTATCCACCCGCAGAACCCGGCCCAGACCCGACGACCATAGCGCCGCCAGATGAACCATCGCGCCTTCCCGGCCAATCGAGCCGCCCGACGCCACCGTGCACAGAGAGGACAAGGAGCGCAACAGCCCCTGACCTAGCGACATGCGGCCATCGCCGATCGCCACGGCTTCCATGTAGCTGGAGTGTTTGTCCTTGGACACGCGGCGTGCTGCCAACAATAAAAACCCGGCGCACAAACCACCCAGCGCAGGCACCCCCAGACGCAAAGGCCAGGACAAACTGGCCATGACCTGGGTGATCTGACCGGACTCGTCGGCAAACAAGCGCTGGAGCGCATGAATACCCGCATGAAAGGCGATGGTGACCAGCGCTCCACCCAGGCCAGCCAGCGCCGCCCAACACAACATCGCCGCCACGCCATCGGCGCGCATCCGCCAATCAGGCATGAAAATCCGGCGGGACAGGCGGGCGCGAACGCCCCAGCATGCGCCAATACACCCATAGATTGAAAATCAAGGCGACGGGAAAGGCGATCACGGCAGCTGACAAGGTCAGACGCAAGGTCAGCACGGGCGCCGCCGCATCCCACAAAGTGACCTCGTCCAGCACCACATAGGGGAAAAAACTATAGGCCAGTCCGCCAAGGAGCAACAGGCAAATGACCAGCACCAGGGCGTAAGGCAGGGCCGAGGCCCGGTAGCTTTGGGCGATCATGCGCTGCAAGGTCATTTCGGTCAGGACGAAGCACAGCAGCAATACCCCCCAGACTAGACCCACGGCCCACCAGTGATCCCCATCACCCCATTTCAGAAACACCCCGGCGTTGGAAAAATCCAGCACCACCGAAATTCCGACGGCCCCGACTGCGCTCCAGCGCAGAGTGCGCCGCGCCCAACCCACGGCCCGCACGCGCAGCTCTCCTGCCTCGCGCATCATCAGCCAGGACGCCCCCAACAAGCCATAGATAGCAACCGCGCAGGCACCCATCAGGAGCGCAAACCCGGTATAGCCAGCGCCGGCCTCGTAGGCCACGGCCACCTGGGCCAGCAGATAGCCATGTGAAAAGGCGACCAACACAGCCCCCAGACCAAAACCGAACTGCCAGCGGCCCTGCTGCTGCGCTGGCGCACGCAAGCGCCATTCGAAGCACACCGAGCGCAGCAAAGTACCCAGCCCCAGCAAAGACAAGGGAATATACAAACGGCCCAGGGTCTGGGACCAGGCATACGGAAAAGCCGCCGCCAACAACCCCACCCCCAGAAACAGCCAGAACTCGTTGGCGTCGCGCCAGGGATTCAACAAAGACAGCATGCGCGGGCGCAAGGCTGCGGGCGCCACCAGGGACACGCAGCCCACGCCAATATCGAAACCATCCAGCAGCACCCCTGCCACCAGAATGAAAAAAAACATGCCCATCAGCGCCAAGGGCATCCAAAAAGCAGGGTCTTGCGCCCCCAGGCCCACCAGTGCAGCCAGCGAATCAATCATGCGCGCCCCCGATGACGGGCAACCGGCACCACGCCATAGCGCAGCGTATGCCCCAACAACTGCCGAAATCCCAGAATCAAAGCGCCATACACCAGCACCTGCAAGCCCAGCATCAGCCACAGGCCGCCATTGCTCTGCGCCGTGCCGATCTCGCGCAGGGTGACCGTGCCATAGACCGCATAAGGCAGGCTGCCAATCATGAGATGGCCCCAGCCCAACGCCTGGGCCAGCAGCGCCACCCAGGCCATCGAACGCAGGCTGAAGCGCCCCATGCCGTTGAGCTTGTCGGGTTCGAAACCCAGACGCCACGCCCGCCACAGCCCCCACAGCCCCATCAGGCCCAAGAGCATCATCAGGCCGACTGTGAGCCGCGAACTGAGATAAGTAGGCCAGACTGGCGGACGCATGCCAATCAAGTCATCCAAACCCTGGATCATCGACCCCGTGGCGGCTTCAGCCGCATCCGGGGCCACCGACGGCGCCAGCCAGCCAGTCGGCGGCAAGGCCCCCAGCCAGGCCCAGGTATTGCGCCCATTGGCAACATCCAGTCGGGCCAGCAGCGCAATCGGGTCGGGCGTGCCGCTATGCCACTGGGGGATGACAGCCGCCAGACGCGCAGGCTGTACCGGCAGCAATTGGCTGCCCAGACGGGCGGCCAGTCCTGCCTGGGCCACCACCGCCAGCAACAGCAGCCCGATGGCACCGGCAAACATCGCCCGATCGCCAGCGTCACTGGGCCGTATCCGGGCACGCTGCGCGGTAATCGCCAGAATCATGGTCGCGGCGAGCATCAGCCCCCCCGTCAGCAGGACGCCAAACAAGGCAGGCGCAGCCCCATTCATGACAGCCAGCCAGCTACTGATCTGATAGTGTTGCTCTACCAGCACGGCCCCCACGGGCCACTGCAGCCAAGCCAGCAAGACGACCACCCACCAGGCGGTCAACGAGGTGCCCAGCGCCACCATGCCGACCACGATCATGTGTGCAAGATTGGACAGACCACGCTGACCATACAGCATGGCCCCCAAAAAGCAGGACTTGAAGATAAAGGTGGTCAGCACCGCCATGGCCAGCAAGGGCCCGATGATTTCACCCGCACGATCCATCAGGCCCTGCCACAGCGTGCCCAGCTGCAGAAGCAGCGGCAAACTGGCGGCAAACCCAATCGTGAGGGTCAGCGCATAGACGCGCACCCAGAAGCGATATGCCAGCATCGCAGCCCCTGTACGGCGGGCGCGCAGGCGCAAAATAAACAGCACCCACACCAGGCCGAGTTCCAACGCCAGGAAGAACAACAGAAAGCCCAGGCTGAGGTAGAACTGGGTCAGCGACAGAACCCATGCAGTTTGAGTCATAATGTGCGCTAGTTTATTATGCACCGGACCGTATGACCACCGAACCAGCGCTTGTTTCCAATTTTCTGCGCACCATCATCGACAACGACCTGAAATCAGGCCAGTATCAGGGACGCCAATGGGCGCCGCCGCCCAGCCCGGCAGCGGTACGCCTCGCGGGTGCCATCGATCCCGCCCGCATCCGCACGCGCTTCCCGCCCGAACCCAACGGCTATCTGCACATCGGCCACGCCAAGAGCATTTGCCTGAATTTCGGCTTGGCCCGCGATTACCAGGGCATCTGCCATCTGCGCTTCGACGACACCAACCCCGAGAAAGAAGAAGACGAATACGTTCGTGCCATCATCGAACTCGTGCAGTGGTTGGGCTTCAGCTGGACCGTGGATGGCGCCGAGCACCAATACTTTGCCAGCGACTACTTCGAAACGCTGTACCAGTTTGCCGAATCCCTGGTGCAGGCGGGCCACGCCTATGTCGACGAGCAGTCCGCCGACCAGATGCGCGCCACCCGCGGCACTCTGACCGAACCAGGCACCAACTCGCCCTGGCGCGACCGTCCCATGGCTGAATCCCTGGCGCTGCTGCGCGATATGCGGGCAGGAAAATACCCCGATGGCGCCCTGGCACTGCGTGCGCGCATCGACATGGGCTCGCCCAACATCAACCTGCGCGATCCGGTCCTGTACCGCATCCGCCACGCCAGCCACCACCGGACAGGCGATGCCTGGTGCATCTACCCCATGTACAGCTGGGCACACCCGGTCGAAGATGCCCTCGAAGGCATTACGCACAGCATCTGCACGCTAGAATTCGAAGACCAGCGCCCGTACTACGACTGGATACTCGAACGCCTGACCGAACTCGGCCAGTTGGCGGCACCGCTGCCGCGCCAGTACGAATTCGCCCGCTTGAACCTCAGCTACGTCGTGACCAGCAAACGCAAGCTGCGCCAGCTTGTTCTTGAAGGCCATGTGCAGGGCTGGGACGACCCCCGCCTGCCCACCCTGGCGGGCCTGCGGCGCCGTGGCTATACCCCGGGTTCCATCCGTCTGTTTTGCGACCGCATCGGGGTCTCCAAGGCGGATTCCCGCATTGATTACAGCGTGCTTGAACAGGCTTTGCGCGATGATCTCGACCCCGTGGCCGCACGCGCGGTGGCCGTGCTGGACCCGATCAAACTCATCATCACCAATTTCCCGGCCGACCTCACGGAGCCCTGTTCGGCGCCAGTCAATCCGCATGACCACGACGGCCCTCGGCGCGAATTCCCGCTGACGCGCGAACTCTGGATCGAACGCGATGATTTCCGCGAAGATCCCCCTAAAAAATACTTCCGCTTGTTTCCCGGCAACCTGGTCCGCCTGAAATACGGCTACGTGGTGCGCTGTACCGGCTTTCTGAAGAACGAGCAGGGCGAGATCACCGAAGTTCACTGCGAATACCTGCCCGAGACGCGCAGCGGCACCCCCGGCGCCGACGCCATCAAGGTCAAGGGCGCCATCACCTGGGTCAGCGCAGCACATGCCGTGGCTGCCGAGGTTCGCCTGTACGACCGCCTGTTTCGCGAAGCCCACCCCGACCGCGGGGATCAGGATTTCCTGCAAGCCATCAACCCGGACTCCTGCCGCACCGTGCAGGGCTGGCTGGAACCCGGCATCCAGGCTGAACCGGGCCATTGCTGGCAATTCGAGCGCCTGGGCTACTTCGTCGCCGACCGGCACGACTCCAGCATCGAACGTCCCGTGATCAATCGTGCCATCACCCTGCGCGATACCTGGATCTGACGCGCGCATGGCATCCCGATCCGACGTTCTGGACTTTAAAAGCGCTACCCTGTATATGGTGCGCGCCGTCTTGCACACCGCTGATACTGCGGCCCTGCTGCAGGCGCTGGAGCAGCGCCTGCAGCAGGCAGGCGCCTTCTACGAAAACGAGCCCGTCATTCTGGATGCTCAGGCGCTGGGCCAAGCCCCCGATTGGGCAGCACTGGCTGCCGCCCTGCGGCGGCACCATCTGCACCCCATCGGCGTCCAGGCCCAGGCGGCGCTGCTGCCCTCCATCCTGCAGGCGGGCCTGGCCCCCCTGGTGGCCTCGACCGGCCGCACCACCGGACCCAGCACCGTAGAGCCCCAGCCTCCTGCCAGCCCACCGGTCCCGCCAGAAACACCCGCCCAGGCTGACAGCGGCAGCGACCTGCCGGTTTCAGGCCATACGCTGGTCATCCGCCATCCGCTGCGCTCAGGCCAGCGCATCTACGCCAAGGGCAGCGACCTGATCGTCATGGGACTGGTCAGCCAAGGGGCCGAAGTCATCGCCGACGGCCATATCCACGTTTATGGCCCGCTACGCGGCAAGGCCATCGCCGGCGCCCAGGGCCGTACCGACGCAATGATCATGACCACCCAACTGGACCCGGAACTGCTGGCCATCGCGGGCGTCTACCGGATCATCGAGACCCGGCTACCGGACACCTTGCACAATCACCCGGCCCAAGTGCATCTGGATGGAGACACCTTGCGCATCCGCGAAATTTAAATACCTGGTCACACACAGAAACCTTCTTCCACGACTGACTGAATATCCACTGACATTTTGCTTTACGATGTCATGAACTTGAAAATTACAGGGAAATACTGACACTATGGCGCGCATTGTTGTAGTCACCTCCGGCAAAGGCGGGGTCGGCAAAACCACCACCAGTGCCAGCTTTTCAGCCGGGCTGGCCATGCGTGGCCACAAGACCGCAGTGATTGACTTCGACGTCGGCCTGCGCAATCTGGACTTGATCATGGGTTGCGAACGCCGGGTCGTGTATGACTTCGTCAACGTCATCCAAGGCGAAGCCAGCCTGAATCAGGCCCTGATCCGCGACAAGCAGCTGGATAATCTATATATCCTGCCGGCCTCCCAGACCCGGGACAAGGACGCCCTGACCCGCGAAGGCGTGGAAAAAGTCCTGACCGATCTGCAGGCCATGGATTTTGAATACATCGTCTGTGATTCTCCGGCCGGCATCGAGACCGGGGCCGTCATGGCCTCGTATTTTGCCGATGATGCCCTGGTGGTGACCAACCCGGAAGTCTCCTCGGTGCGGGACTCCGACCGTATCCTGGGCATCCTGTCCGCCAAGTCCCGCCGCGCCGAACAGGGCGACGAACCGATCCGGGAACACCTGCTGCTGACCCGCTACAACGCCAAGCGCGTGGCGGATGGCGAAATGCTGTCGCTGGGCGACATCGAAGACATTCTGCGCATCCGCCTGATTGGCGTGATCCCAGAATCCGAAATCGTGCTGCAGGCCTCCAACGAAGGCATTCCGGCCATCCACAAAGACAATTCCGACGTGGCCCACGCCTACCAGGACGTCGTCGCCCGCTATCTGGGCGAAGAAAAACCACTGCGTTTTGTCAACTATGAAAAGCCCGGCCTGTTAAAGCGGCTTTTCGGGGGGAAATAAGCATGGCGTTCCTGGATTTCCTGCGTGGGCAGAAAAAAAACCTCGGCCAGCGTGGCCAAAGACCGCCTGCAGCTCATCCTCATCAACGAACGCAGCAGCGGACACAGCCCCGATTTTCTGCAAAAATTGCAGGCTGAACTGATCGCGGTCATTTCCAAATACGTGCAGATCAACCCGGACGACATCAAGATCAACCTGGACCGCCAGGACTCTTTGGAAGTCCTGGAAGTCAAGATCGAAATGCCCCAGGCCGACAGCCGCGATTAAGGGCGCCAAGCCCGGCTAGATCCACGTCAGCGTCGCCCATACCACCAACGGGATGGTGACGACAGACAGCACATTGCCCAGCAATACCACGCTGGCCACGGTGCGGGGTTCCACCCGGTACTGTTCGCACAGCAGGTAATTCAGTACCGCCGGCGGCAGCATGACCGACAGCGCCACCATGCGAGCCCAGGCCGGAGTCAACGGCAACAGCCACAGCACCAGCGGCAGGGTCAGCAGGCCCGCCAGCAGATACAGGCCATTGATGCGCAGCGCCAGGCCCAGCTGTTCGATGCGATCCTGCGACAGACGCACCCCCAGACCAAACAGCATCAGCGGAATCGCGATCTGCCCGGTCAGGTCTATAGAAGTCGTGACAAAATCAGGAATCCACGCTCGGTGCGGCGCCAGCAGCACCCCCAACAAGGCCGCCCAGATATTGGGATTGCGCAGCCACAGCCAACGGTTGGTGCCGCGCGACAGCAAGAACAGCCCCAAGGAAAAGTGCAACAAATTGGACAGCACGAACAGCACGATAATGTCGCCCAGCATCTCCTTGCCATAGGCCAGCATCATCAGGGGAATGCCGATATTGCCGGTATTGCGGAACATACCCGGCACCAAAAATGCGGTCCGGGATATTCCTGCACAGCGCACTCCGGCCAACAGCAGCCCCGGGATGATGATGATCAGTATCCCGGCCACCACCAGGGGCCAGCCCTGGCCCAGGTCCACCGGATTGGCCACCAGCGCAGAAAACACCAATGCCGGGCAAAACACCATTACATTGGCATAGTTGATGAAGCTCATGTCGGGCGCCCGCGCCTGGCGCCGCCCAAAGGCAAACCCCAGGACCGCCACCGCAAACACCGGCAACACAATGTTCAACAACGTCAGCAGCATATCCATGCCCAACACAAAAGCGCCAGTGTACCGCCAGCCGCTGCCCGGCTCCTGACACGACTTGGCGACAGGGCCGCATGCAGCAGCCCTGTCGCCAAGTCACAAGCCAGCCAGCAACCCGCTGGATCAATAGCCCAGTGCGAAGTCCTCGGCAGGCAGATCCAGCAGGACTGCGGGACCGGCCTTCATGGCTTCGGCATGCGCCAAGGTACGCGGCAAGATACGGGTGAAATAGAACCGGGCCGTATGCAGCTTGGCCTGATAAAAAGCCTTGTCACCTTCGCCGGCCTTGATCTTTTCAGCCGCCACTCGTGCCATGTCGGCCCAAAAATACGCCAGCGTCACATAGCCGGAATACATCAGATAATCGACCGAGGCCGCCCCCACCGCGTCGCGATTGGTCATCGCCGACATGCCGATCTTCATGGTCAAGCTGCCCCATTCCTTATTCAGTTCGGCCAAGGGCTTGACGAATTCCGAGATCGCCCGGTTACCGCTTTGGGCCTTGCAGAACTTGTGCACGACTTTGGTGAAGGCACGCAAAATCTCGCCTTGCGTCATCAGGACCTTGCGCCCCAGCAGATCCAGCGCCTGAATGCCGGTCGTACCCTCGTAGAGCATGGAAATACGGCTATCACGCACATTCTGCTCCATGCCATGTTCGGCGATGTAGCCATGCCCGCCGAATATCTGCACCCCATGATTGGCAGCCTCGAAACCGGTTTCCGTCATGAAGGCCTTGGCGATCGGCGTCAGGAAACTGAGCAGTTTTTCAGCCGTTTCCCGAGCCTCGGCATCCTGGCTGTAATGCTCGATATCGACCTGCTGCGCGGCGTAATACAGCAAGGCCCGGTTCCCCTCGGCAAAGGCCTTGATGGTCAGCAGCATGCGGCGCACATCCGGGTGCACGATGATGGGGTCGGCGGGCTGATCGGGGAATTTGGCGCCGCTCAGGGCGCGCATCTGCAGGCGCTCGTGGGCATAGGCATTGGCCCCCTGGAAGGCGACCTCGGCGTGCGCCAGGCCCTGGATCGCGGTGCCCAGGCGTGCCGTGTTCATGAAAGTGAACATGCAGTTCAGGCCTTTATTGGCCGGGCCGATCAGAAAGCCCGTGGCGCCATCGAAATTCATCACGCACGTGGCATTGCCATGAATCCCCATCTTGTGCTCGATAGAGCCGCAACTGACCGCGTTGCGAGCGCCCAGGCCACCCTGCCCGTCCGGCATGAACTTAGGCACGATGAACAACGAGATGCCCTTGGTGCCCGCAGGCGCATCCGGCAGACGGGCCAGCACGATATGCACGATGTTTTCCGCCATATCGTGTTCACCCGCTGAAATAAAGATCTTGGTGCCGCTGATTTTGTGGCTGCCGTCGGCCTGGGGTTCGGCCTTGGTGCGCAGCATCCCCAGGTCGGTGCCGCAATGCGCCTCGGTCAGGCACATCGTGCCGGTCCATTTGCCGGACACCAGCGGCTCCAGGTAGGTCTTTTGTTGCTCTGGGGTGCCATGCGCCTGCAAGGTATTCATGGCGCCATGCGACAGGCCAGGGTACATGCCCCAGGCCCAATTGGCCTCGCCCATCAGCTCGCTGATCGCCATGCCCAGGGATTCGGGCAGGCCCTGGCCGCCATGGGCCGGGTCATGCGACAGCGCCGGCCAGCCGCCCTCGATGTACTGGGCATAGGCTGCTTTGAAACCTTTCGGGGTGGTGACACCATCAGCCGACCAAGTGCAGCCCTCGTGGTCGCCGACCTGGTTGAGCGGAGCCAGGACTTCCTGGCAGAATTTTGCGCCTTCTTCAAGAATGGCATTGACCATATCGGGCGTCGCGTCCTCGCAGCCCGGTAAAGATTGGTAGTGATCGGGGTAGTTCAGGAGCTCGTCGCGCACGAACTTCAGGTCACGCAGGGGGGCTTTGTAGTCAGGCATTTCCAGGTCTCCAGATGGGCCACCGTCAGCCAGCAGGATATTGCCCACGGCTGACAGTCATTCAATTATTATTCAAACAATCGTTTGAATTTAAGTCAAAAGACCCTGGAAAGTCAAGAAGTATGCTGCTCTCGCCCATTAAAAAAAGCCTGCAACAGGCTTTTTTAATGCTGCACGAATGCGCCATCCGGCGCATCTGATGGATTATTTCTTTTTTCCGACCTGATCACCGACAACACCACCGATGGCAGCGCCACCGACCGTGCCCAGGACTCCGCCCCCGGTGATGACGGCGCCTGCCACCCCACCGATACCCGCGCCCGTGACTGCGGATTTCTGGCGGTGGCTCATGTTATCCCAAGAGGAACAACCCGCCATGGCGCCTGCCAGCAGCAATACTGCACCGAATTTTCCAAGGGTATGAATGGTCATGAAAGGGCCTCCTACAATAATTTCCTGACTCTTTTATAACGGAACAAACCCCTGGAAACTGTAAGCTCAGTGTGCTTTTTGGTGAGAATAAATTGGGGTTTGCCCTTACTTAACCAGTGACAGTACCTGCCGGAATGCAGGATTTTCAGGGGTTTCCAGCCACTCATACATGGCCATTTCCGAGGTGATGGTCTCCAGTCCATAGCGGCGCCAGCGGTGGCAGGCTGCTTGCAGGTCCGCAGACCGGCGCGACCCAATCCCATCAACCACCAACACAGGGTCGTAACCGGCCTGTGCCAGCCCCAAGCCGGTCTGCAGCACGCAGATATGCGCCTCGGTGCCGGTCAGCAGCACCCGGCGACGACCTGCTGGCCAATCCTGCAGAAATTCAGGTTCGCGGCAGGCATTGAAGTGGGTCTTGGTCACGACACTATCGTCTGGTAACAATAAACCAGCATGTGTAGGCCCGATTTTCTCAGGCCAATGCTCAGTCGCCATGACCGGCACGGACACCAACCGCGCCGCCTGGGCCAGCCGCCCCACCCGGACGCACAAGGCATCCGCATCCTGGATGGCGGGCAGCAGTTTTTCCTGCATATCCACAATCAGCAGCAAGCTGGTATCCGCCGATAGCAGGGCCTGGCTCAAGTCCATGTATTTCATCGCCTAGTTCCTTTGTGATCACCCCGACTCCAAATACAGCGCGAGCCCGAATTACCGATTATTTCAGCGCCTTGTACCGAATGCGCTTGGGTCGGGAGGCTTCTTCGCCCAAGCGCTGGCGTTTGTCGGTTTCGTATTCCTGATAGTTGCCATCGAAGAACACGACATTGGAGTCGCCCTCGAAGGCCAGAATATGGGTCGCGATGCGATCCAGAAACCAGCGATCATGGCTGATCACCAACACAGAACCGGCGAATTCCAGCAAGGCGTCTTCCAGGGCTCGCAGGGTTTCCACATCCAGGTCGTTGGAGGGTTCATCCAGCAGCAGCACATTACCCCCGGCAATCAAGGTCTTGGCCAGATGCAAGCGGCCACGTTCGCCGCCAGAGAGCTTGCCTACCTGCTTGTTCTGGTCGCCGCCCTTGAAATTGAAACGCCCCAGATAAGCCCGCGACGGCATTTCAAAGCGCCCCACGGTCAGGAGGTCTGCCCCATCGGAAATCGCATCGAACACGGTCTTGTCATCCGGCAACGAATCGCGCGACTGATCCACAAAGGCCAGGTTCACGGTCTTGCCCAGAACGACTTCGCCGGCATCCGGGGACTGCTGCCCGGCAATCATGCGAAACAGCGTGGATTTACCGGCGCCGTTGGGGCCGATAATGCCGACAATCGCCCCAGCGGGGACCTTGAAGCTGAGATCGTCGATCAGTACGCGATCACCAAAGGACTTGGATACGTTCTTGAATTCGATGACTTCATTGCCCAGACGTTCGGCCACGGGAATGAAGATTTCCTGGGTTTCGTTGCGCTTCTGGTAATCATGCGAGGACAGTTCCTCGAAGCGGGCCAAACGCGCCTTGGCCTTGGCCTGACGGCCTTTGGGGTTCTGTCGCACCCACTCGAGTTCTTTCTTGATTGTGCGCTGGCGCGCGGACTCGGCGGATTCCTCATGTTTCAGGCGGTCTTCTTTTTGTTCCAGCCAGGAGCTGTAATTACCCTTCCAGGGTATTCCATACCCGCGATCCAGTTCCAGAATCCATTCTGCCGCATTATCCAGGAAGTAGCGGTCATGGGTAACGGCCACCACGGTGCCGGGAAACTGTCGCAAAAAGACTTCCAGCCATTCGACGGATTCGGCGTCCAAGTGGTTGGTGGGTTCGTCCAACAGCAGCATGTCGGGTTTCGACAGCAGCAGACGGCAGAGCGCCACCCGGCGTTTTTTCGCCCCCGGACAGGGTGGCGACCGCAGCATCCCAAGGCGGCAGGCGCAAGGCATCAGCGGCAATTTCCATCTGCGTCTCGATGTCGTCGCTGCCGCTGGTCGCGGCGGCGGCAATCACGGCTTCGAGTTCGGCCTGCTCGGCGGCCAGCGCATCAAAATCTGCGTTTTCATCGGCATAGGCCGCATAGACCTCATCCAGCCGCTTGCGTGCCTCGAAGACCTGGCCCAGGCCAGCTTCGACGGACTGGCGCACGGTGTGTTCCGGGTCCAACTGCGGTTCCTGGGGCAGATAGCCGATCTGCAGGCCCGCCATCGGGATGGCTTCGCCCTCGATGTCCTGGTCTACCCCCGCCATGATTTTCAGTAGCGTAGATTTACCCGAACCATTCAGGCCAAGCACACCGATCTTGGCTCCTGGAAAAAAAGACAAGGAAATATCGCGCAGGATCTGGCGCTTGGGGGGCACGATCTTGCCCACCCGATTCATTGAGTACACATACTGTGCCATGGCGTCACCGTCAAAGCTGTGGCCAAGGGATTCGGCCGCACAAACCAGTTATTGTAGGCCGGACCCGGCGATGCAGCACAGTCCGGCCCGGTTTGACATGCCCTTTCCAATCCAGGCTTCTCGGCTATCCGCCAGCCTCGTACAATCTCCCCAAACTTGCCAATCACGGAGGCTCCGATGCCCCTTAGCTTCACCCCGAAAGACGCCGACCTCCTGGGCCGCACCGCCGACGCTCTGTGCGCCTACATGGGAAAGCCCGTCATCGCCGAAATCATTGCCGAACCGGATGAAGGTTTTGAATGGGTATTGTTTGCCCTGCCCCTGGCGCCCAACGATGAGGACGAGCGCCCGCACGTCCAGGCTGGTGGCCCAGGTGCCCGGTTCGTAGGCAACAACGGCGGGCTGGACCTGGCTGACGGACAGCCCATTGATTGCGAATTTCTCTGGGCCATCCAACTGAGCGAACTGGAAGGCTGCCGCTATACCAAGGTAGACGCCAGTGGCGAAGAAACCGGCTGGTCCGATAACCTGGCCGAACTGCTGCCGTTTCAACTGGTGGATGACCCGCAGCCCGACGATCAGGATGACCCGACCGAACTGGAAGACTGAGCACGCGCCTGTCGCAGGACAGGCTACAACATCGTGCGCCCCGCCGCGCCGATAGAAAAGCAATCACGCACAAATAGCCCCGCCCCGATCGGCCACATGCACGCCACCAGACAACGCGACAGCAGATGCGTCAGCCGCCGTCCCGTGGGCCGAGTCACGTGGCGCCGCCGCAAATGCAGGGAAAACCGCGTATATCGGGCGGCGGCGGCCAAAAATGTCATCGGCTGATAGCGCAGCCAGGGCAGACAGCACTCTACCGTGTCATAGGCCAGCAACCACAGGCCCAAGGCATGCCGGGCGCCATCCGAGCTGCGGCCCTGGCGCGACAGGCTATCGGCACTGTCGTGATAGACCCGGAAAACCTGATTGACGAAACGGGTCAGGTAGCCCGCCCGAGCGATTGCCCGCCAAACCAGGCTTTCGGGCACAAAGCCGGGGATATCTTCCGGAAAAGGAAACTGACGCAGCACATCGGTACGCAGGCAACCGAATTTCTCGCCCCGCACATGATGCCGAAACGTCATGTCCAACGAAGTGATATCCATCACATCCTGCGGATACATATCTCCCACGATTTGCCCATCGGGTCGGGCACACAAACCGGTAATCGCCACATAGCGATGGCGTTGCGCCGGAGAAATCTGGTCCCACACTGATGCCATCTGATACAAGGCATTGGGGTCCAGCTCATCATCGCTGTCAATCGCCACCAGCCATTCGCCACGCGCCTGCCGCACCCCGTTGTTGAACGCGGTTTTCTTGTGCTGATTGGTTTGCCAGACATAACGGATCGGAAAGCTGGCCTCGGCCTGCCACGCCTGGATCAGATCCCGGGTATGGTCGGTGGAACCATCGTCCACCACCACCCATTCAAAGTCCTGAAAGGACTGTTCGCGCAGGGAATGATATACACGCTCTAGGGTGTGGGCCCGATTGTAGGTGGGGGTAAGCACGGTAAACAAATGACGCCAACATGCCATTCAGATGGACTCCTCTCCTGTCTTATTGAGGGTCGCCAAACCAGGAAACAGGGCGGCAACCGCCAATGGGACTGAATCAGTCGACCGATGAAAGCCATGATAGCGGCAAAAAAAAACCACGAACTGCAATGTCCGTGGTTTCCCTGATGCCGAATTGTATGAAAACAATACGGCAAGATAGGCGCGGTTTAGACGCGCTTGACCTTTTCCAGCATCTTGAAGACGCCTTTGGGTGCGCGCACAAAAAGGCGCTTGAAGGCCTTGCCTAAACAACGGCGTTCCAGGGTGTTGCGCCGGTTGCGTTTGATTTCTGCCATGAGGATCTCCGTGAGGGCGGGCAATGCAAAACACGCCATTTTAGCAAATTGCAGCCCAAGCCATCAAAATACCTTAAACAAGTCCAATACACGCGGCCAAACAGCACGCTGCAGCACTTACCCACAATGATAGACAAGGTCTTGCTGCAAGCACATTTCGGGCGGATTATGATGGCGCCATGAACGCACCCATTCGCATTATCGGCGCCCGCCAGAACAATCTGAAAAACCTGGATGTCACTATCCACACCGGCGAACTGCTGGTGATGACGGGCGTTTCCGGGTCAGGCAAATCCTCCTTGGCCTTCGACACCCTGTATGCCGAAGGCCAGCGGCGCTATGTGGAAACTTTTTCTCCTTATGCCCGCCAGTTTCTGGACCGCATGGACAAGCCCCAGGTCGATCGCATCGACGGAATTTTGCCCGCGATCGCCATCGACCAGGTCAACCCGGTCCGCAATTCGCGCAGCACCGTGGGCACGATGACCGAGCTGAATGATCACCTGAAGCTGCTGTATGCCCGGGCGGGACACCTGCACTGCGCCCAATGCGCCCGGGCGGTTCGACGCGATAACCCCGCCAGTATCCGGCAACAGCTGGACACGCTGTGCGCCCAGGCCGACCCCCGGCTGGTCGTGAGCTTTCCGATCACGGTGCCGGACAACTACACCGAGGATGAGATTCGCGGTTTTCTGCAGCAACAGGGCTACACCAGGACACACGCGCCCGCCACCGCAACGACTGCAAGCGACAGTGCTGATCCCGTGCTGCCCAAAACCCGTCGTCTGTATGTCATCCAGGACCGATTCCGACTTGGCAACGCGGAGCCCGCCCGGGTCGACGAGGCCCTGGAAACCGCGCTGCACCAGGGCAAAGGACGGCTGACGGTCTTTGCCCTGAGCGACGATCACGAAACTGCCTGGCGTTTCAGCGCGGGCCTGCACTGCGCCCACTGCGACATCGAATACAGCACGCCGCTGCCCAGCACTTTTTCCTTTAATTCACCGCTGGGGGCCTGCGAGGCCTGCAAGGGCTTTGGCCGGGTCATGGGCATCGACTACGGCCTGGTGATACCAGACGAACGTCGCACGCTGAAGGACGGTGCCATCAAACCCTGGCAAACGCCCAGCTACCACGAATGTCAGGAAGAACTGGAAAAGTATGCCGCCAAGATCGGCATCCGGCTGGACGTGCCCTGGCAGGCCCTGAACGCCGCCGAACAATCCTGGGTCATCCACGGCGCCCCCGACTGGAAGGGCGGGCCATCCGCCTGGAAGCATCAGTGGTACGGCATTCAGCGCTTCTTTGATTGGTTGGAAACCAAAGCCTACCGCATGCATGTGCGCGTGCTGCTGTCCAAATACCGCAGCTACACCCCCTGCCCGCAATGCCGCGGCGCCAGACTGAAGCCCGAAGCCAGCCTGTGGCGCCTGGGCCGCAGCACGGACGCCATCCCCGGCTATCCCCGCTTCAGCCCGGCAGGCACCCATTGGACGGCAGCGCAGTTGGCGGCCTTGCCTGGCCTGGGACTGCACGACCTGATGCGCCTGCCCATCGAACGGGTGCGCGACTGGTTCAATGACATTGAGCTGGGCCAGACACTGGACGATGCCCTCATCGAACTGCTGGACGAAGTCCGGGCCCGGCTGCGCTTTCTATGCGATGTGGGACTGGGCTATCTGTCGCTGGATCGCCAGAGCCGCACCCTGTCCGGCGGCGAGGTACAGCGCATCAACCTCACGACGGCATTGGGCACCTCGCTGGTGAATACCCTGTTTGTGCTGGATGAACCCTCGATCGGCCTGCATCCACGCGATATTCACCGCATTATCCAGGTCATGCATCGACTGCGCGACCACGGCAATACCCTGGTGGTGGTCGAACACGACCCGCAGGTCATGGTGGCGGCTGACCGCATTCTGGATATCGGCCCGGGGCCGGGCGAACGCGGCGGCCAGATCATTTTCGACGGCAGCCCTGCCCAACTAGCCGCCGCCGATACCCTGACCGGCCGCTATTTCAGTGGTCGGCAACGCATCGAGGCGCCACGTCCCATGCCCGTGGCCAAGCAGACGCCACGCTTGCTGCTGCAGGGCGTGCGGGCCAATAATCTGCACAATATCGACCTGTCTTTGCCCCTGGGCCGCCTGGTGTGCCTGACGGGGGTTTCAGGGTCGGGCAAATCCACGCTGGTGCAGGATGTGCTGTACCCCGCCCTGCTGAAGCGCCTGGGGCGGCCCACCGAAGCCCCCGGCGAATTCGACATGCTGCTGGGCGCCGAGCAAATCGCCGACGTGGTGTTGGTGGATCAGACCCCCATCGGCAAAACTGCCCGCTCCAACCCCGCCAGCTATGTAGGCGCGTTCGACGCCATCCGCAAGCTGTTCGCCGCCGCCCCCTTATCCCAAGAGCGAGGCTACACCGCAGGCACCTTTAGCTTCAATACGGGAGACGGACGCTGCCCAGGCTGTGGCGGCACCGGCTTTGAACACGTCGAGATGCAGTTTCTATCGGACGTTTATCTGCGCTGCCCAGACTGCGATGGCCGACGATTCCGGCCCCAGATCCAAGAGGTACGCATCGAACACCTGGGCCGTAGCGCCTCCATTGATGAAGTGCTGGCCATGACGGTCAGCGAAGCCCTGGAGTTCTTCAAGGGCCTGCGCGACGTGCAATGGGGGCTGGCGCCACTGGCGGATGTCGGCCTGGAATACGTCCGCCTGGGCCAACCCGTGCCAACCCTGTCGGGCGGCGAGGCCCAGCGCCTGAAGCTGGCCGGACACCTGGCCCAGGCGGCGCGCTCCCGGGCGCCCCGCAATCTGTTGAAGGGCAGCCTGCTACTGTTTGACGAACCCACGACCGGCCTGCATTTCGACGATATCGCCCGCCTGATGCAGGCATTTCGCAAGCTGCTGACAGCCGGGCACTCTCTGCTGATCATCGAGCACAACCTGGACGTCATCCGCGCCGCCGACTGGATCATCGATCTGGGCCCGGAAGGCGGCGACCAAGGCGGCCGCATCATGGCCCAGGGCACGCCGGACGAGCTGATGCAGACGGCGGCATCGCATACCGGCCAGGCGCTGGTGGACTATTTGCGCCAATTGGATAACCCGGCCTTGCCGCTGCGGGAACCTGCCCCAGCCATCAACTCCCCGACGATCAGCCAGAACATCCAGATCATCAATGCCCGCGAACACAACCTGAAAGGCATCGATGTCAACATCCCCCGCGACGTCTTTACCGTCATCACGGGTGTGTCGGGTTCTGGGAAATCCACCCTGGCATTCGATATTTTGTTCAACGAGGGCCAGCGCCGCTACCTGGAATCCCTGAACGCCTACGCCCGCGCCATTGTCCAGCCAGCGAGCAAACCCGACGTGGATGCCATCTACGGTATTCCGCCCACCGTCGCCATCGAACAACGCACCAGCCGGGGTGGGCGCAAATCCACCGTGGCCACCATGACGGAAATCCACCATTTCCTGCGCCTGCTGTATGTGCGCCTGGGGACGCAAATGTGCCCGGACTGCCAGGTGCCGGTGGCCCCCCAGACTGCCGAGCAGATCGTCGCCCAACTGCTGCGCGACCATGCCGGCGAACACATCGGCCTGCTGGCACCGCTGGTGGTGGCCCGCAAGGGCTATTACACGGATCTGGCCAAATGGGCGGCCAGCCATGGTCATAGCCACCTGCGGGTGGATGGCCAGTTCATCCCGGTCAAACCCTGGCCACGCCTGGATCGCTATCAGGAACACAACATCGAACTCCCGGTGCGCGATCTGATCGTGGACGTACGCGATGAACCGGCGTTGCGCGAAGCCGTGCGCGAAGCCCTCGCCCTGGGTCATGGCACCTTCCGGGTGCTCAGCGGGCTGACGGTGGCCGGGCCGCAGACCATCGATGCCCGTCGCGCCGCCGGACTGGCCCCCAATCCGCTGGTCCTGACTTTCTCGATCAAGCGCGCCTGCCCGCAATGTGCGACCAGTTTCCCAGAGCCGGACCCCCGTCTGTTTTCCTATAACTCGCGCCACGGTTGGTGCCCTGGCTGCTTTGGCACAGGTTTGTCGCTGACGGGCTTTACCGCCGATCAAACCGGCGAGGAGGCCAGTTGGCTGGAGGATGACCCAAACGCCCAACTGCCCTGCCCCCAATGCCACGGCCAACGCCTGAACCGGGTGGCGCTGGCGTTTCGCTGGCACGATCGATCCATTGCCGCCCTGGCCGCCCTGCCCATCAGCGCTGCCCAGCGGTTTTTCCTGGGGCTGGGCATGCAGGGGCGCGAGGCCGAAATCGCCCGCGATATTCTCAGCGAGATACGCGGACGCCTGAACTTCATGATGGAGGTAGGGCTGGGCTATCTGGCGCTGGACCGTGCCGCGCCAACTCTATCCGGCGGCGAAGCCCAGCGCATCCGATTGGCGGCCCAGCTAGGCTCCAACCTGCAAGGCGTCTGCTATGTGCTGGACGAACCCACCATCGGGCTGCATCCGCGCGATAACCGTATTTTGCTGGATGCCCTGGGCCGTCTGGAGGGTAATGGCAATACCCTGGTGGTAGTCGAACACGACGAAGACACGATCCGGCGTGCCGGGCACGTCATCGATATCGGCCCAGGCGCCGGTTCCCGAGGCGGCATGGTCGTCGCCCAGGGCACGGTGGACGATATCGCCCGCCACCCGGCATCCCTGACCGGACGCTATCTGCGCCAGCCGCTGGCCCACCCCATGCAGCCGCGCCGCCCCGTGGACAAGCAGACCCCCGCCATCGACATCGTGGATGCTTCCCTGCACAACCTGCGCCATGCGCGGGCACGCATCCCGCTGGCACGCCTGAGCGTCGTCACCGGCGTATCGGGCTCCGGCAAATCCACCCTGGCGCGCGATGTCCTGCTGGACAATCTCAGTCGCCGCATCGGCAGCCGCCTGAGCACCCCCTGGCAGGGTTGCCACGACATCCGTGGCTGGGAAGCCATCGACCGGGTGCTCGAAGTCGATCAGACACCCATCGGCAAGACCCCTCGCTCCTGCCCGGCCACCTATGTGGGCTTCTGGGACGATATCCGCAAGCTCTACGCCAGTACCCGCGAGGCCCGGATGCGCGGCTGGACGGCCTCGCGGTTTTCATTCAACACCGTCGGCGGGCGCTGTCCGGAATGTGATGGCCAGGGCATGCGGACCATAGAAATGAGTTTTCTACCCGACGTCAAAGTCCCGTGCGAAGCATGTCATGGGGCACGCTTCAACCACGAAACCCTGTCCGTGCAATGGAACGGCCACAGTGCCGGGGATGTACTGCGTATGGAGGTCGATGATGCCATCGGGCATTTTTCGGCTCACCGCAAAATATCCCGCGCCCTGCAACTGATGCAGGATGTCGGACTTGGATATCTGACGCTGGGCCAGCCATCGCCCACCCTCTCGGGCGGCGAGGCCCAACGCATCAAGCTCGTCACCGAGCTGACCAAGGCGCACCTCGATGAAGGCGTGATCCGCACCGGCCGGGCCTCGCGTATTCCACACACCCTGTATGTGCTGGACGAGCCCACAGTCGGTCTGTCCACCGCAGATGTGGAAAAACTGATCGACGTACTGCATCGCCTGGTGGACGCCGGACATACAGTGGTGGTCATCGAGCACAACCTGGATGTCATGGCCGAAGCCGACTGGATCATCGACCTCGGCCCCGAGGGCGGCGACCAGGGAGGGCAGGTCGTCTCCCAGGGCAATCCCGAGGCCGTCTGCCAGGACAGCACCCACACAGGCCGCATCCTGGCCGAATTCCTGGCACGCCAGACACCCGCCCCATGAACCCGACTACGGATATCCCGGTGCTGACATCCACGATGCCTACACCGCCAGACAACGACCACCAGACCACCTGCCGCTTCGATGACGGTCTGGCGGGCTGGTCGCTCTGCCTGGATCATTGCATCGAACGCATCGCAGTACATCGCCGGGCCGACCTGCAGGCCGCCTGGAGCAGCATCGAAAGCGCGCGCCAGCGCGGCCACTGGATCGCCTTGCTGCTGGACTATGAACTAGGGGCATGGCTAATTGACACACCTGAAGCCGAGACGCCATCACAGCCAGTCACCCCGACGCCGCTGCTGACCGCTCTGGTGTTCGGGCACGCCCAAGAACAGGGACAGCGCCCCAACGTTCTGGGCCCTGCGACGGCCCCCCATCCGCCGACGCCCGCACAGGCATCGGCATCCCATCCTGTTTCAAGCTATGGAACGGCACACCCCAGCCAGACCCAAGTTCAATACCGTCAGGCCATCGAGACCATCCGTCAGGGTATCGCCCGAGGGGACTACTACCAAGTCAACCACACCTTGTCCCTGCGACTGGACTGGCCAGCGGCGCTGGCCCCCGAGGCAGTCTACCGGACGCTGATCCGCCAACACCCAGTCGCCCACGCGGCCTATATTCGCGATGGCGAACGCCAGATTTTGTCCCTATCCCCAGAACTCTTCGTGGCCCGTCAGGGCAGTACCCTGTACGCCCGCCCCATGAAGGGCACGGCCCCCCGACATGCGGACCCGGTCCTCGACCAGGCAGCCGCCCAGGCCCTGCTGCACAGCGAAAAAAACCGGGCCGAAAATCTGATGATCGTCGACCTGCTGCGCAACGACCTGGGCCGCATCGCCATTCCCGGCAGCGTCCGGGTGCCTGCCCTGTTCAAACTGGAAGCCTACCCATCCGTCTGGACGCTGACCTCATCCATCCAGGCCGAAGCACCAGGGATTTCGCTGGCCAGCATCCTGCAGGCCCTGTTTCCCTGCGGCTCGATCACCGGCGCGCCAAAGCTGGCAGCCATGCAGGCCATCCGCACGCTGGAGGGCCGACGGCGCGGCATCTATTGCGGCAGCATCGGCTGGCTGGCCCCAAACGGGGATTTTTCTTTGAATGTCGCCATCCGCACCATCGAAATCCAGGCTGAACAAGCCCAGTTCGGTGTAGGCGGCGGCATCGTCTCCGACTCAGACGCCGACGAGGAATGGCAGGAATGCCACTGGAAGGCCCGTATCCTGAATGGCTGGAACACGACACATGCAGCAAACACACCCGGCACTGATTGAAACCATGCGGCTGGCCGATGGCCAAATCGCCCTGTGGCCAGGTCATCGCTCACGCCTGCTGGCCTCGGCGCAGGCACTGGGCTACCGCCTAGACCCCGCACAGATCGAGCAGCAGGTGGCCCTGGAAACTCACCGGCTGAACGACCTGCCCCGCCAAGCCGCCTGGCGCGTCCGACTGCTGCTACAGGAAAATGGCCTGTGCACGCTGAACAGCAGCCCGCTGCCCGACACCCCGGTGCCCGTGCAACTGGCCTGGGCCAGCGACGCCTTAGCAGGCCATACAAGCCCTGTCCTGCTGGATGGCGACGACACCTGGCGGCGACACAAGAGCACCCACCGCCCCTGGTTTGCTGCAGCCCAGGACTGGTTGCAGCAGCACTCGGATCATTTTGATCTGGTCTTCTGCGATCTGGCTGACATGCCTTGCGAGGGCAGTCGCTGCAATCTTTACGTCCGCGACGCACAGGGCACCTGGTTGACCCCCCCAGCCAGCATGGGCCTGCTGCCAGGCGTGCAGCGCCAGTCCCTGCTGGCGCAGAAACTGGTCCAGGAAGCCCCCCTTAGCCGACACGATCTGCAAACCGCCCCTGCATTGCGGGTATCCAATGCTTTGCGCGGCTGGCTGGACGCCAGACTCAGTTGAACTGGTCGGATACACAGCTTTACCTGACCAGACCGTTCCATTAGAATCGAAGGATTTCCCGCTGGGCGGGTAATATCGATTAGATCCGCTGATCAGGTCCACAAAGTAGATCTGTTCATCCGTTGCATTTATCAGACCTGCCCCAAAAAACGATCACTCATGCCTCCACCACATCACGCCCACGTCAGATCCTCATCCATGATTGTCTTGTCCCGCTGGGCGCGGCTTGCCTTATGCGCAGGCCTGGTCGCCCTGGCGGGATGCGCCACCCAACCGCGCCAGACAGCCGATGCCAGTTCCAATCACCTGTTGCGCGACAGCTATCTGCTCAGTACCCAGGCCGACCCACTGGGCGCCTGGCTCGACAGCAAAGACAGCCTGGCCATCGACTACCCTCGGTCCTCGGCTCAAAACACCACCACCCCCTCAAAAACCATGGCCAGCACCGCGCTCAGGTTTCTTGGGGTCAAATACCGCTACGGCGGTGACGGACCAGGCGAGGGCTTCGATTGCAGCGGCCTGGTTGCCTATGCAGCCGAGAAATCCCTGGGCTTGAAGCTTCCCCGCACTGCCAGCAGCCAGGCCCAGGAAGGCATCTCGGTCGGCCGCAATGAACTACGGCGCGGCGACTTGGTGTTCTTCAATACCCTGGGACGTCGATTCTCCCATGTGGGCATCTATCTGGGGAATCAGAAATTCGTGCACGCCCCGCGTGCCGGTGCCGCCATCCGGGTCGAGAACATGGATATCAGCTACTGGCGCAAACGCTATAACGGCGCCCGTCGCCTGAAGCCCGAATCCGCCACCGCACGGCGCTGATCACACCAAGCCTCCACCACAGGGGGTTACTGGTCAGCGGCCAGTATAAAAAAAGCCGATCAATACACATTGATCGGCTTTTTTTTTATACCCAGATGATTCAATGCATGCTGACCATCCGTTGGTCCAGGGCCTGCTGGCGCAGCGGGCATGCCTTACAGAAGCCACATTGATCCAGGGCCTGCTGCATGCTGCACACCGAGCGTCGGCAGGTCATGACCCGAACACCGGCGCGCTGCGCGGCCGCCCGAAATGTCTTCATGACGTTATGGCCCAGAAAATCCGTTAGCAAAATCACCAATTCCGTGCCGGACGGCAGATTGGGGGCTTTTTTCTGATGCGCCGTGTCCCGGCCGCTGATGTGATGCGAGATGGCGATATTGTGATCACGCAGCAAATCCGGGATATTGCCCAGCCGATCTGCACCGACGATTAAAGCACTGACTTGAGACTGCTCCATGAGGATGGCTCCTGAACCGAAAAAGGGAGGAATTCATTTCCTTCCAGCACATACAAATAATAATCATTCTTATTTAGAAATGCAATTGGTTCAGTAGGGTTTTATCAGAAAAAATGAAACAGTCGGGATCAGGCGACCTCGCGCACCGCTGGCGTGGGCTGCGCCACGGCCTCGGAGACCCGGTCGCGGCTGAGTTCTGGCGCCAGCATTTCCATCAGCACATAGACATAGTCCCGCAGGAAGACCCCGCGCTTGATGGCGACGCTGGTGGTGTGCTTGCCAAACAGGTGACCAGCCGGCAAGCCGACCAGCCCTTTGTCTCGGCGAGGATCAAAGGCCACCCCCGCGATAATGCCAATGCCCAGGCCGATATCGGCATAGGTCTTGACGACATCCGCGTCAATGGCTTCCAGCACGATATCCGGCGTAATGCCGGCCTTTTCAAAGGCCGCATCAATCGCACGTCTGCCCGAAAAAGCCCGGTCATAAGTAACGATGGGGTACTGGGCCAGGTGTTCCAGCGACAAATTGCGCGCAGCGCTGGACGTCAGGCTGGTCAGGGGGTGATCCGGCGGCACCACCAGGGTGTGTTCCCAGGAATACACCGGCAATGCCACCAGACCCGGTGTGTCGGCCAGGGTTTCCGTGGCAATCGCCAGATCCGCCTGTTCGTGCAGCACCAGCTTCGCCAGATGTTCGGGGTTGCCCTCGGCCAGGGAGACATGCACCTTGGGAAAACGAGCGCGAAACGAGGGGATGACACGCGGCAGCAGGTAACGCGCCTGGGTGTGGGTGCAGGCAATGACCAGCGCGCCTTCGTCGCGTTGGGCGAACTCGTCGCTGACCTTTTTCAGGTTATCGACCTCGCGCATGATCCGGTCGATGACGCCGGAGACAGCATGCCCAGGCTTTGTCAGGCCTTTCAGCCTTTTACCGTGGCGTTCGAAGATCTTGATGCCCAGTTCGTCTTCGAACTCGATGATGGCTTTGGAAACCCCAGGCTGCGAGGTATACAAGGCCCGCGCGGCTTCAGTCAAATTGAAATTGCGCCGGATAGTTTCGCGGACGAAACGGAATTGCTGGAGATTCATATGCCATCATCCTGTGAGATGGATTCATTATATGGAATATGGAAAGCCTTTTATATGACTTTTTGTTATTAACTTAGGAGCAGCCCAGAATCAAGCGCCTGCACCAGACAGGCAGGCTGCTAAACCCGTTTTGCCAAACGCAATCACTGCTGTCTGGGCGGGATTGCCCAGACAGCAAAAGCCAATAGCATCAGACAAATCCCGATGCTCATGATGTTGGTCCCATTCCACCCCATCCAGGTCAGCAAAAACGCAGGTGCAAACGCGCCCAGCGTCGCCATCACGGCAATGCCCAGATCGTTCAAGCCCTGGACCTTGACGGCAAAACCAGACCAGTCTTCGAGCCCTTGCGTCAGCAAAGCGCTGCCGCCCACATAAGTGAAATTCCAGCCCAAGCCCAGGACGACCAAAGAAAGGGTCAAGGTCAGGTAATCATGGGCAACTATGTTGATGACGCTGCTTAGAAGCAGCAATAAGATGCCACCGTAAACAATCGCCCTTAAGCCAAGCCGTTGGATGAGCGCGCCGGTAAAGAAAGAAGGCGCAAACATCGCCAGCACATGCCACTGAATGGCGGTGCTGATATCGGAAAAATGCACCTGCCGGTCGGACATATACATAGACGACTGGATCATCAGCAAGTTCATCAAGCCATAGCCCACCGCCGCCAGCAGGATTGCCAGTGCCACGGCCTTGTTTTTCAGAACCGCATACAAGCCGATAGACTGAGCGGCTGATTCATGCTCAGCACCGCGCTGAGGAGGAATGGCTTTGACACACAAGTTCAGCACCAGCGAGACCAGCGCCAAACCGACGAACGCGGCATAGCAAGCCGCAAAAGCCGGCAACGCACCAAAATCCTTCAGATACGTCGTCAATAAAGGGCCAAAAACGGCCGCCAGCACACCCCCCGCCACCACCAGTGAAATTGCGCGCGGCTTCAGGTGGGCAGCAATCGCGTCCGTTGCGGCAAAACGGTTGAAATTGGCAAATGCAATATAGACGCCCAGCAAGGCATGGGCCACGATCAGTAAGGAAAAAATCTGCTTTTCGATAGCCAGAAAACCTGCAACCCCCGACGCAGCCAGCGGGATGGTGGCCAGCAGAAATGAATTTTTTCTGCCTATCCTGGTCATCAAGCGGGCGGCCGGGTAGGTCATCAACATGACAAAAAGAAACTGAAAACCATACGGCACCGTGGACAGCCATAGTTCTGGCGCCAAGGTCGCCCCCACCAGGGCAGCCATAGTCACCGACATCACGGCGGTGGTCAGATTGACCGACTGCGCCAGAAAATAAATGTATGTCTTAAAAGGCAGACTATCTCTCATCATCCAGGTCCATTGATCCAGCCACCGGGAGTGTAGCCTTCATTACCCCGGTTCATAAGCGGTATCCCATTAAAAAAAGGCCCCGCAGGGCCTTCTGATGTGCAGTAGAGGATTACTGCATGGCAATCGTGGTATTGATATCCGTGGGGTGTGCCTGCCAGCGAGCCGTAATGGTCTTGGTTTGAGTCCAAAAATAAATCGACTGGCGGCCATTGGGGCCCAAATCGCCTAATTTGGATGCCCGCGAACCGGTAAAGCTGAACCAGGCGACTGGCACCGGAATGGGAATATTGATGCCCACCTGACCGACGTCGATGTGGTTCTGGAAATAACGGGCATGACCGCCATCCTGGGTGAAGATGGACGTGCCATTGCCGTTTGGATTGGCATTGACGAATTCAACGGCCTCTTCCAGGGTATCGACCAGGACCACGGACAAGACCGGTCCGAAGATTTCTTCTTCGTAGATGGTCATGTCGGCCTTGACCTTATTGAAGATGGTCGGACCGACGAAGTTGCCGTGCTCGTAGCCGGGCACCTGGACACCCCGGCCATCCAGCAAGAGTTCCGCGCCTTCATCCACGCCTTTCTGGATCAGGCCTTCAACGCGTTTTTTGGCGGCGGGTGAAATCAGCGGCCCCAGATCGGCCTGACGGTCAGTGCCAACGTTGATCTTCAGCTTACGGGCGCGTTCGACAAAATCCGGCAGCCACTGCTGGGCCTCGCCCACCAGCACCAGCACGGAAATTGCCATGCAGCGTTCTCCGGCGGCGCCAAAGGCAGCCCCCAGCATGGAGTTCAGGGCGGCTTCGCGATCGGCATCCGGCATGATGACGCTATGGTTTTTAGCACCCATCATGGCCTGGCAGCGTTTTCCGGCATCCGAGGAACGGCGGTAGATTTCGGTGCCTACCCGCGTGGAACCAATAAAGGACACGGCCTTGATGTCAGGATGATCGCACAGAGTGCCTGCCACGTCCTGGCCACCATGCACGACATTCAGCACACCAGGAGGCAGGCCGGCCTGCAAGGCCAGCTCGGCCACCATCAGGGATGCGGTGGGGTCTTGTTCGGAGGGCTTATAGACAAAGGTATTGCCCATGGTGACGGCAATGGGAAACATCCAGCACGGCAACATCACCGGAAAATTGAAGGCCGTGATGCCGGCGCAAACCCCCAGCGGCTGCAGCACGTTGTAGACATCGATGCCGGTGGCCGCATTTTCTGCGTAATCCCCCAGTTGCAGAACATTGGCCGACACGGCATGTTCGACGCCTTCGAGGCCGCGGGCGACCTCGCCTTCTGCATCAGGCAAGGTCTTGCCGTGTTCACGCGACAGGACTTCAGCGATTTTTGTGGCATTCTGGCGCAGCAAATAGGCCAGATCGGTCATGATCTGGCGGCGCTTGGCCTGGCTGACATTGCGCCAGGTCTTGAAGGCTTCTTTGGAGTTGGCAATGGCCCGTTCGACCTCGGCCGGGGTGGCAAACGGTACCCGCGCAACGATTTCCTGGGTGGCCGGATTGATGATGTCGCGCCATTCCTGGGTTTCGGACTGGACCAGTTTCCCGTCGATCAGTAGTGGGACGCGTGGGATATCGCTCATGCAAAGCTCCTTAGTAGGCAGATCGGGCCGCCTGGCAAGCCAAGCCGGATTTGTCTCGGTGTGTGGGCTGTGCGTGTCAGGCCAATCATTGCCCGCCGCCAGCTATTCAAATCAGTGTAGTTGTGTAAAAAACTTATTACCAGCAAAATATTTGCACATTGCTTGACGAATTTTGCACAAGGAAATCCATGCACGACTGGGATGCCATTCGCTATTTTTTAGAGGTCGCCCGCACGCAACGCGCCAGCGCTGCGGCCCTGCGGCTGGGGGTGCAGCACAGTACCGTCACCCGCCGCATCCGGGCGCTGGAAGCCGGGCTGGGCGTCATGCTGTTCGAGAAATCCCGGGCCAACGGCTTTACCCTGACCGAAGAAGGCCAGCAGTTCTTTGTCTATGCCGAGCAGGTTGAAAGCGCCCTGCTGGCTGCCCAGGAAGCCCTGTCAGGCGCGGCCCAGGGTTTGACCGGACACCTGCGGATTGGCTCCACCGAGGGCTTTGGCAGCACGATCCTGACACCCCTGATGGTGGATTTCCAGCGCCGCCACCCCGGCATCACGCTGGATATCATGCCGGTGCCCCGCTATATCAGCCTGTCAAAGCGCGAAGCCGACATCGCCATTGCCCTGGAGCGCCCCCAGCACGGCCCCTATCTGTGCACAAAACTCGCAGAATATGCCTTGAAGCTATACGGGACGCGCGACTATCTGGACCGCCACCCGCCCATACACCAACGATCCGACCTCAGTCACCACACTTTTATCGGCTACGTGGACGAACTGCTGTTCAGCGACCGGCTGCGATATCTGGATGATTGGGTACAGGCCAGCCAGGTGGTGTTTCGCAGCACCAGCGTGCTGGCCCAGTATCAGGCGGTTTTAGGAGGCCAGGCGCTGGCCATCCTGCCGTGTTTTCTGGCGGCCCAGGACAGCCGTCTGGCGCCCGTGCTGAATGCGGACATCCACGTCAGCCGCAGCTTCTGGATGTACTGCCACGAGGATCTGCGCCAGACACGACGGGTCATGGCCATCTGGGACTATCTGAAGCAAGCGATCAAGCTGAACCAGGACTTGCTGCTGGGCGAGCAGCGCACATTGCAGATCCCAAGCTGAGCTAAGCAGTGGCAGGAGCTGCGGCGCGGCGCGGCTTGCGCATGCGCGTGCGCCGCCACAGCAGCCCCAACCCCAGGGCCAAGAACAAAACGTGCACCAACCAGACTCCGACCCCGAAAGACAAGGTCCCATTGGCAATCCAGCCGCGCGAGAGATTGATCAGATTCATGTAAAACAGCGCCAGCAGCCCCGCCAACAATAAATCGCCCGAACGCCCCAGGCGGGGATTGACCGCCCCCAGGGGCAGCGCAATCAAGGCCAGGTTCAGGACGGCAATCGGCAGCGCCAGACGCCACATCAGCTGTGACAGGGATTCGTCATCGCCCCGCACCAGCAGGTCTGACGTAGGACGGGCCTTGATTTCCTGCAGGGCTTTCTGGCGGGCCGCTTCCAGGGCGCCTGGGCCGGTCCGGCTCTCGATGCGCACCCCGTAATTATCAAAATCCAGCAGGCGCAATTCCGGCGTACCGGGCTTCAGGTCGTAGCGATGACCAGGCCCCAGCACCAGAAACCTGTCGCCGTTGTCCTCGGTGCGGATGGCGGCGCTGTCTGCCGTGATCACGCTGAGCCAATCCGGCTCGATCACCCGGGCGACCACCCGCCCCAGCTCATCGTCCGGGTTTTTAGGGGATTCGGCAAAAAACACCCGCTGGCCGTCGTCGGTCTCGATGAACTGTCCAGCCGTGACCTTGGATAAATCAGAGCGCTGCTCGAAGCGCTGGCGGTATTCGGCAATCTGGCCATAGGCCCAGGGCGAGGCCACCAAGGTCAGCACTGCGACCAGCGCCGCCACGGGCACGGAAAACATCATCACCGGACGCAGCCAACTGCCCAGAGACAAGCCGCTGGCAAACCACACCGGCATTTCGGATTCGCGATAGCTGCGGGTCACCGTCGTCAGCACGGCCACAAACAGGGCCACCGATAGAATGACCGGCAAGGCCGTGATACTGGAAAACGCAGCCAGCCCCAGCACCACATTGGCCCCGATGTCACCTGCGGCAGCCTGACCCAGCAAGCGCACCAGCAACACGCTGAGCCAGACCACCAGCAACGTGGAAAACACGATGCCGGCATGGCTGGTGATCTCGGAAAAAACAGCGCGTTTAAACAATGACATGGGAAAATGCGGAATAATGAACTGTTAATCCCGAAAGCGTGTGATGCCTGAAGCGACACACGGATAGCTGGACCAAAGGAAAATACGAATGGAATTTAGCACAAGCACCGCAACCGCCCTGCATACCCTAAAGACCCAGGCGCTGGCCGTGGGTGTCTTTCAGGACGGCATCCTGAGCCCTGCCGCCGATGCATTGGATCAGGCCACCAATGGCGCGATTCGTGCCGTCACACAAGCCGAATTCGATGCCGCGCCCGGCAGCAGCCTGACCCTGCATGCGCCGCCGGCGTCACGGCGGCACGCGTCATTTTACTCGGTCTGGGTAGCCAGGAAAAACTCTCTGCCGCCACCCTGGCAAAAGCCCACCAGACGCTGGCGGCGTATTGCGTGCGCGCAGGCGTCGCGACCGCCGTGTCCACCCTCTGCAGCCTGGATTGCCCCGGCGCGCCGGTCGCCGACTTGGCCCGCACCACAGCCCGCCTCGTCAGCGCCGCCACGTACCGCTACAACCAGACCTTCAGCCAGGCCAAGCCCACTGTGCAGTTGCGCAGCTTCACGCTGATCCTGTCCCGCAGCCAGGCAGCCCAGGCCAAAATCGGCCTCGCACAAGGCGCCGCCATCGGTGCCGGTGTCAATCTCGCCCGCCTGCTGGGCGATTTGCCGCCCAATGTCTGCACCCCTACCTATCTGGGTCAGACGGCCCGCGATCTGGCCAAGCAATACAAAACCCTCAAGGCCGAAGTCCTGGATCAGAAAAAAATCGAAGCCCTGAATATGGGCTCCTTTCTGTCCGTGGCCCGCGGCTCGGTGCAACCGCCCGCCTTTATCGTGCTGCGTCACAGCCCCAGCCAGCCAGCCGACCGCAAGGCCGCCCCGATTGTGCTGGTGGGCAAAGGCATCACCTTCGATGCGGGCGGCATCTCGCTCAAGCCCGGCCCTGCCATGGACGAAATGAAATTCGATATGTGCGGCGCAGCCAGCGTACTGGGCACCATGCGCGCAGTGGCCGAACTTGACCTGCCCCGTGAAATCATCGCCATCGTCCCCAGCTGCGAGAACCTCCCCAGCGGCGCGGCCCTGAAGCCCGGCGACATCATTACCAGCATGTCTGGCCAGACCATCGAGGTCCTGAACACCGACGCCGAGGGCCGTCTGATCCTGTGCGATGCCCTGACCTACGCCGAACGCTTCAACCCCGCCGCCGTCATTGACGTTGCCACCCTGACCGGGGCCTGCGTCATTGCGCTGGGACATGTCAACAGCGGCCTGTTCACCCAGGACGAGACCCTGGCGACCGATCTGCTGGCCGCTGGTCACCAAGCCCAGGACCCCGCCTGGCGCATGCCCCTCGAAGACGCCTACCAGGATCAGCTGAAATCAAATTTTGCCGATATGGCCAATATCGGCGGACGACCCGCCGGCTCCACCACAGCCGCCTGCTTCCTGTCGCGTTTTACCGGCAAATACCGCTGGGCACACCTGGACATCGCCGGCACGGCGTGGCTGGAAGGCAAACAAAAAGGCGCCACTGGCCGCCCCGTCCCACTGCTGATGCAATACCTGTTGGGCCAATCCCAGGCATGAGCCGGATTGACTTTGCCTATGGTGCGGCACACCGCCTGCTGGCGGCATGCCGCACCACGGCCCGGCATGTCCAGGCCGGGCACCGTCTACTGGTCTACTGCACTGACCCAAAGCGCCTGCGCCGCTTCGATGGCCTGCTCTGGGAATTCGACCCGATCAGCTTCATCCCGCATGCCCTGCCGGATGATCCCCTGGCTGATCAGGTGCCCGTCATTTTGTTGCCGGACGCCGCTGCACTGGCACAGGCGCCGGACGCAAAATGGCTGCTCAACCTGGACCTGGACTGCCCACCCGACGCCCAACGTCACGCGCGCATCCTGGAAATCGTCTCGCACCACGCAGCCGATCAGCAGGCCGCCCGCCAGCGCTGGGCCCACTACCGCCAGGCGGGCCACGATGTCCACGGCCACCAGTTACCGGCGGGAACCTGAGCCATCAACTTTGGTCTAATCCTTATCTCGCTGGACGTTGACGTTCAGCTTCATGTAAGATTCAAGAAACCTTCGGCTATCCTCTATACTGCAGGATTAGACTGATCCGACACTAGACAGGAAAACATCATGTCCGATTTTCGCCAATCTCTACCTCGTGCCGGCACTTACGACGGTTCGGTCACCGCGCGTAACCGCGTGCTGCGCAATACCTACTGGCTGCTCGCCCTCTCTTTGATCCCCACAGTATTGGGGGCCGCGCTGGGCCTGACATCCGGCTTCAACCAGTTCATGCTCGACAGCCCCGGCACCAGCACCATGGTGTTCCTGGTGGGCGCATTCGGCCTGATGTTCCTGGTCGAACGGAATAAGAACTCATCCCTGGGGGTGGCCCTGCTGCTGGGCTTTACCTTCTTCATGGGCCTGATGCTGTCACGCCTGCTGGGTCATGTGCTGGGCATGGGCAACGGCGCCCAACTGATCATGCTGGCCTTTGGCGGCACTGCGGCGGTCTTTGGCACCATGGCCACGGTAGCCAGCACCACAAAACGCGATTTCACCCACCTGCAGAAGTTCCTGTTCGTCGGTGTCATCCTGCTGCTGGTGGCCATGGTGGCCAATATGTTCCTGCAGATCCCAGCCCTGATGCTGACCCTGTCCGTCCTGGCCATCGGTATTTTCTCTGCCTTCTTGCTGGTTGATTTGCAGCGCATCATCAATGGCGGTGAAACCAACTACGTCTCGGCCACGCTGGCGGTCTACCTGGACCTGTACAACATCTTCACCAATTTGCTGATGCTGTTGGGGATCTTCGGCGGCAGCCGCGACTGATATACACATCATCGGTACAGCATGGCGGGCTCCGGCCCGCCATTTTTTTGGGTGCTCAAGCGTTTCTGGCTGGCAGTTTCCTGACCCCTTCAAGGGCGATCAGCCCCACCGCCAGCCAGATCGGCCCGTAGGTCAACCACTGGGACGGCGCCACCGGCTCGCCCATCAGCAAAAATGCCACCCAGAACAGCAACACCGGCTCTACATAGCTGAGCAGACCAAACAGGCCCAGCGGCAACAGTCGGCTGGCCGCCAGATACATGGACAGCGAAACGACGCTCAGCAAGCCCAAAAACGGCACCTGCAGCAGCAAACGCGGGTGGTCTGCAAAAATACGGGCGGCCTCGATCGCCTGAGCCTGCAGAATCAGGACCGCAACCGGCAGCAAGAACAGCATATCGAACCACAGGCTGCTAAGCGCATCGACCTGCAGGCGGCGGCGCAGCATGAAATACGGCGGATATCCCAGCGCCACCAGTGCAGTGGCCCAGGACACCGAGCCCAACCGCCACCATTCGTGGCCGACGCCCAGCAAGGCAAACCCGACTGCCCAGAGCTGCCAGTTGCTGAGGCGTTCGCGATACACCAGCCGACCCACCAGCACCATGACCAGCGGCAGCAGAAAATAGCCCATGGATACGTTCAGGGCATAGCCGTGCAAAGGCGCCCAGACGAACAGCCAAAGCTGCACCCCCAGCAAAGCCGAGCACAACAGCATTGCCGCCAAGAAACGTCCTCGTTTGAATCGATGCACCGTCGTGCGCAATGCCGTCCAGCCCCGTGCGCGGTGCACAACCAGCGCCATCATGGGCAAGCCCATCAGAATGCGCCAGGCAAACACAATGTCGCCGTCGAACGGCTGCATCAGCGTCGCATAAAAATACATGCCTGCAAACAAGGCCGAGGACGCGACCGACAGAATGATGCCACGCTGCATAAAAGACAAACCTGGAAAGAGACTCAATAACGCTGCAGATCCATGAGAACCTGGCGAGTACGCAAGGGGGTATCCAGCAGTTCATCCAGACGCTCCCGCAATGCCTGTCGCAGGACTGGTTCAGTGGTGGCGTCGTCGAAATCGGGCGCAGGCGTATCCAGCCCATAGCCCGCCTGTTCCAGCAGCAGCCATTCGAAGCGCCGCAAGACAGCGGCATGTGGCCGACTGTCGCTCAAGGCATTCAAGGCGGTTTCATAGGCATCATAGACGCCGGGATGCGGGTCTTCCCGAGCCAGCAGCCGCATGATCAGTTCATTCAGGTACCAAGCCGACATCATGGCGCGCCCAGCCAACAAGCGCACCGGGCCGGATTCGGCCCGCGTCAGGGTATGAATATCACCCGCGCCGACCGACCAGGACAACCATAAGGGCTGAAATGCCACCAACACCGGACGCAACACTGAATAAGGCCGTTTGGCCCCTTTGGCCACCAGGGCCAGCAGGCCATGGTCCCGGCTGAAGCACTGAACAATCAACGAGGTCTCACGCCAGGGACTGGCATGCAGCACATACGCGGACGCATCCTGGATGCGCGTTCCGCGTTTACTCATAGCCCAGTTCGCGCAGCGTCGCCTCGCGCCCGGACCACCCCTTGCGCACCTTGATGTAAATTTCCAGATGTACGGGCTTGTCCATCAAGCGCACAATATCCTGACGCGCTTCAGTGGCAATCCGCTTCATGTGCTGGCCACCCGCCCCCAGCAGAATAGGCCGATGCGTATCGCGCTCGATGACGACGCAGGCTGCAATGCGCGCACCCATGTCGTTTTCCTCCCATTGCTCGATGACGACCGTACACCCATACGGAAGCTCATCCCCCACCAGTCGGAAGATTTTTTCCCGGATCAGCTCGGAGACCAGAAAACGCACCGACCGATCCGTAAAGGCATCTGCCTCGAACAAGTGTTCGCCGGCAGGCAGGTAGCGGGAAAGTTCCTGCATCAGAATATCGAGCTGCACCCCCCGCAACGCACTAAGCGGCACGACAGCCGCATAAGGAAATTCCTGGGTCAGGCGCGTCACGTAGGCGAACAAGGCGTTCTTGTCCTTCAAGGTATCAACCTTGTTGACCGCCAGAACCACTGGCCGCTGACGCGGCAGCAAGGGCACGACGGCAGCGTCGCCCGCCGACCATTTACCGGCCTCGACCACATGGACCACCACATCGACCTCGGCCAGCGCCTGGGTGACCACGCGATTCATCATGCGGTTCATCGCCCCACCGTGGCGGGTTTGAAACCCCGGCGTATCCACAAAGACAAACTGATCGGTCCCCTGGGTCAGCACACCATGAATACGATGGCGCGTGGTCTGGGCTTTACGCGAAACAATAGATAGTTTTGTACCGATCAGGGCGTTGCCCAGCGTGGACTTACCCACATTGGGCCGCCCCACCAGCGCTACAAACCCGCAACGACTGGTCGGCTGGCCATCCCCCTGGGGAGCATCCGCGTCCGAAGCAGTAGAAGAATCTGGATGAGTCATGGTTTCTCCGGGGAAACGGGGGGGGACTGAAACGAGATGGTCGGCTTATGGTGCCGACGCCGGGACCGCTTGACGGGCCCCAGGGCCTGCAAGACGGCAATCACCTGCGTGGCGACCGCCTGTTCTGCGGCACGTCGGCTGCTGCCTGAGGCCTGCAGCTGGATATCCAGCGACGGTACCGCACAACAGACCTCGAAGATCTGGTCGTGCGCCGCGCCATGGATGGACAGAACATCGTAATGCGGCAAATCCAGGCCCCGTCCCTGCAGAATTTCCTGCAACTGGGTCTTGGGGTCCTTGCCGCTGGCCCGAACGTCCAGATGATCCAATAAGGGACGGTATAAATGTTCGATAACGCCCCGCACCTGATCGTAGCCGCCATCGAGATACAGAGCACCCAAAATGGCCTCGACCGCATCGGCCAGAATGGACGGGCGGCGAAAACCACCACTTTTCAGTTCGCCTTCTCCCAGGCGCAGATAATCGGACAAAGACAAGCGCTGAGCAATATCAGCCAGCGTGGATTGCTTGACCAGATTGGCCCGAACCCGCGACAGATCGCCTTCGTCCATTTCTGCGTGTTCGGCAAACAACAGGGTGGAAACCACGAAATTCAGCACCGAATCGCCCAGAAATTCCAGGCGTTCGTTGTGCGGCATGCCATGGCTGCGATGCGTCAGGGCCTGCACCAGCAGCCCCTGATCCCGATAGTGATAACCCAGGGCTGTCTGCAATCGATCCAGACCGGCCATCAACGGAACCCTCCGATGCGGCTGGGAGAGCCAAAATTCATCCAGACGAAGAATGCCCGACCTACCAGATAGCTGTCTGGCACAAAACCCCAGTAACGGCTATCCAGACTATTGTCGCGGTTATCCCCCATCATGAAATAATGGCCCGCAGGGACGGTGCAGCGCACCCCATCGCTTAGATAATCACAGTTTTTGAAATCAGGAAAGCGCGTGATCGGCATGATGTCCTGAGCACTCGTGGCGTTCAGCAAGATCCGATGGGACGCCTGCCCCAATTGTTCTTGGTACTGGCCTACATACACGGCCCGGTCAGGTTCGTAGTAATCGCCATCGCGGGTGCGCGGCACCGGCTGGCCATTGATCGACAGATTTTTATTGCGATATTCGACTACATCACCCGGCAAGCCGACCACGCGCTTGATGTAGTCCACATTGGGGTCCACCGGGTAGCGGAACACCACCACGTCGCCACGATCAGGGGTGCCCAGAGGAATAATTTTCTGATCGACGACCGGCAGCCGGATGCCATACTGAAATTTATTCACCAAAATCAGGTCGCCGTTCTCCAGGGTGGGCAGCATGGACCCGGACGGAATTCTGAAGGGCTCGACCACAAACGAGCGCAGCACAAAAACAAACAAGATCACCGGAAAGAAACTGACGCAGTATTCCACCCACCACGGGGCCTGAAATGCCTGGTCGTAGGCTTGTTTGCATTCAGCCTGCAAAGCCTGGTCATCCAGGCCACCTGCATTATTGCGGCAGGCCTGGGCAGCGGCCTCGGCCCGCGTCCGACGGCTGGCCCGCAGGCGAAAACGATCCAGCAGCCAGACCAGGCCAGTCACCACCAAAGCAATAAACAGCAACAGGGCAAAATCCCAACTCATTGAGTATCCTTACTTATCGTCGGTCTGCAAGACGGCCAGGAAGGCTTCTTGGGGGATTTCGACGTTACCGACCTGCTTCATGCGTTTCTTACCGGCCTTTTGTTTTTCGAGCAGTTTTTTCTTGCGGGAAATATCCCCGCCATAGCACTTGGCCAGCACGTTCTTGCGCATCGCCTTGACGCTCTCGCGGGCCACGATTTCGACGCCGATCGCCGCCTGGATGGCAATATCGAACATCTGGCGCGGAATCAGGCCGCGCATACGGGTCACCACATCGCGCCCTCTGATGCGCGCATTGGCGCGGTGCACAATCATGGACAAGGCATCGACCCGATCGCCATTGATCAGCAAATCAACCCGCACCACATCAGCCACCCGGTATTCCTTGAACTCGTAGTCCATGGAGGCATAGCCTCGGGAGACGGATTTCAGGCGATCAAAGAAATCCAAAACGATCTCGGCCAGTGGAATCTCGTAGCTGAGATGCACCTGGCGGCCATGGTAGCTCATGTTCAGTTGCGTCCCGCGCTTGGCGGTGCACAGCGACATCACGGGGCCAACATATTCCTGCGGCATGAACAGCGTGACCGTCATGATGGGTTCGCGGATCTCTTGGATATGGCCGACTTCCGGCATGCGGGCCGGGCTGTCCACCATGATCAGGGTGCCATCGCGATGCAGGACCTCGTAGACCACGGAGGGCGCCGTGGTGATGATGTCCATATCGAACTCGCGTTCGAGGCGCTCTTGCACAATATCCATGTGCAACAAGCCCAGAAAGCCGCAACGAAAGCCAAACCCCAGCGCCTGGGAGACCTCGGGCTCGAACATCAGCGCGGAATCGTTGAGCTTGAGTTTTTCCAGAGAGTCGCGCAATTGGTCGTATTCACTGGATTCAATCGGATAAACACCGGCAAAAACCTGCGGCTTGACTTCCTTGAAGCCCGGCAAGGGGGCGCTGGCGGGCTTGCCCGCCAAGGTGATGGTATCGCCGACCTTGGCGTGTTCGAGTTCCTTGATGCCGGCAATGACGAAACCGACCTCGCCTGCGGACAAAGACGTGCGCGGCTGGGATTTCGGAGTGAATACCCCCAGTTGTTCACACAAATGGGTGGCGCCGGCGGCCATCAGCAGGAGCTTGTCCTTGGGACGCAAAGTGCCGTTGACGATGCGCACCAGCATGACGACCCCGACATAATTATCGAACCAGGAATCGATGATCAAGGCCTGCAACGGGGCAGCCGGGTCGCCCTTGGGCGGCGGCACGCGCGCCACCACGGCCTCGAGTATCTCGTCGATACCCAGGCCGGTCTTGGCGCTGGCCTGGATGGCATCGGTAGCGTCGATGCCGATGACATCTTCGATTTCGGCAGCGGCGGAGTCCGGATCCGCCGAGGGCAGATCCATTTTATTGAGCACCGGCACGACCTCGACGCCGAGTTCGATGGCGGTATAACAGTTCGCCACCGTCTGGGCCTCGACCCCCTGGGTGGAATCGACCACCAGCAAGGCGCCTTCGCAGGCCGACAGCGAACGGCTGACCTCGTAGGAGAAGTCGACGTGGCCCGGCGTGTCGATCAGATTCAGGGCATATACCTGGCCATCGGCGGCGGTATAGCTCAAGGCGGCGGTCTGGGCCTTGATCGTGATCCCGCGCTCGCGCTCGATATCCATGGAATCAAGCACCTGGGCCGCCATCTCGCGGTCTTGCAGACCGCCACAGCGATGGATCAGGCGATCGGCCAGGGTCGATTTACCATGATCGATGTGCGCAATGATGGAGAAGTTGCGGATGTGGTCCATAAACAGGGGGCAGGAGTAAGATAAAAATCAGGTAAGGCGGGGCGCAAGCGCTGCCAGTGAAAAAGGGAGCGCTTCGGGGCGCCCCCTTCCGTTTAGACTGTATTTTAGCTTTTTCCCGACAGGGGGGCGTACACCCCCCCAGAGCCAGTCATCAGGGCTTGAGAATCACCCACTGGGATTGCTGATCACGGCTGACCAACAGCACGACGGGCTTGTCCTTGGGCAGGGCTTTGACCACTTTTTCGTACTGTTTCGGGCTGGTGATGTCGTTATCGTTGATGCGCAGAATGATGTCGCCGGCCTGGATGCCAGATTCGGCAGCCACCCCCTCAGCCAGGCTGACCTCCACGCCTTCATCCGTGCCTGCATCCGCGGGCAAGGCCTTGACGGCAAGACCCAGACGATCGGTGCCCTCCGCTTCTGGAGCCTGCTCACCGGACTGATCAGCGGCCGGCTGTTCGAGTTCGGCAACCTTGGCCTTCAGATCCACGGTCTTGCCCTTGCGCCAGACCTGGATGGTGGCATCCGTGCCAGGCTTGGAGGCCCCCACCAGACGGGGCAGATCGGACATGTGCTTTATTTCCTGGCCATCGAATTGCGTGATGACGTCGCCCGGATGCACCCCGGCCTTGGCGGCTGGGCCATCGGGGTCCACGCTGCTGACCAATGCCCCATGGGCATCACCCAACCCCAGCGCAGTGGCGACTTCGTCCTGAACTTCGGTGATTTGCACCCCGATACGGCCACGGATAACCTTGCCATGGGCCTTGAGCTGATCCACCACACGCATGACTTCATCGATGGGAATCGCCAAGGAAATCCCCATAAAGCCGCCGCTGCGCGAGACAATCTGTGAATTGATCCCCACGACATGGCCTTCGAGATTGATCAACGGACCACCCGAGTTACCAGGATTCACGGCGACATCCGTCTGAATGAACGGCAGATAATCGCCGGTATCGCGATTGATGGCGCTGACGATGCCCGCCGTGACCGTGGAGTCCAGGCCAAAAGGCGACCCGATTGCCAATACCCACTGACCTTTTTTAAGGGTATTGGAGTCACCGATCGGCAAAGGCTTCAGGTCCTTGGCATCGATCTTGAGCAGAGCAATATCAGTACGGGCATCGGTGCCGATGACCTTGGCTTTGTATTCCTTGCCATCCGTCATGGTGACGAAGATGCCATTGGAATTATCAACCACGTGGTTGTTGGTCAGGATATAGCCATCCTGGGACAGGATGAAGCCCGAGCCGATGCCACGCGGCACTGTGCGTTCTTTAGGGGCAGCCTGATTGGGTTGATTCGGCTGGGCGTGCGGGCGCGATGGCTTTTGTGGCGCAGCCCCAGGGGGCGCGAAGTCCGGGCCGAAGAACCAGCGAAACAGATCAGAGGGGTCGCCGCCTGGTCCACCCTGCATGCGCCCGACGGGCACGGTCTCGGTGGTGCGAATATTGACGACGGAGTTTTCGGTATCAGCGACTATCTGGGTGAAATCCGGTAGCCCTGCCACCGTCGAGATGGCAGGCTGGGCCTGTGCCGCCGCCATAGGCGAGGCGGACACCAGGAACAGGCTGGTCGCTGCGCAGGCAACCAGTCGCTTGACAAGCGGTGCACTGGGCAAAGTTAAAGCCATGTAATTCTCCTTGGAATTGGGTGCTTAGTGGGCTGCTTGCGGCACATATTGCACTGCACGCACCAGATCCCGGACAGTCCGGGCTGGGACTTCGCCAACAGCGGTCAGCCAATAGGATGCAAGACGCATCCGGTAAACATTGACGGTTCCCTGTCGCGAGTCTCCCTGTCTGATGTTTTGATCACGTTCGGGGTCAAAGGTTTCAATAAAAATTGAAATAGCAGCCAAACCGTCTGAAATCACATACTGATTGACCGCATGCGCCCGGCCAATCTGGCGGGTCAATTGGATCACAGGCAGGAAACCCGCAGGCAAGGTAAAGCGCCAGCCCTGGGCCTGCAAATTGGTCTCGGCAACGGATTCGGTGACCAACCGCCAGCTACGCGTGTCCCAGGAGGGCACCAGCGTCGCAGGCTGAGCATCGGCCCCCAGTTGAATATTGCTGAAGGCCGTCTGGTCGATCACCTGGCCTTCCGTGTCCAGCGTCTGGAGCTTGAGCAATAAATGGGTCTGGGTGTCGGTACAAAGACGATAGCTGTAGCGCAGATCGTCGCGCGCCTTCAGATCAGAGACAGCGCATTCACGCCCGGCCACCCGATAGTGATGCGGCAGAGGCTGCCAATCGTAGTGATTGACGATGGACTGCGCATTATCCAGCAACAAACCCGGAAAATGGTCGCTGCGGGCGGGCTGGCTGACGATCAGTTTGGCACCCGGATGCAGGCATTGCTCGATGCCGTTCTGGCGCAGGCATTCGCGTGGGGGGCCGTCCAGGACCTCTAGACGTTCGCGTTCGCCCATGCCATCCAGCATATGCGTCAGGTGGAAAGCCATCAAATGATGGCCTTCCTGATAGGTATAGGTGCCGACGTAGTCCAGCTTGCGAGCCGAGTCCTGAACCTGCTGCAAAAACGCCAGCACATCCGGGGCGGCCTGAGGGCTGGGCTTGGGATCTGCGGCATAAGCCCCCCCCAGCAACAGGCCGAGCAGCAGGCCTACCCCCCAGCGAGCCACGCCGCCGGGGCTGGTCATTGGTCCGGTCCCATGCTGTCGAACGACACCTGACGCACGGGTTCTGCCCCCGCCATGGCCTGATGCGCCGCCATATAGCCCGCCAATGAAGGATCATTGACATCGGCCTCTGCCGCCTGCGCCAGCACGGGCGTAGCGGCCACGGGCGGTGCATCGGCCCCCATCAGGAAAGGCCTGGCCACCCAGACCACCGACGCCACGGCGGCGGCCACCGCCAGGCCGGACAGGCCCAGGCGCCAGGAATGATGCCGACCCAGACGTGCTGGTGCCAGGACGGTGGGCTCGGCGTCCAGCGCTGCAGAGACGCGGGCATAGAAGCGCTCTGAAGGCTGTAAAGCGAGGTCCTGACTGCGCATGACGTCACCGATCAAATGATAGGTATCCCAGACCTGTCGGCCATAGGGACTGTCCAGTTCGTCGGCGCGCAGGTCTGCCTCGCCATCTACCCAGGTGGAAACAGCAGCCTCCCAGGCGTGATCGGCGGGGATGGGTTCGGGTTTGGTGTTCATGAGCATTCCTTACCAGCGGCGGGCCGGGTCTTGTTCCATGACAGGACGCAGACGCGCCGCAATGGCCTCTCGGGCCCGGAAAATACGTGATCGGACCGTCCCGATCGGGCACTGCATGGTGTTGGCGATGTCTTCATAACTCATCCCTTCGATTTCTCGCAACACAATGGCCGTGCGCAAATCATCAGGCAAGTCTTCGATGGCTGCATTGACCGTCTGCGCAACCTGACGGCTGGCCATCATGGATTCGGGCGTGTTGCTATCACTTAGGCCATCGATTTGGTCAAAAGTTTCACCGTCTTCGTTTTCGAGCGCGGAAACCGTGACCGGACGCCGAAAATTGGCAGCCTGCCAGTTACGGGCCGTATTGATGGCAATGCGGTATAGCCAGGTATAAAAGGCGCTGTCGCCGCGAAACTGGGGCAAGGCCCGATAGGCCTTGATGAAAGCTTCCTGGGCCACATCTTCGATATCGGCGGAATCGTTGATCATGCGCGACAGCAGGCGCATGATTTTTCGCTGGTATTTGATGACCAGCAGATCAAAGGCATGCCGGTCGCCGCGTCGCACACGCTCGACCAGCGCGAGGTCGACCTCGCGCTCGCTCATGCCGCTGCCCTTACAGACGTCCCACGATCATGGAACCGTTGGTGCCGCCGAATCCAAAGGAATTCGACAAAGCCACATCGATTTTCAGATCGCGTGCCTGATTGGCGCAATAATCCAGGTCGCACTCGGGGTCCTGATTGAAAATATTGATGGTGGGTGGCGACACCTGGCGTTGGATGGCCAGGGTGGTGAACACGGCTTCAATCCCCCCGGCAGCCCCCAGCAGGTGTCCTGTCATGGACTTGGTGGAATTGACCACCAGGCGACGGGCATGATCACCAAAAGCAAGCTTCAGCGCTTCGGTCTCGTTTTTGTCGCCCAAGGGGGTGGATGTCCCGTGTGCATTCACATAACTGATCTGCTCGGCATTGACATGGCTGTTACGCAAAGCGTGCAGGATGCCGCGCCGTGGGCCGTCCTGATCCGGCGTGGTGATGTGGTGCGCGTCGGAGCTCATGCCAAACCCAAGGAATTCGGCATAGATGCGGGCACCACGCTTTTTGGCGTGTTCGTATTCTTCGAGCACCAGCACCCCGGCTCCTTCGCCCAAGACGAAACCATCGCGATCCCGATCCCAGGGACGTGAGGCCGTAGCGGGATCGTCATTGCGGGTGGACAGGGCGCGCATCGCGGCAAAGCCCCCCATGCCCAGGGGCGACACGGAGCTTTCGGCCCCGCCAGCCAGCATGACGTCAGCATCGCCGTATTCGATCAGGCGGGCTGCGTCGCCAATACAGTGCAGTCCCGTGGTGCAGGCCGACACCACCGCATAACTGGGGCCCTTGAGGCCCAGCATGATGGAAATCTGGCCGGAAATCAGATTAATCAGGGAGGCAGGCACAAAAAACGGCGATATCCGCCGTGCACCGCGCTGCAGGAATTCAATCTGGGTTTCTTCGATGCGCGGCAGTCCACCGATGCCAGAGCCAACGATCGTCCCGATGCGATCCGCGTCCTCGCGCTCGATATCCAGCCCGGAGTCGCGCCAAGCCTGTATACCCGCTGCCACGCCATAATGGATGAAGGTATCCATTTGCTTGGCTTCCTTGATGCCGATGTAGTCTGTGACCTGAAAGTCTTTGACTTCACCAGCGACCTGGCTGTTTAACACCGAGGCGTCGAATCGCGTCACCCGACCAATCCCTGATCGGCCATGAATCAGATTGTCCCAAGCAGTTTCGACATCATTTCCCACCGGCGACACGATGCCTAGCCCGGTTATCACGACTCGTCGTTTCACATATGGCTCCTGAAATAAAAAAAGCAGCTCATGGCAGATCATCAGGTCGGACACGCAAGCCTGCCTGCCCGATGATCACCCGTCACGAACTGCCCGTGGCCCGGACGCGGCCCACTGCCGGCGTCGGGTCGGAAAAAGATTACTGTTTGCTATGCGAGGTGATGTAATCGACCGCCTGCTGCACCGTCGTGATTTTTTCGGCTTCCTCGTCGGGAATTTCTGTTTCGAATTCGTCTTCGAGGGCCATCACGAGCTCGACCATGTCGAGCGAATCGGCACCGAGGTCGTCAAGGAAGGAAGATTCGTTTTTGATCTCGGCTTCATTGACGCCAAGTTGCTCAGCGACGATCTTCTTGACGCGCTGTTCGATGCTTTCCATGCATATCTCCAGTTAGGAAAAATCCCGCGAATTATAGCCAAACGAGGACAGCTGGGCTGCGGGGTTGTAGTCAAAAAAAAGCAGCTCGGGACCAGACGCATATACGCTGGCAAGTAAAAGCACCGAGTCCTGCCTACAGAATCTGAACGGATTTTACCTTAGACAGCAATATCCGTTCTTAATGGATTACATGTACATACCGCCATTGACGTGCAGCGTAGTGCCTGTTATGTAACCTGCCTGGGGGCTGGCCAGGTAGGAAACTGCGCTGGCAATGTCTTGATCCGTGCCCAGGTGCCCCAGGGGAATCTGCTGCAGAATGGCGGATTTTTGGGCGTCAGTCAGGGTGCGCGTCATGTCGGTGTCGATAAACCCGGGGGCCACGCAATTGACGGTAATGCCCCGGCTGCCGAGCTCCTGGGCCAGTGACCGCGACAGGCCAGCAACACCAGCCTTGGCGGCAGCGTAATTGACTTGGCCGGGATTGCCGCTGTAGCCCACCACCGATGAGATATTGATGATACGACCCCACCGGGCCTTCATCATGGTCCTGGCCACTCCGCGCGACAAGCGGAACACGGCGGACAGATTGGTGTTGATCACCGCGGCCCAGTCGTCGTCCTTCATGCGCAGCACCAGACCATCTCGGGTGATGCCCGCGTTATTGACCAGGATATGCGGCCCGCCTTGGCTGGCCAGCTCGGCCAGCAGAGCGTCGCAGGCAGCGCTATCGTCTACATTCAGCACAACCCCGCGGCCACCCTGAGCCGACAATGCAGCCGTAATGCCATCGGCGCCAGCCGATGACGTGGCAGTACCGATCACGGTCGCGCCTGCGGCAGCCAACTGCTGGGCGATTGCCCGGCCTATACCGCGTGATGCACCCGTCACCAGGGCGATTTTTCCAGTCAGACTATGGTCTTCCATGTCAGGCTCCCAGGGCGTCCAATGTTTGCTGCAAGGACGCCGGATCAGTAATGTTGTAAGCGACCAGATCGCGGTCGATGCGCTTTACCAGGCCAGAGAGCACCTTGCCTGGGCCACATTCGACCAGGTGGGTGATCCCCTGCTGTTTCATGGATTGGATGGTCTCTACCCAGCGCACTGGATGCCAGGCCTGACGCACCAAAGCATCCCGGATCGCAACCGGGTCGGCGGGCATGGCCACATCGACGTTATTGATCAACGGAATGTTCGGTGTATGAATCTCGATGGCAGCCAGCGTGTCTTGCAGCACCTGGGCGGCCGGTTGTAGCAAACGCGAATGAAAGGGCGCGGACACCGGCAAGCTCAGGGCGCGCTTTGCCCCGGCAGCCTTGGCAAGCTCGCAGGCCTTTTCGACGGCAGCCACATGGCCTGCAATCACCACCTGCGCAGGCGCGTTGTAATTGACGGCCTCAACGATCATCTGATCCCCGCTGGCCTGGGCACAGACCTGACGCACGGCCTCGTCATCCAGCCCCAGGATGGCAGCCATGCCCCCCTGGCCCACCGGAACCGCCGATTGCATGGCCTGAGCCCGCACCCGTACCGTGCGCACGGCATCGGCCAGATCCAAGGCACCGGCCGCCACCAGCGCCGAATATTCACCCAGACTATGACCAGCCACCAGCGCGGGCGTCAGGCCACCTGCCTGTTGCCAGGCACGATACATGGCCACCGAGCACAGCAACATGGCCGGCTGGGTATTGGTGGTGAGATTGAGCGCATCAGCCGGGCCATGGGCAATCAGGCCGGTCAGGTCTTCGCCCAAGGCATGGTTGCCTTGCTGCAAGACAGCCTGCACGCCAGCATGCTCAGCCCAGGCATCCATCATGCCGACTGACTGAGAACCCTGACCAGGAAATAGAAATGCAACTTTCATGCGTAGTCCTTAGAGTTTGACAAGCACGGAGCCCCAGGTGAAGCCACCCCCCACCCCCTGCAGCAAGACCAGTTGACCAGCCTGCATGCGGCCATCGCGCCAAGCGACATCAAAGGCCAACGGTACGCTGGCTGCCGACGTATTGGCGTGCCGGTCCAGCGTGACGATGAGTTTTTCCTCGGGCAGATCGAGCTTGCGACCGATGAAGTTGAGAATACGGATATTGGCCTGATGCGGTACCATCCAATCCAGCTCGGAGAGCTGGACACCGGCTTCCTCGCAGACTTGGCGCGCCGAGCGTGTCAGAGAATTGACCGCCAGCTTGAAGACGGCTTGGCCATCCATGCGCAAAAACGGATCGCCCGTGATCTGCCCCCCGGACACATTGCCTGCGGCACACAGGATATGCTGTTGGCGGCCATCGGCATTGAGCTGGGCCGCCAGGATGCCTGGCTGATCAGAAGCGCTCAGGATCATGGCCCCCGCACCATCACCGAACAGCACACAGGTGCGGCGATCAGACCAATCCAGGATGCCGGAAAAAACTTCGGCGCCAATCACCAGCGCGTGACGTGCACGCCCCGCACGTATCATGGCATCCGCCGTCGCCATGGCATAGACAAAACCGCTGCAAACCGCCTGGATATCAAAAGCAGCCGCCCCCCCGACACCCAGATTGGCCTGCACCACGCAAGCAGTGCTGGGAAAAATAAAATCCGGGGTGGAGGTGGCCACGATGATCAGATCGATGTCCTCGGCCCGCAGGCCGGCATTTTCCAGCGCGGCCTGAGCCGCAGCGGTGGCCAGAGTACTGGTCTTGGTGCCCGGATCAGCGATATGGCGCTGGCGGATGCCGGTGCGCTCTGTGATCCAGGCGTCTGAGGTCTCGACACCACGTGTCGCTAGATCGGCTGCCAGCTCGTCATTGGTGACGACATGAGTAGGCAGATAACCGCCGGTTCCGGCAATCCTGGCGTAGGGCATATCGATTCCGAATAAAGGTCTAGACAGCCGATGTCGCATCGCCCGACTGCGGGGACGGCATCCGACTGCGCAAAGCATCCAAGCGCTGGATAGTCCCCTGAAGCAGACCATTAAGGACTGCTTCACGGGCGCGTTGCAGAGCCTGCCCATAGGCATAGACATCCGCCGAGCCGTGGCTCTTGATGACGATGCCACGCAGCCCCAGCAGCGCTGCGCCATTGTAGCGACGATTGTCGACCCGGGCACGGAACCGCCGCAACACCGGCGTGGCCACCAGGCCGGAGGCCATGGTGAGCGGGTTGCGGCGGAACTCCTCACGCATCATGGTGCTGATCATGCGCGCCAGACCTTCGACGGATTTCAAGACGACATTGCCGACAAAGCCGTCGCAAACGACCACATCGACTGTCCCTTTGAAAATATCGTCGCCTTCAACGTTGCCGTAGAAGTTCAGACCGCTGGCACGCAGCAACTCGGCAGCCTGTTTGACGACCTCGTTGCCCTTGATGAGTTCTTCACCAATATTGAGCAAGCCCACCGAAGGCTGAACCTGTTTATCCACTGCCGATACCAGGGCCGCGCCCATCAGCCCGAACTGCAGCAGATGGTCCGCCGTGCAATCGACATTGGCCCCAAGATCCAGCACCGTGGTGGCCCCGCCTTTTTGGTTGGGCAGCGCCGTGGCAATGGCTGGCCGATCAATGCCTTCCAGGGTCTTCAGGACATAACGGGAAATTGCCATCCAGGCCCCGGTATTGCCTGCCGATACTGCAGCATCGGCGTGACCGTCCTTCACCGCCTGGGCAGCCACCCGCATGGACGAGTTTTTCTTGCGGCGCAAGGCGACCTCGACCGAATCGTGCATCGTGACGACTTCGGAGGCATGCAAAATATCAAGCTGCCCCGCCAAGCGCCCATGATCGACCAGCAAGGGACGGATCTGAGATTCATCGCCCACCAACAGACAGCGGGTATCGGGGTATGCCTGGGCAAACGCCACCGCCGCCGGCAAAGTCACGGGCAGGCCATGGTCGCCGCCCATGCAGTCGATGGCAACGGTAATAGTACGATCAGGCATTGAATGAAAATTCAGCCGATAACCTGATTATTCGTCGTTCTTGGTCTTGAGGACCTTGCGGCCACGATACACCCCGTTAGGGCTGATGTGATGACGCAGATGCTGTTCGCCCGTGGTGGGCTCGATGGCCGTGGCGGGCACCGTGAGGAAATCGTGTGAACGATGCATGCCGCGCTTGGACGGGCTCTTTTTGTTTTGCTGAACAGCCATGGTGACTCCTGAGATCGGGGCCGCTCATTTTAAGATAAGCATGAGCCCGCGAGTTAAATAAGGTGTTAGTGTTTCCTGAGCTGTTCGAGAACAGCAAAGGGTGATGATTTATCCTGAGCAACCGAATCCGCCTGATCCACAGCTACCGGACAGACATCGTGCCGGGGCGCATAAGGCAAAACCAGAATCAGCTCGTCTTCGATCAGCGCCAGCAAATCCAGCCGCTGGTCCGCCAAAACGTATTCGATATCCGACCCTTCGCCACTGGAATCCAAGGCGTCCAATGCATCCAAACGCGCCTGATCACGGGCCAGACCGACGACATTATCCACCTGCAGCAGCACAGGCATGGCCTCAAGACAGCGCTGGCACACCAGACTGACCTGGCCTTGGGCCTGGATACCCAGCCCCATGCGCCCGGTTGGGACATCGTGCCGTCCGGATACCTGCCAGCTGATTTCGCCATCCTGAGGTTGGGGCAAATCCTGACACAAACGGGTGAATTCATGCGCTACTGTGCGCCCCTCGGCCACACGCATCGCCCGCGAAAACTCCAGGGCATCAATATGCATCGATCATGGCCTCTAGGAAAACATTAGATTTTAATTGACTTCGACAAGCCAAGTCAATTTGAACCCGCAACGTAGCGCAGTAAACTGCCTGTTTTGCACAGAAACCATGACGCTTATCCTGGCTTCCAGCTCGCCCTACCGACGCGAACTGCTGCAACGCCTGCAGTTGCCCTTTCAGTGCTGTTCACCGGAGATCGACGAACAGCCACAGCCCGATGAATCACCGCGCGATTTGGCCAAGCGACTGGCTGTGGAAAAAACCCGCCGTATTTTGGCTGATTTCCCCGACGCGCTGGTGATCGGGTCCGACCAAGTGGCTGATTTCAATGGACAGGCCATTGGCAAACCGGGTTCACATCAGGCCGCCCAAGCACAGCTACAAAGCTTTAGCGGGCACACGGTATTATTCCACACAGCGGTCTGTGTCAGTGATGGGAAGCAATTCCTGCTGGAAGAAATCCCCACCGAATGCCGTTTTCTGCCGCTGTCCGCCGCCCAGATCCAATATTATCTGGAAACAGAGCAGCCTTACGATACGGCAGGCAGCGCCAAGGCCGAAGCCCTGGGCATCGCCCTGATGGACAGCATGCGCAGCGATGACCCGAGCGCGCTGATCGGCCTGCCGCTGATGGCTGTCTGTCGCATGCTGCGCACCTTCGGCGTCGATCCCTTGAACCCATTATCTCTTGCCAAACCATGACGATTTTGCATCTTATCCCTGTCGGACTGGGGGATAGCGCCCCCGAACGCTGGCTACCCCAGACTGCACGCGAAATCGCCGCCCAGCTCAGGTTTTTTATCGCTGAAAATGCGAAATCCGCCCGAGCCTTCCTGAAGCTGATCGGCACTGCAGTGCCGCTGCAGGAAATCACGATTCACACGCTGCGGGCTGATACGACGGCACAGGAAATTCGCGACTGGCTGGCCGCCGTGCCCACAGACCAGGACCTGGCGCTGGTATCAGAGGCTGGCTGCCCGGCGGTGGCCGACCCTGGTGCGCTGGTGGTCGCACAGGCACAGGCACGCGGACTGCGCGTGCAGCCCTGGACCGGGCCATCATCGATCATGCTGGGCCTGATGGCCAGCGGCCTGCAAGGTCAGCGATTTGCCTTTCATGGCTATGCGCCAGTCAAAGCCCACGAACGCGATGCGCAGTTGCGAGCCTGGGAGTCTCTATCGCACAAACACCAGCAGACGCAGATTTTGATTGAAACCCCCTACCGCAACCTGGCGTTGTTCGAGGCCTTATTGAGCGTCTTGCGAGAATCGACGCGCCTGTGCGTAGCCAGTTCCCTGACCTGCAAAGAAGAATCCGTACGCACCTTGAGCATCCAGGAATGGCGCAAGGCAGGTGCGCCCGACTTCGAGCGACAGCCCACATTATTTCTGTTTTTGGCCGGATAAATGCTTTGCTTCAAGCCGTACGGGCTTTGATCCAGGCCTGCATGTCCGGTACCGTCTTCACCAAAGCGGTGGGACGGGCGGATTCGAGCAAATCGGCCCGATGCGCCCCATAGGCAACCGCCAGACTATCGAGGCCCGCCGCCCGCGCCATCAGGACGTCGTGGGTGGTATCGCCCACCATCAAAGTGGCGTCCGGCGTCAGATCAAGCTCGGACAATAGCTGATTCAGCATGTCGGGATCGGGCTTGCCATGGGCCTCGTCGACGGTGCGGGTGGCCTGGAACAGGCCTTGCAGGCCCAACTGCTCGATGGATTGATCCAAGCCACGACGGCTCTTGCCGGTGGCGACCCCCAGGATAGTCCCATTGGCATGCAGCGCGCGCAGCAGTCCGACCTGGCCGTCAAAAAAGTGGATCTCCCCCTGGCGCTGCATGAAATGAGCCCGATAACGGTCAACGAAGGGGTCAATCTGCTCTGGCTTCAGCCCTGGCACCAACTGCTCAAGGGCGGCCTGCAGCGACAGACCAATGACCCAGCCCGCCGCTTCGCGGCTGGGTTCTGGCAGGCCCAGGTCCCGGCAGGCGCCGATCAGGGCACTGACAATATGATGGGTGGAATCCAGCAAAGTGCCGTCCCAGTCGAAAATGACAGCGCGATAGGCAGAGAGACTGTGGTGTGTTTGCATCATGGTTTTCCAGCAGAGCGCACATAACCCTGGCTGAGGCTGTCCAGAAACGCCTGGCACATGGCAGGCAATGGCGCTTCCAGTCGCAAGGGTTCGGCAGTGATGGGATGGGGGATTTCCAGGCGATGCGCATGCAGAAACATGCGCCGCAAGCCCTGCGCGAACAAGGCCGTGCGGATGGACTCAATGCCATATTTCTCGTCGCCCGCAATGGGGTGGCCTTGTGCGGCCAGATGCACCCGGATCTGGTGGGTGCGCCCTGTGCGCAGCTCGGCATCCACCAAGGAATACGCACCGCCATAGCGATGTTTCAAGCTAATGATGGTGTGGGCGGCCTTGCCTTGGGCATCGACCCGCACGCGGCGCTCGCCGCTGGGGGTTAGATACTTCAATAAGGGCAGACGAATATGCTGGCGGTCATTGACCCAATCGCCGACCACCAGGGCCAGGTAGTGCTTATGACCCTGGCTATTGCGCATCATCTCGTGCAAGGCCAGCAGCGCCTTGCGGCTACGGGCAATCATCAGCACGCCGGAGGTCTCGCGGTCCAGTCGGTGGGCGAGTTCCAGCAGACGCTCGTCGGGGCGGGCAGCACGCAGTTGTTCGATGACCCCAAAGGACACGCCACTGCCACCATGCACGGCCACCCCCGCAGGCTTATCGATAACCAGCAGATGGGGGTCCTCGTAGAGCACGGGAAAACTGGCAGGCGGCACCGGGCGTCGGGCACCAGGATCGGGCAGCCGCAGCGGCGGAATACGCACCTGATCCCCCACCTGCAAGCGTGTATCCGCCCGGCAACGGCCTTTATTGACCCGCACCTGACCATCGCGAATGGCTTTGTAGAGATGGCTTTTGGGGACGCCTTTGCTGAGGCGCAACAAGAAATTATCCAGCCGCTGCCCCTCTGATTCGGTATCCACCACCACCTGGCGCACCTGTGGCGCGCTCGTCTCTTTGGGGTCGGATGAAGTATCTATTTTGCGCATAGGGAAAAGCAGCATATAATCGCCGTAGCCTTATAGAGGCCGAAAACCGCCATACGTAGAGACACGACACACGCGTCTCCGGCTGGCTGCAGGGACACCATTGTACTGCCTGGATTTCGGCCTTCGGGTCTTTGGTCGCCGGCCTCGTCCTGGTTGACTGTCTGCTGGATCAGACAGCAATCGACACATCGCCGCGTGCGACGCTGCAGATTTCTGCTCGTTCTTCCGCACCGAACGCCGCGCTATGCGCGTTCGCCGTTCCCAGCAACTCTTCGTCAACCACGACCGTGACCCTGACTCCCATGCTGCCAGAACCACGCGCCTACCAGCGCACCGTGCCATCCCCACCGGAGACTGGCGCGGCCTGAACACGTCCGCAGCCACCTCTCCCCGCAGACTGCCGCATCGCAACCAAGTGACCCGTGGTCGTGCGCCGAATCCGGCGCACCCTGACAACGGAGAAACCCACTCATGAAACGCATGCTGTTCAATGCGACGCACCAAGAAGAACTACGCGTCGCGATTGTCGATGGTCAAAAACTCATCGACCTGGACATCGAAACCGCCGGGCGCGAGCAGCGCAAAGGCAATATTTATAAAGGTGTCATTACCCGCATAGAACCAGGTCTCGAAGCCTGCTTCGTCAGCTACGGCGAGGAACGCCACGGCTTTCTGCCCTTCAAAGAGGTCGCTCGCAGCTACTTCAAGGAAGGCGTGGATGTGCGTTCCGCCCGGATACAAGATGCCCTGACTGAAGGTCAGGAACTCATTATCCAGGTCGAAAAAGAAGAACGCGGCAACAAGGGCGCTGCCCTGACCACGTTTATTTCATTGGCGGGCCGCTACCTGGTCCTGATGCCCAATAACCCGCGCGGCGGCGGCGTTTCGCGCCGCGTCGAAGGCGAAGACCGCCAAGAACTGCGCGAAGCCATGGACCAGCTGGATATCCCGGCCGGCATGAGCATGATTGCACGCACGGCCGGCATCGGCCGCAGCGTCGAAGAACTGCAATGGGATCTGAACTACCTGATGCAGCTCTGGACGGCCATCGACGGGGCTGCCCGTGAAAACAAGGCTCCCATCCTGATTTATCTGGAATCCAGCCTTGTCATTCGCGCCATCCGCGATTATTTCTCGCTGGAAATCGGCGAAATCCTGATCGATACCGACGACATCCACGACCAGGCCCTGGCCTTCATGAGCGTGGTCATGCCGGATAACGTCAGCCGCGTCAAGCGTTACCACGATGACGTGCCCCTGTTTTCCCGCTTCCAGATCGAACACCAGATCGAAACGGCCTACTCCCGCACGGTGACCCTGCCTTCAGGCGGCGCCATCGTCATCGATCACACCGAAGCCCTGGTGGCCGTGGACGTGAACTCGGCACGCTCCACACGCGGTGCCGACATCGAGGAAACTGCGGTACGCACGAACCTCGAAGCAGCCGACGAAGTCGCCCGCCAGTTGCGCCTGCGCGACTTGGGCGGCCTGATCGTGATCGACTTCATCGACATGGAAGACGGCAAGAATCAGCGCGCCGTCGAGCAGCGCCTGCGCGATGCCTTGCACTTTGACCGAGCCCGCGTACAGATGGGCAAGATCTCCCGCTTCGGCCTGATGGAGCTATCCCGCCAGCGCCTGCGGCCAGCCCTCAACGAGGGTTCGCACGTCACCTGCCCACGCTGCACCGGCACCGGTGTCATTCGCGACGCCGAGTCCAGCGCCCTGCATGTGCTGCGCCTGCTGCAAGAAGAAGCCATGAAGGAAGGCACCGCCGCCCTGCACGCCCAAGTGCCGGTGGACGTCGCCACCTTCCTGCTGAATGAAAAGCGCCACGACATCAGCCAGATCGAAGCACGCCTCAAGGTCAATCTGGTCCTGATCCCGAATAAATCCCTGGAAACACCGCACCACCACATCGAGCGCCTGCGCCACGACGATCCACGGCTGGATGACAATAAAACCAGCTTCGAACTCGCCCAGGAACCTGAAGACAAGCTCGTCTGGCAGCCCAATAAAGCCCAAGAGGCCGGCACCCGCCCCGAGGCGCTGGTCAAAAGCATCCAACCGGCCCAGCCTGCGCCACCGCACGTCGACCGGCCTGCAAAGTCCGCGTCGGCCGCTCCGGCGCCAGCCGACACCGGTGGTTTCTTCAAGCGCATCCTCGCCTGGTTCTCCGGCGCTTCTGCGCCAGCCAGCACACCGACGGAAAAGCCGTCAACCAGCCCCGCCAGCTCGGACGAAAAACCACGCCGTGGCGGCGGTGGTCGCCACCAGGGCCGCCGCGCCGATGGCCGCAATCACCACCGAACCGACCGCGCCCCACGCGGTGAAAAGTCCGAATCCACCGAAGCGCGCACAGATCGCTCGGACCGATCGGACGAGGCTCGTCACGAACCACGCCACGGCGCACGCCGCGGCCGCAGCGGGTCGGATCGCAATGCCGAAGAACGCGATATCCAGTTGGACAAGCCGATCGCACAGGCATCCCCGGAAGCCAGCACGGACGGCGGCGATTCCCGCCGTGGCCGCAATAGCAACAGCCGCCGTGGCCGTGGCCGCACGCGCCAGGACGAGGTCCAGGATACCGTGGCAACGCCCGAGGCCGAGAGCAGCGTCAGCACTGTGGTCGAAACCAAGCTTGCTGTTGCAGCAGCCAGCACGGCACCTGCATCCAACTTCATCGACATCCTGCCGCCACAAGCAGAGACCATGGCCTCTGCGGGCCCTGACATCGACATAGACGAAGATGGCGATACCGAGACCCCTGATCCCGAGCGCAAGCGCCGCCGCCGCCGTGGCCGCCGTGGCCGCCGCACCAACGAGGCTGGCGAGTCCACCAACAGCCACGATGGCGACGACAGCACCATGCCCAACGAAGCATCGGATCTCGAAACGCACGAAACACCACGCTTCGATCCCCAGGCCCTGGATGTGACGACCGAGGCCCCACAACCCGTGGTTGCACCGCTTGTCGCTGTCGAGACGGCCCAGGTCATCACGACCATCGAGACAGTCACCCCTGCTGAGATCCATCCTGTGGCTCAAACTCCCGCAGCGGCAGAAACTGCTGTTGCAGTCGAAACTGCTGTTGCGGTAGAAACTGCTGTCGTGATCGAACCCGTCACGACGGAGGTCACCGCCGCTGCCGACGCCATCAAGACGACAGCCGCGGCAGAAAACGCCGCAGCCGAACCCATCGAGACCGTCGATACGGTGCAGGCAGTAGAAACCGAACAAGCCGCTCAAGCCATTGAAACAGTCTCCTCGGTGGATACAGTGGCCCAGGCGGACGCAGAAATCGTGGCGACGGCGGCTGTCCAAGCTGTCCAAGTCATTGACGCGCCACAGCAAGCCGTCGAAGCAGCCCCACAGGCCTCGACCTCGGCGACAGCAGCAGCCAGCCAAGCAATCGTCCTGCCCCCCCTGGCTGAGTCCCTGCAAAATACCGGCATGCAGATGATTGAAACCCGGACAAGTGCAGCCCCGGCAGCGCCTGTTGACGCCCCGAAGCTTGGCCGCGCCCGTAAAACCGTCGCACAACGGACAGAGGAACCCCTGCAACAGGTGGAAACCTCACACTGACAGGTGCAAACACGGCCCTCTGACAACCAGAGGGCCGGTACTGAACAGTGTCCGATATAGAAAGACCCGAGATTCCAAGAATCCCGGGTCTTTCTATATACGTTAAAGAGAGATAAAGGATAAAGGGGTCAGACTCCATTTTTGATAAAGGGGTCAGACTCCATTTTTCAAAAAATGGAGTCTGACCCCTTTATCCTGACGTGACCCCTTTATCAGGCGATCTTGGCGACGACCTCGATGGGCTGGCGCGTGAACAAAGCCAATAGATGGGCGACTTCGGCCTGGAGTTCGCGACGGTCGATGACCCGGTCGATAGCGCCTTTGGTCAACAGAAATTCAGCCCGCTGAAAGCCTTCCGGCAACTTTTCACGCACGGTCTGCTCGATGACGCGCGGCCCAGCAAAACCAATCAAGGCATTGGGCTCGGCAATCACCACATCGCCCATGAAGGCGAAGGAGGCCGACACGCCCCCCATGGTGGGATCGGTCAGGATACTGATGAACGGCAGGCCCGCATCGGACAACTGATGCAGCATGGCAGTGGTCTTGGCCATCTGCATCAGGGAAAACAGGGATTCCTGCATGCGCGCACCGCCCGAGGACGACACACAGATAAAAGGCATGCGCTGCTCAATGGCGGCCTGGATGCCACGTGCGAAACGTTCACCCACCACAGAGCCCATGGAGCCCCCCATGAACGCAAATTCAAAGCAGGCCAACACGGCGGGCACCGACAGAATGGTGCCACTGACCACAACCATGGCCTCGGATTCACCGGTTTGTTTGGTGGCCTCGGTGACGCGCTCGGGATATCGACGCGAGTCCTTGAATTTCAGCGGGTCCATGGGGCGCGTCTGGGCACCGATTTCGGTGCGGCCCTCTGGGTCCATCAGGGAATCGATCCGGGCACGAGCACCAATCCGCATATGATGGCTGCACTTGGGGCAGACATTGAAGGTGGCCTGCAGGTCTTCCTTATAGAGTACGGACTCGCAGGATGGGCACTTGACCCATAGGCCTTCGGGCACGCGTTTGGACGTGGCATCGCTATGGCGATTGATGCGGGGAGGCAGTATCTTTTCGAACCAGCTCATGGTTAGCCTTTTTGAATTTTATCGATGTCCTGGCGCACGTCGGCCAACCATCCAGCCACGGCCTGAATAGCCGCCTGGGGGCCATCGCGGCGCGAGGTATCTTCGAGGATTTGGATGAGTTTGCTGCCGATGACGACAGCATCGGCATGGGCGGCGACACGCGCCGCACTGGCGGCATCGCGGATGCCAAAACCCACCCCGACGGGAATGGCAACATGGCGGCGAATGGTGGCCAAATGTCGCGCCACATCATCGGTATCCAGATTGCCAGCCCCCGTGACCCCCTTGAGGGACACATAATAGACGTAGCCACGTGCCAGACGGGCGATGGCTTTCATGCGGGCTTCGGTGGACGTAGGCGCCAACAGATAAATCGAGTCCAGGCCGACAGCGGACAACCGGGCGGCAAAGTCGGCGGATTCTTCCGGTGTGTAATCCACCACCAGAACACCATCCACGCCGGCAGCAGCAGCCTGATCGGCAAAAACTTGCTGGCCGAGGCACTCGACCGGATTGGCGTACCCCATCAAGACCACCGGGGTCCGCTTGTCGCGTTGACGGAATTCAGCCACGATGGCCAGCACCCGGGTCAAGCTGACCCCAGCGGCAATGGCACGCTCGCCTGCCTGCTGGATCACGGGGCCATCGGCCATGGGATCAGAGAACGGCACCCCCAGCTCGATGACATCCGCCCCGGCTGCCACCAGAGCATGCATGAGATCAGGTGTGGACCCGGCCAGCGGATCGCCTGCGGTAATGTAGGGAATCAAGGCCGTGCGCCCCGACAGGCCGCCGAAACAAGCGGCCAGGCGTTGATTGGATGCTGCAGCTGTCAAAGCGGGCTCCTAAAGCGTAATGCCGCTGTATTCGGCAACGGTATGCATGTCTTTGTCGCCCCGCCCCGAGACATTGACCAGAATGATCTGGTCGGGCGACAGCGTGGGGGCGAGCTTGGTGGCATAGGCAATTGCATGCGCGGATTCCAGTGCCGGCATAATGCCCTCGATGCGGCAGCACTCATGAAACGCGGCCAGGGCTTCTTGGTCGGTAATGCCCACATACTGGGCACGGCCGACATCCTTCAGCCAAGCGTGTTCCGGGCCAACGCCCGGGTAATCCAGGCCAGCGGAGATGGAATGGGTCTCGGTGATCTGGCCATTGGCGTCCTGCAGCAAATACGTGCGATTGCCGTGCAGCACCCCCACCACACCGCGATTAAGCGATGCGGCATGATGCCCGCTGTCCAGGCCCTGACCGGCAGCCTCGACCCCGATCAGATGGACGGATTCGTGTTCGATATAGGGGTGGAAAATACCGATGGCATTGGAGCCCCCTCCGACCGACGCGACCACGTAGTCGGGCTGGCGGCCCGCATCACGCGGCATTTGCTCCAGGCATTCACGGCCGATGATGGTCTGGAAGTCGCGCACCATCTGGGGATAAGGATGTGGCCCAGCCACCGTCCCGATAATATAAAAGGTGTCCTCGACGTGGGCAACCCAATCCCGCATGGCCTCGTTGAGTGCGTCCTTGAGGGTGCGCGAGCCGGATTCGACCGGCACCACCTGGGCGCCCAAGAGCTTCATGCGGTAGACATTGGATGCCTGACGGCGGACATCTTCACTACCCATATAGACCACGCATTCCAGGCCGTAGCGTGCCGCCACGGTGGCGGTGGCCACCCCATGCTGACCGGCCCCGGTCTCGGCAATGACGCGGGCTTTGCCCATGCGTCGGGCCAGCAAGGCCTGGCCAATGCAATTATTGACCTTATGGGCGCCGGTGTGATTGAGGTCTTCACGCTTGAACCAGATCTGGGCGCCGCCCAACTGTTGCGACCAGCGTCGCGCATGATAGACGGGGCTGGGACGCCCGACAAAGTGTTCAAGTTCGTCGGCGAACTCGCGCAGGAACTCCGGATCGTCACGGTATTGCTGATAGGCATCCCGCAAGGCATCCAGGGCATGCACCAGGGTTTCGGCCACGAACGAACCGCCAAACTGTCCGAAATGCCCCTGGGCATCCGGCAAATGATAGGGTTTCAAATCCAGACTCGCTTCTAAGGTGCCCAAGTCGGGCGGACAGACCACTGCGGCCAGCCAAACAGCCATTTTAGCAGCGCCCATCGTGATGCGTCGGGCTGCGCAAACTGGAGGTCAATGCCGACTGGCCTGAACCCCGGGCAATTCGTTGACCGCATCCAGCGCCTGACGGATCTGAGCGCCATCGCGGACCTCGATGGTGAATACCATATGGGCCAACGAACGACGGCTATGAGTCGTGACCCGCACCACACGCAGCCGCAAGCGGGCAAAGACCTCGGACAGGTCGCGCAACAAATTGGGCCGATCCTGGGCATGGATATTGAGGTCGACCGGATACATGGCCTGGCCGGTTTCGCCCCAATCCACCTGTATGCAGCGTTCTGGATGACGCAATACCAAGGCAGCCCAGGCGCTGCAGTCGCGACGGTGAATCGACACGCCTCGACCCCGGGTGACAAAGCCCTCGATGGCATCGGGCGGCGCTGGGCGACAGCAGCGCGCCAGCTGTGTCATCAGGGAATCCACCCCCACCACCAGTACGCCGCTCTTGCCGGTGCGCGATACGCTGCTGGCCTCGCTGGCATAGACCCGCGCCGCATCCGGCAGCGGTGCGCCGGGCTCGGCTTCGCGAAAGGCCTGATCGATCTGACGCAGGCTGAATTCTTCTTTGGCGGCGGCCACATAAAGATCATCGGCACGGGCAAAGCCGAGCTGCTGCGCCAAGTGTTCTTGATTGATGGCGGTCTTGCCCAGGCGCTGCAATTCCTTTTCGACCAGGGTCTGGCCTTGGGCGATACGCTGTTGCAGTTCGACCGCATTGAACCAGGCCCGGACCTTGGCCCGTGCCCGGGGGCTGGCCAAATAGGCCAGTTGCGGATTCAGCCAATCGCGCGAAGGTCCGCCGGACTTTGCGGCCATGATCTCGACGGTCTGCCCTGTACGCAGCCGGGTAGACAAGGGCACCATCTGGCCATCCACCCGCGCACCCCGGCAGCGATGCCCCAGATCGGTATGCAGCAAATAGGCAAAGTCCACCGGCGTCGCCCCAGCGGGGAGTTCGAGCACCCGGGCCTGGGGCGTCATGACGTAAATATGGTTGCTGACGGGCGGGGCCTCGGGGGCGGGCGCCGGGCCACCGTCCTCCTTCCAGGCCAGCAACTGGCGCATCCAGGATATCTTCTGGTCATCGGCGCCTGCCGCCGACACCTGCCCACCCCGGGCACCGGCTTCTTTATAGCGCCAGTGCGCGGCCATGCCGTATTCGGCGAAGCGGTGCATCTCGTGGGTGCGGATCTGCACCTCGAAGGCCCGGCCTTCCGCATCGGCCACCACGGTATGCAGGGAACGATAGCCATTGGGCTTGGGGCGGGCGATATAGTCGTCGAATTCCTCTGGCACAGGGATCCACATGGCATGGACCAGGGCCAGTGCGGCGTAGCAGGTACGCTCGTCAGCCACAATCACCCGCAAGGCACGCAGGTCAAAGAGCTGGTGGAATTCAAGATGCTTGATCCGCATCTTGTTCCAGATGCTATAGATGTGTTTGGGTCGGCCACTGATGTCGGCCCGGATATGCGCATCATCCAGTGCCGCCTGGAGGCGGCTCATGACCGCCTCGATGAAGGCCTCGCGCTCGATGCGTTTTTCCTCGAGCTGACGCGCAATCGACTTATAGGTATCGGGCTGTAAAAACCGGAACGACAGGTCTTCCATTTCCCATTTCAGTTGCCAGATCCCCAGGCGATTGGCCAATGGCGTATATAAGGCCATGGTCTCGCGGGCGAACTCGGGGGGGCACGGCGTACGGCTGGCGGCATACCAGCGCAAGGACTGCAGCCGCGAAGCCAACCGCATCAACACGATGCGCAGATCCGCCGCCATGGCCAACAGCATCTTGCGCTGCATTTCTTTTTGGTCGGCCCCGGAATCCGCCCCGGCACGCCCAGCCACCGCCCCCAGCATCAGCAGGGCGCGCGCCCCCTGAACCAGCGTGGCGACATCTGGGCCAAAGGCCTTGCGCAAAGGGTCCGTGCGGGACAACTGGCCCGCCGGGACGGGCTGCACCGCCAGCAATGCCCCCGCCCGGGTGGCAGCATCCGAGCCCAGCTCGGCAAGAATCAGCGCAACTGCGGCGCAATGCGCATCCAAGGCCTCGCCTGTGCTGGCCATCGCCTGCTGCAAAGGTAGACGCACCCAATCCACCGCCTGCTGCAGCAAGGCTACCCCGGCCTCGTCCAGCCCCTGGGAGGCAGCCCGAAACCAGTCCGCATCGAAGGGATCAGAAGGTGCTACGACGGTAGAGTGGCTCATGACACGAGAAACATTCAGATAGGTTCGGCGGATACTAGACTCTATACTACTTGAGTCCAGCGGGCGGCACCCCTACCTGCATATCAGGCTCTGGCTGCCAAGGCACGTAAATTAGGTAAAATCCCGGATGGCCTTTGTTGGCTTTGTTTTTCTGCCGGAGCACCTCATGACCCACGTCGTCACCGAAAACTGTATTAAATGTAAATATACCGACTGCGTCGATGTCTGTCCGGTGGACTGTTTTCGCGAAGGGCCTAATTTTCTGGTCATCGACCCCGAAGAATGCATCGATTGTGCTGTCTGCGTGCCAGAATGTCCGGCCAACGCCATTTTCGCCGAAGAAGACGTCCCCCAGGATCAGGTCGATTACATCCCGCTGAACGCAGAACTTTCTCCTACTTTTGGCCCCATCAATCGTTCGCTCACCCCGCTGGATGGCGCCGACGACTGGAATGGCGTGGCTGACAAACTCAAGTATTTAGAGCGTCCCTGACGCTTCTGTCTGCAAAAGGCAACTCTTGCGACCGGGTATTTACTCACATCGGGTAATCCCGCTAGCGCATCGTCATGTTTACCGGTACTTTATATCTGCACGCAATATACCTTGGCGCACGATCTGCGCCGCTGCAGACCACCGGAACGCACCACTATGCTGTATGACCTTCATGAACTCCAGCGCACTATTCTTGCGCCTCTGACTGCCTTTACCGAAACTGGCTCACAGCTGTTCTCCAATCCCTACAGCCCCCTAGCGTATACCCCGCTGTCGCGTCAATTCGCCGCCACCTACGAACTGGCCCACCGCATGGGCAAAGAATACGAAAAACCCGCCTGGAACCTGCACACCACAACAATCGACAAACAAGAAGTCGCCGTCACCGAAGAAACCGTCCTGGCGCAGCCCTTCTGTCGCCTGGTGCATTTCCGCCGTGACACACAAAATCAGGACCCCTGTATTTTGCTGGTGGCCCCCCTATCGGGCCACCATGCGACACTGTTGCGCGACACGGTCCGTACCCTGCTGCCCAACCACGATGTCTACGTCACCGACTGGATCGACGCCCGCATGGTGCCGGCCAGCGAAGGCACCTTTGGCTTGGACGACTACGTTCACTATGTCCAGACTTTCCTGCGCCACCTGGGACCGGATACCCACGTCATTTCCGTCTGCCAGCCCACAGTGCCGGTACTCGCTGCCGTATCGCTGCTGGCCAGCCACAACGACCCCTGCCAGCCGCGCACCATGACCATGATGGGCGGCCCGATCGACGCCAGCAAATCCCCCACCCAGGTCAATCGGCTGGCCACCACAAAATCCTACTCCTGGTTCGAGGACAACCTCATCCACCGTGTTCCCGCCCGCTACCCGGGCATAGGCCGCCAGGTCTATCCCGGGTTTCTGCAGCACACCGGCTTTGTCGCCATGAATCCGGATCGCCACCTGAAATCACACTACGATTTCTACCTGCACCTGCTGCGCGGCGACGATAACGACGCTGAGGCCCATCGCCGTTTCTACGACGAATACAACGCCGTTCTGGACATGCCAGCGCAGTTCTATCTGGACACCATTCGCACCGTATTCCAGGACTTCCGCCTACCCCAGGGCACTTGGATCATTGATGGCGACCTGGTCGACCCGACCGCCATTCGCCACACCGCCTTGCTGACCATCGAAGGCGAACTCGACGATATCTCCGGTTCCGGCCAGACGCATGCCGCCCAGGATTTGTGCAAAAACCTGCCAGACTCCATGCGTGAAGCCTACACCGCCGCCGAGTGCGGCCATTACGGGATTTTCTCCGGCCGCCGGTGGCGTTCGCGGATCTATCCTAAAATCTCCGCTTTCATCCGCGCTCACCCATAAATCCAGCCCTTCTCGTACTGCCCTGCCCCAAACGGCAGGGCATGCGCATTGCGCGGCACTCTTTTACACTGGCCGTGCCATGTCTTCCCTGATCGATACGCTTGACGCCCTGCTGCCCCAGACTCAATGCGGCCAGTGCGGCTTCGACGGCTGCCGTCCCTATGCGCAGGCCATGGCCGACGGCCAGGCTGAAATCAACCGCTGCCCACCGGGCGGCCCGCAGACCATTGCTACCCTGGCCCAGGCCCTGGGTCGTCCCATCCTGCCGTTGGACCCCGACTGTGGCACCCACCAGCCGTTTCGCGTTGCCCTGATCGACGAGGAACACTGCATCGGCTGCACCCTCTGCATCCAGGCATGCCCGGTGGATGCCATTCTAGGGGCCAACCAAAGCATGCATACCGTGATCGAGGACGACTGCACAGGCTGCGAGCGCTGTGTCGCCCCCTGCCCGGTCGACTGCATCAGCATGGTGCCCGCCGGACGCGACTGGACGATACAGGACGCAGATACCGCCCGCGTGCGTTATATGGCCCGCAACGAACGCCTGCAAGCTCGTCACGCCGAAGCCGATAGCCCAGCCGCCCGCACCCTGGCCAACAAACCCACCCTGGCCGCGCCCACATCCGACCACGACAAACAAGACCGCATTGCCCAGGCTCTGGCTCGGGCACGCGCCCGACGCCCATGAAGCGCACCGCCATCGAAGAATGCTTTCGCCGCTGGCAAGCAGCCAACCCCCACCCGGAAACCGAACTGGAATACGACAGCACCTTCCAGTTGCTGATTGCCGTCATCCTGTCGGCTCAGGCCACCGACCGATCCGTCAACCTGGCCACCCAGCGATTCTTCCCCAAACACGGAACCCCCGAAGGCCTGCTGGCCCTGGGCGAAACAGGGCTGACCGAGGCCATCCGCACCATCGGCCTGTACAAGACCAAGGCACGCAACATCATCCGCACCTGCGAACTGCTGCTGCAACACCACGCTGGCCAGGTGCCTGACCAGCGCGAAGCCCTGGAAGCCCTGCCTGGCGTGGGCCGAAAAACCGCCAATGTGGTCTTGAACACCGCCTTTCGTCAGCCCACCATGGCAGTGGACACGCATATATTCCGGGTCTCCAACCGCACCGGCATCGCCCCGGGCAAGACCGTGCTGGCCGTAGAGCAGGCCCTGCTGCGGCGTGTGCCCAAGGCCTATCTGCTGGATGCCCATCATTGGCTGATTCTGCATGGCCGCTACGTCTGCGTGGCCCGCAAGCCCAAGTGCCCGCAATGCCCCATTGCCGATCTGTGCGACTACCCGGACAAAACGCCCCTCTGATGTAAAACCCCAATGGCGATCCGCAAACTGTTATCTCATACTTAAAGCACTTCGCCACACGGGCATGACAAAAAGTTTCGACACATCAGGGCATCATGGGCACAGATCAATCCATCATCCTCGAAACCCGCAACCTCACCAAGACTTTTCTGGGGTTCGTCGCGGTCGATGCAGTCAATCTTCAGGTGCAGCGCGGCCATATTCACGCTCTGATCGGTCCCAACGGCGCAGGCAAGACCACCTGCTTCAATCTCCTCACCAAATTCATCAAACCCACCCAGGGCCAGATCTATTTCGACGGCCAGGAGATCACCCACGATCAGCCCGCCGACATCGCCCGCAAAGGCATCATCCGATCTTTCCAGATCTCCGCCGTATTTCCTCAGCTGTCCGTGCTAGATAACGTGCGTATCGCCTTGCAGCGCAACACCGGCCTGTCCTTTCACTTCTGGCGCAGCGAACGCAGCCTCGCTCCCCTGAACCAGCGGGCGCAGGCGCTGCTCGACGAAGTCGGCCTGGGTGGCTTTGCCGACGAAATCACCGTGAATCTGCCCTATGGCCGCAAACGCGCCCTGGAAATCGCCACCACCCTGGCCATGGAACCCAGCCTGATGCTGCTGGACGAACCCACCCAAGGCATGGGCCACGAAGACGTGGACCGCGTCACCCAGCTCATCAAACAGGTCAGCGTCGGACGCACCATCCTGATGGTCGAGCACAATATGAAGGTCGTTTCCTCGATTGCCGACCGCATCACGGTACTGGCCCGAGGGGCCGTCCTGGCCGAAGGCGATTATGCGGCTGTGTCCAACAATCCAGCCGTGATGGAAGCCTACATGGGCACCACCCAAGGGGAACTCGAAGGAGCCCAAGCATGAACAGCAGCACCCCCGCCCTGGAAATCTCCGACCTGCAAGCCTGGTACGGCGAATCCCATGTCCTGCACGGCGTCAATATGCGCGTTGAACCTGGTCAGGTCGTCACCTTGTTGGGCCGCAATGGCGCGGGACGCACCACAACGCTGCGCGCACTGCTGGGCCTGACCAGCCGGCGCACTGGCTCCATCCGTATCCAGGGCACCGAATCCATCCACATGCCCACTTACCGTATTGCCCACCTGGGCATCGGCTACTGCCCCGAAGAACGCGGCATCTTTGCCTCTTTATCGTGCGAAGAAAACCTGCTGCTGCCACCCACTGTAGGCAATACGCTGGGCGGCGGCATGTCGCTGGCTGAAATCTACGATATGTTTCCCAATCTGCTGGAACGCCGCCACTCCCCCGGCACCCGCCTGTCCGGGGGTGAACAACAAATGCTGGCCGTGGCCCGCATTCTGCGCACCGGCGCCAACCTGCTGCTGCTCGACGAGATCTCCGAGGGCCTGGCCCCCGTCATTGTCCAGGCCCTGGCCCGCATGATCACCACCTTGAAGGCCAAGGGCTACACCATCGTCATGGTCGAACAGAACTTCCGTTTCGCCGCCCCGCTGGCCGATCACTTCTACATCATGGAACACGGCCAGATCATCGAAGAATTCCCCGCTGCCCAGCTCTCAGAAAAAAAACACACGCTCGACAGCCTGCTGGGCGTCTGACGTTCTTTACCTCATCCGCCGGCATCGCCGACTACTTCAGGAGACTTCCCATGAAATTGCGTACCCTATCAGCCGCACTCGCTGCGGTCGGCCTGGGTCTGAGCCTATCCGCCCAGGCTGCCGGGATATCCAACGATGTCATCCGCATCGGTTTCATCACCGATATGTCCGGGGTCTATGCCGACGTGGATGGCAGTGGCGGGGCCGATGCCATCCGCATGGCCATCGCCGACATGGGTGGCGAGATCGACGGCAAGAAAATCGAATTCCTGGCCGCCGACCACCAGAACAAGCCGGATATCGCCTCGGCCCGGGCCCGCGACTGGTTCGATACCGAAAACATGGACATGCTGATAGGCGGCACCAATTCGGCCACCGCACTGGCCATGGCCGGCGTCGCCGCCGAAAAGAAAAAACCCTTTATCGCCATTGGTCCGGGGTCTTCTCTGCTGACCAACGATAAATGCACCCCCTATACCATCCACTACGCCTACAACACGACCGCTCTGGCCAATGGCACGGGCTCGGCCGTGGTGAACGAAGGCGGCAAATCCTGGTTCTTCCTGACGGCCGACTATGCGTTTGGCCATTCGCTGGAACAAGACACCGCTAAGGTCGTCAAGGCCAACGGCGGTACGGTCGTGGGCCAGGTCCGCGCCCCCTTGTCCACCACCGATTTTTCTTCGTTCCTGCTGCAGGCTCAGTCCTCCGGCGCCCAAGTCCTGGGCCTGGCCAACGCCGGGGGGGACTTCATCAATTCGGTCAAGGCCGCCAAGGAATTCGGCATCACCGAAACCATGAAACTTGCCGGGCTGCTGGTGTTCATTAACGATATCCATGCCCTGGGGCTGGACAACACCGCCGGCCTGTACCTGACCACGCCCTGGTACTGGGATCAGTCCGATGCTTCCCGCACCTGGGCCAAGCGTTTCTTCGACAAGCTGGACCGCGCCCCGTCATTCGTCCAGGCCGCCGATTACTCCGCCGCGCTGAACTACCTGAAAGCCGTCAAAGCCACCGGATCGGATGATGGCGACACCATCATGAAATACCTGAAATCGAACAAAATCAACGATATGTTCGTCAAGGACGGCTATGTCCGCAAAGACGGCCTGTTCATGCACGATATGTACCTGGCTCAAGTCAAACGCCCAGATCAATCCAAAGCACCCTGGGACTACTACAACATCGTGCGCGATCTGCCTGCAGAAGCCGTCTACGGGGCAGAATCCACCTCTACCTGCCCCTTGCTCAAGGGCTGATTGCCACACCTGAACCGGATGGCCCTGCACCTGCGGCAAGGCCATCCCATCGTGTACTCCGGTCACCCGCCTTTGTTGCAGCCCTATGATTGAACTCTTTGGTGTACCTATCCAGGCTTTGCTGGGCCAGCTGTTGCTGGGCTTGGTCAATGGCTCGTTTTATGCCGTGCTGTCCCTAGGGCTGGCCATTATCTTTGGCCTGCTCAACATCATCAACTTCACCCACGGCGCCCTATACATGCTGGGTGCTTTTGTGGCCTGGCTGGGGCTGCAATACCTGGGTCTCAATTACTGGGTGATGCTGGTGCTCTCGCCCATCGTGGTGGGGCTGTTCGGCATCATCCTGGAGCGCCTGCTGCTGCGCCACTTGTACAAACTCGATCCACTCTATGGCCTGCTGCTCACCTTTGGTCTGGCCCTGATCATCGAAGGCCTGTTTCGCAGCATCTACGGCGTATCCGGCCAGCCCTACTCCACGCCTGCCTTGTTGCAGGGCGGGGTAAATCTGGGCTTTATGTACCTGCCCATCTATCGCGGCTGGGTCGTGATTGCCTCCATTCTGGCCTGCCTGTCCACTTGGTTCCTGATTGAAAAAACCCACTTGGGGGCCTTGCTGCGGGCCGGCACTGAAAACGCAAAACTCGTCGAGGCTTTCGGCGTCAATGTTCCCTTGATGATCTCGCTCACCTTTGGCTTGGGCGTGGGCCTGGCCGCCTTTGCCGGCGTGCTGGCCGCCCCCATTCTGCAAGTCTCGCCGCTCATGGGCTCCAACCTCATCATCGTCGTGTTCGCCGTGGTCGTCATCGGCGGCATGGGCTCCATCCTGGGGTCTATCGTCACCGGCCTTGGATTGGGCATCATCGAGGGCTTCACCAAGGTCTTCTGGCCTGAGGCCTCCAGCACCGTGGTCTTCATCATCATGGTGATTGTCTTGCTGCTGCGCCCGGCAGGGCTGTTCGGGAAAGAATCATGAATCGTCAACTTATCGGCTACCTGATCGCCATTCTCGTCATTGCGGCGCTGCCTGCCATCGGAGCCTATCCGATCTTCATCATGAAGGTCATGTGCTATGCCCTGTTTGCCTGTGCCTTCAATCTGCTGCTGGGCTACACCGGGCTGCTGTCCTTTGGTCATGCGGCGTTTCTGGGGCTGGCAGGCTATGCCTGCGGCCAGGCCCTGAGCATCTGGGGCTGGCCCACGGCCAGCGGTCTGTTATTCGGCACGTTCAGCGCCGCCTTGCTGGGGCTGGTGTTCGGCCTGCTGTCCATCCGGCGCAGCGGCATTTATTTCGCCATGATCACGCTGGCGCTGGCGCAAATGCTGTTCTTCTACTTTCTGCAGGCGCCCTTCACGGGCGGCGAAGACGGCCTGCAAGGCATTCCACGTGGCAGCATCCTGGGCCTGGATCTCAGTCAGGACATCAATCTGTATTATGTGGTGATGGCGATTTTCGTCCTGGGCTATGCCCTGATCTGGCGCACAGTGCATTCACCCTTTGGTCAGGCCCTGAAGGCCATCCGCGAAAACGAGGCCCGCATGGTCTCCCTGGGCTACCACGTCGATCGCTTCAAACTCCTGGCCTTTGTGCTGTCGGCCGCTTTATCCGGCCTGGCGGGTGCCACAAAATCCGTGGTCTTCGTCTCGGCCACGCTGTCTGACGCCACCTGGCAGATGTCCGGCATGGTCATCCTGATGACCCTGATCGGCGGCATGGGCACCCTGACCGGGCCGGTACTGGGGGCCATTATCGTGGTGGCACTGGAAAACAAGGTCGGTGACATCGGTCGATTTCTGATGCAGGAAACCGGGATCGTCTGGTTCCGGGTGCTGGGCGAATCCGTGACCATCGTCATCGGCCTGATCTTTGTCATCTGCGTACTGACCTTCCGCCGAGGCATCATCGGCGAATGGCTGCATCGTCACCAACTGCGCAAGGCAAAAACCTGATAATTGGCAGCTATTGCATTGATTCGGCCTTGGCTGCCCTGGTTTCCCAGGGTGCCAAGGCCGAACTTTTAGCCTGAAACGCATGCTTCGCTAGTCAGGCAAGTTGAAAAACAGCCGTGATCAGCCTTTGACCAGCGGACAAGTGCTGTCGGCCAAAGGGATAGACACGAGATCAGCCGGCAAGGTGCGCAGGATATTGTAGTAATCCCAAGGGCCCTTGGATTCGGCAGGGGTCTTGACCTGCACCAGATACATATCGTGCGCCATCCAACCGTCCTTACGTACCACCCCGTTTTCAGCAAAGAAATCATGCACGGGAAGTTCGCGCATTTTTTCGGCCACGACCTTGCCATCCGTACTGCCCGCCGCCTTCACAGCCTTCAGGTAGTGCAAGGTCGATGAATACACACTGGCCTGCACCATACCGGGCTGGCGGCCGGTTTGCTCCATGAAGCGAGCAGAGAATTTCCGGCTGGCATCATCGCGGTTCCAGTAAAACGGCGTGGTCGCCACCAGCCCCTGGGCCTTTTCCAGCCCCAGCGCATGCACATCGCTGATGACGATGCCCAGAGCGACCAGCTTCTGGCCTCCTTGGGTCAGGCCGAACTCAGCCGCTTGCTTGATGCTGTTGCTGGTATCGGCCCCGGCATTGGCCAAAGCCACTGCCTGCGCCTTGGAGGACTGAGCCTGCAGCAGGAAGGACGCAAAATCCGACGTCCCCACCGGATGGAAGACCTCGCCCACGATCTGGCCGCCGTTTTTCTCCACGACCTTGGTCAGGTCAGCTGCCAATTGCTTGCCATAGGCATAATCCGCCCCCAGAATAAACCAGCTCTTGGCACCTTCCTGGACCAAGCCAGTTGCGGTACCGACCGACGAGGCATAAGTGTCGAACGCCCAATGAAAACCCGTCGGCGAGCAGGCCTTGCCGGTCAAAGCGGCAGAAAACGGCCCGGAAGCAATCGTGATCTTGCCTTTTTCCTGGGCCAGGCCCTGCACGGCCAGCGCCACGGCGGAATTGGTCAAATCCCCAATCATCTCGACATGATCGACATCGAACCACTTACGCGCGACCGACGTCGCAATATCGGTCTTGTTCTGGTGATCAGCGGAGACAACCTCGATTTTGCGCCCCAGGACCTCGCCGCCAAAATCCTTGACCGCCATCTGCGCCGCTGTGACGGACGTTGCGCCGCCAAAATCAGAATACAGACCGGATTGGTCATTCAAGATCCCAATACGCAGTGGCTCGGTGCCCGCAGCACCAGCCCACGATGGAATCGCCGCCGCCAGCGCCATCCACAGCAATAGCTTCTTCGTCTTCATGGGTGTTGTCTCCGATGTCGTTATATGGTGGACCTCGGACCCCATCCAAGTTGGCACTGCCTCATGAACCACAGGGGCGCGATGTCCTCAGACAACCATCCGAAGCTTCCCTGTCGAGGTTATCGCCATGCAGACAGACATGTCAATGTGACGTAAGGTGAGTCGGCAGTGCGAGGCTCACACCATCGATAATCGTGTCGCTCTTTTGGCCGCCGATCCAGCCCTTGAGTTCGAGCAAACCTCCGGGCCGACCATATCGCCCCTTCGGCAATCAGGGTGGCCAGGCGCCTATCTTTGCGGCAATCGGGGTGGCCAGGCACCTGGCCACCCCGATGAGGTCTCGAACGAAGGCAGAGCTGGCCTGCAGGGCGCTCCGACTCGCCTGGCGCAAAACAGTCCTCAAGGACTGTTTTGTGTCCCGGTCTCCCCACCTCGCGCCTTGCAGGGCGCTCCGACTCGCCTGGCGCAAAACAGTCCTCAAGGACTGTTTTGTGTCCCGGCGAGTCCCAGATAACTTTCGATGATTCGGGGATGACCAGACAGCGAGGCAGCATCGCCCTGCAGCACCAAAGAGCCAGTTTCCAGAACATAACCAGCATCCGCAACGTGCAAAGCGGCGCGGGCATTTTGCTCGACCAGCAGAATCGACACCCCGGTACTGCGCAAGTGGGAAATCGTCTGGAATATTTCGCGCACCACCCGGGGCGCCAGGCCCAGGCTGGGTTCATCCAGCATCAACAAAGAGGGCCGCGCCATCAAGGCCCGTCCCACAGCCAGCATCTGACGTTCGCCGCCGGACAAAGTCCCCGCCGCTTGCTGGGCGCGTTCTTGAAGCCGGGGAAACAGATCAAATACCTGATCCAGCGTGTCCTGCCAGCCATGCTCGCCGGCGCGGTACAACCGGAAGCCCCCCAGCAATAAATTATCGTGCACCGACATGCTGGCAAAGAGTTCGCGCTTTTCTGGCACCAGGCTGAGTCCCAGGCCCACCCGGCGCTCGATATCCCAATCCTGGATCGCCTGCCCCTGGAACAACACCTGCCCCTGACTATGGCCGCGCTGCGGCAAAGCCCCCATCAAGGCATTGAGCAAAGTCGATTTTCCGGCCCCATTCGCGCCGATCACCGTGACAATCTGTCCGCGTCCCACCACCAGATCAATCGGATCCAGCGCGGCCACCTTGCCGTACTGGGCCGACAGGCCCTTGACCGTCAGGACGGCATCCGTCGTGTTATTCATGAATGGGCCTTTTGCTGGATCGCCGAGTCGGCAGGCGGAGGCGTCTGCGCAGCAGCCGAGACATCCCAGTCCTCGTCCACGCCGCCCAAATAGGCCTCCAGTACAGCGGGGTCATGGCGGATATCGGCCGGAATCCCCTCGGCCAGACGTGTCCCGAAGTCCATGACCAGCAAATGATCCGTGAGCTTCATCACAAAATCCATGTCGTGCTCCACCAGCAGCAGGCTCATGCCTTCTTGACGCAGTTGATCCAGCACCGTCGCCAAGGCCTGTTTTTCCTGGAAACGCAAGCCGGCGGCGGGCTCATCCAGCAACAGCAGAATTGGATCGCCACACAAGGCCCGCGCAATCTCGACGATGCGCTGACGACCCAACGGCAGACTGCCTGCCGGCCGATCCATCACATCCCCCAGCCCGACGCGCTGCAGTTGGCGGGCGGCTTCTTGCATCAACGACGCCTCGCTGGCGCGATCCAGCCGCAAGGCCGCTGACATCACCCCGGCCTGACTGCGCAGATGCGCCCCCAGGGCCACGTTGTCCAGTACCGTCATATCGGGCAACAACTGCACGTGCTGGAAGCTGCGCACCAGGCCACGACGGGCGATCTCATGCGCCGACTGGCCATCGATGCGTTCGCCCATGAACCGAACCTGCCCCGCGCTCAGTGCCAGCACACCGCTGATCAAATTGAAGGTCGTGCTCTTGCCGGCCCCATTGGGACCGATCAAGCCCATGATTTCACCGGCACGCAAGCTGAAGCTGATGTCGTTGACGGCCACCAGGCCGCCGAATTCTTTGCGAACCTGATCGACCTCGAGCACCAGTGAACCGGCGGCAGGCAAGGCGCGCCGGGGTAAATCGGCGGCAGGCGCTGCATTGCGCACGGCTTTTTGCGCCTGCGTGTCCGGCCCGCCCCCCAGCCAGTGACCCAGCCGCGCCAGCCACGGCCACAGGCCATCGCGAGCAAACTGCAGCACCAGGATCATCAGCACACCAAAGACCAGCAAATCGAGATTGATGCCTGTACCCACCAGCTTGGGCAAGACATTCTGCAACTGGTCCTTGACCAGCAAAATCGTGGCGGCCCCAACAACAGCCCCCCAGACGCTGCCCGCGCCGCCCACCACGGCCATGAACAGGTATTCGATACCATATCCAAGCCCAAAAGGGCTAGGACTGACGGCCCGCTGCATGTGGGCATACAACCAGCCTGATACGCTGCCCAACAGGGCAGCATAGACAAAAATGACGACTTTATAGTGCGCCAGGTCCACCCCGAAGGATTCGGCCATGGCACCGCTGCGCAAGGCCCGGATGGCCCGCCCTGAACGGGAATCCAGCAAATTATGCGTGGCCCACAGAGCCAGCAACAAAGCCAACCAGATCAAGACATACATGGATTCGCTGGCCCCCAGCGACCAGTCGCCCAGGCTGATGGGCGGAATCCCGGCAATGCCGTCGTAGCGTCCGAGAAAATCCAGGTTGCCGTACAGGTAGTACAGCGCCAGACACCACGCCAGGGTGCATAAGGGCAGATAATGACCTGACAAACGCAACGTGATCAGGCCCAGACCATAGGCCACCAGGCACGTCAGCAACAAACCCGCCAACAGCCCCAGCCAGGGCGAGACGCCCACCGCCGTGGTCAGCCAAGCCGTGGAGTACGCCCCCAGCCCCACAAAGGCGGACTGTCCAAACGAGGTCAGGCCCCCGACCCCTGTCAATAGCACCAGCCCCAGCACCACCAGGCTGTACAGGCCGATGTAGTTCATCTGGGTAATCCAGAAAGCCGGTATTCCGGGAATCCAAGGCAAAAAAGCCAACACCAGCAGGGCTGCGCCTGCAATCAAACGGCTGCGCATCGGCTAGTCCTCCTCGTCGAGATGCACACTGCCGAAGGAACGCCACAGCAGGACAGGAATGATCAGGGTAAAGACAATGGCTTCCTTGAATGGGCTGGCCCAGAACGACGAAAAGGCCTCAAGGATACCCACGAACAAGGCACCGATGGCGGTGACGGGATAACTGACCAAGCCACCAAAAATCGCAGCTACAAAGCCTTTTAGCCCGATCAGGAATCCGGTGTCGTAGTAAATCGTGGTAATGGCGGCAATCAGCATGCCCGACAGGGCCCCGATGGCGGCCGCCAGCGTGAAAGTCAGGCTGCCCGCCACGCGGGTGCTGATGCCCACCAGCCTGGCCCCTCGACGGTTGACGGCGGTGGCCCGCAAGGCCCGACCATACAAGGTACGGCCAAAAAACAGCCACAGACCGACGATCAATACCGCATACAGGCCCAGCACCGCGAAAGTCTGTGCCGTCCAGGTGACTGGCCCCAACTGGACGCTGCCCTCGACCAGGGCAGGCGTGCGCCAGCCTTCGGCCCCGAAAAACAGCAAGCCCAGGCCGGTCAGGGCAAAATGCACCGCCACGGAAATAATCAGCAATACCAGCACACTGGCCTGCTCGACTGGCTGATAGACCAGGCGATACACCATGGGGCCCATGGGCACCACCAAAGCCAGGGAGAACAGCACCTGCAGCAGCAACGAGACGTCTTTACCCGCTACCCACGGTGCCAGGGCCAGCAAACACAGCGGCAACACCAAAGCCCACAACAGCATGCGCCCATAGCCCTGCCAATGCCGGGTGCGCCAGGCCGACACGGCCTGGACCAGACAAACCAGCACACCCATGCCAACCAGCAGGTAGGCTGTCCCCGGCACCCGGCCATTGGCCAGAAAGGCCAACGTCAGGGCGCCAAAGGTGACGAACTCGCCCTGGGGGATAAAAATCACCCGGGTCACCACAAACACCAGCACCAGGGCCAGCCCCAACAGGCCATAAATGGCCCCATTCAGCAAGCCATCCTGCAGGAGGATCAGCGCAATCGTCAGATCCACCAGCGCCTCCCGGGCTTATGCAGCAGTCGTTCAGTGTGAAACATCATCAGAGATCCGGCTGATAGGTCCATTTACCATCCACGACCTTGACCATCACCCGGGCGCGCTTGTCCAAGCCAGCGTGATCGGTCGGGCTCATGGTGAAGATACCCTGGGAGACAGCCAATTCATTGACCTGTTCCAGCGCATCGCGCAGGGCCGCGCGGAACTCGGGCGTACCAGGCTTTGCACCGGTCTTCAAAGCGCGAGGAATCGCATCGGCGATCAGTTGGCCCGCATCCCACATATGACCGCCAAAGGTATTGGTTGTCCCTGGGCCGTATTTACCTTCGTAGGCCTTGACGTAGACCAAGGCGCTGTCTTTGACCGGATTGCTGTCGGGCAGTTGTGCAGCCACCAACAGGGGGCCAGCCGGCAGAATCATGCCTTCGCAGGCCTGGCCGCAGACCCGCAGCACATCATTATTGGCAGCCCCGTGGGTCTGGTAGATCTGACCTTTGTAGCCACGCTCGATGAGTTCGCGCTGCGGCAGGGCCACCGGCGTGCCGGAAGCGGCGATCAGAATGCCATCGGGCTTCGCCGCCAAGAGCTTGAGCGTCTGGCCGGTCACGCTGGTGTCCGGACGGGCAAAGCGCTCGGTTGCCACAAGCTTGATGCCCTTGGCTTCGGCCGCTGCCTTCATTTCCTGCAGCCAGCCCTCGCCATAAGCATCGCTGAAACCAATGAAACCCAGCGTCTTGACGTTTTGCTTGACCATGGCATCGGCCAGGGCGCTGGCCATCAAAGCATCGTTTTGCGGGGTCTTGAAGACCCATTTGCGCGGCCCATCGACGGGCTCGACCAGTTTGGCATTGGCCGCCACACTGACCATCGGCGTACCGGTCTCGGCGGCTACGTCCGACATCGCCAGCGAAGCCGGGGTAATCGACGTGCCCAGCACCACATCCACGTGGTCGTCCGCCGTGAATTTACGGATGTTCTTGACTGCCTGTGTGGTGTCGGTCGCATCATCGAGAATGATGTATTCCACTGCCTGACCGCCGATTTCAGTGGGCAGTAAAGCCACGGTATCGCGCTCTGGGATACCCAGCGAGGCGGCCGGGCCTGTGGCCGAGACCGTCACGCCCACCTTGATCTGTGCCGAAACGGCCAGCGGCAAGGCCGCCAACAGGGCAGCAGCACCCAGGGTCAATCGAAATGAAGTTGCTAAACGCATGCTTGTCTCCGTGTAGTATTTGGGGCATGAATAGCCAGCATCAACCGCAGCGCACCATGTGCCGCTACGCAATCCATATTTATAAATCAGCTACTTCCCAGCATGAATCATAAATGGGGGTCATATTATCCCAGCCACACGCAATCTGCTGCTAATTTCTTAGGTAATCCACAAAAACAGCGGACTGGCCCGAAAATCCGGTATGAAATGCAACCAGCAATGACCCCGCCCGCACTCGCTGCGCAATCTCGTATAAGATAAAGCTTTGTCTGTTCAGACATCTATCTGTTACTGCCTGTTTTCCGTGAACAAGATCACCCGCACCGACGCTCAATGGCGTGCTCAGCTCTCCCCCGACGAATTCAACGTCACCCGCCTGAAGCACACTGAACGCCCCTTTACCGGCCGCTACTGGGACAGCACACAAGCTGGCACCTATGTTTGTGTCTGCTGCGGCACCCCGCTGTTCGTCTCCGACACCAAGTTCGATGCAGGCTGCGGCTGGCCCAGCTATTTTCAGCCCATCCGCCCCGACAGCATCCGCGAAGAACGCGACGACAGCCACGGCATGGTGCGCATCGAAACCCTTTGCGCCACCTGCGATGCCCACTTGGGGCACGTGTTTCCGGATGGCCCCGCGCCGACCGGTTTGCGCTATTGCATCAACTCTCTTTCTCTTAAATTCATCCCGGCCGAATGAAAAAATTTCTCTTCGACCTTTTCCCGCTGATCCTGTTTTTTCTGGCCTATAAGCTAGGCGACAGCTATGTGGGCAAGGACGCTGCCATTTATGTGGCCACCGGCATCGCCATTGTTGCCTCTGTCTTGCAAATTCTCTGGCTGGCCCTGACCCGCCGAAAAATCGAGGCCACCCACTGGATCAATGTCTCCATTATCACGGTGTTCGGCGGGGCCACAATCCTGCTGCACGACGATACTTTCATCAAATGGAAACCCACGGTGCTGTACTGGCTGTTCGGGGTGATCTTGCTGGGTACGCGCCTATTTGCCGGACGCAATCTGATGCGCCGCCTGATGGGGGAAAAAATCGCCCTGCCCGACCACGCCTGGGCCCGCCTGAACGACAGCTGGGCCGGGTTCTTCATATTTTCCGGCATGCTTAACCTGTATGTGGCGTTTTCCGGGCGTTTCACCGAATCCCAATGGGTGGACTTCAAGGTCTTCGGCCTGACGGCGCTGCTGGTGGTGTTCGTCATCGTGCAGTCCCTATGGCTGGGCCGGCATATGCAAGCCCAGCCCGACACTGCCCCCGAACATCTTCCGGCCAAGCCCACGGACCCCTCATGAGCACCCCTGCCGACTTACCGTCTGCTGCGGTTTTATTACGCGACCAATTACTGCAGCGCCTGCAGGTTCTGTCGCCCAGCACCCTGAATCTGATCGACGAATCGCACTTGCATATCGGTCATGCCGGCGCCGAAGGCGGCGCACGGCACTTTCGGCTGCAAATCGTGTCCAATCAATTTCATGGGCACTCTACTCTCGCACGCCATCGTCTTGTGTATGATTGCGTGCGCGATCTGATGCCTTATCCTGTTCACGCATTGGCCATCGAGGCCAGCACTCCCCCCTCCGAAGGACTTTCATGAAACGTTTTGCTGTTGTTGCCCTGGCAGCCTCTCTTGCCCTACCGGTCTACGCCAAGGATATTGCCACTGTCAATGGCCAAGGAATCACCCAAGAAAAATTCGATCAGTTCATCAGCCTGCTCGTCACCCAGGGTGCCCAGGATTCCCCCCAGTTGCGCAGCCAGGTCAAACAAGAAATGATCAACCGTCTGGTCGCCGTCCAGGCCGCTGAAAAAGCCTGCAAAAAGACCCTGCCGTCAAACAAGAAGCCGAACTCGCCACGCAAAGCATTCTGGTGCGTGCCCTGATGGCCAAATACCTGAAAGACAATCCAGTCACCGAAGCTGACCTGAAAAAAGAATACGACACCATCAAGGCCGAGCAAGCCAACCGCAAGGAATTCAAGCTGCGGCACATTCTGGTCAAGACCGAAGACGAAGCCAAGGCCTTGATCAAAGCCATCAAAGCGAAGAAAACCACCTTCGAGGCAGCGGCCAAGAAAGACTCCATCGATACCGGCAGCGGCCAAAATGGCGGGGAACTTGGCTGGGGCCCCACCACCAACTACGTGCCTGAGTTCGCCCAGGCCGTCGAAAGCATGAAGAAAGGCCAACTCAGCACGGATCCGGTGCAAACCCAGTTTGGCTGGCACGTGATCCAAGTCGAGGACGAACGTCCGGTGGCCTTCCCCTCATTCGACGAGGCCAAGCCCCAGCTGGAAGAAATGATGCGCCAGCAAGAACTGTCCACCTATCAAAAGAAACTGATGGCAGACGCCAAGATCGTGGATAACAGCGACGCTAAATAATTCGCTTTTGGTCTGGCGGTACAGCGGGGCGGTCTTTTCAAGAAAGACCGCCCCGCTGCTTTGGCCTAGCCTTTTTATGCGTCCAACAATTTCAGCAAGCCCGCCTCATCCAGGATCGCGACGCCCAGCTCCTGGGCTTTGGTGAGTTTGCTGCCGGCATCGCTGCCGGCCACCACCCAGGCGGTTTTGCGCGAGACAGAGCCGCTGACCTTGCCCCCGGCAGCCAGCACCCGACGGGTTGCCTCGTCACGACTCAGGGTGGGCAAGGTACCGGTCAGCACCAAAGTCTTGCCTGCCAGGGCCTTGAGACCCTGCGGAGGGGCTTCAGTCTGGGGCTGAACCCCAGCCTCCTGCAAGGCGGTCACGACTTCGCGGTTATGCGCTTCGGCAAAAAAACGCCGGATGGAAGCAGCGACGACAGGGCCGACCTCAGGTACCTGCAGCAGGGCGTCCTCGGACGCATCCATCACCGCCGACAAGGTGCCGAAGTGGCGCGCCAGATCACGCGCCGTGGTATCCCCCACATGGCGGATGCCCAAGGCATACAGCAACCGCGATAAAGGCGGCTGGCGGCTGGCGGCAATGGCCTGCACCAGATTGGCGGCTGATTTACGCCCCATGCGTGGATATGTGGAAAGTTCCAGTTCGGTCAGGCTATAGAGATCGGCCAGCGTGTGCACCCGCCCGCCATCGACCAGTTGTTCAATGAGCTTGTCACCCAGACCATCAATGTCCAGCGCCTTGCGGCTGGCGGCATGCCACAGGGTTTGTTTGCGTTGAGCAGGACAGAACAAGCCGCCCGTGCAGCGCGTGATGATCTCGCCCTCCGGGCGCTCGACCGCCGAGCCGCACTCCGGACAGACAGGGCAGACCGCCAGCAAATCGAAGACTTGCGCATCGGCGGGACGATGCTGCAGCACCGGCGCCACGATTTCAGGGATCACATCGCCCGCGCGCCGCACGACCACGGTGTCGCCGATGCGGATGTCCTTGCGGCGGATTTCGTCCTCGTTGTGCAAGGTCGCATTCGTGACGGTCACCCCACCGACAAACACCGGCTGCAGCCGCGCCACGGGCGTGAGCGCGCCGGTGCGGCCCACCTGCACATCGATCCCCAGCAAGCGGGTGGTTTCTTCCTGGGCGGGGAACTTATGGGCAATGGCAAAACGCGGGGCGCGCGCCACAAAACCCAGGAGATCCTGAGCCTGCAGACTGTCGACCTTATAAACCACCCCATCGATATCGAAGGGCAGTGTGGGCCGAAGCGCCCCGACCGTCTGGTAAAAATCCAGCAAGGCCGCCGCCCCCCGGCAGGCCTGACGCCCCGGACTGACGGCAAACCCAAAGCCTGCCAGCCAGTCCAGCATGGCGGCATGGGTGGCATGCGGCAGCATGTTCTGGCCTGTGCCATCTTGAATCTGGCCCCAGCCATAGGCATAAAAGCGCAAAGGTCGGCTGGCTGTAACGCGCGGGTCCAACTGGCGCAGACTGCCTGCGGCCGCATTGCGCGGATTGACAAAGGGTTTTTCGCCACGGACGAGCTGCTGTTGATTCAGGTGCGCAAAATCTGCACGCGCCATCAGCACCTCGCCCCGGACTTCCAGGATTTCAGGCGCCTGAGCATCCCCATGCAAGCGCAACGGCACAGAACGCAAAGTACGGATATTCGCGGTGATGTCCTCGCCTTCGGTGCCATCGCCTCGCGTGGCGGCCTGGACCAGTTGACCATGTTGATAGCGCAGACTGACGGCCAAGCCATCGAATTTGTATTCGGCCAGATAATCCACCCCGGCAGGCTGTGCTGACCCAGGCGCAAACAAATCGGGCTGGGGACTGTCCGATTCGCCTGTCGGCTGCCGGGCCAGCAGGCCGGATTCGATCAGGATGGACTGCACCCGCTGGTCGAAGGCATAGATATCCTGGTCCTGGAAAGCATTGCCCAGAGACAGCATCCGCACCGCATGATGCACCGGCGCAAAGTGCCCGACAGGTGCCGCCCCCACCCGCTGGCTGGGAGAATCCTGTGTGATCCAGTCCGGGTGGGCTTGCTCGATGGCCTGCAACTGCTGCATCAGGCCGTCATATTCCGCATCCGAGACAGACGGATCGTCCAGCACATAATAGCGGTGGTTATGCGCCCGAATCTGCTCGCGCAAGCCCAGCAACTGCTGATGTAAAGCCGTATCGTTCACGAAAATATCCGGGCCGTGCGCTCAGTGCCTGCCAGAAAGCCGGATTTATCCAGCTGATCATACAAGGCACTGATCTGCCGGTCGATGGGTGGCGCTGAGCTGTCCTGGAACGTCCGCCCCTGATCATCCAGCACGTGGGCGTCCAAGCGTCCGGCCAGATCCCGGCCCACCGCCACCATGCGGCTGAAGGCCTGATCATCCGGGATGCTATTGGGTACATCCAGCAAGAGATCCACCCGATGCGTGTCTTCCCGGGCTGCAGCACCCAGCAGCAGGACAAAACGAGGCAAACCATTTTCAGCCATCCAGGCCCAGCCCTTGCTGGTCTGGACAAAACCGACCTCGGCTGCCGCCTGGGTGATGGCGGCCACCGAGCGCGGCGAGGCCAGCTGCAAAATCAAACCGACCTGCGCATCCATGGCAGCACAGCGGGCGTCCAGATCCGCCGCTTGGCTGAGGACGACAGATTGTTCGGGCGCCTCGATCTGGCCCTCGAAGCGTTCCGCCAGATTCTGGGCCTGGTTCCAGAGCTTGGACCATTCGATCGCCGTCAGGGGCCCACTGCGGTTGGCCATGACCACCGCCAGCTGCACCGACACATAGGACTCATCGGGCTGCACCTGAGCACCATAGCCCCCGCCCTCGCACTGGGCAAACACGCGCACAGGTTTCTTGCCGACCTGGGCCACATCTTGCAAGGCTTCCGCCAATGCAGCGCCCGGCACGGGATGCGCCAGCGCAATATCAATCACGGCCTCGCAGGCCGCATCAATATCCGCTGTGTCATCCAGTGGCGGGACTGGAGCAGGCTCGCCATCCCACAGGCCAGGTTCGCGCCGTTGCACGGTATTTTGCAACAGCACATCCTGGCCGGCATCGGACAGGGTGGGCCGCATACTGCGGCGCGCACGCCATTCCTGCCAGCCGTTATACAGCAGTACCAGGACGATCAGTGCCGCCCCTATCGAAATCAGCAAAATCTGCAATTCGCTCATGTGAACCTCGGTTGCGTGCCTAGCCTGCCGCAGCAGCCCACTGCAAGGCAGAATCCATATCTACCGCCACGATACGCGATACCCCTTGTTCCTGCATGGTGACACCCACCAGTTGACGGGCCATCTGCATGGCGATTTTATTATGTGAAATAAAGAGAAACTGAGTTTGACTGCTCATGCCACGGACTAAATTGGCATAGCGCTCGGTATTGGCATCGTCCAACGGAGCATCGACTTCGTCCAACAGGCAAAAGGGGGCTGGATTCAGTTTGAACAGGGCAAACACCAAAGCCGTGGCCGTCAGGGCTTTTTCGCCCCCCGACAGTAAATGGATGGTGCTGTTGCGTTTACCGGGCGGCTGCGCCATCACCTGGACCCCGGCATCCAGGATTTCATCGCCCGTCATGCTCAGGCGGGCTTCCCCACCGCCAAACAACTGCGGAAACAACTGGCCAAAATGCTCATTGACCGTATCGAAAGTCTGTACCAGCAATTCGCGAGTCTCGCGGTCGATCTTGCGAATGGCATTTTCCAAGGTTTCAATGGCGGACAATAAATCCTGGTATTGACTATCCAGAAAGCCTTTGCGTTCCTGGGCGACCTGGAGTTCCTCTAGTGCAGCCAGGTTCACCGCACCCAAGGCATCGACCCGCCGTGATACGCGCTGCACCTCGGACTGCAACCAATCCAGTTGCTGCCATTGGGGAGACTGTTCGGCCAGTTGCCGCTGCAAGGCTGCCCTATCCACCTGCTGGGCATCCAGTTGCTCGGCGTATTGTTCGATGGCCAGCCGCGCTGCCTGTTCTTTAAGCTGCAATTCGGTGATCCGGGCGCGCAGCGGGTCCAATTCATGCTCCAGGGTCAGCCGCCCCTCGTCGGCCTGACGCAGGGCCGCTGCCGCGTTGTCCTGCTGAATGCGCGCCTCGCGCAGAGTTTCTTCGGCCTCGGCACGGGTCTCCAGGGCATCTTGCAAGCCCGCCTGGGCGACCGACTCATCCAGTTCGAAGAGTTCGCCTTGCAAGGTATCCAGTTCGGCCTGAGCACGACGCCCCTGATCAGCGGCCAGCTGCAGATTGCGCCGCAACTCATCCAGACGGTGATGCAGGGTGCGCACCGCATACTCTGCCTCCTGGGCGGCACGTTCGCGTTCACGGCCCTGTTGACGGGCCTGTTCGGCCTGCTGCGCCAGCGCCTCGATCTGCTGATCCAAAACCGCATGGTTTTCCTGCTGCTCAGCCAGCACGGCATCCAGGGACTCGAAGCGAGCCTCGGCCTCTTCGCGCTGCCCCGCCAAAAGCTGCATTTGGGTCTGCGTCTCGTCCATGTCCAATGCCAGACGTTGGGCTTGCTCGTCGGTCTGGGCCAGTTGCTGCGTCAAGCGATGCTGCTGCAGCTGTGCCTCGTGCTGCGCCTGCATGCGTTCGGCAATCTGCACCCGCGCAGGCTGCAGGGCCTGATCCAGCGCCCTGCGGCGGGCCTGCGCCTGGGCCTGGGCATCCAAGGCCTGGTCAGCCACCAGTTGGGCGGCCCGGACTGCTCTGGCCAAGTCATCGATCTGCTGCTGGCGGGCCAGCAGCCCGGCCTGTTCGGAATCTGCGGCATAGAACCGCACGCTGCACAGATCGACCTGGTGCCCGGCGGGCAGCACCCAGCGCCCCCCGGGAGGAAGCTCGGCACGCCGGGCCAGGGCCTGCGCCAGGTCATCGCAAATAAACACGCCCTGCAGCCAGACTGACAGCAGAGGCGTCAGGGCAGAATCCCGCGCCTGAACCTGATCCAGGAGACGTACAGCCCCTGCAGGTGCAGGCAGGGCCGCAGCCTGGGCGTCTGGCAGTTGATAAAAGGCCAGCCGCGTCGGCGGGCTGTCCTGGGCAAATGCACGCACATGATCCAGCGTCCGCAGCCCCAGGGCATTCATGCGTTCGTGCAAAATGGACTCCAGCGCCGTGGCCCAAGCAGGCTCTACCTGCAGTTGCTGCCATAGACGCCCGAGTTCCTGCAAGCCCTGATGCTGCAACCAGGGCTGCAAGGCATCGTCGGATTGAATTTTTTCCTGTAATGCCAGCAAAGCCTGACGCCGGGCATCCAGACGATCCAGGTGCTGGCGGGCGTCCTGGCTGGCCTGTTGGGTCTGGGTCAGATCGGCCTCCAGCACCGACTGGCTGGCTTCAAGCGCCAGTACATGCGCCTGTGCCTCAGCCAGGCGCGACTCGGTGACCTTACACTCGCCGACCCAACGCTGCAATTCAGTGGGATCTGGCGCCCCCAGCGTCTGGCGCTCGTGCTGCAGGCGCGCCAGACGTTCGGCCAGCCTGCGCCATTGATGGTCCGCATCGCGCTGCGCCTGTGCCAGCAAGGCCAGGTCCTGCTCGGTACGGGCCAGGGTACGGCGCGATTCATCCCGTTGCTGATTGAAGGTACGCAGTTGTGCGTCCAGGCCGGGCAGGCCGTCTTGTGCAGTCTGGGACTGATCAGCCAGGATTTCGGCGCGGGCCTCGGCCTCGTCGCGCTGATCCTGGGCGGTCTCCAGGGCGGTCGTGCCATGGGCATGCTGATCCGCCCATTCCTGGATCTGGGACTGCAACTGGGTGCGCCGCGCCTGCAGGCGGTGGCGGGCATCCACGACATGGCGGATTTCGGCCTCGAGGCGGCTGACCAGGGCACCCGCCTCGAACAGGCGGCCTTGGGTCTGGTGAACGGCTTCGCCGGCGGCAAAATGCGCCTCGCGCTGGGACTCCAGACCTGCTTCCAGCGCCCGCAGCCGCGCGACGGCGGCATCGAGCTGGCTCTGGGCCTGCTCTGCCTGCAGCGCCAGGGCCTGGCGGCTGTCTCGGGCTGCTTGTTCGCGCAGCAACCACAGGGCTTGTTGCTTGAGTTCACCCTCGGACTGCAGGGCGCGATAGTCCGCTGCCACCTGAGCCTGGACCTGCAGCTTGTCGAGTTGGCGGGTGAGTTCGCGCAGGATATCGTCCAGGCGAGTCAGGTTTTCCCGGGTGTCCTGCAGGCGGTTTTCGGTTTCCCGGCGGCGTTCTTTATAGCGCGATACCCCGGCGGCTTCTTCAAGATAAACGCGCAGTTCTTCGGGGCGGGCCTCGATCAGGCGATTGATCATGCCCTGACCGATGATGGCATAGCCCCGCGTTCCCAGGCCTGTACCCAGAAATATATCGTGGATATCGCGTCGGCGCACCGCCTGGTTGTTGACAAAATAGCTGCTGGTGCCATCCCGGGTCAGGACCCGGCGCACGGCAATCTCGGCAAAGGTGGACCACTGGCCCGCAGCCCGGCCCTGGCTATTGTCGAAGACCAGTTCGACCGAAGCCCGGGCGGCGGGCTTACGCTGGCCCGAGCCATTGAAGATCACGTCCTGCATCGACGCACCGCGTAATTCAGAGGCTTTGGTTTCGCCCAAGACCCAGCGTACGGCGTCAATGATGTTGGATTTGCCGCAGCCGTTAGGGCCCACCACGCCCACTAATTCGCTGGGCGTAGGGATCACGGTCGGATCTACAAAGGATTTGAATCCGGCAAGTTTGATCTGCGTGAGGCGCACGGGAATCTGGCAGGCTGAAGGTCGTATCGACAGGAACGAACAGCATATGATAACGCACCCCAAAAGCAGACCCCCGGCACAGCCACCATGAAGCTGCCATGAAAACCCACGTTAACCGCTATACTGCAAATCCATTTCACAGACACGCACTCCCATCAGGAATGCCGATCTACTACCGATTACCTTGGGGTTGACGCTTGAACAAGGGCTTTTATATGGTCATGGCGGCACAGGCGCTCTCGTCTGTTGCAGATAACGCCTTGCTGATTGCGGCCATCGGATTGATCGCCGACCTCAGCGGCCCAGACTGGATGGCCCCCATGATGAAATGGTGGTTTGCGCTGGCTTATGTGGTGCTGGCGGCATTCGTGGGCGCCTTCGCGGATTCTTTCCCCAAAGGCCGGGTCATGTTCGCCACCAACGCGCTGAAAACCTGTGGCTGCCTGCTGATGTTCAGCTATGGGGCTTTCAACTTTACCCACGAGCACCAACTGGTGCTGATTTTCGTGGCTTACACCATTGTGGGGGTGGGCGCCGCCGCCTACTCGCCGGCCAAATATGGCATCGTCACTGAAATGCTGCCGCCCGAACTCCTGGTCAAGGGCAATAGCTGGATCGAAGGCCTGACCGTGCTGTCCGTGATTGTCGGCACAGTGCTGGGTGGCGTCTTGATCAGCCCGACTGTGTCAACCTGGCTGATGTCCTTTGACTGGGTCAACACCCTGGCCAACAACACGGCGCAGTGCGCCATTCTGATGATCAGCCTGGTCTATGTAGCGGCTGCAATCTGCAATCTGCTGATCCCCGACACCCATGCCTATTACCCGCGCCAGCAAACCCGTCCCAGCGCCCTGATCCGAAATTTCATCCGCTATGTGCGCGTCCTCTGGAGCGACAAGCTGGGTCAGATTTCATTGGCGGTCACAACCTTGTTCTGGGGGGCGGGGGCCACCTTGCAATTCATCGTGATCGAATGGGGTGCCCAGCATCTGGGATACCGCCTGGACCAGGCTTCGATTCTGATGGGGGTGGCGGCCTTTGGCACCGTGATCGGTGCCATGATTGCCGGGCGTGTACCCTTGCGCAAGGCGCTGTCCGTGCTGCCTATCGGGGTGGCCATGGGGTTGGTGGTTTTGCTGATGCCGCTGGTCTATACCCCCTGGACGGTCTATGTCCTGCTGCTGCTGATCGGCGGCCTATCGGGATTCTTTGTAGTCCCCATGAATGCGATGTTGCAGCATCGCGGTCACGTGCTGCTGTCGGCCGGGCATTCGATTGCCGTGCAGAACTTCAATGAACAGCTGAATATCCTGCTGATGCTGGCCGTCTATAGCCTGATGTTATGGCTGGGCCTATCCATCAATATCATCATTGCCCTGTTTGGCATCCTGGTGGCCTGCCTGATGCTGGTCTTCATCCAGTGGAATCGCCTGAACCACCGTGCCAATCCCGATCTGGAAAAACAGATCGGCCAGACCGGGCACGGGACCGCACTGGACTAATCCACGCCGACAGGGCATCCGGGACAAAAACAACCGCCCTCCTCAGGCCCACCTCCGCTGCGACTCAATCCACGATCTGGCTGGCTTGCACGGCCTGCGCCAAGCCAGCCAGATCCCGCCAGGCCTGGGATTTCAAGGCACCGCGCACCAGCATCGAGGCTGGCTGATGTGTCACCCAGACCGGTGTTTCCACGCCATCCGCAGCGCGATGGGTTTGCGCCGCCCCGCGCACGGCATCGAAATCCACCGTAGCGCCCAGCACCGCCTGGGCAGCCACCCGCCCCAGCGCCAGAATCCAATGTGGCCGCAAGACAGCAATTTCGTGCTGCAGATAGGGGATGCAGGCAGCGATTTCCCCCACATCGGGCTGCTGCCCGCCCAGGGCGCGGCATTTAACCGCATAAGTACCATACCGCGATGCCGCCTGCGGCAGCCGCACCGCCGCCAGCATTGCATCCAGCAAACGACCCGCATCCCCCTGAAACGGCAGGCCTGCGACCTCGTCCTCGATGCCCGGCTGTTCGGCCACAATCAGGTAAAAGGGACGATCCGCCTGCCCCGCACCCGGCACGGCCCGCAGCCGCTGCTCGTGGCGCGGACACTGTCGACAGGCCTGGATAGCCGCCGCCAAGGCAGGCAAATCGAGGTCCGCCAGGACCACCCGATCACCCTCTGACACAGGTGGCGTGGCCGTTGGCAGTGCCCGGACGCCAGCGCCGCCTGGCGGTTGCAGCCGTCCAAGCAAGGACTTGACCGAGACAGGACCGACGGGCGCGGCAGAGGCGACTGGCCGTGTCTCGGATGCGGGCGGTGCCGACTCGACCGTCGGCAACGACACGGCAGCCGCCGGAGCAGCGGCCATTGGCTGAGTCTCCAGCCAATGCATATCCACGCCGATTTCAGCCAGCCAGGCGGCCTGCTCCAGACGCAACACAGGTTTCATGGGGACTCCGGCAGGGTAAGCGTCATGATCCAGGCATCTTCGCGCACGCCCTGAACAGCCGGATAATAAGCCCGCCGCAAGCCCTGTTGCACAAACCCATGCTGCTGATAAAAGGCAATCGCCTGCGTATTGCTGGGGCGGACTTCGAGGGTCAGAGCAGGCAAACCGGCCTGGCGGCAATGCGCCAGGCAATGCCGCAAAAGTACCGCGCCCACGCCCCGGCGCTGTGCGTCGGAACGCACGCCGATAACTAGCAAATGGACCATATCCGGCGTATTCATGACCAAGGCAAAACCCAACATCGCTCCCAGGCGGCGCACCACCCAGCCACGATATCCTGCGGACAGGGCATCCGCAAAATTCTGTCGTGTCCAAGGACTGGCTTGCACCTGGCGCTCGATCGCGGCGACCTCATCCACATCACTCAGGGCCATATCATGTACGCTCCAGTGCGCCGCATCGGCCTGCGGATTGCCCCCCAGGCCCTGCGCGCGTTCCACCGTGGTGTAGGCGACCTTGTCGCGCACATAGGCAGGGGCAGCCAGGGCGGGGTCCAGGTATTGACCATTTTGCCAGGCATGCGCAGCCAGGCGCGCCACCGTAGCGGCCTGCGCCCAGACCGGGGCCCCGTCATCCAGGGGGATCACCGCCCCCAGCGACCGCAGTTCGTCGGCCAGCCCATCAAACACCTGAACCGCGTCTCCGTGGACGGCCCAGCCGCCCCCCGCCTGCATGGTCCAGGCGGCAGATTCATGGCTGGCCCAGGCGACAATATCATGCCGGGCAATCAGCGCGGGTGCCTGCAAGGTAATCCAGTCTGTCCCTTGGGCCTGATAGGCTGCCGCATAGAGTTCCTGCATGCGCGCGTCCTGCAACACCACCTGCACCCCGACTGGATCAGGCCCGGCCTGCTGCACAGCAACGGCGCACAGCGAATCCACCGGCAGCACAGGGATATCCAGGGCCACCGCCAAGCCCTGGGCCACACCGCACGCCACCCGCAGCCCAGTAAACCCGCCCGGCCCCTGGCCAAAGGCCACGGCCGACAGGTCACGACGAGCGAGGCCCGCCTGCGCGAGCAGGCCGTCTGCCAGCGGCAGAATGCGTTCTGCATGCTCTTGGCGACCCTGGTGCTGAGCCGTATACAAGTGCACGCGCCCAGCCTGTTGTGACCATAAAGCCACGCTGCAAAAAGTGCTTGATGTCTCAAAGGCTAGAATGTGAAAATCGTCCATCATCTTGATATTTTAGTATTGTGTAAGCGCTTGTGATTCATGCTGGTGCCTTCTTCCTGTCCCTGTTACATTTAATCTATGAACACACATAATCAGACCCTCACCCGCAAAATTCTCATCGTCGACGACGACCCGCGTCTACGGGACCTGCTGCGGCGGTATCTGTCCGAACAGGGGTTCAATGTCTACGTTGCTGAAGATGCCAAAGAAATGGCAAAACTCTGGCAACGTGAACACTTCGACCTGCTCGTGCTCGACCTGATGCTACCCGGTGAAGACGGCCTGTCGATCTGCCGCCGTCTGCGCGGCAACCACGACAATACCCCGATTATCATGCTGACCGCCAAGGCCGAGGAAATCGACCGCATCGTAGGGCTGGAGATGGGCGCCGACGATTATCTGACAAAACCCTTTAACCCGCGCGAGCTCCTCGCCCGGGTCAATGCCATTTTGCGCCGCCGAGGCACCGATGAGCACCCCGGCGCCCCCAGTCAGGAAAACGAATCCGTCGAATTCGGCCCCTACCTGCTGAACCTATCCACCCGCACCCTCACCAAGGACGGGGAATCCGTGCCCATCACCACAGGCGAGTTCTCTGTCCTCAAAGTCTTTGCGCGCCACCCCAAAGTCCCTCTGTCGCGCGACAAGCTGATGGAGCTCGCTCGTGGGCGCGAATACGAAGCCTTCGACCGCAGTCTGGACGTGCAGATTTCACGCCTGCGAAAACTCATCGAACCCAACCCATCCAAACCCGTCTTTATCCAGACTGTCTGGGGATTGGGCTATGTCTTTGTCCCGGACGGCGGACAATAAACGACTCCTTGCCCGCAGGGTAAATCCCTGCGGGTCATCCGCATGACACTCCCAAAACGACTCCGGCACGCGATCCTGCCGCGCTTGCGCCTGGGCCTGTTCACCCGGTCATTTCTGCTGATTGCCAGCCTGATGCTGGTCAGCCTGGGCGCCTGGCTGCAGATTTTCTTCGATATCGAACAAGGCCCGCGCGCGATGCAGCTGGCCCAACGCATCTCCACCACCGTCAGCATCACCCGCTCGGCGCTGGTCTATGCCCCGACAAAAGTCCGTCCAGCCCTGTTGCTGGACCTGGCCACCCAGGAAAGCCTGCGGGTTCAGCCCCGCGAACACACGGATGTCCTGGAGCCCTTGCCGCACACCGACTATTGGGATAATGTCTCGGCAGAAGTGCGTAACCGCCTGGGCTCCCAAGCGAGCATAATGTGGGCAGTCAACGAAATGCCCGGCATCTGGGTCAGCTTTCATATCGACGACAAACAATACTGGCTGGTCTTTGACCGCGACCAGTTGCGCATGACCAGTGGCCGCGAATGGCTGGGCTGGATTACCGCTTCCCTGATGCTGGCGCTGCTGGGCGCAGCCATCAGCGCCCGCTTTGTGAATCACCCCCTATCCCAACTGGCCAAGGTCGCCCAGCAATTGGCGCGGGGCCAGACCCCCACCCCATTGCCCGAAAAAGGCCCCGTCGAAATCCGCGACATGAACGCGGCGTTCAACCGCATGGCCCGGGACATACGCCAGAACGAAGCCGACCGCGAGATCATGCTGGCGGGTATTTCACATGATCTGCGCACGCCATTGGCCCGCATGCGCCTGGAAATCGAAATGGGCCACCTCAGCGACGAGGCCCGGCAGGCCATCGACGACGACCTGGCTCAAATCAACCACAGCATCGGCCAGCTCATGGAATATGCCCGCCCGGCAGGACTGGTGCCGGAAATCGGCATCGATGTATCCCGTGTTCTGGAAGACCTGGCTGAACGCGAGCGCAGCCACACCGAGACCCTGGGCGGCCACCTTCAAACCAGCATCGAGCCCGGCCTGCAGGCGCGCATCAGCGCCAACGACTTGAAACGCATCGTCAGCAATCTCATCGAAAATGCCCGCCGCTATGGCCGCAGCCCACACGACAACCAGGCGCATATCAGCCTCCATGCCTACCAAAGCGGCCCCGTGCTGCGCATCGAGGTCCAGGACCAAGGCATCGGCATCCCGCCGACCGATATCCACCGCTTGCTGCGGCCCTTCGCGCGCGGCGATCTGGCACGCACCGGGGTCAGCGGCGCCGGCCTGGGGCTGTCCATTGTCGAACGCCTGCTGGGCCAGGTCGGCGGCAAATTCGAGCTGCACTCACAACCTGCTCAGGGCCTGCTGGCACGTATCGAAATCCCCAAGGCCAAGGTCCGCCCGACCGACAAGCCTATGACGTAGAATGAGGTGGCGGCCCTGTTGGCCGCCCCCATCTCAGGAGCCCCGATGAAAACCATAGGCGACAAACTCGAGGCCTTTCGTGTCACGGGCGTCAAGCCCGGCTTCAGCCAACCCGAGGAAAAAGGCGTTTCCGCCTTCGAGGACATCACCGAGTCTTCCTTTCCCGGAAAATGGAAGGTCATTTATTTTTACCCAAAGGACTTCACCCAGGTCTGCCCCACCGAAATCATCGGCTTCAATGCCCTGGCGGATGACTTCGAAGAACGCGACGCCATCCTGATGGGAGGGTCCACCGACAATGAATACGTCAAGCTGGCCTGGCGGCGCGAAAATCCCGACATCAACAAGCTCAATCACTATCAGTTCGGCGACACCAACGGCGCCCTGATCGACCAGCTAGGCATACGCGACAAAATCGAAGGCGTCGCCTTGCGTGCCACCTTCATCATCGATCCCGACAATATCGTCCAGCATGTGTCGGTCAATCATGCCAACGTAGGCCGCAACCCAGAAGAAACCCTGCGCATCCTGGATGCGCTGCTGACTGACGAACTCTGCGCCTGCAACCGCGCCATCGGCGGCGCAACGCTGTAAGGCCTGTGCCCGTGGACCGCCCCTAACAAGGGGCTGGTTCAGCCGCGTCGGCCCAGTGCTGCCTCTACTGATGTGCCAGCAGCACCACTGCGCTCGCTGCAATGCCTTCGCCGCGTCCCAGATAGCCTAGTCCTTCGTTGGTCTTGGCCTTGATGTTGACGTCCGCCACAGACACCTCCAGATCCTGGGCCAGGCAGGCTGCCATGGCAGCGGCATGCGGACCGATCTTGGGCGCCTGCGCATGCACCGTGGCATCCACATTCACCACCCGCCAGCCTGCTGCCTGAGCCAAACGAACGGCCTCACGCAAGAACACGCGGCTGTCGGCCCCTGCCCAGCGCGGATCACGGTCAGAAAAATGGCGGCCAATATCGCCCTGGCCCGCCGCCCCCAACACCGCATCGGTCACGGCATGCAGCAAGACATCGGCATCCGAATGGCCTGCCAGGCCACGCTCAAAAGGAATGGTGACGCCACCAATAATCAAGGGACGATCCGGCACCAGCACATGCAGGTCATGGCCCTGGCCAATACGGAAAGGGAAAGGGTTGGACATCAGCCGGGCATCCTTGGAAAAAATAGTGGGTGAATTTTGCAGCCAGGTCTCGTACCAGTCGAAATCTTCTGGCCAGGTCAGTTTGTCGTTGCGACGACTGCCTCGCACCAGCAAGGGCGAACGCCCACCAGAATACTCCAGCGCAGACGCTTCATCCGTAATGCGATCGTCTTGCGCACAAGCATCCAGCGCAGACAATAGCTCTGCCGCAGGGAACATCTGCGGGGTCTGAGCCAGCCAGAGATGATCGCGGGCCAGGGTCCGGCAGACTTCAGGCGCAATCGGCCCCGTCCCCGCGCAATCCGCAGCAAGCTTCACCGTATCGGCCACCGGCAAGGCCAACAAGCCTCCGCAATCATGCCGCCAGCAGGTCTCAATCAGATCCGACAAAGCCTGCGCGGGCAAACCTGGCCGCGCAGCATCATGCACCAGCACCCAGGCGTCAGGCGGCAACTCCGCATCGTGCAATGCTGCTCGTACCGTATCCGCCCGGCTTGGCCCACCACAGGGCCGCCAGACAGTGCGTGGCAGCCCCGCCAGCGCTGCATCGACCCACGGGTCACCCAAGGCCACGGCAACCCGCACCTGAGCAATACGCGCATCCGCCAGCAGCGCACACACCGTGCGCCGCAGCATGGGCTGGCCACCAAGCAGGGCATATTGTTTGGGCAGCCCCTGAGCCCGCGCCGCCCGCGCACCGATTCCGGCGGCAGGCACCAAGGCAATCAAAAGAGGATTCATGGAGAGGATTCTAATGTTTCCAGAAAATGTAATCCATCAAAACAAATAAGCCTAAAAACACAAGACGAACGGAATAAATGTAATATAGCTACATTATTTATCCCTGATCAGGAATCCTGTACTCATGTCCCCACTAGACCTACTCAAAGCCAGCCCGGTCATGCCGGTCATCGTCATCCAGGACCCCGATACCGCGCCCGAACTGGCGCAAGCCCTGGTCGACGGCGGGATTCGCACGCTGGAAATCACCCTACGTTCGACAGCGGCACTGACCGCCATCCGCCGGATTCGCGATCAGGTGCCCGAGGCGCTGGTGGGTGTGGGCACCGTGCGTGACCCCCAGCAGCTGGACGCCGCCATCCAGGCAGGAGCCTGTTTTGGGGTCAGCCCCGGCTGCACCGAAGCACTGGCCCTGGCCGCCAGCCAGGCCGGAATCCCCTTTTTACCAGGGGTGTCGACAGCCTCCGAGGCCCTGCGCGCCGCCGAGCTGGGTTTTACGGTACAGAAACTATTTCCGGCGGAGGCAGTCGGCGGGGTCGCCCTGCTGAAGGCCTGGTATGGCCCGCTGCCTGATCTGTCTTTTTGTCCCACCGGGGGTATTCATGCGGGCAATGCTGCCAACTATCTGGCTCTGCCCAACGTCGGCTGCGTCGGGGGATCATGGCTGACCCCTGCCAGCGCCATTGCAGCCCGCCAATGGGAGCAAATCACCCAACTGGCGCGCCAGGCCTGCAGCCTATAAACACACATCAATACCCAGCGGCCTGCAACTGAGCGAGGCTCGGCAGGCCCTCGGTATCGCCCAATACCTGCACCGCCCGGGCACCGATCCAAGCGGCCCGGGCCACCGCGCGTTCCGGCGACAGGCCTGCCAGCAAGCCGCTGATCACGCCCACGGCAAAACCATCGCCCGCCCCCACGGTATCGACTACCTGTGCCACGGGGCAGGCCGGCACGACACCATGCTGCTGTCCATCATCAAAATAAGCCCCTTCGGGACCGAGCTTGACCACCACCAGACTGGCGCCCTGGTCCAGATAGAAACGCGCAATATCCGAGACCTGGCGATAGCCCGTCAGCAAGCGACCTTCCTCGATGCCGGGCAGAACCCAGTGCGCCTGCGCGGCCAGCGCATTAATGCCCTGGCGCATGGCGTCGCGCGAGGCCCATAATGTAGGCCGCAAATTCGGATCAAAAGACACCGTGCGCCCTGCCTGGCGCATGCGTTTCATGGTGTCCAGATTCAATTGGTAGGTCGTGTCAGACACGGCGGCAAACACCCCGGTAGCATGCAAGTGGCGGGCGGCCAGCAGCCAGGCCAGATCCACATCCGCCGGTCCCATCTGGCTGGCGGCCGACCCGGCCCGATGATATTCGATGGGGGGGTCACTGCCATCGCTGACCTGCCCCTTGAACATCATGCCGGTGCGCCCCCCGGCCAGCAAGGACACCCGGCTGCAATCCACCCCTTCCCGCTGGATGCTGTCCAGCAGGAAGCGCCCCATGGAGTCCTGCCCTAAACGACTGGCCCAGCCGACCTTCAGCCCCAGCCGGGCCAGGCCGATGGCTACGTTGGTTTCAGCGCCGGCCGTGCGCTTGTAAAATGAGTCTGCGGCCTCTAGTGGACCGGCCTGGCCGGCCACCAACAGCATCATCGCTTCCCCAAAGGTCACGACATCCAAAGGCTGCGTCATCCCATCTCTCCCCATGCTTAATCACAGCGGATTATAGTGAAACTACTTTTTAAACCACATTTAATTTCATAACATGGCTTAATGTAGCTTAACTACTATTCAGATTCCATCGCAACCAGGTTGAATTGCCCTGAACCAGCCCGCTTATATGCCCCCCATCCTGCCCGACCTGCATGGCCGCCTGTCGCAACTCAGCCGTGCAGCGGCACGGGTTGCCCAGTTCATCATTGCCCAGCCCGCCGACGCCTCGCGCATGGCCATCAGCGAGCTTGCCGAGGTCGCCCAGGTCAGCGAGCCCACCGTCATCCGCTTGTGCCGCACGCTGGGCTATGGCGGTTGGCCGGATTTCAAAGTTCAGTTGGCGGCCAGCCTGATCAGTGGCGTGCCATATGTACACTCGGCCCTGAACCCACACGATGACATCCCCACCCTCAGCAACAAGATATTCGACAATGCTGTGTCAGCCTTATTGCGTGTGCGCGATACCCTGGCGCCCGATCAAGTCGCGCGCGCCATCGACAGGCTGAGTCAGGCGCGGCGCATCGAATTCCATGGCCTGGGCAATTCCGGCATCGTCGCCAACGATGCCCAACTGAAGTTCTTTCGTTTCGACCTGGCCGTCGTGGCCTATACGGACAGCCATACTCAAAGCATGGCGGCTGCATTGCTGGGCCCCCAGGATGTACTGATCGCCATTTCGCATTCTGGCCGTTCGCGTGAGCTGCTGGACGCCACGGCCTTGGCGCAGTCCAACGGCTGCCCTATCATCGCCATCACCGCATCGGGTTCGCCCTTGGCGGGGCTGGCTGATATCCTGCTGCAATCCGACATCCAAGAAGACACCGATCTCTATAGCCCGATGATTTCCCGGCTAGCCCACTTAGCCATCATCGATGTGCTGGCCCTGGGCCTGGCGCTGCGCTGCGGCGCACAGGCCAGCCACGCACTGGGCCGCACCAAGCAGGGCCTGAAAGGCAAACGATAAGCACGCCGCCCCGACACCAGACTAGCGTTAGCAATTTCCATGGCAATGACCGATACCGCATCCTCTATTACCCTCCCTTCGCTGAACACCACCCTGACGGCGCTCAAGCCAGGCCAACGCTATACCCAGCCGCGCCCTCCTGGCTCTGGCGATGCCCTGTGGCTGGCTGCACTGGCACGGCAGTCCCGACACCCGCTGGCGGCCTTCTGCGCCGATCCGCTGGCAGCCCAGAGGCTGGCGGACGAAGTCGCGCTGTTCGACCCCGATCTGCGCGTGCGCTTTCTGCCCGACTGGGAAACATTGCCCTACGACAGCTTTTCTCCCCATCAGGACTTGATTTCAGAACGGCTGCGCACCCTGCACGCCCTGGGGCAGGGTGCGGTGGACATGCTGATCGTGCCGGTCACGACTGCCCTGGTGCGCCTGGCCCCCCCTGAATTCCTGGCGGCCTATACCTTTCAGTTTCGCCAGGGCGATAGCCTGGACGAAGAACGCCTGCGGGCGCAACTGACCCTGGCCAACTACAGCCACGTCACACAGGTCAGTGCGCCTGGTGAATTCTGCATCCGGGGCGGACTGATCGATTTGTTCCCCATGGGCTCGGCCCTGCCTTACCGCCTGGATCTGTTCGACCAGGAAATAGAATCGATTCGCAGCTTCGACATCGACACCCAGCGCAGCCTGTATCCCGTGCGCGAGATCGAACTGCTGCCCGGCCGCGAATTTCCCATGGACGAGGCCGCGCGCAATCATTTCCGGGCCCGGTTTCGCGAAATTTTCGAAGGCGATCCTTCCCGCGCCCTGCCCTATAAGGACATCGGCAACGGCATGGCCTTTGCCGGCGTCGAATATTATCTGCCGCTGTTTTTCGAACATACCGCGACCTTGTTCGACTATCTGCCGGCCAATACGCTGGCCGTCACCTTGGGGGATATTTCAGGGGCCATCCAGCGATTCACAGAGGATGCACAGAAGCGCTGGCAGTTTCTGAAATCCAACCCCGAACGTCCCGTCCTGCCGCTGGACATGCTGTTTCTGGATGACGAAGGCTTTCACGGCCAACTGCGTCAACTGGCCAGACTGGCCTTGAACAACGACCAGAGCCATCCGGATTTTGCCGCCAGCCCGGATGTCGCCATCAACCGCCGGGCAGACGATCCTCTGGCGGGGCTGCGCCGCCACCTGGACAGCAGCCCGCTGCGCACGGCGTTGTGCGTGGATTCGGCGGGTCGGCGCGAAACCATGACCGAATTGCTGGGCGACTACCAGATCCAGCCGGATGCCGCCTTTGATACCTGGCAGGATTACCTGAATAGCGACACGCGCTTTGCGCTGATTGTTGCACCCCTGACGGCGGGATTCCTGATGCCCGATTCGGGCCTGGCCATCCTGACGGAAAACGACCTGTATCCCGCCCAGGCTGCCCGCCCGGCGCGCAGCCGACGCCGTCGCAACGAGCAACACAGCGACATCGACGCCATGGTACGGGATCTGGCCGAGCTGCACGTGGGCGATCCGGTGGTGCATGTGCAGCACGGCATTGGCCGCTATCAAGGCCTGGTCAGCATGGACCTGGGCGACGGCCCGATTGAGCTGCTGCACCTGGAATACGCCCGCGAAGCCACGCTGTATGTGCCGGTGTCGCAACTGCACCTGATCGCCCGCTACAGCGGGGCCGATCCGGATCAGGCTCCGCTGCATCCGCTGGGCTCTGGCCAATGGGAAAAAGCCCGCCGCAAAGCGGCCAAGCAAGCGCGCGACACCGCCGCCGAGCTGCTGGCCCTGTACGCCCGACGGGCGGCCCGCGAAGGTCTGAATTTCCAGTTCCCGGCACGCGATTACCAGGCTTTTTCCGAGGGTTTCGGCTTCGAGGAAACCCCCGATCAAGCCGCCGCCATCGCGGCCGTCATCCAGGACATGACCTCGGGCCACCCCATGGACAGGCTGGTCTGCGGCGACGTTGGCTTTGGCAAGACCGAAGTCGCCTTGCGGGCGGCCTTTCTGGCCGTCATGAATGGACGCCAGGTCGCCCTGCTGTGCCCCACCACCTTGCTGGCCGAGCAACACGCGCAGAACTTTGCCACGCGCTTTGCAGACTGGCCGGTACGCATTGCCGAACTATCCCGCTTTCGCACGGGCAAGGAAACCGCCAAGGCCATTGCCGGGCTGGCGGATGGGTCCGTCGATATCGTCATCGGCACCCACAAGATCCTGTCCAAGGACGTGCACTACAAGCAGCTGGGTTTGGCCATCATCGATGAAGAACACCGTTTCGGCGTGCGTCAGAAAGAAGCCCTGAAGGCCTTGCGGGCCGAAGTCGATGTGCTGACCCTGACCGCCACCCCGATCCCGCGCACCCTGGGCATGTCGCTGGAAGGCATTCGTGATTTTTCCGTGATCGCCACCGCCCCCCAGAAGCGCCTGGCCATCAAGACCTTTGTACGCCGCGAAGACGGCAGCACCATCCGCGAGGCCATTTTGCGCGAACTGAAACGCGGCGGACAAATCTACTTTCTACACAACGAAGTCGATACCATCCAGAACCGCCGCGCCCGCCTGGAAGAACTGGTGCCCGAGGCCCGCATTGCCGTCGCCCACGGCCAGATGGGCGAGCGCGAACTGGAAGACGTGATGAAAGGCTTCTACCAGCAACGCAGCAATGTGCTGCTGTGCACCACCATCATCGAGACCGGCATCGATATCCCCTCGGCCAACACTATCATCATCCATCGCGCCGACAAACTTGGTCTGGCTCAGTTGCACCAACTGCGGGGCCGGGTCGGGCGTTCACACCACCAAGCCTACGCCTACCTGCTGACGCCCGGCGAGGACGCCATCACGGCCAACGCCAAGAAACGCCTGGAAGCCATCCAATCGATGGAAGAACTGGGAGCCGGTTTCTTCCTGGCCATGCACGACCTGGAAATCCGAGGCAGCGGCGAAGTCCTGGGGGAATCCCAATCCGGCAACATCCAGGAAATCGGCTACACGCTGTATAACGACATGCTGGCCGCCGCCGTGCGCGCCCTGAAATCCGGCGAGGAGCCCGATCTGGATGCACCCTTCGGCAGCCAATGCGAGATCAACCTGCACGCACCCGCCCTGCTGCCCTCCGACTACTGCGCCGACGTACAGGCCCGCCTGGGGCTGTATAAGCGCCTGGCCCACGCTGCCGACAGCGATAGCCTGAGCCTGATCCAGGAAGAGCTGGTGGACCGCTACGGCAAACTGCCGGAAGCCGGCCAGACCTTGCTGGCGCTGCACCGCCTGCGTCTGCTGGCTGAATCCCTGGGCATTATCAAAATCGACGCGGGCGACAGCCAAGCCGCCATTCAGTTCAGCCCCCAGCCCAAGGTCGAACCCCTGCGCGTCATCGAGCTGGTACAGCAAGACCGCCAAGTGCGCCTGAACGGGTCCGATCGCCTCAAAATCAGCTTCGGCGGCAACGTGGACGTGCCTGGCCGGGTACAAAAACTACGGGGCTTGTTACAACGTTTGGGAGGCCAAGCTGCCTGAACCCTTATAAATCCGTTTGAATTGATAACAATTCTCGTTTAGAATCCAATCCGAAATAAGAATGATTTTCATGATCTTTATCAATATCTGGAGAGGACCTTGGATTTACGCGCGGACAATCATTTCGGCAAATTAAGCGGCGGGCTAGTCACCGCGCTGGCGACACCCTCCCTGCTACTGGCCTCGGCGACTGCAACGGCGCAGGATGCCGAGCCAACCACCCTGAGTCCCATCAAGGTTGAAGGCACCCGACCTGCGCCTTTCCTGGTCAAGGAATCCGCCTCGGACAAATTTACAGCGCCCGTACTGGATACGGCCAAATCCCTGCAGATCATCCCGCAGGAACTGATCCAAAGCCAGGCAGCCACCACATTGACCGATGTGCTGCGCAATTCCCCCGGCATCACATTCGGGGCCGGCGAAGGCGGCAATCCCCTGGGTGACCGCCCCTTCATCCGAGGCTATGACGCGCAATCCAGCACCTTTATCGACGGCATGCGCGACATCGGCGCCACGTCACGCGAAGTTTTCAACCTGGAACAGGTCGAGATCATCAAAGGCGCAGACGGTGCCTATACAGGCCGCGGCGGGGCGGGCGGCAGCATCGACTTGGTCAGCAAGACCGCCAAGCTGCGCGACTTCACCAATGTGTCCCTGGGCGCGGGCTCGGCCAAATACCTGCGCCAGACCGTGGACAGCAATTGGCAGTTGGGCGAAACCACCGCGTTTCGCCTGAACGCCATGCACCACAACCAGGACGTGGATGGACGCGATTCCGTGGACTACCGCCGCTGGGGCGTGGCCCCTACGCTCTCCTTCGGCCTGGGCACCCCCACCCGCGTGACGCTCAGCTACTTCCATCTGGAGACCGACGACACGCCAGACAGCGGTATGCCCTACACCTTGCCGGGGGGTAAGCACATGCGTACCCCGGTCGACGTGGACCGCGATAATTTCTATGGCCTGGACAGCGACTATCGCCAGACCCGCAACGACATGGGCACGCTGCTGATCGAGCACGACTTCAGCGACACCCTGACCCTGCGCAACCAGACCCGCTACACGCGCGGCACCCAGCGCTATGTCGTCACGCAACCCGACGACAGCAAGGGCAATGTCAACAATGGCACGGTCTGGCGCCGGGCCAATACCCGCGACAGCCGGGTCAGCACCTGGGCCAACCAGACCGAGCTGCTGGGCGAATTCCGCACTGGCCAGTTGAAACACCGCTTCCTGAGCGGCATCGAACTGTCTTCGGAAGACGGACGCAAGGACGCCCTGGCGGTCAATCGCGGCAAGGCCAACTGCCCCGACGGCATAGGGGCTGCCGGCAACTACACCTGCACCAGCCTGTATGCCCCCAACCCCTCCGATCCCTGGGTCAATACCCTGAGCGGCGGACCGCTGGGCGAACCCACCTATACGCGTACGCTGACGAAATCCATCTACGCCTTCGATACCATCGAATTTCATCCTCAGTGGCAGACCACGCTGGGACTGCGGCTGGATGACTACACCACCCGCGTCAATCCCTATGCCGGTGATCGGATCGACCGCCACGATACCTTGCTGAACTACCAGTTGGGTCTGGTCTACAAGCCCGCTGAAAACGGCAGCATCTACCTGTCTTACGGCACCTCGTCCACCCCGGCAGGCGCAGGCCTGAATGAAGGCAGCGGAAACTCTGTCACACCTGGCGGACGCACGCCCCTGAATGCCGCCGATACCGCACCGGAGAAAAACCGAACTATTGAACTGGGCACCAAATGGGACGTGCTGGACGGCAAGCTAGGATTGACCGCAGCCATCTTCCGGGTCGAAACCACCAACGCCCGCATCACGGATGCCTACGGCCTGTACACCATGGGCGGCGACCGTCGGGTCGATGGCTTCGAGCTGGGCTTTTCCGGCAGCGTGACCCCACAATGGCAGGTCTACGGGGGCTATACCTACCTGAAAAGCCGCATTGGGGAAAATGGGGCAAACAGCCAATATGAAGGCAATGCCTTCCCCAATACCCCGGAGAGCAGCTTCAGCCTGTGGAATACCTATGCCTTTACGCCGCAGTTGAGTGCCGGGCTGGGCGCCTACTACGTTGACCAACAATTCGGCAACGAGGCCAACACCATCAGCATCCCTTCCTACTGGCGCTTCGATGCCATGGTGGGCTACCAGTTCAGCAAAACCGTCGATCTGCAGGTCAACGTCAACAATCTCGCCAACAAGACTTATTACGACAAGGCCTACGCGTCACACTACGCCTCGATTGCGCCGGGACGCTCAGCAGTGGCCACGCTTAACCTGCATTTCTGATGCCTACGACAGCCTCACCCGCAACCCAGCAGAGTGCCGCCCTGACAGGCGCCTCTCTGCTGAACAAGCACTCTATCGATCAATTACCGCCTGAACGCTTGGCGGTCCGATTGACCAGACTTCTGGCGGGTCCCCCCGGCCCGGCTGCCGCCGCCTTGCATCGCGCGGCCCAAGGCGGGGTGGTGCAGGCACAACTGGTGTACGGTCAATGGTTGCTGGACGGGCGCGGCGTCACCCGCAATCCAAACCAGGCCGTACAGTGGTTTGCATACGCTGCCCGCCATGGCGAACCCATGGCCTTGAATATGCTGGGCCAATGCCACGCACACGGCTGGGGTGTTGACCGCAACCCGCTGATGGCGGCGTACTGGTTTCGGTTGGCAGCCCTGGGCAGCCTGGACTGGGGCATGTACAACTACGCCACTGCGCTGGCCCTGGGCCAAGGGGTGGAGACAGACCACCCTGCCGCGCTGGGCTGGTTTGAAAAAGCCGCTGCCCTGGGCCATGCCAAATCCATGAATATGGTAGGCAGCTTCCACGAAGACGGCTGGGCCGTTACGCAGAACCAGGACATCGCCCTGCAATGGTACCGGCAAGCTGCCGAAGGCGGCGACTTTCGCGGCCAGTTCAATACGGCCCGATTATTGCTGGAGCGCGGAGAGGCCCAAGCGGCCCTGTCTTGGCTGGCGCATGTGCCGGACACCGCTACCCCGGCTTTTTTACGCCAGGCCGCCCACTGGCTGCAATCATCCCTGAATCATCCGACATCTATCCCCGCTGCGGTCCAGGCGCCCCTGGCTGCGCTGATCCGGCAATACCACGACAAGGCTGTCTTGCACCATGCTGATCACCCTGCCTGATCTTCTCAAGCCGGAATTGGTATGCCAGTGCCGACAAGCCCTGGAAGCCGCCGACTGGACGGCTGGCAGCCTCACGGCTGGGCACGTGGCCGCCCATGTCAAGGCCAACCGCCAGTTGGCCCTGGACGATCCCATCGGCCTGCAGATCGGCCAACGCATCACCCAGGCCCTGAACCAACATCCGGTCTTTCAATCCGCCGCCTTGCCGGCGCGCATCCTGCCGCCGCGCTTCAACCGCTATGAAGGCGGTGAACACTACGGCGATCACATCGACAACGCGATATTCCGGGTTCCCGTGATCGAACGGGCAGGCGCTGCCAGCATAGGCTATCGCGTCGCGCCGCCCGATATGCTGCGCACGGATATCTCCACCACGGTATTTTTCAGTCACCCTGATGAATACGAAGGCGGCGAACTGATTATCCAGGATACCTACGGTGAGCAGCGCATCAAGCTACCCGCCGGTCAGGCGGTGGTCTACCCCGGCACCAGCCTGCATCAAGTCACGCCAGTCACTCGGGGCGTGCGCTATGGGGCTTTTTTCTGGACCCAGAGCCTGGTGCGCGACGATACGCGCCGCAGTATTCTGCTGCAGCAGGATATCGCCATCCAGCGCCTGATCCAGGCTGGCGGCGACCCGACCATCGTCAGCCAGTTGACCGGGGTCTATCACAACCTGCTGCGCCAGTGGGCCGAAACCTGCTGACGCCAGGCCGATCAGACCCGCCTGATGAACAGCCTAATGCTGACGCCGAAACCAGTTCAGCACCGCATCCAGCGGACTGACGTTCAGGGAGAACCGCGCCTGGGCGCGCACCACGGGCTTGGCCCGGTAAGCCACCGAGTAATAAGCGAGGCCCATCATCTGCAAATCGTTGGCACCATCCCCCAGCACAATAATCTGCTCGGGACTCGCCCCCAGAGATCCGGCCATGGTCTGCACGTGACGGGCTTTTGCGGCCTCATCCAGAATCTCGCCCAGCACCCGCCCCGTCAGTACGCCATCCACGACCTCCAGCGTATTGGCGTGGGCCGCATCCAGCATCAGGCCGCGCCGCAGGCGCTCGGTAAAGAAGGTAAAGCCCCCCGACACCAGCAGCGTCTTCAGGCCGTGTTCGCGTGCCGACTGGATCAATTTCTCAGCCCCCGGATTGAGTCGCAAGCGCTGAGAAAAAACCTGTTCCAGCGCGGATTCCGGCACACCTTCCAGCAGGGCCACCCGCCGCCGCAAACTATCGGCGAAATCGCGGATTTCGCCCCGCATACTGGCTTCGGTAATCGCAGCCACCTGCGCCTTGCGGCCCACGACATCGGCGATTTCATCAATGCATTCGATATTGATCAGCGTCGAATCCATGTCCATGGCCAACAGCTTGCAATCCGCGAAGCGATGCACCTCATCCAGCCAGGCCGCATCCATCCGCGCCGTCTGAGCCATCGCCAGGACCTCGGCCTGGGTGGACGGGTCGACATTCAGCAGGCGATAGGCAGTCGGCCCCATTTCCTGGACGCCCTCGGCGCAGGCCATCGCCGCCAGCCGTTCGATATCCGCAGCCAACAGGCTCGGAGCCTGCAAGATAATATGTGCCATGAATCCATGCCTCCGCTATAGTGCGCGGCTATTTTACCCGTCCCCACCAATCACACCATGCCCGCTTCTGCCTTGCCTCCCAATTGCGCTCAGGATTACGCCGTCCTGGCCCAACAACAGCTGGACCCTGCTACCTGGGCCTGGTTAGAGTCGGGCGGCGCTGATGAAATCACGGCCCGCGCCAACCAGGCGGCCTACGCCAGACGGCACCTGCGCAGCCGGGTACTGCGACCACTGGCGGGTGCCCATACACGACTGAATCTGGCGGGTCTGGCCCTGCACCACCCCATTTTGATTGCCCCCACGGCGTGGCACGGCCTGGTGCACCCGGAGGCAGAGTCCGCCACTGCCCTGGCTGCCGCCGCCACCCACACGCCCTACATCGTCAGCGCCCAATCGGGCACCCCGATTGAAACCCTGGCCACCCTGCCCGGGCCACCCTGTCTGTGGTTTCAGTTGTATGCCCAGACCCGACGCGAGGACACCCTGGCCCTGGCCCTGCGCGCGCTGGCCGCAGGCGCCAGGGCGCTGGTGCTGACGGTGGACGCGCCGGTCAATGGCGTGCGCAATGCCGAACAACGCAGCGGATTCCGTCTACCCGACTCTATCCGGTCCGTGCATTTGCAAGGCCTGTCGCCCGCCACCGCACGGCCGGTGCCCCCCGGCGGCAGTCCTTTGTTCGACAGCGGCCTGCTGGACGCAGCCCCCACCTGGGACGACATCGCCAGTCTGCGCGCACAATTGCCCGGCACACCCCTATGGCTGAAAGGCATTCTGGACCCGGATGACGCCTTGATGGCATTGGATCGACAGATTGACGGCATTATTGTTTCGAATCACGGCGGCAGATGCCTGGACACCTTGCCCGCCACCCTGGACGCCCTGCCTGGCATCGCCAGCGTTGTCCAAGGCCGCGTTCCCATCCTGCTGGATGGCGGCATCCGGCGCGGCACCGACATCCTGAAGGCCCTGGCCCTGGGGGCTCAGGCTGTCCTGCTGGGCCGCTCCATTCTGCATGCCCTGGCAGCCGGGGGCGCCCCTGCCGTGGCCCATTTGATCCAGACACTGCGCGGGGAGCTGGAAGTCGCCATGGCCCTGACGGGCTGCCGCACCCTGGCCGATATCAGCCCGGACAGTCTGCTGTCAACAGACTGTCCAATGCGCTCTGCTCAACCGCGCTGATAGGCAAGCCGTGCCGCGCCATCGATGGGCAACGTCTGATCGTCATGCAGCTGAAAGCTGGACACCAACTGCAGCAAGGTGTCCGCCTGGGTCTGCAGGCTGGCGGCAGCCGTAGCCGAGTGTTCGACCAGGCTGGCATTTTGGCGGGTAACCCCGTCCATCTGCATGATGGCCGTATTGATTTCCTCGATGCCGGAGGCCTGTTCGCGGCTGGCGGCGCTGATTTCGCCCACTATATTTGTGACCTGGTGAATAGCCGCGACGATTTCCTGCATGGTCGCCCCGGCGTGATCTGCCTGCTCATTGCCTTTATGACTGGAAGCCACCGATGCCTCGATCAGCAACTTGATTTCCTTGGCCGCCGATGCGCTACGCTGGGCTAAGGCTCGGACCTCGGAGGCCACCACGGCAAAGCCGCGCCCTTGTTCACCGGCGCGCGCGGCCTCGACGGCCGCATTGAGCGCCAGAATATTGGTCTGGAAGGCAATGCTGTCGATCACGCTGATAATGTCGACAACCTGCTGAGCCTTGCCATTGATCTCGCCCATGGTGCCGACCAGCTCAGCCACAATCACCCCGCCGTTGCTGGCGATCTGTGCCGCATTATTGGCCAGCGTATTGGCCTGCCGGGCATTATCGGCATTCTGGCGCACGGTGGCAGTGAACTCCTCCATGGTGGCGGCGGTCTCTGCCAGCGAACTGGCCTGCTGTTCTGTGCGTGCGGACAGATTGAGGTTTCCGCTATTGATCTGCCCCGAGGCAGTCGCCACATTGCGGGCGCCAGTACGCACCCGCGCAATCATATCAATCAGGCTGGACTGCATGGTGCGCAGGTGATACATCAGACTGAAATCATCCTGGCTCTGCACCTGGACCGTGTGCGTCAAATCCCCCTGGGCCACATGCATGACCAGACGATTGGCCTCGGCTGGTTCGCCCCCCAGGGGACGCAGCACCAGGCGGCCAATCGCCCCGCTCAGGCAAAGTACCGTCAAGATGACGCTCAGCAGGCCCAAACCCGCTGAAAGCCACTGCAGGCTACGTACATCCTTCAAAACCTGGTCATTCGGCAAGGTCACGGCAAACGCCCAGGGCGCTGTCACACCCGGAAAATAAACGGGCACCTGAATCACCGTGGCCTCGGTTTTGAGCAAGGGGTCATACAAGCGTGTGGCCAGGGTGCCTCCCTCGGCGATGGTGCTCAGGGCTGCCTCAAGATCCGCTGGGCTAAGGCCCAGGTCTTCGCTAAGACGCACGCCCAACAGGCTGCTATCACGGTCACCCGCAAAATACCCCTGATTGGACAGCAGGCTGGCATAGCCGGTTTCAAAAGGCTGCAGTTGACTGACGACCTGCTGCAGACTGGCCAGATCAATGTCGATGTCGACCGCCCCCACCCAAACCCCCTGCCTGAAAATTGGCGCGGAAATTGTGGCCACCAGTACGGTGCGGCCATCTTCAGTGCGCATGGTTGGGTCACTGACGGTCATGTCGCCAGTCTTCTGCGGACTCAAGCCAGCGTCCAACTGGCCAACGCGATCCGCAGCCGCCTGGACAATGCTGCCGTCAGGCTGGCGATCCAGGCGTATCTGATAGGGCTGGTCTGTATCCTGCGATGCTGCGCCCACGGGCTGAGCCCCATGCCCGCCAAAGGCATTGGATTCCCAGGCCACCCGCACGCTCAGATAGGCTGTCTGCTGTTGCAGCACTTGTCGCACCAGGGCGACGGCCTGGGCACGACCTGCCGCACCGGCTGCGCCGAGGACATCCAGAGCGACTGTCAGCGTGCGGGCGGTTTCCACCGCCTGACGCATCTGCTCTGTGGCGTCCATCCCTTCGCTGCGGGCTAACTCTGTGCCATAGCGCGTGGCGCTATCAAGCTGGAAATGGGCGGCCTTACGGGTAAAGACTGTCAGCGTGATTGCAAAACCAGCAATCACGATGCAGGCGACAATCAGCATGAGTTGCTGACGCAACGTGAATCGATGAAACAGGGTTTTCATGGCAATCAATAAGTCTCTGGTGTTTCAGCGGGAAAATTTACCGGATGACCAAATACACTGAGCTAAATAATGAAGACAATCGGGCCAGATAGAATCTTATAGGACGGGCTGAGCACAGATTTGCACAAGCCTGCCAGGAACTTTATCCCTGGCTGTCATCAGGCTGAAAAAAGCCAGATCTCGAAAGAATCACGGCCAGCCTGATATCTTTCAGCGACGACGACGCTGCAACAGGTAATGCCAGACAAAACCAGGATATCCCAGCACCAGGAACAGGGCAAGCGTCACCGCATAGAATTCCCAACCCTGGGGAAACGCGTTGCCCAGGTCGAGTTCCAGCGTAAAGCCTATCGTGCCGATCAACAGATAGCCGACCAGCGCCTCTAGGAAGCGATCAATAAAGGGCTTGGGATCGATAGGCTTGCCCCGCAGCGCAGGATCGGTATCCGCCACCTGATGCGTCCGCGCCAATATTCCCGGCAAAGACAACAGTACGAACAGCAACACCAGGCTGACCAGCAATTTGACGATGAAGAATAAATTGCCCACGCCGCCAAAAGCCCCACCCACCAGGCGCAGAGTGCCCCAGGCCCACAAGGCCAGCAAGGCCAGAAATCCCAGTGCAGAAACCCAGCGCATCAGCCCGCCAAACGACTGCAGCGTCCGCCCCCATGGCCAGGGGGCCAAGGGGCGGTCGATCAGAAACGGTAGATTGGCCAGTGCCAAAGCACCCAGAATGACCAGCCAGACTGAAAAATCAAGGGGCATAGAACCAACCTAAACTGGCATCAGAAGCGCAAGGATTGCTGAATCACGCTGATGCACAAAGCCATCAATCCACCTGGCAAAATGCCCAGGCCGATCACCAGCAGGCCATTGAGCGACATGATCCCCCGGGTAGCCACCGTTCCTGAGCTGAGCATGACATTGTCATCGGGCTCATCAAAGTAGGCGGTCTTGACGATTCGCAGGTAATAGAAGGCGCCGATCAGTGACATCATGACCGCAAACACTGCCAGCCATACATAGCCTGCGCCGATCAGCGCCTGCAGCACGACCAGCTTGGCATAAAAACCAGACAGCGGCGGAATGCCTGCCAACGAGAACATGGACAGCAGCAGTACCCCCGCCAGCAGCGGATTGCGACGGTTCAGGCCCTTGAGGTCGGAGATTTCCTCGCACTCGAAGCCCTGCCGCGACATCAGCAGAATCAAGCCAAAGGTGGACAGCGTCGTCAACACATAAATGACGATATAGAACAACGACGCCCCATAAGCAGCTGCGCTGGCCCCCGGTTGGCCATCATAGACGCCCGACAGCAGGCCCAGAAAGACAAAGCCCATGTGGGAAATGGTGGAATACGCCAACATGCGCTTGAAGTTGGTCTGGGCAATGGCGACGATATTGCCGATGGCCAGCGACAGTGCCGCCATGATCAGCAGCATGGGCTGCCAGTCGATGGCAATGCCGTGCAAGGCCTCGATCAGCAGGCGCAGCATAATCGCAAAGGCAGCGAATTTCGGTGCAGCACCCACCAGCAGCGTGACGGTGGTCGGCGCTCCTTGGTAGACATCGGGCGTCCACATATGAAATGGCGCAGCGGTCAGCTTGAAGGCCAGGCCCGACACAATGAACACGACGCCAAACACCAGCGGCAGGCGCTCGGCGCCGCCTTCGCGGATGACCTGGGCGATTTCAGCCAGGCCGAGTTCCCCGGTGGCGCCATAAATCATGGACATGCCGTACAGCAGGATGCCCGAGGCCAGGCAGCCCAGCACATAGTATTTCATCGCCGCTTCGGTCGCGGGCAGATGATCGCGTCGCAGGGCCACCAAGGCATACAGGGCGAAGGACATGAGTTCGACCCCCAGATACACCGTCAGCATGCTGCCTGCCGAGATCATGATGAACTCGCCCAGCAGCATCAGCAAGGACAGGGAGTAAAGCTCGCCCCCGCGCAACAGCATATCGCGGTTCTCAGCATAGGCCCGGCCATAGATCAAAGTGACGGCCACCGCAATGGCAGACAGGATCTTGAGAAAGTGCGCCAGGGAATCCGTGACGTAAAGATTACTGAAGGTACGTCCCTGGACGCCTTCGCCCCACTGGCCCCAGGAGACCACCACGGCCACCAGCAAAGTGCCCATGGTCAGCATGAACGTCATGCGTCGCTGAGGTTCAGTACCAAAGGCGTCGATCAGCAGTACTGCCCCGGTCAGCACCAGCAGAACAATCTCGGGGGTCGCCAGTGCGAAGTCGAAAAGATTTTGCATCGTGATTCCGGTCTACAGTTTGGATTGAGCGACGTGATCCAGCAGCGCCTGCACCGAGGGGTGCATCAGATCCGTGAAGAAACTGGGGTAGATCCCCATGAATAGCGTCAGGATGGCCAACAAGCCCAGAATCAGGAATTCGCGGCTGCAAATGTCCTTCATGCCATCGACCTGTTCGTTGACCACGGGGCCAAAGGCCACGCGTTTTACCATCCACAGAGAATACCCGGCACCCCAGATCAAGGCCGATGCGGCCAGCAGACCGATCCAGAAGTTGTATTCCACAGCCCCCAGGATGACGGTGAATTCACCGACAAAACCACTGGTGCCGGGCAGACCGGCATTGGCCATGGAAAACAACACAAAAAAGGTGACGAAGCGCGGCATGCGATTGACGATGCCACCGTAGGCATCAATGCGACGCGTGTGCAGCCGGTCGTACATCACGCCGATACACATGAACATGGCCCCGGACACAAACCCGTGCGACAACATCTGGATGATGCCGCCTTCGAGGCCGGTGACGTTGAAGACAAAGAAACCCAGCGTGACAAAGCCCATGTGCGCCACAGACGAATAGGCCACCAGCTTCTTCATGTCGTCCTGGACGATGGCGACCAGCCCGATATAAATCACCGCTACCAGCGACAGGGCGATCATCACCCCGGCCAGGCTGTGCGAGGCATCGGGTGCGATGGGCAGCGAGAAACGCAGGAAAGCATAGGCCCCGAGCTTCAGCATGATGGCGGCCAGTACGATGGACCCCCCGGTGGGGGCCTCGACGTGGGCGTCAGGCAGCCAGGTGTGGATGGGCCACATCGGGATCTTGACGGCAAAGGCTGCGAACAGCGCCACGAAGATGAACATCTGCTCGGTGTAGCCCAATGGCAGTTGGTGCCAGGTTGCCACATCGAACGAGCCATTGGCCGCATGCCACAGGTAGATGAAGGCGATCAGCGTGAGCAGCGACCCCATCAGGGTATACAGGAAGAACTTGAACGCAGCATACACGCGGTTGGGACCGCCCCAGGCGCCGATGATGATGTACATCGGAATCAGGGTGGCCTCGAAGAACACGTAGAACAGCATGCCGTCCTGCGCGCTGAAGACCCCGATCATCAGTCCCGACAGAATCAGAAAAGCCGCGTTGTACTGCGCCACACGGGATTTGATCACTTCCCAGCCCGCCAGAATGACGATGATGGTGATGAAGGCCGTGAGTAATACGAACCAGACCGAAATCCCGTCGATCCCCAGGTGGTAATTGAGGTTGAATGCCTCGACCCACGGGGTATTCTCGACGAACTGCATATCGGCCGTGCGGGGATTGAACCCCGTGTACAAGGGCAAGGTGACCAGCAGGCTGAGGATAGAGCCGACCAGCGACAGCACCCGGGCGGGGCCTAGATTGTTGTCGCGGCCAATCAGCAGGACGAGCAGACCAAAGAAGATCGGTAAAAAGATCGACAGGGTCAGCCAAGGAAGGGTAGAAGACGCCATTTCGCTAGCCATCAAGGAACCATCAGGACGAAGAATGTGAGAAACACCATGATGCCGATGATCATGGCGAAGGCGTAGTGGTAGATGTAGCCGGACTGCAGCAGACGGACAGTGGCGGCGGTCGCCCCCACCAGCCGAGCACTGCCATTGACGATGATGCCGTCGATGATGCCGCGATCACCACCCTGCCACAGGCCTCGGCCCAGAGCACGGGCGAAGCGGGCCACGATCTGCTCGTTGAACCAATCAAAGTAGTACTTGTTGTCCAACAGACGATAGACCGGCGCAAAGACGCGGGCGAAGGCCGCCGGCACCGCCGGATTGACCAGCCAGCAATACCAGGCCACCACCAGCCCAGCCAGCAACAGCACGATCGGGAACGCCGTGAAGCCATGCAGGCCATAGGCGACCCAACCATGCCATTCGGCGGTCAAGGCAGCCATGGCGGGGTGCTGGGCCAGTACCGTGATGGATTGCCCAAAGTAGCCGTCGAACAGCAAGGGATCAACAAACCAGACACCCGCCACGACCGACATAAAGGCCAGAATGACCAGCGGCACGGTGACCACCCAAGGAGATTCCTTGGGTTCGGCACCATGCAGAGCATGGATGCCCGGACCATCGCCATGGTTGGTCCAATGACCTTCATCGTGAGCATGGTCTTCGTGGTGATTCTGGTGGTAGCGGGGTTTGCCGTGAAATACCAGGAACAACAGGCGGAAGGAATACAGCGAGGTGACGAACACACCGCACAAGGTCATGACGTAGGCAAAGCCCGCGCCTGGGACGTTCGCGGCATGGACAGCGGAAATAATGCTTTCCTTGGAGTAATAGCCGGAGAAGAACGGCGTCCCGACCAAGGCCAGACTGCCGATCAGCATCGTGATCCAGGTGATCGGCATGCGCTTCCACAGCCCGCCCATGTGACGCATGTCCTGATCGTGCAACATGCCCATGATGACCGAGCCGGCGCCCAGGAACAGCAGCGCCTTGAAGAAAGCGTGGGTCATCAAGTGGAAGATGGCGACCGAGTAGGCCGAAGCGCCCAGCGCCACCACCATATAGCCCAACTGGGACAGGGTGGAATAAGCCACCACGCGCTTGATGTCGTTCTGGATGACCCCCAGGATACCCAGGAAGAAGGCCCCAAAGGCACCGATCACCAGCATCACGGATAGCGCTGTGTCGGAGAGTTCGTAGAGTGGTGAAAACCGCGCCACCATGAAGATACCGGCCGTCACCATCGTGGCGGCGTGGATCAGGGCGGAAATCGGGGTCGGGCCTTCCATCGAGTCGGGCAGCCAGACGTGCAGCGGCGCTTGAGCGGATTTACCCATGGCACCCACAAACAGGCACAGACAGGCCACCGTCAGCATCTGCCAGTCGGTCCCCGGGAAGACGATTGCCCCCAGACGGTCAGCCTGGGCAAAGACCTCGGTGTAGTTCAGGCTGCCGGTGTAGGCGTACAGCAGGCCTATGCCCAGCACAAAGCCGAAATCGCCCACGCGGTTGACCATGAAGGCCTTGAGGTTGGCGAACACAGCGGAGGGCTTCGAGTAATAAAAACCGATCAGCAGATAGGACACCAGACCGACGGCTTCCCAGCCGAAGAACAGCTGCAGCATATTGTTCGACATCACCAGCATCAGCATGGAGAACGTGAACAGGGAAATATAAGAGAAGAAACGGTTATAGCCGGGGTCTTCTGCCATGTAGCCTATGGTGTAGATGTGCACCATCAGCGACACGCCGGTGACCACCACCATCATCAGGGCAGTCAGGGAATCGATCAGAAAGCCGATCTCGAACTTATACGGCCCGATCATGGACCAGGTATAGATGGTGCCATTGAAGGTCTGCCCATCCATCACCTGTTGCAGCACGATCAACGAACCGACAAACGAAATCAACACCCCCAGGATGGTCAGGCCATGGGCAGCGCGTCGACAGATCCAGGACCCCATGAAGCCGGTGCCGAAAAAACCGACCACCAGCGCTGTCGCCAGCGGAGCCAGCGCAATCAATAAATAAAGACTTTGTGCAGACATGGTGTCCTTACCCCTTCAGCTGGTCAAGCTTGTCAACACTGATGTTGCTGAGATTACGGAACAGCAGCACCAGAATGGCCAGCCCGATGGCAGCCTCGGCGGCAGCGACGGTCAGCACGAAAAACACGAATACCTGCCCGTCAGGATTGCCCGACCAGGCGGAAAACGCGACAAAATTCATGTTGGCGGAGAGCAGAATGAGCTCGATCGACATCAGCAGCACGATCAGGTTGCGCCGATTGAGAAAAAACCCGAATACACCCGTGGCAAACAGGATTGCCCCGACAATCAGATAATGGCTAAGTCCGATTTCCATCATTTTTCGGCTCCTTCGGATTCGGCTGGGGTATCCACCACGGTGGCCATCTGCACCACGCGGATGCGATCGGCAGCCTTGACCCGAACCTGGCGGTTGGGGTGGGTGCGTTTATAGTCGGTGCGGGCGCGCATGGTCAGGGCAATGGCGGCAATCATACCCACCAGCAGGATCAGCCCACCAATCTGCACGGCATACGCGAAATGCGTGTACATGGCGGTCCCCAGCACCAGGGTATTGTCGACGTTATCAGCCGGCAATTGCAGCGGCGGCGCATTGCCCCAGGCACGCAGCACCACAAAGACCATTTCGGCCACCATGATCCCACCGATGACCAGCCCCAAAGGCAGATAGACCTTCATGCCGCTCTGGAGGCCTTCCAGGCGCATGTCCAGCATCATCACCACGAACAGGAACAGCACCATCACGGCGCCGACATAGACGATCACCAGGGCCAAGGCCAGGAACTCGGCCTGGATCAGCATCCACATCATGGAGGCTGTGAAAAAGGCCAGAATCAGGTGCAAGACCCCAGTGACGGGGCTGGTAGCCGTGATGACGCGAAACGCCGCCACGACCAGCACAATGGCCAACAGATAAAAAAGAATTGAATCAAAACTCATGGTCGGTCTTCCGGCATCAGCGATAAGGTGCGTCGGCGGCGCGACGGGCGGCGATTTCCGGCTCGTAGCGATCCCCCACGGCCAGCAGCATGTCCTTGGTGTAGTACAGATCACCTCGTTTTTCGCCGTGGTATTCGTACAGATGGGTCTCGACGATGGCATCGGTCGGACAGGCTTCTTCGCAGAAACCACAGAAGATGCACTTGGCCAGATCGATATCGTAGCGTGTGGTGCGACGGCTGCCGTCCTCGCGCTGTTCTGATTCGATGGTAATGGCCAATGCCGGACAGACGGCCTCGCAAAGCTTGCAGGCAATGCAACGTTCCTCGCCGTTATCGTAGCGGCGCTGCGCATGCAGACCACGGAAACGCGGCGACGTAGGCGTGTTTTCCATCGGGTAGCGCAAGGTGATCTTGCGCTTGAAGAAGTATTTGCCCGTCAGGCGCATGCCTTCGAGCATTTCCTTCAGCATCAGACTGCCGAAGAAGTCTTTGATTGCTTCCATGATGATCCCCTTACTGCTGCCAGATGTTCCAGGGCGTCTGCATCCAGATCGCCACCACCACCAGCCAGACCCCCGTCAGGGGGATGAAGACCTTCCAGCCCAGACGCATGATCTGGTCGTAGCGGTAGCGCGGGAAGGTGGCGCGGAACCAAATGAACATGGATACGACGACAAAGGTCTTGATGCCCAGCCAGAGCCAGCCCGGCACCCAGGTAAAGGGCGCGATATCCAGCGGCGGCAGCCAGCCGCCCAGGAACATGACCGCTGCCATGGCCGACAGCAAAATCATATTGGCATATTCGCCCAGGAAGAACAGGGCGAAGCCCATGCCCGAGTATTCGACCATATGGCCGGCGACGATTTCGGACTCGCACTCAGCCATGTCGAAGGGGTGGCGGTTGGTTTCGGCCACCGAAGCGATGATGTAGATGATGAACAGCGGGAACAGCGGCAGCCAGTTCCAGGACAGAATGCTGACGCCATGATCGGCAAACCAGCCCATCCCCTGCCCCTGGACGATGCCAGAGAGATTCAGTGTGCCCGAGACCAGCAGCACCGTCACCAGGACAAAGCCCACCGCCAATTCGTAGGAAACCATCTGAGCCGAAGCGCGCAGGGCAGCCAACAGAGCGTATTTGGAATTGGACGCCCAGCCAGCCACAATCACGCCGTACACACCGACCGACGTGATGGCCAGGATGAACAGCAGTCCGGCATTGATGTTGGCCAGCACGACTTCAGGCTGGAACGGAATCACCGCCCAGGCCGCCAGCGCCGGTGTCAGCGTCACAATGGGCGCCACAATATACAGGACCGGGTTGGCTTTGCTGGGGACGATGAGTTCCTTGGTCAGCAGCTTGAACACATCGGCAAACGGCTGCAACAGGCCGCGATAGCCGACGCGGTTAGGCCCCAGGCGCACGTGCATGAAGCCGATCATCTTGCGTTCCCAGTACGTGAGATAAGCCACGCACAGGATGATGGGGACGGCAATGACGACGATTTTCACCAGCGTCCAGACCACCAGCCAAGGGGTGGCACCGATCATCTCGGTACCGTAGGCGTTAAGGATATTCAACCAGTCCATTAGCGTCGCTCCAGCTGGATGGCACCTGAGCCCATGCCCAGGGCTGCGGTCTGTTCAAAGGCGCCGGCGATACGCACAGCATCGTCAGCCACGGTATCGTCCCGGGCAGCAGTCAGGTCCACCGATCCGTGGACACTGGACACCCGCACGGCATCACCGGCGGACAAGCCCTGCGCCTGCAGCGTGGCGGCATTCATGGCGGCCTGCGGCGGCGCCGAATTGATGTGTTCCTGCAGCGGCTGCGATCGGCGCACCAAGGCATCCGTGCGATAGATGGGGAGTTCGGCCACACGTTCGAGGCCAACTGCCTGAGCGGCGGCCACGCCCGGTGCCTGGCGGATCTCGTTGGACAGGCGTCCATCCACCCCACCGACCATCACCGTGTCGCGCACAGATTCGGAGGTCTCGTCGTCGAAGCCTTGCAGCCCCAGGAGATTGCCCAGCACGCGCAGCACCTTCCAGCCCGGACGGGTATCGCCCACCGGGGCAGCCACGCCCTTGAAGCTTTGCACTCGGCCTTCGGCATTGACAAAAGAACCGGAGGTCTCGGTGAACGGCGCGATCGGCAGCATGACGTCAGCCCAATCCTCGGCCGCCGAACGGAACGCCGTGAAGGCCACGGCCATGGCCGAGCCTTGCAGCGCACGCACGGCGCGTTCGCCGAGCTCGCTGTCCAGGCGCGGTTCGGCATGCAGCACCAGATACGTCTTAAGCGGATCACCACCCAGCATCTGGCGGGCATTTAAGCCGCCAGCGGCAGGCACTGCACCGGCCAGATAGCCACCCACCGTATTGCCGCCCGAGGTCAGGAAGCCGAAGCGTCCTCCTGCCAGTTGAGCGATCAACTGGGCATTGGCAGCCAGCAAGGCAACCTGATCGTCGGACACGGCCAGGTTGCCCATGAAAACAGCCACGCGTTCGCCCGAAGCCAGGCTATCGGCGATGGCGCGAGCGGCATCGCCTGGTTGGACGCCCGTGAGGGTGTCGGGCAGCGGCTGGGACTTCAGTGCGGCCAAGGCCACGGCGATTTCAGCCAGTGCCTGAACCACGCCGGAGGGCTTGACCGTGATGCGACCGGCGACAGGCACCAGCGGGTCCGTCGCCACGCTATCAACCAGCGAAAGTTGCATGCCCTGTTTAGCGGCCTGGCGCAGACGCTGGGCCATCAGGGGGTGGTCTTTGCGCAGGAAGGAGCCCACCACCAGGGCGCGGTCCAGCGTATTGAGATCGGCAATCGGCATGCCCAACCAAGGAGCACCACCCCGCACGGCGTCCAGGGCCGCGCTATCGCCGCGCAGACGGAAGTCGATGTTCTCGGAGCCCAGGGCGCGAGTCAGACGCGCCAGCAAGGCGAGTTCTTCAAGAGTAGCGGTTTCGGTGCCCAGGACACCGATCTGGCTGGCGCCACCGTCTTCGCGCACCTGATTCAGGCCGGTCACCACGGACTGCAGGGCGTCGGACCAGGAGGCCTCGTGCCACTGGCCATCGCAGCCACGCACCATGGGGTGCTGCAGGCGATCCTCGACGTACAGACCAGCATACGAGAAGCGGTCACGGTCGCTGATCCAGCATTCGTTGATCGGCTCGTTTTCAAAAGGCACCACGCGCAGGACGCGGTCCATCTTGCTTTGCACGACCAGATTGGCCCCAACGCTGTCATGCGGGCTGATGGAACGGCGACGGGCGAGTTCCCAGGTACGCGCACCCATCATGAAGGGCTTGGACAGCAAGGCCCCCACCGGACAGACGTCAATCATATTGCCGGAGAGTTCGGATTCGACGGCCTCGCCCACAAACGTGGTGATTTCGGAGAATTCACCCCGATTGAGCATGCCGATTTCCATGATGCCGCCGATTTCCTGGCCCACGCGTACGCAGCGGGTGCAGTGAATGCAACGCTGCATTTGTTCGGCTGAAATCAGTGGGCCCATGGGCTTATGGAAGACCACGCGCTTGGTTTCCTTGTAGCGCGAGGCGGATTCGCCATAGCCCATGGCCAGATCCTGCAGCTGGCATTCGCCACCCTGATCGCACACGGGGCAATCCAGGGGGTGATTGATCAGCAGGAACTCCATCACGGCGCGTTGCGCCTCGACGGCTTTGGGAGATCGCGTGTACACCACCATGCCGTTGGTGACTGGTGTGGCACAGGCCGGCAGTTGTTTGGGGGCCTTTTCGACCTCGACCAGACACATGCGGCAGTTGGCGGCAATGCTGAGTTTCTTGTGATAACAGAAATGCGGAATGTACAGCCCGGCCGCATGAGCAGCCTGGATGACCATGCTGCCTTCTTCGGCTTGGACTTTGAGCCCATCAATGGTGAGTTCTACCATGGCTTGTCCTGACCCTACAGATACTTGGCAACCACACAGTCTTGGTGGTCGACGTGGTGGACGAATTCGTCGCGGAAGTGCTTGATGAAGCTGCGTACCGGCATAGCGGCGGCGTCGGCCAGCGCACAGATGGTGCGACCCATCATGTTGTGCGCCACCGAGTCCAGGGTTTCGATGTCTTCCATCGTGCCCTGGCCATGTTCCATGCGCTGCATCATGCGATACAGCCAGCCTGTGCCTTCACGGCACGGCGTGCACTGACCGCAGGATTCTTCCATGTAGAAGAACGACAAGCGCATCAGTGATTTCACCATGCAGCGGGTTTCATCCATGACGATGACCGCGCCTGAACCCAGCATGGAGCCGGCCTTGGCAATGGAGTCATAGTCCATGTTGGTGTTCATCATGATGTCGGCAGGCAGCACGGGCGACGAGGAACCACCCGGAATGACGGCTTTCAGCTTACGTCCGCCCTTGACCCCGCCGGCGAGTTCCAACAAGGTAGAAAACGGCGTGCCCAGGGGGATTTCGTAGTTTCCGGGCAGTTCGACATCACCCGAAATGGAAAAGATCTTTGTCCCGCCGGCTTTTTCGATACCCGCCTCCAGGTAGGCCTGGCCCCCCATCTGAAACACAAAAGGCACCGAGGCGAATGTTTCAGTATTGTTGATGGTGGTGGGCTTGCCGTACAGGCCAAAGCTGGCTGGAAACGGCGGCTTGAAGCGCGGCTGACCTTTTTTTCCTTCCAGGGATTCGAGCAACGCGGTTTCTTCGCCACAGATATAGGCGCCAAAACCATGGTGGGCATGCAGCTGGAACGAAAAATCCGTCCCCAGAATGCGGTCGCCCAGAAAGCCGGCCTGACGGGCCTGTTCGAGGGCCTCTTCGAAGCGGCTGTAAACCTGGAAGATCTCGCCGTGGATATAGTTGTAGCCCACGGATGCGCCCATGGCGTAACCGCCGATGATCATGCCCTCGATCACGGCATGCGGGTTGTAGCGCAGCAGATCGCGGTCTTTAAAGGTACCGGGTTCGCCTTCGTCGGAATTGCACACCACGTATTTCTGGCCGGGAAGCTTGCGCGGCATGAAAGACCACTTCAGGCCCGTGGGAAACCCGGCTCCCCCGCGCCCACGCAGGCTGGAGGCTTTGAGCTCGGCGACCACGTCGTCAGGCGTCATGCCGGTCGAGAGGATTTTTTTCAGGGATTCATAGCCGCCGCGCGCCACGTAATCCTGGAGCCCCCAGTTGTCGCCGTTCAGGCCGGCCAACATCATGGGTTTGATATGGCGACCATGGAAGATCATGCTGCGCGCAGGATTATCACCCAAGGCAGGATTCAGCGCATCCGTGCCGTATTTTTGCAAAACATCCAGGGCGCTCATGCCGACTCCTTCAGTTCGCGGATCAGGGCATCGATTTTTTCAGGCTGCATGCGGCAGCACATATGTTTGCCATTGGCAATCATCACCGGCGCATCGCCGCAGGCGCCCATGCATTCACCCTCGAGCAAGGTGAACATGCCATCCGGCGTGGTCTCGTGAAAATCGATCCCGAGCGTGTCCTTGAGGTGCTGGGCCGACTGCGTGCTGCCCTGCAAGGCACAGGGAAGATTGGTGCAGATCGTCAGCGTGTAACGCCCTACTGGCTGGGTGTTGTACATACCATAGAAGGTCGCGACTTCCTGGACGGCAATGGGCGGCATGCCCAGGTAGTCCGCCACGTCGCGAATGACTTCGGGCGACACCCAGGATTTTTCATCCTGGGCAATGGTCAGCGCAGCCATTACGGCGGATCGTTTTTGATCCGCCGGATATTTAGTGATTTCCCGGTCGATATCCCGGTAGGCTTGTTCGGAAAGCAGCATCGTCATGGTTCCTGTGGTGTCCGGGCCTTTAGCGATCGATTTCGCCAAACACGATGTCCTGGGTACCAATAATGGTGACCACGTCGGAGATCATGTGGCCCTTGGACATTTCTTCAAGCGCGTGCAAATGGGCAAAACCCGGCGCACGAATTTTCATGCGATAGGGTTTATTGGCGCCATCGGACACCAAGTAGATGCCGAACTCGCCCTTGGGGTGCTCGACGGCGGCATAGGATTCGCCTTCAGGCACGTGCATGCCTTCAGTGAAGAGCTTGAAATGGTGGATCATGTCTTCCATGCCGGTCTTCATGTGCTCGCGCTTTGGCGGAGCGACCTTGTGATTGCCGGTGATGACGGGGCCGGGATTGTTGCGCAACCATTCGATGCACTGGCGAATGATGCGGTTGGATTGGCGCATTTCCTCGATGCGGCACAGGTAGCGGTCGTAGCAATCGCCATTGGTACCCACGGGAATATCGAACTCGACGCGGTCATAGACCTCGTAGGGCTGTTTCTTGCGCAAATCCCACTCGATCCCCGAACCGCGCAGCATGGGGCCGGTGAAACCCAACGCCAAGGCGCGCTCTGGCGATACCACCCCGACATCGACCAAGCGCTGCTTCCAGATACGGTTATCGGTCAGCAGCACTTCGTACTCGTCCACGCAGGCGGGGAAGCGATTGGTGAAGTCCTCGATGAAATCCAGCAAAGACCCGGAGCGCGCCTCGTTCATGGCACGCAGTTCTTTGTCGGAACGGTATTTGGAGCCCTTGTATTGGGGCATGGTATCGGGCAGATCGCGGTAGACGCCGCCTGGCCGGTAGTAGGCTGCGTGCATGCGCGCACCGGAGACGGCCTCGTAGCAATCCATCAGGTCTTCGCGCTCGCGGAATGCATACAGAAACACCGCCATGGCACCCACGTCCAGCGCATGCGAGCCCAGGGACATCAAGTGATTCAGGATACGGGTGATCTCGTCGAACATCACGCGTATGTACTGCGCCCGCAGCGGGATCTGAATGCCCAACAGGCGCTCGACCGACAGGCAATACGCGTGCTCATTGCACATCATGGACACATAGTCCAGGCGATCCATATAAGGCAAGGTCTGCAGAAATGTGCGGTGTTCGGCCAGTTTTTCGGTGGCGCGATGCAGCAAACCGATATGCGGATCCGCCCGCTGGACGACTTCGCCGTCAAGTTCGAGCACCAGGCGCAGCACCCCGTGCGCAGCCGGATGCTGAGGGCCGAAGTTAAGGTTGTAGTTCTGGATTTCTGCCATATCAGTACCGCTCTATGCCGTAGTGGTCCTCGCGCACCACGCGCGGCGTGATTTCACGCGGCTCGATGGTGACGGGCTGGTAAATGACGCGTTTTTGTTCGGCGTCGTAGCGCATTTCCACATGCCCGGAAATCGGGAAGTCCTTGCGGAAAGGGTGACCGATGAAACCATAGTCAGTGAGAATCCGGCGCAGGTCCGGGTGGCCTTCGAAGACGATGCCATACAGGTCGAAGGCTTCGCGTTCGAACCAATTGACAGCCGGCCAGATATCGACCAGGGATGCCACCACGGGGAACTCATCGTGCTCGGCGTAGACCCGCACGCGCAGGCGCCAGTTATGGGTGACCGACAGCAGATGGATAACCACCGCAAAGCGATGCGGATGGATATGGCTGTGGTCTGCGCTGTAAGTGGGGGCCTTCCAGGCGGAATAATCCAGTCCGCACAGGTCCATACAGGATTCAAACCGCAGGTCGGCGTGATCGCGCAGCGTGCGGCAGACGTCGACCCAAGCAGACTGGGGTAATTGCAGGGTAAGCTCGCCCAGGGATTCGGTCAGGTCGATCGAATTCCCCAGGACATCGCGTAAATTGGTTTCTAAGGTCTGTAGCCGTGTCATATGCGGATCGTCATGGTCGGATCAAAAGGGAGCTGCCAGGCGAAGAACGGAGATACTCCCGGCCTTCGGGCATCCCGCTAGCGAGCAATGGTATTGGTCAGGCGGATTTTGTTTTGCATCTGCAACAAACCGTAGACCAGGGCTTCAGCCGTCGGCGGACAGCCCGGCACATAGACATCGACGGGCACGATACGGTCACAGCCACGCACCACCGAATAGGAATAATGGTAGTAGCCGCCACCGTTGGCACAGGACCCCATGGAAACCACCCAGCGGGGCTCCGGCATCTGGTCGTAGACCTTGCGCAGGGCCGGCGCCATCTTGTTGCATAGCGTACCGGCGACGATCATCAGGTCGGATTGACGAGGACTGGGCCGGAAAATAATGCCGAACTGATCCAGGTCGTAGCGCGCCGCGCCCGCATGCATCATTTCGACCGCACAGCAGGCCAGACCGAAGGTCATGGGCCACAGCGAGCCGGTTTTCGCCCAGTTGAGGAATTTATCCGCACTGGTTGTCATGAAGCCTTTTTCCATGACGCCTTCAACAGCCATTTTGCTTACCCCTTATTCCCAATCCAGCGCACCGCGGCGCCATTCGTAGATGAAGCCCACCGTCAGGATGCCCAAAAAGATGGCAACCGCCCAGAAGCCCACCATGCCCACTGCGCCATTCGCCATCGCCCAAGGGAACAAAAATGCGATTTCCAGGTCAAACATGATGAACAGAATGGCCACCAGGTAGTAGCGCACGTCGAATTTCATGCGCGAATCACCGAAGGATTCGAAGCCGCATTCGTAGACGGAGAGCTTTTCGGCATCGGGGATATTGCGCCCCAGCAAACGCCCCGCCACCAGCAGTGCCGAGCCAATCAGCGTGGCAACGATGATGAAAAGCAGCACCGGAAAGTACTGTTCTAGATTCATGGATGGCCCCTGCCAAAGAAGATCAAACTACAGGATTGTAGCATTTCGACAAGCACTGTCGTGGGGAAAACCAGTAGGCTGCGCATTTGGTCGCGATGGGGTCAGAGAAGCACAAACAGGCTTTCAGAGACCTGAAAGCCTGTATCAAGATACTGCAGGCTTAAAGCACGTACACCGGCAGCAAATTCGCCATGTTCAGCAGGTGGAAGATTGCCGCCAGCACCCCGAAAGCAATCACGATCCAGGCCAAGGCATTACCGCCGGGGCATTTGAAGCCAGTATCCCGACCGGCCTGCAAGCGACGACTTTTAATCACCAGCCAGCCCGGGATGATGCACGTCCAGATGGTCGCCACAGCACCTGCGTAGCTGATGGCAAATACAAAGCCGAAAGGCACCAGCAAAGATCCCAGCAGCGGCGGCAAAAAAGTAACCAGGGATGTTTTCAGACGTCCCATGCGGGTGTCTGCTATACCCAGCAGATCGGCCATGTAATCAAACAGCCCCAGCCCCACGCCGATGAACGACGATAAAATGGCCGCCATCGAAAAAGCTGTCAGCATATTGTGCACAAACGATGAATTGACGGTGTCGCCAATGGCTGTCAGCAAGGTATCCACATCCCCACCCGCCGCCATCACCGGACCGAACTCTGGGCGCGGCACATTGCCAAACACCCCCAGCAGCCACACCACATAAAAGACGACTGCAATGCCCGTACCACCCAGGATGGCCAGACTGGCGCGCCGCTCGTCGCGATAATAAATCCGCATGGAAGCCACCGAATGGTGGTAGCCGAATGACGTCACCGCCACCGGCACCAGCACCAGGGCGTACTTGGCATAGGATTCATCCATCTGGCTGTGGTTCAGCAAGACGGCAAGATCGATATTCGCCACCAAGCCATAGACGCTCAGGCCGAAGGTGCCCAGCATCAAAATGATCAACAAGGTAGAGACGCGATCCACCAGGCGGGTCGACCACCAGACCAAGGCCCCAAAAACAATGACATACAAGATGGCGGCGAACTTGCTCTGCAAGCCCAACAAGCCCTGCAAAATATTACCCGCCGTGGTGGTGTACGCATACAACAGGATGGCACCCACAAAATAGACGGCCAGGTTGTTGATGACGCTGACCACCGGACCCAGCAGTTCCTTGGTCACCGTATGAAACGATGCCCGGAAATTCGGAAAGGTCTTGAAGGTTTCCAGCAACATCCAGCCCGACGCCGTCATCACGATCATGGTCAGGATAATCACCAGAATGGACCAGGCAGTCCAGGCGCCTGCCCCCGCGCTGGGCAGGGCCAGAATCCCCGCCCCCACGCAAACCCCTGCCACAATGCAGGCTCCGCCAAAAATTGAAGGCGAACGCGCCATGTTGTCTCCTTGGTATCGGCTTGGTCCCGATATGTAAAACCATGCCGCAAAGGCATGGTTATTTATTATGTGATGCCAGCGTGCGCTGGCGGCAAACCGACCCGGGCAAGCTGCACCCAGGCCCTGGAAGCGGATCTTTAAGCGATTTCTTTCAGGCGCGCAGTAAAGTGGCGCAGCACCGGAGGTTCATAGATGAAGTCCAGACCCTTGATGTTGCCAGCCCCTTCCTTGACCTTCTGGAATGCCTCGATGATGTAGTCCATATGGGTCTGCGTGTAAGTGGCGCGCGGAATGGTCAGCCGCAGGAGTTCTGCCGGGCAGGCCATTTGCTCGCCGGTCTTGGGGTCGCGGCCTTGCAGCAACGAACCGATTTCCACCGCCCGCACCCCACCGACCCTATAGAGCTCGCAGCTGAGGGCATGGGCCGGGAATTGCGTGCTGGGTATATGCGGCAACAACTTTTGAGCATCCACAAAGGCTGCATGTCCACCTGCCTGCTGGCACTGAACGCCCACGCTTTCCAGCCCGGCCACCAGGTATTCGATCTGGCGGATCCGGTAGGCCAGCCAGTCTTCACGCATGCCGTCATGCAGGCCTACGCTGAGGCGCTCCATGGCGCCGCCCTCGAGACCGCCATAGGTCGGAAAGCCTTCTTGCAATACGCACAAAGTCCGGCATTCGTTATAGACGTCTTCAAGCGACTCGTCTTTGATGCAAAGCAGGCCGCCCATCGGGACCATCGGGTCTTTTTTGGCGGACATGGAAATCACATCGCCGTATTGGTAGGTTTCACGCGTGATTTCCGCGATCGTCCAGCCCTGGTATTCAGCTTCGCGCTGCTGGATGAAATAGGCGTTCTCGGCAAAGCGAGCCGAATCAATCACCAGGGGAATGTCGTATTTCTTGGCGATGGCATGGACTGCCTTGATATTGGCCAGCGATACGGGCTGGCCACCTGAGGAATTATTCGTGATGGTGGCGACGATATACGGCACGTGCTGAGCACCGACTGCCTGGATGGTGCGCTCGACCTGATCCAGATCGAAATTGCCCTTGAAGTCGGCGCGTGCTGCCGTATCAAAAGCTTCTTTGGTATAGGCATTGACGACCTGACAACCATTGATCTGGGTATGGCCCTGGGTGGTATCAAAGAAATAATTGGAGATCGCCGTCATCTTGCTGCGATCCAGGCCTTTTTCTTTTTCACGCTTTTGGATCAGCACTGGGATATAGAGCTGCTCGGCACCACGCCCCTGGTGAGTCGGAATCGTGTATTGATAACCGAAGATATCCTTGACCGTATCGCGCAGGCGGTTGTAGCTGCGGCTGCCGGCATAGGCTTCGTCGCCGCGCAACATGGCTGCCTGCATATCCTGAGTGACCGCACCCGTGCCGCTGTCCGTCAGCAGATCAATGAACACGTCCTCACTATCCAGCAGAAACGGGTTCATCCAGGCCTTTTTGATGGCCTCTTCCCGATAGGCGCGGGTGGTGCGTTTGACGGGCTCGATTACACGAATCCGAAAGGGTTCCGGCAGGTGCTTAAAATTTTCCACGACGTTATCCTGGCTTTGATAAAAATAAATAGGGCCACGCACTATCTGAGAAAACAATAATTTTGTTTAGGCTCACTGGGAATAGTTTCCATGCTTCAGAAACATAATGTGAACCTGTCTCAAATAATACGATTAAATGATATTAATTGAGCAGTAATTTATCAAATACTAGGGTTTATATCTAATTAATTGATAATTTATCAATAATATAATAATTATTTATCAATTAATCGCGATCAGGAGATAGAAATGCGGCATAACATTGGCTTGATCGATTTCCTGGGCCAGGTATTAGGGCCAGACTACGGCATCGCTCTGTACCAGCATACCGGCACAGACTTCACCGTCATCGCCGTCAGTAATGGCCACATCTGTGATTGCGGGCTGGGTGCCACGCTGCCCGCCGCATTGCGGCTGCGCCTGGAACAAGACGCCAGCCAGGCCAGCACGCGGGTCACACCGATGGCCCACGTGACGCATCAGCAAAAAATACTGCGCGCCTCGATCCACCCGCTGCACAGCCCCGATGGCCAGCTAACGGGGGCCATCTGTATTTATTTCGACGACAGTCGCTATCGCAACCTAAGCGCCCAATTGCTGCGCTTGCGCCATCCGGATAGCTTTGTGGATCATTATTTTGAAGCATCACCCCCGCACGATCCAGCCCTGTCGTCCATTGCCTCCGCGTCTGGCACCGAGGCCCTCAGTCCGGAACGGATCTTGCAGAAATATCTGTCTCCCTGCGCCCTGCCCGCCCCCGGCAAACTCAGCACCAAAGAACGCAAGGCGCTAGTCGGGAAGCTGATGGAGGCGGGGTTTTTCGAGCTTAAAGGGGCCATCCCAGCACTGGCCAAAAGCATGGCTTGCTCGCCTGCCACTGTGTACCGTTACGTCGCAGGCCACAAAAGATGAGCTGGCAAAGAAATGGAGATCAAGGGCGAAATACATCGCCCAGAACTTTGGCATCCACAAAATTGATCGACCAGACTTCCAATTGTGGTGCCTTGGCATGGCGAACACGCTCGGCCATTTCTGCCGAGATCGGACCGAAGCGGTGTTGGAGCATGCTTAGCAATTGCTTTGCCTGACCTTGTTCTATGCCTTGTTCTATGCCTTGTTCTATGCCTTTTTCCAGGCCTTTTTTCATGCCTCTTTCTATGGCGAATTCTTCCATAATGGTTAGTCGCATCACGTTGGGCTCCTGTCGCAGGGTATTCAGTGCCTGCATATAAACGGGTTTCAATACCGTGGGCAAGGTCAGCATCCATTCCACCAAGCTTAAAATCTGGCGAGTTTCCTGAGGACTATAACCGTAGCTCAATAATTGCTGGACCATGTGTTTCAACGGTCCCAGCCGGGTGCTCTTTGTGGGATGGCGGCTGGCCAATAACTGGGCCATCAGCACCACGGCAAACGGGTTGCTTGGAGCTTGAGTCTGCAGCATCGCCCAGCGGCCCCACCACCTGTCCAATTCTACGACAGGAAAGGTGAACCAGATACCTTGGCCCAGGAATTCATTGGCATGCACCAGATACACCAAATCAGACTCATCCACCTCAGCGCCAACACGCCCTTGAATGAGAATACCCAAGCTATAAATCAATGGTGAAGCTGGGCTGCCCGCCAATTGCCTGCCATGCAGCTGCAAGGGCAGACGGTAATCCACCATGCGCTGGCTGAATGCCTGCACACCCCTGGGGCCACGCAGGCGGCCCTGGACTTCGATATGAATCAGCAGCCAGATGCAATCACCGTTCAGCAAACGCACACTGGCCAATTTATCCACATATTTGCGACCCTTCACCCCAGGCGGACCAATGGATTGCAGCTCCTTGTCCAGGAATTGCGGTGCGACCGACCAGTCGATGGCGGCATGCAAACTGGGAACCAACAAAGCCAGCGCCTGAGGCAAATAGCATTCCAATGCCACCTTCCAAGGGCTGTCGTAGTCATCCGCTGGACTATGGATCGCTGCAGGATCGACATGCAAGCCCGCAACCGCGTCAGCAGAAAAGGCAGCCCCGCATCGGCTATCGTCATCCGGGATGGTGTTGGCGTGAGAGGGCTTGTGATGATTTGTGCCGGACATAGCGCACCTCTAAAAATAGGCATGCCCGGATTGTGGACGACACAGCAAGCGCGAACCAGATCGGAAAAATACGAACGGACAAAAATGGCAACCCACCGTCAGGGAAGTTTCCCTAGCGATTGAAAAAAGTCGACAAAGCCGGATGGACCAGCCAACAAAAAGCCACCCCGAGAGGTGGCTTTTTGTTGGGGACCAAAGTCCCCGTGTTCATGACAGCCTGCCGAGGCGAGCCGCATCGCTGCGTGGACAAGCCACGCGAGGCGATTAGAACTTGTGGTTCAGGCCGACACCGGCTTCCGTACCCTTCAGGTCGCGGACGTAGCCAATGTTCTTGCCGTACGTAGCGTAGGTGTAGACACCGGTGCGCTTGGACAGCGGGTAGAAGTAGTTGATCTGATAGGTGCTGAGGTTACCAGCATCATCGCCCCACTTATCGCCATCATCCAGGTTGCTGGTGGAGTAGTTCACGCCAGCGTACAGCTTACCAGCACCCACCGGGGCGCTCAGGCCAATGTGGTAGTTGTTGGTCTTCAGGTCGTTGTAGGCGCTCAGATTAGCAGCATTGCCGAGGGCATTGACGAAATTGCCGCCATTGCCGCCCCAGCCCAATTTGCCGTTACGGTCCTGACCGAAGGCCAGGGACAGTTTTACGACTTCAAAGTCGTAAGCACCGTTGATGTGCCAGCTGGTGATGCTGTCTTCAACGTTGGTGGTGCCTTGACGATCATAGCTGGCAGCGCCGCTGATCGGGCCGTTGGCGTAGGTAGCAGCCACGGACACGCGCGAATTGCGCTCGGAGCCACCATAGGACTCGCCGTCGATACGGTCGATGCGATCGCTGCCGCTAGAGCCGTACAGAGCGATGAACTTGAAGCCGGACAGATCAGGCGTCACGTACTTGAAGGAGTTGTCAATGCGGTTGCCGTAGCCCACGCCACCGAAGACCTTGTCCATATCGCCCAGGGACCAGCCGTTGACGTTCATGTCACCAGCCATCACGCCAGCGGAGTACTGACGACCCATGCTGAAGGTACCCCAGTTGTCGCTGGACAGACCAACGAACGACTGACGATGGAATTGCTTGCCGGAGCTAGGAGCGCCGGTACCCAGATCGAAGCCTTGCTCCAGTTGGAAGATGGCGCGCAGGCCGTCGCCCAGATCTTCGGATCCCTTCAGGCCCCAACGGTTACCGTTGACGATGCCGCTGACCAGACCCGAGGACTTCGAGGTGGCTTGGAAGCCATCACGATCATATTTGTAATTCGAGTAGCCGTAGCCGGTATCCACGATACCGTACAGCGTCACGGACGTTTCTGCTTGAGCAACGCCAGCGGTAGCAAAACCGGCCAGCAGAGCAGCAGCGAGCAGAGTCTTTTTCATGTAAGAAATCTCCGTAGATTTGTGAGAATCAGAGCAGGCCAACATCATCCTGTGCTGCTGCTCTTTCTAACTCCGCAAAGGGAAGTTGTTGGTATTGCATCAAAAAACCGGGCCTTATGCCATGCTGGGCGTTCGAAACCACTCAGTTTCCCCGAAAGACGTTGCAGAACCACAACAACTCGTGGGTTTCACCCAGGGGGCTGGTGATATGGACAAGGCACCACATCCGAGTCCCGGCGGGTCGTCCGGCGACCCCCACACCAAGCCTCAAACAGCAGCATACAATGCTTCCACAGATAAGATGGCCCCCCTTCATGATGCGACTGAATACCCCCTTGGTTTGGGATTTACCGGACGAGCAAGCCACCGACACCCTGGCCCGCCAACTGGCAGCGCTGGTCTGCGGCCAGTCACCCCAGTCTTTGGCTGCCGGGGGCCGCATTCACCTGCGCGGCGAGCTTGGTGCAGGCAAAACCAGCTTGGCGCGGGCGTTCTTGCGAGCGGCTGGGGTGACCGGCCGCATCAAAAGCCCTAGCTATGCGCTGCTTGAAAGCTATAATGTCTCTAGCTTGTATTTCTATCATTTTGATTTCTATAGATTTAGCGATGCGCACGAGTGGCGCGATGCGGGGTTCGACGAGCTGCTGGCCGACCAGGCAGTCATTCTGATTGAATGGCCTGAACAAGCCGGCACCCGCCTGCCACCACCCGACCTGGATATTCTGCTGGAATATGCCGACAACGGTCGACGCGCCTGGCTACGCGCCTGCAGCGAAAAAGGACAGCTATGGCTACAGCACCTGACCCCATCGCCCTGATGAATGCTCCCGCCCCTTTGCGGCGTAAATTTCTCGTCGGCAGCAGCGCATTGCTGCTATTGCCCGTCATTCCGCGCCTGGCGCACGCTGCCACCATTCTGGCCGTGCGTACCTGGCCTGCCGACGAGTACACCCGCGTGACCCTGGAAATGGATCACGACCTGAAAGCCGAGCATTTCACCCTGGATGGCCCGGACCGCTTGGTGGTCGATATCCAGGGCCTGCGCCTGAGCCCCGCCATCGACCGCCTGGTCTCGCAGATCAAGCCCAACGATCCCTACATCAGCGCAGTGCGCGTGGGTCAGAACACGCCCAACGTCGTACGACTGGTGTTCGACCTGAAACAAGACGTCGCGCCCCAGGTGTTCACCCTGAAACCCATTGGTGAATACAAATACCGGCTGGTGCTGGATCTGTATCCGAAAATCGCACAAGATCCGCTGATGGCCCTGCTGAAGGATGCGGATAACGATCCTCTGGCGGGGATTCTCGAAAACCTGGCCCAGAACAGCCCCACCGAAGCCCCGATCCCGTCCGTAGAGGGGCAGAAGCTGCCCCCGCCGCCCAGCCCACCACCAGTGGCGGTCGCGCCAAAGCCCACGCCACCTGGTTCGCGCAACGACCGGCCCATCCTGATCGCGCTGGACCCCGGCCACGGTGGCGAAGATCCTGGCGCAATCGGCAAACGCGGCACCCGCGAAAAAGATATTGTGCTGCAAATCGCCCAGCGCCTGAAGAAAATGATCGACGCGCAACCCAATATGCGTGCGTACCTGACCCGTGATCGCGATTATTTCGTGCCGCTGAACGTACGGGTGCAAAAGGCGCGGCGGGTGCAGGCAGATCTGTTCATCTCCATCCACGCGGATGCCTGGATAAAGCCCTCGGCTCGGGGATCGTCAGTCTGGGCGCTGTCCCAGAACGGCGCCACCAGTTCGGCTGCCCGCTGGCTGGCCAAAAAAGAAAACGATGCCGACTTGATCGGCGGGGTGAATCTGGGATCGCACAATCGGCAGGTGGCGCAGGTGCTGCTGGATCTATCCACAGGCGCACAAATCAACGATTCAATTCGGGTGGGGTCGCAGGTCTTGCAGGAAATCGGCAAGATCAACCGCTTGCATAAAAGCCACATCGAACGCGCCGGTTTTGCTGTCTTGAAAGCGCCGGATATCCCATCCATCCTGATCGAGACAGCCTTTATCAGCAACCCCGAAGAAGAATCTCTGCTGCGCACCCCGGCACATCAACAGAAAATCGCCTCGGCGGTATTCAGCGGTGTGCGGGATTACTTTGCAGCCAACCCCGCATTGGCCCGGCGGGCCTGATTCAATTCAGGACAGGTCTAAACCAGCCCCAGCCAAATCGGCAGGGTGACGGTCGACAGCAGAGTTCCCAGCGACATCGTCACCGCGACCAATCGCCCATCCCCGCCCATGCGGGCGGCCAGCACATGCGCCGCCGACGAAGTAGGCACCGCTGAAAACAGCAGCAACACGGCGGATTCACGCGCCGGCAACTGCATCATCCACGCCAAGGCCAGGGTCCACAGGGGCAATAACAGCAGTTTTGCGCTGGTCATCCAGGCGATCAGCGGCGCGTGCTGGCGGCCACCCTGCAACGAGAGCGCCGCGCCCACGCACAATAAGCCCAGGGCAATTGCACAGGCGCCCAGGCCCTCTAAAGCCCGGCCCAGCACCTGCGGCACCGGGATCTGGAAAAAATTGCACGCCAGGGCAGCCAGGGTGGACAGGATAAAGGGATTGACGGCAAGCTGCCGTAGCGTCCGGCCACCATGGCGGCTGGCCAGCGCATGCACGGCCCCGACATTGCTGATGGGCACGGCAAACCCCAGAATCACCGCCATGGTGGCCTGGGCATCGGCCCAGCCCAAGCCGGTGGCCAGCGACAAGGCCAGATAGCTGTTGAAGCGAAACGCGCACTGGGCCGTGGCCGCGTGCGCCCCAGCATCCGGGCGCACCAGCAAGCGCCCCAACCAGGCCATGGCAATACCCCCCAACATCACCCCCAGGGTCGCGGCCAGCAGCACGGTGGCGCTGCCCAACGCAATGGGTGCGCGGGTGATCGAATGAAACAGCAAGGCCGGAAACAACACAAAATAGACCAGCTTTTCGGCCTGGGTGAAAAAATGCCGGTCGAAACCAAAGCGATGCAGTAACAGCCAGCCCAGGGCGATCAGCAGGAAATCCGGCAGGATCAGCAGGATGACGGACATACGACAGAATCAGGCGGTATCCGGGTGGCGGCGCAGCATTTTCCAGAGCACCCCCAACACGGCAGGTATGACCGCCGCCCCAATACCGATCAGCACAATGGTGTTCAGGTGTTCCTTAACTATCGGCACATTGCCGAAAAAATACCCCAGCGTCACCAGGCCAGCAATCCAGGCCACCGCCCCGATGACGTTGTATAGCTGAAACATGGCAATTCGCATGCCCGCCACCCCTGCCACAAAAGGCGCAAAGGTACGAAACAAGGGTAGAAAGCGAGACAGCACGATGGTCTTGCCGCCGTGCTTCTCGTAAAAAACATGGGTTTTCAGCAGGGCCTTGCGGTCCAGAAAGCGGTAGTCATGAGAAAAGACCTTGGGGCCGATGTAGCGGCCCACGGCATAATTGACGGTATTGCCCAAAATCGCCGCCACGATCAGGATGCCAGCCAGCAAGACCGGGTCCAGCAGTCCATTTGCGCCAAAGGCCCCGGCAATGAACAGCAAAGAATCCCCCGGCAAAAAAGGCAATACGATCAGGCCAGTCTCGCCAAAGATGATCAGGGCCAGAATCAGATAGATCCAGGCGCCATACTGGGCCACCCAGACCCCCAGAGACTGGTCGATATTAAGCAGCAAATGAAAAAATTCGGCCATGACCGTTTGAAGCCCCATGCATGGTGTTGATGGACGTGTAAAACTTTCTTGGTGAAGCCTATCACTATAATCGTTTTATGACGCGTCCCATCTCTGCCCTGCCCGACACTCTGATCAGCCAAATCGCCGCTGGCGAGGTCATCGAGCGCCCCGCATCCGTCCTGAAGGAACTGCTGGAAAATGCCCTGGACGCAGGCAGCCGGGCGATAGAGATCCGCCTGGACGGCGGGGGCATCCGGCGCATTCTGGTGGCCGATGATGGCCACGGCATCCCACCGGATCAACTCAGCCTGGCCTTGCAGCGTCACGCCACCAGCAAGATAACGACCCTGGCTGAACTCGAATCCGTGGCCACCATGGGATTTCGCGGCGAGGCGCTGGCCTCGATCGCCTCAGTGGCGCAGTTGACCTTGGTTTCCCGCACCGCAGACACCGATCAGGCCTGGCAACTCGGCCCGGACCAGGCTGACCCCAGCCCGGCAGCGGGGCCGGTAGGCACCCGGATCGATGTCCGGCAACTGTTCGACCATATCCCCGCGCGACGTAAATTCCTGCGCTCCGAGGCCACGGAATACAGCCACTGCCTGCAGGCCATCGAGCGCATCGCACTGGCCCACCCGGAAATCGCACTGCGGGTATTCCATAACGACAAGCCGCAGCGCAACTGGCCGGTCAGCGATATTTTGGGGCGCATCCACGATGTCCTGGGGGCTGAATTCCAGGCACAAAGCCTGCCAGTCACGACCGATCAGGGCCTGATCACGCTGGAAGGCTGCATCACGCGACCGACGTTTGCCCGCCCCCGGGCAGACCGCCAATACCTGTATGTCAATGGCCGTTATGTGCGCGACCGCACGGTGTCACACGCCATCCGCCAGGCCTATGCCGACGTGCTGCACGGAGACCGCCAGCCTGCCTACGTGCTGTTTCTCAGCCTCGACCCGACCGGCGTGGACGTGAATGTGCATCCGGCCAAGAGCGAGGTTCGATTCCGCGACAGCGGGGCCATCCACCGCTACGTCAGCCAGACCTTGGGCCAGGCCCTGGCCCAGCGCGGTGGTGCGGCAGGCGAGGCGGCAGACACCCCGCCCGACCCGTCTAGCGCAGAACCCCGCCCGCCCATCAACCTGGCCCTGCAACCGGGCACGCTGCCGCCCAGCCACCGCCCCCCTGCATATCCGCAGCGGGTGCCTGTACAGCAACGGTTCTCGCTGCATGATGCCCAAGCGGGCCAAGACTGGAAAAAACTATATCAGCCACTGGCGACGAACCGGGATCTCAGCCCTGTGCATCCCGCAGGCTCGACCATCGGCCCAGACAAAGCCCCCGCCACCGACGAGTTGCCCCTGGGCCTGGCCCTGGGCCAACTGCACGGCATTTATATCCTGGCGCAAAACAGCCGTGGCCTGGTGCTGGTGGACATGCATGCCGCCCACGAACGCGTGGTCTACGAACGGCTGAAAACCACCCTGGATACGGCTGCGCTGCCCACCCAGGATTTGTTGGTACCCGTTGTCTTTACCGCGACCGAAACCCAGGTGACTACCGCCCAGGAACATCAAGACACCCTGGATAGCCTGGGCCTGCGCATCCACGCCACCGGCCCCGCATCCTTGGCTGTGCGCGCCGTCCCCGCCCTATTGGCCCAGGGTGACATCGAAGCCCTGGCCCGTGGCGTGCTGGCTGATATTGAGCGCTTTGGCGAATCAGCCCGCCTGACCCAGCAACGCAACGAACTCTTGTCCACCATGGCCTGTCACGGTGCCATTCGCGCCAATCGCCGCCTGACACTGGATGAAATGAATGCCCTGCTGCGTCAAATGGAACGCACCGAACGCGCCGACCAATGCAATCATGGCCGCCCCACCTGGTTCCAGTGGAGCCTGTCCGACCTGGATAAGCTGTTCATGCGAGGACAATAAGTCCAACACCACCCAGAGTATTGCCATCGTGACTCCCTCCCCCTCTCTGCTCTGCCTGGCTGGCCCGACGGCCTCGGGCAAATCGGCTGCTTCCATCGCGCTGGCGCAGCGCTGGCCGATCGAGTTGATCATCATGGACTCGGCCACCATCTATCGCAGCATGGATATCGGCACGGCCAAGCCCAGCCCCCAAGAGCAAGCCCTGGTGGCACATCACCTGCTGGATATCCGTGATCCAGCGCAATCGTATTCGGCGGCGGACTTTGCCCATGAGGCCGCCGCCCTGGTGCAGGCTATCCATGCGCGCGGCAACATCCCGGTGCTGTGCGGCGGCACCATGCTGTACTACAAGGCACTGCGCGAAGGCCTGAACGATCTGCCCGAGGCCGACCCTAGTATCCGCCAGGCCCTGGATGCCGAGGCACAGGCGCGCGGCTGGCCTGCCTTGCACGCTGAACTGGCCCAGGTTGATCCGGTCACTGCCGCCCGCCTGGCCCCCAACGACAGCCAGCGCCTGCAGCGCGCCCTGGAAATCTGGCGCAGCAGCGGACGCCCCATGAGCGACTGGCTGGCCCAGCCTCTCCAGCCCGTGCTGCCCGGTTGGCGTTTTCTAACGATCAGCCTGGAACCCTCCGATCGTGCCGTGTTGCATGCGCGGATTGCCCAGCGTTACCGAGTCATGCTGGACATGGGGCTGTTGGATGAAGTGCGTGCCCTGCACGCCCGGCCAGACCTGCATCCTGGCCTGCCATCCGTGCGCTGCGTCGGGTATCGCCAACTATGGGATCACCTGGACGGGCACGTACCCCTGGACACCGCCATCGAGCAGGCCATTGCCGCCACCCGCCAATTGGCCAAGCGCCAGATCACTTGGCTGCGCAGCCTGCCCCAGCGTCATATCGTGGATTGCCTGTCGGACCAGGCAGTGCCGGAAATAATCCGGCACTGCGAGCAGACATGGGATGCCGCACCATCATGACCCCCTGTCCGAGCAAAAACGAGATTGGTAAAACCGATCAATTCACGATGGTCTGGGGGCCATCGGGTTGTTGGGCTTCCACCTGGCCCAGGGTATAGACCGTTTCGCCGTGGGACTGCAGCGTAGCGGTAATGGCGGCTACCTGGGCGCTGTCCACCACCAGTACCATGCCGATGCCGCAGTTGAATACACGGGCCATTTCGTGGTCGGACACCCCGCCCTGGGCCTGTAACCACTGAAACAGAGTGGGCCACTGCCAGGCGTCGCGATGCACGTGGGCGCACAGACCAGCGCGCAAAATGCGGGGGATGTTTTCCAGCAAGCCCCCACCGGTAATATGCGCCAGACCCTTAATCGTCCGGCGATGGGCAGCCAAAGCAGCCAGCACGGATTTCACATAAATCCGGGTGGGCTGCATGACCACATCACCCAAGGGGCGCCCACCCATATCCTGATCGGGGTGGGCATTGGCATGCTGCAGGATTTTACGCACCAGCGAATAACCATTGGAATGTGCGCCGCTGGAGGCCAAGCCAAGCAGCGTATCGCCCACCTGGATATCGGATCCGTTAATCAGATCGGATTTCTCGACGGCACCCACGGCAAAGCCGGCCAGATCGTATTCACCATCCGGGTACATGCCCGGCATCTCGGCGGTCTCACCGCCAATCAGGGCGCAGCCGGCCAGTTCGCAGCCGTGGGCAATCCCGCCTACCACCTGGGCGGCCGTATCCACAGAAAGCTTGCCGCAGGCAAAATAATCCAGAAAATAAAGGGGCTCTGCCCCCTGGACCAGAATGTCGTTGACGCTCATGGCGACCAGATCAATACCGACAGTATCGTGGCGCTGCCATTCAAAGGCCAGGCGCAACTTAGTGCCTACGCCATCGGTGCCGGACACCAGCACGGGTTCGCGCAGATGCGGGGGTACCTGGAACAAGGCCCCAAAGCCGCCGATGCCGGCCATGACGCCAGGACGCATCGTACGAGCCGCCAATGGCTTGATGCGGTCGACCAGGGCGTCGCCTGCATCGATATCAACACCCGCATCGCGGTAGGTCAAGGAGGGGGAGGTGCCGTGTGTCATGAGAAAAGCCGCCGAATGTGCAAGAATTGCAGGTTTGGACAATAGTGGCCTGATTTTAACCCGGCCAGCCGGACTGCACGATACGCATGGCATGACACAGCAATTATTACTGGACCTTCTGCCTGGGGCGCTGCCTACCCTGGATGGTTTCGTGGCGGGCGCCAACCAGGCGGCCCTGGATGCAGTGCGTGCGCTGGCTCCTGGGCGCGCACTGTATCTGTGGGGCGGAATCGGTTCGGGACGCAGCCATTTATTGCGCGCCTGCGTGCAGGCCAATGGTGGACACTATCTGGATGCACGCACGCCGGCGCACTGGCTGCAGGGCATGGCCACGGACGAGGACCAGGCCCTGAGCCTGGTCGCCGTAGACGATGTGAATGACCTGAACGATGCAGCCCAAGCAGCCTTGTTTGCCCTCTTCAATCGCTGGCGCGCCACGGCCAGCACGCCGGATGCCTTTGCGCTGCTGACCGCAGGTGATCGCGCGCCACTGACCATGCCGCTGCGCGAGGACCTGCGCACCCGATTGGGCTGGGATCTGGTCTTCAGGGTCGAGCAGCTGTCCGACGAGGAACGCGTCCAGGCGTTGCGTGACCGCGCCCGACAGCGCGGCCTGGTCCTGCCCGACGATGTTCTGGATTGGATACTGATTCACCACGCTCGCGACATGGAAGGCCTGAGCAGCCTGATCGACCGGTTGGACCAATATTCCCTGGCACGCCACCGACCGGTTACCCTGCCCCTGCTGAAAGCGCTGCTTTCCGATCAACACTGACCCCCCTGACGCCAGGATTGACCCAACGCGATGCACGCGTCCCTCGACAGGCTCAGATTTTTATAGATGAAACCGATGAACACGTACTCACACCTGGCCTTATTTGATCTGGACCATACCCTGCTGCCTTTCGACAGCGATTATCAATGGGCGGAATTTCTGGCCCGCACGGGGCGTGCTGGCGACCCCGACTTGGCCCGCCAGCGCAACGACGATTTGATGCGGCGCTACAACGAAGGCACGCTGTCAGCCGAAGAAGCTGCCGACTTCATGCTGGGCCTGCTATGCCTGGGTTCCCCCCTGGAACTCGCTGCCTGGCATCAGGAATACATGCGCGAAGTCGTCGCCCCCGGCCTGCTGCCGACAGCCCAGGCCCTGGTCGCCGAACATCAATCCCGTGGTGGCCTGTGCGCCATCGTGACCGCCACCAACGCCTTTGTCACTGAGCCGATTGCCCAGGCGCTGGGCATTGAGCACCTGATTGCCACGATTCCCCAGCGCGACGCCCAGGGCCGCTATACCGGACGCATCGAAGGCACGCCCAGCTTCCAGGCGGGCAAAGTGCTGCGGGTACGCAACTGGCTGCAGGACCTGGGCCTGCAACTGGAAAGCTTTGCCGAATCCTGGTTTTACAGCGACTCCATGAATGATCTGCCGCTGATGGAGGTCGTGACACATCCGGTCGCGACCAACCCCAGCGACAGCCTGCGAACCCTGGCTGAGGGCCGTGGCTGGCGTATTCTGGACTTGTTTGCGGACATGCAGGATACAAAGTCCTAAAATACGCGACATGCTCAAGCAGACCATCAAAACTTTCGTCTCCCGCCTGTTTGCCACACCGCCCAGTGGCCCAGTGCGCCTGTCCTATGACAAACACGGCATTGACCGCCGCCTGGTGTCGCGTCACGCCATCAAGGTCTGTGAAGTCCTGAACCAACAGGGATTTGACGCTTATATTGTGGGCGGGGCCGTGCGCGACCTGATTGTCGGCCTGCAACCGAAAGACTTCGACGTGGCCACCAACGCCACGCCCAACCAGATCCGGCCGCTGTTTCGCCGGGCACGCATCATCGGCCGACGATTTCAGCTGGTGCACGTGGTGTTTGGTCAGGAAATCATCGAAACGTCCACATTCCGGGCGCCGGCCTCCGGCACCCAGGAAACCGACGAGCACGGGCGCATCCTGCGCGACAACGAATTCGGCACGCACGAAGAAGACGCTGCACGGCGCGACTTCACCATCAACGCCCTGTACTACGACCCCCTCAAGGAAGAAGTCATCGACTTCCACCAAGGGGTGGCCGACCTGAAAAACCGCGTGATACGCATGATCGGCGACCCCGACACCCGCTACCGCGAGGACCCGGTCCGCATGCTGCGTGCCCTGCGGTTTCAGGCCAAACTCAGCGCCCGGATCGACCCGGCCACCGAAGCCCCGATCACCCGGCTAGCCAACCTGATCGAGCACGTCCCTGACTCGCGCCTGTTTGACGAGACGCTGAAGCTGCTGACGTGCGGCCATGCCATGGACTGCCTGCGCGAACTGCGTCGGTCAGGACTGACCAAAAGTCTGATCCCCCTGATCGACCGCATCTTCGCAGAAGACGGTGGCGAGGCCTTTGTCGAAATCGCCCTGTCGCGCACAGACGCCCGGATTCGTGCCGGCAAGCCCATCAGCCCCAGTTTCCTGTTTGCCGCCCTGCTGTGGCGCCTGGTCCAAAAGCGCTGGGTCAAGCTCATGGCCCAGGACGTCCAGCGCAACGAAGCCCTGATCCGCGCCGCAGATTCGGTCATCGAAGAACAAATGCACAATCTTGCCATCCAACGGCGGCACCAGGCGGATATGCGCGAAATCTGGTTGATGCAGGCACGTTTTGAACGCGCTACTGTGCGATCCATTTGGCGCATGATGGAACAACCCCGCTTTCGTGCCTCGGTGGATTTCCTGCAGTTACGCGCCGAATCCCGCGAAGTCGACAGCGTGCTGGCCCAATGGTGGATGGATCTGGCCAATAGCGGCGACGAACGCCGCAGCGAAATGATCGATGCCTGGCAGGCTGGTCATACCGGCGCCCGACGTATCGGCGCAGGCAACCCCAGCCGAAAACGACGGCGGCGGCGCAAATCAAGCAGCGACACAGGTGATCAAGCACCATATCCCGCGTCTGATCAGTCAGACTGAGTCCTGCCCGGCCTCAATCCGCCGGGCTATGTTTTATCCGTAGCGTATTCCCATGAGCCATCCTCACCCCAGTGATCCGGTGCAATCCTATATTGGCCTGGGGGCCAATCTGGGCAATGCACGCGCTACACTCCGCGCTGCTGCCCAGGCACTGGCCGCCACCCCCGGCATCAATGCGGTGCGCCTGTCGCCGTTCTACCGCACCGCTCCGGTGGGCTGTGATGGCCCGGATTATGTCAATGCCGTTGCGGAAATCAGCACCACCCTGGATGCGCTGGCGCTATTGGATATTTTGCAGGGCATCGAATTGGCCCATGGGCGGCAACGCCCCTACCGCAATGCCCCCCGGACACTGGATCTGGACCTGCTGTGCTACGGCAACCAAACCATCCAACTGCCGCAACTGACCGTGCCCCATCCCCGCATGCACGACCGCGCCTTTGTGCTGCGCCCGCTGATGGATCTGGCCCCCTCCCTCAGCCTGCCCGGCCTGGGTAGGGTGGCAGATCTGCTGGCGGCCTGCGCCGGACAGGAAATCCACCGCCTGCCCCCTATCCGCCTGGTGGTAGCCTACACGGACAACCGCATCATTGGTCACGATGGTGGCATGCCCTGGCATCTGCCCGGCGATCTGGCGCACTTCAAACGCAGCACGCTAGGACACCCCATCCTGATGGGCCGCAAAACCTGGCTGTCGCTGGGCCGTCCCCTGCCGGGACGACGCAATCTGGTGCTGACCCGGGACGCTGAATTCAAGGCCACAGGGGCTGAATGCTTCGGGTCGCTGGAGACAGCCTTGGCCACCTGCCCAGAGGCGGAATGCGTCTGTGTGATTGGCGGGGAACAGATCTTCAAGCTGGCCCTGCCCTTGGCCGATGAATTGATTGCCACCGAAATCCACGCCCAAATCAATGGCGACACCTGGTTTCCCCCTCTGCCGGATGGGCAGTGGCAAGAAACCGAGCGCCAGCCGCAGGCCCCCGATGGCGATCTGCAATACGATTTCGTGACCTACCGGCGCGTAATCTGAAACAGATTCCCTCTGGGATCTGATCCCGCACAGTCTGGCCGGAGTGGCCTGTCGGCCCAGATACGGTCAAGCCGGTCAAGTGCCCTGTTTTTCCCGCGCCCGGATAGCGGTGACAGGTTCGCCTGCAATCCCCCAGTTATCGGTATCAACTTCTTCGATGACGACGAACGTGGTTTTGGGGTTCTTCCCCAGCACGTCCACCAATAACTGCGTGGCCCCCTGCATCAAACGGGCTTTCTGTTCGGCAGTCACGCCTTCGCGGGTGATCTTGATATTGACGTACGGCATGGTGAGTCTCCTAGGTATGGTGCAATGCGATTTGCGGTGGCTGGGCCAGCCCTCTGGGCGGTAAGTCTGTAAAAAAGGGAGGTTGCCCCCCCTTTTTTACAATCAGCCTGGCAACATCAGACCACGCTTGCTTCAGTGGCCGACGATGCGTAAGCCTCCATCGGCGGGCAGGCGCAGTTAAGGTTGCGATCCCCCCAGGCATTATCCACCCGAGACACGGGTGGCCAATACTTACGGGCAGCCATGCCAGGCAGCGGATAGGCCGCCTGTTCGCGTGTATAGGGATGCGACCAGTCCTGCGCCAGCAACAGATGCGCCGGATGCGGTGCATTGACCAGGACGTTGTCCTGCAAGGGCTGCTCGCCGCGCTCGACAGCCGCGATTTCCTGGCGGATGGCAACCATGGCATCAATGAAGCGATCCAGCTCTTCGATGCCCTCGGACTCGGTGGGTTCGACCATCAGTGTGCCCGCCACCGGAAAGCTCATGGTGGGCGCATGAAAGCCATAATCCATCAGGCGCTTGGCGATGTCCTCGGCACCAATGCCGCTGGAATCCTTAATGGGGCGGATATCCAGAATGCATTCATGCGCAACCCGGCCATTGGCCCCGGCGTACAAAATCGGATAGTGCGGCGCCAGTCGTGCGACCAGGTAATTGGCGTTGAGAATCGCCACCTGGGTAGCGCGACGCAGGCCAGCCGCCCCCATCATCATGATGTACATGGTGGAAATAGGCAGGATGCTGGCCGAGCCGAATGGTGCCGCCGAGACCGGCCCGGACTGGCCCGCCGGCAGGCGGCCGTCTTCGCCGACCACGCCGGGCAGATAAGGAGCCAGGTGGGCGCGCACCGCCACAGGGCCGACGCCCGGGCCGCCGCCGCCGTGCGGAATGCAGAAGGTCTTGTGCAGGTTCAGGTGCGAGACATCGGAACCAAAGCGACCGGGTCGGGCCACGCCAACCATGGCATTCATGTTGGCGCCATCCAGGTAGACCTGGCCACCGGCTTCATGGATCAAATCGCAGATTTCGGTAACCGTGGTCTCGAATACGCCATGCGTGGACGGATAGGTGATCATCAGCGCGGCCAGATGGTCGCCCACCTCGGCGATCTTGGCACGCAAATCGGCCATGTCGATATTGCCGTTGTCGTCGGACGCCACCACCACCACATCCATACCGGCCAGGTGCGCCGAAGCCGGGTTGGTGCCATGGGCAGAGGCCGGAATCAGGCAGACATTGCGCTGGTGTTCGCCATTGGCCTGGTGATAGCCACGGATGGCCAGCAGACCAGCATATTCACCTTGAGCGCCGGAATTGGGCTGCAGGCTGATGCGGTCGTAGCCGGTGATTTCGCACAGGGCCGAGGACAGGCGGTCGATCATTTCCTGGTAACCCTGGGCCTGACCTGCCGGCGCAAAGGGGTGCATATGCGCGAATTCTGGCCAGGTGACCGGGATCATCTCGGCGGTGGCGTTGAGCTTCATGGTGCATGAGCCCAGCGGAATCATGGTGCGATCCAGGGACAGATCCTTATCGGCCAGGCCGCGCAGGTAGCGCAGCATGTCGGTTTCGGATTTGACCTTGGAGAAAGCCGGATGCGCCATGATGGCGCTCTGGCGACGCAAGGCTGCCGGAATGCCATCAGCCGTGCTGGAGAAGTCAGGCGCCACCCGCTGGGTGCCAAGGCCCGCAGCCAGTACGCCCATCAGGGTTTCGATGTCCGACTGGCCAACGGTTTCGTCCAGCGACAGGGCAACGTGCGTGTCGTCCACGCGGCGCAGATTGATCCCGCCATCCACCGCTGCATCCAGCACCGCCTGGGTGTGGCTGCCGGTATCCAGCTGCAGGGTATCGAACCAAGAACTATTGCACACCGACACCCCCATGGCACGCAAGGCCGTGGCCAGTTGGGTGGTGTGCGTGGCGACCCGCTGCGCAATGCGACGGATGCCATCAGGGCCATGCCAGACGGCATACATGGATGCCATCACGGCCAGCAGCACCTGGGCGGTACAGATATTGGACGTGGCTTTTTCGCGACGGATATGCTGTTCGCGAGTCTGCAGGGCCAGACGCAGGGCAGGCTGGCCCTGCGCGTCCTGGGACACGCCAATCAGACGGCCGGGCAGGTTGCGCTTGTAGGCGTCCTTGCAGGCCATGAACCCGGCGTGCGGGCCGCCATAGCCCATGGGCACACCGAAACGCTGGGCCGAACCCACGGCGATATCGGCACCCCATTCGCCCGGCGGCGCCAAGAGCGCCAGAGACAGGAGATCGGTGGCGACAGCCACCACAGCACCGGCATCATGCGCAGCCTGCGTCAGGGCGCGGTAATCGGCCACACCGCCCAGGCTGTGCGGGTACTGCAGCAACACGCCAAAGCAATCCGGCAATCCGGCAGCCTCGTCACCCACCACAACATCGATGCCGATACCGGCAGCGCGGGTACGAACGACTTCCAGGGTCTGGGGATGGACGTGGATCGAGACAAAAAACTGGCTGGATTTGGCACGCGACACGCGGCGGGCCAGCGTCATGGCCTCGGCGGCGGCAGTGCCCTCGTCCAGCAGGGAAGAGTTGGCAATATCCAAACCGGTCAAATCAGTGACCAGGGTCTGGAAAACCAGCAGGGCTTCCAGACGGCCTTGGGAAATTTCCGGCTGGTAGGGTGTGTAAGCCGTATACCAAGCGGGGTTTTCAAGGATATTGCGCAGAATAACGTGCGGCACATAGGTGCCGTAATACCCCTGGCCGATATAGCTGCGCAACACCTGATTGCGCGACGCGATGGCTTTCAGATCAGCCAGCGCCTCGACTTCGCCCAACGGACCGGGTAGATCCAGGTAAGGAACATCGGACAGGATGTTTTCCGGGACGACTTCCGCGATCAGGGCATCCAGGCTGGATGCGCCGATAGCAGACAGCATGGCCTGCTGGTCGGCGTCGGATGGCCCGATATGGCGGGCAATGAATTCAGAATGCGTGGCGGGGTCGCGCAGCATGGGGTAACTCCTTAGACCTGGGCCTGGTAGGCGGCGGCATCCAGCAGTGCATCGACGTCGGCGGCATTATCGGGGCGGATCTTGAAGATCCACTGATCGTAAGCAGCTTCGTTGACCAGGGCAGGCTGCTCGTCGAGGGCTTCGTTGAAGGCCACGATTTCACCGGCGATCGGCGCATAAATGTCGGACGCGGCCTTGACGGATTCAATCACGGCGGCGGTTTCGCCAGCCTCTAGGTGCGCGCCGACCTGCACGTCGCCGACAAAGACCAAGTCGCCGAGCTGGTCCTGGGCATCATCGGTGATGCCGACCAGAAAACAATCGCCGTCGGCTTTGACCCACTCGTGCGATTCCGTGTATTTGCGGTCATTGGGAATGGACATGGTGTACCCCGTTTATAGTGTTGGTATAAAACAAAAATGATGTGATGACTGGCAGCCCAGCAACGCCAGGCTGCCAGGGTTGAATGATTTAGACCAGCGCCTGGCCGTTGCGCACAAAAGGTGGGCGCACGACCTGGGCAGCCAGCCACTTACCGCGGATCTCGACCTCGATCGGATCGCCCGGCTGGGTACCGGCGGGCACCCGGCCCAAGCCGATGGAAAAACCCAGGGTGGGCGCCATGGAGCCGCTGGTGACTTCGCCTTCGCCATGCGGCGTGCGGATCTTCATGTGGCTGCGCATGATGCCGCGATCCAGAAGTTTCAGCCCGATCAGTTCGCGGGATTTATCGGCGGCCTGCAGGGCGGCGCGGCCGATGAAATCGCGGGACTCGTCTTTAAAAGAAACTGTCCAGGACAGGCCGGATTCCAGTGGATGAACGGATTCGTCCATATCCTGGCCATAGAGATTCATGCCGGCTTCCAGGCGCAGCGTATCACGCGCACCCAGGCCGCAGGGATGGACCCCGGCCGCGACCAAGGCATCCCAGAAGGCCTTCACGACGGTGGCCGGCAGCACGATCTCGAAACCGTCCTCGCCGGTATAACCCGTGCGGGCCACCAGAACGTTTTCGTCGACCATGGTGCCGGTAAAGGGTTTCAGGTCTTGGGTGGGGGCCTGCCATTCAGGGTGCACAGACCAGACGATTTCGCGGGCCTTGGGGCCCTGAACAGCCACCATGGCCAGGTCGCGGCGCGGCGTGATAGTGACGCCGCCAAAGGCCTCGGCCTGCTGCTGCATCCATACCAGGTCTTTCTCGGCCGTACCGGCGTTGACGACCACGCGCCAGAAATCGGAGGCAAAGAAATAAACAATCAGATCGTCGATCACGCCGCCTTCGGGACGCAGCATGCAGGAATACAGTGCCTTGCCCGGCACGCCGGCAATTTTGGCGACGTCGTTGGCCAATAAATGACGCAAAAAATCAGGGGCCGACGCGCCTCGCACATCGACATTCAACATGTGCGAAACATCGAACACGCCTGCGGACTGTCGCACCGCGTGGTGTTCTTCAAGCTGCGAGCCATAGGCCAGGGGCATGTCCCAGCCGCCGAAATCGACGATTTTTGCGCCCAGGGCGACGTGAGTATCAAAAAGAGGTGTCTGTGCAGACATAGGAAGAGGCTCCATAGGCAAAGGGACGGCAAGCAATACCGCAGCGCCCTTCTGTCCTTTTGCCTGAGAGTTGCCCCATCAAGAGGGGTTTCACCTTCGGCGCCCACCCCAGCAAATGGGGGGAGTCTCTCCAGAATGCTGCGATGCACTGACGGCATCATGGGGATGGTACGGGGTGCCTGAGCGATTCTGGGCGAATTGCGCCTTCGGCGGCTGCCATAAACCGGGCAGCGCTCTCCCACCCACATCGGGTGACAGCAAAGGCAAAATATACCCCGAAACAGGGATGTTTAACAATCAGATGTAGCCTTTCTGACGCCAACGTGCCTTTGTATCAGCATCCACCCCCAGTTGTTCCAGGATGGCGTCCGTGTGCTGGCCCAATGTGGGCGCGGGCGCATCGATGCCCCCCGGCGTGGCGGAAAGCTTGGGCACAATGCCGGGCACCTGGCAGGGCGTGCCATCCGGCAAAGGCTGATCCAGAATCATGTCACGCGCTCGGTAGTGCGGATCAGCGGCAATATCGGCGATATCGTAAATGCGCCCGGCGGGGATGCGGGCGTCATTCAAGATCGCCAGGACCTCGTCCTGGCAACGACCCGCCGCCCAATCACCAATCGCAGCATCGATGCGGGCCACATCAGCCACCCGTCCGGCATTGTGGGCCAAGGCAGGATCATTGCTGAGGTCTTCGCGGCCAATGGCCTGCATCAGGCGCTGAAAAATACTGTCGCCATTGCCCGCAATCAGCACATAGCCGTCCTGACAGGCATAGGCATTGCTGGGGGCGATGCCGGGCAGACTGCTGCCGGCGGGCTGACGCACGGCATCGAATACCGCGTACTCGGGCAGCAGGCTTTCCATCATATTGAAGACAGACTCATACAACGCCACGTCGATCATCTGTCCCGCACCATCCCGATCCCGCACCCGCAGAGCCAGCAGCACGCCAATCACGCCGTGCAGGGCCGACAATGAATCCCCGATGGAGACCCCCACCCGCACCGGTGTGCGGCCAGGTTCACCGCTTAGGTGGCGCAAGCCCCCCATGGCCTCGGCCACGACGCCAAAGCCCGGCCGGTCGCGATAAGGGCCGGTCTGGCCGTAGCCAGAGACACGCAGCATGACCAGGCGGGGATTGATGGCCTGCAGATCATCCCAGCCCAAGCCCCAGGACTCCAGGGTGCCGGGCTTGAAGTTCTCGACCACGACATCGCATTCGGCCACCAGACGGCGCACCAGCGCCTGGATCTCGGGCTGGCGCAGATCCAGCGTCAGGGATTTTTTATTGCGCGACTGCACCTGCCACCAGACCGAGGTGCCTTCATGCAGCAAACGCCAGTTACGCAAGGGGTCGCCCTGGCCTGGGGGTTCGATCTTGATGATGTCGGCGCCGAACTCACCCAGGATTTTCGTGGCGAAAGGGCCTGCAATGAGCTGGCCCATTTCCAGCACCCGAATGCCGGTCAGGGGTTTGGTCATGTCTGTACTCTGGACTGGTGATGATGCTGCTGATTCTAGCGCGGCTGCAAGGCCCGGCCACAGGCCACGCCTGAGGCCCAGGCCCACTGAAAGTTATAACCGCCCAGCCAGCCCGTGACATCAACGGCTTCGCCAATGATGTGCAGACCGGGACAACGGTGCGCCTGCAGGCTGCGCTGATCCAGTTCGTCGGTATCGACCCCGCCGCGCATGACTTCGGCCTTTTTATAACCCGCCGTGCCGGTGGGATACAGCGCCCAGCCATGAATGGCGTCAGCCAATGCCTGCAGACGGCGATCCGGCAGATCGGCCAGCCGCAAGGCGGCCTCGTCGCCCAGCCAGGACTCTGCCAACCGCCGCGGCCAGTGCGCAGCCAAGGTGCTCAACAAGGTCTGGCGACTGCCTGTTTTGGCGGCAATCAGGTGACGAGCCAGCGCCTGATCAGGGGCCAGATCGATGTGGATGGGATCACCCGGCTGCCAATAGCTGGAGATCTGCAGAATCCCCGGACCCGACAGGCCGCGATGGGTAAACAGCAGGTCTTCCAGGAACTCGGCGCGGGCGGCGGCACGCACACGCTTGCGCACGGTGCGCGGCGCGCGGCCCACCGGCTTGCCATCCACCGAGGCGGACAAGGCTGGATCGTTCTGCATGGACTGCGCGGCGGTCGCCGGTAAGCGTGGCTCGTGCGACAAGCGAACCTCCAGCGCCATCCCGGCCAAAGCCGCGTAGGGCTGCCACTGCGTCGCATCAAAGGTCAGGGGTACCAAGGCAGGCCGGGGCTCGATGATGCGCAAGCCGAACTGACGGGCAATACGCAGGCTGAAATCCGTGGCTCCCAACTGAGGAATAGCCATGCCGCCGGTGGCCAGCACCAACTGGATGGCCCGAATTGGCCCGGCATCCGTGTCCAGCACAAAACCAGAGCCCTGGTGAGCCACGGACTGTACCTGACACGGCATACGCCAACTGACCTGCCCGGTCTGACACTCGCGGCGCAAGAGTTCGATGATGGCTTCGCTGGAGTCGTCGCAAAACAACTGTCCCCGATGCTTTTCATGCCAGGCCACCTTATGCTGACGCAACAGATCCAGAAAATCCTGCGGCCCATAGGCACGCAGCGCCGAACGGCAAAAATCGGGATTGCGCGACAGAAACTGCGCCGGGCTGGTGCCCAGGTTGGTGAAATTACACCGTCCGCCGCCGGAAATACGGATTTTCTCGGCCAAGCGCCGGGCGTGATCCAACAGCACCACCCGCAGGCCGCGCTGGCCGGCCACGGCGGCAGCCATCATGCCGGCCGCCCCCGCGCCGACAATGGCCACATCAAAATCCGTGTCGGTACGCGCCATGAATGATTTAGTTTTCGCGGATGCAATCGACGTAATAATGGCGCTGGCCGTGGTCGCCGGTCTCGTAGGCCAGACCATGCACGTCGGTCTCAAAGCCCGGGAATTGCAGATTGAATTCGCGGGTAAAGGCCAGATAATCGACGATATCGCGATTAAAGCGCTCGCCGGGGATCAAGAGCGGAATACCGGGCGGATAAGGGGTCAGCAGCACCCCGGTCACGCGGCCTTCAAGCTGATCCACCGGCACACGCTCGACCTCGCGGTGAGCCATGCGGGCATAGGCATCGGCCGGCCGCATGGCGGGCACCATGTCGCTCAGGTATACACGGGTCGTCAGGCGGGCGAAATCATAACGACGATAGGCTTCATGGATTTCCTGGCAAAGATCGCGCAGACCCATGTGCTCGTAGCGTTTATGCGCCCGGTAGAATTCCGGCAGCACGCGCCACAGGGGCTGGTTGCGGTCGTAGTCGTCCTTGAACTGCTGCAAGGCGGTCAGCAGTGTATTCCAGCGGCCTTTGGTAATGCCGATGGTAAACAGGATGAAAAAAGAGTACAGGCCGGTTTTTTCGACCACCACCCCGTGTTCGACCAGATAACGCGACACCAGGGCGGCAGGAATGCCGGAATCCGCAAACGTGCCGGAGATATCCAGGCCCGGCGTCACCACCGTGGCCTTGATCGGGTCCAGCATATTGAAGCCATCGGCCAGATCACCGAAGCCGTGCCATTCGTCGCCGGATGCCAATAACCAGTCATCGCGATTGCCGATGCCTTCGGACACCAGGCGGTTCGGTCCCCAGACCTTGAACCACCAGTCGTTCTTGCCGAACTCGGATTCGACCTTGCGCATGGCGCGACGGAAATCCAGGGCTTCGCGGATGGACTCCTCGACCAGGGCGGTGCCGCCGGGGGGCTCCATCATGGCGGCCGCCACATCGCAGGACGCAATAATGGCGTACTGCGGCGAGGTGGACGTATGCATCAGGAATGCTTCGTTGAAGATATTGCGATCGAGCTTACGGGATTCGGAGTCCTGCACCACGATCTGCGAGGCCTGCGACAGACCCGCCAGCAGCTTATGGGTGGAGTGCGTGGCATACACCATGGTGTCATGGCTGCGCGGCCGGTTGGGGCCGATGGCGTGCATGTCTTCGTAGAACGTATGGAATGCCGCATGCGGCAGCCAGGCTTCGTCAAAGTGCAGCGTATCGATTTCCGAACCCAGTTTTTCCTTGATCATTTCCACGTTGTAAATGACGCCATCGTAGGTGCTTTGCGTCAACGACAGGATACGCGGACGCTGATTGACGGCTTCGCGGGCAAAGGGATTGGCCTCGATTTTCTTGCGGATGTTTTCGGGATCGAACTCTTCCAAAGGGATCGGCCCGATGATGCCCAGGTGGTTGCGCGTGGGGCGCAGAAACACCGGGATGGCACCCGTCATGGTGATGGCATGCAAAATGGATTTATGGCAGTTGCGGTCCACCACCACCACGTCACCCGACGCCACATTGGCATGCCAGACGATTTTATTGGAGGTAGACGTGCCGTTGGTGACGAAAAAGCAGTGGTCCGCATGAAAAATACGGGCGGCATTGCGCTCGGACTCTGCCACCGGGCCGGTGTGATCCAGCAGTTGGCCCAGCTCTTCCACGGCATTGCAGACATCGGCGCGCAGCATGTTTTCACCGAAAAACTGGTGGAACATCTGCCCGACCGGGCTTTTCAAAAAAGCCACCCCGCCCGAATGCCCTGGGCAATGCCAGGAATACGAGCCATCCGAGGCGTATTCCAGCAGTTCGCGGAAAAACGGCGGTGCCAGGCTGTCCAGATAGGCGCGTGCCTCGCGGATGATGTGGCGCGCCACGAATTCGGGGGTGTCCTCGAACATATGGATGAAGCCATGGAGTTCGCGCAGGATATCGTTCGGGATATGCTGCGAGGTACGCGTCTCGCCATAGAGATAAATGGGGATGTCTTCGTTGCGAAACCGCAACTCACCGATGAAGGTGCGCAGGTTCTTGATGGCGTTGGCCACATCCTCGGGGGAATCCTCATCGAATTCTTCATCGTCGATGGACAGAATAAAGGCGCTGGCGCGGCTTTGCTGCTGCGCAAACGAGCTGAGATCCCCGTAGCTGGTTACCCCCAGCACCTCGACGCCCTCGGCCTCGATGGCCGAAGCCAGGGCGCGAATGCCGAACCCCGACGCATTTTCGGAACGATAGTCTTCGTCGATGATGACGATGGGAAAACGAAATTTCATGGCTGTCACCGTCGGGGCTGACCATGCAGCCCCCTATCCCCGGCAGGCATCCTGAAACCAGGCCGGGATTGTGTCTGTGTTCAGGACACTAAGTACGAGGCAAGGTGACCCCTTGCTGACCCTGGTATTTTCCGTCCCGATCCGCATAAGAAGTCTCGCAGACCTCGTCGCTCTCGAAGAACAGCATCTGGGCGCAGCCTTCGCCGGCGTAGATCTTGGCCGGCAAGGGGGTGGTGTTGGAGAATTCAAGCGTCACATGGCCTTCCCATTCGGGTTCCAGCGGGGTGACGTTGACGATAATGCCACAGCGAGCGTAGGTGCTCTTGCCCAGGCAGATGGTCAGCACCGAACGGGGAATACGGAAATATTCAACCGTGCGTGCCAAAGCAAACGAATTAGGCGGAATGATACAGACATCGCCCTCGAAGTCCACGAAAGAACCCGCATCAAAGGCTTTTGGGTCGACAATGGACGAATTGATGTTGGTAAAAATCTTGAATTCCCGCGCGCAACGGACATCATAGCCATAGCTGCTGGTGCCATAACTGACGATCTTCTGCCCATCGACCGAGCGCACCTGGCCGGCCTCGAAGGGCTCTATCATGCCGGATTCCTGCGCCTGACGGCGAATCCAGCGGTCGTTCTTGATGCTCATGGCCATCCTTGATTCGTGATTGCCGTATTTTAGAAGAAAACCCCGGCGCGTCGATGCTGCCGTCCGGCACAACGGCGCTGAGCGCAAAAATCATCAATCCATGGAAAACCAGCGATACACCAGCGCCAGCCCGCTGACAGTGCCAACCGTCATTTCCGCCCGCAAGCCGCGCATCAATCGATAGCTGAGACGGGCCACGGTTCCGGTCTGGGACAATGCCTGTTCCAGGCTGACCTTGAGGTCCTGGCTCAGGGTTTTGCTGGCCATGACAAAGCGCTGCTCGATGGGACTGACACCGCTGTCCAGGCCGCTGACCACGCTCTGGACCGGCAAGATACTGCCCGTACTGCCAAGTTCACCAGAACGGAGGCTGAGCTCATCGAGGCCAAAGCGCCTGTAAAAAGGTTCGCCATCCGCCAAAAACGAGCTGCCGACGGAAAACAGCAACGACATATCCGCCCCGCCCTCGTCGGGCCCATGCCCCAGCAGCAGCCAGGTCAGCTTTTCAGTTTCGCTGACCTCGGGAACCGAGATCAGGTCAATGCGCGGGCGCCGCGCCGTACCGACCACCTGCACCCCGGCCTGGACGGCAACATTGGTGCGCAAAGCCTGAATATCCAGGGTTGGATTGCTGATGTCGCCCTGGAAGGTAATGGTGCCACGACGCAGCTGCAGGTGCTGGCCATAGGCATCAATGGCCCCACCGCGCGTGCGCAAGGCTCCCAAGGCGGTCAGCTTATCATCATGCAGCCGCAGATCCAGGCTGCCCACCAAACCCGAATCCAGTCCATAGCCGGTCAGGTAAAACCGTGGCCCCAGGTCGACCGTCAGGGCAACCTCCATATTCAGAGGAGGCGAGGCATCGGTTTCGACCTGCTTCTGACCAGGTTTCAGCACCACCACATCGCTATCCAAAGAGGGGATATTGTTCAGCATATCCAGATCGAACCAGCCAGCATCCGCGACGATTTTTCCTGTCAGGTCCACCCGTGGCAAGGCAGCGCTGATCCGCAAGTCGCCGCTGATCATGGCGTAGCGGTCGGCTCGTTGTAAGATCGGATAACGATGAAATTCAATATTGACGAGGCCATCGTTGGCGCCCAGATCCCACTGGCCGCCCAGATCCAGGTAGCCATCCTGAGCATCCGGATTTTCAGCCACCCAGGTGGCTGTGCGCCATTCTTTGGGGGTCACCCGGCGCACCGCCGGGAAACGCAGATGGTCCAGCACCAGGTTCATGCCCTCGAAATGCGCCTGCAAGGTGCCATCCAGCAGGCGCACGCCCTCGTCGACCATCATGAAACGCATGCCTTCGCCACGCACCGGCCCCGTCAACAGCCACTGGCCATCGGGACGGCTGCGGCCCTGAACATCGGCGTGCACCGTGCCGCCAACCTCCAGCGCCCCGCCCAACAGCAGATTGACCCATGCCAGGTCTTCGGATTCAGCCACCAGATGCACACGTTTTTCGTCCTGGGCGCGCAACCCCAATGTGCCATCGGGGGAGACATGAACGGGCGATTCAGCCTGTATCCGCAGACTGCCCATTTTCTGGGTGCCGACCTGCAGGTCCAGCAGCGCACGACTGAGCGTATCGCTGCCGGGCTTCAGCGTGAGGTCCAGCTGCGCGGCCTTCAGGCCCAACTCGATGGGCACGTCGCCCGGCACAACCAGATCCCCATCCAGACGCTGCAGTCGGATATTGCCGCTGAGGGCCGGATTGCGCAGCACATGCCAATCCAACGCCAGCGTCAGGCGGCTGTCGCGCGCCTGGGCGGACAGCGCTGTCTGCACCCCACCCTGGCGCTGCTCCGCCTTTTGCCCCAGCCAAGCCTGAATCCGCTGGATGCGCTCTGGGGTAATCAGCAAAGGATCGATACGGCCCTGAGTCTCCCAGTGTCCAGCCTGGCCGCTGGAAGCCCGATGCTGTACCTGCAGCAAGGCCTGGCCATCCAGTTGCAGGTCAACGAGGCCCCGGCCTACTTGCCAGCCCCCCGCCGCATCGAACTGCAGCGGCACATTGCCTTGGGTATCCAGCTGAACCCCTGCGTGCCGGCCCTGCAGACGGGTCACAGCCCCTTGCCAGCCATGCTCTGCCGACCAGCCACCCAGCAAGGCCAGATCCAGATCGATGGGGGCCTGCCCAGGTTCGGTGAGCTGTTCATCCGCAGGCACATAACGAGCCTGAAGCTTGATCTGCTGCTTTGCCAGCGCCCCCTGAAGGTCCAGGGTGACCCGCCCGCCGCCCGGAATATCAGGCCACAAGACATCCAGGGCGGGCAGCGTGGCCTGCAACGCCAGCGCCGTCTTATCCACAGAGAGCTGGCCGTCGAGCCGGATCTGATTGGCGCCCATATCCAGCGCGACCTGCAAGTCCTGAGCGCGAATCCCGAACAAATCGGTCAATGGGTCCTGCCCGTCCAGCAAGGGTCCTTGGGCACGCGACAAATGCGCAAGCCGTACATGACCGGCCAGGGGATGTCCATTCCAGCGGCTGGGTGTATTGATGTCCAGTTGCAGGCCCAGGTCCTGCAACTGATGGGTCGGTGTCAAGCGGGCCTGGATCTGTCCCTGAAAATCCAGCAAGGTCGCGCCGATGGTCGGCGGCAACCAGGGATTCAACGACAGGTGCCGCATGGCCCAGCTGGCCTGCAAGGGGCGCAAACCATCCGGGCCGGGAGCCCCTGGCTGTATCTGCAGGGACAGGCCCGCCTGGTCCGGCAAGGTCAAATCCAGCGTGGTCTGACCCAAGGGAAAGGCCTGAGCAGGCAGAATCCTGGCATCGGCCTGCAAGGACATGCCTTCGCCCTGCCCCTGCGCCTGCAACTGAAAAACATCGGGCGTGCCTGCCAAGCGTACATCCAGGTCGATACGGCAAGCTTGGGAAGCTGCGGGCCTGATCGCCTGACGGTCGGTGGCCGGCCATTGCTGGCTCAGGCAGACAGGGGACTGCGCGCCGCGTCCCAGCGCCGTGCCATGTAGATTGACCTCAAAAGGCCAGGGCGCCGCCAGGCCGCGCAAGGCCACATTGCCATTGAGCGTCAGCAAAGTATTGTCATACGCCATCTGCAGCTGATCCAGCGTCACCGCAGCGGTGTCGGCATCCAGCGTCAAGGCGGTGGACACAGACAACACGTCGACAGGAAGCTGCGCTGCGCCGTGCAAGCCCAGGCCACCCAGCGACAAGCGATCCACCCGCAGGCTGACGGGTAGCGACGGCATGCTAAAGGATTCGGCGGGCGCGGCATCCGAGGCGACGCCAGGCCGTACGGTAATATCCACCCGCACCGCTGATAAGTCGTTGATGTGCAAGCGGCGGTTCAGGAGTTCGTGCCACAGCACCTTCAGGTGCAGCCCAGTGACCCGCACGTCGGCATCCGGCAGGGACAGGCTAAGGCCCTGCACATACAGCCCGCGACGAATCGTGCCGTTGACCCCCTGGACCTGGCCGTCGAACTGCGCAACCGCCGTCTGCAACAGCCAGCGCGTGCCTGCCGTGCTGGCCACGCACCACCAGGCAAATCCTAGCACCAGCGCCAGGGCCAGCACCAGAGGGGGCAGCCCCCACAGACTAAAACGCCGCAAGCCACGGCCGAGGCGACTCAGCCAGGACACGCGTCTGCTCAAAATGCGATGCCCATGGAAAACTGCAGCCGCAAACGACTGTCTTTCTGAGCCCAGGCCAGATCCACGCTGAAGGGGCCGGCAGGCGTACGCACGGCCAGACCCACCCCATAGCCCAGATGCCAGTCAAACTGGCTGAAAGAGGGAGCTGCATCACCCGCGTCAATAAACACATTACCCCCCAGCATCTCGGTAAAGTAATGAGTGTATTCCAGACTGACCACCCCCAGCGTCGGCGCGCCGACTACTGCGCCGCTGCGCTGCAGGCCGATGCTTTGATAGCGATAGCCGCGAATCGTGCGCGACCCCCCGGTGCGCCAGGAAAAATCCTGCGGCAGCCGATCCGTGTCGGACCAGACCTTGCCGATTTCACCGCGCAAGGTCAGCACATCCAGATCGCCAATAGGCCACCATTGCTGGACACGCAGGCTACTGCGATAAAAAGGCTGCCCATCGTCCAGCGTGGTCCCTAGGCCGACGCCGAACTCAATCAGATTGCCCTCGCGCGGATCGTATTTTGCGTCCACGTCCCGGCGCAGCCATTGCCAGGTCATGGCCCAACTGGGAACCTCGTAGCGATACGCGCCTTCGGTGCGGTTTTTGTCATAGGACACCAGGGCGGCCAGGGCGGTTTCATAATCCACCCGGCTATTGCCCGCTGCCTGGCGCTGCTGAACACGCTTCCAGCCAATCGCGGCACGACTGGTCTGCAAGCCCTCGATGTCGGATTGATCGTAGAGCAAGCCAAAACTGTCACGATAGTTATCGAGGGTCGGCGGCAGGTGTACATCAAAAAACGCACGCTGACGATTGATGTCCACCCCGGCCCCGGTTTCGATCCAGACCGGCAAGCCATAGACCACATTCTGGCGGTACAGGCCCTCGACCCGGATGCCGTGATCGCTATCCGCCCCCAGGGACGCACTGGCATAACGGGCGGGGGCCTCGGTGACTTGCACCCGCACCGGCAGGGTGACCGGCGCAACACCCGCCGCTGCCGACGCAGGGACGCTATCAGCATCGGCCAAGGTGACAAACGCCCCCCGGAAAAAGGCCGTGGACTGCAAGGCCTGCTGCCAGTCCTCAAGCTGAGTCCGATCATAGGGGTCGCCGGGCTCGTAGCGCACATAGCGACGGATCAAGGACTCGGGCACACGTTTCAGGCCGATGATCTGTAAATCGCCAAAACGCACGGGGGGACCGCTATCGACCGTCACAGATAAATCAGCCTGCGAGTCCTGCGGGTCCACCACTGCCCGCGTAGGGTTCAGCCGGGAAAAATAAAAATCCTGCTGCGCCACCGCATCCTGCAAATCGGATTTGGCCGTGGACCAGTCATCGTTGATAAAAGGCATGCCCGGCTTCAGCAGCCAGCTATCACGCAAAGCCTGGCGGCGGGCGACATAGTCCTGACCCGCCAGCGCACCCCGAAAAGACAAGCCCAGATGCCGCACCCGGGCACGCGTACCCGGATCAATGGTGATATCCCAGTACTCGCCCCCCCCCCGGGGCGTCGGGCGTGACGTCCAGCACGACCTTGGCCGCGAAATAGCCCTGCGTCTGCAAGGCCGCCTGGACGGCATCCCAGGCACGGCGGCGCAGGCGCGAGACTTCACGCACGTCCTGATCCTCCGCAAGGCGGGTAATGGCCCCGACGGCGTCCGTGATGGATCGCAGTACCTTAGGGGGCGCACCGCCCGGATCGATAATGACCTGGGGCACGACAGCCTGGGCCGGATGCCCAAAAAACAAAGCCAGCAAAAAAACACCGCACAGGCCACAACGGATACCCATGTCGGCCTGGATGCCGCGAAGCCAGACAGGTTTGCTCTGCCTGCCCAGCATCAGGTGCTGCGCGCCACGACCCGGGGCCGGACACCGGAGTCGTCCAGTGGCTGGCCCGCCACATGAATGGCCAACTGGCGGGCAATCTGATGATAGAGCCCGGCCGCCTTGCCCTGGGGCGAGGCCACCACGCTAGGCCGCCCAGAGTCGGTTTCCTGGCGGATATCGAGTTGCAGCGGCAAGGCCCCCAACCAGGGCAGATGATAGGTAGTTGCCAACTGGCGACCGCCGTCCTGTCCAAAAATAGGCTCTATGTGTCCGCAATTCGAGCACACATGCACGGACATGTTTTCCACGATGCCCAGCACCGGTACGTCCACTTTCTGGAACATGATGAGGCCCTTACGGGCATCGGCCAAGGCCAGATCCTGGGGGGTTGTGACGATGATTGCACCCGTCAACGGGACTTTTTGGGCCATGGTGAGGGCGATATCGCCCGTGCCGGGCGGCATGTCCACAATCAAATAATCCAGGTCATCCCACTGGGTCAGCGATAATAGCTGAGTCAGCGCCTGGGTGACCATGGGGCCGCGCCAGATGGCCGGGCCGTCGTCATCCATCAAAAACCCGATGGAATTGGCCTGCAGGCCATGGCCGATCATGGGTTCCATGCTCTTGCCATCAGTGCTTTTGGGCTTGCCCGACAGGCCCAGCATAATGGGTACGCTGGGGCCATAGATATCGGCATCCAGCAGACCGACCCGCGCCCCTTGGGCGTGCAGCGCCAGGGCCAGGTTGACTGATGTGGTGCTCTTGCCCACGCCGCCCTTGCCCGACGCCACTGCGATGATGTTGCGCACGGAATCCAGCGGCCGCAGGCCGCGCTGCACCGCATGGGTAGCGATCCTGGACTGGAAGCTCAGCGCCCCTATTGGTGCCGGGATAGCAGCCAGCGCGGACTCGATCACCTGACGCAGCGCGGACTCGCCATTGAATATGGGATAGCCCAGGGTTACAGTGATATCAAAGGCCGCCCCAGCTGGCGTGATCTGCAGCGCGGATTCGGTGACCGCCAGTGTCTTGCGGGTATCCGGGTTGATGACTCGCGACAAGGCGGTGCGGATGTCCTGGAGGATGGTGCTCATGAAATATCCGGATGAAAACAATCGAAACCACAAGCATAGCGGATTCCCCTGGAAATCTGCGGATTGACCCCAATATGGACACAAGCACATCCATGAAACTTTTTCCGGCCACAGAGGTCCCATCGCCATGAAAATCATTCAACAAGCCCTGCGCGCCGCCCTGTTCCTGGTGCTTGCCTTCTTTGGCCTGATCATGGCCATCATCTTCATGGCATCCACGCTATTGGCCATCGGCGTACTGTATATCGTGGCCCGGCTGCAAGGTCGGCCCTTTGGCGTCAAGGCCTACTGGGCCGAGCGCCGCCGCCCGCCCATGCCTACCCGGTCCGGCCAGACAAGCCCGGCCCGCCCCCAGGACGTCACAGACATCGAGATGCGCGAAATCCCCTGAATGCACCAACAGCCTGCCAAGTAACAACAGGCACCCGGACCGCAGGGACCAGCAGAGTGCCACTAGACTGCTAGAATCAATCTCTTTTGATCTCTCGGCTATTTTCCATGTCGCGCACGATATTCGTCACCACTGCCCTGCCCTACGCCAACGGTTCTTTTCATATCGGCCACATCATGGAGTACATCCAGGCGGATACCTGGGTGCGGACCATGCGGATGGCGGGCCATACCGTGCACTTCGTCGGGGCCGATGACGCCCACGGCGCACCCATCATGCTCAAGGCCGAAGCCGAAGGCATCACGCCGCAGGCCCTGGTGGCACGCTACGCCAGCGAACGCCCGAAATACCTGAATGGCTTTCACATCCGCTTCGACCACTGGCATTGCACGGATTCGCCGGAAAACATCCAACTGTCCCAGGATATCTACCGCGCCTTGAAATCCGCCGGCTTCATCGACAGCCGCGAGATCGAGCAATTCTACGATCCTGTGAAGGGCATGTTCCTGCCCGATCGTTACATCAAGGGCGAATGTCCCCGCTGTCATGCCAAGGACCAATACGGTGACGCCTGCGAAGTCTGCAGCGCGGTCTACAGCCCCACCGAGCTGATCGAGCCTTATTCCACGCTGACCAATGCGCGGCCCGTGCTGCGCAGTTCAGAACACTTTTTCTTTCGCCTGTCCGATCCGCGCTGTGTGGCTTTTTTGCAGGAATGGACCACCAGCCAACAAACTGACGGCAGCCCGCGCCTGCAGCCCGAGGTCCTGGGCAAAACCCGCGAATGGCTGGGCACCACCGAAGGCGAGCCCGCCAATCTGGCGGACTGGGACATTTCCCGCGACGAGCCCTATTTCGGCATCCCCATCCCGGACGCCCCCGGTAAATACTTCTATGTCTGGCTGGATGCTCCGGTGGGCTACCTGGCCTCGCTACAGGCCTACTGCCAGACCCAAGGTCTGGACTACAATGCTTTGCTGGACCCGGATGGCAAGACCGAACAGGTGCACTTCATCGGCAAAGACATCGTCTATTTTCACGCCTTGTTCTGGCCCGCCATGCTGAAGTTCTCCGGGCGCAAAACCCCGGATATGCTGCACGTCCACGGCTTCATCACGGTCAGCGGCGAGAAAATGTCCAAAAGTCGCGGCACAGGGATTTCACCGCTGCGCTATCTGGATATCGGCATGGACGCCGAATGGATGCGCTATTACATCGCCGCTAAACTTAACGCCCACGTCGAAGACCTGGACTTCAATCCCGATGACTTCGTGGCCCGCGTCAACAGCGACCTGATCGGCAAATACGTCAATATCGCCAGCCGTGCCGCCACCTTCATCACCCGGCACTTCGATGGCGCCCTGGCCTACGCGGGCGACACGGACGCCCTGCGCACCGAGCTGCAGTCCTGCGCCCAGCAGGTCCAGGCCGACTTCGAGGCGCGTGAGTATGGCCGCGCCATTCGCCGCATCATGGCCCAGGCCGACAAGATCAACCAGGCTTTCGATACCGCCCAGCCCTGGGTCCTGGCCAAAGGCATCGCCCAGGCCGATGACGCCCAGAAAACAGCGCTGCAGGATATCTGCTCGCGGGCGCTGGCCGGGTTCCAGGCTTTGTCGGTCATGTTGACGCCTGTGCTGCCTGCCCTGACCGACCGCGTCGCTCGCGAATTATTCGGCCGCCAGCAGGCCTACGTATGGGCGGATGCGAGTGACTTGCCCGGGCATATCAATGCCTTCAAGCACCTGATGCAGCGGGTCGATCCGGCTCAGCTGGACGCCTTGTTCGAAACCCCCGAAGAACCCGCCTGCGTGCCGGGCGGCGAGCCCATTGCCGAGACCATCGACATCAAGGACTTCGCCCGCATCGACCTGCGCATTGCGCGCATCGTGGAATGCACGGCGGTGGATGGGTCGGACAAGCTGCTGCGCCTGTCGCTGGACGTCGGCGAAGGCCGCCTGCGCCAGGTGTTTTCCGGCATCAAATCCATGTATCAGCCCGAAGACCTGACCGGCAAGCTGACGGTGGTGGTGGCCAATCTGGCCCCGCGCAAGATGCGCTTTGGCGTCTCCGAGGGCATGGTGCTGGCCGCCAGCCACGCCGACGAAGCATCCCAGCCCGGCATCTATGTGCTGGAACCCTGGGAAGGCGCCCAGCCCGGCATGCGGATTCACTGATCCGGCGTTTTCTCGCCAAACAGCAGGCGCGTGATCAAAGCTTCGTCGATGGTCTCGCCGCTGAGGGTACGCGCCAGAATCTCGCTGCCCAGCGCCTGCAGAGAAATCACAATATCCGGATTAACCATCCGGATCTTGGCCAGATGCACGGGCGAATTCACCAGGGCAACCAGCTTGGTGTCGGGGCCGCCGGCCTCGCGCCCCGCCATGATGATGAAAGCGTTTTCGGCATCATCATGGCGCAGCGCCAAAATATACCGCGCCTGTTTAGCCCCGGCCTGCAGCAGCGTGTCCGTATCGGACGCATCGCCTTCCAGCACATCGGCACCCGCAGGATAAGGGTGACCATCGACGGACGGCAAAATCACCGTGACATCATGCCCACGATGCAACAGGGCCTCGTGCAGGCTTTGCGCCAAAGGGCCGCTACCGGCCAGAATAATGTGGTTTTTGCGCATGGTATGCGAGATCCTCCCGTGCATCAGCCGCTGAATATTACCCCCCACCAAGGGCCCCACCACCGCACTGATCGAGGTGGCAAACACCGTAATCCCCAAAATAATGATGGACACCGAGAACATCCGGGCGGCATCGGTCTGCGGACTGATGTCACCGTAGCCGACGGTAGACATGGACACGATAGAAAAATAAAAAGCGGTTAGGGGATCGTGGATAGGCGGGGAAAATTCGGCCCCCAGATACAACACGCCAAAAACCGCATACACCAGCAGGCTGAATACGCTGAGAACGGCGAACAGACTGCCGGCAGTCAGGCTGGCGCGATTGAAATGCCGCCAATAGGCGACCAGCACCACCACCAAGAAGATGGTGTAGGCCAGCAGCACCGTATGCGTCTGCCCCTGCCACCATGAAAAAACCGCCACACCGGCCAGCAGCAGCAGGCTGATGACCCAGGCAATGCGCGCCCGATACAGCAGGCCTACCGCCATCACCTGGATACCCAGCCCCAGCATCAGCGGCATCATCTTCTGGATACCGCCGGCCTCCAGAAAGGCGGCGACTGTGGCCCCGTCACGCACCTGCAGCGCCTGTAACAGACCCTGCTGTCGAATCAACTGCCACAGGGGTTCCAGAAACAGATACCCATCCACCGCCACCAACACCGCGATCAGCCAATGCCAGGGAAACTGACGCATCAGGCGCAGGCGATGTGTCGCCAGAGGTGAAAAACGAAGCCGCATCCAGGGTGATCCTGTATGTCCGATAAGCCTGTCAGTGTACTGCACGGATTTCAGAGAGACGCCCGTATACTGACGCGTATGTCTTCCCCATCGAACCATCCCCCTGAGACCCCCGAACGCCAGCAAGCCGCCAAACGCAGCACCTGGGTCAGTGTCTGGGTCAACCTGATCCTGACCGCTGTCCAACTGGTGATCGGCGTATTTGCCCAGTCCCAAGCCCTGGTGGCTGACGCCATCCACTCGCTGTCCGACCTGGTGTCCGACGGCATCGTACTGTTTGCCAACAAGCACAGCGCCAAGGCCCCGGATGCCGGCCATCCTTATGGCCACCTGCGCTTTGAAAATGCCGCCACCCTGGGGATCGGCCTGATCCTGATCGCGGTGGGTCTGGGCATGCTGTGGCGCAGCTTCGAACGCCTGCAGGCGCCTGAACTTATCCCCGTGGTGCACCCCATTGCGCTTTTGGTCGCGCTGCTGGCCATATTGTCCAAAGAGCTCTTGTTTCGATATATGCTGCGCGTCGCCCGGCGTGTGCGCTCCACCATGCTAGTGGCCAATGCCTGGCACGCCCGATCAGATGCAGCGTCATCCCTAGTCGTGGCCCTGGGGATCGGCGCCAACCTGGCCGGGCTGCCCTTGGCAGACCCCCTGGCAGCCCTGATCGTGGGCCTGATGATTACCCGCATGGGCTGGAAGTTTTCCTGGCAGGCCTTTAATGACCTGGTGGACCGGGCCGCCGACAGCGATACCGAACAAGCCATCCGCGAGCGCCTTCTGGGCACGCCGGGCGTGCGCGGCATCCACGATCTGCGCACCCGCAAGATGGGCGACATGATCTGGGTAGAAGTGGATATCGAAATGGATGGCCAGCTAACGATTGAAGCCGGTCACGCGATTGCGGTGGACGCCCGTGAACGGGTCATGGCCGACCTGCCGGTGCTGGATGTGATGACGCACTTTGATCCGGTGTGATGGCTAAAGATGCGTGCTGTGCAACGGTTTTTCAGCCGTTTCCATCTGGCTGAGGCCCCGCACAATCCCGCAGTCATCCACCGCCTGTTCAGCCGGACACTGTTCGCGCAGGCCGATCAACTGGCGGCGTAAGTCCTGAAGTTCCTGCAAGCGCACCTGCACATGGGCGATATGCTCGTCCAGCAGGTGGTTGATGTTGCCGCAATCCCGGGCGGGATGGTCGACCATGGCCAGCAGGGCGCGGATTTCGTCGTGGGCCATGTCCAGGGTTCGGCAGTTGCGGATAAAACGCAGGCGTTCCAGGTGGGCCGGGCCATAGTGTCGGTAATTACTGTCTGTGCGCCCAGGGGCGGGCAGCAAGCCGGTTTTTTCATAGAACCGGATAGTTTCTGTGGAGCAGTGGGCCGCGCGGGCCAGTTCGCCGATTTTCATCAGATTCTTCCTGTGAATCAAGGCTTGACCTTGAAGCAGCTACAAGGTTTCTACTGTCATCATCATAGAACACCTGATGGATGATCACCATGCCTCATCAGCACGAAGAACATACTGAACACGCGCACTGCTGTCACAGCAGCAAGCCTGCCGATGCCACCTCATCACCTACTGCACTGGCCTCGACTACGGTTTCGGGGGAAAACCTGCGCACCCAGTTGCGCATCCTGCAAATGGACTGCCCCACCGAGGCCGAGCTGATCAAGCAGGCACTGGGGCGTCTGCCTCAGGTAAAAACCCTGGAATTCAACCTGATGCAACGCGTGCTGACGGTTGTTCACGCGCCGGACGCCTTGGATGCGATTTTGCAAGCGATCCGCAATCTGGGCTTTACGCCCGAACAGGCCACCGATGAGGCCGCCCCCGTCCAGCCCCCCCCAAAACCCTGGTGGCCGCTGATTGCCGCCGGGGTGGCCGCCCTGCTGGCAGAAGCCGCACACTGGCTGGATACCCCCTGGTTCATCCCTGCCACCCTGGCAGCCCTGGCGGTGCTGGGCGCTGGCCTGGGCACTTACCGCAAGGGCTGGACCGCAATCCGCCATGGACAGCTGAACATCAATGCCCTGATGAGCATTGCCGTCACCGGCGCCCTGCTGCTGGGCCAATGGGCCGAAGCCGCCATGGTGATGGTGCTGTATGAACTGGCCGAACGCATCGAGGCCTTATCCCTGGACCGCGCCCGCAATGCCATCCAGGGCCTGATGCAGTTGACCCCGGACCAGGCCAGCGTACGCCAGAGCGATGGGCAATGGCTGGAGATGCCCGCCACCCGCGTGGCGGTGGGTGCCTTGGTGCGCGCCCGACCAGGTGAACGCATCGCCCTGGATGGGGAAATCCTGGCAGGCCGGTCCACCATCGACCAATCGCCCATCACCGGCGAAAGCCTGCCCATCGACAAGACCCCCGGCGACCCGGTCTATGCCGGCACCATCAACGGCGCTGGCACGCTGGAATACGAAGTCACCAGTGCGGCAGGCGAATCCACGCTGGCGCGCATCATTCGCGCCATCGAATCAGCGCAGTCCGCCCGCGCACCCACGCAGCGTTTCGTTGATCGCTTTGCCCGTGTATACACACCGCTGGTCGTGCTGCTGGCCCTGATCATCGCCGTTGCGCCACCCTTGTTCGGCCTGGGTGGTTGGTACGAGTGGATCTACAAGGCCCTGGTGCTGCTGGTGATTGCCTGCCCCTGCGCCCTGGTGATCTCCACACCGGTGACCATCGTCAGCGGCCTGGCTGCCGCCGCCCGGCACGGGGTGCTGGTCAAAGGCGGGGCGCACCTGGAGCAAGGCCGATTGTTGCGCTGGCTTGCGCTGGACAAGACCGGCACCGTCACGCACGGGCGTCCTGTCCTGACCGATCAAATCATCCTGAATGCTCAGAACCCTGAGGCTATTCACGCCCTGGCCACCCGCCTGGCCAGTCACTCGGATCATCCGGTTTCGCGGGCGGTGGCCCAGGGCCTCACGGCTTTGACCGGCGACCCCGTCGACGATGCCCACGTTACACAACAAGAACAGATCAGAGACTTTGAGGTCCTGCTCGGGCGCGGCACTCAGGGCTGGTTGGGCGATACCCGCTATCAATTGGGCAATCATCGCCTGATTCACGAACAAGGCCTGTGTTCCCCCGCGCTGGAATCCCAACTGGAGACCCTGGAGCGACAAGGCAAGACCGTGGTGATGCTGACCGACGAACAGCAAGTGCTGGCTCTGTACGCCGTGGCCGATACGGTCAAGCCCGAGAGCGCCGCCGCCATCCAGGCATTGCATAATCAGGGCGTGCGCACCATTATCTTGTCGGGCGACAACCCCCATACGGTGGCTGCCATCGCCGCGCAGGTGGGCATAGACCGCGCCGAAGGCAATCTGCTGCCCGAGGACAAGCTACAGACAATTGCCCAGCTGACGGCCAATGACACGGTCGTGGGCATGGTGGGCGACGGCATCAACGATGCCCCCGCGCTGGCACGGGCGAATATCGGCTTTGCCATGGGCGCCATGGGCACCGACGCCGCCATTGAAACCGCAGATGTGGCCCTGATGGATGATGACCTGCGAAAAATCCCCTGGTTCATCGGCCTGTCGCGCGCCACGCACCGGATTTTGCTGCAGAACATTGCCCTGGCCCTGATCATCAAGGCGGTCTTTCTGATCCTGACCGTGATCGGCCTGGGCACCATGTGGATGGCGGTCTTTGCCGACGTGGGGGCCAGCCTGCTGGTGGTGGCCAATGGGCTGCGGCTGCTGCGACACCCAAAGGTCAGTATCTGACCCATGCATCATGGGACGGGGTGGCGATCAGCCGCCCCGGTTTTATTTGACCGAGGCAGGCTTGCCTTCCAGGGTCAGCACATCGCCACCCGCCGTGGTCAGCACCAGCACCGGCGTCCGGGCGTCGCCCAGCAGGCCGGCTGCCAGATCGCCCTTCAGGTGCAGCGCCACGGCCTGGTCCAGCTCCATCAGCGCTGAGTCACAAGCCATCATGGTCGAGGCCAGGCCCTTGAGCTGCAAAGCACCCGCTTTCAGGACGTAGCCGCCGAACTGGGTATTACAGCCCCCCCGGACAGAAATGGACTGATCGGAAAATGCCAGATACAGCGCGGCATTCACGCCAGTCTGCAAGGCGGGAATATCCCGCCCTCGAGCGTCTTCGGCCTTGACCAGATACCAGTGATAGGCTGACAAAGTGGTGGCATTCAGACTAGGGCTGGTCATGACGGCAGTGCCTGGGGCAGAAGAAGAAACAGGGGCAATCTGGGCGCAAGCCCCCAGCAACAAGGACAAGGCACTGACAACAAGGATTTTTTTCATGGAATAAGACATCAAAAACCGACGAACGACCTGGCATGAACATCCTGCATGCAGCCAAACCGCGAATTGAGAAAAGCAGGCAGAAAATCAGTATATTGCATTCAATGGGCCCACGTACCTGGGCCAAGACAGGCCCCGGCACGCGACCGGCAAGAAAAATCAGGGCAAAGAGAATATGGATCTGACTTATCAATGGCTGTATGACACCGTGCGCAAGCGTTTTGATTCCGAACAGGCCATGGAATCCTTTCTGCCCCAGGTGCTGACGGCGGAACAGCTGCAACACAAAACGGATGACCGCTATCTGTCTGCCATGACACTAAGGGTATTTCAAGCAGGCATGCAGCACACCGTCGTCGAGGCCAAATGGCCTGCCTTCGAGGAAGCTTTTTCAGGTTTCCAGCCGGAGGCCATGGTGTTGCTGGATGACGAGGACATCCAGCAACACATGCAGGACCCACGCATCATCCGCCATCTGGTCAAGCTGCAAAGCATCCCTAAAAACGCCCGCTTCATTCTGGATATCCGCCAAGATCGAGGCAGCTTCGGGGCCTTTATCGCCAACTGGCCTGATACAGATACGATTGGCCTGTGGCGTCTGCTGGGCCAGCGCGGCGCCCGCCTGGGAGGGCGTTCGGCGGCTGGATTTCTGCGCCTGGCGGGCAAGGATACTTTTTTCCTGACCAGCCACGTGGTAGAGCGCCTGGTGACTGCAGGCATTATTGCCCGTACACCCACCAGCCAGCGCGACCTGCAAACTGTGCAAAACACTTTCAACGCCTTGCAGCAGGAATCCGGCAGGCCGCTGTGTCAGCTGTCATCCATGCTGGCTCTCAGCATTCATCCGGCGTTCTGACACCTGACTACTGAACACAACAAGAGGCACACGATGCACATCACCGAAATCGAAGCACGCGAACTGGCACCCAACGGCATTTTGCGGGCCGCCATCAACACGGGCAATGCCGTCCTGGCGCGCCGTGAACCGGCGCCGGTCGGCGCATCCGGGGTTTCCGTGGACCTGGCGCAGCACCTGGCACAACAAGCCGGGCTTGCCCTGGAACTCGTGATCTACGCCACGGCACGCGACTCCGTCCAGGGGGTGAAGAATGGTGCCGCAGACTTCGGGTTTTTCGCCATCGACCCAAAACGCGGCCAGGATATTGCGTTCACCGCCCCCTATGTGCTGATCGAAGGCAGCTATCTGGTGGCCGAAGCATCGCCCATCCAGGATATCGCCGAAGTCGATCAACCCACGCACACCGTCGTGGTCGGGCAAGGCAGCGCCTATGATTTGTTCCTGACGCGCGAACTGAAGCAAGCCACCATTGCCCGCGCTGCAACCTCACCTGCGGTGGTCGATACCTTTCTGCAATCGGGCGCCGATGTCGCCGCCGGCGTGCGCCAGCAGTTGGAAGCAGACGCGCAGCGCCTGGGCGGCTTGCGCCTGTTGCCCGGCCATTTCATGCTGATCCGCCAGGCAATGGGGGTGTCTCACAACCGAGGGCCGCGCGTGGCGGCACTGCTGTCCCGCTTTCTGGAAGACGCCAAGGCAAGCGGATTCGTCGCCGAGGCCATCGCCCGCCACCGCATCCCCGGGGTTGCGGTGGCGTCGGCGGCAAACACATTGGCGTGACAGCGCCAAAAAAGAAAAGCCCAGGCCTGATGGGGTCTGAGCTTTTCTTGAATCCTGGAGCGGGTGATGGGAATCGAACCCACGACGCGAGCTTGGGAAGCTAGAGTTTTACCATTAAACTACACCCGCATCAGCGCAATGAACTGATGTGTAAGGATTTATGGGTAAAATCAGATACCACAGACATCCTTGAAGCCCTGTAGTTTACCTTATTTTGAATCAGCCTAAGCCCCCCCCACCCATTGTCACGGCGCAAGAGCCTTCCGGCAGCACGCACATCCGCAGCTTTGTCCATCGCCGCGCCCACATCACTCCCAGCCAGGAACAAGCCATTGCCAGTTGGCTGCCCCGCTGGGCGATCACCTATCAGAATCATCTGCTGGACCTGGAGGCCGCTTTTGGCCGCCAAGCGCCTACGATTCTGGAGATCGGCTTTGGCATGGGCGAGACCACCCAGCAAATTGCTCAGGCCCGGCCTGACGATAATTTCCTGGGGGTAGAGGTCTTTAACGCCGGGGTGGGTGCCCTGCTGAAGCGTATTCACGAACACGAACTGGACAATATCCGCATCATTCAGCACGACGCCGTCGAAGTGCTGCGCGACATGATCGCGCCAAACACCTTGGCGGGTGCGCATATTTATTTCCCTGACCCCTGGCCCAAGAACCGCCACCATAAGCGCCGCCTGATCCAACCCGCATTCATCCAGTTGCTGGCCAGCCGGCTGGCGCCCGGTGCTTATATCCACTGCGCGACAGACTGGGAACACTATGCCCAGCAAATGCTGGAGGTATTGTCGGCAGAACCCGGACTGCAGAACACCTGCACGGATTATGCCCCTCGTCCGGACTATCGTCCCCTGACCAAGTTCGAAAACCGGGGCCTGCGCCTGGGGCACGGGGTCTGGGACCTGATCTTCACGCGTCGCCCCCAGGGGGACGACGCTCATGACACAAAGGCAGATTGATGTATCCAGAAATCCAACCATACGCCCAGGGCTACCTGGATGCCGGCCAGGGCCACCGTGTGTACTGGGAATTATGCGGTAATCCTCAAGGCACGCCTGCCGTATTCCTGCATGGCGGGCCAGGCGCCGGATGCTCTACGGCACACCGGCGGGTATTCGATCCCAGCCGCTACAACGTCCTGCTGTTTGATCAACGCGGCTGTGGCCGTTCCACCCCATCGGCCTATCTGGAACACAATACGACCTGGGACCTGGTCGCCGATATTGAGCGCCTGCGCACCGAAGTGCTGCAGGCCGATCAGTTGGTGGTATTTGGCGGATCCTGGGGGTCCACCCTGGCGCTGGCCTATGCGCAAACCCATCCAGCCCGGGTACGCGCCTTGATTGTGCGCGGTATTTTTCTGCTGCGCCAGGCCGAATTACGCTGGTTCTACCAAGAAGGCGCGTCATGGCTGTTTCCCGATATCTGGGAAGGCTACCTGGCCCCGATCCCAGAAGCCGAGCGCCACGATCTGATCGCCGCCTACCACCGCCGACTGACCGGCGACGATCCCCAGGTCCAGCTACAGGCCGCCCATGCCTGGACCCAATGGGAAAGCCACACCATCAGCCTGCTGCCCAACCCCCAGCACATCCAAGCCCATGCAGCCGACCAAGCCGCCCTGGCCTTTGCCCGCATCGAAAACCATTATTTCGTGAACAAAGGCTTCATGGAAGAAGGCCAGCTGTTACGCGACGCCCACAAACTGGCCAATATTCCCGGCGTGATCGTACAAGGCCGCTATGACGCCTGCACCCCGGCAAAATCCGCCTGGGAACTGCACCGCGCCTGGCCCCAGGCCGAATTCCATATGATCCCCGATGCGGGCCACGCCTTCGATGAACCCGGCATCCTGAAGCAGCTATTGGCCGCTACCGACCATTTTGCCTAAGCGAGATCCATCATGAGCCTGAGCATCCATTTGAATGGCCAAGCCACGACCCTGGACAATGTGCAAACAGTACAGGACTTGATCACCCACCTGGGCTATCAGGACAAGCGCATCGCCGTAGAACGCAACGGCGACATCGTGCCCCGCAGCCAACACGCCACCACCCAACTGGCCGACCAAGACCACCTGGAAATAGTCATCGCCGTGGGGGGTGGATAAATCCGGACATATGACAGCCCCTGCGGGCTGTCATATGTCCGGATTTATCGGAGCGCCTTGCAAGGCGCGAGGTGGGCGAGATTGGACACGGCATAGTCCCCTGCGGACTATGCCGTGCCTATCGAATCGAAGCGGCCTGCAGGCCGCGCCGTGGAGAGATGCCACAATCCAAAACAAGCCCCTGCGGACTGCTGCTTGCGTTACTTCAACCCGCCGCGCCCCAACCCGGCCAGCCCTTTCATGCCCCCCATGGCGCGCATCATTTTCGCCATGCCGCCTTTTTTCATTTGCTTCATCATCCCCTGCATCTGCTCGAATTGCTTGAGCAGGCGGTTGACCTCCTGAACCGGCACGCCGGAGCCCGCCGCAATGCGGCGCTTGCGCGAAGCCTTGATCAGATCGGGTTTGGCGCGTTCCTGGGGGGTCATGGAATTAAGGATGCCTTCGGTGCGGGCCAGCTGCTTTTCAGCCTGACCGCCCTGCACCTGGGACGCCGCCTGGGCAAACTGAGCAGGCAGCTTTTCCAGCAAAGACCCCATATCGCCTAGTTTTTTGACCTGTTGCAACTGATCGCGAAAATCGTTCAAGTCGAATCGGTCGCCGGATTTCAGGCGGGCTGCAAGCTTTTGCGCCTCGGCGACATCGATATTTTTCTGAGCCTGCTCGACCAGCGAAATAATATCGCCCATGCCCAGAATCCGCTGGGCCATGCGCTCGGGGTGAAAAGGCTCCAGGCCATCCAGTTTTTCAGAAACCCCGACGAACTTCAGGGGCTTGCCGGTGATCTGGCGCACCGACAGGGCCGCACCACCCCGGGCATCGCCATCGAGCTTCGTCATGACCACCCCGGTCAGGGGCAAGGCATCGGAAAACGCACGGGCGACATTGACCGCATCCTGACCCTGCATGGCATCGACCACGAACAGCGTCTCGATGGGATTCAACAACTGATGCAGAGTGCGGATCTCGTCCATCATGGCCTGATCGATCCCCAGGCGACCCGCCGTATCGACGATCAGCACATCATAATGATGACGTTTGGCGTGATCCAGCGCGTCACGGGCAATATCCTGAGGCTTTTGCTCTGTGGTGGTCGGCAGGAAATCCACCCCGACCTGAGCCGCCACGGTTTTCAACTGCTCGATGGCCGCCGGGCGGTAGACGTCGGCACTGACCACCAGGACTTTTTTGCGGCTGGTCTTGCGGCCATGCTGGACATGATTGCCCTCGGCCAGCCATTTGGCCAATTTACCGGTGGTGGTGGTTTTCCCCGCGCCTTGCAGGCCCGCCATCAAAATGACGGCTGGGGGCTGGGCAGCCAAGGACAGCTCGCCGGCCTCTGGGCCCAGGTCGCCACCCATCAGGCTGGTCAGTTCCTTATGCACCAACCCCACCAAGGCCTGGCCGGGATTCAGGCTGTCGGCAACATCCTGACCCAGGGCTGCGGTCTTCACCCGAGCCACGAATTCACGCACCACGGGCAAGGCAACGTCGGCCTCCAGCAAGGCCAGACGCACCTCGCGCAGCATTTCCTGCGTGTTGGCCTCGGTCAGGCGCGCCTCGCCGCGCATCGTCTTGACGATGCGTGACAGACGAGAAGTCAGGTTATCAAGCATGGGGGATTTTCCGTAAAACTGGTTGATCTGCCGGGCAGCGCATAAAATGGAAGTTTTTGGGGCGCACACCGTGCGCCGGACACCGACAGGACTATGTCAGTCAGCATTGTATTTCACTTGCTTGCCGCGCTGGCTTATGCCGTGCTGGGCTTGGCGCTATGGCGCCCAATCATACACACCCAGGCGGTGCGTCCCAGCAGCGCCATTGGCCGCAGCTGCCTGCTGGGCGCCATCGCCTTGCAGGGTATCGCCCTGGCCACAGCCATTATCGTCCCCACAGGCCTGTTTCTAGGCTGGGCCTTGGCCCTGTCCACTGCCATGTGGCTGGGCATGCTGGTCTTCTGGGCCGAGAATCTGCTGCGGCGCCTGGATAGCCTGCTGCTGATCCTGCTGCCGGCTGCCGCCCTGATCAGCCTGTTGGCCGCCCTCTTTCCATCCGGCCACCTGGTGCCGCACGCCAACAACGACTGGCTGCGCATCCATTTGTTGATCGCCATGATGGCCTACGGCCTGATGACCGTGGCGGCCCTGCATGCCATGCTGATGACGGTATTGGACCGACACCTGCATCGCCCCATCGAGACCGAGGCCCAGCAAGGCCTGCTGGGGCGCAGCATGGACGCCATGCCGCCGCTGCTGACCTTGGAACAACTGCTGTTCCGCCTGATCGGCATTGGTTTTCTGGTGCTGACGCTGACTGTCATCACAGGAATTTTTGTCTCGCTACGCATCAGCGGGCAGGCATTGCCCATGGATCATAAGACCGTCTTCACGCTATTGTCCTGGGCGATTTTCGGTATTCTGTTGGCCGGTCGACGTATCCAGGGCTGGCGCGGGCGCACCGCCTTGCGCTGGACACTGACCGGCTTCGCATTTTTACTGCTGTCCTATACAGGCAGCCGTTTTGTTCTGGAAGTCATCCTCCAAAGAGGCACACTTGGGTAAATTTCTGCTGTGGGCGATCATTATTTTGGCCGTCCTGATTGTTTCACGCGTACTCAGCCACCAAAAGGCCCAGGCCCGTCAGGCAGCCAACCGACGCCAGGAAGCCGTTGCCCGCGACGCGGCAGAGGCCATGGTGCGCTGCGCCCATTGCCAGATTTTCCTGCCCAGATCCGAGGCCTACATGAGCCAGGGAAAAACCTGGTGCAGCGCAGATCATGCGCGGCTGGGGCTGAGAAGATGACAGCGGCGGAGCCGTTTGCCGATAATCCAGCAGACGCCGCCTTTGATCTGACGATCCAGCCAGACGGCTGGCTGCCCCTGCAAGCCGGGGTACTGCATCACCCATCCCCCAACCACGACCAGCGGCCAAACAGCGAAGACCCCTATCTGCTGGTGATACACAACATCAGCCTGCCCCCCGGCGTGTTCCAGGGGGATGCCATCATCGATTTCTTTCAGAATCGATTGGACCTTAGCGCCGACCCCTGGTTTGAGAACATCCGCGACCTGCGGGTATCCGCCCATTTCCTGATTCGCCGCGATGGCGTGATCGTGCAGTTCGTGCCGACGCTGCTACGGGCCTGGCATGCGGGCATATCGTCCTTTGAAGGCCGCGAACGGTGCAATGATTTTTCCATCGGCATCGAGCTGGAAGGCACGGATACCTTGGCGTACACGGATGCGCAATATGCGCGATTAGGTGCGCTGGCGGCGGCGATCCGGGTGCGGCATCCGATCCGTGCCGTGCAGGGGCACGAGCATATTGCGCCGGGTAGGAAGACTGATCCGGGGTTGGCGTTTGATTGGAAACGGTTTGGGCAAGGCCAAAACTGAAAACCGGGTGCCTTACACTTCCTCTACAAAAGCACTTTCTAGCAATATCTAACAGTATATAGCCTTGTATATCATGGAATAGATATACATGACTATAAGCCCTTATCAAGAATCATTCGCTGCTCGCGGGAAAATCCTGAACTCATCATATGACATACTACGATGAAGCTGTATTACGCATGTCATTTTGAACATCCGCCAAGAGAGGAGCATCGTGGAAATCCAAATAATCGCATCAGAGTTACTGGCTGAGGCTGTTAAACGGCACATTGGCTAGTCTGTCCGACCACGTGATCGAGGTGCAGATGGCGCTCCAGTATCGAGCGTTTGAGCTGTATGGATGGTATCCAGAAGAGGTGACGAGGCCCGTGAAACCCGACTTCTATCCCTCAAAATGGCGGGAGCCGCAACCAGACACCGTAAAGGTGAGGGAACCCCGTATGGCCTCTGCGCCCTCACGATCCACAAGCAGGCAGCCGACTCACGAAAATCATCGAGAACTCAGAGACCGGATTGTCAACTGGTCTCACAAACCAGCTTTGAACGTGCACAAAATTATTGCTCTCGTCGTTCAATCACCCGATGGGATCAGCCGCAGTAACCTAGTCAAACAAGTTGCTAGATACACGCAGTCAAGGAATCCAGACGGCGCGGTAGCAAGCCTGCTGACGAACAGCGGCAACGCCTATGGGCGGGTCTTCAACATGAATGATGAAAGAGTAATTACCCTTCACCCGAAGATTGAGAAAGAGGTTCGTGCGCTTACGTGGAACGTCGATTAGCACCTGAACATCCAAACCCAAGCAGAACCCTATTCTGAACATAGGTTCAGACCATATCTCTCCGCACGCCTGTTAGGATGGCTTCAGTCCCTGAGGAAACACCTACCCCAGGGCTCATGGTGCCCTGGGTTCCATCACAGGGCGGGCTGCAAGCAACCCTTCCGGAGACTCTCATGACCAACACAACCATACAGGCCTATATCAACCGACATAAGTACCTGCTGGCCGCACCGCTGATAATTGCCGCCCTTACCTTGGGCTGTATCAATATCGCCTCGGCGGAAAACAAGACCGAGGCCAAGAAGCCCGCTGGTCTGACCACGCTGATCACGGAGACCCCGGAGGCAGGCTTCGCATTGGCGGTCAAGCTGTCTCAAAAAGGGGTCAGCACGGTCCAGACCGACCCGGAAGTCCGCAAAAAACAGCGGCCAGAATATTCGCATGATGCAGACAGCTTGATTGCGGTGTCGCAAGTGGTTGCCATCAATTTCCAGACGGTGGCGGCTGCGAACAACTACTGGCGCAAATAATCAGACCGGCTTCAGGGCTGCCGCGTGGTGGGCGATGTGATCACCGATGAAGCTGGCGATGAAATAGTAGCTGTGGTCGTATCCCGCCTGACGGCGCAGCGTCAGGGGGTGACCGGCCTCGCGGCAGGCGGCCTCTAGCAGGTCCGGGCGCAACTGGCTATCCAGAAACTCGTCGTCCAGCCCCTGATCCACCAGAATCGGCAGGCGTTTTGTCGCCGTGCGGATCAATTCCACAGCATCCCACTGGGCCCAGGCCAGGGGATCATCGCCCAAGTAGGCGGTGAATGCCTTTTGCCCCCAAGGGGCCTGGGTAGGCGCCACAATAGGCGAAAACGCCGATACGCTGTGATAACGGCCCGGATGGCGCAAGGCAGTCACCAGCGCCCCGTGTCCGCCCATGGAGTGCCCGCTGATGGCGCGGGCTGACGTCGCCGGAAAATGCTGTTCGATCAGGTCGGGAAGCTCGTCCGCCACATAGTCCTGCATACGGTAATGATCTGCCCAGGGCGCCTGGGTGGCGTTCAGGTAAAAGCCCGCCCCCTGCCCTAGATCGTAGGCTGAGTCATTGGCGACGACATCGCCCCGGGGGCTGGTGTCCGGCGCCACCAGAATCAGGTTATGCAAGGCGGCATAGGCCTGGGCACCCGCCTTGGTGATGAAGTTCTGCTCGGTACAGGTCAAGCCAGATAGCCAGTACAACACAGGACACGGTTCGCCGCGCACGGCGGCGGCGGGCAGATAAATGCCGAAGCGCATGTCGCAGCCCAGCGCGGCGGACGCATGCTGCCAGACTTCCTGGCGGCCGCCAAAAATCGCGTGCTGTTCAATACACGCCAATGCAGTTTCCTGATGAGTAGCGGTCATGGGGGAATTCTCCTGTCGGCAATAACACTTGGCAGGGACACGCCCTGCCAGGATATTCAACGACTGTTGTGGTTTATTGGACTGCGCTCAAGACGCGCGACGGCGTTATTGAGGGTCGTTTTGGTAGTGCACGACCGAGCGGATGGATTTTCCCTGGTGCATCAGGTCAAAGGCATGATTGATGTCGGTCAGCCCCATGGTATGAGTGACGAACGGAGCCAGATCGATGTCGCCGCGCATGGCTTCCTGCACCATGCCGGGTAGTTGGGAACGGCCTTTGACCCCGCCAAATGCCGTGCCGCGCCAGGATCGGCCGGTGACCAGTTGGAAAGGACGGGTGAAGATTTCCTGACCGGCGCCCGCCACGCCGATGATGATGGACTGGCCCCAGCCCCGATGGGCGGATTCCAGGGCGGCGCGCATGACATTCACATTGCCGATGCACTCGAAGCTGTGATCCACGCCCCAGTCGGTCATGCCGACGATGACCTGCTGGATGGGTTCGGCATGGTCCTTGGGATTGACGCAGTCGGTGGCACCAAAGACTTTGGCCAGGGCGAACTTATCCGGGTTGGTATCGACGGCGATAATGCGCCCCGCCCCTGCCTGACGGGCGCCCTGCACCACGGCCAGACCGATGCCGCCCAGCCCGAAGACTGCCACAGTATCGCCGGGTTGGACCTTGGCCGTGTTGCGCACGGCACCGATGCCGGTGGTCACGCCGCAGCCCAGCAAACACACCTGTTCGGGGTTGGCAGTGGGATCGATCTTGGCCAGTGAGACCTCGGCCACCACCGTATATTCGCTGAAGGTAGAGCAGCCCATATAGTGGTAAATGGGCTGACCCTGATAGGAAAACCGTGTAGTGCCATCCGGCATCAGGCCCTTGCCCTGGGTGGCCCGCACGGCCACGCACAGGTTGGTCTTGCCGGATTTGCAGAACAGGCATTCGCCGCATTCGGCGGTATACAAGGGGATGACATGATCGCCGGGCGCTACGCTGGTGACGCCTTCGCCCACCTGCACCACGATCCCCGCGCCTTCGTGCCCCAACACGGCGGGGAAGACGCCTTCCGGGTCGTCCCCGCTGAGGGTGAACGCATCGGTATGGCAGACCCCGGTATGGGTGATTTTGACCAGAACCTCGCCTTTGCGGGGCGGTTCCACGTCGATTTCAACAATCTGCAGGGGTTTACCAGCCTCGAAGGCCACAGCGGCGCGGGATTTCATCTATACGGCTCCAATTCTATTCAATAGCACGACATCAAGAGCCGATTATGGACAGTTGCGGGCCATAAGACAAACGGGCCGGGGTCCAAGATTTCAGAATTAGCCGGAAGCATAGTTTGAATCCACAAAGACAAAGTCCCGAGCCACCGGCTCGGGACTTTGTCTTACCTCGTAGAAATCAGGCTTTCAACAGCAAGCCATTCATCCGCTTCACAAATGCAGCCGGGTCTTTCAGCGCTGCGCCTTCGGCCAGCATGGCCTGATCCAGCAGCAGTTCGGCCCAATCGCCAAACGCTTCGTCAGGCTGCGCTTCCATGCGCTTGACCAAGTCATGATGTGGATTGACCTCCAGAATCGGTTTGACGTCAGGAGCTTCCTGGCCGGCCGCCTTCAGCATGCGCAGCAGATGCGGACTGAGTTCGTTCTCGTCCACCACGACGCAGGCGGGCGAATCCACCAGGCGAGCCGTGGCGCGGACTTCCTTGACCCGATCACCCAGGGCAGTCTTCAGACGCTCGATGGTCGGCTTGAAGGCCTCGGCGGCTTCGGCTTGCTGCTTTTTTTCTTCCTCGTCGGCCAGGGCGTCCAGATCCAGGCCGCCCTTGGCGACGGAGACCAGCGATTTGCCTTCGAATTCGCGCAGATGGGACAGCATCCACTCGTCCACGCGATCCGACAGCAGCAGAACTTCCAGCCCCTTGCGGCGGAAAACTTCCAGGTGCGGGCTATGCGCCGCAGCGGCATAGGAATCCGCCGACAGGTAGTAGATCTTGTCCTGGCCGTCTTTCATGCGGCTGATGTAATTGGACAAGGACACCGTCTGGGCGGGGCTGTCGGAATGCGTGGTGGCAAAGCGCAGCAGCCCGGCAATGCGGTCCTTATTGGCGGGGTCCTCGCCAATGCCTTCTTTCAGAACCTGGCCGAACTGAGCCCAGAATTCGGCGTATTCATCAGGTTTGTTTTCGACCAGATCATCCAGCAAGCCCAGGATGCGCTTGGCGCAGCCTTCGCGGATCGAGCGCACATCGCGGCTTTCCTGCAGAATTTCGCGTGAGACATTCAGCGGCAGGTCGGCGGAATCCACCACCCCGCGCACAAACCGCAGATAGGCCGGCAGCAGTTGCTCGGCATCATCCATGATGAAGACGCGCTTGATGTAGAGTTTGACGCCACGGCGGGCATCGCGATCATACAAATCGAACGGCGCGCGTTTGGGCACATACAACAGCTGCGTGTACTCGCTGCGGCCTTCGACACGATTGTGCGTCCACGCCAGCGGATCGTCGAAATCATGGGCGACGTGCTTGTAGAATTCCTGGTATTGCTCGTCGGTAATCTCGGATTTGGAGCGCGTCCACAGGGCATTAGCCTGGTTCACGGTTTCCCATTCGTCCGTGCTTACTTGCTCGGATTTTTCCGCATCCCATTCTTCCTTTTTCATTTGAATAGGCAGAGAGATGTGATCGGAATAACGGCGCAGGACCTCGCGCAGCTTCCAGCCCGACAAAAAATCGTCTTCGTCGGCGCGCAAGGTCAGGGTGACAGAGGTGCCACGAGCTTCGCGATCAATGGCGGAGATAGAGAATTCGCCCTGGCCATCGGACTCCCACAACACGCCCTCAGTGGCCGGCAAACCGGCGCGGCGGCTACTGACCGAGACCTTGTCGGCCACGATAAAAGAAGAATAAAAGCCCACGCCGAACTGGCCAATCAGTTGGGCGTCTTTTTGTTTGTCGCCGGTCAGCTGGGAAAAGAACTCGCGGGTGCCGGACCTGGCAATCGTGCCCAGATTGGCAATCGCCTCGTCGCGCGACAGGCCAATGCCATTATCGGTAATGGTGATGGTGCGGGCGGATGGATCGAATTCGACCTGAATGCGCAGTTCGCTATCAGTTTCCAGCAAATCGGGATGGTCGATGGCCTCGAAGCGCAGCTTGTCGCAGGCATCAGAAGCATTGGACACAAGCTCGCGCAAAAAGATTTCCTTGTTGCTGTACAAGGAATGGATCATCAGATGCAGCAGCTGTTTGACTTCGGCCTGAAAGCCCAGGGTTTCGGCCGTTTGGGTATCGGTTTGGCTCATGGTGCGTACACGTGTATTGGTTGATATCGCGAAACTCTCTGCTTGTCGGCCACTTGGGCCGGTCAGCAGGAAGACTGCTACCTTAGTTGGGGATAGCCGGTCTGATTTTCAAGCCCGTGCCCAGAGGCATGGGTATTTCCCCTGATACGCCGCAAGTTCATGTGGCTGAGCAAATAAACCCTATTTCAGGGAAGACATCCACCCTTTTCAATAATCCCGGTAAGGTTACGATATCCGGGATCAGGGCCACGCCACCACGTATCCCCGTCCGATGCACTCATTCGCTGGGAGACCCACTTATGCACGCGCCCAAAACCCAAAAAACAGGCAGGATGACCCGTGCCACACTGGCGACCCAGCTGTTTCTAGCCGCATCCCTGATCACCATCGTCGTCATGGCCATTTTGGCCTCTCTCATCACCTGGCAAAGTCGGCAGACTGCTATCGCCAACGTCAGCGCCGCCAATCAGATGGGCATGCAGGACTACGATCGCACCTTGCAGCTGATCTTCAATATCGGCCAGAATCGCAACCAATCTCTATATCCGGTGCTGATGCGCTACATGGGAGGCACCCCCACGCCCTCAGGCCAGACGGAAAACGGCATGCCGGTCTTCAAAGCAGGCGACAAGGTAGTGAATGGCGACCAGACGCTGATGCGCAGCGTCACCGGCATGACCGCCGAAATCTATGCCCGCACGGATCGCGGCTGGATGCGCATCGCCAGCGCCTATCAGGATCAGCCCGGCTACGCGCTGGGCCAGACGCTGGACCCGGCCGACCCGATCGCAATAGCTCTGGATAACGGGGCCGTGATCAACCTCCCAGAGCTGGTCAACGACAAATGGCATCTGGTCACCACAAATCCCCTGAAAAACAGCAGTGGCGCGATCTACGGCGGCATCATCAATCGACTGGACATCAGCGCACAGATCGACCCGGTGCTGCAGGATCTGATCCAGACCAAACTCGCAGGGTATGGCCAACTGTTTGTGCTGCGCGCCAGCCATGACAATAAAGACTGGGTACGGGTGGCGGGCCAGTTCGGCAAACCTGGGGACTTACTCAGCGCCAGCAACCCAGCGGCCGACTTTACGGTACTGGACAGCTCGTTTCGCAGCGCACCCATTGGGGCCGAGCAGGTCACGATCAAAGGCGAACCCATTTTTCTATCCTGGAAAGCCATCCCGAACTGGAACTGGATGATTTACGCCTTTGGGCCCATGGACAGCTATCTGGCCGACAGCAACCGCCAGATGTGGATTCAACTGGCCCTGATGCTGGCGGGTACCTTGCTGATCGGCGCGGCAATTTTCTGGCTGGCGCGTCATACTCTGGCGCCGGTGGATGCGGTTGTTAACGGCATGCGGCGACTGGGTGCCGGGGATCTCAGCCAGGATATCCCCGATAGCCCGGCCAATAGCCACAATGAAGTCCACTTGCTGCTCAATAGCCTGAACAGCACCCAGGAAGCCCTGCGCCAGATGATTCGCCAGGTGCGCTACAGCGTGGGCGAGATCCACACGGGCGCCCACGAGATCGCCGTCGGCAATACGGATCTGTCCAGCCGCACCGAAGAACAGGCAGCATCCCTGCAACAGACCGCTGCGAGCATGGAAGAGCTGGCCAGTACGGTGCGCCAGAATGCCGACAACGCCCGCCAGGCCAATGCGCTGGCCACCGGCGCTTCGGACACGGCGCAGCACGGCGAACACGCCGTCGAAGGCATGGTCGACACCATGCAGCGCATCGCCGACAGTTCCAGCCGTATCACCGACATCATTGGGGTGATTGACAGTATTGCCTTCCAGACCAATATCCTGGCCTTGAATGCAGCCGTCGAGGCTGCCCGCGCGGGCGAACAAGGCCGCGGCTTTGCCGTGGTGGCCTCCGAGGTTCGCGCCCTGGCCCAGCGCTCAGCCGACGCCGCCCGCGAAATCAAGCACTTGATCGAAACTTCCTCTAACGAAGTCCAGGCAGGCACCCGTCAGGCGGGCGAAGCCGGCACCATCATGGTCGAGGTCCTGTCCGCCGTCAAACGCGTCACCAGCATCATGGGCGAAATTGCCGCAGCCTCCAACGAGCAATCCACCGGCATCGACCAGATCAATCTGGCCGTCATGCAAATGGACCAGGTCACCCAACAAAACGCGGCCCTGGTCGAAGAGGCGGCCGCAGCGGCAGATTCCCTCAGCGAACAGGCAAACCGACTGGCCGACAGCGTCTCTGTGTTTCAGACCGGACACGACGACACAGGCACAGCACCGGCAGTACAACAACGCGGTCAGGCCACACCACTGCGCTTGACTGCCCGCTAGCGTACAGCACGCGGCCATGCAAACACGGCCCCGTGACCTGCCTCGGACGTCTGGCTGATATCATGAGCGAAATCATCCAAAGCCCTTGCCGTGCCCGCCCCTGATATCACCAGTGAATTTCTCCACGTCCTGTTCCTTATTGCCATCGCCGCCGAGGCCATGACCGCTGCCCTGGCGGCTGGACGGCGCGAAATGGACTGGCTGGGTGTCTGTATGCTGGGCTGCGTCACAGCCCTGGGCGGCGGATCGGTGCGCGACGTATTGCTGAATCACCACCCGCTATCCTGGATCGCCCACCCCTATTACCTGCTGATCACAGGCGGGGCCGCACTGATCACCATTGCCATTGCCCGCTTCGCGCACTCCTTGAGCCGCCTGTTTCTGTTCCTGGACGCGGTCGGTCTGGTGGTGTTTACCATCATCGGAGTCGATATCGCCCTGGGTCTGAGCCTGCCCTGGGGGATTGCAATCATCTCGGGCATGATTACCGGCTGCGTAGGCGGGGTGCTGCGCGACGTGCTGTGCAACGAGGTCCCGCTGCTGTTTCGGGCCGAACTCTACGCCACGGTATCCATCGTCAGTGCAATGCTGTATCTGGCCGGTCTGGCGATGGCCTGGAACCATAATATAGTGGTGGGCGGGTCGCTGCTGATCGGTCTGTCCCTGCGGCTGCTGGCCCTGCGGTTTCGCTGGAGCATGCCGAAATTCGTCTATACGCGGGATTTGCACTGAGGAAACGGGGTCATGGAAACGGGGTCAGACACCATTTTCCGAGGAAAATGGTGTCTGACCCCGTTTCCTCCCCCGTTTCCTCCCATTTCCTCTATCCCTTTATGGACAGCCGCTGTGAAAGCGAAATTCTGGGTCGGGGGATTCGATCAGATGTTGCTCCTGGCGGCGAATGCGGGCGATGGCGCGGTCTACGTCTGCAGCTTCTCCAAAGCGCCGGGCAAAGCGCAGATAGCCTTGGTAGTGGCGGCTTTCAGACTGCAGCAAACCGGCATAGAACGCAGCCAGTTCTTCGTCCAGATGCGGCACCAGCGCGGCGAATCGTTCACAGGACCGGGCCTCGATAAAGGCCCCGACAATCAGCAAATCAATCAGTTTTGCGGGTTCGTGCGTACGCACCACCGTCCGCAGGCCTGCGGCATAGCGACTGGCCGTCAAAGGCCGCTGGGGGATGCCCCGGCGCTTCAGCAAACGCAGTACCTGTTCGTGATGCACCAGTTCTTCGCGGGCCAGTTTGGAGAGCGCCATGGACAAGTCCATGTCCTGATGACCATAACGGGCGATCAGGCTCATGGCTGCGGCAGCCGCCTTCAATTCGCAGTTGCGATGGTCCAGCAGCAGAATATCCTGCTGTTCCAGGGCGGCCTGCACCCAGGCGGCAGGGGTCGGACAAGACAGGAATTCGATCAGATCGGCAGGCAGGGACATGAAATGGGACGGCTTATGGCAAATGTTGCGCCATCTTATACAACAAATGGGCGCGGACTTCCGGCCATTCGCCCGCCAACAGGCTGTACATCACGGTATCGCGCACCGTGCCATCCCGGCGCAAGGCATGGTGGCGGATGGCGCCATCGCGCTTGGCCCCCAGGCGTTCGATGGCCCGCTGCGATGCCAGGTTGAAATTATCCGTGCGCCAACCCACCACCGCCGCCCCCAGCGTATCGAAGGCATGCTGCAGCAGCAGTAGCTTGCAGGCGGTATTGACCTGGGTGCGCTGCACGGACTGCGCATACCAGGTGTAGCCGATCTCCAGTCTGGCCACGGCAGGCAAAATATCGTGATAGCGGGTGGTCCCCAGCACCGCCCCGGTGTCGGCGGCCAGCACGGCAAACGGCAGCATATGGCCGTCCGCCTGCCCTTGCAGGGCAGTGGCGACATAGGCCTCGGTGTCGGCAGGTTCTGGCACCGATGTAACCCGCAGATTCCAGAGCTCGCCATCGGCAGCAGCGATGCGCAGGCCGGGGATGTGATCCAGAGACAAAGGCACCAGGCGCACGCCATGGCCTTGTAGGGTGGTGGGGGCTGGCGCTTGAGTGAAGGATGTCGTCATGGGAATCAGGGGCTAGCACACGATCTGCCAGTGTAGCCCCGATTCACAGCAAATCAGATCGGTGAAAGTTCTCAGCCGTCAGACGTTGAAGGGAAAATAACGAAGTATCTCGTTGATAAATAATATAACTATTTGTACTCGTTTTTATACTCATTTCTGTGATAGCTTCTTTTTAGATAGCGCCTTGGCGTGCTGGGCGGCAGGTTCTGAATAACGAGATCTAGGCAGGACTCCGCCTCTGATGCTCACGCAAGCATTTGCACAAGACGTCATTGGTCCGTTACAGGTTCTCGACGGAAACTTCAGCGCCCGTCGATTGCAGCAAACTCACCAGCCGCTTAGCCTGAGATTTAGGGGTCGCGATCACCAGTAACCTTTGCGCACGCGAGACACCAACATAAATTTTGCGAACCTCTTCATTATCAGCCGCCCCCGTCTGGCCAACGAGCGAGTCCATGATGCCCTTCGCCGTGGCCGACGATAGCACAACACAGACCGCAGGAAACTCCATTCCCTTCACGCTGTGAATAGTATGGGCGGAATGCCCAGTGAGGGGAGCGTTGATCAGCACATTGGCAATATCTACATTCCGACGCAAACGCTGATTGATAGTTTGCTCACTATCGGCGGGCAAACACGGCGCGAGCAATTGACGCGCACACGCAAGCCAGGCATCTACCGTAGCGAAGCGCACTGGATCAAACCGCAAGGCTTCGGCGACTTGCAACACCTGGGGGCGCCAGACATCAGGCGTCAACCCCGACTCAGCTATATATTGGTGGTTTTACGGTAGCCGCCAGATGCGCAACCACCTGAACCGGCAGGGCCACGCGGTCAACCGCAAGCGCGTGCAACGCCTCATGGGAGTGATGGGGCTACAAGCTGTGGCACCGGGGCCGCACACCAGCGTTCCACATCCCGAGCACAAGGTCTACCCGTACCTGCTGCGCGGGATGATCATCGACCGGTGTCAATGGCCATTTATTTTGACCCACTTTTGGCCAATAAAATTGACCCACCCCTAAGCCCTATTCGGGCATTTTTTGTCTTAAACGGTAGCTCTCTCCTCCCAGCATGAATACGTTGGAATGATGGATGATGCGGTCGATGATGGGGATGGCCACGTTATCGTGATGGAAGAACGCCCCCCAGTCAGCGAACCCCTTGTTAGTAGTCAAGATAATCGACCGGTACTCATACAGGGTATTGACCAACTGGAACAGGTTGAAACGGGCCTGCGGTGTCATGGGTAGGTAGCCCAGCTCGTCGATTACCAGCAGGTCGAATTTGGCCAACTGATTGATGCGTTTTTTCAGTTCCCCCTTCATCTCGGCCAACTCCAAGTCCTCGACCAAATCCAAGGCAGTGCGAAACAACACCTTGTAGCCACTGGCCACGGCCTTGTGGCCAATGCCAATGGCCAGGTGGGTCTTGCCAACGCCGGGAGGGCCAATGAATATGATGTTCTCTCGATTGTCAATGAAGCTGAAATCCAGCAATGTGTTGACTTGGCGCTTGCTGATCGTCGTCTGGTGACGGTAATCAAACCCCTCCAGGTATTTGCCGGTAGGCAGTCCCGATGCACGGCGGTGCCGTTCAATACGTGTGCTTGCACGCTCGGCCAGTTCGTGCTCGGCTAGCAGGTGGGCAAAGTCCAGGTAGGATAGTTCTCCCGCCTCGGCCCGGGCGACCAGATCCACTAGGTTGTGGCCAATCGCATTCAGGCGCAGGGCACGATACTGGGTGCGGGCTATCTCAAGCGCACTCATGGTCCACCTCCTGGCCACCCGGTTGGCCAACCTGGGCGTAGACGGTCAGATCCAGCGGCTCAGCCCCATCCGCTCTGGACTCCCACAATGCGCCAGTGCGCCCACGGGCATGTGCCGATGCACTGGCTTGCAGATAACGCTCCAGCTGTGTGGCCGTCATACTTGGCCGACGAGCTAGTGCGGCAATCAGCCCGGCGTCTGTCTTCGCGTATACGCGAAGCATCTTGCAGACAGCCACCAACTGGTCTTTATAGATCCGTGGCGATGTATGCTTCAGGGTCGCGCACAGGGCCTGAGCATCCGGCGATGGAATCAGGGTGGCAATCTCCTGCTCCAAGTCAGTGATGCGTTGTGCATGGTCGCGGTAATGGTGATTGTTCTTGGCGATTTGTCCGCGCCCGACGCATAGGGTATGGGTGGCGATCACAGAACCAGATTCCAGGTCTGTAATAACTAGGCCACCATCTTGCTCGACCACGCCCACATAGGCCCGCTGCCAGGCCAGCGGGACAGAATATTTGTTGGACTGCCACGAGATCAGCCCCGTCTTGTCTGCCCGGCGGCGCTGCCAGACAGCCGACTGGGTGGTCAAGTCAAATGATGGGTTGTAAGGGCGCAAATGCTTGCGCTCTTCCTTCTCAAAAAGTTCACGCGGAATCTGTCCTGTGGTGCCATGCAGCCGGGCATTGGCTACGTCCTCCAACCATTGGGCGAGGTGTTCGCGCAGCGCCTGCTCGCTGGCAAACTCCTCGCCATATAGGCAGTCCGTCTTGACGTACTTGACGCCTGCCTCGACCTTGCCCTTGCTCTCGGGGTCATAGCCCTCGCAGGCATGGATACGAAACCGGGCATGGGTGGCGTATTCATAGAAACGCGCGTTGACAGTCAGTTCGCGGTAGCGCTCGTCGATAACCACCAGCTTGGTCTGATCATAGATGCACTCCTCTGGTACCCCGCCAAAGTAGCGCATCGCTTGGTCATGCAGTTCGATGAAGGCTGCTGTATCGAGCGCCTTGAACGCCAGCCCCACATACAGCAGCCGTGAATACGACAGGACAAACACTACAAAGTGCACCGTGCGTGCCTGGCCGCCAATCAGCACCTCGCGCAGTTCACCCGGGTCCACCTGGCACTGCACGCCAGGCACCGTCTGTAAAACCGGCTCGTAATAGCGCAGTTGCCCGCAGGCGACCTGTTGCTTCAGGTCCTGTACATAACGCCGGATGCTGCGATCTGATACAGCCAAATCGCCAACCTTCGCGCGCAGGCGTCGGGCAAGCTTCACTGCCGTGAGCTTCGGATAACGCTTCAGTTCAATGGCCAGGTAATCCCGGTAGGTATCGAGCGATTTGCTGCGTGACTGATAGGCTTGCTTGTCACTGATCTGCGTCTCGTCCATCTGCAGGTACTTACGCACCGTGTTGCGCGAGATCCCCAGCTCGGCGCTGATGGCCCGTATCGACATCCCGTGACCCTGATCGTACATCCCTTTTATCTTGTGAATCACAACCCACTCCTTCATCTGTGCGCTCCTTCCTACCTGCCATTGCGGGGTCGGAACGCTATACGGTTTGTGGCCTCATGGCCACCCGGGAGGTGGGTCAAAATTATTGGCCATTAGTGGGTCATTTTATTTGGCCATTAACAACCGGCCCAACCAGGTCTGGGCTACCGACATCAGTTATATTCCGCTGGCACACGGCTTCATGTATCTGACAGCGGTCATCGACTGGGCGACGCGCAAAGTCCTGTCATGGCGCGTCTCGAACACCATGGAGACGTCGTTTTGCGTGGATGCCCTCGAAGAGGCGTTACATCGTTATGGCACGCCGGAAATTTTCAACACGGATCAAGGCTCGCAGTTCACCAGCGACGAATTCACGGGTGTTCTCAAAGACTACGGGGTGAAGATCAGCATGGATGGACGCCGCCGCTGCTATGACAATATCTTCGTGGAGCGGCTCTGGCGCTCGGTAAAATACGAATGCGTCTACCTGAACGCCTTCGAGGATGGACGGGAGCTGCGCCGCGCACTCTCGAGCTATTTCGACTGATACAACAAAGAGCGCCCGCACAAAGCGCTGGATAGGAAAAGTCCAGATGATGTGTATTTTGCCGGTGGGCAGAATCTGTTGGTAGCCTGAGCCAGAAACTATGGATCAGAGCTTACGAACCCCTTCAGGCTGTCTGATGAAAGGGGGCCACTTCAGTGCTCTCGTCGTACTTCAAGCCAAAGACACACCCGGAGATTGCCTGATCTGATGCTGCAGTGATCAGACGCCCCTGTTGCCCAGGGCTAAGATCAGTAAAATTTCCTATAATTTCGAACTTACGATCTGCGCCGCCAAACCGAATATCCGTAGGCTCACAGTACAACTCACGCCGACCGCCGAGAGGCATGGTCAACAAGCGGATGGCATCTATCGCATTGCTCTTGCCGCCATTGTTCTCCCCAACCAGAATCGTCAAGTCTCTACAAAGCGGAATTTCCGCATGCTCAAAAGATCGAAAATTCTCCAGTGTGAGTTTCTCGAAATACATCGCTTCCTCATGTTTGCCTAAGCTCACCAATGATATATGAGCATTGAAACAAGCATTCATCGAAATCAATGCTCATTTGCATGCTCGAACGCATAGAAACCATCATTGCTTGAATACATATCGGGCTCCTTGGCCCCGCCCCGGCGGCTGCACGCCTGGGTTTTCCTGGCGAAGCTCCGCCATCAAGCGATACACCTGGTTGCGGTCGAAGTGCGTGATCTGCCGGATTTCCTGGTTGCTCAAACCGGGCTCGCCCCGCTTGACACGCTCCATCAGGATGCTGAGCACACGAACCTTGGCCGCGTCCCAATCGATACGACGACGTTTTTCGCTCTGCCCATCGCCCGTCAATCGGCGATACAGCGCCGGTGACAGACACCAATAAGTCCCCCTGCCCGTGCCCCCATGCTCGACATAGTCATTGGACTCCATCCCGGACAAACGTTCCCGGATTTCGGCTTCACTACGCTGGCACAAAACTGCAGCCGCTGCGGTATCTACCTCGGGATGCTGGCGCAAGTGGCCCAATAACAGCAGTTCATCCACGCCCAGAATATGGCCTTTCTCCGCTTCTTCGGCGACAAAAAGGCGCATGGCAGCATCGAACTCCCGCTTGGCAAAACTGACCAGTACAGAATCACCGATCTCACGAATCACCGGTGGCTCCTTGCCTTCCACTAGCAACGATGAAAACATTCGGTTGATGCCGAGATTGCTGCGGTTGACCAAACGCAAACGGGTGAGCGCTTCTACCAACAGGGGGTTCCGGGCCGCAGGCTGATGGTGCAGGATATTCTCGGGCGTAATACCTGCGATAAACCCGCCGTTGTTGCTGATCTCCAGCCGGTCACGGTACAGCTTTACCATCACCGGCCCCGCAATCCGCAGATCCGCGTGACAAAATGCGTTCATCAGCGCCTCGCGCAAGGCAATTTCCGGCCAGGTGCGATATTCGTAGTGGAACAGGCCCTGCTTGTAAGTCGTGATCGGGTTGAACGGCAACAGTAGCTCTTCCAGCCGCTGCACCGCCAGGGGCAACGCACTGACACGGTCTTCACGATTGGCGTAATCAGTGTCGGAGGCCATGTGCAGAAAGGTCCATCCGTGGCCAGGCACATATTCGCGAATCGCTTCCTCCGTTCCCGCCAAGAGCAGCGCTGCCCGGGTCAAGCTGCCGTTCTTGATCAGACCCAGGGTACGCAAAAGCTCTATATCACCCAGCCTGAGAAGCTCGTCGGGTGCGCGTTCCCGACGCGCCTGATTCCGCAAGGCCTCCAGCGCGGTCGCCGACAGAAACCGAGGATTGGCTTCAGCAACAAGCTGGCCGGTATAGTCTGACTCGCCTGTTTCCACGCCAATCTTGCGGCGCAGTGTGCCGGTCAGAGGCTGGCAATCCTTACCGATTCGGATGGTGCCTTTACCGGCGCTATCGGTGTAGGGTGGCATGCCCGGATGAATCTGCATCAGCAACAGGCGCCCGGTGCCTTCCGACACCGGCAGCTCTTCAAACACAGGCATGATTTTCGGATCAGTCTGATCGTAGACCGCCGCCTTGAGCATATTGGTGTCAATTTCCGGTGGAACACCCAGAATCGCCCTACCGCGCCCCTTCACCCGATCAGCCACACCAAACACAACTGTGCCGCCGCCACCATTAGCCATGCACACGGCCATTTGCACCAAAGTCTTCACAGCCTTGTCTCGGCTTTGCGTATCCCATTGTTTGAAGTCGAGATCCTGGTCTTCCAGGTCATCCGCAACGCACAGCTCCAACTCGGGCAGCAAGGCTTCTATCTGGGCTGCAGAACGCATGAATGGCCTCCCATAAATGAATATTTTGTGTCTACATACATAGTAGCCATGAATGCAAATTGTCCAACACGCTGTTGGACATCTTTTGCCTGGCAGCACCATGCACGGCACGTGGCCGCAACTCGATGCCAATCAGAGAGGATGGACGCATCTGTCATTCGATTTTCCCCACGCCGTAGCCCCTGATTTCTACAGAAATCGAGCGCAGCGGCCACATTCTTTGTGCTCTGGCGCAGCAGCACAAAGAATGTGTGAACTGCCGTGGGGACATCAGCATCCATAGCCGCGTCCATCCCTGAATGCTGTCGACATTGAGTGGGTATTGTGGATTCATTGCGCCATACCAGTGGCGCCAACGTGTCGATACAACGGTTGCTTTGTGTGCGCAGCGTGTTAAACAGAAAGGCAACAATGTGTTGACTCTGCGGCATCATGCCGTCTGCTATCTGTCTCATAGTGACACCCATGCCGATCATTTCGACCAGGCATTGGACAACAAAGCCGCCTGCTCAAGCACCAACTCAACCGCCTCAGGCTGTTTGTCGGGGGGGTACTTCCAACGTTGCAGCGTCCGTCGCACCAAAATCCGCAACTTGGCACGCACGCTTTCACGCACCTGCCAATCCACAGTCGTGCTATTGCGCAGCTTCTCGGTGATCTCAACAGCGATTTTCTTGAGAATATCGTCGCCCAGCTCCCGTACCGCGCTTTCATTATTGGCCAAGGCATCATAGAAAGCGACCTCGTCTGGGTTCAGCCCCAGCGCCGCTTCACGTTCCAGCGCCGCCTGGAAGTCCTTGGCCATCTGAATCAGTTCCTCGACGACCTGCGCCGTCTCCACCGCCCGGTTGTGGTACTTGCGCAGGGTTTCCAGCAGGCGGTCGCCATACTTCTTCTCCTGCACCACGTTGTTGCGTGCCCGCGCCCTGATCTCATCGCGCATCAGCTTTTCCAGCAACTCCACCGCCAGGTTGCGGCTCTTCATCTGCCGCACGTCTTCCAGGAATTCATCTGACAGCAGGCCGATATCTGGTTTATCCAAACCTGCCAGTTCGAAGATATCTGCAACCCCATCAGCCACAATGGCGTTGTCCAGGATCTGTTTGAGCGCGCTGTTCTTGTCCGCATTGGTGCGCTTGCGATCCACCGTCGTGAACTTGACGATGGCGGCCTTGACGGCAGCGAAGAAGGCTATTTCCGTGCGCAAGGCGGCGGCTTCGTCCAACGTGCTGCACAAGGAAAACGCCTTGCTCACGGCCAGCATGGCATCGAGGAAGCGCTGCTTGCCGTCCTTCAGCCCCAGGATGTGGTTGGCCACTGGCACCAACAGTTGCAGCGCATCGGTTTCGAACCCGCTGTAATCGAAGCCGTGCATCAGCCCGCGCACGATGTCCAGCTTCTCCAGCAGCACGGCCAGGGCTTCGGCCGCGTTGTGCGCCGGGTCGCCCTTGCCCTTGGATTCGGTGTAGGTCTTGAGCGCTGCTTTCAGCTCGTTGGCGATGCCGATGTAATCCACCACTAGGCCACCGGGCTTATTGCGGAACACTCGGTTCACACGGGCGATAGCCTGCATCAGGTTGTGGCCCTTCATGGGCTTGTCCACATACATGGTATGGCAGCAAGGCGCGTCGAAACCAGTCAACCACATATCGCGTACGATCACCAGTTTCAGCGGATCCGCCGGGTCCTTGAATCGTTTTTCCAGGCGCTTCTTCACTTGCTGGCTGTACAAGTGCGGCTGCAGCAGCGGCTTGTCCGCGGCCGAGCCAGTCATCACCACCTTGATCGCGCCCTTTTCCGGGTCGTGTTCATGCCAATCCGGGCGCAAGGCCACAATGGCGTTGTATAGCTCGGCACAGATGTCGCGGCTCATGCAGACGATCATTGCCTTGCCTTCCAGCGTAGCCGTGCGCGTCTCGAAATGCCGCACCAAATCCGCTGCCACCTGCTCCAGCCGTGGCTGGGCGCCAACTAGCTTGGTCAACGCCGCCCAGTCGCTCTTGGTCTTTTCGCGGGCGGTGAGGTCCTCCTCGTCCTCGATGACTTCATCCACCTGCGCATTGAGCGCGTCGATCTCGGCCTGGTTCACGTCCAGCTTGGCCAGGCGGCTTTCGTAGTAGATCGGCACCGTAGCGCCATCATCCACCGCATCCTGGATGTCGTAAATGCTGACATAGTCGCCGAACACCGCCCGCGTGTCCTTGTCTTCCAGGGCGATGGGCGTGCCGGTGAAACCGATGAAGGTAGCGTTGGCCAGCGCGTCACGCATGTGCTTGGCATAGCCGAACACGTACTTACCGGTCTTGGTATCCAATCGCCCCTTCATACCGTACTGGCTACGGTGCGCCTCGTCGGAAATCACCACAATATTGCTGCGATCCGACAGCAGTGGGTGCTGTTCCTCATCGTCCAGCAGAGCGAACTTCTGCACCGTGGTGAAGATGATGCCGCCCGCCTCACGCGAGGCCAGCATCTCCCGCAGTTCCTCGCGGCTGCCTGCCTGCACGGGCATCTGCCTGAGCAGGTCTTCGGCGGCACAGAAGGTGCCGTATAACTGCCCGTCCAGATCGTTGCGGTCGGTCACCACCACCAGCGTGGGATTCTTCATCTCCGGCTGCTGCAACAGTTTGCCGGCGTAGCAGGCCATGGTGATGCTTTTGCCCGAGCCCTGCGTATGCCACACCACGCCGGCCTTGCGGCTGCCGGGTTGTACTTCCTTGCCATAGGTGGCACGCGGCTCCTGCACCTCCAGCATGCCCTTGTTCGGGCTGCTGGCGGCGATCACCGTCGCCTGCACCGCTTCGCGTGCCGCGTGGAACTGGTGGTAGCCCGCGATCTTCTTGATGATCTGGTCGGCATCCTGCTCGAACAACACAAAGTGGCGCACATAGTCCAGAAACAGCGCGGGCTCGAAGAAACCGCGAACTAGTGTTTCCAGCTCGAACTCCAGCAGAGGCCGATCATCCTCGTTGGAAATCGCCCGCCAGGGTTGCATGCGTTCCTGGTTCGCCGTGAGTGACCCCAGCCGCGCCGTGAAACCGTCGCTGATCACCACCGCCACATTGGTGTTGAACAGGTCGCTGATCTCATCCTTGTAGGTCTGGATCTGGTTGAAGGCATCCCAGATGTCGGTCTGCTCGTTGGCCGGGTTCTTCAACTCAATCACCGCCAGCGGCAGGCCGTTGACGAAGGCCACCAGATCGGGGCGGCGCGGCTGCTTGATGCCACTCACGGTGAACTGGCTGACCAGCAGGAAATCATTGTTGCGTGGGTTGGCGAAGTCGATCAGGTTGACCAGATCGCTGCGCTTTTCCTCGCCTTTGGAGAACTCGACCGGGATGCCGGACAGCAGCAATCGATGCACACGGCGGTTGCGGGTGATCCGCAGGGGTTCGCTCGCCGTCAACAGTTCATGCACTGCCTGTTCCAGAGCAGCGGTAGGAATGCTCGGATTGATGCGGGCCAACGCAAGCAGCAGGCGCTCGCGCAGCACCACTTGGCGGTAATCGGTGCGTGCGGGCTGCTCGCCATCTGGAGCAAGATCGAGGCCGAATTCAAAACGCCAGCCGATTGCTTGAAACCACTCCAAACATAATTCTTCTAGCCGCTGTTCATTTACCATGGGAAAACCTATGTTTGAGTGACTCATTCAAATACCACTTGCCGGCGCGACACAGCAATAGCAAGCCTCAAAATTTGTTCCAACAAACTGTGATCATGGCTTCCATCGTCAGCAACAGATGTTGAATACCATATAGGCCGAATCTTCAGTTGTAGTAATCGAGCCTCTTTTTGAGCTCGCTCTTGCGGTGTAGCCGGCTCATTGAGTAGGGCGAAGTGATCAGGTATTTCGAATGCAGCCTCATCAACGACTGATTTGAACAGATCAAGAGTCTTGTCCTGCTCCAAACTGCAACCTAGGAACAACAAGGAATGGCTGATGAAAATCTGTCGCAGTGCCCGTGGCAACTGATTTTGGAATGAAAAAGGCTCGCCGTAGGCAATCCGGTATTGCTCTTGTGTAAAGACATATGTGTTATCTTGGCGCGCGTCACCATGCAGCTTTAAGATGCAGCGCTCACCGCGCAGCAAACGCTGAACGAAAGCATTGCCAGGCTGCATTCCATACATATACCCATCCAACGCCTGGCCACGCTGTTGGAAAAGATCTTCGATCATTGAGTCGAAGTTGGTCGTGACGATACAACCTTGTGCCAATTCGGGTAGTAAAAGAACTGGTCCTGCAATTGCGCCCGCCCGCTGACGGAATTCCGTTTTTATGAAGTGTTTCACCTGATCTGCCGCTGCTTCGTATAGCAGCTGTGCAGCTTGCAGATAATCATATTGCGCCATCAAAGGCTCAATATCTTGGACCCCCACGCCATTAATCTTTTGCGCTATTTTGCGTAGAGCTTCACCCCACATCGGGTAGCCACACGCTTTTGATATACCTGCTCCTACAAAGGGTGAAATTCGCGCTAAGCGAACGGCATCTACCAGATCGAGGAACACAGCCACCTGATCCGAATGCTTAATGAAGCGTATTGCAGCGTCATGCTGACTGATCTGACAACTGCCTTCCCACTGATCAAGTTCGTCGAGATAAGCATCCCGATCTGTCCAGTACAACACCTCGCTGATTGGGTAGGCATATTGATGCTCGGGGTCTTTCAAACTCCTGAACGCAAGAGGCTCCGCTTCATCCAAGACGGCATTGAAGTCCCCGTTGGATGAGTACGCCGCCTGCAAAGCTTCCTCGATCTTGTCGACGATAAGTTTGTTCTCACGGAGCTTCTTAATGTCCATCAGATGGCTCCAGTGGTATCAGCAAGCCCAACTATTTTGCCGATAGCTAGCTCCCCTGAAAGCAGTTTTGGAAGGAGGGCGTCGCGGAGGTCGGCCAATTTCCCTGACTGCAATCGCAGGGAAATAACTTGATTAAATATAGGGGAAATATTTTCTGAAGCAGCTCTCATCACATCAGGCTTGGGAACTGCAGTTTTTGCATCCGATAAATGCTTGCGTTGAATATGTCCCATAGTTGTGGCTTTATCTGCTGCTATTTCACGGAACTGCGGCAAATAGTGCTTTGTGGCGAAGTAGTAGAACCACTTCGGCACGCTTTCCGATGTGATTTTGAACAGGTGTTGATTGAGTGCTCCCACTCCACCCGTCCATACGTCCACCTCCAATGAACCAGACCACGAAAACAAAACATCTCCATCTTGCACGATGTATTCGGGTTTAATGTTTTTTGAGGCACGATCTGCTCCGCTCGCATATCCAGCGCGCAACTGAGCAATCTTTATAACTGACAAGTATTCATCTTCACTTTCAGGGGGGAATTTTTGCAATGCAAGCCCATTCAAATAGGAAGCTATTTGATCTAGCGATTTTTCCTCCCACCCCTGCGGAATCTCCCCTAACTCCGACTCTTCCATTGTCTCGGGAAAAAGCGCGGCAGTGGTAGCGAGTTGATCGTGTTGCTCGCGGGGTATCTGGTCAAGTTCGGCATCGGTTTTGCCGCTAATGGCGCACATGGCGGCGCGCAGCGGGTCTTGGCCTTGTTCGATGGCAGCCATCTTGGCCTTGACCGGGTCAAAGTCGACAAACCAAGATTTGAAGATGACTTTCGCCATGGCTTCGAGGGTTTGGTTGATGTGGCGATTGAGGTCGATCTTCGAATCAAGCGAACCAAGTGCTTTCGCAATACTCGTTTCCGCCTGATCATGGCGTGGAATCTCAATTTTTTCTAGGACAGGTATGCGAATATTGCTGACCGTTGAGCCTGTTCCCTCATTCCATCGGATCTGGTTCTGAACGAATGGGGACTGAAGCGCATAAAGTAAGTAGTCCGCATCAACATCAGCTTTGGGTCGTAGCAGTACTTGTCGTTGCCCGAGGCAGCACGTCAATCCTTCTGGAATTTTGCAGACTTCTCCCATAGGGGCTTCGCGAGTGATCACAATGTCGCCGGGCTGAGGAGCCATACGTCGAATGCGTTGTTTGAAGTGCTCCCCGTCGGTAAAACTCGGCTCGGAAAGATCTAGCCTGCCATCCTTAATGTTTTTATTTCGCAGTACGACATAGCCGGATTTTGACCAAACAGGTGTGGAATGCGGGCAATCAATGACAGCCTCGCACATTGATGCTAGCGATTCAGTCTTCAACGACATAACCCAGCCCTGCCAAATTCTTCTTGATCTCTGCCTCCAGCTTCGCACTCTCCGTAAACTGCTCGGCCAGTTGCGCGGTCAGCCGCTGCATCTTTTCGGCAAAGGGCTCGCCGTCATCTTCTTGCTCCTCTGCTCCCACATAGCGCCCCGGCGTGAGCACATGCTCGTGCTTGCGCACGTCTTTCAGCGTGGCGGAGTAGCAGAAGCCCGGTACATCTTCATACCTCTCGCCCTGCTGCCAAGCATGGAAAGTATCGGCGATTTTCTGGATGTTGTCCGAGGTGAAATCGCGTAGTACGCGGTCTTTCATGTAGCCCAACTGGCGGGCGTCGATAAACAGGAGCTCACCGCGCCGGTCGCGCTTCTTCTTGTCCAGCGCGAAGCCGTTCTGCTTGTCGCGGGTCAAAAACCAGATGCAGGCTGGGATCTGGGTATTGGTGAACAGCTGGCCGGGTAGTGCAACCATGCATTCCACATAGTCGTCCTCGATTAGCCGCTTGCGGATTTCGCCTTCGTTGTTGGTGTTGGAGCTCATGGAGCCATTAGCCAGCAGCAATGCCATGCTGCCGGTGGGCGCCAGATGCCAGAACATGTGCTGCAACCAGGCAAAGTTAGCGTTGCTTGGCGGCGGCGTGCCGGCGATCCAGCGCGGGTCGGCTGCCAATTTTTCGTTCCACCATTCCTTCATGTTGAAGGGTGGATTGGCCATGACGAAGTCAGCACGCAAATCCGGATGTAGGTCGTCGAGTAAAGTGTCCGCCGGGCCGCTGCCGAAGTTGAAGTCGATGCCGCGAATGGCCATGTTCATGGCGGCCAACCGCCAGGTGGTGGGGTTGCTCTCCTGGCCGTAGACGCTGATATCGCGTTTGCCGTTCTTGATCTGCCCAGTGTGGCGTTCGACAAATTCCTCGCTCTGCACGAAGAAACCGCCAGAGCCCATGGCGGGGTCATAGACACGACCCTTGAACGGTTGGAGCATTTCCACGATCAGGGTGACGATGCTCTTGGGCGTGTAATACTGGCCACCCTTCTTACCTTCAGCCAGGGCGAACTGGCCGAGGAAGTATTCGTAGACGTGGCCGAGGATGTCCTTGGATTTCAGGTCCAGCAGCTGGCCTTTGTATTCCTTGGCACTGAAGTCTGTATCCGAGAAGTGGCTGATCAGCCCGGCCAGCTTGCTGGAGTCGAGCTGCACGCGGGCGAAGTCCTTGTTGAGCACATTCTTCAGACGGATGTTCTCGCGCTCGACAGCTTCCATGGCATTGTCGATCAACCAGCCGACCGAGCGCATTTCCTCCGACTCGTCCTTGCCCGGTTTATTCCAAGGCAGAGCTGCCTTGGGCGGCAGTTGCGCGCAATCGCGTAGGGTTTGCCAGCGTGCTTCCACCGGCACCCAGAACACGTTCTTCTCGGTGTAGTAGTCGCGGACTTCCAGCTCGGCGGCGATGTTCTCTTCGTACTCCTGCGTGCCCGCGCCACCGTATTCGTCCGGGTCCATGTAGTAGTCATGGTCTGGATCGGTGAACTGTTCGCGCAGTTCGCGTTGCCGTTCTTCGAAGGCATCGGAAATGTATTTGAGGAAGATCAGCCCGAGCACGATGTGCTTGTACACGGCTGCATCAAGGTTGGATCGCAACTTGTCGGCAGCGGTCCAGAGCTTTCTTTCCAAGTCGTTGAAGAATTGTTGTTCTATGGGTTTCATGTACAAATGCCTTGTTCTATATGTTTCATACCATTATGCGATCATCGCCCTACGCCCGGTGCAATACGCACCGGCTGCTTGATACGGGCGCGGACTTGCTGATAGATCGGAATGTCTTCCTTCGCTTCCAACGTCACAGCGAGCCCGTAGGGAATGACAGCATCGAGGCGTGCAGTTGCGTCCTTTTTGCAGGTGACGCGAATGCGCAAGGTCTCGCCATCCTCGAAGGCCTGGATCTGCTTCTTGCCTTCGAGCACTTCATGCTGCACGGTGCCACGCTCCACCTGCCGCCAGTCTCCGTCTTGGCGCTCTAGACCCAGAGTTTGGTTTGCCCAATTCCCCCCGCCGGGCTCTAGCGTCAGTTTGGCCTCCCGGAGATTGCGATGGTCCGGATTGATCGGTGTCAGCCAAGCCAAGGTCACGATTAGCCGCCGCCAAATCTTTTGGGAAGAGAATCCGGGAGGGATAGGGAAGGCATACTCATGCACCTCGTTTTCTCGTATCTCTCCGCAGCCGAGAACGGTTGCTCGCTGGGCAGTACATGTCAGCACACGCTCGATATCCACGGCTCCATAGCCAAGGTAGCGCGTGATGACTCGTTTGAACTGACGAGAGTTGCGCGCATCTTTCAGCGCTTGTTCGATGTGTTGCTTGCCAGCGTCGTCTTGCTTAGCGCCATGTACCAGTAGCGCCTTCATCAGCACCGACATCAACGTCTCGGGAATATCCTCCCCCTCCTCGTTACGTAGTCTGTCCAGCATGTCGTACAGCCGCACCGCACCTCGTGTGGCTAGGGCCGTCGCATTGCTGGTGCCACGCCAGAAAGCTACTTTGTTCAAAACGCCTTGCTGCTCGCTGTCCAGTGCGACCTTTTGGCCTGGCGCACCGATGGAGTTGTTGACACTGTATTGGGTAGAACCATTCAGCACAGGGGCATTGTAGAGTTGCCGACCTCCGGGCATGAGGATGTCAGGCTTTATGGAGCGTTTAAAACCAAAGCCCAGGCGGGTGGCAGGGCTGAGCAGTGTTGGTGAAGGCAGCACATCGACACGCTGGCCAAATTGCGGATATGCATCTCCAGAATCATCGGCGTGAGCAGCTCCTACCGTAATGGCGTTCATCGCTTCTGCCGGCGAAAGCAGACGCCGGGAGGTCAGGCTATTTGATATCGCTTTGACGGTGGCGCTTATCTTTTCGACATCAGAAAGAGCGGCGAACTGCTGTTGATTGAGTCCGATATCAATTTCGTCGCAGTAGTTGCCCGCGCTGACGCAGAACAGCACGCGGTGGCGGTAGGCCAACCAGTCAAGCAACCGTGCCCAGGGACTCGGCGTGTGGATAAATTCCCGTGCTGTATCACCAATGGAAAGATTGATGACCTTGACCGTAGGCGCTTGCGCGGGGACGTCGCCAGAGCCTTCGAACATGCGCCGAACGGCAATCTGGATGCGGTCTTCAAAGAAAACTTCATCCGGCACATGTTCATCATGTTCGCGTGTCTGATGGTCAGGCTGCATCACCGGGATGCAATACAGTCTGTGCGGTAGCGGTTCGGACTCGGGATTGCTGCGATCCCCATGAAGAATTAAGGAAGCCATGGCGGTGCCATGCTTACGCTCGCCAGGTTGATAAGTGGCCTCCAAGCCAAAGGTGTCATCAACCAGCAGTCGGTCTTTCAGCGCTTCATGCAATTGCAAGGGAGCGCCATCAAGGAGCGCTGCGACAGGAGGAAGTTCACTGACACTTTCGGGGAACGCAGCCGGCTCTCCCTCGCCCTCCCCAGAAACCGCCAGGCTTTGCCCGGTAGGGCGGAAATACATGATGCCGGCGAATTTGAACAGTTCGATGTCGATATCAGTTCTATCCGCAGCTACTTGATCGAGCAGCGACTGAATGGCGTGAGCAGGCAATTCGGCCTTGACCGCATGGAATGCGATCTGAGGCATATCAAGGAACTCCGAAAGCGTTTGGCCTCCGAGGCCTTCAAGCAATGAACGAATTGCTGCTTCATTATTTCGACGCCTCTCAGCCCTCTTGCGGTAGAAAAGCTCAATTTGAAATCGTATTTTCTCTTCGGGGTTGAGGGGTTCAAGCAGGTCCTGCCAGCGGTCGATCATTCCTGTTTCGACCAATGTCTCCTCAATACCCCAGCGCCTCAACACGTTCAATTGCTCGAAAACGGCTTTCCACTTTGTTTTTCCGTGGGGCAGGCTTTTATTAGCTTTCCATTGCTCCCAAAGTGCGAGAATCTCTTGCATGCCCGCCATGTTGCTCATGGCCAAAAACATGCGACCGCTCAGCGGCTTAACTGCAGGTTGACCGGCAGCATCTCGCTCATGGAAACCATCATCCTCAGCCTCCAGGTCGTCGATTTCCGTCTCTCCTAGCCACTCCAAGCCCGCAGCTTCAACGGCTTGTCGGAAGTCGTCCAGGCGTCCAACGATCTCGATGACCAAGACCATTTCAGGTTCGAGCCCGGCCAGTGCACCAGTCAGGCTGGCCTGATAGCGTGCGAAGTCTTCTTCCAGATGCTCGATCTGTCTTCCAATACGGGCTACTTGGGCATCATGACCGGGCAAATTCTGTTTTCCCGGAGAAAAACCGTTGCCCTTTTCTGGCTGGAGAATTCGCTTTTCAGGAAAAACCAGCAACGGCAAGTACTCATCAGGCATATCTCCCCTCCTTGTGCCTTATTCGTCTGATGCGTCTTTATTGGCAGGTTTCAACCGTTTCTTCCATTGCTCCAGCCTGGAAAAAACGATGGTTTTAGCGTTATCTACTGATTGATCCAATACCGCTCGCCGAACTACCCCCAGGCAGAACTCTTCCACCTCTGAAAAGCTGAGGCCTAAGAGTCGTTTCGCGATGGTCTCAGGTGCCAAGCCAAAATTGACTTTGCCGCGTTCGCTAATCGAGGCGACGAACGCAGTCAACTGTGCGCGTGTGGGAAGGGGGAGTTCCAGTCGAACCTGAAAGCGTCGCCAAACGGCTCTATCCAAGAGTTCTGGGTGATTGCTAGCAGCAACGACAACGACATAATCTGGAAGATCATCGAGTTGAAGCAGCAAAGAACTGACGACACGCTTTATCTCCCCCGTTTCATGAGTGTCACCTCGCTCTTTGCCCAATGTCTCGAATTCGTCAAAGAGCAACACGCAGCGCCGTGTTCGAGCGTAGTCAAGCAAGGCTTTCAAGCGGATAGAAGTTTCACCCAGGTAGCTGCCAATCAACGACTCATAGCGCACAACGATCAGCGGCACCATCAATTCAAATGCCAACGCTTCAGCAACCGATGTTTTACCGTTCCCTGGCGCCCCAGCCAGTAAGATTCGATGCCTTGGGCTCAAGCCGTGAGCATGCAGCAACTCAGCACGATGCTGCTCTTCGACAACTTCTCGTAACTGCCCGCGAATACTCTCACTAAGCACCAAGCTTTCCAGTGAACGCTCTGGTATTAACTCGGCAATCAGATCTTTCGGTGCGATACCCCCTGTCTGGGTTGGTCGCGCCGTTGTCACGGAAGACTGGAACGAGGTTGGTTGATGAGCAGACGCTCGTAATGCCTTTTCCAGACGCTCGGCTAGGATTCGGTGTCCTTTGCCGCGTTCTTCTTGAATCAAGGCTTCGGTCAACTTTCGAAAAGAAGATTGGTCGCCGCTGCTGGCTGCTTTTACCAGGGCGACCAAGGTATCAGCTTGTGCCATATGTATTCACCTTGACGAAGGGTTTAGGTGGCATTTCCGTGCTCATGTCTTTCATTGCCACCTCACGCGGGCCAGTACAGCCGCTTCAGTGGCACGATGCGTTTGGTTTCGGCGTCCGTAGCATCGTAGTGCTCGATCAGGGCACGCACCACATGATCCAGCGTCCACATCGCCAGGGGGATAGATGCCCGGTCTGCTTCGTACTGGGCATCCTTGGTGAAGCCGCCAGTGCTGACATACAGTCCACGATCATCCTTGTGGCGGCCACCAAGGAAGCTACGAATTTCCTGGCTGCCCATCTGCCCCTTGCGGTGTTTGACCTCCACGACGATGCGCGGGTGTTCAAAGCCAAAGCCATCGGGTGAGGCGACGATATCCTTGCCCCGGTCGGAACCGGGTGGCGAGACCTGGGTCTTGTAGCCCATGGCGCGCAGGATGCCGGCGACCAGTTGCTGCATATCGTCCCAGTCGAGTTCGTTGACCTGGTCCTTGATGCGCTCCAATGCCTGGGAGTCAATGTCAGCCAGCGGGTCGGCGATGACTTCTTCGGCTTCATCTTCCGCCGCCGATATCGGTTTACCCTTCAGTGCTGCAAGCACTTCGGCTGCCGCGCCGGACGGCACCTCGAACAGGGTCAAGGTGGAACCCAGGCTGTTTTTTGTACTGGTGCCCAAGCTGTCGCGCGGTAGTTCCTGCGTTTGCCACTGCACCTTGCGCGCCAGCGGCATACCTTGCTCGGCCCACTCCGGATGATGTTCGGCTGGGCCAATGACCTTGCCAATTGAATACAGACGATTGGCTGGTGAATAGGTGATGACCCAATCGCCACTCTGGATGTCGTTGACAAATCGCCAGACCTGGGATGCACCCGACACCACTGTGCCTTGTTTTGCCTGAGGCTCGGCGGACTGATACAGGGTGATTAGCTGCTTGCGCCCGACACCGGGTTTAGCATGGGCCGCTAATTGATTCCAGCCCACAGCGGCCACGCCGCGCTCACGAAAGGCATCGTACAGGCTGCCGCCTTCACCGCGCACCATCCACATCCGTGCCATTGCATTCCTTTTTGTGTTCATAGCCATCAATCCAGCACAACCAAAAATTCGATCGCCAACACGGTGGGCTGAACATCTCGGACATTGCGTTGTAGCGACACCAGTCCATAATCGGCCATCAACCGCAAGGTGCGTGACAGGTTCGACAGTTTGCGTCCGCTCAGTGCTGCCAACTCTGTCAGAGACTTGGGCTGCTTGTCATGGATCAAACGCAGCAGACGACGATTGTCATCCGAGAGCACGGCTGCCAGCGACGCAAATGACGGAAACCAGATACTGGGTGGCTCGCACCAATCGGGAACAGAACACGAACCATTAACTTGACATATGCCGATGACACATCGCTTCATGGCTATCCATTCAGATTGATACAAAACGTTATATTATCATCTTCTGATAACAATGAACAATGGCATCTCAAGGCCCAAGTAGTGTCAATGAACCTCGGCTCGAAACCATCTTCTCTGGCCGGACCAGACGAGGCGCTTCGATCGAAAAAGGCGATAACACGCCTGATGATCTCGCCTGTCCAGCCAGCCCATAATACCGCCGCGTCTTCGCCGACAAGTGACCCAACCCACGACTAACCACATCACCAGCTTGGGTACTCTTAATGTCTGCAGCCCACTGGTGCCGAAAGCAATAAGCAGTCACGGCATGAGGGTGTGTTGGCCACAAACACTTGGCCAGTCGCCGGACTTCCACAGTGAAGTTCCCAGGACGTTCGATTTGCACATTCAGAGGCAGTTCGGCACCATCGCTATTCAGCAGATCCACGATGGCACGCATCAAGGGATGCGGGTCATTGGCTCGATAAGCAATCAACCGATAGGGTTGCCCGTGCCCTTCCTTGACCTTGACGCCATCAACCCTGAAAACGATCAGCTCTTCAGTACTTTCAGTGTGTTGCTCACGCGAGACGACAATACCCGCCTGAAGCTCTGCAGGGCGGCAGCCTGTCAACGCAGCAACCAGCATCGCATAAGCGTATTTCCCGTTTCTTGCACGCACGCAGAGTTGGTCTCGCCAATCGTCTGGCAGACCACGCAGGGCCTGCCGCTTACTGGCGCGTTTTCGGCGCGTCGTAGTAAAGCCTAGTTTTTGCCGGTCGTGATACCCACGAAGCAGACCGCAATGGTTCCGCCAACGACAGAACCACTCAGGATCAGACCTTTCCTCCACACGGCAGCGAGTCTGTGCTTCCAAGAGCAACTGTTGGTGCTGAGTGGCCAGCAGATATCGGACCGCCGCCATCCGCTTGTGATAGCTTGACGAACGCGAGGTCGCCAGTACCATAGTCATCAAATCAGCTCCAGATCTCTGGGCCTTTCGCACCAACCCCAAAGTCAACTTTGCATAATCCATTCGCGTTTTCTTTGACACTGACCCCAAGGGATTCCTGCCTCGGCAAATCTGCTCAAACAAGTCTTGGCACTCACGGACTAAACCGGCTACATCATCCTCAACCCCCGGCATACCGGCCTCTACCAACTGAAGCGCCGGGCTGCAGATACTTTGCCAGATGCAGGGTCATCGGATATGCCGACCTGGGCGGGCTGGGCGATCGGTAGCGTTCCACCATCGCATTGATCACCGATTGGGGATCATGCCGGATTGAACCTTCCTGAATTGCCACCTGGATGGCTCGGTGGACCTCTCCCTGAAACTCAAGCGGAATGCCCGACATATCCACAGATTGTGGATAACTATTTTCCGTTGTCGTTTCAGTTAATAGTTTCTGTTGTTTGTTAGTGTTATGCCGAACTTTTCCTGCAGAGGTATCGATACCATATCCATACCCTTCGGCAGAAGTATCAACCAACCCCGTCAGGACCGCACTGAGCCAGTGTCGCTGCTCCTCCATCAAGCGGCTGCGATAGTCCGTCAGAAATTCGTCCAGCCAGGAAGCCGGAATACGGTTTATCTCCTCCACAGCTCGGCCGCGCAACTTCACACCCATCGTTTGCCGAGCATTATGGTGTTCCCACCAGACGCGTACCCAGACCATGAGGCGTTCATCATCGTAGCGAGCCAGAGCCCTCTCCTGCAGCCGATTGACGACATCCCGCCACTGCTCCTGCGTCCAGCCAAGCTCAGCCCCTGCATGGCGTGGTACGAGCGTATAGACCCCCGTAATGTTGCTCTTCGGCCCAGTCAACAGATGGATGAGCGCAAACTTGTCTTCGGAGGTGCACCCCTCCAGCCGGGGCGCATGCCAAAAGTTTTGGTCATTGATTGTTCGTTGGCGCCCCATTTCAGTCCTCCCGGGACGAAACTGGACGCGCAGCCGCTTGGTTCTCCAGCCATCGATCGATCTCGTGCTCCAGAAATCCGACGGCGCGACCGCCCAGATTGATCGGCTTGGGAAAATCTGTTTGCTGACACAGACGCCATAGGGTCGTACGGCTGAGAGAAATCTTGTTGCAGGCTTCCTGGATACGCAGAATCTTCATGGTGAACCTCGAAACGAATTGAACGTGAGGCCATGATCCATGCGATACGGATAAAAGTCGCGGGCATTAAAGCCGAAGAAATCTCAGCTTTAATGCCCGCACAATTTTTTGCAGCCTAGCCCGAGCGTCTGATTACCGGCGATCCTCCGGAATGAAATTTGGAATCCCCTTCCATTGCTCGCTGACGCAGTTTTGAAGGCTGACCTCGAACCACTCCTCTTCGCCGTGTTCGCCTTCCCAGCCAGACGTCCACCTGACCGCATGCGGCACGGGAGTCGTGCGCAATGCACGCAAGACGGTCATTGCTCGGCTCTTGGTCAAGGACTCCGCAACTCCAGCCATCTCGAACACGGCAGCAAGGCAACGCACAGCGTCCGGCAGATTGGGCTCTGCTTGATGCTTCACCTCATTGCTGCCATTGGCCATCCGAATCGGAGACCATCCCGTCGCATGGCAAATTCGGACGAACTCTCGCGCAGCCCAGTGCTCGGCGTGTAATTTCGCACGCCCTGATGACGATGCTCGCGACAATTTTGCCGAAGCCTTCTCTAGTTCACCCAAAGAATCAGTCTGGATCGTCAATGGTAGGGCTTGAAACGGCCAATCGCCCGAGCAGAGCCTGTCTTCACGATCTTCCTTCTCACTTACACTGGCGTGAGTCCATTGCAACGTCATTTGCTCGCCCAGCGTGCGGATCTCTTTGGGAGCGAGTTCGGCCAGTAAGGCAGCAAGCTGCTGTGATCGGGCTGATATCCTGGCAAACTTGGCCCGAGCATCATCTTGCTCAGATTGCCGTAGCTGCCGATATTGATACTCTTTTGCCAGTCCGAACATGTGTCGGCAAAATCGACCCCGATCACGGAAAACGGCGAGGCCCCTTCTGCGAAGGCGGATTTGTGTCTCTACGGCGATCTGCGCGAATTTTCGCTGCGCCTCGGTCAGTTGGCCCTCATACCCCTCAGGTAAATACGGTAATTTCTTCATTTGTTTTTCCACGCCTCCAAGTGATCCGCCCAATCCTGCATCATCGCTCTACGCTCATCAAAGTAAGTCGCATGGTTGTAGGCGCGGCGCACGTTATTCTGATCCGCATGGGCCAGCTGAGCTTCGATAGCATCCGGCCGGTATCCCATTTCATTCAATCGCGTGCTACCGGTTGTTCGGGTGGCATGCGGGCTATATACCCCGCTCCACCCTAGCACCTTCAAGGCCTGGCGCAAGGAGGCCACCGACATCGGCCCATTACGATTATCCCGGCCCGGGAAAAGGTTTCTGCGGCCGCCTGTCAGCATATGCAGTCCTTTGAGCATTTCCACTGCCTGGTTCGGCAAAGGCACGGTATGAGCTTTCTTGGCCTTCATCCGTCGTGCAGGAATGCTCCAGGTAGCTGCGGCTAGGTCAAACTCGGACCACTCCGCTTCAGCGGCCTCAGAAGGCCGTACCAGTGTCCACCACATCAGTTGCATGCAGTAGTTAACCTGAAAAGTGCAGCGGTGATTGTCAAAATCGCGCAGCAGCTTGCCGATCTGCTCGACCGTCAGCGCCGTTTTGTGCTGGGTTTTATTGACCGGGATTGCCTTGCGCACTGGCCAGACAGGATCCGTATCTGCACGCAAGGTCGCCACAGCGAACTCAAATACAGCCGACATTGTCCGCCGCGCCTCGGCCGCCACCGAGGGCGCTCCACGTTTCACTGTGGCCTGCAGAATGCCCAGAACATGTGCCGGGGTAACATCGCGCACCGGCATCTTGCCGATACTCGGAAAGACGACGCGCGTCAGCATGTCCAAGCGTCGATCCTTGGTCACATCCTTCCAGTCTTTCGTCTGCAGCCATTCCCTGGCGACTGCTTCAAAGGTATTTTTCGCCTCGCTGGCCCGCCTGACGCGGTCGAGCTGCCGTTGCTGGGCGGGGTTGATACCCTGCTTCACAAGCTTGCGCGCAGCTTCACAAAGCTCGCGAGCCTGGGATAGCGTCACTTCGGAATAATTGCCCAAGGCATACATGCTGGCCTTGCCACTGAGGGTATAGCGATAGCGCCAAGCCTTTACGCCAGAGGGCTTGACCTCCAGATAGAGACCACGATGGTCATTGAGCCGATACAGCTTGTCCCGAGGCTTGGCATTGCGGCAATGCGCGTCCGTGAGCATGGTGTGCTACCTTTGAAAGCAGGGCAATTTCACCACTGTACTCATATCTTATGCTTACATCAACCACATGTACTCAGTTATGTACTCACAAAGCACTTAGTAACCACAGAAAGACACAGGAACAGATCGAAACCAAAAAACCGCGTATTCACACTGTTTTTCAGACGAATTGATGCTTTCATCTTGCTCCAGGAAACCCCACGGAACCGACTATTCCGTCTAGACGTTAAACAGGAAATTCAGCACATCCCCGTCTTTAACAATATAGTCCTTGCCTTCAGCCCGCATTTTCCCGGCTTCCTTGGCGCCTTGTTCACCCTTATAAGCGATGAAGTCGTCAAAGGCGATGGTCTGGGCGCGGATGAAGCCGCGTTCAAAATCGGTGTGAATGACGCCAGCGGCCTGCGGGGCGGTGGCGCCGACGTGTACCGTCCAGGCGCGGACTTCTTTGACACCGGCAGTGAAGTAGGTCTGCAGGCCCAACAACTGGTAGCTGGCGCGGATGACGCGATCCAGGCCCGGTTCGGTCATGCCCATGTCTTCCAGGAAGACGGTTCTGTCGTCTTCGTCCAGATCGGCGATCTCGGCTTCGATGGCGGCGCACACGGCCACCACGGGAGCGTTTTCGGCGGCGGCGTAGTCCTGCACGACTTTCAGATGAGGGTTGTCCTGGAAACCATCGTCGCGCACGTTGGCGACATACATGGTGCGCTTGGCGGTGATGAAGCAGTAGCCGCGAATCAACGCCTGCTCGTCTTCGTCCAGCCCCAGGCTGCGCACGGATTTACCCGCGTCCAGCGCAGCGACCACGCGCTCCAGCAAGGCGGTTAGCTGGATGGCTTCCTTGTCGCCGGAATTGGCCAGTTTGCGATTTTTCTGCAGGATTTTGTCGGCAGTTGCCAGGTCGGCCAGCGCGAGTTCGGTATTGATGACTTCGATGTCGGAGATCGGATCGATCCGACCGGCGACGTGCACCACGTTTTCGTCCTCGAAGCAGCGCACCACGTGCACAATGGCGTCTGTTTCGCGGATATTGGCCAGGAACTGATTGCCCAGGCCCTCGCCCTTCGAGGCCCCGGCCACCAAGCCGGCGATATCGACGAATTCGACCACGGCGGGCACGACACGCTCGGGTTTGACGATGGTGGACAACTGGGCCAGGCGGGGATCGGGCACCTCGACCACGCCGACATTGGGCTCGATGGTGCAGAAAGGGTAGTTTTCCGCCGCGATGCCAGCCTTGGTCAGGGCGTTAAACAGAGTGGATTTACCGACGTTGGGCAGGCCAACGATGCCGCATTGCAGTGCCATGGGGTTCCTGAAGGAAAATAAGATGAAAAATCAGGACGATATTGTAGCCCGGACCAGGATTTGGCAGGCTGTTTGCTCTGATCCGGGACCGTCCGCTTTCAATACGCCGCCAGTTGGGGGGCAAAGTGCAGCACCAGGCCGATCAGCAGCAAAGGACCGCCATTGAAAATGGCATGCAGCGCCATCGAAGCCCCGATACCGCGCTTCACCCGAATCCAGCCCAACACCAGGCCGGTGACCCACTGCGGCAGCACCAGCAAAGACATCAGCACCAGATTGATGGACGTATGCCGGAAGTTATACAAATGCACCGCAGCAAAGGTCAGGGCGACCACATGAAATAACAGGGGATAGAGTCGGCGCACACGTCGACGCCAGCGCCAGGGCGTCACCCAAGCCGCCTGCCAGCGATAGCCAGCGGGATACCACTGAGGCGCCAGCGCCAGCAGCAAGGCCACCCCGGCCAACAAGATCGGCACAGGCCCCACCCCCTGGACCATGATCATGGCCATGATCGGGACAAACCACAGCAGCATGACAGGCCGCCGCAGCGCAAAACGGAACGTGAGTTCTTCGACGATCGGCGCCCAGATCAGGGCGGTCAGCCAGGGCAGATTATGGATATCCAGGCGGTGTTGCGCCCCGGAGGCCTCGGCGGCGGACAACGCCAGCGGGGCAAAGACAAAAATATTGACCATCCACAGCAGGACCGCCCAGTGCACCAGCCGCCACAATGGCGCGTTCAAGGAAAAATCGACGCGAACGCCCGGCCCCAGGCGGTGCGCACCCAGCCGTGGCCCTGGTTTGGGGTGTACGACAAAACGCAGAAAATCCACGATTTCCTGCCCCATGGTGGGCAGGCCAGCAGGACGATTCAGCAAGGCCGATACAGTCATTGACATCCTCCGACGACAGCCTGTGGCCATCTGGACAAGCCTTCGCGGTGCGGGCTTCTGTGGGCCCGGGCGGTTTCTGGCAAGACATCATGCCACCGACCACGCCCGGGCGGCCACGGGCGATTTCCCGGATCAGGCTTCAGCGCGGTTGCCTTGGTGCAGGCGCTCGGTGACGCGATCGAATGCCCCATCCAGCAGCGCGGGAAGCTCGACCCGGCAACGGCGGATGACTTCGTCGATATCCGGCATCTCCTGTTGACGCGGCGGATGCAGCACAAAATTGACGACGGACTGCGCCAGCCCCAGGCTGCGCGGATGGCCGATGCCAATGCGCAAACGCCAGAATTTCGGCGTCCCCAGCACGGCCTGGATATCGCGCAAGCCATTGTGTCCGGCATGACCGCCGCCGAACTTGAGCTTGACGGCACCGGGCAGCAAATCCAGTTCGTCGTGCAGAACCAGGATTTCCTCGGGCTGCAACTTATAGAATCGCGCCAACGCACCCACCGCCTGGCCGGATTTATTCATGAAGGTAATGGGCTTGGCCAGGATGACCGCCTGCCCAGCATGACGCGCGCGCGCCACCGAGGCAAAGAACGACTTATCCAGCGTAAATCCGGCATGCAGATCATCGGCAAAATGATCGGCCAGCCAAAAGCCTGCGTTATGGCGAGTGGTTTCGTATTCGGGACCGGGATTGCCCAGGCCCACGATGAGACGGATGGGCGTGGTCATCGAAGATAGTCAGGAAAGAATTTGGCGGCCTCCATCATACGACAAAGACCGGCAGGCACAGGCAGCGCGTCGCCCTGCGGATAATAAGCCAATGCCCATGGCTGAAGACAGATTCTGTCACCAGGCACATGGACATTGAAAGGCTTGGTGCCCCAATCAGGCACCAGGCGCAGGCTGAGGATTACTCGGCAGCCGGGGTTTCGGCGGCGTCATCAGCGGCCGCGCCCTTGGGGGCGGCTGCCTGAGCCAGCAGCGGATTGACGTCATCGCCATGCGGCACGAACTTGACACCGATCGGCAGGGTGATGTCGGCCAGATGCACACGCGAATTGCCGATCATATTGCCCAGATTGACTTCGATGAACTGGGGCAGATTGGCCGGCAGGCAGGTGATGCCGAGTTCGGTGGGGCCATGGGTAATGACCTGACCAGCGAGCTTGACGGCAGGGCTTTGATCAGCGTTCAGGTAATGCACGGGGATTTTGGTGTTGACGGCCTGGGAGGCATCAACGCGCTGAAAATCCACATGCAGGACTTGGGCCTTGTAGGGGTGCCATTGCACAGCACGCACCAACACGGGTTCGATCTTGCCGTCCAGGCTCATGTCCAGGATGGAAGCGTGGAATTCTTCCTTGTGCAGGGCATGGTAGATTTCGTTGTGATCGAGCTCGAGGTTGGCGGGGGCGGATTTGCCACCGTAAACGATGGCAGGCACCCGACCGGCGCGGCGCAGGCGGCGGCTCGCACTCGAACCCTGAACGCTACGCGAAGTGGCGGTGAATTTCATGGAAAACTCCGGTATGGGGCCTATGGCCCCTGAATAACGCAGACTACGCTGCAAATCACCCCCCGCCGCGACCAGCAGAGGGCAGAAAAATCAATCGGCGAACAGCGAACTGACGGATTCGGCCGTGGCGATACGCAAGATGGTTTCACCCAGCAGCGAAGCACACGACAGCTGGCGGATCTTGGGGCACTGGCGGGCGGTATCGGACAGCGGGATCGTATCGGTGACGACCAGTTCGTCGAGCGCGGATTCGTTGATGCGCTGTACGGCTTCGCCCGACAGCACCGGGTGGGTGCAATAGGCATAGACCAAGCCCGCGCCACGGTCTTTCAGGGCTTGCGCGGCCTTGCACAAAGTGCCGGCGGTGTCGACCATGTCGTCCATGATCAGGCAGGTACGGCCATTGACATCGCCAATGATGTTCATGACTTCGGAGACATTGGCACGCGGGCGGCGCTTGTCAATGATCGCCAGATCGGATTCCAGCTGTTTGGCCAGCGCACGCGCACGCACCACGCCGCCGATATCCGGCGACACAACCACCAGGTTCTGAAAGTTGCGGCTCCAGATGTCGCCCAGCAAGATCGGACCCGCGTAAATATTGTCCACCGGGATATCGAAGAAACCCTGGATTTGGTCGGCATGCAGATCCATCATCATGATGCGATCGACGCCGACGGACTGCAGCATATTGGCCACGACCTTGGCCGAGATGGAGACCCGCGCCGAGCGCGGCCGACGATCCTGGCGGGCATAGCCGAAATATGGAATGGCGGCGGTGATGTTGCGTGCCGACGCACGGCGCAGCGCATCGACCATCACCATGATTTCCATCAGGTTGTCGTTGGTGGGGGCACAGGTGGGCTGCAGCACGAAAACGTCCTTTCCGCGGACGTTTTCATTGATTTCGACCATGACTTCGCCATCGGAGAAGCGACCGACGGTCATCTTGCCCAGCGACATATCCAGATGATTGACTACATCCACCGCCAGCCTGGGATTGGCTGTACCGGTGAAAATCATGAATCTGTCTTGTGCCATGGTGCCGAGCCAATGTCTCAAATGACAAGGCTGTTGACGATTAGCCCCACACAGGGCATGTTCAACAGCCTGAATTGATGTTTGCGTATAAGCGAATGGCTGGGGAAGAAGGATTCGAACCTTCGCATGCTGGAATCAAAATCCAGTGCCTTAACCAGCTTGGCGATTCCCCAACTAATCCATTACCCAATCCCGCAGTGGATGATCATCCAGCCCCTGGCATAGCCAACTGCCGTTGATGACCACATCGGGTAGGTCATGCATTTTACCGATTATCTGGTTTCTTTGCACCCGGGCAAGCCGCGCATCAGAAAAACCCACAAAAACACAAGACCCCGATCCCGTCATGCGTGCCGCCAGACCTGCCCCACGTAGCGTAGCCAATAACTGGTCTACCATGGGCTGCTGCCGACACACGACTGTTTCCAAGTCGTTGCGGCCAAATAAGCCGCTGTGTTGTGTTTGCCAATCAGCAAAGACCGAGATTTTTACCGATTCTGAATCTCTTGTCAAATCGGGGTCATTAAACACCGCCGCAGTCGAGACCGAAGCATCTGGGTGCATGACCAAATAGGCCTGTGGCGGCAAGGATATCGGGGCCAGATCCTCGCCTATCCCTTGGGCAAATGCGGCCTGTCCAAACACGAAAACGGGCACATCCGCCCCCAGCGGCAAGGCCAGACGCAGCAGCTCGGCGCGCCGCAGGCCAGTGCCCCACAGCCGATTCAGGGCAATCAAGGTGGTGGCCGCATCGCTGGACCCGCCCCCCAGGCCACCACCGGCAGGAATGACCTTGCGGTAACGGATGCGTGCCCCATACCGCGTACCCGTGGCTTGTTGCAGGGCGTGCGCCGCCCGCAAGACCAGATCCTGGGCTGCCGGCAGGCCCGCCAGTCCGTCGCCATCGCGCTGGATACTGCCATCCGGAGTGCGTTCGAAATCCAGGCGATCACACAGATCAATAAATCGAAAAACCGTCTGCAACTGGTGATAGCCATCCGGGCGGCGTCCCACCACGTGCAAAAAAAGATTCAACTTTGCCGGTGCGGGAACATCCAGCAGCGTGGTCAGAGGCAAACCGCCTGCGCCCGGAGGGGCCGATGAGCCAGCCGAAGGGAAATCCACCATCAGGGCCGGTCCATGATCAGTTGCAAACGCCATTGCCCCTGGGCATCCTGACGCAGCAGGCGCACCCGTCCCGGCCCTTGGTCGTCGTAATCGGACAGGCGGATTTCCCAGCCATCCTGCTGCAGGGTGGTCAAGCGGCCCTGGGCGTCACGCTGCATGGCCGTGGCAGGCGACCCAGGGGTGGCCTGGCCCTGAATCCAGTACCGCAGGCCGGTGACCGGCATGGGATAGCCCCAAACCTGGGCCAGCAGCGTATCGGCACTGGCGGCAGACGTTTGACTGCCATCGCTGCGCTCCAGCACCGCTTGACCCGGTATGACCTGTATACGGGCCAGCACACCGCCCAGAGGGCTGCTGAGGTCCAGGCGCAGCACCCGACCATCATCGCGCCAGGAAAACCCGCCTTGGGCGGCATAAGGGGGCTGCGCCATGGGCTGCAGATTGACTGCAAAGCGGCCTACCCGATCAAAGGCCGTCCCCTGGCCCGCGATCCGGCTGGGGGTGGCGCAAGCCGCCAGCCAGAAGGCCAGACACAACACCAGCCACAGCCGAATGACGCGCAGGCCTTGGTAAAGGCTCATGGCAGCGACACGCCCAAGCGCCGCAAGGTGGATTTCAGGGTCTCGTTGTCGGGATCGGCCTTCAGGCCCTCGGCCCAGATCCGACGCGCCTGTTCCGGGCGCTTCAGCATCCACAAGGCTTCGCCCAGATGAGCCGCCACATCGGCAGCCGGCAATTGATCGTAGGAGCGCCGCAAGTATTCCAGCGCCCCTTGATAGTCTTCTGTGCGAAACAGGTACCAGCCCACGCTATCGAGGATAAAGGGATTCTCCGGGTCCAGATCCAGGGCGCGCTCCAGCAGATCCCGGGCCTCGGGCAGATTACGGTTGGTATCGGCATAGGTATAGCCCAGCGAGTTATAGGCGTTGGCATCATCAGGGTCCAGCTCGATGACGCGCTTCATCAGGGTTTCGAATTCGGCGGTCTTGCCCTGCTGATGCAACAACATACCCAGCTCGTATTTGATTTCCGGCATATCCGGCATGGCCAGATCAGCGGCCTTCAGGGTGTCCACTGCCTGGTCCGTGCGCCCTGCCCCCCGATAAATGGACGCCAGCGTCAATTGGATGACGACCCGTTCACGCCGGTCGATGGGCTTGATGGCATCCAGTGTGGCCCGCGCCTTAGGCAGGTCGCCCAGCTTGCCGTACAGCACGGCCTCGTGCGTCCGGGCCTGGAAACGCAGGCTGGACTCGTCGATGGCATGCAACTGGCGGATGGCTTCGGCCAGATCATCCTGGCGCTCGGCGATCTGCACCAACAGCAAGCGAGCATCAGAGACATCGGCCTGGGCGCTGGAGGCCCCTTCGGCCAGCGACCGGCGGCGCTGCTGCTGGATGGTAATGTATTCGTTCAACAGGGATTTCGCGGCGACATAGCGCCCCGCCCGCGCATTGACCTCGGCCTCGGTGTACAGCAAATCGAAATCCTCGGGGGCCTGACGGCGCATATCGCCCAACAGCTTCAGCGCCTCGTCGAACTGCCCCCGCCCCGTCAGGCGGCTGACCAGCAAAAGTTGCAGGCCCCGGTGACCGGGATGGTCGGCCAGATAGCGATAGGTATCACGAATTGCCTCTCGGGGCTCAATGCGCAGACCATATTCCAGGATGCGTTCGGCGGCATCCAGAGAATCAGGCGCCAAGCCTTGGGCGCGATAGGATTCGTCCAGCGCGCGGCGCGGCTCGCCGGCAGCCCAGGCCGTATCGGCCAGGGCGAGGTGCGCGAGCGCCGAAGTATCGATCACCCCCGCCACCGCCTTATCCAGCACATCCAGGGCCAGGCGTTTATCGGTCATCTTGGAGACAATACCGACCGCCTGCGCCACAGCTTGTTCTTTATCGTCTGCCGAATCGATGCGGCGCGCCAAGGTACGCGCCAGGCCATCGGTCTGGCCACTGGAGGCAGACAAGGCCAGCGAGGCGGCAACGGCCTCGGGGTTATCCGGGTTCAATCGGGCCCACTCGCGGGCGGCCTGCAGGGCCAGGGCCAGATTGCGACCCGACATGGACATCTGAAAAGCCCGTTGAGCCAGGCGAGGATCCAGGGTGTCGCGTGCCAACGACAGCAGCCCCTGAGCCGCATCATCGTACTGGCCCTGCTGGGCAGCGAGTTCAGCGACTAAAATACGGTAGAGAAGCTCGGGCGTGAGGCTGACGGCCGGGAGTTCGCCCGGGCGCAAACGGATCGTTTCAACCGCATCTGGCGGCGCAGGCACCGGTGACGCAGCCCATCCCATCTGGGGCAGCGCGGCAAGCGCCAGCACCATAGGCATGACAGAGGCAGAAATTCTCATCGGCGGTAACCAGGGCCGCAACGCGAGAAATGCCCGCGTCTGGTGGCAAAATTGCTTCATCGAAAGAGGATGTTATCACCCCGCCATGCCTGAACTGCCAGAAGTCGAAACCACCCGTCGTGGAATTGCCACGATCATGCCAGGCCGCACACTGCGCCAACTGCTCGTGCACGAGTCCCGATTGCGCTGGCCAATCCCGCCGGATCTGCCCGCTCTGCTGGCCAATCAGGTGGTCTTGGCCTGTGATCGGCGGGGCAAGTACCTATTGATTCAATTCAGTCACGGCACACAAATCGTGCACCTGGGCATGTCGGGGTCATTACGCCGGGTGCCGCTGGATGCGCCCCTGCGCAAGCACGATCATGTGGAATGGATATTCGACGATGCGCGGTTTTTATTGCACGACCCGCGCCGCTTTGGCGCCGTGCTGTGGCATCCGGCCAACGCTGGTCCCATCGACAGCCATCCCTTGCTGGCCAAACTGGGGGTAGAGCCTTTTGATGCAGCATTTACCCCGGCCCTGCTGCACGCCGGGGTCCACACCCGCCAGCAATCCATCAAGCAACTGCTGCTGGCCGGACACCTGGTGGTGGGGGTGGGCAATATCTATGCCTCTGAATCCTTGTATTTGGCCGGTATCGACCCGCGCACACCCGGCAAACGGCTGTCCCGCCCGCGCTGCGCGCGCCTGCACGCTGCGATTCTGCAAACCCTGAGCCAGGCCCTGGAATCCGGCGGCAGCACCCTGCGCGATTATGTCAATGCCCAGGGCACCCCCGGGGCATATTTCACGCTGCACGCTGCGGTGTACGAACGTGCGGGCCAGCCCTGCTCCCATTGCGGGCAAGCCATCCGCCGTATCGTCCAAGGCCAGCGGGCGACCTATTTTTGCCCACACTGCCAAAAACGATGACAACCAGGCTGGCGCACGTCCGCATAACAGGCAAGCACACCGCAGACGGCGCCATTGAGCCACCCTCTTGGGTAGTATCATGGCGCCGTCTTTCCTTTAATTTAGAGCACACTCCATGACGATTCAACGCATTGAACCTGGTGTCCGCATGAGCAACGCCGTCGTCCACGGCAACACCGTCTACCTGGCCGGCCAGACCGGCGAGGGCGAGGATGTCCAGGCCCAGGCGCGCTCTGCCTTGGCGGCAGTGGACGCCCTGCTGGCGCAGGTCGGCAGCCATAAGTCAAAAATCCTGCAGGCCACGATCTGGCTGCGCGACATCGCGGATTTTGCCGCCATGAACACCGTCTGGGAAGCCTGGATCGACCCATCCAATCCTCCTGCCCGCGCCACCGGCGAGGCCCGTCTGGCCGCCCCCGAGCTGAAATTCGAGGTCATCGTCATCGCTGCCCTGGATTGATCCCCAAGGCCCGCGACTTACAAGACTTTGCCTGGATTCATCATCCCCGATGGGTCCAGCGCGTCCTTGACGCGCCGCATCAGCGCCATTTCCACCGGGTCTTTATAGTGCGGCAAAGCATCTCGCTTTAACTGCCCCACTCCGTGTTCGGCGCTGATGGACCCACCCACCGCATGCACGCGGGCATGCACCAGGGCATACACGTCCTCCTGGTGCGCCAACAACTGCCCTTCGGCCCAGTTCGCCCCGCGCGCCACGTTGTAATGCAGGTTTCCATCCCCCAAATGCCCGAAGATCACATTGACGATCCCAGGAAATGCCGCCTGCAGCGCCGCATTGGTCTGTTCAACGAACTCGGCCATGCGCGACACCGGAACGGAAACATCGTGCTTGATGCTTTTGCCGGTTTCCTTCTCGGCCAGGGGGATGCTCTCGCGCAGGTGCCACAGGGCATGGCTTTGGGCCATGGACTCGGCAATCACCGCATCCTGCACCTCGCCCGCCTCGATGGCATCGCCCACGACGACCTCGAAGCGCTCGCGGGCATGCGCCTCGGACTCGCTATCGGAAATTTCCAGCAAGGCATACCAGGGCAAATCCGCTGAAGGGCCGCTGAACGGCAGGCGCTGCTGGGGAAAACAGCGCACGACGGCTTGCAGGCAATTGCCCGCCATCAGTTCAAAGCCGGTCAGGGATGGTCCCAGCCCGGCGCGCGCCCGGCCCAGCACGGCAATCGCGGTTTCGATGGAATCCAGTGCCAACAAAGCCGTGCAACGCGCCACGGGCAAGGGATGGAGCTTCAGCGTAGCCGCCGTGATGATGCCCAGCGTGCCTTCGCTGCCGATGTACAGGTCGCGCAGGTTGTAGCCGGTATTGTCCTTGCGCAGGCCGCGCAGGCCATGCCAGATCTCGCCCTGGGCGGTAACGACCTCCAGCCCCAGGGTGAGTTCACGCATATTGCCGTAACGCAACACCTGGGTGCCGCCCGCATTGGTGGCCAGATTGCCCCCAATGGTGCAACTGCCCTCGGCGGCCAAGCTTAGGGGGAACAGGCGCCCGACATCCCGTGCGGCCTGCTGCACCGACTGCAAAATGCAGCCGGCCTCGACGTCCATGGTGTCATTATCGGTGTCGATGCTGCGGATTTGATTCAGCCGCTGCAGCGACACGATCACTGCCTGGCCGGAATCATCCGGCGTGGCTCCGCCGCACAGACCGGTATTGCCGCCCTGAGGAATGACGGGCAGCCCGGCATGGGCACAATACCGCACCACAGCAGCGACCTCGGCGGTGCTGCCAGGACGCACCACCGCCAGCGCCCGGCCTCGGTAGCGTTCCCGCCAATCAACCTCATAGGCCTGGGCATCCGCCCCGGTCAGTACCTGCGACGCACCCACTGCCGCCCGCAACGCATCCAAGTGTTCCATAAACCATCAGTCCTCTATCCAGTCCCGTATCATCGGGCCAGCCAGCACATTGTCCTGCCCATGCAAGACTCTGCATTTTAATCGGCGATAATAAGCCTTTGCTCATATCGAACGAGAGTCACCGTGTCTGACGCCCTGCCTGCCTCTGTTTTCAAAGCCTATGATATCCGCGGCACCGTGCCGACGCAGTTGAATGATTTCTTTGCCCATCGACTGGGCCTGGCGCTGGCCGCGCTGGCACGCCAGGAAAACGTGCGCAGCCTGGTCGTGGGCCACGACGGGCGCCTCAGCAGTCCAGGGCTATCCACGGCCTTGCAGGCCGGCCTGCATGCCGGGGGCATCGATACCGTGGACGTCGGGTTGGTGCATACGCCGCTGGTGTATTTTGCCACTCACCTGGATGGCAGCGGGTCCGGGGTCGCCATTACAGGCAGCCATAACCCCCCGGATTACAACGGCTTCAAGATGATGATGGCGGGACGCACCCTGCACGGGGCCGATATCCAGGCCCTGCACCAGCGCATGAACGATATTCAGCCCCCCACCGGCATCCAGCCCGGACAGTCTCAGTCGCGCAACCTGGTCGATACCTACATCAGTCGCATCACCGACCACATCCAGCTGGCGCGCCCCATGCACATCGCCATCGACTGCGGCAACGGCGTGGGCGCCGTGGCCGCCAGCCGATTGTTCCAGGCCCTGGGCTGCACGGTGGACGAGCTTTATTGCACGGTGGACGGACACTTTCCCAACCACCATCCGGACCCCGCCGAACCGAAAAATCTTCAGGATCTGATCCACCACCTGCAGCGCACCGACTGTGAAATCGGCCTGGCCTTCGATGGCGACGCCGACCGCCTGGGCGTGGTCACCAAGTCCGGCCAGATCATTTGGCCCGACCGCCAACTGGTGCTGTTCGCCCGCGACATCCTGCAGCGCGTGCCGGGGGCCTCGATTATCTTTGACGTCAAATGCAGCCGCCACCTCAGCCAAGCCATCCGCGATGCCGGGGGCAAGCCCCTGATGTCCCAGACCGGGCACTCCCTGATCAAAGCCCGCCTGGCCGACACCGGCGCCCCGCTGGCCGGTGAAATGAGCGGCCACCTGTTCTTCAAGGAACGCTGGTACGGGTTCGACGACGGCCTGTACGCAGGCGCGCGCCTGCTGGAAATCCTGTCGCGCAGCGACGATCCCGGTCAGTTGCTGGAAGCCCTGCCCCAAGGGATCTCCACCCCCGAACTCAAGCTTCCCATGGCCGAAGGCGAACCCCATGCCTTTGTGGCCCGTCTGCAGGCCGAGGGCCAGTTTCCTGGCGCCCTAGAACGCATCACCATCGACGGCATCCGGGCCGAATACGCAGATGGTTTCGGCCTGGCACGGGCATCCAACACCACTCCGGTGGTGGTGCTGCGCTTCGAAGGCGATACGCCTGCCGCCCTGGACCGGATTCAGGCTGAATTCCGGGCTGCCATCAGCGCCTTGCTGCCAGGGCGCGAACTACCGTTTTAAGGCGCCGGGATCAACGGCCCAGCAGCTCGCCATACACGGCCAGATGTCCCTGCACAATACTTTGCAGGCCATAGTCGCGCTCAGCCAACGCCCGGCCTGCCGCCCCCATTTGCATGCGCAATTCAGCATCCCGGGCCAGGCGGCCGATGGCATCGGCCAGCGCCTGGGCATCGCGCACCGGCACCAGCAGCCCACTGACATTGGGCTCGATCACATCCCGGCAACCCGGCACATCGGTGGTCACCACCGGACGGCCACAAGCTGCGGCCTCGATCAGGGATTTAGGCAAGCCCTCGCGGTAAGACGGCAAGGTGACAATATGCGCCTGGGCATAAAAACCCGCCACATCCGGGCATTCGCCCACATAGTCCACGATCCCCTCGGCCTGCCAGGCCTGCAGTTCGGCGGGCTGTACCGATGCCGGGTTATCCAGGTCCAGGCTGCCTGCCAGACACCAGCGCAGGGCTTCACCCCGGGCTGCCGACAGGCGTGCGGCCTCAATGAATTCGCGCACCCCCTTGTCGTGCAACAAGCGCGAGGCCATGGCGACTGTGATGGGTCCATCCGGCCAGGGCGCCGGAGAGAAACGACCCAGATCCACCCCGGAACCGCGCAGCATGACGACTTGCGTCGGACGCACCGCCCCCGCCTGCACCAGCACATCGCGATCGGCCGGATTCTGGAAAATCACCCGACTGCGTGGATGCCCCAGGGCCAGACGATATAAAACCAAGGCCAAAGAACGCAGTACCCGGCGCTTGCCGGTGCCCTGAATAAACACGTAGCCCAGGCCGGAGATCGCCGCCACATAGGCTGGCACTTGTGCCGCGCGCGCAGCGATCCCGCCATATAGCACGGACTTCAAGGTCACGGCATGCACCAGATCGGGCCGTACCCGGCGAAACAGGCGCCAGACGGCCCATAGGCTGCGGGCTTCGGTCCAGGGTCGCATGCTGGTGCGCGACATGGGCAAGACGTGATGCGTCAGCCCCAGGGATTCCAACTGGGCGACAGCAGGCCCCCCCATAGACGCCACGTGCACCTCGTATCCGGCATCCCGCGCGGCCAACGCCACGGGCAGCCGGTGCGACACCAGAAAGGCGGGGTTGGTGATGAAAAAGAGCACGCGGCGCGGCGCGGCATCCACAACATAAGCAGTCTCTGCTACCCCGGCAACCGCTTGGCCACGATGATCGCCACGGCGCTGCCCCCAGCCGGGGTAATCCTGCGCCAGGCGTCGCCAGACTTCGGCATAGCGGTCTGTCATGGCCTGCAGGCCATAGCGGCGAGCGACTGAAGCGCGTGCCCGGTCACGCTGACGCCCCCAGTCAGGCCCCCGCACGGCAGCAATGGCCTGGTCCAGGCCATGCGCCAGGGCCATGGCATCCCCCGGCGGCACCACCCAGCCATATTCTCCGACGATTTCAGCCGCATCCCCGACATCGGTGACGACACAAGCCACCCCCGAGGCCATGGCTTCGGACACCACATTGGGAAAACCTTCTGCCTTGCTGGACAGCACATGGATATCAAGTGCCGGCATCAGGGCGGGCACGTCATCGCGCCGCCCCAGAAAGATCAGCTGATCCAGCACCCCCAGGTCACGCGCCTGGGAAACCAAGGCGGCATTATCACGCGACATGCCCAGGCCGATCAGTGCGCAGCGCAGTTGCGGGTGTTTTTGCAGGCTGATGGCCAGGGCCGCCAACAGATTCGCGTGGTCCTTCAGGGGATTCCAGCGCGCCACGCAGCCCAACAGCACGACATCATCGGGCACCTGCCACTGCCCCCGCACCGCCGCCCGCTGCGCGGCATCCGGCTGCCAGACTGATAAATCATAGCCATTCGGAATGACCATCAGGCGATCAGCACGATAGCCCCAGCCCTGGTGCACCTGGGCCGCCCGCCGGGCGCACGCCACGATCACCCCAGGCACCCAGCCCGACAGCCGGGCGCACAACCAGGCGGCCACGCGCGAGGAACGACTGCTTTCCGCCAGGCTGACACCCGAATTGCGCACCCCCCAGGCCACGGCCCGCACCCCAGCCAGACGCGCCACAAGCCCACCCAGCAAATCCGCGTGATACATCCAGGTCTGGACCACGTCCGGGCGCTGAGCGCGCAAACGTCGATACAAGCGCCACAAACCCCGCAAGCTGCCCCAGGCACCCTGCATATCCAGGGTAACGACTTCGATGCCGGCGGCCCGCAACGAAGCCCCCAACACGCCTTCTCCGGTCATGGAAATCACGGTATGACGCACGGGCGCATCCGGCTGAACGGGGGCCGTAACCAGGCGCTGCAGGACGGTCTCCGCCCCGCCATGCAGCAAGCCGGAAATAATATGCACCACCTGCAGGCCCGCCGTTGGCCCAGGCCACCCCGCATCCTGCGACCCCAAGCCATCATCATCCGGCACGGCCACATCGGCCTGCGTCATCAGCGACTGAGCACGATCACACGGCGGCGTGGCGGCCCACGCCTCATCCCAGGCTGCCAGCACGGCATCCAGCGCAAAACGCGTCCGTACCGATTCGGCAGCGGCACGGCCCCAGGCCTCGCGCTGGGCGGGGTCGGCCTGCATGACACGAGCCAAGGCCTGCGCCAGGGCAGGCTCATTTCCCAAAGGCACCAACGCAGCCAACTGCCCACCCTGGGTCAATTCAGCAGGGCCTGAGGGGCAATCCGTCGCCACGCAGGGCAGGCCCAAGGCCATGGCTTCCAGCAAGGCATTGGGAAAGCCTTCGACGCGGGAGTTCAACACAAAGGCATGGGCGCTGGCCAGGTCCGCCCAGGGGGTCTGGCTATAGCCCGGCAAATGAATACGATCCGTCAGGCCCAAGGCCTGCACCCGGGCCAGACAATCGGCACGCTGTGCCCCATCCCCATAAATGACCAGATCCCAATCCGGGTGCGCTGGCGCCAGTCCGGCAAAGACCTCGATCAGGCGGTCGAATTGTTTGATGGGGCTAAAACGCCCCAGAGCCACCAACTGATAAGGGCGGCGCACAGGCATCCGGCCATCGTCCGCCTCGTCGAGCGCTATTCCCGCAGAAGGCTCGTGTTCGCGCACGCCGGACAAGCCGTCGGGCAAGGGGTTGGGAATGGCCATCAGGCGACGCACCCGAGGGGCGACCTGCAGCAAGTGCGGCAGGCTATGGGGCGTCTGTACGACCACCTGTTGCGCCCACGGATAGGTCCAACGGCGCAGCCAGCGCAGGGGTTTTTCCAGATTGACGCTATGGGCGGGATCGGTGCGTTCGCTGACCACCACCGGCAAGCCCAGACCGCGCAAGGCCACCAAGGCAGTCACATTGACGTTGGTCAGAAACGACAGCACGCGATCCGGCTGCAATTCGCGGGCCAGGCGGCGCAGGGCCAGCAGCTTATGAACCGGACGCAGCCACGCAGGCCCGCGCAGCCGATCCGCCAGCCAGATCAGACGCACATCGGGGTCCAGTTGCTGCTGACAGTGCCCCCGCCCGGAATAACAGCACACCAGGGTGACCTGATCGCCGCGCCGAACCCAGGCATTGGCCAGGGTGGCTGCCACCCGTTCGGCCCCGCCGCCATGCATGGAACTGACTAGAAACAGGAAGTGCATTCAGGCCAACCCTTGTCCTTGGAAGATTTGTTGCCATAGCGCCATAATACGCGCGGTGCTGAAGCGGTCCCGCACGTCCAGCGCACGATCGGCATAGCGCGCGCGCAGGGCGGGGTCCATCATCAATGCCACCAAATGCCCAGCCAGGGCCTCGGGATCTTGTACCGGACGCACCAGCACGCCATCAATCCCATCGCGGATGATTTCACGCGGCCCGGTATCGCAATCGAAAGCCACGCAAGGCAGGCCGCTGGCCATGGCTTCCAGCAGTGTATTGGATAGACCCTCGGCCCGGGAGCTGAGCACATAGAGATCCGCCGCCGCGTACCAATCGCCCATATTGCCGACCCGCCCCGGAAAACTGACCCGATCCTGCAGCCCCAGGGCATCGCGCTGAGCCTCCAGCGCGGCCCGTTCTGGCCCCTCGCCGAGAATGGTCAAATCCCAATCGGGACAAAAAGACGCCAGTTGGGCAAAGGCCTGCAGCAGGCAATCGAAGCCCTTGACGGGATGCAGGCGGCCTACCGCCAACAAGCGCAGGCGACCGGGCGGACGCGCGGCATCCAGACGGGGTTCTTCATTGGCCGGTGGCCAATGCACGGCATTGGGGATGACCTGGGCCTGCACACCGGGCACCTGAGCATCCAGCCACTGCGCCGACCCCTTGGTCAAGGCAATCACGGCATGCGCGCGCGGGTAGGCCCAGCGGCGCAAGCGCTGCCAGGATGACGGCAGATTTTGAATGGGAGGATGCGTATGCTCGGTGACCACCACCCGGCAGGACAGGCCTCGGGAGGCCAACACCGAGAGCACCGAGCCACGCGTCATCATGCCCAGCACCACGGCCGGGCGCCGGCGCCGCAGCAGATGCCGCAAGGCCAGAAAACGGCGCAAGTTCCCCCACAAGGCTGCCAACGGCCCTCGACTATCGCCCGCCAAGCCCAAAGCCCGGCGCTCGACCCCATCGGGCATGGGGTACGCATCCTGGCTGGCATCAGTCTGAGTCACCAGACAGACCCGACAACCCCGTGCCTGCCAGTAGGCTGCCATATCCACGGCAACGCGCTCGGCACCGCCGCCGCGCAAGGAGTGAATCACAATCACCAGATCAGACCGTGCACGCATTATGTGCCACCCCCCGCTGCAGGCGTGGCCGACGGCATGCGCAAGGCCAGAAATAAATAACCCAGGTACGACATTGCATACATGACACTGGTTGCCAGCATAATGCCCGCCACCCCCATCTGCGGTGCCAACACTGTATTCAGCACCGCCTTGACCAGAAAATTACCCACGGCAATCGCCGCCATCCAACCGTAGCGGTTCTGGCTGGCCAGCAACTGCACCAGGATCAACACCCCAAAAAAGAACGGCAACTGCAACAACCCCCAGCGCAGCGCCTGCGCCACGGCCAGGGTGTCCTGGGCGGTAAAGGCGCCGCGCTCGAACAGCAGCGCCACTCCCCAGGGGGCCAACCACCAACCCAGCAGCACAGCGACTGCGCCTGCGCCCAACATGGCAGCCGACCATTTCAGGGCCATGGAACGGGCATGCGCGGCATCGCCCCGACCCTGGATATCAGCCAGGACGGGCAAGGCTGCCCGCCCCACCGAAGCCGCCCCCAAGCCGATCAGCAGCGAGAGCAGCCGCGCAGCATAACCCAGCGTGGCATTGGCGTTATTGCCCAACTCGGCAGCGGTATATTGGTCAATCGGGCCGACAAAGCTCATGGCCAACTGCCCCACCAACATGATGCCCGCAGCGGCCGCAAGGCTGGACCAGGGTGGCGCCCGACGGCTCAGGCGCAAACGCGTGGGCACGCCATCGGCACGCTGCGCCAACTGCCGTTGCCACCAGGCTTGCAGCATATAGCCCAGCACCGTGCCCCACAGCAGCGGCATGACGCCAGCATCCGCAGGCGCCGCCAGCACCCAAATCAGAATCATCAACGCCGGCACGCTATCCAGCAGGGTATTGATGTGGCGCTCATGCGCCCGCAGACGCGCAGCGCTTAGCCCCGTCCAGATCGTGCACAAAGCGGCAGGCGCAAAGCCCAGAATCAGCAGGCGACTCATGGACTGGACCTCGGGGGACAGGCCCTGCCCCGCCACCTGCAGCACCAACGGCCAAGCCAGCAGCAGCACCCCGGCCACCAGCACGCCCAGCAACAGCGCCCAGGCCTGTAGCTCGCCCAAAAAACGGCCATGCACGCTGGGTTCGCGACGGCTGCGCACCAAGGCGGGAATCAGCACCACCGAACAGGCCCCGACCAAGGTCACCGGCAACCAATTGGCCAGCGTCAAGGTGAATTGATAAGCATCCACCACATCGCTGATGCCGTAGCGGTAGGCCACCGCCATTTCCTTGAAGGCCCCGACGGCCTTGCCCATCAGCAAGAAAAAGGCGACCCGCGCCGCCCCCAGTGCGATGCGTCTATGATCCGCGTGCAGCGCCGCCAAGCGGCGCTTCAAGGCAGAGATCAACGCAGAAACTGGATATACCAAGGCATGGCAATATCCAACCCTTGTTGGATATTGAACTGCGGTGCATACCCCAGCAAAGCACCCGCCTTACTGACGTCAGCCTGCGAATGGCGCACGTCGCCCGCCCGGAAATCGCCATGACGGGGGGCGCGCGCATAGGCAATCTGATTGCGCCCCAGCGTATCGCGCAAGAGATCAAAAAGCTGATTCAGGCTGGTACGGGCGTTGAAAGCCACGTTATAGACCTGATTGCGGCCTTCCGCACCCGCCACCGACGCCAGCAGATTGGCCTGCACGACATTGTCGATATAACAAAAATCCCGGCTGGTTTCGCCGTCGCCGTTGATCACGACATCCTGGTCGAGAATCATTGCCGCCACCCACTTCGGGATCACGGCAGCATAGGCCCCATCGGGGTCCTGGCGCTGACCAAAGACATTGAAATAGCGCAAACCGACTGTCTGGAAATCATAGGCGCGGGCAAACACGTCAGCGTAGAGTTCATTGACGTATTTGGTGACCGCGTAGGGCGACAGGGGTTTACCGATACGGTCTTCGACCTTGGGCAGGCCGGGATGGTCGCCGTACGTAGAGCTGGACGCCGCATACACAAAGGACTGCACCCCGGCATCCCGCGCCGCCACCAACATATTCAGCTGGCCGGCGACATTGACGGCATTGGTGGTGATGGGGTCGGCCAGGGACCGGGGCACCGAACCGAGGGCCGCCTGATGCAAGACGTGCTGCACCCCGGTGACTGCCTGACGGCAGGTGTCCAGATCGCGGATATCGCCCTGGATGAAACGAAACCGCGCCCATTGCTGCGGACTGACGCGAGACTGGACCTCGTCCAGATTATGCTGATAGCCCGTAGAAAAATTATCCAGCCCAACAACGGCCTGATCCAGCCCCAACAGGCTTTCCAGCAAATTTGAACCAATGAAACCGGCGCAGCCAGTCACCAGCCAGGTACGGGGTTGGGTCTGCAATTGGATGCGCAGTGCTTCGTAGCGTGTCATCAAGGTCATCTCTTACAAACGTAGGTCGGATTGGTCTGCATCCAGCACATATTTCAGGTCATACAGGACGTGATCGGGTTTGCCCAGCGCGCGCAAGGCAGCAGCCCCCATGGCGGCAAATTGTTCGTGGGCCACGGCAATAATGATGCCATCATAAGCACCAAGCGACGGCTCGGAGACGGGCGTGATGCCGTATTCGTGCAGGGCCTCGGCGGGCTCCACCCAGGGGTCGTACACATCCACGGCAATGCTGTATTCGCCCAATTCGCGGACGATATCCACCACCCGGGTATTGCGCAGATCTGGGCAGTTTTCCTTGAATGTCAGGCCCATCACCAAGACATGCGAACCTTGCACCTGAATGCGGCGCTTGGTCATGGTCTTGACCAGTTGCGACACCACATAGCCCCCCATGGAGTCATTCAGACGGCGGCCTGCCAGGATGATTTCCGGGTGATAGCCGATGGACTGGGCCTTGTGGGTCAGGTAGTAGGGATCGACCCCGATGCAGTGCCCGCCCACCAGGCCTGGGCGAAACGGCAGAAAATTCCATTTTGTGCCCGCTGCCTGCAGCACATCCAGGGTATCGATGCCCAGGCGATTGAAGATCAGGGCAAGCTCGTTGATCAGGGCGATATTGACATCGCGCTGCGTATTTTCAATGACCTTGGCGGCTTCGGCGACCTTGATGGAGGAAGCCTTGTGGGTGCCTGCTGTGATGACCTGGCGATACAGGGTGTCGATCAGCTCGGCGACCTCGGGGGTAGAGCCAGAGGTGACTTTGCGGATAGTGGCCACCCGATGTTGCTTGTCGCCCGGGTTGATGCGCTCTGGGCTGTAGCCCGCGTAGAAGTCTTCGTTGAAGCGCAGGCCGGAGGTTTCTTCCAGCACAGGCACGCAGACTTCTTCGGTGGCCCCTGGGTATACCGTGGATTCATAGATCACGATGTCGCCGCGTTTCAGCACGCGGCCGATGGTCTCGCTGGCCCGCACCAAGGGTGACAGGTCGGGCTGCTTGAAGCGGTCGATGGGCGTAGGCACCGTGACGATAAAGACATTGGCCGACGCGAGTTCGGCCATATCGCTGGCGTAGCGCAGATAGGCTGCCTGGGCAAGTTCGGGGCCGGAGACCTCCAGGGTATGGTCCCGGCCGGCGCGCAGTTCTTCGATGCGGCGCGCATTGATGTCAAACCCCAGTACATCACGCTGCTTGCCGAATTCGACGGCCAGCGGCAGGCCTACATAGCCCAGGCCGATCACGGCCAGACGGACGTCCTGAATGTTCATGAATTTCTCCCCGGCACAATAGCCGTATTGATCGAAAGCATTTTAATCGTGCCGGTCCCGACGGCCCAGGGTGGGCAGCAACAGCCAACGTGGCCGGCGCCAGGTCACCAGGCGGATATAGAGCCAGATGTAGACCCCGGCGAACACCGCCATGCTGAAGCACAGATACCAGGCGTTATCCCACCAGATGGTGGCTGGCACCAGGCCAATCAAGGCCAGCACCCACAGATAGGGGGATGTCATGGCATTACATAAAGCCGGTACGGCATGGCGGCGGTCACGGCTGAAAGTGATCCGCACCAGACGCCGAAAGACCAGTTGGTGCAGATGCAGGGCATCAGGTTGATCGACCGGCACGCCGCGCTTGAATTTGCGCCGCCAGATGGAAAACAGGGTCTCGAATACCGGATAGAACAGCACGGCCAGCGCATAGAACGGCGACACCCCCGGATTGCGCACCACCAGTTGCACAGCCAGCTCGGCCAGCATGAAGCCCAGGAAATAGGCCCCGCCATCGCCCAGAAACACGCGCCCAAAGGGAAAGTTCCAGACCAAAAAGCCCATCGTGGCTGAGGCCAGCGCCGTGGCGATCAGAAAAATGGGGATGTCCTGCACCTGCAGGGCCACCAAGGCCAAAGAGACCGCCATCAGCGTCGCAATCATGCCCGCCAGGCCATTCATGCCATCGATGATATTCAGCGCGTGGGTACAGCCCCCCACCGCCACCATCGTGAACACCAAGGAAATAATCGGCCAGTTCGACAATAAGGCATCAGCCCAGGGCAGACCCACGCGCGATACCCCGCCCAACACCCACCAGGCAATACCCGCCGATACAAACGCCGCCAACAGGCGTTTGCCTGAACCGATGTCCTTGGTGATGTCTTCGAGCAGACCCGCCACGAATACGGGCAAGGCCGCGACAAACAAGGCAGGCCATAGCCAAGTGAGAGTCATATTATGGGGCCCCAGCACCAGCAGCCCAGCCAAACTGCCGGCCACCACGGCCAATCCGCCGACTCGGGGGGCCGCGCGTTTATGCATGGCCTGGGGCTTGTGCATGTCGGTATCGCCCGTGAAGCGACCATGCCAGCGCTCGGACATGACAATCAAACCGCCCACCATAAAGGCGACGACCCCGATCAGGGGCCAGCTAAGAGAAGCGGACAGGCTGGCAGCGTTCAAGGCAATCCCGAATAGACAAATGCAGATTATCGACGATATTTGTAACTCATGCTGTTGTGCAACCGACACAGATGCAACAAAAGCGCCACATCTGTGCATGTGCTGATTCTACCTGCGCAGCACCAGAAAACCAGGGGGTCATGCGGCAGTCATGATTACAATTGAGGGTTGGTTTGCTTTTGAAGAAGTGACGCATTGTCACCCGGAGTTTGTATGGAAATCACCCTCAATGCCCACTACACCCTGATTATCGCCGCCGTCGTGATGCTCGTGGGGCATTGACTGGTCTTTCGCGTCAAGACGCTGTCTGCATTCAATATCCCGGAGCCCGTGGCTGGCGGCCTGCTGGCCGCTGCCATCATCACGCTGCTAAATGCCACCCTTGGTCTGAAACTCAAGCTCGATACCGACTTGCAGACGACTTTCATGCTGATGTTCTTTGCCTCCATCGGCCTGAGCGCGGACTTCACCCGCCTGAAAGAAGGCGGCAAGCCTCTGATCAAGCTGCTGATCCTGGTGTCTCTCTTTATCATCATCCAGAACATAGTCGGCGTCGGGCTGGCGACCCTGCTGGGACTCAAGCCCTTGATCGGTCTGGTGGTCGGTTCAATCACCCTGACCGGCGGCCACGGCACCGCCGGGGCCTGGGGGCCAGTGCTGGAAGCCAAATATGGCATCGCCGGCGCCACGACACTGGGGATTGCCACGGCCACCTTCGGTCTGATCTTCGGCGGTTTGATCGGCGGACCAGTGGCACGCCATCTGATGCGTAAAAAACAACGCCAGCCCCTGCAACAGGCCCAGGCGCGCAGCAACATTGACACAATTTCCGGTCAGCCTCGCCACGCGCAAGCCAATCCCGACGCTGAATCAAAGCGTCTGACATTTGAACTCTTTGATCAGCCTCGCCTGATTACCGCCTACGTCGTGATCGAGACCCTGGCCATGTTCGCTGCCTGCCTGATCTGTGCCGACCTGCTCGGTCGCTGGACCCACGGCACGGCGCTGGAATTGCCCGCCTTCATCTGGGCACTGGCCAGCGGCGTGGTAATCCGCAATATCCTGACCCATCTGTTTCGTTTCGAGATGTTCGACCGGGCGATTGACGTCTTTGGCAATACCTCGCTGTCGCTATTCCTGGCCATGGCGCTGGTCAGCCTGCGTTTATGGGAGTTGGCCGACCTGGCCGGCCCCGTCGCCATTATCCTGACAGCTCAGGTTGTCATCATGATGTTGTACGCAACCTTCATCACCTACCACTTCATGGGGGCGGATTACGATGCCACTGTCATCGCGGCGGGCCATTGCGGTTTCGGCCTGGGGGCCACCCCCACCGCAATTGCCAATATGCAGGCCGTCACGGATCGTTTCGGGGCGTCATACAAGGCTTATCTGATCGTGCCCCTGGTGGGTGCATTTTTTGTGGATCTGATCAACGCCACTGTGCTACAGGCTTTCACACAGATTCCATTCCTGCAATAGCCACGCTGGCGCACAAAAAAAAGCCCAAGATCCGAAGATCCTGGGCTAAATCCACCAAAGGAGGAGGGTGGAGGAGACAATCGTGGCATGTCTGGCTGCTAAGGTCTGGGACCTGAGCCTACGCGCTAGGGTTTTCCCTTTGCAATCGCGTTTCGACATCCGATAAAGAGATTATATAGACTATGTTTGCTGCAATGCAAGATTTTTTTGATGTCAATAGATGCCGACCATAGGTTTGTTGCTTTTAAGGAACAATCCAGGGTAAACCTTAGCCTGCTGCCACCCAGTTTTTGATCAAATCCGATAAGCCGTCGTGGTCATGATGCGCGACATCAGCCGCATCGCCCCGCGCACCAAGGTCGGCAAGGGCGCTGCGCCATGATTCTCGGCTGTGGTGCGGTGACCGATCTCATCGTCGCGCATCTGTGTAACGACCTGACGCGAACGTCGATCCTGATCAGGCAACGTCGTCAAATGGCCATCCAGATGTTCCTCGACCTGGCGCTCGGTCTCGGCCATAAAGCCCAGGTTATAGGGGATGCCGGCACGGCTGGCGAGCAGCCCCAAGCCAAACGAACCCGCATACCACAAAGGATTCAGCAAGCTGGGGCGATCATGCAGTTCGTCCAGCCGCCGACGGCACCAGGCCAGATGATCGACTTCCTCGGCGGCAGCCTGCAGCAACACCCCACGGATGCGTTCATCGCGGCACAGCAAGGCCTGCCCGCGGTACAGGGCCTGAGCGCAAATCTCGCCCACGTGGTTCACCCGCATCAGGCCAGCAGCATGGCGCGACTCGGCGTCGGACAGCACCGGATCATCCGCCTGGACCGGACCGACAGGATAGGCGCGATCATGTGCCACAGTGCCATCAAGCACCTGCAAAGCGCGTCCGGCCTCGGCCAGCAAAGCATCCAATGGCCCCTGGCGGCGTTGCCAACGCGTCGCATGGGACTGGGCCGTGTTATCCATGATTACCCCCTATCGATTCAAGAAACGCCAGATCGGCCGCAACGACGCGACCAGCCAGCACGAGGGTAACACGATCGCCAGCACAATCAGCCCGCGTCCCGCCCAGTCCTGGTCATCCTGCAGATAGGCATTGCACAGACGGATGGGTTGATCCAGATAGACCATGCCGACAATTGCGCTCATCCAGCAGAAATTGCCCAGAAAGAAGAGCTTGATGACCACATTGGCCTGGCGCACAGAGGCGCGCAATAGCCAGCCGCAAATCGGCAAGCCCACATACTTGAACGCCGCCACACGCCAATCCACCAAAGCATCATCCAGCGCCTTGGGAATCATCCAGCCCGCGCCGACCAGGCTGACCAGTAGCAGCCCTGGGATGCCATAGGCGTTATAGGACCACCGAATGCGTCGACCAGAAGTAGGCTGCCACATCAGGTTCGGCTGTTCGTCCTGGGCGCGACGGCGGCTGATGGCCGTCGAGGTCTGGTGTTCCGGGCGCGTCACGCACCAGGCATGCCAGGCCTGTTCTGCCAATACCCCCGCAGCTACCAGCAAGGGAATCTGAACCAGCATATGCAGGCTCATCAGGGCTGTCAGGGGGCCACGCAAGCCCAGCGCCAGTCCGGCGCATAAAAACGCCAGCAGCAGCGAGGTCAGGCCAATGCCGTGCGCACGCATCATGGCTGCCCTCGTGCGACACCGTCCTGTGGCGCCAAGGTGCGAGCGGCCTGCAGGGCCAACCCTGGCTCGTCCAGATCAAGAATACGCACCAAGCGCCCATCAGGCGTCACGATATGAAAGGCTGCGTTATGCTCGAATTCGCCCAATGGCGCAGGCACCACCACAATACCGAACTGATCCAGCAGGCCTTTGCGCTGGTCTGCATCAGCCAGCGTCAGAAACTGCCAGACAGACGGATCAGCCCCCATGCGCACGCCATAACGCGCCAGATCGTCGGCATCATCACGCGCATCAAAACTAAGGCTGATCAGCCGGATGCGATCCTGCAGCCCCTCGGTTTCGATGGCCTGTTGGAGTTGCTCGGTCAACGACCCTTGCGCCAGACACAGGGCATTGCAGCGTGAATAAAAAAAATTGACGATGGCCACTCGGCCATCGTCGTGTAAATTTTCTGCAAGGGATTGCCCCCCCCCAACGGCATCCAGCACCTGGGCGGGCAGCAAGGCCCGAGGTTGCGCCGCAATCATCTGGCGACGGGCGGCCTCGGCTGTCAGGACGGTAAACCCGTCCGTCAAGCCATAGAGAACCCCAATACCCGCTGCCAGAGACAGCACCAACGCAAACACCCACCGCATGACATCAAGCTGCGATTATTTTTTGTCGAGCAGCGGGCGCAAATCCTCGTCACCCTTCCAGGGCGTGGTCTGAGACTTGGTTTCCTCGCGCACCTGTGCCGCAAACTTCGCGTCGATGGTGGAGGCGGAATTACCAAAGCTGGTGCGGACATGGCTGACAATGGCAGCGACTTCCTCGTCGGAGAACTTATCCTGGAAGTGCGGCATCTCGCCGTTATATTGAACGCCTTCGACGGTCAGCGGGCCATGGATGCCATGCAGCACGATCCGCACCATGACCCCTGCGTCTGCCGCATCCACCCATTCGGATTTGGACAAGGGCGGGAAGACGCCAGGCACCCCGCTGCCGTTGGCCTGGTGACAGGCCACGCAGTTGGCCGTGTAGAGCTGCCCACCGTCGGCACTGACCGGCACCATGAAGTCGGCGGCAATCCGGTCATCGCCTACATCGGCCGGCATGGGGGTATAGCTGGCATACAAATGCCAGACCGCCCACAACAGCAAAGCAGCAATAATGCCCAGCACGACCAGGGGAATTGGATGGCTGCCTTCGTAGGGCTCCGCATGTTCGCGGCGCTGTTGGGTAAATTTCTTACTCATTTGCGGCTCCTTCGACTGGCTTTTCAAGCTGATCTTTTACCGTCGTCGGCAGCGTGGCATCGGGGTTGAACGGATAGGTATGATTCAGGCCGATCAGGTAATCGACCAGCGCCAGGGCATCGGGCGTGGCCACCACGACCTGCCCATTGGGTGGCGCATAACTGGGCGGCAGATTAACGACCTTATCACCCGGTGCGGCCTTGTCCTTGATTTCGAACATAAAAGGAAAAGACGGCATATTGCTGCCTGGGGTATAGGCCCGCGGCTGGTACAAGTGGCCGAGGTTCCAGTCGACGCTGGGTTGGCGCGCCCCGATATTGAACAGGTCAGGCCCGGTACGCATGGTGCCCAGCAAGTGCGGCGAATCATAGTAATAATCGCCGGCGACCGGCGCACGACCCCAGCCGCGCTCAAAGTCAGGCGCAAAGGACTGGCTGCGTGGCTGCTGCGTATGGCAGTAGACACAACCCATCTCGATGTAGACCTGACGCCCGCGCAATTGCTGCTCGGTGTAGGGCTGGAGTCCCGGCGGCGGCTGGACCGAGCTGAGCTGCAAGTACGGCACCACGACCAGGGTGGCGGTGGCCAAGGCAAGGGTGACCATCGCCCCGCTTAGAAGTTTGTATTCGCTTTCCATGATCAGGCACCTGCAATCGCCTGAACACCAGGCTGAGACTTGTTTGTATGCAACAGGGCGGGGCCCACGCGATGGGCGCCGTAGCGCAATGCCATCAGCACAAAGTGCACGGCAAAGACCAAGTGGCCCAGCGTCATCAGGCTACCGCCCAGCGTACGGGCTTCGAGATAGGGCATGGTGACCAGCACAGACTCCATGAAGGGCTTGGTCGCATCCAGCATCGCCAGGCCCTGCAGCCAGCCACCGATGGACAGGCCGACGAAATACACGCCGATGCCGATGGTGACCAACCAGAAATGCAGGCTGATGAGCTTTGGATAAGGCCATTCCCAGGACATGACGCGCGGCATGACGAAATAGATGGCGCCGAACATGACGATGGAGAAGAAGGCATACAGCCCCAGGTGCGCATGCGCCACCGTGAAGTGCGTGAAGTGAGCCACCCGGCTGATGGAACGCAGGGCCTCGAGGGAGCCCTCGAAGGAACTGAGCGTATACATCATCGCGCCCAGGACGATAAAGCGCAGCGTGGGCGAGTAATACATGGTTTTGAAGTGACCGCGCATCGTCAGGTGCTGGTTGACCGTGAAGGCCAGCACCGGAATGATCATCATCATGGACTGCACGATGGACAGCGAAATGAGCCAGTGCGGCACAGGCCCACCGACCAGGTGGTGTCCCCCGACCTGTCCGTAGAAAAAGGCCAGCCCCCAGAAACCAATCAGCGACAGGTTATAGGATTGAATGGGACGACCGATGATTTTTGGCAAGAAGTAATACACCGAGGCCAAGGCAATCGGGGTGTAGTACAAGCCCAGCACATTGTGGCCGAACCACCAGTTCATGGCGGCCTGTTCAACCCCGAAGTGAACCCCGGGGACCTTGCCCACCAGATACAGCACCGGGAACCAGAACAAAGCCGCCCCCATGTACCAAATGGACACGTACAGGTGATCGACCTTGCGGTTGCGCAGGGTAAAAACCAAGGGGAAAGCGATGCAGGCACCGCCCAGCACGATCAGAATGCTGATCTGCCAGGGCACTTCAAGCCATTCCAGGCCATCGTTGATCCCGACGGCAATGGCGCCCAGGCCTGCGATCAGGCCTGCATTCCAGAGAAAACAGCCCAGCAAGGCAAAGCGGGCACCATAGAGGCGGGTTTTCAGCAGGCGCGGCAACACCCAGATCGCGATCCCGAAGGCCGCCATCGGACACCAGCCGTAGGCCACCATGTTCAGATGCAGCGTACGCGTGCGGCCGAACGTCAGCCAGGCGTATTCTGTGAGGAATTCCGGATTATGCAGCTTGATCGAGCTGATCAAGCCAAAGGTCGAGGCGGCCACCAGCCAGACGATGGCACAGGCCAGGAACGTGAACGTGACAAAGGCAGTAGACTGATCCGCCTCCAGGCGCTCGGCCAGCTCGACTTTCAGCTTATCTGCCAGCGAGGGGTCAATGACGGCCTTGCCGCTTTCAGTGACGATCCGCTGCAGACCAGCCCGCTGTTCGGGCGTGGCGGACGGGTCCTCGACGTGACCGATTTCCCCAGTCGAGAAAATCACCCCTGCCGCTGCGGGGTTGTCGTCAAATAAATTCCGCCGCAGCGACCAGATAAAAATACCCAGCCCGGTGACGGACAATATGAAGGTCATGAGTAATACGGTGACGGTATCCACAGCGCTTCCAGTGAAGGACAATCAAGGCCCACGCGCAGACCAAATCCACGCAGTGGTAGCTCGCAATTGTAGCGTTAGTTTTGATCTATGATAAATCCAGCGACTCAAACATCATTCATAAGTCCCCTCGAAACTCAGGGGCTTTCTGAGATTTTCCCCTTTTTTTCCTAGCGCATGACTAGGGAAAACACCTAAAACATCACATCGAAAGGATAGGACCATGGAGTGCACCCTGGATTGGCAAGGCCCCGAGGGCATGCTGTTTATTTCACGCACGGGCAGCGGCCATGTGCTGGCCATGGATGGCGCCCCCGATGGTGGCGGGCAAAACCTGGCTGCACGCCCCATGGAGACCCTGCTGACCGGCGCGGGTGGCTGCGCGGCCTATGACGTAGTGCTGATTCTGAAGCGTGGTCGCCACGCAATCACAGGCTGTCAGGTCAAGCTGACGGGTGAACGCGCCGACACAGAGCCCAAAGTCTTCACCCACATCCATTTTGAATTTCGCGTGACAGGCAAGGGCCTGCCCCTGGCCGCTGTCGAGCGGGCAGTGCATCTATCGCATACGAAATACTGTTCAGCCGTGGCGATGCTGGAAAAAACCGCAAAAATCACGCATTCGATCACGCTGATCGACGCCTGACGCGCACCCTGCGGCGGCTTACACCGCCATTGGTGCTGTCAGCGGAGGATGATGCTGATAACCATCCAGGGAAAAATCGGATGGCTCGACCTTTTCCAGCCAATCGGGCTCGAATCGGCCGGTCTGGGCGTACGCCGGGATGCGCTCGGACAAAAGCAGCTGCGGCGCAGGATATGGGGTACGCCGCAGCTGTTCGCGCAGCATGCCTACATGAGTCTCGTAGATATGCGCATCACCGATGAAATAAGTCAGCCAGCGCGGCTTGTAGCCGGTCAGGCGAGCCACCAGATGCACCAGAGCAGCGCCCTCGGTCAGGTTGAAGGGGGTGCCCAGCCCGACGTCGTTGCTGCGCACATACAAGCACATCGATAGTTCGCGTGTGCCTGGGTTGGCCAAAAACTGATACAGCAAATGGCAGGGCGGCAGCGCCATTTCTTCCAACTGAGCCCAATTCCAGCCATGAAACAAGATGCGCCGACTGCCGGGGTCGTGCAGCAACGTATCCAGGCAACGGCGCAATTGGTCGACGGCCTTATAGAGCAGCACGCAATCCTGATCCTGGTCACGCACCGGGCCAATCAGCCGATAGCCAGCAGCCTGTGCAGCCTGAATGCGGGCCAGGGCATCGGCCGGCAAGACCTTATACGCTGGCCATTGGCGCCATTGCACGCCATACACTGGCCCCAGGTCATCCGCCCCATCGCGCCAGGGACTGTCCAGCCAAGCCTGATTCTCGTTGGCATTTTGATCCCAGACGCGGCAACCCAACTGGCGGAAATCCGCAGCACTATCGGCCCCACGCAAAAACCCGACAAGTTCGCCAATGGCGGACTTGAAGGCGAGACGTTTGGTCGTGACAGCGGGAAAGCCACGCTGCAGATCAAACCGCAGGCAGGCACCCGGCAGGCTGAGCGTACGCACCCCGGTGCGGTTATCCTGCCAGGCGCCCTGGTCGAAAATGGATTGCACAAGATCCAGGTAGGCTTGCATGCCGGAGGCTTCCTGTTTGTTGTTAGTGATTGAACAGCGTCAGGCGGCGCGTTCCAGCACACGGCGGGCACGCTCGATCAATGCCAGATCCACCATGCGGCCATCCAGCCTGAAGGCGTATTCGCCCGTGCCGTCGGCGTGGTCCACCACCCGCCGCGCCCAATCCAGCTCTTCGGGCAAGGGACGATAGACCTGATGCACCACGGGCACTTGACTGGGGTGTATGCACAGCATGCCGCCAAAGCCCATGTCACGCGCGAGTTCGGCTGACTGGGTCAGTCCGGCGGCATCTGAAAAGTCCGCAAAAATAGTATCCAGCGGATCGGCCAGGCCATGCATGCGACTGGCCTGGAGAATCTGAAATCGAACCTGATCCAGAACCCGCCCGGCACCTTCGGTATGCGGACGAGAGCCGAATTCGACCATGATATCCAGAATGCCAAAGGTCAGGCGCACCACCCCGTTGGCGGCGGCGATGCGATCCATGACCCGCAGCCCCGAGGCGGATTCGATGGCCGGCATCAGGGGCTTGCCGGCCCCCGAGACTATATACACGTGATCTGCGGTCTGGGCCTTGGGCAGAACGATCCCGGCGACCGACGGCAAGGACCGGCAAACCGCCAGGTCATCCTCGAACCAAGGTGTCGTGCCATCATTGATGCGCACCCACAAAGGCTCATCGGGGTGGGCTTCCGCATAATTGGCCAAGGCATCGCGGCCCGCTGATTTTGCACCTGGCGCCACCGAGTCTTCGAGGTCGATGATGACGGCATCGGCCCCGCTGGCCACGGCCTTGGGGAAGCGATCCGGCCGACTGGCCGGCACGAACAGGGCACTGCGCATCAGGGTTTTATGCATGGTGGTGGGCTCCGGTTATTTCCCCTGCCACACGGGGGGGCGTTTTTCGGCAAACGCCGTGGCGCCTTCGCGGGCATCGGCAGAAGTGAAAATATGCGCAACCCGCGAACGCTGCAGATCGAACATGTCGTCCGGACGCCAGTTTCGCGACTGGGCAATGACGGACTTTGCCGTGCGTACCGCCAGCGGGCCATTGGCCGCAATCGTGCGGGCAAGCTGCAGCGCCACATCCAAGGCCTGGCCTGGATCGGCCAGACGATTGACAAAGCCCAACTGATAAAGACGTTCGGCGGTGAAAAAATCGCCCGTCAGTACGGCTTCCATGGCGATATGGTAAGGAATGCGCGACGGCAGGCGCAGCATGCCGCCCGACCCCGGCACCAAACCGCGCTTGACCTCTGGCAGGCCAAAGCTGGCCTCGCGCGAGGCCACGATCAGATCGCAGGCCAGGGCAAGCTCGCAGCCGCCCGCCAACGCATAGCCTTCGATGGCGGCAATCAGGGGTTTTTCGGGGGGGCGTTCACACAGCCCGGCAAACCCGCGATCCCCGACATAAGGGCGCTGGCCCGTCGCCGCAAAGGCCTTGAGGTCCATGCCTGCACAAAAATTTCCACCAGATCCTGTCAGCACACCCAGGCGCAACTGATCATCGCCATCCAGTTCGTCCAGGGCCGCTGCCAGCGCCTGGGCAGTTTCCAGATTGATGGCATTGCGCGCCTGAGGGCGATTCAGGCGGATGACTAGAACTCCGTCCAGCCGTTGAGTTTCCAGGCAGTCGCTCATGATTTCTCCGACAAAAAACAGAAGTGGATAAAATGGCCGTTTTGGGCACAGTCTGAACTGTACCCGAGTTTCGGACACGAACCCTGCGAAGACCCGCCACGTCATGCTTACATTTCAACAACTAATTCTATCGCTCCAGCAGTATTGGGACCGTCAGGGTTGCGCCTTGCTGCAGCCCTACGATATGGAGGTCGGGGCCGGAACCTCGCATACGGCGACCTTTTTGCGGGCCATTGGCCCCGAGCCCTGGCGTGCCGCCTATGTACAGCCATCCCGGCGCCCCAAAGACGGCCGCTACGGCGACAACCCCAACCGCCTGCAGCACTACTATCAGTTCCAGGTGGTGCTCAAGCCCGCGCCTCTTGATATCCTGGACCTATATATCGGTTCTTTGCAAGCCCTGGGCATCGACCCCCAGCAACACGACATCCGCTTTGTCGAAGATGACTGGGAAAACCCCACCCTGGGCGCCTGGGGTCTGGGCTGGGAGGTCTGGCTGAACGGCATGGAAGTCACGCAGTTTACGTACTTCCAGCAGGTCGGCGGCCTGGACTGCAACCCCACCATGGGCGAGATCACCTACGGACTAGAGCGTCTGGCCATGTACCTGCAAGACGTAGAGTCCGTCTACGACCTGGTCTGGACCAAGGCCCCCGATGGCCGGGTGGTTCACTACCGCGACGTGTTCCACCAAAACGAGGTCGAACAGTCCACTTATAACTTTGAATACGCTGCCACCCCCATGCTGTTTGCCCATTTCAACGACTACGAAACCGAGGCCAAGCGCCTGATCGACGTGCCCCTGGCGCTGCCCGCCTACGAAGCCACCCTGAAGGCCGCCCACACTTTCAACCTGCTGGATGCCCGAGGGGCCATCAGCGTCACTGAACGCGCCACCTACATTGGCCGCATCCGCAACCTGTCCCGCGCCGTGGCTCAGGCCTATTATGATTCCCGCGAGCAACTGGGCTTTCCCATGCTGGAGGCCCAACCATGAACACGCAAGCCCTGCTGGTCGAACTGCTGACCGAGGAACTGCCCCCCAAAGCCCTGCAGGCGCTGGGCGAGGCCTTTGCCAACGGCATCCAGCAAACCCTGGAAAAGCAACATCTGCTGGCCGACGGTTGCAGCCTCACGGTCTATGCCACACCGCGCCGCCTGGCCGTGCACCTCAGCGCAGTACTGGACCAGGCACCGGACCAGTCCTATGCAGAAAAGCTCATGCCCGCTGCCATCGGCCTGGACGCAGAAGGCAATGCCGCCCCCGCTCTGCTGAAAAAACTGCAGGCCAAAGGCCTGTCGCATTTACAGCCAGCCGATCTGGCCCGCCACCACGACGGCAAACAAGACGTGCTCTACGCCGAGGGCACCGCCCCTGGCGCACAACTGAGCGATGGACTGCAACAGGCGCTGGATTACGCCGTCACCCACCTGCCCATCCCCAAGGTCATGCAATACCAATTGGCGGATGGCCACACCAACGTCAAATTCGTGCGGCCAGCCCATGCGCTGCTGGCCTTATGGGGTGACACCGTGGTGCCGGTTCAGGCCCTGGGCCTGCAGGCCGGCCGCATCACCCGCGGCCACCGATTCCTGTGCACCGATCCGATCTCGATTGACTCGGCAGACGACTGGGCCACGCAACTGTCCTCCGGGGGCTACGTCGTCCCCAGTTTCGACGAACGTCGCAGCCGCATTGCGCAACAACTGGCCGACACCGCCGCCAGCCTGAACACCACCATCGGCCACACCCCGGAAACGCTGGCCCTGCTGGATGAGGTCACGGCCCTGGTCGAATGGCCCACGGTGTATGTGGGGGCTTTTGATGCGGCCTTTCTGGCCGTACCGCCCGAGTGCCTGATTCTGACCATGCAGCTGAATCAAAAATATTTTCCGCTGTTCGACCCGACCAACAATCGCCTGACCCACCAGTTCCTGATCGTCAGCAATATGCAGCCAGCCGATCCAGCGCTGATCATCCAGGGCAACGAGCGCGTCGTGCGTCCGCGCCTGGCCGACGCACAGTTCTTTTATCAGACCGACCTGAAGACGCCGCTGACTGACCGCGTGGCGGATCTGGCCAACAGTGTCTACCACAACAAGCTCGGCACGCAGCTGCAACGCACTGAACGCGTGCGCAAAACGGCCCGCTGGCTGGCCCCGCTGGTGGGCGGCGACGCGCTGCTGGCGGCCAGATCCGCCATGCTGGCGCACGCGGATCTGGGCACCCTGATGGTGGGCGAGTTCCCCGAACTCCAAGGCATCATGGGGGCTTATTACGCCCACCACGAAGGCCAGCCGCCCGTCGTGGTGCGCGCCCTGCGGGACCAATACCGCATCCGCCTGGACGAACCGGTCACCCCCGACACACTGACCGCTACCGTGTTGTTCATGGCCGAACGCGCCGAGACCCTGATTGGTATCTGGGGCATCGGCCTGGCCCCCACCGGCGAACGCGACCCTTACGGCCTGCGGCGTGCCGCACTGGGCCTGATCAGCGCCTACGAACAGCTGACCGTCGGCGGTTGGCTGCAGGACAGCCAGGACAGCCCTGCCAATCTGGCCGAACTCCTGGCCCAGGCAGCCACCAATTTTCCAGCGGGCGTGCTCGACAAGGACACCATTCCCGCCGTCCAGGACTTTATTTACGAACGCTATCGTCACCAGTTGGCCGCGCACCACGAACGTGCTGCCATCGATGCTGTGCTGGCGCTGCGCCCGCCACTGCACCAAGTCAATGCCCGGGTCCGTGCCTGCATGGAGTTCATTCGCCTGCCCGAAGCCGAATCTCTCGCCGCCGCCAACAAGCGCGTCAGCAATCTGCTGAAGAAAGCAGACCAGACACTGCCGGATTTCGATCTGGCCCTGCTGGCCGAGCCCGCCGAACGCCAACTGGCCCAGACCATCACCACGCTGACGCCCAAGGCCCAGGCCGCGCTGCAGGCGGGCAACTACACTGACAGCCTGGCAATTCTGGCCCAGGCGCGCACGGCGGTGGATACCTTCTTCACCGAAGTCATGGTGATGGCCGAAGACCCTGCGATCCGCACCAATCGCCTGGCCTTGCTGCAAGCCCTGCACCAGTTGATGAACCAGGTGGCCGATCTCTCAAGGCTAGCCCAGTGAAACTCATAATTTTGGATCGCGATGGGGTAATCAACCAGGACAGCGACGACTACATCAAATCCCCCGACGAATGGGAAGCCATCCCAGGCAGCCTGGAGGCCATTGGCCGCCTTAGTCAGGCAGGGTGGCGGGTGGTCGTGGCCACCAATCAGTCGGGGCTGGCGCGCGGCCTGTTCAGCATGGAAACCCTGGGGGCCATCCACCAGCGGATGCACCAGGCCGTCAGCGCAGCCGGGGGACAGATCGACGCTATTTTCTTCTGCCCCCACAAGCCTGATGAAAATTGCGACTGTCGCAAGCCCAAACCCGGGATGCTGCACGATATCGCCCGACGCCTGGATGTACGCCTGGAGGGCATTCCCTTTGTCGGCGATACCCTGCGCGACCTGCAAGCAGGCGCGACAGTGGGCTGCGCTCCCTGGCTGGTTTTGACCGGCAAGGGCCGCCAAACCTGGGAGACCTCGGGCACTTGCGGCGAACTCCCGGCCGGGACTGAAGTTCGAGATGATCTGGCGGCAGTGGTCGACGCCCTGCTAAAGGGCTCACCATGATATTTCTGCGCTCCGCCCTGTACATGACGTTTCTGGTCGTGACGATCATCCCCTATGCCGTTTGTTGCGTGCTGTGGGCCCCCCTGCCCCTGACCTGGCGCTACCGCCTGACCCTGGGCTGGCCTGCACTGGCGCTGTGGGGGGCTCGCTGGATTCTCGGTATCCGTTACCAGGCGCGGGGCACCGAACACCTGCCCGATGGGCCGGCGATCATTCTATCCAAGCACCAATCCGCCTGGGAAACTCTGTATTTCGCCGTCAAACTGCCTCGCGATGTTGTTTTTGTCTATAAAAAAGAACTGCATCACGTGCCTTTTTTCGGTTGGAGTCTGGCGCTGCTCAGCATGATCCCAGTGAATCGCGCCAAGGGCCGCGAGGCCTTCGAGCAAGTCGTCCGCATCGGCAGCCAACGGCTGCAAGAAGGCCGCTGGCCCGTGCTGTTTCCCGAAGGCACCCGGGTAGCACCCGGCGAAATCGGCCGCTACAAACAAGGCGGCACCATGCTGGCCTGCAAGACCGGCGTGCCGGTGATCCCTGTGGCCCACAATGCCGGCGAACGCTGGCCGCGCAACGCCTTCATCAAGACCCCAGGCCTGGTGACGGTGTCCTATGGCCCACCGCTGGACCCCGCCAACTACAATTCTGTGACGCTGAACAATGCCGTGCGCGATTGGATCGAAGCCGAAATGCGGGTACTGAACCCCGAGCGCTATGCGGACGCCAAGCCGTCCGGCGGTCAGCGCGCAAGCTCCCATTCGTGAATCAGAACACAGAGACTTCCAGGCAGCTGGATTTGTTTGATACGGCTCCGTTCACGGCCAAGACCGGCGCCAGCAAACGGCCGCCCGTTGCCGTTCAGCCCGCCGCCAACGCCCTACCCGCCTATGTCTTGCGTCGTTCCCGGCGCAAGACCATCGGCCTGACCCTGCGCGATGCCCAACTACACGTACAGGCCCCCACCTGGGTCACCCGCCGCCAGATTGAAGACGTCATTCGCGAAAAAAACAGCTGGATTCAAAAAAAACTGGCCATCCAGCAGGAACGACTGAGCCTGCTGGCCCTGCAAAACACCCAATGGCGGAATGGCGGACGCATTCCGTACCTGGGCACGATGATCCGCCTGGCCCTGGACAGCACGGCCCAAACTCATTTCGATGATTCGATCGACCTGCCGGAAACGGGGCGGGTGCTGACGCTGGCACTGCCGGATAGCGCCGACAGCGCGCGCATCCAGGACCTGACTCAGGCCTGGCTACAAGCGCAGGCCACCAGACGATTCAAGCAACGCCTGCAGCATTATCTGGATCTGGCGGGACAGCAAATCCGCAGTTGGGGCCTGTCCGGCGCCCAAGGCCGCTGGGGCTCATGCTCGGGACAGCGCCGCATCCGCCTGAATTGGCGCCTGATCCACCTGCCACCCGATCTGATCGATTATGTGATTGCCCACGAAGTGGCCCATTTAAAGGAAATGAATCACAGCCCCGCTTTCTGGCGCGAAGTGGCCTGCCTGTATCCGGATTACAAGCAGGCCCGCGACACCCTGAAGCAGCACCACCCAGCGACCTTGCCGCTGTTTTAAGCGCGGCTGCTGTGGGGGTCGATCTGTATCCGGCCCCGCATGGCGATCCAGTGGAAGAAGCCCCCCAGGAATGCCCCGATGATCCAACCGAAGCCACCCAAGGTTTCACCCACCACCGGCACCCAGACAGTGGCCATCGAAAACACCGCCGCAAGCCCCACCGCCGCCAAGGCCCGGTAGTTCCAGCCGTTATTGAAGTGGTAGACGCCCTTGTCGGACATGGTGAACATATCGGCCACATACAAGCGGCCCTTGCGCAAGATATAGTAATCACATACCAGCAAGCCATACAGTGGTGCCAGCACTGCCCCCAAGGTATCGACGAATTTGTCAAAGCCCATGGGAGCAATCACGGCAACCCACAGCACCGCGATCACGAAACCCACTGTGGCGGTGATCAGGCCCCCGATCCGAAAGGAAATTTTCGAGGGCCAAAGATTGGCCAGATCGTAGGCGGGCGGCACAAAGTTGGCCACCAGATTGATCCCCACCGTCGCGATGAAAAAGGTCACCGCCGCCACCAGGGTCAGGTAGGGATTGCCCACCAGCCCGACAATATCAGCGGGGTTGGTCAGTGGCTGGCCACCGCCATGCTGCAGGGCAATATAGGACCCCGCCGTGATGAACAGGGCCAGGAACGTAAAAAGCGTCAGTGACACCGGCAAGCCATAGAAATTACCCCGGCGCATGTGCGACAAAGACCGTGTAAAGCGCGAGAAGTCGCCGTAATTAACCACCACGGCAGCAAAATACGCCACCATGGTGCCCATCACCCCAAAAAAGGCCGATATGGCTGCCCAGCCGGAGAGTTCAGCCGACTGGAACATGGTGCCAACCCCGGTGAGCAGCTCGTCGCCGGCCTCGGTCCAGAGGAAAATCAAGAGCAGAATCATCACCACATAGACCGCCGGTCCTGCAAAATTCAGAAAGCGGGAAATCCAGCCTATGCCGCGCATGAAGATCAGCAACTGGAAAAAACTGACGATGATGATGGATAGCCAGCCCACCCAGGTCAGGGACAGAAAGGTCTCGGCAGAGTGATGCGGCACAAAGACATTGATCGCCAGTGCCACGGCGGTAGAGGCGAAATAGGTCTGGGCACCAAACCAGAACATGCCCACAATGCCGCGCAGCAGCGCCGGGAACCGCGCCCCCAGCACCCCCATATTGGTGCGGGCAATGACGGCATAGGGAATGCCGTAGCGTACGCTGGGCTTGCCCGATAGATTGACCAGAAACATGACCAACACGCTGGCCAGGATAATGGCCAGGAATACCAGCCAGCCGCTGATACCCGCCGTGATGAACAGGCTGGCCGCCAGGGTATAGCCCGCCAGCGACTGCACGTCGTTCGTCCAGACATTGAAAATCTCCAGCGCCCCCCAGGTGCGCTTGGAGGCCGGAACAGGCGCCAGGTCTTCATTAAAGAGCTTTTCGTTGCGGTCGGTGATGGTGTAGTCACCATCAGCCAGCAAGCCCGTGGTGGTGGATATACGCTGATGCAGATCCTGAGAACTCATGACGCCCCCTATTAGTGGCACGGCCGCTATCAACCCGCAGGGCCGCCCAGCCCTGCCAGCATGGCCTGGTGCCAACTTAACATGGCATTAACAAGAAATCGACAGCGTATTTATGCTATGCAGAATATGCGGTAACGTCAGCTGTGTGGTTCCCAGATCAATCAGCCTGCAGGTAACAACATGAGCGCAACACAGAAAGACCAGCTGATCGTGGTCGGCTTCGATGGGTCACGCGAAGGTGATTTTGCACTGGAATGGGCCGCACGCGTGGCTCAGCGGCGGGCTTGCCCCCTGCTGATCATTTCAGCCACCGAGGTCGACCCCGACAGCGTCGAGCTCGCCCGGCCCGGCATCCAGGAAATGTACCTGCGCCGGGCTCAGCAGCTTGCCGAATCCGGTATTCCTCGGGCACGCATGTTCACCGACACCGAGGTCAGGGCCAGTGGTCAGCCAGGCGATGCCGCCAATGCCCTGGTCGAGGGCGCGGACCACGCAACCTTGCTGGTGATCGGCCACCGCACGCGGGGGATACTGCCGGACATCATCCTGGGCTCGGTGGCCTTCAAAGTCACCAGCCATGCCACCTGCCCAGTGGCCGTGGTGCGTAAATCACCACGCCCCCTGCCCTCTGACAAGTTCCCGGTGGTGGTCGGCGTGGACGGCTCGAAATTCGGGGTGCGCGCATTGGACGAAGCTGCCCACCTGGCGGCTGAAACCAACTCATTCCTGCGCATCGTGGTGGCCTGGAAACGCCCCAACTGGGATCTCTGGTCGCTGGCGTCTTCCCTGCGGCCCGCCGACAACCGCAGCCTGGCCGATCAGGCCGCCGACGAAAAAATCTATCAGCAGGTCGTGGCGGATACTTCGCGCCAGGCCGAGACCATCGCCCAGCAAGCCATCGACCAGATCCAACAGCGCTACCCGGACCTGCGCACCGAGTCCGTCATTACCGAAGGACCGGCTGACCAGGCCATTCTGGCGGCGGCCAGCGATGCCAGCATGATTGCGGTGGGTGCCCGGGGCCTGGGCGACTTGCCCGGCCTGCAAATCGGTTCCATCAGCCGCAAGGTCATGCAGCGCGCCGAATGCGCCGTCTATGTCGTGCGCTGACCCGGCACAATCCGCAGCGCCCCCGGCAGCCGCCTTCTGGCGGGGCCGAGGAGACAGCGTCACAGATTCCAGTCGCGCAGGCATAAAACCTGCGTATCATAGGTCTGTCAATACTGTCTGATCAGGAACACATCATGCGACTTCTACACACCATGCTGCGCGTCGGCAATCTGGACCGGTCCCTTATGTTTTACACCGACATCCTGGGGATGCGGCTGCTGCGCCGCAAGGACTACCCCGATGGCCGGTTTACGCTGGCCTTTGTCGGCTACCAGGACGAAGACGAAGGTGCCGTGCTGGAACTCACCCATAACTGGGACACCGAGACCTACGACATCGGCGATGGCTATGGCCATATCGCCATCGCAGTCGAGGACGCGTATGACACTTGCGCCACCATCAAGTCCCGCGGCGGGCTGGTGGTGCGCGAGGCCGGCCCCATGAAGCATGGCAACACCGTGATTGCTTTTGTGCAGGACCCCGACGGCTACAAGGTCGAACTGATTCAGCGCAGCGGCCGAGAGGACTGATCCAAAGCCCTGCTAAACGGCCCTGGAGGGGGTCAGCGCATCCGCCATATCCATGAGTTGGGCGACCGATAGTTCCTGGGGACGCGCCGTGGGGAAAACACCCAAGGCCTCCCAGTCCAGCTGTTGGGCCCAGCCGCCCAGGCTGCCGCGTATCATCTTGCGGCGATGCTCGAACACCCGCGACACGAGTTGATCGAACACGGCAGGGTCCAGCGGCAAGCGGCGCTGATCAGCGGTCAGGGGGCGCATGCGCACGATGGCCGACATCACCCTAGGAGGGGGATCGAAGGATTCCGGCGGCACATCAAACAAATGCGTCATGCGATAACGCGTCTGCAGCATCACCGACAGCCGCCCATACTGGCTGTCGCCCGGGCGGGCCACCATGCGATCGATGACTTCCCGCTGCAGCATGAAATGCTGGTCCTGCACCAGATCGGCCCACTGCATCAAATGAAACAACAGCGGTGTGGAGATGTTGTAGGGCAGGTTGCCGACCACCCGCAATCGCCGAACCGGCGCATCGGGCTGCCCGGGGGACTCCACCGATCCGGTAGTGGGCGGCAGCAGCTCGGAAAAATCGACTTTCAGGGCATCAGCCTGCACCAGCGTCAGGCGATCCGCAGGCCAGGCATGACGCAGCCGCCGGGCCAGATCACGATCCAGCTCGACGGCAGTCAAGTGTCGCAAGCGACCCAGCAAGGGTGACGTCAGGGCCGACAGCCCTGGGCCGATCTCGACCATGCAATCATCCGGCAGGGGATCGATCGCCCGCACGATGGCATCCACGACGGATTCATCACTCAGAAAATGCTGGCCGAAACGCTTGCGTGCCTGATGTTGCATAGGATTATTGCTGCCCGCTGAGGGTGTTGTCCAAGCGGTTATCGATATAGGCCTGGCTGCGCAACTGATCCAGCCAGTCTTCGTATGCCGGGCCGATGCGCCGCTGCATGAGTTCGCTGCGAGCCTGCATGCGGCGGAACTCGTTTTCCATGTTTTTGCTGCGACGTTCCTGTACCTGGATCAGGTGCCAGCCAAAGGGCGATTTGACGGGCAGACTGACCTGGCCGTCCTGCAGATCGTTCATGGCCTGTTCGAATGCGGGCACGGTCTCGCCGGGGCTCAGCCAGCCCAAATCGCCGCCCTTGGGGGCAGAGGCGTCTTGGGAATAGCGCTTGGCCAGCTCGGCAAAGGACTCACCATGCTCGATACGCTGGCGCAGCCCATCCAATGTGTTGCGTGCCTTATCGTCATCCACCACCTGGGTGGTCTTGATGAGTATGTGACGGGCATGCGTCTGGGTCACCATCATGGGCCCAGTGGGCTGCTGAGTCTGAGCCTGGACCTGTGACGGAGCAGCAGGCTTGGCGGCCTGTCTGGGCGCTGGCTGCTGAGCATAGCCACGCCGCAGAACCTTGAGAATATGGAAGCCTCGACCGCTTTGAACGATTCCGCTGAGGCCGCCGGCCGGCGTATTCTGAATCGCCTGAGAGAACAGATCAGGCCATTCTTGCAGGGGACGTATCCCCATCTCGCCCCCTTGCAGCGCCTGAGGACCATTGGAGGACGCAGCGGCCACCCCGGCGAAATCCGCACCTGTCTTCAGTTTGCGCAAGATGGCTTCAGCCTCTTGGCGTTTTTCCATCACCACGGACTGAGCGGCATAATCGGGGACCTCGATCAGTATTTGCGCGAGTTCGATCAATTCCGGGCCGGTGGCAACAGGCGCAGCGGCGGATTCGGGCGCGGGCGCTGTCATCGCCTGCGGCGGGGGCAACTGGCCGCCCTGAGATTGCAAGAAGGCATCGATATCATCATCGCTGATGCTGATGCGATCTTCGACCAAGCGCTGGCGCAGCATGTCGTCCTGTATCTGCGAACGCAGTTCTGACTGGTATTGCTCCCAGCCCATGCCGCTGCCCAGGATTTCCTTGCGCAGTTGGTCGACGCTAATCCGGTTACGCTGCGCCACGGTCTGGATGGCATGGGTCACCTGGGCATCGGTCACGCGAATGCCTAGCCGCCGGGCCTCGTTATTTTGCAGCATCGTATTAATCATTTGCTGCAGCACCTGATGTCGAAGAATCGTAGTCTCCGGCACCGGAATGCGCTGCTGCTGCATTTGTCGGCGCACTTCTACGATCTTGTCGTCCAGTTGGCCCAGGGTGATGACCTGCTTGTCGACAATGGCAGCAATGCCATCGACAAACTGCTGGGCCGGGGCCGCCTGACGCGCAGCGGATTTACCCGCTGCCAGGGCCGGGGAGGCCAGAACGCTGCCGCCCAGCACCAAGGCCAGGAACATCGTACCAGCGGGATGACGCAAGCCAGACATCATTCATACCTCTCGAAGACAGTTTTTTCGGGCGTGGGTGAAATCACGGACTGATACCCGGTAATCCGCTGGGACAGCAGGGACATGGGATCAGTACCCAATGTCCCCAGACCTGTGAGTTCCAACTGCAGGAACAAAGCTGTATTGGCTTTTTCGGTGGACACGGCATAGCGCTGCAACACGGCGCGCGCCGCCCAGCCCCCATCGCCGCGATATTCGAGCCCGACGATAGACTGGGTATTGCGTTTCTCAGCCAGGGAGTAATCATAGCGGCCTACGCCGAACCAGTGGGGCGTCAGCGGCCATTGTGTACTGAGGCTGATCTGCTCATGCGACTGCAAGGATGCATCGGGCGGCAAAACGCGATAAGGGTCCGTGTATAAATTGGGGTCGCGCTCGTAGCGATAGGCCAGGGCCAGGGAAGCAAGGCGTTTAGGTGCCCAACGCACCCCTGAGCTGAGACGATTGCGTTTATTGGTCTCGTGGTCGAACTGACCGTCGAAATACATGGAAAAGCGATCTGTCAGGGCAAGATAGGCACCCACCAGATAGTCTGATTCAGATGCCTTGCGCGGCGTCTGGCTGGGCAAGGTGACCCTTTGATCTGCGAAATAAAAGCGCTGGGCCACCGACAAGGACATGCGTTCGAAGCCCGTATCCGCATCCAGCCAGTTGGTGGTCAGGCCTGCCGTCAACTGATTGGCATTGGCAATGCGGTCCCAACCGCCGCTGAAGATGTTTTCGTCGAAGGCCTGCTGGTAGCTGAACGAGGCCATGCCGGTATCAAACACCGGCAAGCCGGATTGGTCGCGATACGGCACATACAGATAATACAGGCGCGGCTCCAGGGTCTGGATGGCTGCGTTGCCAAACAAGGTTGCTTCGCGCTCGAAGGTCAGCCCGGCATCCAATGAAGCGATTGGCAAGACCCGCGACTGGCTGCTGGGCTGGCCCATGAGTTCGGGCGGCAGGCTGCGGATGCTGTCATAAAACCAGTCGGTCTGATATTGGCTGAGATGCATGCCGATCTTGGGGGTAATGTAGGCCCCCGGCCACACAAAGGGCCGCGCCACCGAGGTATAAGAGGTCGCGCGCATGCCATTGGGCATCAGGCGCTGGTCGGCTTCCTGGGGGAACGCATCGCCCTGGTAGATCGGAGCCAGGAAGCGAGTGGCATAGTTGTCCGACACCACATCAAAGCCATTCCAGTTGTAGTGCTGGGCACGCACATGGAGTTCGGGCAATTTATTGTAGGGCGGTGCCAGGAAGGTCCCGGTGGAGTCCTGCAGGGTCTGGTAGGTATAGAACTGCAACGAGGCACTGAGGTACGGACTGCCGGCCCACGTCAGCATTGCCTGGCTGGGCATATAGGTAATGGCCGCATCCGTCATCCCGAAAGAGGAAAAGTCACGGAAATAGTCATCATCAGAGACTTTGCGGGCATCCAGATAGGCCTGCACGCCACCGCCCAGGTTCTGGGTGTGCTGGACGGAGTACAGCCAACGATGGTCGCCGGTCTGGCGGTCGCGCATGATGTAAGTGCCGAACAGTTCGGAATGCGAACGCTCGCTGAGGTGGCGGAACTCGGCCCCCAGCAGCACCCCGCGCTTGCTCATGAAGCGCGGCGACAGGGTGGCGTCGTAATTTGGGGCCAGATTGAAATAATACGGGGTGGTGAGTTCGATGCCAGCGTTGCTGGATGTGCCATAAGTGGGCAGCAAAAACCCGGATTTCCGATCCTTGCCCAGCGGAAAGCTAAGATACGGCGAATACAGAATGGGGACGCCTTTAAAGCGCAAGACCCCGTTGCGCGCCACTCCTTCGTTTTCGTCCATGTACAGATCGACCTGCTTGGCATCGATATACCAGGCAGGATTCTGGCCGGTCCAGCCGGTATAGCGCACATCATCCAGCCGCATATGCTGGCGGCTCAGCACATCCGCATACGCGGCATGCCCTTGGCCCGCGGACGCCCCCAGCCAGAACTCGGGTGCCTGAATGGCCCCCTGGCTGGTGCCGGTGTTATAGCGCAGATGCGGGGCCTTGATGATATTGCCATCGCGCATCATCAGGCCATGCCCGCTGACTTCGATTTCGCCGGTGTCCTGATCGTAGTCGATGCGGTCGCCCTTGATGACCCCATCCAGCCGCCGCACCTGGGCATTGCCCTGCAGGCTGACACGCCCTTGGGCGTCGCGACTGATGTCATCGCCGATCAAAAAGGCCGGCAGTGCGTCATCCTGAGGGGCGGAATGCAGGCGCAGGCTACCCACCGTGCGCAACTCGCCCGTCGGCGCCACTGGCTGATCTGCCATCGCCGGGGCGGATATGAACACGCTGACAAGAATGATGCGGCTAATCCAATGCACGTAAACCGGACCCTTAAAAAGGAGGGAGGAAGAAAGCACTGGTCTGCGCACCACAGAGACCAGCGACCCGGTATTATAAAGAAGCCACGCCTTAGGCGTACGACTTGCTGATTTCATGGTGCAAAATTCTTCATGACCTCTCCTAATGCTTCCGACCCCCGCCTGATGGCGCTACATCTTTGGCTAGACCAACAGGACAGCGCCCTGGGCTTGCAGGCCGATAGCCTGGTGCCTGTGTCTGGCGATGCCAGCTTTCGGCGGTATTTCCGCCTGCAGGCAGCCAAAGGCCCCCTGATCGTCATGGATGCCCCGCCCCCGCACGAGGACTGTACGTCTTTCGTCGAGGCCGCAGCACGATTGGCCGCCGGCGGGCTGCGCGTCCCCGATATTTTGGCCCAGGACCAGACCCACGGCTTTTTACTACTGACCGACATGGGACGCCAGACCTTTTTCCAGGCGATCCAGGCGGGGGCCACCCAGGACGACGCCACCTGGCAGCAGCACATGCGGGGGGCCTTGCGTGCCTTGGTGCGCCTGCAGCACTGCGACACAGACGGGCTGCCCACCTATGATGCCAGCCGCCTGCTGCAAGAACTTTCCCTATTTCCCCAATGGTACCTGCAGGCCCACCTGGGCGTCACCCCGGACGCCGACACCCAGGCCATGCTGACCCGCACCTTCGCCCTGTTGGTCGGCCAGACAGCGACCCAACCCCAGGTGTTCGTGCACCGCGATTATCATTCACCCAATCTCATGATCGGCATGGGCGCCCCGGATTTCGTCCCTGGCATTATTGATTTTCAGGATGCTGTGCTAGGCCCCATCAGCTATGACCTCGCCTCGCTGGTGATGGACGCCCGCACCACCTGGGACGAAAGCCAGCAATTGGACTGGGCCATCCGCTACTGGGAACACGCCCGCACCGCCGGCTTGCCTGTCCCTGCGGATTTCACTGAATTCCATACCCAATACGAATGGATGGGACTGCAGCGCAACTTGCGCATCCTGGGCATATTCGCCCGACTCGCGCTGCGCGATGCCAAGCCTCAGTATCTGGACCACATCCCGCGCGTCCGAGCTTATGTCAACCAAGTCGCCAGTCGCTACCAGGTGTTCCATCCCTTGCTGCGCATGCTGGAACACGCCGAGAACGCCCCCACCCGCGACGGCTATTCATTCTGATGCGCGCCATGATCCTGGCTGCGGGACGCGGCGAACGCATGCGCCCCCTGACCGACCATTGCCCCAAACCCCTGCTGCCTGTAGGCGGCCAGCCCCTGATCACCTGGCACCTGCAGGCCCTGGCCCAGGCCGGCATCCGGGATATCCTGATCAACCACGCCTGGTTGGGCGAGCAGATCGAGGCCGCCCTGGGCAATGGTCAACCCTGGAGCGTCCGTCTGCAGTATTCGCGCGAAACCCAGGCGCTGGAAACCGCCGGCGGCATTGCCCGCGCGCTGCCGTTCTTCCAGGACCAGCCCTTTTTGGTCGTCAACGGCGATATCTGGTGCGACTGGGACCCCGCCCAGGCACTACGCTGGGCCGACAAGCTATCCCCCCGCGCCCAGGCCCATCTGCTGCTGGTCGACAATCCCGATCACCATCCTGACGGGGACTTCTCCCTGTACCCAGATGGCCGGGTGGATGAAAAGCAGGCCGCCTCTGCAGACATCCCGTGCCTGACCTTCGCCGGCATCGGCCTGTACCGCCCCAGCCTGTTCGCCACGACATCCCCCGACCACCCCGCCCCGCTGGCCCCCCTGCTGCGCCAGGCTATGGCCGGACAAGCCGTCCAAGGCACCCACCACCTAGGCAGTTGGGTCGATGTCGGCACCCCTCAACGCCTGGCTCTGCTGGATGCCCGTCTGCGCGGAAAAATTCGCAACCAACTGTAGACATCGGGGCAAACACTCCCCTTAAACCGTTTATGCTTATGGGTTTCAGCACAGGCATCCACCGAGGATGCCCAGTACCCCGCCTTGCCCCCAGGAATGCTTATGTCTTTTGGATCCAACCGCCCCACGTTCAAGCCCACCCCCTACGGCTATACCCGCCGCAGCCGGGGCATTCCACGCTGGTTATTGCTGCTGATCACGGGCATCGTGCTGGGCGCAGGCGGCGTATTGTTCCTGCAACGCAGCTATGGCCCTCAGCGCCTGACCGTCGAGCAATCCGAGCAGCTGCGCATGGACCTGAACACCACCAACCTGGAAAACCAGCGCCTGAACAACGAAGCCAAGACCATCCGCCAGGATATTTCTCAGGTCAAGGAGTCCCAGGCAGCCCAGGACGTCCGCATGCAGCAGTTGCGCAAGCAAACTGCCGATATGGAAGCTGGTGTGGCCAATCTGATTGCCGCCATTCCGCCTGATCCGCGCGGCACGACCCCCGGCATTCGCTACGCCGACCTGACCGTCCAGGACGGTCAACTGGACTACCAGATACTGCTGATTCAGGACTTGGCCGAAGGCCAGACCGAAACCCCCAATCTACGGGGCGAGATCAAGCTGGTCGGCGTGGGCACCTACCCCAATGGCAATACAGGATATGTGGATCTGATTGCGCAACCCCTGGAAATGGGCCGCTACATCGTCGTCAGTGGCCAGGCCGATCTGCCCAAGGCCTATCGCCTGCGCCAAGTCACCATCCAAGTCGTGGGCGAGGGTTCGGATACGGTCATCGCAACCCGCACCCTGAGGGTCACCACCGTCAAATAAAGCCCAGCAACACGTCAGCTGACGTGTTGCAGAAAGTCCTTCAGGCGCTGGCTGGGAGGATTGTTCAGCAGGACCTCGGGCACGCCGTCCTCGGCGATCTTGCCCTGGTCCATGAAGATCAAGCGGCTACCGACCTTGCGAGCGAATTCCATTTCGTGCGTGACCACAATCATGGTCATGCCTTCCTCGGCCACATCCTGCATCACCCGCAGAACTTCGTGGCGCAGTTCAGGGTCCAGAGCCGATGTAGGCTCGTCAAACAGCATCAACAGGGGCTTGATGGCCAGCGCCCGCGCAATCGCCACGCGCTGTTGCTGTCCGCCGGAAAGCTGTCCGGGGTAGTGATTCGCACGTTCGGCCAAGCCGACCTTGGCAAGCAGTTCCTGGGCCTGCTGGCGAGCCTGGGATTTTGGCACGCCCCGTGTGTGCACGGGGCCGAACATGACGTTTTCCAGCGCCGTCAGCTGAGGAAACAGATTGAACTGCTGAAATACCATGCCGGCCTCGCGGCGCAGTTCACGCACCTCAGAGGCCTTGCCCAACACGCTGAGGCCATTGACGATGATATCCCCGCCCTGAATGGTTTCCAGGACATTAATGCAACGCAAAAATGTGGATTTGCCCGAGCCCGACGGCCCGACCACCACCACGACCTCGCCCGCATCAATAGAAAGGCTGATCCCATCGAGCACCACATTGTCGCCAAAGCTTTTGGTGACATTTTTGAATTCAACAATGCTCATACGATGCGGGTCCGGTGTTCGATGAATTTAAGCGCCAGGGCAATGAACCCGGTCATGATCAGATAGATGACGGCCACCGCCCCCCAGATCTCGACCGCCCGGAAATTGCCCGCAATGATTTCCTGGCCCTGACGGGTGAGCTCGGCCACCCCGATGACGATAAACAGCGAGGAGTCCTTCAGGCTGATGATGCACTGATTGCCCATGGTGGGAATCATGCGGCGCAAGGCCACAGGCCCGATGATGTGGGCCAGGATCTTATAGAACGGCAAGCCCATGGCCTGACCGGCTTCTTGTAAACCTTTAGGGACGGACAACAGCCCGCCGCGAACGATTTCGGCGATATAGGCGCCGGAATTGATCATCAGGGTGACGGTCGCCGCTGTAAAGCCATCAATGCGCAGATTGACCAGCAAGGGCAGCGCAAAATAAATGAACATCACCTGCACTACGATCGGGGTGCCGCGCACGACAAGAATATAAATCTGGGCAATCAGCGACAACACCACAGGCGCCCAGGCCATGCCGCGCCAGACAATCAGCACCAGCACCAGCAGGCGCAATCCCCACCAGACGGCGCTGGACAAACCGGCCAAGGGGCCTGTCTCCAGCCAGGAAAACACCCACATCAGGGCGTACAGCAGCACCAGGCCAACAGCGCCCCAGCCCAAATTGCGGCGGGTGATGGGGACTGGCACATAAGTGACGACCACCCCGGCCAAGCCGCCGATGATCGTCCCCCCTACCAGCCCGATCAGCGTGATCTGGACGGTCATCCAGGCGCCGGCCATGAGGTCGGGCCAGGCAGCCCAGATAGCAGACCATTCAAAAGTCACGATGATGTCCTGTCCTGATTAATCGGGCTTCTTGCCGAACCAGGTTTCGTAGAGCTTGTCGTAGGTGCCGTCGGCTTTGATGTCGGCCAGCGCTTTGTTGACGACGACGACCAGATCGCTGCCCTTCGGGAACGCAATACCATAGAAGTCGCCGCTTTTCAGGGAACCCACGACCTTGACCTTGCCTTTACCGGCGGTATTGGCGTAGTACTGGACGTTCGGGGTATCGTGCACCACGGCATCCACCCGGTTCGTGGCCAATTCCAGGAAGGCATTGTCGATATTGGGGAAGAGTTTGAGCTTTGCCGAGGGCACATTGGCCTTCATGTAGTCCACTGTCGCGGTGCCGATCTTGACGGCCACGGTTTTGTCTTCCAGGTCTTTGGCGGTCTTGATGGTGCTGCTTTCGGGCACCAGAATGGCCAGGCCGGACTCATAGTAGGGATCGGAGAAGTCGATGACTTCGGCACGATCGGGACGAATGGTGATGCCAGCCAGCGCAGCATCGATATTGCGGGTCTGCAGGCCCGGAATGATGCCATTGAAGTCCATCGGCTGCAGGCGGTATTTGAGACCGGCCTTGTTGGCAATGGCTTCCCATAACTGGATGTCAAAGCCGGTGTATTTGCCGTCTTGCTTGAACTCGAAGGGCACGAAGGCCGTATCGGTGGCGATGATGAGTTCTTTGTCGGCGGCCTGCGCGGTGGGCAGCACCAGGGCAAAGGCCAGCCCCATCAGGGCTGCTTTAAAGGTTTTGGGCAACATCCAGGTCTCCTTGTGGGATGGGTTGATCGCAGCCAACAGGCCACATCAGGCGTTCATGTTAACTGAAAGACCCGGGCGGTCCGCCAGCACATTGGCGAAAATCCCGGGTCTGGTCATGGTTTTTCGGGAAATCCCCTACGGATCGTTGAGGTTTCCAGGAATACGCCCGGCTTAGAAAGCTGGGACGATGGCACCCTTATATTGGGTCAGGATGAATTCGCGCACCTTGTCCGACTGCAGGGCCTGAATCAGCTTCTTCACGTCCGCATTATCAGTCTGGTCAGCTGGCACCACCACCAGGTTGGCATAAGGAGAATCCTTGTCTTCGATGAACAGGGCATCCTTGATCGGGTTCAGCTTGGCTTCCAGCGCGTAGTTGGTGTTGATCAGGGCCAGATCCACATCAGGCAATACACGCGGCAGGGTGGCGGCCTCCAACTCGCGGAATTTCAGGTTCTTGGGGTTGTCGGCAATGTCGCGCGAAGTCGCCAGGATATTGCTGGGGTCTTTCAACGTCAGCAGGCCTTGCTTTTGCAGCAGCAGCAAGGCACGGGCACCATTCGAGGGATCATTGGGGATGGCGACCAAGGCGCCGTCCTTCAGATCCTTGATGTCCTTGATCTTGACTGAGTAGCCGCCAAAGGGCTCGACGTGCACAGCACCCACCGAAACCAGCTTGGTGTCGTGTTCTTTGTTGAAGGAATCCAGATAGGGCTGGTGCTGGAAGAAATTGGCGCCGATTTGTTTGTCAGCCACCTGCAGGTTGGGCTGGACGTAGTCGGTGAACACCTTGATGTCCAGGTCCACGCCTTCCTTGGCCAAGTCGGGTTTGATGAATTCCAGCAGTTCGGCATGGGGCACCGGCGTGGCGGCCACCGACAGGGTAGCGGCATGGGCGGGTGCGGCAAAAGCCAGCGGCAGCGCCAGCACCAGGGCGGGCACGAATTTCTTCAACATGAAAATCTCCTGAGTATCAGTGAATAAACAAAATTGCTGCCAGGGCGGGGCATGAGCATGCCGGCGCCCCGCCGCATTACTTGCGATTAAGCCGGGCAACCCAACGATCGCCCAGTACTTGAAACACCTGCACCATGATGACCAGAATGACCACAGTGACGGCCATGACATCGCCCTGATAGCGCTGATAGCCATAGCGCACGGCCAAATCCCCCAGGCCACCCCCGCCGATCACACCCGACATGGCCGAATAGCCCACCAGGGTGATGGCAGTCACCACGACGGCAGCCAGGATGCCGGTAGTGGCCTCGGGCAGCAGCGCCCACAGCACCGTCTGGCGCGACGTGGCGCCCATGGAACGGCAGGCCTCGCTGACCCCTGGGTCCAGTTCACGCAGGACATTCTCGACCAGGCGGGCAAAAAACGGCGCGGCGCTGGCCACCAAGGGCGGAATCGAGCCCTGCACCCCCAGCGCCGTCCCCACCAGCAGACGCGACATGGGAATCATCACGATCAACAAAATCAGAAATGGCACGGAACGCAGCACATTGACGATAAAAGCGACGCTCTGGTAGGTGCCTCGGTGGCTCATCATCTGACCAGGGCTGGTCAAAAACAGCAGCACCCCCACCGGCAGTCCGATCAGGATGGTGAACAGCAGGGAAAAGCCGGTCATCAACAAGGTATCGACCGTGGCTTCGCCGATCAACCACCAATCTACATTGGCCATCATGTCCGTAGTACCTCGTAGTGCACCCCGGCTTGGTCCAGCATGCCCCCCAGCGCGGCCAGATCCGCCGGCGCACCTTGGGCGGCCACGATCAACTGACCGTAGGGCGTGTCCTTGATGCGCCCGACCGACCCCTGAAGAATGCTGAGATCCAGGCGCAAGTCCCGGCTGATACGACTGAGCAGCGGCTGGGTCGTGGCATCACCACGATAGCTCAGGCGCAGCAAATGCCCCGTCAGCCCATCAGCCATGGCGCGCCAGCCTTCTTCGCCCTCGTCCAGTCCGCTTTCGGACAGCAGAGAACGCGTGGCGTCGTGCTGCGGATGCAAAAAGACCTCCAGCACCTGGCCGGACTCGACAATGCGGCCCGATTCAATCACCGCCACCCGGTCACAGACCGTGCGGATCACATCCATGCTGTGTGTGATCAGCACAATGGTCAGGCCCAACCGTTGATTGATATCCCCCAGCAAACGCAGGATGGACTGGGTGGTTTCCGGGTCCAGTGCAGAGGTCGCCTCGTCGCACAACAATAAACGGGGCTTGCTGGCCAGCGCCCGGGCAATGCCCACGCGCTGCTGCTGGCCGCCCGACAACTGACCGGGATACTTGTGGGTCTGATCGGACAGGCCAACCAAGGCCAGCACTTCCTCGGCGCGGGCAATACGTGCCGCACGCGACATACCGGACAAGCGCAGCGGAAAGCACACATTGTCCATGACCGTGCGCGCCCGCAAGAGATTGAAGTGTTGAAACACCATGCCCACCTGACGGCGGTATTCGCGCAGCTGGGCATCGGTATAAGCGGTAATGTCGCGGCCATCCACCCGCACGGCGCCTTCGGTGGGCCGTTCCAGCAAGTTCAGCATACGAATCAGCGTGCTCTTGCCTGCGCCAGAGCGGCCGATGATGCCAAAGACTTCGCCTTCGCGGATATTCAGATTGATATCGGCCAGCGCATGCACGGTGCGCCCAGCCGAAGCAAAGGTCTTACGGATGTTCTCGAGATCGATCAAGAGTCAGGGTCACTAAAATTACAACGTCCCGGATCAGCAGGACCTGAGCCGAGAATTTACCATGGGGATTCCTAGGATTAACCCTGTAGCATATAACAAAATCTTATTTAACGCCGCCGACCGGATGGCTTGTTGGCATACATATCCGTATCCGCGTGCTTCAGCAGGGTCTCGGGATCACGCACATCGTCAGGCCAGCAGGCCACGCCTATGGCCGCCCCCAGCCGAGCTGTCGCGCTGGCAGGCAGATCCTTCAAGGTTTCCAGCGGGGCTTCAATCAGAGCCTGGAGCTTGGCCTTGAAGGCCGATAAGGTGCTGGACGACTGTTGGGCGGAAACCGGCACACCTTCAGGAAAAGCAGCCTCCAGCACGGAGGACGAGCCATGCACATGAAAATGCACGGCCTGCGCGATGCGCGATGCGCGATGCCATGGCCCGCATATATTGATCTGAAAACTGGCCAATATTGCGGCTGGCGGACCAATAAAAGGTGCCGCCCAGCGTAACCGCCACCAATATAATCAGCAGCACATACGGCAGGATCAGAGAAACCCGCAAGGATCGCAAATTCATTAGACTGTCTGGAGATCGCAAATAGCCACGCAAGGCAGTGCACAGGATGATATGCATGCACCACTAAAAAGCACATTCATAATGTGTTATTGGCCATACCGCCCTGGCCCGACTTTCCTATTGAGGCTGCGTCTTTCATGATGATGGACCATTTTTTTCTAACGGCTGCCGATGGCACGGATTTTGTGGTGGGCACCTATCACCCAGGGCTGGTGTTGCTGTCGGTGCTGGTGCCGGTCTGCCTGTCGCTCATGGCGCTGCACACCGCCCACATCGCCCTGCAGACCCAGAACCGCCCCTACCGGCATATTGCCATCGGCATGGGCGGCATCGCCCTGGGTGGCGGCATCTGGTCCATGCACTTTATCGGCATGCTGGCCTTCAGCCTGCCTGCCCCGGTGCGCTATGACCTGCCACTGACCACGCTATCGCTGCTGCCGGGCTGGGCGGCCTCCTGGTTGGCGCTGTACATCCTGTCGCGCCGCCAGATCTCGCCTGGCCTGCTGCTGGGCAGCGGGGTGTTGGTGGGGGCTGGCATTGGCATGATGCACTACACCGGCATGATGGCCATGGACACCCCATTGTTGATGCGCTACGACGCCTCCCTGTTCCTCTTGTCCATCGGTGTGGCTGTGATACTGGCCATGCTGGCCCTGTGGATCAATTTTGGCCTGCGGCGCACCCACTTGAATCCACGCCTGCGGTTTGTCCTGAGCGGCATCATCATGGGGGTGGCGATTACGGGCATGCATTACACCGGCATGGCGGCGGTCCGGTTTCTGGGCGAACCTACCCTGGCGGACAACACGATCCGCGTGGATGCCGCCTACGGCGCACTGGCCCTGTCGTCCCTGACCATTACCATCGGCGTGCTGGTGGCTGCGCTTAATGGCCTGATCCATACCCGCGAGCTATACCGCGAGATGGAACTCAGCAAATCCCGGCTGCGCGCCATCGTGGATACCGCTGTGGACGCCATCATCACCATCGACGGCAAGGGCACGGTACAAGAATTCAGCCGCTCGGCCGAGCTCTTGTTTGGCTATGCCGCCGCCGAAGTCATCGGCCAGAATGTCAAGATGCTGATGCCCGAACCCTATCATTCCGAACACGACGGCTACCTGCAACGCTACCACGACACCGGCGACCCGCACATCATCGGCACGGGCCGCGAGGTCATCGGTCGCCGCAAGGACGGTGGCCTGGTGCCGGTGCGCCTGGCCGTGGGCAAGGTCGACCTGACCGGCGCCGACCGCCTGTACGTGGGCCTGCTGGCCGACATCAGCGAACGCCAGGCCCTGGAGGCATCCCTGCGCGATGCCGCCCAACAGGCCGAGCACGCCGCCGCCACCAAAACACGCTTTCTGGCCAACATGAGCCATGAAATCCGCACGCCCATGAACTCCATCATCGGCTTTGCCACGCTGCTGCAGCAAACCGACCTGACTCCTTTGCAACGCAGCCACCTGAATACCATCAGCCAATCGTCCCGATCCCTGCTGCGCCTGATCAACGACATCCTGGACACCACCAAACTCGAACACGGCCGCCTGGATCTGGAAGTCCGGGACTTTTCGCTCAAGGCCCTGGCGCACCAGATCGAATCTTCGCTGCGCCTGAGCGCCCTGGCCCGCCAGCTACACCTGAACACGCACTACCCAGCCGATATGCCGGAGTTTTTCCAGGGCGATACCCTGCGCCTGCTGCAAGTGCTGACCAACCTGGTGGGCAATGCCATCAAATTCACAGAAACCGGCGGCGTGGATATCTACTATGCTTATGACGACCAGCAGATCCACGTGCGGGTGCGCGACACCGGCATTGGCATGACACCGGATCAGGTGAGCACGATTTTCGAACCCTTCACGCAAGCCGATGCCTCCATCAGCCGACGTTTTGGCGGCACAGGCCTGGGTACCACCATCGCCCACCAACTGGTGCAGGCCATGAACGGTCGCCTGCAAGTCGACAGCCAGCCGGGCCTGGGCAGTACCTTTCATGTCTGGCTGCCCTTGCCGCTGGGTAAGCCGCCAGCGGCGCCCGCCTCCACCACATTGGCGATCAACCTGCCCCCTTTGCACGTACTGATTGCAGATGATGTTGCGCAAAACCTGGAATTACTGACCCTGGTGCTGCAAGCCAAGAACCACCGCGTCAGCGCCGCCCATGACGGGGCAGAAGCCGTCCAGCTGTTCTTGTCCGGGGAATATGATGTGGTGCTGATGGATGTGCATATGCCGGGGACGGACGGCCTGCAGGCCACGCGCCTGATCCGCCAGCACGAACGGCTGCAGAACCTGTCCCCTACCCCGATCATCGCCCTGACGGCCAGCGTCATGGCCCGCGACCGGCGCGAGGCCCGCCAGGCGGGCATGGACGGCTTTGCCGTCAAACCCCTGGACGTTGAACATTTATTTGCCGAAATCGCCCGGGTACTGAACCACCAGCCCAGCGGGGCCGAGGACGCCGCTGAATTGCTGATACCTGGCACCACACCCTTGATCGACTGGGATCGCGGTATCGGTCTTTGGGGGGATCGCGTCCGACTGGCCCAGCGCATCAGCCAGTTCCTGGATCAGGCAGCCACCCAATACCCGCTGCCCGCCCCTGGCGCGCCACCAGACGCCGAGGCGTTGCGCTTCAGCTTGCATGGGCTGAGAGGCGCCGCCGGCAACCTGGCGCTGATCGCGATTGCCCAGTTGGCCGCCAGCCTGGAAGAATGTGTCCGCAACGGCCATATCGACGAGGCATTACAGCAACTGCCCTACCTGCAGGCCCTGATCGCTGCCAGCCGACAGCAGGCCCACACCGATCAGCCCATGGCCGCAACCGCCGCTTCCACCATGCCGTCAGGCAATACGGCGGGGAATCCTGTCCCTACCCTGCCTGAGCTGCAATCCGCCATGGCCGCGCTGGCGGCTGTCCTGGCCCATAACGAGCTGGATGACAGCCTGCTGGAGACCGTGCGCGCCGGTCTGAAATCCCAGGGCTTATCGGCCCAGGCCCAGTCTCTGGATGCCGCCCTGGATGCATTTGATTTTGATCGAGCCAAAAATCTATTGGACACCATCCTGAACCATGACTGAGCATTCCGATACCAGCCGCGCCACCATTTTGCTGGTGGATGATGAGTCCACCAACCTGCAGGTGCTGCGCCATACCCTGCAGGCCGACTATCGCCTGCTGTTCGCCAAAGATGGCCCCACCGCCCTGGCGCTGGTGGAAAAAAACCACCCGGACTTGATCCTGCTGGATGTGATGATGCCTGGCATGTCTGGCCACGAAGTCTGCACGACCCTGAAAAGCAAGTCCGATACCCGCCATATCCCGATCATCTTCATCACGGCGCTGAGCGACCCTGATGACGAACGTCGAGGGCTGGAACTCGGCGCGGTGGACTACATCACCAAACCTTTCAGCCCACCCATTGCGCAAGCGCGGGTGCGCACGCATTTATCCCTGGTTCAGGCTGATGAAGTCCGCCAGACACGCCTGCAAATCATTCGCTGCCTGGGGGCTGCCGCCGAATACCGCGACAATGAAACCGGTCTGCATATTGTGCGCATGAGCCACTATGCCTGGCGTCTGGCCAAGGAAATCGGCTATAGCGATGCGGACGCCAACGAGCTGCTGCACGCAGCGCCCATGCATGATGTGGGCAAGATCGGCATCCCGGACAGGATTTTGCTGAAACCCGGCAAACTGAACGACGACGAGTGGGCAATCATGCGCCAGCACCCCGCCATTGGGGCACATATCCTGGGCGAGCACCCCAGCGGACTGCTGAAACTGGCCGCCACCATCGCATTGCGCCATCACGAAAAATGGGACGGCACCGGCTACCCCGATGGGCTGGCTGGCGAAACCATCCCGCTGGCGGCCCGCATCGTGACCTTGGTGGACGTGTTCGATGCGTTGACCAGCGTGCGGCCCTACAAGCGCGCCTGGTCGATCTACGAAGCCATGGATTTCATCCGCGAACAATCGGGGCGGCATTTCGACCCGAAGCTGGTGATCGCTTTTGAACGCTGTCTACCGGACGTGCTGGTTTTCAAGGATCGCTGGGCAGACGATGCGGTACAGGACAGCACGGGGCATATACCCTAAATCAGTAGCTTCGTCCTTCGCCGACCTCTTCGTAGGTAACACCATCGCGGATGTGATAAATACGTTTAAATGTCGGGATGATTTTTTCGTCATGTGTCACCACGATCACAGCCGTCTGATATTGCTGCGCCATCTGATTCAGGATGCGCACGACGGCCAGGGCGCGTTCGGAGTCCAGCGGGGCCGTGGGCTCGTCGGCAAGAATCACCGGCGGTCGATTGATCAAGCCCCGGGCAATCGCAACGCGCTGCTGTTCGCCCCCAGACAAGCGCACTGGCTGGGCCTGCGCGCGGTGCTGCATGTCCAAGGCCGCCAGCAATTCCTGGGCACGCTGCCGGGCAAGCCCATTGGGCACCCCCGCCAGCATAGGTAACAGGGCCACATTATCCAGCACATTCAAAAACGGGATCAAATAGGGCGACTGGAACACAAAACCTATCTTGTCTCGGCGCAAACCTGCCAGATCTCGTACCTGCCACGTCTGATCAAAAATGACATCATCCCCCAGCATCATGCGACCCGTGCTTGGGCTGATGACAGCCCCCAGGCATTTCAGCAAGGTGCTTTTGCCCGACCCTGACGGCCCAACCAGGCCCACGACCTCGCCGGGCTGCACCTGCATATTGACGTCCTTCAAGGCCGTGACCGCAGTATCCCCAGAACCAAAACGCTTGCTGAGGTGCTCAATATAAATACCATGACGCATGCGTTCACCCGATCGCATCAGCCGGGTCGACTTTCAAGGCAACCCGAATAGCAACCAGACTGGACAGCACACAGATGGCCAGGATAGCAGCCAAGCCAACCCCCGTATCAGCGGGCACCAACCAGACAAATTTAGGAAAGATCGGAGCCGACCAGGTCGCAGAAATTTTTCCCACGGCAAAACCGATCAATCCCAACACCAACGCTTGCTGCAGAATCATCCCGGCAATCGTACGATTGCGCGTGCCCAGCAGCTTGAGCACCGCAATTTCACGAATTTTATCCATCGTCAGGGTATAAATAATGAATGCAATAATGGCGGCGCTGACAATGGCCAGAATGATCAAAAACAAGCCAATCTGTCGGGCCGAACCGGCAATCATTTTGCGCACGACGATGTCGTCCATTTGGGCTCGATCGTATACGGTCAGACGCAGCCAGCGCCGGACGGGTTCTGCAACGGCAGAAGGTGAATACCCAGGCTTCAGCCGCACCAGCATTGCATTGACCTGATGATTGCTGCTCTGGCTGGCATTGACGGCATCCAGCACCCCAACAAGCCCAGGCTGCTTGAAAGCCGGGTTTTCGGCATTTCGGCGGCGCTGCATCAGAATGGCCTGATTATCTTTCAGAAATTGAATTTCCTGTGCGTCCTTCAGTGGGATAAACAGCATGGGATCACCGCTGGAAGACACCATTCTTTGCGTCAACCCCACCACCGTATACACATTGCGCCGCACCTGAACGGTATCCCCCACTCTGAAACCACTGGCCTGGTCAGCAACGGCCTCGTAGTGGCCCCGCGTGATCTGGCGCCCGGCAATCAGTTGCCGGGGCCAGCCGGGCGTCCCTGGACCGCTGGCCTCGATCCCCACCACCATGAGGCGCAAGTCAGTCTTATCACGGCGCACCTGCAGGGTTTGGTAGGTGACGTTGGCAGCCCGATCCACCCCTGGCATCACGGCTACGCTGCGCCATAAATCATCGGGGATGCTGGAAGATTCTGCATAGGGGCCCAGCGTGTCTTTTTGGACAATCCAGAGATCGGCCCCACTCCCATCCAGCAGGGCCCTGCCGTCTTCGATCAGCCCCCGATACACCCCGGCCATCACCAAGGTGACGCCAATCAGCAAACCCAGGCCTATCCCCGTGAAAACGAACTTGCCCCAGGAATGCAAAATATCCCGACCAGCCAGACTGATCATCCCGATCCCTTTTGAAGCTGCGTCTGCACCAGCACTTTCGAGGTCACCGTCAAGGTGGACTGGCTATAGACCACAAACTGATCGTCAGGGCCCAGACCATCCTGGACCAATACCCCACCAGCCAGATCACTGGCCCCCAGGTCCAGCGCACGGAATACCAGCTTGCCATCCTGGTATTGCCACACCCCAAGCGCCCCATTCTGTGCCTGAATCGCTGCATTGGGAATGACCAGCGCTGCCGGATATTCGACCAATTGGACTTCGACCTCAGCCAGCTCTCCGAGTGGCGGCAAAACCGACAGCGGCTGATCCAGCACGATTTTGGCCAAGGTTTCTTCGGTAATGGCATCCGCCAACGGCTCAATCCGATCAACGCGGCCGACCAAGGCCTGAGATGGCCGTGAGCGCAAGCGTATCGTCACAGGCAATCCAGGTGCCAGACCACCAGCCTGGGATTGATCAAACCGTGCATCCACCCATAGTTGGCCAGGGTCAATCAGTTCCAGAGCCGTTTGTCCGGCCATCAAAGTCGACCCTGGTTCAGCCTGGCGCGCAACCACCAGTCCGTCCACTGGCGCCTTGATCTGCAACTGAGCGCGCTGGGATTGCAATGCTGCTTGTTCGGCTTTCGCCTGATGCAGCGCTTGCACTGCAGCCTGTTGGTCGGCTACCGCGTAAATGGATTCCTGTTGCTTGCTGAGGGCTTCTTCCTGGCTGACACCGTTAAGGCTCAGAAGCTTGCGATACCTCTCTGACTGCGTTTGAGCATAGCGTGTCTGGGCTTCGGCTTTACCCAGACGTGCCTGGGCAGCGCTTAGGGCAGCTTGCTGAACACGAATGCGATCATCCAGGTCGACCGGATCCATATCCACCAGGATCTGCCCTGCGCGGACCGAGTCACCAACCTGCGCCGACAAACTGGCTACCCGACCCGCGGCCGTGGGCCCAATCGCATAGCGGTAGCGCGCCTGAACTGTACCCAGACCGGACACAGCAGAGGTCAGCGAACGGACTTCGGCCTGCTGCACAGTCACCGGCACGGGGGCCAGCGGCCCGGTACGCAGGGCCACATAAACAAAAAGCCCCAATAACGGCATGACCACCGCCAGCAGCCCCATCATGCGCCGCGACCAAAGCAGTTGTTTCATACTTGGCCCTGGATTCCACGTGCATACAAGGCAAAGACACCATCGGCATGGCGTTGGACATGCAAGGAATCATTGGCAATCAGCGACTGGATCACTAGACCTTGGATCATGCCGAGAAACTGCACGGCAGCTGCGTCGACGTCCAGATCAGCGGCCAATTCGCCATTGGCCTTGCCCGCTTGCAAATATTCCCGCAAGGCTTTGCCATAGGCCGTGGTCATGGCCTTGACCGCCAATTTTTGAGGAGAATCATCAGCACTTTGGAGTTCGCCAAAGACCAATCGAGGCACACCGGGATGCCGTGTGACGAAATCAACATGCGCGGCAAAAATGGCCCGCAAAATAGCCAGGGTACTGTCTTGCCCTGCGGCTACCTCTTGAATCCGCGCGAACAGACTGTGGGATATCCAGCTGATGACCGCCTGCAAAATGGCATCCTTGTTGGCAAAATGGCGGAACAAGGCGCCCTGGGTCACACCCATACGCTGTGCAATAGAGGCTGTCGTGATACTGCTTGGGTTCTGTTCTGCAGCAAGGCCCACTACTGTTGCTACGGTGACTGCCCGTCGCTCATCGGCAGAAAGATGTTTGCTATGCGCTGTCATGACAAGCCCAAAAGATAGTAATCAATTACTATCTTACGCATTTGCTTTTGAGCCAGCAAGTGCAGTTACTTTTGCTTGCCGCATAAACAGAAAAAAACCCTTTATCGCGCACACGGCTGTCACATGCGGGGAAACACATATTCACAGGCGCGCCAACTGGCCGCAAAATACAAGGGTATTGGTGCCCGCATGTTTGGGGCAAGATATCTGGCATGAATGCCAGAAAAAAGAAATTGGTGGGTCGTGCGCGGTTCGAACGCGCGACCAACGGATTAAAAGTCCGGTGCTCTACCGACTGAGCTAACGACCCAACCTAAGCCCGCAATTATTGCACCATATTAAAATAATGTCAAGCAAGCCCTTGGAGACCCACCACCATGTCAGAGCACCATGATCCCAGTATCCTGCGACTGCATATTCTGTCGGATCTGCACCTCAGCATGCAAGGCCTGGCATTGCCTGACATCCAGGCAGACATCACGATACTGGCCGGTGATATTGCCCGCCCCCAAAAAGCCATGCAATGGGCATCACATATTCAGCGTCCTGTGCTGTATGTGCCGGGCAACCACGAATTCTACAGCGGCGCCATACCCGAGGTTCGCGCGCAATTGGCCCAAGCCGCCACCGAGCACAGCATCCATCTGCTGGACCAGCAGGCACTGATCATCCAGGGCGTGCGGTTTCTGGGGACGACGCTATGGACAGACTTTGAACTGTTCGGCACGGACCAGCGCGACCAGGCCATGGAGCAAACCAGGCATTTCATGCGGGATTTTCAGGTAATCCGCAACGGCGACGGTGCCACCTTCAGCCCCCAAGACTCGATCGGCCTGTTCCGACAACAATATGATTGGCTGGACAGCCAGTTGGACCAGGCTTTCGATGGGCCTACCGTGGTGATTACCCATCACGCCCCCAGCCTGCGCAGCGTCCATCCGCGCTTCGAGGATTCGCTGGTCAGTGCAGGGTTTGTGTCGGACTGCACCGGCCTGATGGGGCGGGCCTGTCTGTGGGTACACGGCCATACCCACGATAGTTTTGATTACGTGGTGCGCGGCACCCGGGTGTTATGCAATCCCCGGGGTTATTGCCGCGATGGCATCAACGAAAACCCGGCATTCGATCCGGGCTTATGCGTCAGTATTCCGGTGACCAATGCCCTGCATGCATAAGCATCCGCCCCCAACGGATGGGGGCGGAACAAGCATCAACGCGCCCGGGATATCCGGACTTCAGCCCCCCGGCGCTTGACCTCCAAGCCTTCGGAAGGCAGGATTTTCAGGCCTTCCAAGCCTTTGATGTAGCTGGACCCTTGCATTTGCATGACGCGGATTTTGTTGCGCATGACCACCGGATTGTGTTCCGGCATGCCGAACATCCAGACTTCCTCGAGGATTTTGGCGGAATTGATTTCGCCCGTGTGCTGGGCCACCGGCCCCAGGCACAGCATATGGCCTTCGCGGCCAAACACCGGCAGCGCATCCAGGCCGGGATTCAGGGTCCAGCGGGTGCCACCTTCGTAGCGCCAGCCCGTGGCCAAATCCCACCAGGCATCACCCTCGGGCAGATAGATCTCGGCCTGGCCGCCTGGCTGCATGACAGGCGCCACCAATAAGGCCGGCCCAAGCAAATACTGGGTGTCCCAGGCATGCGCCTGCGGATCGGCCGGGTAGGCCTGCGCCATGGAACGCTGTACCGGCAGCCCGGTGCGTACCGCATCGTCAATAATGCCGGCCACATAGGGCAAGAGGCGATAGCGCCATTGCAGCCAATGACCGATCAAGTTCCGCGTAGACGCATCGAAGGCATCGGGCATCAGGTCTGGATGGCCCTGGAAACTGAAATTGGCCGAAAACACGCTCATGGCCAGCCAGCGCAGATAAAGCTCGGGGGTCATGGTCCGCATGGATCGACTGGCACAGCCCAAGGCATGAGTCTGGACGGCCACCCCCGCATTGCCTACCGACAGGGCGGCCCGCAAGGTCTGAGCATAACCATCCCAGCTATTGTCCACATCCGGCCCCTGCTGCCAGGCAAAGCGCTGTACCCCAGGGAACAGGTCGCGGCTGAGCATCACGCCTTCCTGAGGGGTGCGCGGCCCGGCGACGGCATCAAACAGGGCGCGACGCGCCAAGTGCGGGTACGACGTGCGCAACACGGCGCCGGCTTCGCCACTGCGGGCTTCCAACTGTGCCGGAAAGTCGAAGCGCGCCTGACAAACGGGGGCCGCCAAACCATCATCCAAGGCCTGTTGATGACGCTCGGCCCAAAACCGGGCGGTGTCCTTGTGGGTGAGGTCCAGCAATGCAAAGGGACGATCCCCCGAGGCAGCCGTACCAGGACACACCCAGGCATTGCCATCTTCGTCGCATAGCAGCCAGCCGCGGTCTTCCCATTCGTCGAACAAGTCTGTGCCCTGCAGGACGCCGGGAATGCAGCTGCCCGCCAAGTGAATGTTCTGTTCTTGGGCGGCCGCCACGATCTCGCGCCAGTCATCCACGGCGGCAGACCATTCGAAGACCGGCTTATCCGCCTGAAATCCGAGAATCGCCGGATCAGCCAGTCGCAAGGCATCCAGCGCCAATCCCTGGGCACGCAGGCTGCGCACCTGCTGCAGACTGTGGGCAATGGTCTGCCCAGGGGCCTGATCCAGCCAAACCCCCAGAGGCCAGAGGTTGGGCTGGCCGGCTCGTCCGGTCAAGGCCGTGTACTGATTGAGGATTTCGCCCGGATCACCGACAAACAGGAATACATCCAGCCCTGCCCCATGCACCTGCATCTGCAGGCGCGACGGCGCACGCAAATCGTGCACCACGCGGTCCAGGGTATTGGCGTACACCCCCCAGCCCGCTGGCGTCCAGGCCAAGGGCAGGCAGCGGTCTGCCGCATCGTCAGAGACCAGCCGCAGGCCCCGTCGATCGGGATCGGCGCAAGTCTCGCCCAAGCCAAAGACACCCTCGGTGTCGCCCAGCGTCCAGTCGATGGACCAGACAGGGTCGCCGGCATCATCTACCACAGGCTGTAGCGATAGCTGCGCCCGCGCAACAGGCTGCTGCTGGCGCATCAGCTGTAATGCAAACCCCTGATCCCCCAGTGTCAGGCAGGCATCGCCCTGAGACAAATGCCAGCCTCCGGTATCTCCTGCCTGGCACTCCAGTTCGCTGACGGCCTCGTGACGGGCCAGCAACATGTCGGCCTGACGCTGCGCGCGCGCAGTAGCTTTAGGGGGTTCCAACCAAGCGATCGGACCGCAGCGCAGCCGAAAAACGCCTGGCGCATGGGCCTCGATGCGCAGACACCATTCGTCTGACTGATAGACCCACTCGACGCAGGAAGACGTCCTGGTGACCGGGCCAGTCTCGAATAATTGGTCCGCCAATTCAATGGTGGGCGACACAGCGTAATCCTCTGGGCGGTTCGCCCACGTGAATCTTGTAAAAGACCCTATTTTGACGGATTTGCGCCATAAAATAAAATCCAGCCTGATTTCAGGGTAATTGAGTAGCCTACCACGACCACTCAAACACACGAAAAAACTGTTTGACGCATCCTTAACGCAAGCGAATCCGATGCTGCAATTCCCGTTCGATCGGCCAGGGTTCATCATCCAGCCGGGCGGCCATCAAATCCCCCGCCAAGGCCGACCAGCTAAGGCCGCGCGACCCATACGCGCAGGCCAGCCACAACCCCGGATGCTGCGCAACCGCGTCAATGATCGGCAAATGATCGCGGGTGGCCGCCCGCCAACCCGCCCAGCCTTCCGGCGCTGCCGCGCCCAACCAGGGAAGGGCAGCGTCCGGCAGCCACCCGCCTATGCGCCTCAGAATATCTCGATGGCCGGCCTCATCGACCTCGGCCACCGACACATGGGGCCGGTACGTGCTGCCGGCCACCGCCCAGCCCTGCCGGGGCGGCAAACAATAGCCCTGGCCGGACACCACACAGCGCGGCACGGCCGGCATGTCGGCGGGCACCGGATACAGGCTGACCTGCCCGGCAAGCGGCGTCAAACCAGACAGCACGGGCCAGGCGGAGATCTCCGCCACCCTGGCCAACAAGGCCGGTGTCTGGCGCGCAGTGGCCAAGACGACCTGGTCCGCCTCGCCCAGCAGCCGACCATCGGCACTCTTGAACTGCCAGCCACCGGAAGATAGAGGCAGGAGTTCTGTCACCGTCCCCGTCCGATACTGCACCCCGGGGCTGGTCAACAAGGCAGCCTGCAGCTCGCCCGGACACACCCGCAAGGCCTGGGCAAACCATAATCCGCCATACGCAATCGGGATGCCCGCCTGTCGGCTGGCTTGGGCCGCATCCAACCAGCGCACCCAATCGGCCGGAAAGCCCAGCCGGGTCAAGGCCTGCTGCTGGGTCAAGGCCTGCTGCGGCGACTGCGCGCACACCAAAGCGCCACAAGGGTCTGGCCGCGCATCTCCAGCCAGGCCCGCCCAGCGCGCCCAGGCCCGCTGCAACCCCACCCGGGACAAGCGGGAACGCGTGTCATCATCCGGACTGAGGGCCGGCACCAGCGCCGCTGCCCCCCGGCTGCGCACGGCGGCAGGCACACGATCAATATCCAGCGGGTCCCAGACCTGCACCTGATGACCCCGCAAGGCCAATGACTGTGCCAGCCCCGCCCCAGCCAGGCCGGCGCCCACCACGGCCACCGACAGGCGCCTGCGCGGACCTGGTGTCTGGCCCAACCCAGGGCGCAGCACAGCAATCGTCATGTCGCGCTTACCGGCAACCCCCGGAACTTTGTTGACCAAAAATCCGGCATCGCGCAAGTCGCGGCGCACCTGACCCGCCGCACACCAGGTTGCTGCCGTCGCCCCTGCCCGCGCCAGCCGCCGCAGTTGGCCGAACAAGGCAGGCGACCACATAGCCGGATTGACGCGCGGCGCAAAACCATCCAGAAAAAAAGCATCCACACAGGCCTGCACCTGACGCGCAGTGCGGCGTATATCCCCAAACACCAGGGTCAGGCTGAGGCCGCCCGACTGCAGCGTCAATTGGTGCAGGCCCGGCAACAAGGGGGGCCACTGAGCCGCCAATTCGTCCGCCAGCGGCTGCAATCCTGCGGGCAGCCCAACCCAGGCGCGACGCAAATCCGGCAACGCAAAGGGATGGGCCTCAAAGGACAGATAATGCAGGCGCGCACTGCGCTGCGGGTCATCGCGCCAGGCCTGCCAGGCAGCCAGAAAATTCTGCCCCAGGCCAAACCCGGTCTCGCAGATCGTGAAGGCATCCCGCCCACGCCAGCGTGCAGGCAGCTCATTGCCCCGTAAAAAAACCTGCTGCGCCTGCGCCAACGGCCCGGCTGCGCCATGATAGACATCATCGAACAGGGTGCTGCACGGCACGCCCTGGGCATTCTCCTGCCAAACAGCGGGAGTCAAAGGTTCATAAGGGCCAGACATAAGGGACACTCAGGGACTGCTCACGTACAATGGGTTAAGCGCCAGGCGGGCGTATCACAGGAACGACACAGAATGACACCGCATCTCCTGTCGGCTGACTACTTGGACGCCGCTGTCACGGCGGCCCATGCAGCTGCGGCCATTTTACAAAGCCACGCGCTGCACCGCTCCGATCTGATCATCGACACCAAACAACGCAACGACCTGGTCTCTCAGGCCGACCGCGAAGCCGAACAGGCCATCATCCAGATCCTGCAGGCCCGCACCCCGGACATTGGCATCATCGCCGAAGAATCCGGCGGCCAGGCGGGCAGCCAGGCCACCTGGTGCATCGACCCCCTGGATGGCACCACCAATTTCCTCAGCGGCATCCCGCACTATGCGGTTTCCATTGCCCTGATCGCCCACGTCGGCAGCCAGCCCGACGGCCAGACGCCCCTGCCCCAGGACACCCCTTTGATCGGGGTGATCTACGATCCGAATCGCGAAGAGCTTTTTACCGCCCTGCACGGCATCGGGGCCTGGCTCAATGGCCGACGCATCTACTGCTCCGACACCCGCTTGCTGGCGGATTCCGTATTGGCCACGGGTTTTCCATTTCGCGATTTTTCCTTTGAATCCCAATACATGCCGGGCTTCACCGACGCCATGCATCAAACCCGGGGCGTGCGCCGCTTGGGGGCGGCTTCGCTAGACCTGGCCTGGACCGCCTGTGGGCGCTACGACGGCTATTGGGAAATGGGTCTGGCCCCCTGGGACGTAGCGGCGGGCACCGTGCTGGTACGCGCCGCCGGCGGCGTCTGCGAAGACCTGCACCACCAGGCCCCCTGGCCCGACAGCGGCTATGTCGTGGCCAGCAATGCCCATATTGCCACTGCCCTGGACATTCTGATCAGCAGACACTTATGAAACAAGCCCTATTCGATACCCTGGGCAGTTGGCTGCCCGACATGACCGAGATCCGCCGCGCCATCCATGCCTGGCCCGAACTCGCCTTCCAGGAAATCCGCACGGCCGACACCGTGGCCCAGTTGCTGGAATCCTGGGGCATCCCCACCCACTGCGGCCTGGGCACGACGGGGGTGGTCGGCTGCATCACCGGCCAGCGCCCCGGCCCCAGCATTGGCCTGCGTGCCGATATGGATGCCCTGCCCATGCCTGAAGCCAATACCTTTGCCCATGCCAGCCAGAATCCAGGCGTGATGCATGCCTGCGGTCATGACGGCCATACCGCCATGCTGCTGGCGGCGGCTCGCTACCTGGCCCAGCACCCGGACTTTCCTGGCACCGTGGTGCTGATCTTCCAGCCCGCCGAAGAAGGCGGCGGCGGCGCCCGCCACATGATCGAGGACGGCCTGTTCGATCTTTTCCCCATGGATGCGGTGTTTGGCATGCATAATTGGCCCGGCCTGCCCGTGGGCACGTTCGGCCTGACGGCAGGCCCCATCATGGCCTCCAGCAACCGCTTCCAGATCACCTTGCAGGGCAAGGGCGCACACGGCGCCATGCCGCACCTGGGGGTAGACCCCGTGGTTGCAGCCGCCCAGTTGACCCTGGCCTTCCAGACCATCCTGACCCGCGACCAGGACCCCCTGGACGCAGGGGTGATCAGCGTCACCCAGATACATGCGGGTTCCGCCGATAATGTGATCCCCGATCAGGCCATTCTGCGCGGCACTGTTCGCACCCTGTCCACCACCGTGCTGGACCAGATCGAAACCCGCATGCGCGACCTGACCCTCCACCTGGCCCAGGCGCTGCGCTGCACGGCGGATTTCCATTTCAGCCGTGAATACCCGGCCACCATCAACCACCCTGCCGAAACCGATCTCAGCACCCAGGTGCTCACGGACCTGGTCGGTGCAAATCACGTCCGTACCGGCGTACGGCCATCCATGGGAGCCGAAGACTTCGCCTTCATGCTGCAGGCCCGGCCCGGCTGCTACATCTGGATTGGCAATGGTGAAGGCGACCATCGCACACCAGGCCATGGTCTAGGTCCCTGCACCTTGCACAACAGCAGCTACGACTTCAATGACGACCTGATTCCCCTGGGGGCTGCCTACTGGGTCATGCTGGCTCACCGATTTCTGCAGTCAGGCCAGGATTGATTTTTAAAATTAATGGCCCTGCCCCCGGCGCGTTGACGTCTATCGCCTAAAATACGCGTGACACCGGGCAAGTCACGCGGACTGCCGTACCCCAAACTCACCGAGGTCTTCATGTCCACACCCCTGCCCCCCCACGATCACCCCCCTGTGATTCGCGTCATGCCCATGCCTGCGGACGCCAATGTCCATGGCGATGTCTTCGGGGGCTGGATCATGTCTCAGGTCGATATCGCGGGCTCGGTCCCGGCATCCCGCCGTGCCGGCGGGCGGGTGGCCACCGTGGCTGTCAATGCCTTTACCTTCAAGCAGCCGGTCTTCGTGGGCGATCTCGTCAGTTTCTATGCCAGCATCATTCGCACAGGGCGCACCTCCATCACCGTCGCGGTCGAGGTCTACGCCCAGCGCCAGGGCCTGGATGCCGAGGCCATCAAGGTCACCGAGGCCACGCTGACCTACGTCGCGACCGACGAAAGTCGCAGAAGCCGCCCCCTGCCCCCCCTCTGAGGAACCGGATTCATGGCTGATCAGCCGGTTGAACAAACCGCTACCTCTGTTGTCATCCCTCGCCGCCTGGACCCGGAAGACGCCCAACTGGCCTTGCAGGAGCTGCAGTCCATCCTGAAGCGCCAAGAGGTCGTGGAGGCGATCGCCCAGCGTCAGCACGACACCGAGGATGAAGACGGCTCCAACCTGCTGGAAGGCATGCTGCAACGCCAGCACGAAGACGAAATCCGCCTGATCGTCAACACCCTGCATCCAGCCGACATCGCTTTCATCCTCGAATCCCTGCCCGTTGCCCAGCGTCAGATCATCTGGGAACTGGTCAGCCAGGAATACGACGCGGATGTGCTGCTTGAGGTCGAGGACTGGGTGCGCGAGTCCCTGATCGAGTCCATGGACCACGAGGACCTGATCGCAGCCACCGGCAATATGGATGCCGATGAGATCGCCGATCTGGCTCCCGACCTGCCCCCCGGCATCATCGCCGAGGTCCAGAAGGGTCTGACCGACGCGGAGCGCGCCCAACTGATTGCAGCGATGGGCTACCCCGAGGACACCGTCGGCGCCATCATGGACTTCGATATGGTGCGCGTGCGCGAGGACGTCACCCTGGAGGTCGTGCTGCGCTACCTGCGCCGCCTGCACGAACTACCCGACCATACCGATCAGATTTTCGTGGTGGATCGCAGCGACCTGCTGCGCGGCACCCTGTCTCTGTCGCGCCTGCTGGTCTCCGAACCCGACACCCTGGTCAATGCGGTCATGGAGCCCGACGTCCTGAGTCTGAATCCCCTGGATTCGGACGCTGACGCCGCTGGCGCCTTTGAACGCTATGACTTGGTGTCCGCGCCCGTGGTAGATGAACAAGGCCGCCTGATTGGCCGCGTCACCATCGACGAGGTGGTGGACGTGCTGCAGGAAGACTCCCAGGAACAAGAACTATCCCGCGCCGGCCTGCAAGAAGAAGACATCTTTGCCCCCGTGCTCTCGGCCCTGCGCAACCGCGCCCCCTGGCTATTGGTCAATCTGTGCACCGCCTCGATTGCCTCGTTGGTGGCCTCGCGCTTCGAGGACACGGTCAGTCATATCGTGATCCTGGCCTTTTTGATGTCCATCGTCGCCGGGATTGGCGGTAATTCTGGCAATCAGACCATGACCATGATCATCCGCGCCATGGCCACAGGCCGGGTCACTGGCGCCAACATCCGGCAACTGGTCAAACGCGAACTCCAGGTGACTTTCCTGGTGGGTTCCTGCGGCAGCCTGGTTGCCGCCACCTTCGCCTGGATGATCTCGGATTCCTACGCCATCGCGGCCGTGATGATGGCCGCGATGGTGGGCAATATGCTGATCGGCGCCGCTCTGGGGGTATTGATCCCTCTGCTGCGCGACCGCTTCGGCAAGGACCCCGCCATGGGGTCTTCAGTGCTGCTCACCTTTGCCACCGATTCCCTGGGGTTTTTCCTGTTTCTGGGACTGGCAACCGTGTTCTTGCTGTAGTTTGAAAGGGGACAGACCCCGATTTCTGAAAGAAATCGGGGTCTGTCCCCTACGCCAACTTGCCGTGGCAATGTTTATATTTCTTGCCGCTGCCGCAGGGACAAGAATCATTGCGACCCACCCGAGGCACCGCCCCGGCATCACCCGCCTGGGCAGCAGGCGCTTGATCCAGGCCAGGGTCTTCGCCGCGCAACGCGGCATCATAATCCGCATGGTGATAGCGCACGTTTTCCAATGCCGGAGCGGCGGGTTCCTCGACCTCGACCTGTTCGGCTGATTGGATGCGTACCGTCATCAGAACGCGCACGGTTTCATTGCGCACCCGGTCCAACATATCGGAGAACAGGGCAAATGCCTCGCGTTTGTAGGCTTGCTTTGGATCGACCTGGGCATAGCCACGCAAATGAATGCCCTGGCGCAAATGATCCAGCGACGCCAGGTGCGAGCGCCAGTTGGAGTCCAGCGCCTGCAACAGGACCGAGCGCTCGAAGGGCTCCCAGCCTTCCCGGCCAACCAGGGTGATTTTTTCGTCGTACAGGCGGCGGGCCTCGGCCAGCACGCGTTCCAGCAAATCGTCATCCGTCAGGTTCGGTTCTTGTTCCAGCATGTCCGCCAGCGCCATCGGCATGGCCCAGTCGGACTCCAGTGTCGTCTGCAGTGCCGACACATCCCACTGTTCCTCGACGGTTTCCTCAGGGATATACCGACGAAATACAGCGGTGATTTCAGCATCACGCAAATTGGCAATGATGTCGGCCACCGACGAGGCCTCCAGGACCTCGTTGCGCTGGCCATACAGGACCTTGCGCTGATCGTTGGCCACATCATCGTATTCCAGCAGTTGCTTGCGGATATCGAAGTTACGGCCCTCGACCTTGCGCTGGGCGGATTCGATGGAGCGCGACACCATGCGCGCCTCGATGGGCTCGCCCTCGGGCAGGCGCAAGCGGTCCATGATGGCCCGTACGCGATCACCGGCAAAGATACGCATCAGCGAATCATCCAGCGACAGGTAGAAACGCGAAGAACCCGGATCGCCCTGGCGCCCGGCGCGACCGCGCAGTTGATTATCGATACGGCGCGACTCGTGACGTTCAGTGCCGATGATGCGCAAACCCCCGGCCGCCTTCACGGCCTCGTTGAGAGGCACCCATTCGGCACGAATCGCCGCAATGCGGGCATCCTTGTCGGCAGCCGACAAATCGGGATCAGCACGCACCAGATCGATTTGTTTTTCGATGCTGCCGCCCAGCACGATGTCCGTGCCCCGGCCGGCCATATTGGTGGCGATGGTGATGTGGCCCGGCTTACCGGCCCCGGCGACGATCTCGGCCTCGCGGGCATGCTGTTTGGCGTTCAGCACCGCATGGGGCAGGCCATCCCGGGTCAGGGCATTGGACAGGAGTTCGGAGTTCTCGATGCTGGTGGTCCCCACCAGCACGGGCTGACCGCGCTTGTGGCAATCGATGATATCCGCCAGAATCGCCTGGTATTTTTCGGCATCGGTCTTGAAGACCTGGTCATTCTGGTCATCACGCGCCATGGGACGATTGGTCGGAATGATGACGGTTTCCAGGCCGTAGATTTCCTGGAACTCGTAGGCTTCAGTATCCGCCGTCCCGGTCATGCCGGACAGCTTGTCATACATCCGGAAGTAGTTCTGGAAGGTAATCGAGGCCAGCGTCTGGTTTTCGTTCTGGATCCGCACACCTTCTTTGGATTCGACCGCCTGATGCAGGCCATCGGACCAGCGGCGCCCGGCCATCAGGCGCCCGGTGAATTCGTCCACAATGACGATCTCGCCGTTTTGCACGACATACTGCTGGTCTTTGTGAAACAAATTATGCGCACGCAGCGCCACCAACAGGTGATGCATCAGGGAAATATGGCGCGGATCATACAAGGATTCGCCCTCGGGCAGAATGCCTTGCTTGATCATGATTTGTTCGGCCTTGATCTGGCCGGCCTCGGACAGGTGCACCTGCTGGGCCTTTTCATCCACCCAGAAATCACCCTCGGGTTCAGGTTCGTGGGACTTGGGCTCTTCGGTCATCCGCACCATCAAAGGCGGCACGGCATTCATGCGTACATAGAGTTCGGTATTGTCGTCGGCCTGACCGGAGATGATCAGCGGCGTGCGGGCCTCGTCGATCAGAATGGAATCGACCTCGTCGACGATGGCGTAGGACAGACTGCGTTGGCGGCGGTCTTCCGGACGGAATTCCATATTGTCACGCAGGTAATCGAAGCCGTACTCGTTATTCGTGCCGTAGGTGATGTCGGCCTGATAGGCGGCGCGTTTTTCTTCGTTTTCCTGCTGGGGCACGACCACGCCGGTGCTCATGCCCAGGAATCCGTATAGGCGGCCCATCCAGTCGGCATCGCGCCGGGCCAGGTAGTCATTGACTGTGACCACATGCACGCCACGGCCTGACAGGGCATTGAGATACACCGCCAGGGTCGCCATCAGGGTCTTGCCCTCGCCGGTGCGCATTTCGGCGATCTTGCCATTATGCAAGGCAATGGCACCCAGCATCTGCACATCGAAGTGGCGCATGCCAAACACACGCTTGCTGGCCTCGCGCACAACGGCAAAGGCCTCGGGCAGCAAGGAGTTGAGGGATTTCCCATCCGCAATGCGCTGGCGAAATTCCGCAGTCTTGGCCCTGAGCTCGTCGTCGGACAGCGTTTGCAGTGAGGGTTCAAGCGCATTGATCTGCGCGACCTGCTTGCGGTACTGCTTTAGCAACCGGTCGTTGCGGCTGCCAATAATTTTTTTGAGCAGAGAAACCATAGTATGTCGTCGCTGGGGTGGGTACCAGCTCCGGGGTCTGCAAGAGCTGGCAACCGAAAGAATTGTCAGGCACGGCCACCGGACGGCGACCGCAGGTAAACGATGCAGTTTAACGCAGCTGGGAGTCTGTCGCTTTGACTGGGTTTGCCCCTGCCAGTTGAACGGGATTGCCAGCTTGCAAGGTAGGTGTTCCCGGCTGGATAAACAAGGTCGGGTCCAGCGGATAATCCGCCATGCGGATTTCGAAGTGCAAATGCGAGCCGGTGGAACGGCCCGTGCTGCCTACTTTAGCGATCAAATCTCCTTGGCGAACCAAGTCGCCGGCCTTGACCAGCAGGCTGGAGGCATGGGCATAGCGAGTGCGCAAGCCGTTGCCATGATCGATCTCGACCATTTTTCCATAGCCGCGGATGGCCCCTGCACGAACCACCAGGCCACCGGAAGCCGCCCGGATGGGTGTGCCACGCGGTGCGACGAAATCCAGGCCTTCATGCATGCTGCGCCGACCGCTGACCGGATTGCGCCGCCAGCCAAAGGAAGAACTGAGGGCGGGATAATCAACCGGTGCCAAGGTGGGCAAACTGGCCTGAAACCCCGTCTGCCGGGACAAGGCGGCATCCACCAGGGCATAGGCATCTTCCTGCTGGTCCAACTGGGTGCCCAGCGCGTCGATATGACGGCCTAGCGCCTGGGCTGAACCCGTCATATCCAGAGGCTCGGCATCCATGTCGTCCAGCACCTGGGCAGGATCGGCCTCGGGGTGCAGCCCAATGACAGGCGCGGTCGCCAGCGGCGCGAGTTCAGGAGCGCTGTAGCTCAGGCCCGCCGCCTGCGCGATCCGCCCGCGCAAGGCATCCATGGCCAGGACACGCCCCTGAAGCTCACCGACCTTGCCCGCCAGACCGGTAATGCTGCCCTGCAAAGTTGCGACGTCTTGCAGACGCTGTGCATCCAGCGCCAAACGCTGCGCAGGATCGGGCTGCTGCGTGCGCCAGGCCTGCCAACTGGCCCCACCCCATGCAGCAAGCGCCAAAGCCAGCAATAATCCGATTGGCTTTAGAAACCTCGCGTTAGAATGGTTCAGCTTGCTTGCTGCTTGCTGATCCCTAGACTGCATATTCATTCAATCGTTCCTTTATGTCCTCGGCCTCTCGCCATCGCAGCTATTCCGCCGGGGTATCCGCCCTGGATTGGCTCGACCATCATCCCCAGGGCGCCCAACTGATGCAGGCAGCCCATCAGTTGATGGCAGCGCAAGCCGTGCTGGCAGCCGGCTTGCCGCCTGCCTTGCGGGCATGGGCCCGAGTCGCCCGTATTGATGGACAGCAAATGACGGTGGTAGTTCCCGGCCCGGCGCACGCCGCCCGGCTGCGCCAGTTGACCGGCCAGGCAGCCCGCCACCTGCAAAACGCAGGCTGGGCCATTGACAGTATTGTCGTGCGCATTGACGCGGCCATGGGGCGTGACGTGACACAAAAGCCCCAGCGCGATGCCCAACCACTGAACGCCCAGGCGTTGCAGGCGTTCGAGGCCCTGGGCCAGCAGCTAAGCCCCAGCCCGCTGGCCGATGCGGTATCCAGATTATTGCGGCACCATCGCGGCTAACGCCGCTTAAGCCAGCTGCCAATCACGGGTGAAGGCGGCAGGGGCGGTCTCGGCCGATTCGTAGCTGATGAGTTCCCAGGCGTCCTGTTGGGCCAGCAAGGCCCGCACCAGGCGGTTATTCATGTCGTGACCGGATTTATTGGCCACATACCGCGCCACCAATGGATGCCCAATCAGATACAGGTCCCCGATGGCATCCAGGATTTTATGTTTGACGAACTCATCGTCGTAGCGCAGCCCATCGGTATTGAGCACGCGGTATTCGTCCATGACGATGGCGTTATCCAGGCTGCCGCCACGCGCCAAGCCCATGGCCCGCAGGGCCTCGACCTCGGAGGCAAAGCCGAATGTGCGCGCCCGGGCGATGGTCTTGACGTAGGAGTCCTGGGAAAAATCCACCTGCGCCTGGTTGGCTGTGGCGTTGATGGCCGGATGGTGGAAATCAATCGCAAATGACAGGGCAAAGCCATGATGGGGTTCCAGCCGGGCCCATTTGGCGCCGGGACCCTCGCCATCACGAATCTCGATGGGCTTGAGTACGCGGATGAAGCGCTTTGGAGCGGGCTGTTCGACCAGACCTGCGCTGCGCAGCAGATACACAAAGGTTCCTGCGCTGCCATCCATGATGGGGACTTCTTCGGCGTTCAGGTCGATGTGCAGATTATCGACCCCCAAGCCTGCCAGGGCAGACATCAGATGCTCGACGGTGGATACCCGGACGGCACCCTGCTGCAGCACCGAAGCCAGGCGGGTATCGCCCACGGCATCCGCGCGTGCCGGCAAATCGACCACCTGAGGGAGATCGACACGATGGAAAACAATGCCGGTATTGGGCTGAGCCGGACGCAAGGTGATTTCCACGCGGCTGCCCGAGTGCAGGCCTACGCCTTTAGTGGAAATGGATTGCTTGATGGTGCGCTGTAGGAGCATGGGCAATGACTGGTTGGCAATGGGGTATGACAAAAACATCACACACCAAGATAATCCCGCCATTGTACCCCGGCCTAGGGTTTTCCACGAATTTAATCGGTAGCAAAATCAAACAGCTAAGCCCCCAGGACGTGCGAAGACACATGCTCCCCCAGGGGCCAGGGGGGCATGTGTCAGGCGCCGCGACCGGCACAACAGCCGCGATGTGAGGTAAAAACGGTCAGGCCTGCCTGTAGGTCAGTCCGCCTGTTTACGCAGAAACGCCGGGATGTCGAAATGATCCATTCCGGCACCTTCCAGGGCGCGCACCTGGGCCGAGGCATGTGTGCGCGGATTGCGAATCACCGAAGGCACATCGGTGCCGGAGAAATCATGGCCCAGATGCACAGGCTGATCGTCCGTTCCGGTGCGCTGGGCCTCAGCCGGCGTGGTCACCAGCTGCGGACGGCTGTTGGCGGCACCCAGGCCCGTGGCGACCACGGTGACCCGCAGGGTTTCGCCCATGGATTCATCATAGGCTGTCCCGAAAATCACGGTGGCATCTTCCGACGCATAGCTGCGGATGGTCTCCATGATTTCACGAGTCTCACGCATCTTCAGAGTGCGGCTGGCCGTAATATTGACCAAGATGCCACGGGCACCATGCAGATCCACGCCTTCCAGCAAGGGGCAAGCAATCGCTTGCTCCGCAGCGACCCGGGCGCGATCGGCACCAGCCGCCACGGCGGTGCCCATCATGGCCTGTCCCTGCTCGCCCATGATGGTCTTGACGTCCTCGAAGTCAACGTTGACGTTGCCTTCGACATTGATGATTTCCGCAATGCCTGCGCAGGCATTGTGCAGGACATCATCCGCCGCCTGGAAGCAGTCTTCCTGGGTGGCATCGTCATCCATCAAGTCATACAGGTTTTCATTCAGCACCACCACCAAAGAATGCACGTGGCGAGACAGTTCGCGTATGCCTTCCTCGGCCAGGCGCATGCGCTTGTTGCCCTCGAAGATAAAGGGTTTGGTCACCACGCCAACCGTCAGAATGCCCAGTTCCTTGGCGACCTCGGCCACCACGGGCCCCGCCCCGGTGCCAGTGCCCCCGCCCATGCCGGCGGTGATGAATACCATGTGCGCGCCATTGAGGGCGGCACGGATTTCCTCGCGTGCGGTTTCAGCCGCCGCGCGCCCCTGATCGGGCTTTGCCCCCGCCCCCAAGCCGGAGCGGCCCAGGCGGATCTGCACCGGGGCTTCACTGGTGGCCAGGGCCTGAGAATCGGTATTGGCGCAGATGAACTCCACCCCTTGCACCCCGGCATTAATCATATGAGACACGGCATTGCCACCGGCACCACCGACGCCAACGACCTTGATCACGGTCCCGTTGCGGCTGGTATCCAGCATTTCAAAATTCATCATGTTTGACTCCCTCACATACGGATAAACAAAACATTCCCCTGAAGATCCATGGTTAATTCATGAACCACTCTTTCATTCGCGTCAGAATGGACTTGACTGCTCCTTTCTGCTGCGCGACTTTGCGACCGCGTGCCCGCTGCATGCGCGCCTCGGTCAACAATCCCATCACCGTCGAGAAGCGCGGATTGCGCATCACATCGGCCAAACTTCCTTCATACATCGGCACGGCCACGCGCACCGGCTTCAAAAACACATCCTCGGCCAGCTCGACCATGCCCGGCATCAGGGCAGTCCCGCCCGTCAGCACGACCCCGGAAGCCAGCAATTCTTCGTAACCGGATTCACGCACCACCTGCTGCACAAAACCAAACAGCTCTTCCATGCGCGGCTCGATCACCGCGCCCAGTGCCTGACGCTTGACGCTGCGGTTAGGACGGTCGCCCAGACCCGGCACCTCGATCATCTGCTCGGCATCCACCAGGACTTGCTTGGCCACGCCATAGCGCAGCTTGATTTCTTCGGCATCCGGCGTTGGGGTGCGCAGCATGGCGGCAATATCGCTCGTGACCTGATCACCGGCAATCGGCACCACCGAGGTATGACGGATCGCCCCCCCCGTGTAGATTGCAATATCTGTGGTTCCGCCACCGATATCCACCAGCACCACACCCAGTTCTTTTTCATCCGCCGTCAGGCACGACAAGCTGGAGGCCAGCGGCTGCAGAATCAGATCCTGGACTTCCAGGCCGCAACGGCGCACGCACTTGACGATATTTTGTGCCGCACTCACCGCGCCGGTGACAATATGCACCCGGACTTCCAGACGCATGCCGCTCATGCCGATGGGTTCGCGAATGTCATCCTGCGCATCGACAATGAATTCCTGGGTCAGCACATGCAGTACCTGCTGATCCGTCGGAATATTCACCGCCTTGGCCGTCTCCACCACCCGGGCGACATCGGTCGCGGTCACTTCCTTATCCTTGACAGCAACCATGCCGCTGGAGTTGAAGCTGGTGATGTGGCTGCCGGCGATGCCGGTATAAACTTCGCGGATCTTGCAGTCCGCCATCAGTTCGGCTTCTTCCAGGGCGCGCTGGATGGAATTCACGGTGGATTCGATATTGACCACCACCCCCTTGCGCATGCCTTCGGACTCATGCTGGCCCAGACCCAGCACTTCGAAGCCGCCGCTGGGCAATATCTCGGCCACGACAGCCACCACCTTGCTGGTGCCGATATCGAGAGCAACGATCAGGTCTTTGATGTCACGGGTCATGGTTTGAGCGGTTCAGAGTGAGCAGCGGTTTCAGGGGCCAGCGTGATGGCGAATCCATTCGGATAACGCAAGTCGGCACTGGCAATCAATCGATCGCCCAGGCGCCGGGTCAAATCCGGCCAAGCCTGAACAAAACGTTCTATACGGGCGGCAAAGGGCAAGGCCCCCGAGCGGCCATGCGGGTCAGTTGCATCTGCGGCAGGGTCGCGGCCCAGGTTCAGCTGCACACCGTCCGACAAGGCCACTTCCCAGGCATAACGGGGCGTCAGGGTGGCCTCGCGCACGCGCAACCCCAGCGGAGCAAACCAGCGAGCGATTTCCGCATAGCGCTGCACCACCAGCCGTTCGGAATTGACGGGGCCATTAAGCTGCGGCAGCACGACCTCATCGGGCAATTCACCCGCACTGGCCGTGAAGGCTTCGCCCCAGGTATTAATCATCTGGTTCTCGTTCCAGAGCGCCAAAGGCTGTTGTTCTTCCACGTGCACCAGCAAGGTCGCAGGCCATACCCGGCGCACGGTGGCATGGCGCACCCAAGGGACGTTCTCGATCTGTTGACGCACCTGATTCAGATCCAGCAGGAAAAAATTACCCCGAACCTGGCCTGCCAACGCAGCCTGCATGCTGCTGGGCGAAACATACTGCAGGCTGGCATCGGCAATGGGCGCCAGCTCGATGCGGTTGATCGAAAAATACGGCCGCCGGATCGTCCACGCCAGGACACTGATCAGCATGGCCGACACTGCCAGCAAAGCCAGCAGGTTAGCGATCAGATTGGTCAGGCGGGCGTCGGCAAACATCAAAGTCTCCAGCGTCTCATTGCCCAGCCACACGGTGCACTTTGCAGCGCGCCGTGGCCAGGATCGCCACACACAATTCGCCATAGCTCATGTCCAGCGCCTTGGCGGCCATGGGCACCAACGAATGGCTGGTCATGCCGGGCGACGTATTCATCTCCAGCAGCCAGGGGCGGTTTTCTGCATCCAGCATCAGATCGGCGCGGCCCCAGCCCTCGCAGCCGAGTACCTGGTATGCCCGCACGGAGAGTTCCTGGATCTGTTGGGTCAGCGCCGCAGGCAAGTCCGCCGGGCAGATATAGCAGGTCTCATCGGAGACATATTTATGTTCGAAGTCGAAATTCCCCTCGGGCGCAATGATCTCGATAACTGGCAATGCCCGCGCCTGCTTGCCAGTCCCCAACACACTCACGGTCAGTTCGCGTCCGCGAATCAGGGGTTCGACCAGCGCCCGGTCATCGTGCCGGCAGGCCAGGGCCAGCGCGGCGTCCAATTGATCCAGAGACTCGACCCGGGTCAGCCCCAGCGATGAGCCCTCGTGGGGCGGCTTGACGATCAGCGGCAGGCCCAGGGCCTGCACGGCGGGCAAATCATCCGCCTGGCGGTATACCGCGAAATCAGGAGTAGACAGACCGTGCTGCAACCACAAGCGCTTGGTCGCAATCTTGTCCATCGTCAGGGATGAAGCAAGCACGCCACTGCCGGTATAGGGAATACCCAGTAATTCCAGCACCCCCTGGATCGTGCCGTCCTCGCCAAATCGTCCATGCAAGGCGATAAAGACTCGCTCAAATCCGGCTGCAGCCAGCTCGGCCAGGTCTTGACGCCCGGTATCGAACAAATGCGCGTCCACACCAGCATCACACAGAGCCTCGCAGACCCCCTGCCCGGAAATCAAGGACACTTCGCGCTCAGCGGACAAACCGCCATACAGCACGCCAACTCGGCCAAAATCCGTTGTCATAGTGGACTCCCTAGTTGTGCGGGCACACGGCTGACAGAGCCGGCCCCCATGATGATGACCACGTCGCCATCACGTGCGAAATCCTGGATGGCGGCTGCCATATCACCGACCTGCTCGATAAATACAGGTTCGACCTTGCCCGCCACCCTCAAGCCACGCGCCAGCGCACGGCCATCGGCGGCGATCAACGGCGCTTCGCCTGCGGCATAAACCTCGGTCAACAAAACCGCATCGGCCTGACTGAGCACCTGAATGAAATCTTCGAAGCAATCGCGAGTGCGCGTGTAGCGGTGCGGCTGAAATGCCAGCACGATGCGCCGGTCCGGCCACGCCCCTCGGGCCGCCGCCAGCGTGGCGGCCATCTCTACCGGATGGTGCCCATAGTCATCCACCACGGTGTAGCGGCCACCGCCATGGCCTGCGGCAACTTCAAACTGGCCGACCTGGGTAAAACGACGTCCTACGCCGCGGAACTGCACCAATGATTCCACGATTGCCTCGTCGGATACCCCCAGCTCGGTGGCCACGGCAATCGTGGCCAGGGCATTGAGCACATTGTGCCGCCCCGGCAGATTCAGACAAATATTCAGGGGCGCCAACGCCCCATGCGCCCCTTGGCGCTCGACCACAAAGCACATAGATGTCCCCTTGGCCTGCAAATCGTGAGCACGCACCTGGGCCGGCATATCAATGCCATACGTGGTGATGGGCCGGGAAACAAAGGGAATGATCTCGCGTACGTTCGGGTCATCCAGGCACAGAATGGCGCTGCCATAAAAGGGCAGGCGCTGGGTGAACTCGACAAAGGCGCTTTTCAGCCGCGCCACATCATGACCATAGGTATCCATGTGGTCCATGTCGATATTGGTGATCACCGCCATGACCGGCAGCAGGTTCAGGAACGACGCGTCCGACTCGTCGGCCTCGACCACGATATATTCACCCTGCCCAAGCCGGGCATTGGCATCCGCGGCATTCAAACGTCCGCCAATCACAAAGGTCGGGTCCAGGCCGCCAGCCGCCAAGACGCTGGCCACCAAGCTGGTGGTCGTGGTCTTGCCATGGGTGCCGGCCACCGCAATACCGCGCTTCAGGCGCATCAGTTCGGCCAGCATCAAGGCGCGCGGCACCACCGGCACATGCGCAGCCCGCGCCGCCAGGACCTCTGGGTTATCGGCATGAATGGCCGTGGACGTGATGATTGCCCCCGCCCCCTGGATATGCTCGGCGGCATGGCCGATGCTGATGCGCGCACCCAGGGCCGCCAGACGGCGGGTGACGGCGGTTTCCTGTACGTCGGAACCGCTGATGGCATAGCCCAGATTCAGCAGCACCTCGGCAATGCCGCTCATGCCGGCACCGCCAATGCCGACAAAATGAAGATTATGTATCCGATGTTTCATGCCGATTCCTCTTTGGTATGAACGCAGGCCTCGGCAATCAGCTGCGTGGCATTCAAACTTGCGTGTTCATGGGCGTGTTGGGCGACCGCAGCCAGCTCGTCCCGGCTGCGAGCAGCCAGCCAGTCCGCCAGCCAGTCCGGGTCCAGTTCTGCCTGGGGCTTTAGCCATCCCCCCTGACAGTCCGACAGATATCGCGCATTGGCGGTCTGGTGATCATCAATCGCAGACGGCAGAGGAATGAATAGCGCAGCCACCCCGACGGCGGCGATCTCGGCCACCGTCATGGCGCCCGCCCGACAGATCACCAGATCCGCCTCGGCCAGCGCCTGCGCCATGTCGTCGATAAAGGCGACCGGGCGCGCCTGTACGCCCAGCCGCTCGTAATGTTGCTGCACCTGAACCAGATGGCGCTCGCCAGTCTGATGCAATACCTGCGGGCGCGCGGCGGAATCCAGCCGCGCCAGCGCATCCGGCACCAGGGCATTGATGCGGGCAGCCCCCAAACTGCCGCCCAGCACCAACAGGCGCAAGCCCCCTTGGCGCTCAGCGTAGCGCTGCGCGACGGGGGCTACCGACAGCAAGGCCTGGCGCACAGGATTCCCCACCATCACGCACCCCGGCAAAGCACCCGGAAAGCCCGCCAAGCTGCGTCGGGCCAGACGCGACAGCAGCCGATTGGCGGTTCCCGCCACGGCGTTCTGCTCGTGAATGACCAGGGGGATGCCTCCGAGGCGGGCCATCAGCCCGCCCGGCACTGCCGCATAGCCGCCCATGCCCAGCACCACATCCGGGCGATGCAGGCGCAACAGCCGATGCGCCTGCAAACAAGCGGACGCCAGCGTAAACGGCAGCTTCAGCAAAGCCATCAGGCCCTTGCCACGCACCCCGCCAAAATACAAAGGCAACAAGGTAATTCCCTGGGCGGGCACCAGGCGCCCTTCCATGCGATCCGGATTGCCCAGCCACAACACGCGCCAGCCCTTTGATTGCAGCGCCTCCGCCACGGCCAGACCCGGCATGATGTGCCCGCCAGTGCCGCCTGCCATGATCAGAATCAGGGCTTGCTTCATCGCCTTTTCCCCCGCATCATGCTGCGCGTCTCGTAATCCACCCGCAGCAACAAGGCAATGCCGACCAGATTCAGCACAATGCCCGATCCGCCATAGCTCACCAAGGGCAGGGTCAGGCCTTTGGTGGGCAACAGGCCCAGGCAGACACCGATATTGATGAAGGCTTGCACGCCGATCCACAATGCCACGCCCTGAGCCACCAGCCCGTCAAACACGCGCTCCAGCACCATGGCCTGGCGGGCGATATCAAAGCCCCGCAAGACGATGAAGATGAACACCGCCACCAGACAGGCCACCCCGACAAAACCCAGTTCTTCGCCGATCACCGCCACGATAAAGTCCGTGTGGGCCTCAGGCAGATAATGCAGTTTTTCAATACTGGCACCTAGGCCCACGCCAAACCATTCTCCGCGCCCCAGGGCGATCAGGGAATGGGAAAGCTGATAGGCGCTGCCGTACGTATTTTCAGGATTCCAGGGGTCCAGATAAACGAACAGGCGTTCCCGGCGCCAGGGCGACATCCAGATCAACAAGAAAAAACACGACATCACCCCCGCCAGCAGCGTGATGAAAAGCTTGAGGTTGATGCCGCCAATAAACAAGATGCCCACCGCAATCGCACCGATGACGATGAAGGCCCCCAGATCAGGCTCGGTCAGCAACAAGAAGCCCACCACGCCCAGCGTGGCGGCCATCGGCATGAAACCGCGCAAAAAACCTTGCAGGTGATCGCGTTTGCGCACGACATAATCTGCCGCGAACAGCACCACCGCGACCTTCATCAGTTCGGATGGCTGGAAATTGATGGGTCCCAACGGCAACCAGCGTCGCGCGCCATTGACCTCGCGACCGATGCCAGGCACCAAAACAACCATGAGCAGCAGCAGGGTCAGGGCAAACAAAGGCAAGGCAAGCTTTTGCCAGACCCGCATGGGCACGCTGGCGGTAAATAGGGCTGCCAGCAAACCCACCATGATAAATATGGCATGTCGGATGACAAAATAGAACCGGCCGTAGCTTTCATAGCGCGGGCCATCCGCCAACGCAATGGAGGCCGAATACACCATTAACAAACCAAACAAGGCCAAGGCACTGACCGCCACAATCAGCCCCATATCAATGCTGGACATGGTGGTACGCCCCGGCGGCACCGTATTCAAACTGGCTCCGAGGCCGGCGAGCACGCTCACGACACCTCTCCCCGATCCGCCGCCAACTCGCGCACCGCTTCAACAAAGCAGGCGCTGCGATGTGCATAATTGCGAAACATATCCATGCTGGCGCAGGCGGGCGACAGCAATACCGCATCCCCTGGCTGGGCCAGATCCAAGCCCTGGCGAACCGCGTCCTCCAGGCTGCTGCATGACCGCAATGGCACCTCGCTGGCAGCCAGCGCCTGGCGGATCAGGGGGCCGTCCTGGCCGATCAGCAGCACGGCGCGGGCGTGGGCCTGTACTGCCGGCAACAAGGGAGAGAAATCCTGGCCTTTGCCCAATCCCCCGGCGATCAACACCACCGGCTGCCCCAAGCCCTGCAAGGCTGCCAGCGTGGCCCCGACATTGGTGCCCTTGCTGTCATCAATAAAATCCACCCCGGCAATAGCCTGAATGAACTCCGTGCGGTGGGCCTCACCGCGATAGCTGCGCAAGGCATGCAACATGCCTGCCCAATCCCACCCCGCCGCCGCCCCCAACGCCAACGCCGCCTGGGCATTCAGCGCATTGTGCCGCCCCCGGATCTGCAAGGCATCGACCGGCATCAAGGCCTGCGCTGCACCGTTCGGGCGGCTATTGATCACGGGAACATTGGATTTACGCCGGGAAGCGGGCATCCCCCCCTCTAGCGCCGTCGGCGTCACCGTCGCCAGCCAATCCAGGCCATGACGCGACCACAGTCCCAAATCGCCCTCTAGTTCAGGGGTATCCAGACCAAAGCTGCGCACCTCCGCTGCGGCCAGATCAGCCACCATGGCGCGCACCACCGCATCGGCGCGATTGACCACCCGCACGCGGCTCATGCCCAGCAAACGGGCCTTGGCAGCAGCATACGCAGCCATCGAGCCATGCCAATCCAGATGATCCTGCGTGACATTCAAGACGACTGCGGCATCCGCTGCCAGCGAAAAAACCGACTCCAGCTGGAAACTGGAAAGTTCCAGCACCCAGACCTCCGGCAAATCATCGGCCTGCAAGGCATCTTGCAGGCTCGCCAGAGCAGCAGGGCTAATGTTGCCGGCCGCCCGGACGCTGCGCCCACAACCTTCGGCCAGATGTCGCACCAACGACGTGACCGTGGTCTTGCCATTGGTGCCGGTGATCGCCAGCACAGCAGGGGCATAGCCCTGGGTCTTCAGATCGTTCAAGGCCCGGGCAAACAATTCGATCTCGCCCAGCACCTCGACTCCCCGGCTACGCGCCGTGGCCAGCAGGGATGATAAAGGCTCAGTATGCGGATTCAGCCCCGGACTCAGGACCAGGGCGACGACCTCTTCCAGCACAGCATCCTGCAGCGCATCCGGCCCCAGCTGAAAATCCGCTTCGATGCCCAAACGCTGGACGTCGGACAGCCCGCTGGGGGCAAGTCGCGTATCCGCGACGCGCAGACCCACCCCCTGGCTGGCGCACCAATGGGCGGCAGCCACGCCGGTCTCGCCCAACCCCAGAATCAGGGTCAGGCCATCGCGGCGCAAGGAGGGGAACTGGTACGCGGCCATCATCGCAATTTCAGACTGGACAGACCAATCAACACCAGCATCATGGTGATGATCCAGAAGCGCACCACCACCTGGGTTTCCTTCCAGCCGGAGACCTCGAAATGATGATGCAAAGGGGCCATGCGAAAAATACGCCGACCCTCGCCATAGCGTTTTTTGGTGTATTTGAACCAACTGACCTGCAACATCACCGACAGGGTCTCGACCACGAAGACCCCGCCCATGATGAACAGCACGATTTCCTGGCGCACGATGACCGCAATCGTGCCTAAGGCCCCGCCCAGGGCCAACGCCCCCACATCGCCCATGAAGACCTGGGCCGGATAGGCGTTGAACCACAAAAAGGCCAGCCCGGCCCCTGCGATGGCGGCACACAGCACCATCAGTTCGGAAGCCCCGGGAATATAGGGAAACAGCAGGTATTTGGAATAATCCACCCGGCCCACCACATAGGCGAAAATCCCCAGCGCCGAGCCGATCATCACGGTGGGCATGATGGCCAGGCCATCCAGGCCATCCGTCAGGTTGACCGCATTGCTGGTGCCCACGATGACCAGCCAAGTCAGCGCCACAAAGCCGAATACCCCCAGGGGATAGCGCACGCTCTTGAAAAACGGCACGATCAGATCAGCCTGGGATGGCAGCGGCATGGCAAAGCCACTGAACACCCAATCCCGAAACAAGGGCCAGAGTTCAGTATTGGCAGGCACCGAGACGGCAAAACTCAGGTACACAGCCGCCACGGCGCCAATCAAGGCCTGCCAGAAAAACTTCTGCCGCGCCGGCATGCCTTCCGGATCATGGTGCACGACCTTGCGATAATCATCGGCCCAACCTATCCAGCCAAACCCGAACGTCACCAGCAAGACCACCCAGACAAAACGATTGGTCCAATCGGCCCACAGCAGCGTACTGATGGCAATGGCAATCAGGATCAAGGCGCCGCCCATAGTGGGCGTGCCGTTTTTCTGCAGGTGCGTCTGGGGGCCGTAGCTGCGTACCGACTGCCCGATCTTCATGGCGGTCAGGCGACGAATCAGCCACGGCCCTGCCAGCAAGCCAATGGCCAGTGCCGTGGCCGAGGCCAGCAAAGCCCGAAAGGTAATGTATTCAACAACACCGAAGGCCCGAAAGTGATGATCCGCCAGCCAGCGGGCAAGCTCAAGCAGCATGGTCACCCCCCTGGGAGGCAGCCTTGCTGGCGTGCAGGGCCTGCACGACACGTTCCATCTGCATGCTGCGCGACCCCTTGACGAGAATATGCGCAGGCCGCGCAGCCAGCAGCACTGGCAGCAATGCTTCAATCTCGTCAAAGGCCTGGGCGCCCTCGCCAAAAGCCCGAACGGCTTCGTGGCAGGCCGGTCCCAGTGTCAACAAGACCTGTATGCCGCACTCGCGGGCATACACTCCGACCTCGGCATGCATGGCAGGCCCCTGATCACCGACTTCGGCCATATCGCCCAGCACCAGCACCCGCCGCCCATCCAGTCCGGCCAGCACGTCAATCGCGGCACGCACTGAATCAGGATTGGCATTGTAGGTGTCGTCGATCAGTTGAAAGCCGTCGGCCATGACCTCGGGGTGCATGCGCCCCCCGACCGGACGAAATGCGGCCAGCCCAGCGGCAATGACCGCCATGGGGGCACCCGCCGCACCCGCGCAAGCAGCGGCGGCCAGGGCATTATGCAGATTATGTCGTCCGGGCGCGTGCAGCGTCACCGCCACAGAATCGTGATTGATCTGCAGGCGGAATTCGGTCTGCTCGGTGCCGGCACGGATCTGCGCCGCATGCACCGGCGCCGAGGCTCCGAAACCAAAGCGCTGTACGGTGCGCGCGCCCGCCAAATCCTGCCAGATATCGCTATAGGGTTCGTCATCCGGAAAGACGGCCACCCCATCGGCGGGCAAGGCCTGCAGCACCGCCCCGTTTTCCCGCGCCACCGCTTCGACCGAACTCATGAACTCCTGGTGCTCGCGCTGGGCATTATTGACCACGGCCACTGTCGGTTGGGCGATCTTGGCCAGCACGGCGATCTCGCCTGGGTGGTTCATGCCCAGTTCCAGCACGGCGGCCCTGTGTTCGGGGCGCAAACGCATTACCGTCAGCGGCAGACCAATGTCATTATTGAAATTCCCACGGGTAGCCAATCGGCTCGCCTCACCCCACCAGGCCGCCAGAATGGCACTGAGCATTTCCTTGGTGGTGGTCTTGCCGTTACTGCCGGCCACCGCGATCACCGGCATGGTGAACAGGCTGCGCCAGACAGTCGCCATGCGTATCAACGCCTGGCGGGTATCACCCAGCACGATCTGGGGCAGTTCGGCCCCATCCACGCGCTCGGCCACAATCGCCGCCCGGGCGCCCGCTTGGGCAGCCGCCGACAGATAGTCATGGCCATCGAAGTATTCCCCACGCAAGGCCAAGAACAGCGCCCCCTCGGGCAACTGGCGGCTATCGGTGGACAGCGGCTGACCGTGTTGCCACGTCAGTGCAAAGCGCGCCCACTCCCGATCATCGAAGGGGCTGCGGACGTGCTGGACTTCCTGGTAGGTCTCGTGACCCTTGCCCGCCAGCAGCACCACGTCTTTTTCACTGGCGCGCCAGATGGTGTCCAGAATGGCCGTGGCCCGATCCGCCTGGACCTGAGCCCCGTGGGGCATGCCGGCCACAATGGCGTCGATAATGGCCTGCGGGTCTTCGGTGCGCGGATTATCCGTGGTGACCACGACGGCATCAGCCAAGCGGCTGGTGATCTCGCCCATCAGCGGACGTTTGCCGACATCGCGATCGCCGCCGCAGCCAAACACACACAGCAAGCGCCCCCCGCGGCCCTGGGCCAGCGGACGCAGGGCCAGCAGCACGCGCTCCAGCGCATCCGGCGTGTGGGCATAATCCACCACCACCAGCGGCTGTCCGGCGCTGCTGCCGCCCACGGCACTGACCAGTTGCAAGCGGCCTGGCACAGGCTTCAGGGCAGACAGCGCCCGGGCGGTGCGGCTCAATCCCCAGCCCAGCTCGCGCAAAACACCCGCCACCAGCAGCAGATTAGAGACATTGTGTTCGCCCACGACGGGGGCCATGATCTGCACCCGTCCGCCGGGCGTGATCAGATTGAACATCAGGCCATCGGCGCCATGCTGAATATCTTCGGCCCTGAAACCGGCCCCACTGTCGCTGCGCAGGCTATAGGCCACGCGATGCATATCCGGCGCACCGGCCAGCAGCTCGACGCCCGCCGCATCATCGGCATTGATGACGGCACTGCGCAACCCGACGCGCGTAAACAAGGCGAATTTCGCCTGCTTGTAGATCTCGAAGGTGCCGTGATAGTCCAGGTGATCCCGAGTCAGATTGGTAAAACCCGCCACCTGAATATGCACCCCATCCAGCCGTCCCTGTTGGAGGCCGATGGAGGACGCTTCGACAGCAGCCGCCTGGCCACCAGCCTGGGTGATGGCCGCCAGGCTGCGATGCATGGTCAGCACATCCGGGGTGGTCAACATCCCGCCCAGATTGCGGCCATCCGCCAGCGTGACCCCCAGCGTGCCTACCGTGCCGCAAGGCATGCCTTCGGCATTCAGGGCATCGGCCAGCCAGCGCGTCGTCGAGGTCTTGCCATTGGTGCCGGTCACGGCAATCACCGCCAAGGCATCGGATGGTCGGCCATACCAGAGATGGGCAGTCTCGCCCAGCAGCGTATTCAAGCCATCGACTTGCAGCAGCGGAACCTTGGGTGGCGCACTCTGTCCGCCCCCGGCCATGCACACAATGGCGGCGGCCCCGGCATCAACAGCCTGCTGCAGGTAGTCGCGGCCATCGGTGGCTTCCCCCGGACAGGCAAAAAACACATCACCGGGTTGAATCTGGCGCGAATCCAGACAAAGATGCGCCTGGCGATTCACACGCTCGTCCAGCCAGGCCAAAATATCAATTGCATTCATGGTGTACGTCCCTTCTGCCCCGCCACCGCCACCAGGGAATCCACTGGTGCATCAGGCCGCACGCCCAAGCGGCGCAGAGTGCTGGAAACAATATCGGAAAAAACGGGTGCGGCCACGCGGCCGCCATAATACCCCCCCGCACTGGGCTCATCGATGGACACAGCCACCACAATGCGTGGATCAGACACGGGCGCCAGCCCCACGAATGATCCCCGGTATTTATTCGTGCTGTATTGCCCATTGACAATCTTGCGGGCTGTCCCGCTCTTGCCGGCCACGCGGTAGCCCTGCACCTGAGCACGCCGTGCGCCGTCAGGCCCCGCTGCGGCTTCCAGCATGCCGCGCATCATCCGGGCAACCTCGGGGGTATAGACCTGCACGCTGGTCGGTCGGCCCTCGCGGCGCAAGAGCGACAAAGACACCATATCGCCATTGCGCGCAAAAGCCGTGTATGCATGCGCTACCTGGATCAGGGACACCGACAGGCCATAGCCATAGGCCATGGTGGCGCGTTCAATGGGACGCCAGCGCTGCCAGGGCCGCAGCAGGCCGGCAGCCATGCCCGGAAAATCCGTCTGCAATACCCGGCCAAAACCCAATTCGGAAAACTTGGTCCACATCGCTTGCGATGTGAGCAGTTCGGAAATCATCGTCATTCCGACATTGCTGGAATGCTGGATGACCCCGCCCACGTCCAGCACGCCATAGCGTCCGACATCAGAAATCAAGGCGCCCTGATAGCGATACCGCCCATTGCCCGTATCAAAACGGGTCTTAGTGGTAATAATGCCGGAGTCCAGCGCCAAGGCTGCGGTGAACGGCTTCATGATGGAGCCGGGCTCGAAGGTATCGGTCATGACCCGATTGCGCAGGGCTTGGCCGGTGCGCTGCGCGGTGTCATTGGGATCGTAAGAGGGCAAATTGACCATGGCCAGGATGTCGCCCGTCTGGGCATCGACCACAATCGCGGCACCAGCGCGGGCCTTGTGTTCCTGGATAGCTTCGCTCAGGGCCGTATAAGTATCGAACTGAATCCCCGCATCAATCGACAACTGCAGATTCTGACCATCCACCGGCGGCACCACCGCCTGCACGTCTTCCACCACCCGGCCTAAACGGTCCTTGATGACGCGCCGCGACCCAGGCTGCCCCGACAAAAGGTCATTAAAGGCAAGCTCTATGCCCTCAATTCCACGGTCTTCGATATTGGTAAAACCCACGATATGCGCCATGACCTCGCCTTCGGGGTAATAACGCCGGGTCTCGGGCAACTGCTGAATACCAGGGATCTTCAGCTGACGGATCTGGTCCGCCACATCCAGGGCGACCTGGCGCTGCAGGTAGACGAAGTTCTTCGCCTCGTCCTGCGTGCGCTGAAGAATATCCTGAGCCTTCATGCCCAACAACTGCGCCAGGGACGCTACCTGGGCATCGCTGGCCTTGTGGAAATCCTCGGGGATGGCCCAAACGGCACGGGCCGACATGCTGGAGGCCAGCACCACCGAACCGCTGCGATCGAAAATCTTGCCGCGCGAAGCAGGCAATACCAAAGTGCGTTCGTAGCGCCGTTCGCCTTGGCGCTGCAAAAACTCATTGGATAGAATCTGCAGGCTGATGGCTTTGGCAATCAAAGCGGCAAACGCCAGCATCAGCACAATCACGACCAGGCGCGCACGCCAGAATGCCGGACGGCCCGCCAGCACCGGACTTTCATGAAAGCCAAAACGCTTCACCGGGGCCTCCCTTCAGGAACGGAAGCCGCAGGCATCTGCAAATAAATCGTGCGATCCGGCGTGACCGAAACCAGGTGCAATTCGGTTCTGGCCAAGGCGTCGATACGGGCATTACGCGCCAGCTCGGCACGTTCCAGTTGCAAGCGGCGCCATTCCGTGTCAAGTTCCTGGGCCTGGGACTTCAGACGTTCGGAGGACACGAATAATTCGCGTGTCTGAAAACGCACCGTCACCAGTGAAATCGCAGACCCCATCAGGATCACTGCCAACAGCAGGACCGCCCGAGTCATCGAGCCGCCCTCCGGCCGGGCCGGGCCGCAGGCCGTCGCCCCGGCACATGGACCAGATCGCGAGCCTGTTCGATGCTCAATGGCCGATCCGTGCGCTGTGCGGCACGCAGCACCGCCGAACGCGAACGGACGTTATCCTGCACCTCGGCCGCATCGGCCTGCACTTTACCCAGCAAAGTCACCCAGGGCTGCGGCATATCCTTTTCTGGAATCGGCAGACGCGCCTGTTCCTGGCCGGGCCGGGCCGCCATCGCCAGACACTGTTTGACCATGCGATCTTCCAGAGAGTGGAAGCTGATCACCGCCAGGCGCCCGCCAGGCCGCAGGTGGGTTAAAGCTGCCGGGAGGGTGTGCGCGAGCTCCTCGAGCTCCGCATTGATGTGAATCCGTATAGCTTGAAAGGTGCGGGTGGCCGGGTGCTGACCCTTTTCGCGCGTGCGGACGACACCGGCGACGAGCTGGGCCAATTCGCCCGTGGTGCACAGCGGGCGGGATTCGCGGCCCGCAACAATCGCCTTTGCAATCTGGAAAGCAAACCGTTCTTCGCCATAATGTGCGATGACCTCCTTGATCTGATCCTGTTCAGCCTGGGCCAGCCACTCGGCGGCAGTCTGCCCCCGCGTGGTGTCCATGCGCATGTCCAGCGGGCCATCCCGCATAAAAGAAAAACCACGGGTGGCATCGTCGATCTGGGGTGACGACACCCCGAGATCCAGCAACACGCCATCCACGCCAGTCAACCCCAGCCGGTCCAGTTGGTTCGCCAAGGTGGCAAAACCATCATGGATGACCTCGACCCGGGCGTCCTCCCGACTAAGCGCCTGGGCCACTTCGATGGCGACAGGATCTTTATCGAATACCAGCAGACGTGCATCAGGGGCCAGGCGCTGCAACAATAGGCGGCTATGTCCGCCCCGCCCGAATGTGCCATCCACATATACCCCTCCGGCCGACGGCGGCGTCATGCCCGAACGACGGCCGAACGCAGAACTCAACAATGCGTCGATAGCCGGTTCCAGCAGAACGGTACGGTGGGAATACGTCATGAGGGGACTCAGAAAGAGATCTGCTCAAGTATGGCTGGATCTAGTTGTTTGACATCCTGCAGGCTGCGCGCCTCCCATTGCTCGCGATCCCACAGTTCGAAATTGGACCCCAGCCCCAACAGCATGACTTCGCGCGACAACCCTGCTGCCGCCCGCAATTCGGGCGACACCAGGATGCGTCCTGCGCCATCCATATCCACATCCATCGCAGACCCCAGCAACAAGCGCTGCAAAGGTCGGGCGCTGGCTGGCAATGCGGCAATCTGGGCGCGTTTGGTTTCCCAGATCGAGCGCGGATAGAGAATCAGGCAGCCATCGGGATGCTGGGTAAGTGTCAGGCCGCCGCGTTCATCCGCCAGCAGCGCGTCACGATACCGGGCCGGAATTGACATCCGTCCCTTGGCATCTAACGTCAACGCATTGCTTCCCTGAAACACGCGGACTCTTCCCCCACTTTGATCCACAAAATTCTACTTTGGCCCACTCTACGGGAACTCGCCCCCCCGGTCAAGTCAAAAGCGGAATTTATCCAATGACAACAAGCACTTACAACTATTTTCCATAATATCTCAAAAAGCAAAAACGTTGAAAAATCAACATGCTGCATGTTGAACTGAATGTCCTTTATTAGAAAATCACGCTGCCCGCTCCCACCCAGCCCACCACCGACCTGCACCAATCCCTCATTGACACAGCACAGGACAACCTTTGTAATGGATTCAAGCCTCGCCCGAGGCGGCCTTACCGGCACCCAGGTGCCAGACTCGAAAGCATCCGAGCCTTTTACGCGTTTGCCTGTCCTGTGCCAGCTAACCAAAAGGAGACTCTTCATGTCGGATCATCCCTTCCCGCACCCCGCATCTCGCCGCCAATTTCTACTCAGTCTAGGCGCAGCTGGCGGTACCTTGGTGCTCAATACCCTGCCGTTTTCACGCGCTATGGCCGCAGGGGCTCCACCCGCCATCAATCTCGGTCAGGTGCTTCCCATGACGGGTTCCGCCGCAGAGTTCGGCCCCTATTACCGGGATGCCGTCGCCTTGGCTGTCAACCAGATCAACACCGCAGCCAAGCAAGTCTTTGGCGGGCCCATCATTGCCAACCACGTCACGGCAGATAGTTCCACCCTGCCCACGGTGGGTGTGCAGGCTGCCCGCCAGATGGTCGACACCCAGCACACACCTGTCATCATCAACGGCTGGTCCAGCGGCGTCACAGTGGCCATTGCCACGTCCGTCACTATTCCGTCGGGGGTTCTGCAAATCGGCAATGGCACCACCTCGCCCCTGGTCACCGTGCTGCCCGCCGACGCCAAAGCTGATCTACTGTTTCGCACCAGCGCATCCGATGCCATGCAGGGCGTCGTGGCTGCCCAGTTCGTCAACGGTGAAATCGACCCGGACTACAAGTTCAAGCGCGTCGCCACCATCTACATCAACAATCCCTACGGCCAGGGTCTGTCCAACGCCTTCACGGCAGCCTTCAAAAAGCGGGGCGGCACTGTTCTGGCCGAAGTCCCACACCCCGAGGAAGTCCAGCCCACCTATAAATCCATGCTGTCGCAAGCCCTGAAGGACAAACCGGATCTCCTGCTGATCGTCAGCTATCCCGCCCACACCATCGCCATCTGCAAAGAATCCCGCGATACCTTCAGCTTCACCAAATGGCAGTTCACCGATGGCAATGCCAGCATCGACATCATCAAGGAAGTCGGCGCCAAGGACATGGATGGCCTGTACGGCACCGCCCCCGGCGAAGACACCAGCACCCAGTCCTACAAGGACTTTGCCAAAACCTATCTTGGGACATACCAACGCGACCACTTCCCGCCGTTCACTACATGTTCCTATGATGCGGGCATGGTGGCCGGTCTGGCCATGGCGGCCGTCGTGGCCAATGGGGCCACTGACGCCTCGAAAATCACCGGCACGGTCTTGCGCGACCAACTGCGCAACATCGCCAACCCGCCGGGTGAAATGATCGACGGCGGCGATCAGGCCCGGATCACCCAAATGCTGCAGGCCCTGAAGGACAAGAAAAAAATCAATTACAACGGCGTCGCAGGCCCCTGCGACTTTGATAAAAACGGCGATGTCATTACCCCGGTCAATATCTGGAAATACACCGGCGACAAGATCGACACGGTCAAGATGGTCCCCGCCAAGGACATCCCGGCTGAATAACACATCCGTAACAGGCATGAAAAACACCCCAAAGGTTGAATCAGTGTCCAACTTTTGGGGTGCAGTTCACGACGTGGTCTTTTTTCATGCCTGGGAACAACCCGCCTCAGTCTTCCGGCACGTCTTTCAAAAACCGGGACACGCGTTTTTTCTCGGGCAAGATCCCCTGAGGCCGAAACAACACAATCAACGCCAGCAGCAGCCCCACAAAGGCCCAGCGCAGGAACGACATCCGCGCCGCCATATCCGGCGCCACACCTTGCAAAGCCACCTGCAGATAATCCGTGACAAACCCGGTGCCGCTCCAGACTGCCCAGATCACAAAAGCCCCCAAGATGGCGCCTTTATTGTTGCCACTGCCCCCCAGCATCAACATCACCCAGACCAGAAAAGTCGCAAACAGGGGCTTGAAGTGGCTGTAGTCAATCGTGACCATATAAGGCGCATACAAGGCGCCGGCGACCCCGATGACCACGGCCCCCAGCACAAAGGACTGCACCCGCAAGGATTTGACCGGCTTGCCATTCATGGCCGCCGAATCTTCCTCGTCGCGCACAGCTCTTAAGGCCCGCCCCCAGGGAGAACGCACCATGGCTTCCAGTACCCCATACACCAGCGCCAAGGCCAAGGCCACAATCGCCAGGTACAAATAGCTGTAATCCCGGGGCTGCAGGGCCGACAGCGTCTGATTGACAGCGTCAGGCAACCAACTGCAGCCTTCGGCATCGAAAACACAGGACAGAGGCTGGGTAATCCCCGAGAGCGGCTGCGGCCCATTGGCCAGCCAGCGTTCGTTCTGGAAAATCAACCGGATGATTTCGGCAATGCCCAGGGTGGCAATCGCCAGAAAGTCAGCACGCAAGTGCAAGATGGGCTGGGCAATGAAATACGCCACTACCCCGGACATGATGCCAGCGGCAGCCACCCCCACCAGAAAGGGCGCATTGAAGCCGAACCACTGCTGGGCATACGCCGCCATCACGCCCGCAGGCATCGAGGTGACAAACAAGGCCATGGTAAACGCCCCCACGGCAAAAAACCCGGCAATGCCGAAATTCAGGTGGCCGTTATACCCCCACTGGGCATTCAGGCCCAGGGACAAGATCGAGTAAATCATCGCCATGATGCTGAAGGACACCAGATAATCCATGATGCCCGGCAGCCACCCCGCCACCCCGAAAGCCAGCACCCCACCCAGCACCAGAGCCGCCGACAGGCGCAAAGGCCAGCGCCAGCGGGAAAACAGCAGACACCCCAGCAAAAACGCCGGCACGAACAGGAAGCAGGCCTTGAGCAAATGCGCAGCATCCATGACGGTCTCCTAGCGTTGAGCAAACAGGCCCTGGGGCCGCATCAGCAGCACCAGCACCATCAAAACAAAAGCCACCGCCGGGCCATAGGCGGGATTGAGAAAGGCCGAGGTCAGCTGCATGGCCACCCCGATGATGATGGCCCCTACCAACGCCCCCCAGGCGCTGCCTATGCCCCCCATGATCACGGCGGCAAACAGCGGCAACAACAACACAAAACCCATGTCCGGCCGCATCTGCGATGCCAGCCCGTACATGACCCCGCCCACGGCGGCCAGCCCGGCGCCAATCGCCCAGGTCCAGGCAATGACCTGTTCGGTATTGATGCCACGCACCTGGGCCAGGTCCGGGTTATCTGCCGTGGCGCGCATGGCCTTGCCGATCCGGGTTCGGGTCAGCATCCAGTACAGCAGAGCCACCAGCACAATGGCCAGCACAAAGACGAAGATCTGGTCCGCCTGCAGGCGCAGCCCCAGCGGCAAGGACAGGGCGGGGTTGGATCGACCCGAATAATAAAAATGGAAATCCGAGCCCCAGATCAGATAGACAATGCCGCGCAGCAAGAACTCCATGCCCAGGGATGCCATGGCCAGCAACACCAGCGGCGAGCGATGCCTGCGCAAGGGGCGATACAGCAGGCGGTCGATGAGTATGGCCACCAGGGCCGTCACGACGGCAGCCACCAGAATCCCGGCCAGGAGTTCCCAACCGAAGGAAAACTGCCAGATGGGATTGGACTGCGGCAGGACCAACACCATCCCGTAGGTGATGTAAGCACCCAGGGTCAGGAACTCCCCGTGGGCGAAATTGGGGAATTTCAGCACCCCATAGCACAGGGTCAATCCGATCCCCCCCAAGGCGATAATCCCCCCCAGCATGACGCCCCAGGCAGTCAGCGACAGCATCTCCTGGGCATCCGTGCCTGAAAGCCAGCCGGCCACCCACATGCCGACCAGCACCAGCAATAACACCCCGCCGACAAAACGGCTGCTGCGTGCGCCAGCGGCATCCCGTGCATCCACCACGGCATTCTCGAGAGGATCGGTGGCATCCAGACTATTGTTTGCAGATTGTGCAGAATCAGCCATCGGAATCAGCCCCCCAGATAAAGGCGCCCTACATTGGGATCATCGAGCAAGTCGCGCCCCGTGCCCTCGTGGCGGTTTTCGCCATTCGCCAGAACATAGCCGCGATGCGCCATGCCAAGGGACTGGCGGGCATTTTGTTCGACCATCAACACGCCAATCCCGGATTCATTGATCCGGGCAATGCGCTCGAAAATCTCGTCGACGAGCTTGGGCGATAAGGCAGCAGTGGGTTCGTCCAGCAGCAGCAGTTTTGGATTCATCATCAAGGCGCTGCCCATCGCGACCATCTGCCGTTCTCCGCCTGACATTTTCCCCGCCAACTGACGCCGTCGCTCGCGCAGTTTGGGGAACATCTCGTAGACACGGTTTTTGTGCTCGGCAAGATCCGCCGCCCCCAAAGGGAAGGCCCCCATTTCGAGGTTTTCCTCGACGGTCAGCGTGGTGAACACATTGGCCACCTGGGGCACATAGCACATGCCCAGGCGCACGATCTGGTGAGGCGCCGTCCGGGAAATATCGTGCCCATCAAATGTGATGCCCCCTTGGCGGGGATGCAACAGGCCAAAAATGGTCTTCATCAAGGTGGACTTGCCCGCGCCATTGGGCCCGATGATGGAAATGACCTCGTCCGCGTTGACCACAATGGATAGATTGCGCAGGATTTCGGTATCCCCGTACCCTGCCGTGATGGCATCAACCTGCAGTAGCGGCATATTGCCCTCCCAGGTAGGCTTCCAGCACTGCCCGATTGTTGCGCACGGCCTCGGGCTCACCTTCGGCGAGCTTGCGTCCCTCGCTCATGACAATCACCGGATTGCACAGGCTCATGACCATGTTCATGTCGTGTTCGATCAGCAAAAAAGTAATGCCACGGTCACGGGCCAGCGCCTGAATATTATGGATAATGCTTTGCAGCAAAGTGCGGTTGACCCCGGCGGCAGGCTCGTCCAGCAGAATGATTCGTGGATCGGCCATCAGCATGCGGCCCATTTCCAGCAGCTTCTTTTGGCCGCCTGACAGATTGGCGGCGTACTCGTATTTGACGTGCGACAGCTGCAGATAATCCAGGACCTCGAGGGCTTTGGCCAGATTGGTGGATTCTTCGGCACGCACCTGCGCCGGACGCAGCAAGGCATTCCACCAGTATTCGCCGGACTGTCCCGCTGGCACCAGCAGCAGGTTTTCCAGGACGCTCATGGTGCCGTGTTCACGCGGAATCTGAAAAGTACGGCACAGGCCACGCGCAAAGACCTGATCGGGCCGCAAATGCGCGATATCCTGACCATCCAGTAAGATTTGGCCGGAATCTGGCCGAATGAAGCCTGTAATGAGATTGAATGCCGTGGTCTTGCCCGCGCCATTCGGGCCGATCAAACCGGTAATGGTGCCCTGCTGAACCTGAAAGGAGCAGCGATCCACCGCCCGCAGGCCGCCGAAGCTTTTCGCCAGATCGCGGACTTCAAGCAGCGGAGGTCGCTGGCTGAGGGCCGTGCCCGACAGGGATGTAACTGTCGAATCTGTCACCGAGGTCTCCTGCTGGATATCCGTGTATGGAATCCGGCAGGCGTACCCGCCCTATACGAAACTTATCCGACCTGGGCAGGCCGTCGGTTCGAAAGTTGTATTCAGGGTAGCACAGGCGCAGCGGCTGCCGCATACGCATAATTCCCTATGGGCGGCACAGCAGAAAGAAAAGTGCGGAACAGATCTATAGGCCGGATTTTGTACGCCGGGCGAACCCGACGGGCAATCATTCCTCTGGTCTGGCCATTACTGACCAGCTCTAGCCATCTACCCGCATGCTAGGGCGGGCCGCCCTGTCGGCACGAAGCCGGCGCATGCCTATTTGATGTTGCTCCGGATAGAGGTTACCGCGTTTCACCCTGCCACGCCCTATCGGCCAAGCCGACAGGCAGTACGGAGTGGCCGTACCGGAGTGCCCTATTGGACACCCTCGTGGCAGTCTCGTCTCTGTGGCCCTGTTCCTCGGCTTGCCGTAGCTCGCCGGACGGCTGTTAGCCGCTACCCTGCCCGATGGAGTCCGGACCTTCCTCGGAATTTTCATCCCGCGATTGCCCGATCTGCCCCGCAGCCGCATTGTACGCCAGGCAGCACAAACTGCGACAATAGGATTTTGGCTGAATTCACCGGCCCTGCCTGACGCGTTTACAGAGATTTCATTGATATGTCCGATACCCTGCTTGCTCTCACCCAGGCTCAGTTGGCCTATGGCCACCACCCCTTGCTCGACCGTGCCGACCTGGCCCTGCAAAACGGCGAGCGTATTGGCCTGATCGGGCGCAATGGAGCAGGCAAATCATCCCTGTTGCGGGTGCTGGATGGACGCACCCAGCTGGATGATGGCGACATCCGCCGTCAAAAAGGCCTGCGTGTCGCCACAGTCGAACAAGAACCCAGCCTGCCCGAAGACCAAACTATTCTGCAGTATCTCCAAGGGGACTATCTGGCGGCCGAAGACTGGTCGCGTGGCGCCCGCGCGGCATCCCTGATTGACTCCCTGGGCCTGGATGGCGACCTGCTGATTGCCGGCCTGTCCGGCGGCACCCGCAAGCGCGTCGCCCTGGCCCGGGCCCTGGTCGAAGAACCCAATCTGCTGCTGTTGGATGAACCTACCAACCATCTGGACTTCGAGGGGATTGCCTGGCTGGAAACCCTGCTGCGCCAGGCCCGCATGACAATCGTGCTGATCACCCACGACCGGCGCTTCCTGGACGAGGTCGCCACGCGCATCATTGAACTCGACCGCGGCCAGCTATTCAGCTTTCCGGGAAACTTCTCGGACTGGCAAACCCGCAAGGCCCAATGGCTGGAAGCCGAGCAACAGGCCAATGCCCGCTTCGACAAGCTGCTGTCCCAAGAAGAAGTCTGGATCCGCAAGGGTGTCGAAGCTCGCCGCACGCGCAACGAAGGCCGCGTCAGGCGCCTGGAAGCCTTGCGCCGCGAACGCACGGCACGGCGCGATCAGCAAGGCCAGGTGCGCTTTGCCGTCAGTGACGGCCAACGCTCGGGCAAGCAAGTCGCCGAACTCGAAAACGTTACACACGGCTTCGATGACCGCGTCCTGATCCGCGACTTCAGCACACTGATTCTGCGCGGCGACCGCATCGGCCTGATCGGCCCCAACGGCGCGGGCAAAACCACACTGCTGCGCATCCTTCTGGGGGAACTCACCCCCCAGCATGGCAGCGTGCGCCTGGGCACGAACCTATCCATCGGTTACTTCGACCAGATGCGCGATCACCTGGATGAGTCCGCCACCCTGGCCGACACCATCAGTCCAGGCAGTGACTGGGTGGAGATCGGCACCCAGCGCAAGCACGTCATGAGCTACCTGGAGGACTTTCTGTTCCCCGCCGCCCGCGCGCATTCCCCCGTATCCAGCCTTTCTGGCGGAGAACGCGCCCGCCTGGCCTTGGCTCGGATGTTCGCCCAGCCGCATAACATTCTGGTGCTGGACGAACCCACCAACGATCTGGACATTGACACGCTGGAGCTCTTGGAAAGCCTGCTGCAGGACTACCAGGGCACTGTCTTGCTGGTCAGCCACGACCGCAGCTTCCTGGACAATGTCGTCACACAAACCATTGCCGCCGAAGCAGATGGACACTGGCAGGAATACGTCGGCGGCTATGCCGACTGGGAAGCCCAGCGGCCCCAAGCATCGGCCTCCGCTGCCGCCCGCAAGCCAGACGTTGTTGCTCAGCCAGCCCAGGCGCCAATGTCAGGCCCGTCCGGCGCAGTGTCTCCCGAACCCGAGTCCTTGGCCGATCGCCCACGGCGCAACCGTCTGGCCCCCTGGGAAGCCGACGAGCTGGCCAAGCTGCCCGACCAGATCGCCACCCTGGAGGTCGAACAGGCCAAGCTTGCCGCTGCGCTCTCTGATCCTGATCTCTATCGTGAAGGCCCCGATGAGGCCAATCGCATTCAGCTTGAGCTGGATACCCTGGAAACGCAGCTGGATGCCCTGTTCGAGCGCTGGACCACCCTGGAAGAAAAAAACAGCGACTGAAGCCGAGCCACCTTAATCCTGTACCCGCCAATCCAGCGATTCCCCTGCCGCCAAGGGCACGAGTTCTTCGCCCGCCAACGGCAGTGTCGCCGGAATCACCTCGGGGGAACGCACTAAAGTCAGCGTTCCCTGATTCACTGGCAAGCCATAGAAGGCCGGCCCGTTCAGGCTGGCAAACGATTCCAGTCTATCCAGCCGTCCAACGGATTCAAAGGCTGTCGCATACAACGCCATGGCATGGCGCGCCGTATAACAACCCGCACAGCCGCAATCCTGCTCTTTTGCCCCCCGAGGATGCGGTGCGCTGTCCGTGCCCAGAAAAAACCGTGCATCCCCGCTGGTGGCAGCATCCAGCAAGGCCAAGCGATGGCGTTCGCGCTTCAGGACAGGCAAGCAGTACCAGTGAGGCCGCAACCCACCCTGGAACAGGGCATTGCGGTTGTACAGCAAATGGTGTGCCGTGATGGTCGCCGCCACCGGGCCTTCGGCCTGACGCACATAGGCCACCCCTTCTGCCGTTGTCAGATGCTCGAACACGACCTTCAGTGCCGGATAAGCCTGACGCAAGGGCCGCATCACCTGATCGATAAAGACCGCCTCGCGATCAAACAGATCGATCGCCGGATCGGTGACCTCGCCATGCACCAGCAAAGGCATCCCACAGCGCTGCATGGCATCCAGCGCGGCACGACAATGCCCCAGCAGATCCGTCACCCCGGCATCCGAGTGCGTCGTCGCCCCGGCCGGATATAGCTTCACCCCATGCACCAGGCCGCTGTCCTTGGCGCGCAGGATTTCGTCCGCAGGCGTATTGTCCGTCAGGTATAAGGTCATCAGCGGCTGAAAATCCCCAGCGGACAGCCCCACAGCCTGCAAGGCGCGCAAAATCCTATCCCGATAAGCCTGCGCATCAGCAGTCGTCAGCACAGGCGGCTTTAAGTTAGGCATGATGATGGCGCGGCCAAACTGGCGTGCAGAGTCTGCCACCACGCTGTGCAGCACCGCGCCATCACGCAAATGCAGGTGCCAGTCATCCGGGCGCGCCAGGGTCAATCGTTGTATGGCAGTGCTGCCCGCTGCGGCATGGGCCGCCTGCACATCAGATAAAGGGATTTTAGAGGTCATTTTTACTACACCAGAGGAAAAACCTGCTTTTTTTAGGCAGGCGCTTTGTCTTTGAGGGGAACACGCGTTAAGCTTCGGGGGCTATTCA